>CAVQHC010000001.1:0-472602 GCA_963712235.1 uncultured delta proteobacterium
TCCGCTTTCATTGAAGAGTGGGACGAGCTCCGGAGGGCCGCAAGATGAGCTTCGACGACGGCAATCCCTGGACAGCTGCGTGTAGTGCTGGACTCACCGCGCCGTAGACACCGGGCTAGGATTGCTCACGTTTCGACTTCTCTCTGATTGACGTTTGTCATCCATATCAAAATTCCTTTCCACGAACGCGTTCTCGGTTTTGGGCCCCGACAACTTGCGCGGGGTCTCGCGGGTAGCCTCTTCTCGTGCCATCTCGTTCTCCAATGGCAGCGAAGTCCAGTTTCTTCCCTACGTCAAAGGCGACGCACCCCAGAGTCTCCGAGCATTCCCGGCCGATTCAGTTCAACGTCGTCGTCCGCGCCTCGCGGGGCCGCGGTTGGCTGTCTAGCGAAAGAGCTCGAAAAACATGCTGATGGTTGAACGAACCCCTGGGAAAAAACGGTAGCCGACCGCATTTGCTCCTAGTAGTGACTAGCGCCGCGTTGAGCGCCCATATCCGCACTTGCAGTCGAGACCAGGGCGCGAAAAAGCCGAGCTCGTTCAGAGCAGCCACGGAAATGCTCAGCAGGAGCGCCACGAGAAAGGCACCAACGACTCCGAGGATGATGTAGATGACTCCGTAAACCATGGGCGCAGCGAGTGCGCCGAAAATCGCTGACCGTTCGTGTCGGACAGGCTGTCGGACAGGCGAGATAGAACAACGAGGAACAAACCCAACATTCCAAAGGCCCACACGCCGGCTGCACCCAGAATAAGCGCAAGCAACTTCTTGTCCGGCCTCATAGGGCAAGATGATACCAAAGCGCCCGCACAAAGTGGACCTCCGTCGCAGCGACACGGCCCAACTGGGCCGCGTCTTAGCCCGTAGGGACCATGTCAGAAGCGTAGATGCGCGGTACTCGCTGACACGAGCGTGCCACAGGCAAAACAGGGACCGCGTCATGCGACGCGATCTCGTATTTTTTTGGTGACCCCAACGAGATTCGAACTCGTGTTGCCGGCGTGAGAGACCGACTCACCCCCTAGGGCGTGCGAGCCCAAGCCTGGGAACGCGTCTTGGGTCGACCGGTGACGCCCCCAAGTTGCCAAGCAAGAGGCGGAACAATCTCGGTGTTCAGACGAAAACAACGCGCCTTGCCACATCCATGACTTCGAGACTTCGGGGCCCTCGCCTCAAGGAAACGTGCCAGCCGAGGTGCTGCAGGAGTCACTTCTCAGTCGGGCACTTCAGACACTCGGGACAGCGACGGATGAGCTTCTCCAACTCTGCGATCAGCTCCTCAATGCGTTCTAGCGGACACGATTGGTCATTAGGCACCCTAACCCCTTGAAAGCATTGACTGCACCTTGGGTTTCGTAAACCGTAGGTCATCAGTTCGACTCTGATCGGTGGCTCTAGGCGATAGTGTCGGGGCGGTGGGGCGGGCCAAACTGACGGGCTAAAGGCCCGACCGGAGTTTCGGGCACTTGCGTGTATGGCGGAGTTGGCGTTGACGCACGCGCCGAATGGAGTCCGCGACCAGCTTGTCCGGCTTCCGCGTATCAAACTCTGGGAGTCGAGGGCTAGGGCGGAGCTGTCGCACCACGTAGTCCACTCTCACCGCGGCCAAAACGGAAGTAGAGAGCACGCTGAAGCTCGTCGGCGCGAGAGCTGCGCCCACGTCTCATTTCGACCAGCCGAGCTCGGCCATGAGGAACGCGATCGTGTTCTCGGCCATCAAGGCGTGGGTCTCGACACCGGGGTGGCCGTCGTCGCAGGCCAAGTCGACGAGCTCGTCGAGCTCGATGTCCGCCTCGGTGACCCGGGCGTCCCCGGCCGCGAGCCGCGCGGCGATTGCCGCGTCGATTGCCGCCCGGACGCGCTCCGTCTCCGCGGCGTCGGGGAGCTTGGGCCAAATGCACGCGATGACCGCGTCGGGGTGCTGAACGCGAATCTGCTCCAGAAGCGAGGCGTAGGCGACCACGAACTCACCGGGGAGCTCACCTTCGATGAAGTCGTTGGCGCCAGCCGAGACGAACACCGCATCGACCGGGCGGATGGTCCCGGTGCTGCCGGCCTCGGTCGCGATCACGCGGTCGTAGAACACTGGCAGTGGGTCAACACGGTCATCGCCGCTGCGGACTACGCCCTTGCCCGGCAGCGCCACGGTGCTGAGCTCGGCGTCGACCGCCCGGGCCGCAACAGCGCCCCAGGTCAAGTAGTGGTTCTCGGTGCTGAAGTCGCAGGATTCGCTGGGAGCGTCCACGCCGACGCCCGTGCTCCACGAGTCGCCCACGATTTCCATCTGACGGGTCGGCCGAGGCACCGCGAGCGGCTCACCGTCGACCGCCACCCCGCCGACCACGGTTGGTCCGAACGAGCCTTCGTTGCGGCGGTAGACCTCGATGGTGTGCTCTGCGTTCGGAAGGTCCGACGCGAGGTCGTAGGTCGCGTCGCTCTCGGACACCGCGAGCGGGTCGGGCTGGACCTCACCATCGATGACCACCGTAAAGAAGCGGCCTCCGCGCAAGGTGGCGCGAGCGCCGGTCCCGCGGAAGCGGACCACGAAACCGCTCCCGGACCACGAGAACCGCACCGCGCTCGGATCGGCGTCGTCGAAGCGACCCACGTAGCGAACGCCCGTCTCGGGGGAAGGGTCCCCGTCGCTCCCGCAGCCGAGCATCAAGAAGACCACAGCTAGCGAGAGCAGGAACGAGCGCATGGGGAAGACTAGTCCATCGCGGCGGCGCGGGCATAGCGAATTCAAAGGCGGCTCTAGTGCCCAGCGGCGGCGGGCGAGTGCTAGGGTACTCGCCGATCCGGTTGGATGAGGCGAGGAGAGTTACCGATGAGCGACATTGCAGAACGCGTGCTTTCGGCGGAGGAAATCGACGGCATCGACGCGTATTGGCGGGCCTGCAACTACCTTGCGGCCGGCATGATCTACCTTCAGGCGAACCCGCTCTTGCGCGAGCCGCTGAGGCCCGAGCACATCAAGAAGCGGCTACTCGGGCACTGGGGCGCGAGTCCCGGTCTTTCGTTCATGTACGTGCACCTCAATCGGCTGATCCGCGAGCACGATCAGAATGCCATCTTCCTTGCGGGCCCCGGCCACGGTGCGCCCGGCGTGCTCGCGCCCGTGTACCTCGAGGGCACCTACTCGGAGCGCTACCCGGAGAAGAGCGAGGATGCCGAAGGCATGCGGCAGTTCTTCAAGCAGTTCTCGTTCCCGGGCGGTATCGGAAGCCACTGCACGCCCGAGACGCCGGGCTCCATCCACGAGGGCGGCGAGCTCGGCTACAGCCTCTCGCACGCCGTTGGCGCCGCCTTCGATAATCCGGACCTGCTGGTGGCCGTCGCGATCGGCGACGGTGAGTCGGAGACCGGACCGCTGGCGACGGCCTGGCACTCGAACAAATTCCTGAGCCCTGTCACCGATGGCGCAGTGCTGCCCATCCTTCATTTGAACGGCTACAAGATCAACAACCCCACGATCCTCGCGCGCGTGTCGCACGAGGAGCTCGAACAACTCTTCCGTGGCTATGGCTGGACGCCGCATTTCGTGGAAGGCGATGACCCGGCCGACATGCACCCGAGGATGGCAGCAACGCTGGAACGCTGTCTCGCCGAAATTCGCGACATCCAGGGCAAGGCGCGGGCAGCCGGAAAGGCAAGCCGCGCGCGCTGGCCGATGATCGTGCTGCGCACGCCGAAAGGCTGGACCGGTCCAGCCGAGGTGAACGGCCATCGGGTCGAGGGCTTCTGGCGCGCGCACCAGGTGCCTCTGACCGGCGTACGGGAAGACCCAAAACGCCTCGCCCAGCTCGAGAGCTGGCTGAAGAGCTACCGGCCCGACGAGCTCTTCGACCAGACCGGCCGTCTGGTACCCGAGCTAAAGGCACTCGCTCCTGTCGGCGGCCGCCGGATGAGCGCCAACCCCGTCGCGAACGGTGGACTACTCCGCAAGGCGCTGCGCATGCCGGACTTTCGCGAGTACGGACTGAAGGTGGAGCGCCCTGCGCAGATACGCGCGGAGAACACACGACCCTTGGGACGACTGCTGCGCGACGTGATGCAGCGCAACGCTGACCGCTTCCGCGTGTTCGGCCCGGACGAGAACACTTCGAACAAGCTCGATGCGATTTACGAAGTCAGCAAGAAGCTCTGGTTGGCCGATTACCTACCGGAGGACGAGGATGGGGGTGAGCTCGCCCCGAACGGCCGCGTCCTGGAAATGCTTTCGGAGCATACGCTCGAGGGCTGGCTCGAGGGCTATGTGCTCACCGGCCGTCACGGCTTTTTTTCGACCTACGAGGCCTTCGTGCACGTCATCGACTCGATGTACAACCAGCATGCGAAATGGCTCGCCATCTGCAACGAGATCTCGTGGCGGGCGCCGATTTCGTCGCTGAATCTGCTGATCACATCGACGGTGTGGCGCCAGGATCACAACGGCTTCACCCATCAGGATCCAGGCTTCTTGGACGTGGTCGTGAACAAGAACCCCGAGGTGACCCGCATCTACCTCCCGCCGGATGTGAATACGCTATTGTCGGTGGCGGACCACTGCCTCAGAAGCATGAACAACATCAACGTCATCGTCTGCGACAAACAGCAGCATCAGCAGTACATGGATATGGACGAGGCGGTGAACCACTGCACCAAAGGCATCGGCACCTGGGACTGGGCCAGCAACGACCAGGGTTCGGAGCCCGATGTGGTCATGGTCGGCTGCGGCGATATCCCCACGCAGGAAGCCCTGGCTGCTACCGCGATTCTCCGCGAGCATTTCCCGGCGCTGAAGATCCGTTTCATCAACGTGGTCGATCTGTTCAAGATGCAGCCCGAGGGCGAGCACCCGCACGGCCTCTCCGACCGCGACTTCGATAGCCTGTTCACCAAGGACAAGCCCGTGATCTTCAACTTCCACGGTTATCCGTGGCTGATTCACCGGCTTGCCTACCGGCGGACGAATCACCGAAATCTGCACGTGCGCGGCTATAAGGAAAAAGGCAACATCAACACACCACTGGAGCTCGCGATGGACAACGAGATCGACCGCTTCAGCCTCGCGATTGACGTCATCAACCGCGTACCAGAGCTGCAGGTGGCCGGTGCGCACGTGAAAGACGCCCTTCGCGACCGACAGATCGAATGTCGTGCATACGCCCACCGGCACGGCGTCGACCTGCCCGAGGTCAGCGACTGGTGCTGGCCGTATTGACGACCCGCATCGCCTCGACCTCAGGAACGGAAGCGAGCGCTTCGTGCCGGAGCCAAGCCTTCGGAACCTGTATGGGGCGATCGAGCAGCTGTTGGGCGTACGCCTTGCCCTGTGGATCGAAGCGCAGCGATGAAACCCCGCCTCCGCCGAGCGCGTCCCGGAGTACGAAGTTCAAAGCATCGATGCCTGGAAGCTCGTAGCGCTCGACGCGACCTCGTATTCGATGGGCAAACCAGTCTGCGACTGCCGTGGTCGTCAGCTGGTCGCCAAGCAGGGGCAGAAAGTCCGGATGGCGCGCCCGGACTCCGATGTTGGCGTCGGGCCCCTTGTCACCGCTTCGCGCGTGAGCGATGGCGATGAGCGGAAGCTCGACGAGCTCGTCGGCGAGAAACGGCTCGTAGTCGCGCGCTGAATCGGCAGGACGCGCGACGGGCGTCGCAGTGGTCGGCTCCCGGTACGGAATCGGGTCACCGTCGACGTAGATCGTGGGAGCAAAGCGATCCCGCGGGATCTGGTAGCTCCGCAACTCGATGAGCGGAGTCGGTTTGGGGAGCCCCCTCCCCCCGGCGGTGAGCCCCGTGACGGCCATGGCAAACGAGCCGAGCTCACGCACGATTGCAGCCAGTGCGAGCCTCTCGTCGTGATGCATCGAGATCTTGATCACGACCTCCCGGCTGTGTGCGGTTCGCGCGTGGGGTCCGTAGGTGCTCTCGGCGCCGAGAATCTCGACGTCGACGTTGCGAAGGGGCGGATATCCATCTCGCTCGAGAAGCCGTTCCGCGCGTTTGTTGAACTCACGACCCAACCGAGACGCTTTGGCCGCGGCCTCGCGGCCTCCAATCATCAGGAGCGCAGTGATCTTGAATCCATCCACGACCTGCGCGCAGGCTTTGAGTGTCGCCGGCGGAGGCCTTCCAATCGCGCCTTTCACCTCGACCCGATCGACTCCGACTTGGGTCAGCTCGACCTGTCGCCAGTCGCAGGTGACATCGGGCAGCAGGTACGCTCCGGGGTCTCCGATCTCGTAGAGCAGCTGCTCGGCCGCGCTGCGGACGTCGACCAAGCCGCCGGTCCCCTCGGCTTTGGTGAGGACGAACGAACCATCCCGTCGGCATTCGGCGATCGGGTATCCGATGTCGTGCCAGGACGCGATGTCTCGCCAATCGGTCAGCAGGCCTCCGGTCGACTGCGGCCCACACTCGAGAAGATGACCCGCTAGGCTTCCCTGAGAGAGGGCGTCGAGGTCCTCGAGGCCCCAGCCGAACTCATGCAGAAGCGGCCCGAGCGCGAGCGCCGAGTCGACGCATCGACCCGTGATGACCAGCTCCGCGCCGGCGTCGAGCGCCGCAGCGATGGGTCGTGCGCCAAGATAGGCATTGAAGCTGAGAGGCGCGGTGACGAGCGGCTCGCCGCCACTCATCTCGGCGAGGTCCAAATCAGAGAGCTCATCGAGCCGGCCGATCAAGCTGTCCCCTTCGACCCAGGCGATGCGGATGGCAACACCCGCTTCAGCGGCCATGGCCCGAAGCAGATCGGCCGCCGCCCTCGGATGGACGCCGCCAGCATTGGTGACGACCCGCACGCCCTGCTTGGCAATGCGCGGCAGATCTCGGCCGATCATCGAAATGATGTCGGTGGCGTAGCCAAGTGCGGGGTCGCTCTGCCGCGCGCGGGTCAGGATCGCCATCGTGATCTCGGCGAGCGCTTCGAGGAAGATGTAGTCGCAGCGTTCCGCGTCGAGAAGCTGGGGCAACGCAAAAGAGCTGTCGCCCCAGGCGCCGGCGGCGCCGCCCAACACCACCACGGAATCCTCGCTACGCTGCATCTCCCATTCTCCTGGACATAGCTAGGACTAGCACGAACATGGGAGCCGAGTCGCCATCGACAAGCTGAGCGCGAACGACTACGGTCCTTCTTCGAATTGCACCCGGAGACCCGACGATGACCAACGAGCTTCTCTTCGACATGCCGCTGCTTCCTCATCTGATCATGAATGGGCTGAAACGCTATGACGAGCGGCCGTTCGTGTTCTTGGGAGACGAGGTCGTCACCTATAGACAGGTTCGAGAGAAGACGAGCCGCTTCGCGCAGGCGCTGCAGTCGAAAGGCGTTCGGCAAGGCGCTCGGGTTGCCCTGATCTCCGCCAATCGCGCTGAAGTGCTCTACCAGATCTTCGCGAACATGGCCGTTGGGGTCGTCTACACGCCGCTTCATCCGATGGGGTCGCTCGACGACCACGCCTATGTTCTCGAAGACGCAGAGGTCGATACCTTGGTGTTCGATCCCTCGCTGTTTCAGCAGCGTGCCGCGGAGCTCAAAGAACGCGTGCCGGGGCTCAAGAACCTTCTCGCGCTCGGCCCCACCGAAGTTGGCGAAGACCTCACCGAAATCGCCAAGCGATTCGAAGCAGAGCCGCTGGTCGCTCCGGACATCCGCCCGAACGACCTAAACACCATCGTCTACACCGGAGGCACGACGGGAAGGCCCAAGGGTGTCCGTCAGCCCTATCGCGCAGCGGCGTACATGACGATCGTGCAGATGGCCGAATGGGAATGGCCTGAAGAGATGCGGTTTCTCATCGCCACACCGCTATCGCATGCGGCCGCAGCATTTGTCGTACCGACGCTTCAGTCGGGCGGCGCCTTCGTGGTCTTGCCAGGGTTCACGCCGGATCTGTATTTCGACGCGATTGAGAAGCACAAAATCACGTCGACGTTTCTGGTGCCGGCCATGATCTATCCGCTGCTCGATCATCCGCGTGCCACGACGGCAGACCTGTCGAGCATGGAGACGCTGTTCTATGGCGCCGCCCCCATGAGCGCCGCTCGCCTCAAAGAGGGGCTGGAGAAATGGGGCCCAATCTTTTTTCAGTGCTTCGGTCAGTCCGAAGCGCCGATGGCGATTACGCACCTGAAGAAGGCAGAGCACGATTTATCCAAGCCCGAGCGGCTGTCTTCCTGCGGCCGTCCTAGCCCCTGGGTACACATTGCGCTTCTCGACGCCAACAACCAGCCGGCGCTCGAAGGCGAGTCCGGTGAAATCTGCGTGCGCGCGCCATTCGTCATGGAAGGCTACAACAAGATGCCCGAGCAAACGGCGGAAGCCTTTGCCGGCGGCTGGCTCCATACCGGCGATGTCGGCCGGTACGACGAAGACGGGTTCCTGTACATCGTAGACCGCAAAAAAGACATGATCGTCACCGGCGGCTTCAATGTCTTCCCGCGCGAAATCGAAGACGTGATCGCAGCCCATCCGGCCGTGGGTCAGGTCGCGGTCGTCGGCGTGCCTGACGACAAGTGGGGCGAGTCCGTCAAGGCGCTGGTGGTCCTGAGGCCGGGCCAGGCAGGAAGCGATGCGCTGGCCGCAGAGCTCAAGGCGGCGGTCAAGGAGGCCAAAGGCTCGGTCCAGTCACCCAAGTCCGTCGACTTCGTCGCGTCCCTGCCCCTTTCACCCCTGGGCAAGCCCGACAAAAAGGCGCTCCGGAAGCAGTACTGGGGCGACCGGGATCGCGGAGTGAACTAACCCGGGTCCGATTCCGCGCCCGCGGTGCTTCGCAGAAGACCTCGAAACGCTTTTCGCGCGTCGCTTTGTTTTTGAACCGTCTCGTAGACCTCGCGCGCGATCGGCATCTCAACTCCGTACTCGTCGGCCAAGGCGATCACCGCGGGCGCACTCTTGACGCCTTCGGCGACCATGAACATCTCATCGGTGATTTCTTGAATCGTCCGCCCTTTACCGAGCTCGAAGCCGACGGTGCGATTGCGGCTCTGCGGGCTCGTGCAGGTTGCGACCAGGTCTCCCATACCCGCAAGCCCCGCAAAGGTCTGTGGCTCTCCGCCCATCGCGACGCCGAGGCGGGTGATCTCGGCCAAGCCGCGGGTGATTACCGCCGAGCGCGTGTTGACGCCGGCGCCCTGCCCGTCGCCCATGCCGGCTGCAATCGCGATGATGTTCTTGAGGACGCCACCTAGCTCGCAGCCGATGACGTCGTGGTTGGTGTAGACGCGAAACAGACCGCTGTGAAAGACCTTTTGAAGCTCTTTGACGATGATTTGGTCTTCCATGGCAATGACGCTGGCGGCCGCGTAGCCTGACATGATCTCGCGGGCGAGGTTGGGACCGGTGAGCACACCGGATGGATGCCCCGGCAAGACTTCGTTGATGATCTCGGTCATGCGCATTCGCGTCGAAAGCTCGAGCCCTTTGGTGAGGCTGACGACCGGGACCCAGGGGCGGATGTGCGCTTTCACCTGTTCGAGGACGCCGCGGAAGTTCTGAGAGGGAATGCCCATGACGACGAGGTCGGCGGGCGCGATGGCTTCATGAAGCTCGGCGGTCGCCACCAAGCGTTCGGGAAGAGCGGCGTCCGGCAGGTACTTGCTGTTCGAATGCTGGGTATTGATTTCGTCGACGGTCGCCTGGTTGCGAGCCCAAAGGGTGACCGGCGCATTTCTGGCGACGAGCGCGGCAACGGTTGTCCCCCAAGAACCCCCTCCAAGAAGACCGACTTTCAGATCCATGGGCACTTATATCCTGCAAGGCGGTATTCGCGCCAGGGTCTCTAGAAAAATCGCCTCGTCGTTAATCCAACCGCAAGTCGCCGGCGTAGGGCTAGTTGAAAGGCGGAGTTGCTCCGCTGGGACCCGCGGGGCTCACAGGCCCCCAAGGTCCAACTAGACCAATCCGACCAAATGAGGAGAAGACCAAATGACTAAGAATAGACTAAACACACTTGCCCTTATCTTGATTTCCATGCTTGCCGTGGCTTGCGGCGATGCTGGCAACGAGGACGCGGGCTTCAAGGATGAGGGCGGGACTGCAGGCGTCGACGGCGGCGAAGGCGGCAAGGGGGAAGGTGGCCAAGGCGGCGAGCCGGCTCCGGACCCCGAGGCCTTCTGCGGCGACGGCTTCCTCGATGCGGACGAACAGTGCGACGACGGCAACGAAGAGGACGGCGATGGCTGCAGCAGTGTCTGTGAAGAAGAGGTCGTCGGGCCCGTCGAAACCGAAGGGCAGATCTCGATCCACATCGTGATCGACGACTTGAACTCCAATGAGGCGCCGACCGAAGACGACTGCTCCGGTGCCATCGCACTCGTGATCGACAACGGCGAGATCACGGGCGATGGCCGCTGCTTCCTCGACAACAACGCGAACTTCCTGGACTACGCGCTCGATGCGGAGGCCGATGCGGCCGGTGCGCTACAGGGCGAAATCGAAGTCATCCTGAACGGCAAGTCCCACTTCCTCGTGATTGAGGGCTCGTTCAACGACGGAGTACTCGCTCTCGAGTTCGACGGAGTCACGCTAGTCGTCGGGGCAATCCGGGCCATCTGGACCGGCGAAATCGGCGCGAACGTCAACTAGCACCACGGAACCGCTGAGCACGGACGGGCCGGCCCTCTTTGGAGGGTCGGCTTTTTCGTCTGCTTCTGCTATCAGGGGCCGAAGGATTGGAAATGCTTGCTCCATCTCACGCCCGGTCAGCAAGACTTCTTACTCTGGCATCGACGCTCATCTCGCTCGTCTCTGCCGGCTGCTCGTCCGATTCCACTTCGGCCAGCCAGCAGCAGATCCCCGCAGGCGTAACCGACTGGGCGCCGGCGGGCGCCCGAACGGTCGGCAACTACGACTACGAAATCATCCCGCAGCCCAACGCGTTTCACACCATGCACGTTGGGCCCAACAACACCGATAATGTCTGGGTTGCGGTCGCGCCGCAGCTCGAGCTCGATTGGGTTTCGGAGACGAGCTTCTTCGTGCCCGAAGGGCCGACCTATGACAACCAGGGCAACCTTTACTTCAGCCCATTGTTCCCCCAGGAGAACGTCTCGCTCGTGTCACTCGATGCGGAAACCGGTGCGCGCAACTGGGCGATCGAGGGCAATGAGAGCAACGCGGGAAGCGGGGCGATTCTGATCTTGAACGACCCCGACGAGGCCGGGAATCAGATCATTTATCACATGACCTACACCGAAGCGATGGCCCTCAGGCCCGACGGCACCGAGATCTGGCGGGTGGATACGGGACTCGACGCGCCCGAACCGGTACCTGGCCAGCGCTCGACCACCCACTCCTTCGGGTTCAACTACCATCCACAAACCGACTCGTTGGTAGGCCTCACCTTGGACGGTGTGTTGCTGGCGTTCGACCGGCTGACCGGCGAGCAAATCCCTTCGATGGCACAAGTTCCGGGCTCACCGGCCGTGAGCGAGGTCCCGATGCTTCCTCAGTTCGTCATCGACGCCAGCAATGACCTCACCGACGCGATCTTCGGCACGACTCCGAGCGGGCTGAGCTTCTTCTCGCTGATCGTCGACGTCATCTTTGGTGGCGGGTCCGTTGTCACCAACTTCTTTGCGATCGACCCCAACACGGGTCTGATCGTCGTCGCCGCGACGGCACCCGACGAAGCCGACGGCACCCTGGACGGCCTTTCGGAGTTCGGCGCGATCTACTCGTTCGAGCTGACCGATGATGGCAACGGCGCGCTCGCGTTCCGAATGCTCAACGCGGCCGAGTTCATCGGAGGGACCGGTTCGACGCCTTCGATCAGCGAAGATGGCAGCCGGATCTACGTGTCGGACAACGTCGGAAACGTCATCGCCTTCGACACAGAGCTCCAAGAGCTCTGGCGCTACGACCTTGGCGACGCTGTGGCCGCGTCCATTGCGATTTCGCCGGACAACGCCGAGCTTTACGCGGTCACTCGCAACGACATCTTCAAGTTGATCGACCTCGGTGACAGCGCACGCTTGGATTGGGCCGGCGCGCTAGATGGCTTCGCCGGGGATCCGCGGATCGAAATTGAGTTCAATGCCCTCACGCCGACGATCACCGCCAACGGTGTTGCGGTCAGCGTTGGCGGTGGATACCTGATCGGCGAAACGACCATCATGTTGAAGGTCGGGGTCGGTCTGCTCGATCGAGACACCGGCGAGCTTCGCTCGTTCACAGAAGGGCGCGAAGAATCCATCGCCGTGACGAGCGTCGGGCCTCGCGGTGGCATCTACACGGCGAGCTCACCGGTGCGACGCGTTTCCGGCAAGGCGCTCAATCTCGAGGACCCGGACGTGGCCGACGTCATCGGAGGCATCAGCCGCTACAAGCCCGTTCGGAATGACCTGCTCGTCCGGGACGCAGTCTGTGCGGCGGGCGTTCGCGCGCGGAACGCGGCCGAAGTCGCGGACGCGTGCCGCGGAGTCTGCAATGCAGGACATTCGCCAGATCCAGGTGCTGATCGACCAAAGTCGTGAAGCCATCAACCGCGCCGTGACTGATGGCGATCTCGATACGGCCGTCTGCTGCCAGTTCGCTGCGGGGCTGGACCGTGCGGAATCGAATCTCAGCCTCAGCTGGGCTTCGAAGCGCCGCATCGCGAGCTGCTCGCGGTGTGCAACGCGATCTGAGCGACACGCTCAGCCTTTCAACCAGGTGTAGGCGTTCTTCAGCGTGTCGCGTCCGCCGCTCTCGATGATGTCGCCGTGCGCGAGCACGATTCGGTCGAAGTCCCAGCTCAAGACCTCGTCGATGGAGCGCCGTGCGCGCTTTTTGTCTCGGAAGACCAGACGCAGGGGAAGACTGAGGCCCGGCTTTCCGTGAATGCCGCCCAACTTGAGGTACGCTCGGGTCGGCCAGTGGGCCGACGTCTCGAAGTTCTCGATGACGTCCGCGACGATCAGCGAGCGCGACGGCCGGTGAAAGAACACCGTTTCGTTCAGCATCGTGCCGTCGAGCGACGACGGTCGCGAGGTCGTCCCTGCCACTCGGGGTGGGTTTCGCCGCTCAGCTCCAAATCGATTCGCCAGGTCCTTTCGTCGCTTCTCGAGGCCCATCGCCCCGTGGAGCAGAGCCACCGGAGTAGGCGTCCTTCCATTCGCCGGCGTAGAGGTGATGGTAGCAATTGGGGGCGACGATGTGCCGGACCGGACCGATCGCGTCAACTTCGGCCTTCAAGCTCGGCTGTCATCGCGATGGGTGAATGGACGAGCAATGCTGCCGTCGCGAAGACGCACGACGGTCATCCGAGTCCCTAGGTGCAGACCGAAAAACGACTGAGGCGCGGCCTCGGCCCAAAGATCGTTGGCGAGCTTCTCCATACTTCGGACCTAGGACACGCGCGGGCTCGGGCCAAGCCGGAACACGGCCGGGCTGGCATCCGCGAGAGAAAGCTGATAGGCCTTCGCCATGGCCAACCCGACCGCAACCCTCGAAACTTCGCTCGGCAACGTTGAAATCGAGATCTTCGCCGACCTCATGCCCAAGACGGCGGGCAACTTCATCGAGCTCGCCAAGAGCGGCTTCTACGACGGGCTTCACTTCCACCGCGTCATCAACGGATTCATGATTCAGTTCGGCTGCCCGCACAGCCGCGACCCGAACAGCCCCCGGGCCGGCACGGGCGAAAGCCCGAACGGAACCATCGAGGACGAGCATCCGGACAACGCGAAAATTTCCAACGAGCCAGGCACACTGTCGATGGCCAACACCGGCCGTCCGAACAGCGGCGGGTGTCAGTTCTTCATCAACACGGTCCACAACGCTTACCTCGACTGGTTCACCCCCGGTCCCTCGAAGCACCCGGTATTCGGCAAAGTGACGAGCGGCATGGACATCATCGAAAAGATCGAGTCCACCCGAACCGGCCCCGGTGACCGGCCCGTCACGCCGGTCCAGATGGTGAAGATCACCGTCAACGACTAGGCCGCCATGAGGTCTCGATTTCACCTGCTCCTCCTCGCAGCGATGGTCGCTAGCGGCTGCGGCGACGACTACGTTCCACCCCCATCGACGGGCGGAGGCGGTGGCAGCGGAGGGTCGGTCGGCAGCGGCGGCACGGGTGCAGCGGAGGGCGGTGGCAGCGGGCGGCAGCGGCGGGACGGGTGGCAACGTGGGCACGGGCGGCACGGGTGGCACCGCTGGAACGTTGGGGCCGGCGGCGCAGCGGAGGTATCGGGAGGTGGCAGGCACGGGCGGGACGTCGGACACCGGCGGCTCAGGCGGCACTCCTCCGATGGGCGCCTGTGACAACACGGGTGACGTGGATCGCCTTGTCAGTCGCTCCAGCCAACGAAAGCTCGTCAGATTGCGGCAGTTGCGGGGCCTGTCGACATGCAGCGATGAGGTAGCCGTCGAGTCTGCCTTCAAAGCATGTGTCGATGCCTGCGTCGACCGAGCGGTGACGGGTCTTTCGACCGAATGTCCGAGCTGTTACGGCGACCTCGCCTGGTGTAGTCGCGGTCTCTGCCTGACGCCCTGCGCTTCCAACTCGTGTACGCCAGCTGTGCCTCGACCTGCCCCGGACTATGGCGCGTGCATCGCCGCGCTGGATGCCAGTGCGCCGGCCGAGATGTCGATCGACTGCGGCGACGACACCTGATCTCAGCTCTTCGAGCCGCCCTTCCCTTGCCAGCGGCTCTCGGTCAGGGTCAGCCCTTCGATCGACTTTCGCGGTATCATCTCTTCGTAGGTGCGCTCGTAACCAGTTCTGGAGATTCGCCAGACGCCGTCGTCGCCCTTGCGGTACTCGTCCTCGTAGAACGCGGCGCCGCGGATGCTCATGTCGAAGCGAGTGTCGATGACGTAATCCTGAAGGCACCAGCGACCGGTCGCGCGCCGTTCGTCGATGAAGTCGATCTCGGGTTGGCTGACCACGTGGCTCGAGTGGAAGCTGTCGGCCCCCATGGCGCCCTCGAGAAACTTCATGATCGCGTCGCGGCCGTCGAAGGAAAACTTGCCGCTACTGTAGGCCGCTCGGGCATCCTCGGTGAAGCAATCGCGGAGCTCGTCCCAACGCTTCGTGTCGAGGCAGCGCTGGTACGTGTACTTGAGGCGCTTGATCGCCTCGAGGTCGGTCCAATCGATGTCGGCCATCAGGCAACTCTAAAGCGGCTCCGCGTCGATTGCCATCGCGTCAAACAGCAGCTTCCGCGAAGGCCGGATCGCTGGCAAAGCGCGCGACGTGGTGCTCTTGGTCCCCAAAGAGCGCGTTCAAAGCGTACATGCGCTTGAAGTAGAGTCCGATGTCGTGCTCGTCGGTGACGCCGATGCCGCCATGAAGCTGTAGCGACTGCTGTGCGACCCAAATCCCCCCGGTTGCGAGCTGGTATTTCGCCGCAGAGATGTCGCCGCGGCGGACGCTCGCGTCATCTTCGTCGGCCCGGACCATCGCGGCCATCGAAATCGAGCGAAGAAGCTCGGTTTCCGCGTACATGTCGACCGCCCGGTGTCGCAGCGCCTGAAACGAGCCGATCTTGACGCCGAACTGCTCGCGCGTCCCGAGGTAGTCCACCGTCATTTGAAGCATCGTGCTCGCGATCCCGACGCCCTCTGCAACCGCCGCGGCGGCTGCGAAGTCCATCGTCCGATCGAGAACTGCCGTCCCGCTGCCTTCCTCTCCGAGGCGCGCGTCCTCGCCGACGGCTACGTCTTCGAATCGGATGAACGCGGCCTTGTGCCCATCGATCGTCTTCGCGACCCTCACACTCACGCCGGCCGCGTCCCGCGGCACGACGAAGAGCGACACCCCTCCTGGGGCTTTCGCCGACACGATCAGCTGGTCGGCGTGGTGCCCGTTCAGAACCCAGACCTTCTCGCCTGAAATTCGATATCCGGCGGCATCCGGCGCGGCGGTCGTCTCCACCGCGCCGACGTCGTAGCGGCTTTGCGCCTCCGAACAAGCGAGCGCCAAGCTCGTCTCGCCTTCGATCATCGGCGTGAGATAGGCCTCGTGCTGCGCCGCGTTTCCGGCCCGCGCCAGGGTCATCCCGCCCAGCACGACCGACGCCAGATAGGGCTCGGGCACCAGCGTGCTGGCCAGGTTTTCCAAGACGATGGCGCACTCGACGAATCCGCCGCCAAAGCCGCCAAGCGATTCGGAAAAGGGAATGCCGAGCCAGCCCAACTCTCCCATCTTCTGCCAGACGGCGGGGTCGTAGCCGATCTCGTCGTCGCGCAGCATCCGAAAACGCGCGACAGGCGACTCGTTCTTCGCAAAGTTGGCCACCGTCTTGGCGAGCATTTGTTGATCTGGGTCGAGCTCAAAGTCCATCGTGGAATTGCTCCTGGGTTGGGTTCGCCGGTCAGCTGCGGGGCAACTGGAGGATCATCTTGGCGATGACGTTTCGTTGAATTTCGTTGGAGCCGCCATAGATTGTGGCGGCGCGCTCGTAGCAGAAGTAAGGCCCGATCGATTCCTCGACGGGGAGGCAGACGCCTTCGTTGTACCAAGTCAGCGAGCTCTCCCCCATGACCTCCATGGCGAGCTCGGTGAGCTCTTGGATGAGCTTGGTCCCTACCAGCTTCAAGATCGAAGACTCGGGGCCCGGCATCTTGCCTTTCTGCTGATCGGCGAGCGCCCGGTAGCTCACCATGAGGTGCGCGCGGAAACGCATTTCGAGGCGTGCAATGCGAGCGCGCCAGACCGGGTCCTCGAGCATTGGACGCCCGTTGACCGTCTTGTGGGCTGCGATGCGCTTGAGCTTTTGTAGGACGTTTCGCGACGGTCCGATCATCGCCAAGAGCGTCCGCTCGTGGCCGAGTAGCGCCTTGGCCATCGTCCAGCCCTGGTTGATTGCGCCAACTACGTTCTCTTTGGGGACTTTCACGTTGTCGAAGAAAGTGTCGCAGAACGCCGGCGTGTGGCCGAGCGTCATCATGGGCTTCACCTCGATACCCGGGCTCTTCAAATCGATCAGAAGAAACGTGATACCCGCCTGCTTTTTCACGGACGGATCGGTTCGCACGAGGCAGAAAATCCAGTCGGCGTACTGCGCGAACGAGGTCCAAGTCTTTTGACCGTTGACGATGAAATGGTCGCCGGCGTCTTCCGCCGTGGTACGCAGCGACGCGAGGTCGCTTCCCGACCCCGGCTCGGAATAACCCTGGCACCAGAACTCCTCGGCGCTGAGGATCTTCGGAAGGAAGCGCTTTTTTTGTGCGTCGGTCCCGTAGCTTATGATGAGCGGCCCGACCATCCCCAAACCGAAAACCGAAAGCGGCGGGGCGCCGGCAAGCTCCATCTCCTCGGCAAAGATGAAACGCCGCGCAGCATCCCAGCCGGGCCCGCCCACTTCCGCGAGGCCAGTGCGGGGCAACCCAACCCTTCTCGTAGAGAATCTTGTGCCAGGTGGCGGAATCCTCCGGCGTGAAGTCCCCGGCCCCTCTCGCGGTTGCGAGCATGTCTTCGGGCATCGCGCTTGGAATCCAGTCGCGAACTTCCTGCCGAAACGTCTCTTCTTCGTCGGTGAAACTCAAGTCCATGGCCGTATCCGTGCCACAGACCGCGGTGAAACACCAACCTGTACGAATGCAGCCAAACCCTGTAGGAAGCTCTGCCCCCGAGTCCCGAGGCGACGATCGCACTCGCATTGCTGCCTGCTGCAATCTCGAGGGTCGTGCGATATAGTGCGCAGCTGCTCTGAGCATGGAGATTCTGCATGTATGACGTGAAAATCGTGGGCGGAACGCTCGTGGACGGAACTGGCGAGGACCGCTACACCGCCGACCTCGGCATCAAGGACGGCAAGATCGTCGACATCGGGAAGTGCGACGGAGGCGCAGCCGAGACCATCGACGCGGACGGGGCGATCGTAGCGCCCGGTTTCGTCGACATGCATACGCACTACGACGGGCAAATCAGTTGGGATGAAGAGCTTGCTCCATCGTCGATCCACGGGGTGACCACCTGCGCGATGGGCAGCTGCGGGGTTGGATTCGCACCTGTGCGACCGACCGACCACGCCAAGCTGGTCGAGCTGATGGAGGGCGTCGAAGACATCCCGGGCACGGCTTTGGCCGAAGGGATCAGCTGGGGCTGGGAGAGCTTTCCCGAATACATGGAGGTGCTCGACCGGATGCCGCACACCATCGACTTCCTCGCGCACGTCCCACACGACGCGCTGCGGGTGTACGTGATGGGTCAGCGAGCCGTACACGACGAGCCCGCGACCGCGAACGACATCGCGGAGATGCGCCGACTGCTTCGTGAATCCCTCGAAGCCGGCGCAATTGGTTTCAGCACGGGTCGAAGCGACAATCACCGGAGCGCGGTCGGAGATTGGACGCCAGCGTCGGAAGCCGATGGCAAAGAGCTGGCCGGAATCGCGGACGCATTCCAGGGGCTGAGTCACGGGGTGCTCCAAGCAGTGAGTGACTTCAACGTCTTGCACGGCGACGATCACTTCGATGCCGAATGGGCTGTGCTCGAACAGATGCTCCGCGCTGCCGGCGGACGTCCGATGAGCGTGTCGACGATGCAGCGCGACCACAGCCCAGAACAGTGGAAATGGATCCTCGACCGCGCTTCGAAGGCCAACGAAAAGGGCTTCGAGGTACGCTGTCAGGTTGGCGCCCGCGGCATCGGCGTCATGTTGGGGCTTCAAGCGACGTTCCATCCGTTCATGGGCTTCCCGAGCTACAAGGCAATCAGCGAGCTGCCGCTCGCCGAGCGCGTGGCGGCCATGCAAGACCCGGCGCTCAAGGCGCGCATGATCGCGGAGAAAAGCGACCCCGTCGCCGGTGACGGAAGCATGCTTCCACCCCTTGCCGACTACTTTTTGTCGAACCTCGACATGGTTGCGATGCGACTTTTCCGGCTCGGCGAAAAACCCAACTATGAGCCCGTGCCGACCGACAGCTTTGGCGCGGCTGCGATGCGCCGCGGCGAACCGGTGCTGAGCCTGATCTACGACGCCATGCTCGAGCAGGACGGGAAAGCGCTGCTGTACTTCCCGGTCTACAACTACACGGGGATGAACCTCGACGCCGTTCACGAAATGCTCACCCACCCTCTCGCGCTTCCCGGTTTGAGCGACGGCGGGGCGCACGTGGGCACCATCTGTGACGCCAGCTTCACTACCTTTCTGATGACGCACTGGGCGCGAGACCGTGACCACGGCCGGATTCCACTCGAACGGGTCATTCAAATGCAGGCTCATGACACGGCTCGTTTCCTCGGGCTCCGCGATCGCGGGCGGCTCGCTCCGGGCCTGCGCGCCGACGTCAACATCATCGACTTCGACAAGCTCGAGCTCCTCCCACCCACCATGCTCAAAGACCTCCCAGCCGGCGGCCAGCGTCTGATGCAACGTGCTCGGGGCTACATCGCAACCCTCGTGAATGGCGAGGTGATCGCAAGGGGCGGGAAGCTCACGGGAGCGCGGCCCGGCCGGCTCGTGCGCGCCGGGTCTGTGAGGGTCTCGTGAGCGAAATGCGCTTCGTCGGCCTGCTGGCGCTCGGCGCACTGCTCTCGAGCGCAGGCAGTAGCGGAAGCTCGACCTCGGTCGCGGACGACTTCTACGACATTGGCGACCTCTTCGCCGTGGTCGACGCGCTCAATGACCTATAGCGCCATCACAGTTTTTTGCAGCGCATCAGATGCCGATCGTCCGGAGCTGAGGTAGGCTTTGCCTGCACGAACAGGAGGCCTAGCGATGGCGATTATTCGCTCTTTGATGAAAACCGAGATGATCACGGTGAAGCCCACTGACAGCGTCGCGGACGCGGCGCGGCTGATGGCTCAGAATCAAGTTGGCGCGGTGCTGGTGATCGAAGGTGGAGCGATGAAAGGAATCGTCTCCGAGCGTGACGTAGTGACTCGGGTTGTGGCGGAAGGGAAAGACCCGGCGACAACGAAAGTCTCCGAGATCTCGACCGCGGCGGTCGTCGACGTGGACGTGAACACGCATGTCCGTAAATGCGCGGAGCTGCAGTCGGCAATGGGCGTTCGGCACCTGCCGGTCACCGAAGATGGTGTGCCCGTGGGCATCCTGTCGAGTCGCGATTTTCTCGCCTACGTGGTCGAAGGGCTCGAGCAGGTCATCGACAAGATCGGCTACGAGGACGCCCTCGGCAAAGGGGAAGACCCGTACGACCACATGGGTGGTTCGTACGGTAAGTAGGCCAGATGAATCGCTGATCGATCCCATCCGCAGCACTGGCGCGGACGCCTCGGGGAAGGCACGGTAGCCAGGCGGTGAAGGCCCTCGATCGCAAGCTTTTTCGCGAGGTGGTCCGGCTGCGCGGGCAGGCGCTGACCATCGCCGTCGTAGTTGCCTCCGGTGTCGCCTGCTACATCGCGCTTCAAAGCGCCTGGCGCGCACTCTATCAGTCTCGGGACCTCTACTACGAAACGAACCGGTTCGCCGACGTGTTCGCGCACTTGGAGCGGGCGCCGAGGTCGGTTGCCAGACAAGTTGCGGAGCTCCCGGGTGTAGCCAACGCCTATCCTCGGATCGTCGAGCAGGTCCGTTTGCCGATGGACGATCTGATTTCGCCTGCACGAGGTGACCTCATTTCCGTCCCGCCCACCGGCAAAGCGCCGCTCAACGGCTTGGTTCTTCGCGCTGGGCGCAACCTCGAACCGGGACGCTACGACGAGGTGTTGGTCAATGAGCCTTTTGCGGTGGCCCACGGTCTGTCGCCCGGCGACGAGCTCTCCGCCGTAATCAACGGGAAGCTGCGCAAGCTTTTGGTCGTCGGGCACGCGCTATCCCCGGAGTACGTGTTTGCGGTCGACACGGGCCTGCTGATGCCCGATGACGAGCGATTTACACCGCTATGGATGCTCGAGGATGCGATCGCCGCGGCCTATCAAATGGAGGGAGCGTTCAACGACCTGGCGGTGAAGCTCGAACCGGGCGCCAACGAAGATGCGGTGCTGAGCGCGATCGATCGCTTGCTCAAACCCTACGGTGGGCTCGGCTCCTACGCGCGCGAACATCAGCTTTCCCATTCGATCCTGACGAGCGAAATCCAAGGGATCGAAACGCTGGTCATCTTTCTGCCGGGGGTATTTCTCGGCGTGGCGGCCTTCCTCTTGAACGTCGTGTTCAGCCGCCTCGTGGCCTTGCAGCGTCCTCAGATCGCCGTGCTGAAGGCCATGGGCTACGGCAACCCGACCATCGCCCTGCACTACTTCAAGATGGTGGCCCTGATCGTCAGCTTCGGCGCGCTGATCGGTCTCGGCCTCGGCGTCTGGCTCGGGAAGGGTATGCTCGCGATGTACGCGGAGTTCTTTCGTCTTCCCCAGATGCCGCAGCGCGTCGACTTGGCCGTCAGCGTGAACGCGATCATGTTCAGCCTTCTGGCCGGTGCCCTGGGAGCCTCGCTCGCCGTTCGCGCTGCGGTGATCCTCCCTCCTGCGGCGGCGATGCGACCGCCGGCGCCGGCCAAATACACGACCGCAGCGATTGAGCGCTGGGGCCTCACGCGCTGGTTGAACCAGACGACCTTGATGGTCTTTCGCGAGATCTGGCGCCGCCCCGGGCGCACGGCTCTTTCTTCGCTCGGAATTGCATTGGCGCTTTCGATCGTGATCCTCGGACGATTCGGATACGACGCTTACGGTCCGATGATGATGATTCAGTTCGAGCGGCAGCAACGGGAGGACCTCACGGTGAGCTTCGGCGACGCGATGCCAGAGCGGAGTCTGGGCTACCTCGCCCACGTCCCCGGCGTCGAAGAGGTCGAGGGGATTCGGTCGACCGCGGTCCGGATGCGATCGGGCCACCGCTGGCGCGACACGGTGCTGATGGGCATTTCGAACGACGCCCGGCTGCGGCAGCTCTTCAGCCTCGACTTCCGTCACGTCCCCATCCCGAACGAGGGCGTGCTTCTCACCAGCGTTCTCGCGGAGATTCTCGATGTCAAAGAGGGAGACGTGATCGAGGTCGAGCTCAAGGAAGGCGACCGCGGCGACCGCGAGCTCATCGTTGCCGGGCTCATCGAGGAAGGGTTTGGCCTTCAGGGATACATGGCGAAGCCGAACTTGCATCGCCTGCTGCGAGAGAGCCCTAGGTTCTCATCGGCCTTGCTGCGCATCGACGCACCCATGGAGAGCGAAGTCCAGTCACGGCTGAACGACATCCCGGCGATCCAGGCGGTTTCGCGAAAGAGCGATGCCATCGCCAGCTTCGAAAAACAGACCGACGAGACGATGAAGGTGATGACCTTCATCATGACCTTGTTCGCAACGGCCATTGCCATTTCGATCGTCTACAACAATGCGCGCGTGAGCGTGTCGATGCGAGGTCGGGACCTTGCGACACTGCGCGTGCTCGGCTTCACACGCGGCGAGATTTCGGCGATTTTGCTCGGTGAGCAGGCTGTTCAAATCGCAATCGCTATCCCATTGGGACTGATTCTCGGGACGCTCGGCGCCAAGGCTCTGATCGCGAGCTGGGCCGATCCGGAAATCTTCCGAATCCCCTTCATCATTTCCGAGCAGACCTACGCCTTTTCCGTCGCCGTAGTCCTCGCGTCCGGCATTGCCAGCGCGCTTCTCGTCCGTCGAAAGCTCGACCGATTGGATCTCATCGGCGTTCTGAAGACGAGGGAGTGACCGAAGTCCGCCCACCGCCCAAGCACGGGCGCTGACAGTGGCGCGCGACGTGCTCGCGCAGCGCCGCATTGAGCTCCGCGGCTTTTTGAAAGGTGACGCCGTGCCCCGCGTCATCGAAACGCAGCACGCGAGCGTTGGGAATGCGTGCGGCGAGTCTGTCGGTCTGTGTGGGGCGTATCAAGATGTCTTTGCCGGGACGGACCAGAAGCGTGGGCGCCTCGATCTGGCTGAGACGCCGCCCCGTCGAGTGGCGCGAAACCGCATGGAGCTGTCCAAGGACAGTCCGAAGCGCGGGAGGCCGGTCCAAGCGCAAGCTCAGATGCGTGCGCATCCCTTCTGGCCCGATCGACTCGAGGAACTCCGGGGGATAGAGCAAGCGCGGAAGGGATTTCATCCGAACCTTGCGGCCGCCGAACAGCCCTTTGAGAAACAGACCCATCCCTTTGAGCGTCGGAAGCGAGGCGATCGGCGCGCCATCGTGAGTCGCGATCAGCGTAAGACTTTGACAACGGTCGGCCGAACGAAGCGCGATCTCTTGCGCGATCATGCCTCCCATCGAAACACCGACGACGTGAGACCGATCCCAATGAAGGTCGTCCATGATCCGAACCGCATCTTCGGCCATCGCCGGAATGGTCCGAAGAAACGGCCCACGATCGCTGTCGCCGACGCCCAAATGGTCGTAGTGGCAGCAACGATGGTCCGCTTGTAGCTCGTCCACCTGCGGCCCCCAAACCGCACCCCCCATGCCGAACCCCATGATGAATAGGACGGGGGGCCCCTGCTCACCGAAAGTCCGATAGGCCAAACGCGGCCCCGTCGTGGTAAACGAGGAGCTCAACGCCCCCACCCCAACGACGCTGGCACTGACACTGGCACTGACACTAGACCTGACCCTAGCACTGCCCCTAGACCTAGCACTACCCCTAGACCTATACCTTACCTACCCCTATAACTCCCCTCACCTCCGCCCATGCCCTCCAACTTCTTCGACGACGTCAACCAATACTTCGATGCGGCTTGCCTCCACACCGAAGTCTCCTCCGGACATCCTCGACCAAATCCGAGCTTGCAACGGCGTTTACCGGCTGCGGTTTCCGGTTCGGCGGGACGACGGCACAATCGTCGTGATCGAGGGGTACCGCGCAGAGCACAGTCACCACCGGCTCCCGACCAAGGGCGGCATCCGCTATTCGCTCGATGTCTCTCAGAGCGAGGTGATGGCCCTCTCTGCGCTGATGACCTACAAGTGCGCAGTCGTCGACGTTCCGTTCGGGGGCGCCAAAGGTGGTGTGTGCGTCGATCCGCGAGCGAATCGTCCTCGTTTTTGGAACGCGTGACACGAAGGTACACCAGCGAGCTGATTCGCAAACGCTTCATCGGCCCCGACGTCGACGTACCTGCCCCCGATGTCGGGACAGGTGAACGGGAAATGGGCTGGATCTACGACACCTACAAGATCCTAGGGCCAGACACCTTGAACGCGTTGGCCTGTGTCACCGGCAAAGCCACGACTGTGCACGGTGTGGATGGGCGTCGAGAAGCCACCGGGCTTGGCGCGATCATCGCGCTCGAGCACTTCTTGTCGGAACAAGAAGACGTGAAACCGCTCGGCTTGGAGACTGGCTTGGCGGGGAAGCGCATCATCGTTTCCGGGCTGGGCAAAGTCGGGCTTCACGCCGCGCTCGCTGCGATCGAGCGGGATGCCGTCATCGTCGGGGTGTCTGTGAGCGACGGCGCGCTCTACGATGAAGGGGGGCTCGACGTCGAAGCCGTTCTCTTGCACCGCGCCGAACACGGTTCTTTTCGCGGTTTCCCGGACGCGCGCTACCTGGCCAATCCGGACGCGATCCTCGAAGAGCCTTGTGACGTGCTGATTCCATCGGCACTCGAGCATCAAATCACCACCGAGAATGCGCCAAAGCTCCAGGCGAACGTGATCGTCGAGGCTGCGAACGGGCCGGTCGACCCCGAGGCGGACGCAATCCTTCGCGAGGCAGGAACCGTGGTGCTTCCGGATATCTACGCGAACGCGGGCGGAGTCGTGGTGTCCTACTTCGAATGGATCAAGAACCTCTCTCACGTGAGCTTCGAGCGCATGACCCGCCGCTATCAGCAAATCTCGAACAATCGGATTCTCGACGCGATCGGTCGATTGACCGGAAAGAGCCTTCCCCCCGAGGACGCGGCGCTTCTACTCCAGGCGCCCAACGAGATCGACTTCGTTCGCACTGCGCTGGAAAATACGATGGCGATTTCCTATGAGAAGATTCGGGAGCCTTGGAAGCGACGATCGCTGCCGGACCTCCGCACGGCGGCTTACCTCACCGCGATCGAGTCGGTCGCGAGCGCCTATTCACTGGACGGGATTTTCCCCTAGAGAGGCCGCATCAATGCCAGTGCGCGTCGAGGAACGTCGCGATCTCTCCGATCGCCTTGTCTGCCTCCTCTAGGATTCCAGCGTGGGTCTGGAAGTCGTGCCAGAGGCCGTCGAAGACCTGCAGGGTGACCTCTCCGCCCGCTTTTCGACAGCTGGCCTCGAGCCGAATCGAGTCGTCGATGATGATCTCGTCGCTCCCGGTCTGAATCAGGACGGGCGGCAGGTCTTGGTGGCCCGAAAAGAGCGGGGAGCAGCCGGGGTCGCCAGGGTCACGGCCATCGCGATACATCCTGGAGCATGCGCGCGACCAGGCTGGTCTCAACATCGGGTCGATGCCCGCGTTTTTCGTCATCGAGGGAGTGTCACAGCGCAGGTCCACCCAGGGGGAGATCAAGACAAGGGACGACGGTGCGGGAAGATCCGAATCCCGAATGGCGATCGCGGTCGCGAACGCGAGGCCCCCGCCTGCTGAGTCACCTGCCAGCGCGATAGACGAAGGCGACATCCCTGTCTCGAGCAACCAGCGATACGCCGTTACGGCATCCTGTAGTGCAGCTGGAAATGGATGCTCGGGCGCCAAGCGATAGTTGGGGGCGTACACCTGAGCGTCCGCGGCGACGGCCAGGTGCGTGATGGGACCCCGATGCGATTGCCAGCTCCCCACGCAGTAGCCCCCTCCGTGAAAGTAGAGAATCGTTCGATTCGAATCGCTTCCGCGCGGCCGCGCCCGAACCGCCGGCATGGCTTTGATGTCGAGCCGGAGCATTTCCGCGGCCTTCGACGGCGCGTTGGCGTTCGACGCGAGTCGCAACCAGAATCTCTGAAAGGAGACGGGAAAAGGCGGTCCAAGAAAGGGCTTCAGCGCGAAGCGGAGAAGGCTGCGAAGAAGCCTAGCGGGGAGTCGGACGGCCATGACGCTTGATGTACACGAGCGCGCGCGGCCTCGCTACGAGAGAAGCACTTCGCCCGCCCCGCGCCGCAGGTTGAGCTCCCCGGATTGCAGAATCGGCTGGCCGTTGACGAAGACGTGCTCGATCCCCGAGGGCGTGGCGTTTCCAGTGTCATTCGTTGCGATCCCGAACGTCATGCCAATCAAAGACGACGACGTCGGCCGCCGCAGCCTCTTCGAGCCGCCCCCGATTGGCCAAGCGAAACCGCTTCGCGGCAGCCCCGGTCATCTTGTGCACGGCCGTCTCGAGCGACAGGGTTCCTCGCTCGCGCGCTTTTCGCAGAAACCTCGGAAACGTTCCGAAGGCCGCTGGGTTTTGGTGACCTCCAAGCTCCGGCCAAGAGTCGGTGGCGAAAATCGCTGCAGGATGCTGCATGAGTCGACCGAGGTTCCGGCTTCCCTGGGCAAGTCACCGAGAGCCACGACGCGTCGTCCGTCGAGCAGAACCGACCCCCGCCGCGCGGCCCCCCCAGTCCCATCGACGATCAGACCGTCTCGAAGAAGCGTTCGCTGATCCTGTATCGTGCCCGCCATGCAGAGTCGTCGATTACATCAAACGAGCGTGCGCGACAAAGCCTTTCGTCGTACCCGGGCGGCGCCGGATCGGCTATCGTAGGCTCGCGTATGAATGCTTCAGGCCGAAACCATTTTCGCATCGTGCTGACCGGCGGCCCGGGCGGCGGAAAGAGCACCGCCGCGGACCTCTTTCGGCGCGAGATCGGTGAAAAAATCGTCATCGTGCCCGAAACAGCCACGATGCTGTTCACCGGTGGCTTCCCACGTGTCGGTGAACCCACGGCACGCGCCGCAACCCAGCAAGCCATCTTCCACGCCCAAGTCGCGCTCGAAGACATTCAGGGCGCGCTCTACCCCGGCCGCGTCTTGCTCTGCGACCGTGGCACCATCGACGGCGCCGCCTTCTGGCCCGAAGCTGCACCCCTGGGCTACTTCGAAACCCTGCGCACCAGCCTCGAGGAACAGCTCCAGCGCTACGATGCCGTGATCTTCTTCGAATCGGCCGCTGTGGGCGACATCTCGATCGAAGGCGGCAATCCGGCGCGAACCGAGAGCAACGAGGAGGCTCGCGACCTCGACATGCGCCTCCGAGAGCTCTGGTCGAAGCACCCGAATTTCCACTTCGTGCCGCATTCGGCCTCGTTTTTCGCGAAGCTTCAGGAAGGCCTGCGACAGCTCCAGGCCATCGTGGACCACAACGGGCTTCTCCACACGGCCTCATAAAATGGCCTGACTAACCCATCTATACTAAATGGTTTGCTCATGGGGATGTTCTCACTTTTCGGAAGCACGCGATCTGGCTTCGCTTCGGGGCTGACCGCGCTCTCGCTCACCCTCGTCTCGGCGCCGGCCTGCATCAGCCAAATGCAGACGGACATTGCCGCCAACCAAAAGCGACTCGATTCGCTCGAAGAAGACCTGGAGGCCAAACGAAAAGAGCTCGAGGAAGCGCTCGCCGAGGCGAGCCGGGTCCTTCGCCGCAATAGCGCAGACCAAGGACTCCAAATCGAGAAGATCCAACAGCGACTCGCACTGATGGAAGGTGAAATCGCGGAGCTTCGCCACGAGAGCAGCGGAACGAGCAAAGCGCAGGCCGAACAGAGTCTGGAGCTGCAGCGCCGGCTGAGCGAAGTCGCGCGAGCTGCTGGCATGGATGTCCCGATCGACGCGGACGAGATTCCAAGAAGCAAGAGCGCGCATTGGGAGGCGCTCACCAAGGCCTATCGCATCAACAAGTATTCCTACACGCGCGGGCTCGCGCGCGCTTACGTCGAGCGGTACCCCAAAGACGAGCATGCCGATAACGCCCAGTACATGATTGGCTCCAGCTACTTGAAGCAGGGGCAGGCCGCAGCAGCACTCGGAGAGTTTCAGAAGGTGCTGTCGACGTACCGCAAAGGGGATGCCCTAGACAAGACGCTCTATGAGATGTCGAAGGCGTTCTTGGACGTGCGTTCGTGCAACGACGCAAGCACTGCACTCAAGGCCCTGCTGAAGAACCACAAGAGGTCCAAGCTAGTGCCCGAGGCAAAGACAGACCTCCGCAAGATCCGTGCGCTAGGCGCCGCAGACTGCGACGACCGCTAAGGGTCGGCGGTCGGAGCCGGGGAGCTGAGATAAATCGGCGAGGACCAAGCGCGCTCTTGCGTCATCGACAGGCAATCGTCGTCGAAGGGAGTTCGGTAGTCGCCAAAGCAGGGGTCGCAGTCGTCCCCGTCACAGCGGAGCAAGCCCGCGTTGACCGCCTCGGTGGGCTCTTGGATGGCCCGGACGTAGTAGAGGACCTCTCTGTCAGCGGACGCGTACCAGGGATCTTCGAACTCGACTTCGCAGACTTCCGCGTCCGTTGGGCACGGTATCGTCAGCCAGGGGTCCTCGATGAGATCTTCGACGGCCTCGCTCTGCTCCAATTGCCGCTGGATGCGAATCACCTCGATGCGCGTCATGCGGCGCCGCTGGTCCGAAGGATGGTAGCACTCTCCGGCACAAATTCGGTCGATTCGCTCCGCCCCGAGCGCCTCGGTGACCTCATCGGGGCAGCCGGGGAGCTGCGCAAAGGCACCCGCGGCGCGAACCCGAAACCTCGGCGTCCCATCGAAAGCAAGCTCACTGCCCATCGGGACACGGCCCCCCGCAGCGTTGATGAGATCGAACCAAAGCAAGATTCGGTCGCCCGACGTCCCGTAGACCTCTCGGTCGAACAGGGCCTGCCAAATCGCATCGCGCGTTCGCTTCTTGGCGTGAACCGCCACCAGGCCACCGGTGAGAAAGAAGGACGCTTGACGCTCGAGCCACACGCGGCGAAACGGTGGCCTGGCGAACACCGCCTCTGGGGAAAGCGCAACCGACTCATCCGACTTTTCCGCATCGCTAAACAGCAGCTCCCGCCACTCTTCGTTCACGACGCCGCGCGCCTCGGTCATCTTTCGACGCTCGTACTCTTTGTATCCCGTGCCAGGTCGCGCGGAGTGGTTGTCGCTCGACGCGATCAAACCGAGCGTGGCATGCCGTGGCGGCTCGCCCGCTACGAAGCTGCCGCGAGCTAGGATGTACTGCACCGAACCACCTGGCCGGTACGCGTAGCTCGGCTGAAAGCAATCGGTGCACTGATCGCAGTTGCCCCACTCGCTGAGATCGGTACCTGGAAGAGTGAGGAAACCCGCTACCCCAACCCGCAGATAATTCTCGCGGGCGGCGGCCACTCGTTCGTCGCATTCCTCTGAAAGCGGCTCGTCGCATCGACTGCGGATGATCTCACCGGCGCGCCAACAACAGGGCTCGAAATCATCGGTCGGCTCTGGGCAGACCCAGCCTTCGTCCCCCCGCTCGGCGGCGCGGTAGGTTCGATATTCCTCGGAGTTCCCGTGGCCCGAAAACACTTCGATCGCCGGCTGCCACTTTGAATTGTCGTGCTTGGCCTCGAGCTGCTTGTCGTAGTCGTAGCCGGGAGGCGTGTAGAAGCCCCAGGTCGTGCCGTGTGGAATCACCATCGCATCGAAGCCCCATTCATCGAGCTTTCGAAACAGCGATTCCGGGGTCTTGGCAAACTCGCGACAGTCGGCGGGAAGGTCGGGCGACGCCTGATCCTCGGGGCAACTCGACAGGCGCGCGATCTCCCGAACGTGTCGTGCTGCGTCGTTGTAGGGCTGGTTGTTCGGAAACGCCTTGAACGGGATCTTCCAGTTGGCTCGGAGCGTCTCGCGATCGCGGAAGGCTTGGGAAGCGAGACCCGGGGCAGAGATGGGCCGGCTGGGCAACTGCGCGTCGGACGTGTTTTTGAAAATCACGTTGCGGTGCCCGAAGTGTGTCTCGGGCGTGGTTCCAATCTGCGTCCATTCGAAGCCGGTGAACGCAACGAGATCGGGCTGCTCGCTCTGCGCATCGACGGCATTGCACTGCCGAATCGACTCTCGCACCATGTCCCAGGTGCGTGGCGTGAGCGCCTCGGAATGGTCGGTGAGCGAGTAGAAGTCGAGCTGCGAGCAGAACCGCGCGAAGTCACAGGCGTCGGCGGGAGGATGGACGCCCTCGCCTCCCATCAACGGCAGGCTCCACTGGAAGGCGTCCACGGACAGAGTCGAATGCACGTGCAAATCGCCAAAGAGCACGCGTGTCTCCGAGCTCTCTACGATGCCGCTCTGGGTATCACTCCGCGCTTTGACGAGACCGCGGTCGAGCGGAGTCGCCGTAATCTCGCCGTCGGCATGAAGGTTGCCGCCCCCGTAGACACGCCATAGCCCGAGAGCCGCAACCGCGAACACCACGACCGTCGCAAGGCAGCCCAGCTTCCAAATCGCCATGGGGCCGGAGCATACCAGATTCGTACGTTCAGCGGGCCCAGCGAACGGTTTCGGCCACGCCGTCGATGATCTGATTTTGGTCGAGCCCGTCTTGGCCCGAAAGATAGACGCCCGGCGACCCGCGACGGTTCGATGTGAACGCGATCAGCCGGCAATCTCGTGAAAAGGCTGGGTCCTTGTTGTCGCCCTGGCCTTGGGTGAGGCGCGTGTATTCTTGGGTCTCGACGTTGACGGTGAAAATGTCGAAATTGCCATCGCGACCGCTGAACGCGATGAGCGGCTGCTTCGCATCGGCGCACCAGACCGGCGTTTGATTGTGATTGCCGCGGAAGGTCACGCGCTGAACGTTGGTGCCATCGCGGTTCATGCTGAAGATCTGCGGGCTGCCATGACGGTCCGATACGAACGCCAGCTTGCCGCCGGGTCCGCAGGTCGGGCTCACGTCGATCCCGTGGCTGCGGGTCAGGCGCCGGAGGCCCGATCCGTCGAGGTTCGATCCGTAGATCTCGTAGTTCCCCGATCGCGACGAAGAAAAATAAACTCGCTCGCCGCAGATCGCCGGAGCCATGGTGATGCCCTTTCCGCCGATGACTCGCTTGCCTCCAACGCGCGTGTTGGTGATGAACATCCCCTGCTGGGACATTCGCGTGTACCAGATTGAGCCTTTCCCGAAGGAAGGAAGCATCGAGACCCCGCCGCCGCTCGACACCCGCCGAACGCCGTAGCCGTCCATCGCGGCCGCATAGACGCTTTTTTGCCCGGGCCCATGCTTCCTCGCGAATGCGATCTCGGTGCCAAACGGGCCGTAGGTTCCGGTGATGACGCCGATCACCTGGTTGACGAAGTCGTGCATCCACTTCCTGAGCTCGGTCGAAGGCCCTCGGTAGGTGCGACGAAGGGCAGGCACCGCGCCTCCGCTCGACTGATAGAAACGCAGCTCGACGCTCATTCCGGCGTCGGTCCCAAAGACCTGACCCTTGATGACGCCATTGGCGCCCAGCACCGCCCAGGCGCCGAGGTCCACGCCAAGTCCGAGGCTTGCGGAGTCGTGTCGGACTGCGCTCGGACCGATGACGCGAAAGCCGGGCATCAAGCGGAAGTCGTTTTGAAGGATGGCCCCGCCGGTCGCCGCGAGCACCGCGTTGTCACCAATCAGATCCGGAATCCCGATGCGAAATACGTCTTCGTCCGGCGCATCGATCTCGACGACGATTTTGTCTTCCGGCAAGGGCGGCGCTTCGTCTTGCCCGCTGACCGGCAAGGCCGAGAGCACGACGAGCAGGCCAACGGCAAGCGCGACGATTCCCGCTCCGGCAATCCCCACGCTGGTCTTCCATCGATTTCGAGCTTCAATCCAAGTCATTTGCAACCTCAACGAGCGTGGCGCCCAACGAAAACCAGAGAGACCGATTTCCCCAAGATCTGCGTAGCTACCGATTCCGGCGGCTCCGGGAGCTTCGCCCCTTCTGTCTGATGCAGCCTTCGACGAACGGACTCATCGAACGCTTCATTCCCGCTCGGACGTTTCACTTCGTAATCACCTGCTCGTCCGTCTTTCGTAATCGAAAGCTCGACCATGCAGGCAAGCTTCTGGAGCTCCTCGTCGCTGATCAGGGTGGGCACCTGCCAACCCCTTCGGAAGTACGAATAGAGCTTGCCAATGTAGATCTCGCGTTCGTTCCCGCTGGCCTTCGTCCCCTCGACGATCCCGTCTGGGTCGCCTTCGAGCTCTGGCGCCTTGGAAAGATCGGAAATCGCACCGGCCCGGGCGCCGAGCTGGGACAGGAGATCTTCGTCGCGCTCGGAGCGCTTCTTCTTGGGCTTCGCCAGGCCTTTGTCGTTCTTCCCCGTGGCCACCGCGGCGATCGGATCGGAGTCGGGTGCCTGCGGGACTGGCGCGGTTTGCTCGACGTTTGGCACTTCTTTGCTCGGCATCCTTCGCGGCGGCCGCTTCTTCCCAAGTCGGACGAAACGCGTTTCGATCACTTCGATCGGCGGGGGCGGGAGCTCTTCGACCCCGGAGCCAAAGATCGTCCCGAGCCCCCCGAGCAACAATGCGCTCAACAGGGCCAGCGAAGGAGTCAGCACGAACGCTGCCAGTGTGAAGCCAATGCCTCCCATGATCTCGGCGAGCGTAGGCTGCTCCGTCTCCAGAAGGGAGAGTGCCCGCCAGTCGCTCGCCCCTGGCATTCCTTATCTCGGCTCTCGGGTGAGCGGGTCGGTGACCAGCCCCATTTTTCCAATGCCGGCCTGGCGCACGAGGGCCAAAACTTGTGCGACCGCGCCGTACGGAACCTGCTCGTCCGCTTGGACGAACACTTCGTCGACGTCGCGAATCCGTTCGTCGGTCACGAGACGCTGCCGCAGAACGTCGAGCGAAACCTCCTCGTCGAACAAGAAGATGCGTTGGTCGCGCTGCACGGTGATCAGCGGCTGGTCCTGATCGATGTCCATCCGCGGCGCGTCCGCTTTTGGCAGGTCGACGTTGACGCCGGTCGTGAGCATCGGCGCGGCGACCATGAAGATGATGAGCAGCACCAGCATCACGTCGACTAGCGGCGTGACGTTGATTTCGCTCAGTGCGCGTTGGCTTCCCCCGCCATCGTTCGAAAAAGACATGGCCTAGTCCACCAACAAGTGACGACGGATGATATTCAGATAGTCGCTTGCGAACGCAGCCGTCTCACTATCGACGACGCGAATACGCCGCACGAAATAGTTGTAGGCCATGACGGCGGGTATCGCGGCGGCAAGCCCGAGGGCAGTCGCGATCAAGGCTTCGGCGATGCCTGGTGCCACGACGTCGAGCCCGGCGCTCTTCTCGCCATGGATTGCGATGAACGAGTTCATCACGCCCCAAACCGTGCCGAACAGCCCCACGAAGGGCGCAGTCGAAGCGGTCGTCGCCAGGAACGAGACCTTGTTCTCGAGCCGGGTCAGCTCTGCGCTCTGCGCCCGGCGAAGGGCCCGCTCGACGTTGCCGATGTCCGCAATCGACGGGCGCCCCCCGCGAGCGATCCGCGCAAGCTCGCGATATCCCGCACGAAACACGGTAGCGATTGGCGAACGCTCATAGGCCGCCGATTGACCGTGGATTTCGTTCATCGCCTTGCCGTTCCACGTGCGAGTCCGCTCCTCGGCCCAAAACACTGCGAGAAACCCTCGGCTCTGGTCGGTGACCTGCTTGAGACGGATCCACTTCGCGCCGATGATGTAGAGGCACATCACCATCATGAACACGAGGATCAGGAGGACGAACTGGACGACCGGCGAAGCGCCGATCACCAGTTGCCAAGGACTGAGTTGTTCCGGTGCGCTCGTCTGAAGGAATACCGAAAGCATCAATGGCTACCCCCCAGGAGCGCACCCCCCATGCGCGTCAGTTCTCGGAGCCGGTCACGTTACGATCGCGCGCCCAGCCGGCTTCGTCGGTGCCCGTCGCCATCTCTTCGCCTACGGAGGTGATGGAGATGCGGCTGCTGTCCAAACCAAGCGACACCAGGTAGCTCCGGACCGATTGCGCACGGCGCTCGCCGAGAGCGATGTTGTACTCCTCAGTACCACGTGGATCGCAGGCACCGGTGAGTAGAAGCGAAAGCCCTGGGTCGGCCTGGCCGCGATAGCATTCCACGGCTTCTTGAAGCGCCGAGCGAGCGCTGCTGTCGAGCTCAGCCGAATCGAATGCGAAATAGACCGTCTCGACGACGCAGGGTTCTTCGACAGGCGCGACGTAGACTTCTGGTTCCGGCTCGGGAGCCTCGTAGCCGGTCGTCGGCTCAGGTGCGGGTTCCTCCGCGTCCTTCTTACAGGCCACCAACATGGTCGCGAAAACCGTCACGCAGAGCAGGACGGTGAAAGATGAGTTGAGATGTCTCTTCATGGAGTTCCTTTTCCTTCCCCTCTGAACTCAGAGAGCACGGGCGCCAGCATAGTCCCGGGGCAGTTACACGCAATTTTTCTTGTACCTGCGTGGGGTTAAGTAGCGCACTTTTTCGTCGTCTAAATATGCGAAGTCATTTACCCGGGTCAAAGATGTCGCTAATTGTAAAGTCACGAAACCGAGGAAGCAGAATGACCCTGAGAGCAATTCCCCTAATCGCGCTTGTGACAGCCCTAGGCGCGGGGTGCAACGGGAGATCGACTGAAAATCGGCAAGAAGGAGCAGTCCCGGGCGGGACCCATCAGCACTCGACGGGCTCCGAGCACCGGTTTCCAGATCCCCAGACCTACGCCGAGCGCCTCGATGACCCCGGGCGGGATGACTGGCAGATGCCCGAGGAGGTCGTCGAGCAGCTCGAGTGTCGGCCGGGCATGACGGTGGTCGATCTCGGCGCAGGCACGGGATACTTCGTCGGCTACCTGTCCGCAGCGGTCGACCGACAGGGGCGCGTGCTGGCCCTCGACACCGACCGCTCGATGGTCGAATCGGATCCAGGCGCGAATCGAGCGAGACGGTCTTCGGAACGTGAAGCCCGGCCTGATCGGCGCGGACGATCCGGAGTTGGCGCCTCGCTCGGTCGACCGGATCCTGATCGTCAACACCTGGCACCACATCTCTAATAGGCTGAAGTATGCGGAAAAACTACGCGCGGCCCTTCGCCCCGGCGGCCTGGTCGTAATCGTCGACTTCACGATCGAAAGCCCCCACGGGCCGCCCGCCCCGATGCGACTCACTCACGATACAGTGCAGCGCGAGCTCCGAGCGGCGGGGTTCGAGGCCGAGCTGGTCGAGGAGCGACTCCCCTATCAATACCTGGTCGCGGGACGCCTGCCCTAGCTCATTGGACAGCGCGCCGTAGCCCGTGGCCGAGCTTGGTGCCGAGGAGGGTGGCGAGCATGCTCACGCGGCTCCGCTGCCGTCGCAGCTGCGAGGCCAGGGAGGCGCCTCCGGGCAGCGAGATCCAGAGTCGCAAGAGATGGCGCTTGAGCTCGGGCTCTGGGTGGTCTTCGTAGTCGGTTCGCGCATGGAGCACGGTGTGGTTCGACAGGAGCTGCACATCGCCTGGTTCGAAGTCCATGTCGAGGTGGAAGTCTGGGGACGCTGCGATTTCGTTGTAGAGATCGAGCACCGCTCGGTCCTCGGACGAGAGGATGAGCTTTCCATCGAAGCCGACCGCCGAACGAAAATAGTCGGTGTGATAGAAGGTTCGCAATCGGCCTTCGTCGAAGCGGCAGGGGCGAATCGGAATGTACCGAACGCCGCCCTCGCCCTTGGTATCCATCATGAAGGGTTCGTACAAGCGATCGACCAAGTCGGGCCGCCGGCCCAAGAGCTCGTTGTAGACCGAAACCGAGCTCGCGATTCGGCTTTGGCCCCCACGCTTGGCCTTGTGAAGGCAGAGGAGCCCCACGACGTCGGCGGCGTCGCAGTGAAAGTTGATGTTCACTCGGGTTCGGTAGTGGCGCACTTCGTCCGGGCTTTCGCCGGTATCGCGCACGTGTCCCAGCAGGTCCGCCTGCGGATTCTGCGCGCCGGGGATTCCAAAGTGCTGGCCGAAGCACCAGAAAAAAAGCTCGCTTTGTCTTTGTGGCCAGCGCTCGACCGGAACGCCGCGGAGCACTTGAACACCGCGCCCGGACCGAACCTCCTCTCTCCAGCGCGCGATCTTCTTCGAGAGCGTCGGGAGAGGAAAATCACCGCTGCTCAGCTCCGCCATCGGCTTGCCGGTCCGGTGGGCCACGTCGATCGCGCGTTCGATCTCGTCGATGTCGGCGTCCGTCAGGGTCTCGCGCCAGTCGTTCCGCTGCCGAAGCTCGCTCCCTTTCCAGGCCGCCGCAACGTCGAGTGGCTCGCGCAGGATGCGCTCTTGCGGCCGGGCGAAGTAGTGGAGGGTCTGGGCGGTGAGGGTCTTGTACACGTCGAGACCTTTGCGCGGGTGAGGCGCATACTTTGCGGCAGCATTGGCTTCTCCACAAGCAGGTCCTATAGGACCGAGAGGAGGCAGACGATGAGGGACCCAAGCTATGCGTTTTCCAAACAGCTCGATGGCGTTTCGGTCGACGAAGCACTCGAGAAGGTCGCCGAAGCGCTCAAGGCGAACGGCTTTGGTGTGCTCACGAAGATCGACGTCAAAGAGACCTTGAAGAAGAAGATCGACGTCGACTTTCGGCCGTACGTGATCCTCGGCGCCTGCAACCCGAAGCTCGCACACAGGGCGCTGCAGGGGGAGTCGCTCATCGGCCTGCTTCTGCCGTGCAACGTCGTAGTCCAAGAGTCGGAGGGAGGCGCCCTGGTCTCGTTTGCCGACCCGAAGGCGATGTTCGATCTCGTGCCGGACGCGCCGATCGAAGAGGTCGCCACCGAAGCGCGGCGGCTCTTGGAAAACGCGAGAGACCAGCTCTGAGCTAGGCGAGGGCTTCGATGCGCGCCGCGACGTGCTTGTGCCAGGGCGTTCCCGCGAGCCAATCGCGATCCTCGCTGGCGGTCAGCTCGTTGGGCGCCACACCGGTTTGAACACGGCCGCCGTCGTCGGTCGTGTGGTCGAGACCAAGCCCGTTTGGCAAGGACACATGCCCAGTTTGCATCATCTCGGAGACTTCGACCGGCACCTCCACTGACCCTCGCTTGGTGGTCAGGCGAACGCGATCGCCATTCCCGACGCCGAGTTGTGACGCGTCGTGCGGGCTGATGCGAAGTGAGCCGTCGGGGTCTTTCTTTCGCCAGGCCGGGTTTCGAAGGATCGTGTTGGCCGTAAACGAGCGCCGTTCCCCCGCCGATAAGACGAAGGGAAAGGCGCGGTCCCGCATGTCGTCGCTTGCATCGCCCAGGCGTTTGAGCTCGTCCAGCAGCTCGGGGATCGCAGCCTGAATCCTGCCATTCGGGGACTTTACGCGGGCCCAGGTTTCGTCTTGCTCGTCGACGGCAAAGACCACCCCCGACGGGCTCTCCAAGATCGCATCGAAGAGCTTCTCCGCCGGCTCGAACCCTTCGCCGTCGAAGCCGGCACGACGAAGCGAGCCCGGATTCGCCCTCGCGGTTTGATGCGCCAGCCCCCAGACGACCGCCGCCGATTCGAGCCCGGCCGGAAGATGCGGCCCCAGCGTCCGATACAAAATCACCGGAGCCATCGGGGCGAGCTTGGGATTGCTGAGGACCGATCCGAAAAACACGGGCAGGAGCGCGGCTCGTCCCTGCTTGGCCGCGGCGTGCAAGGGAGCGAGGTCTTCTTCGGTGTACGCGCCAAGCGCTTCGCAGAGCCGAGCATGAATCTCGGCTTCGGGAAGGACACCGTCGGGCGCCTCGAAGACCGGCCGGCGGACGTGGAAGTAGTTCTCCGGGAACTCGAAGTTGAAGAAGGTCGCCTCGGCCTTCTCGTACTGCGTGGCCGCGGGCAGAATGTAGTCGGCCAAGCGAGCGGTTTCGGTCATCGCGATGTCGATGACGACCAGTGTGTCCAGAGCGCCGAGGGCCTCGCGCATGCGCTTGCTATCGGCGAGCGAGTGCGCCGGATTGCCGCTTTCCACGATCATCGCGCGATAGCGCTTTGGATGATCGCTCAGGATCTCGTCGGGGATGGAATTGCAAGGCGTCAGTCCGGAAATGATCCGGTCCCCCGTGACGGGCGTACGCTTGCATTCGGCCCCCGCAGCGAGCTTGTCGAGCTTGCCGGTGATCGGCACGATGCTGGCCGGCACGTACTGCGAGCCGCGCTTCGCGAAGTTCCCCGTGAGCACCCAGAGCAGCTTGTTGAGGTAGCTATTGAGCGTCGAGTGTCGGTTCATCTGGATGCCCAGGTCCTCGAAGACCGCCACGCTTTGTGCCGCTCCGATACGGCGGGCCGCATCACGCAGCAAGTCCTCGGGGACCCCGGATATCCGGCAGTGCTCGGCGACGGGAATGTCACGAAGAGCAGCGATCACATCCTCGGCGCCATCGACGTGGTCGTCGATCCAAGGCTCATTGATCCGACCTTCTTGAACGAGGACCGCTCCAAGGGCGGAGAGCAACCAGGCGTCGGTCCCCGGCTTCACCTGCAGGTGGATGTCCGCCATCTCGGCGGTTTCGGTGCGGCGCGGATCGATGACGATCAGCGTTCGCTTCGGGTCCTTTGAAAGCTCCTTGAGGGTGACGCGCGCGCGCGGGATGCCGTGAGACTGCCAGGGGTTTTTGCCGATGAAGAGGCCGACTTCGCAATGCTCGAAGTCGGCACGCGTCATGTTGCCCATCAGCCGCCCGCCGACCCAGAACTCGCCCGTTTTCTCTTGAGCCAAGGCGCTCGAGCGATACCGCGACCCAAGGGCACGGCGCGTCGCAGTCGAGTACGCACCGGGCAGGTGGTTCCCCTGACCTCCGCCGCCGTAGTAGAAGATCGTTTCGCCACCGTGCGTGTCGCGCACCGCCGAAAGGCGCGCCGCGACTTCGCGAATCGCGGTTTCCCAGTCGATCTCTTCGAAGGTTCCGTCGTCTCGGCGTCGCAGCGGCGAGGTGACCCGATCCGGGCCGTTTTGATAGTAGTCGAGCCGGTGCGGCTTCTCGCAGGCGTAGCCCTTCGAGGAAGGGTGGGCCTTGTCCCCACGGATTCGGGTGAAGTGGCGATTGCCCTCTCCGCCGATTTGCACTTCGAGGCCGCAGTTGCACTCGCAGAGAATGCACGCCGTTTTTTCCCAGGACCCGGACATCGCTGAACCTCGCTCTTCCGCCGGCGGCGCCGACCAAACCATCCTAATCTCCGGCGCCCCTGAGCGTAAGGCTGCGTTTCGTCCGCCGGTGCTGCGGTCGCTCAGGCCGAGAGCGACACGTCGAATTTGCTGCAGTAGTCGGCGAAGCGCTCTCGAATTTCGCCGAGGTCGAGCTCGAAGTCCTGGGGCGTGTAGCGATGCACGCCGCGACTGCCCCTCGGATGGGCCGCGAGAAAGGCCGCCATTCGGTCCTGGGCGGCGTCGGTGAATTCGAGACCGAAGTGCCCATACGCACGGCGCAAAAGGTCGACTGGATCGCGCAGGGTGTCCTCGAACTGCGCGTCGAAAAACTGACCGGGCTTGTCCCGATGCTGCCGTCGCGCGTCGACGGCGCGCTGCACGTAGAGCGACCAGACATCCATCACGTCGCGGCCGATGCGGGCCGGGTCGACCGCGTCGGAGCTCATGCACCGAAACGCGTAGTGAAGGCTCGAAAGCGATGGCATCACTCGCGCGGGGTCGCGGTGGGTGTGAATGATCAGTGCATCGGGGTAAACCGCCAGCAGCTCGTCGATCGCGGGCAGGTGAGCTGGGCTCTTGAGCACCCAGCGGTCCAGCATGTACTTGCTCTGCAGGTGCTGAAGGAACCTCTTGTGAAACTCGTAGCTGCGCAACATGCTCTGCCGATTCAGCCAGGCTTGGTAGCTCGGTACGTGGAACGTGACGTTGAACTGGACCGTGAGAAGCTCGTGGGCGTTGATCGGCACACACTCTTGTGGGAGAAGCGCGCCAAACTCGTGAATCGAGGGTAGCGTCGGGATGAGACGGTCGAGATTGCCAAAGAGCTTTTCGGCGTCCTTGATCCGCGGGTCCGTGTGATAGCTCTCGGCGTCAGGCGGCGGGACCGGCCACTCGACTTCCCAGCTCAGCGGCGCACGGTTTCCCGGGTCCTCCGACAGCAAATTGAACAAAATGGTGGTCCCGGTGCGCGGCAGCCCAACGATGAAGACCGGCCGCTCGATCACTTCGTCGGCGACCTCGGGGTGCGCGCTCCGGTACTCCTGGAGGCGCAGGCGATTGGTCAAGTAGCGGAGCAAGGTTTCGCGGCAGCTGATGCGGCCGAGGGTGCTGAGCTCGCCCTCCCGTTCCACCGACTCGACGAATACCTCGAGCCCTTCACGGAATTCCTCGCCGCCGAAATCATTCGAACCCGCGCGACGAATGGCGGCGTCGATCAGGCTCCTCGGCTCGAGGGATGGAGGATTCCAGCCGATGCTGCGAAGGCCTGCGCCGACGATATTGAGCGCTTTGATGCCGAAAGGTCGGTGTGGTGGAGGCAGCGACATGAGCGTTCGAAAAGATCGCGCTTGACGGCGCAGCGCGCGAGCGTGCTAGCACGCGACCATGGGGACGGTAAAGAGCCGGTGGATTCGTTGGGGCGCGCCCTTGGCGCTGGCCATCATCGCGGTTTGGCTGGTGAGCCAGCGCAGCAACAAGAACAACGGCGAAGCGACGCTGCCGCAGCCGATTCTCGCCGAAGGACCGCCCGCGTTTCGGCAGAGCAAGACGGAATCGAACCTCAGCCCGCAGTACTTCGACAGCGTCTGGCCTGCCGGGCATCGGGATAGCTCGAACACCGACTTCGTCCCGCTGGAGCTTGGCACCTCCTTCGAGCTCGAGAAGCACCTTTTGCACGGGCACCCGATCTTCTGGCCGCCCACGGTGGGGCTCGACGGCACCTCGTACGTGGTCACCGGCGCGCCACCCGGCAACAGCCACCTCTTTGCGATCTCACGCGAAGGCGAAGTCCTCTGGTCCGCGAAGCCACAGGAATCGCTCGCCGACCTCGACTCGTTTGCGATCATGAACGCGCCGACCATCGACGCCGAAGGCGACCTTTACCTCGGGGACCGCGACCAGCTCTGGGCCTTCAAGCCGAGCGGAGATGTCAAATGGGTCGTCGATTTGAAACCGTTCGGCGTGACCTGGGGTTTCATGACCGTGGTGCTCAGCCGGCAGCGCTACGTCGGCGGGGTGACGACCGACGGCAAGGTCTTGTTCTTCTGGTCGCACAGCGGCGAGCTCGCGATGCCGCCGCTCGACCTTCCCGGCGGCGCAGGTCCCGCGGCTGAAGACGAGCCGCCCGCGTCCCTGTGGAAAGGCTTGATGGACCCGGAGCTCGTCCCATTCCTTTTCAACTTGATTCAGGGCTGGGAGCTCGAAGTTGCGAACACGCCTGCGCTTCATCCGGAAACCGGTCGGCTCTACATCACCGCGGCCGGCCCGAGCCCGGACACGGGCATCCTCTACGGCATCGACATCAGCGATGACGCCCTGCGCATCGCCTTCCAGGCACCAATGGGTGGAGGAAGCGGCACGAGCCCTGCGATTTCACACGATGGAAGCTCGGTCTACGCCGTGGACGAGCTCGGCCGAATGATCGCGATCGACGCGCAGACGGGAAAGCGGCTCTGGCAGAGCGCGGAAGGCGGCGGCGGCTCGGCGTCGCCAAGCATCGGACCAGATGAAACGATCTACACGCCGTTTCAGGACCGGATCACCGCGTACACCAAGGATGGCGAAATGCGCTGGGAGAAATCCTACGACGAGCTCTGCAAGGCGCGCTTGCCCGAGCCGGGCGGCATCTGGGGCTACCTGCTTTCGGAGCCGGCAGCCTTCGTGGACAGCATTCTCACGGTCGGCCTTCGGCGGGGCTGGATGAACGTCGTCTGTGGCTATCACCTGCCGAAGTTTCTCTCGCGGAGCGATCGAACCCGGGTTCCGATTCCGCAAGAATCGCTTTTCGTCACCTTCGACCTCGCGAACGGGAATCCGGTGGGCTCGCCCCTGCCGCTCCCCGAAACCAGCGAAGGGTTCGTCACGCCGATTCCAGGAGGCAAGGTGATGATCACCACGTCGGGCGCGATTACCTCGATCTTCTACGACCAGCTCAATCCCTACCTGCCCGAGCGCCTTCAGGTCGCCGGGCCGCCGAAGGCTGGGCTTCTGCTATTGAAGCCTCGATGAGCGAGCTCCCACCCCACCTGCTTTTCTACGACGGCGTCTGCGCGATGTGCAACGGCATCGTCAAAGGCATGCTGCGCGCCGACACCGAGCGTGTCTTCCACTTTGCACCACTTCAGGGTGAAACCGCAGCGCTCGCCCGGTCGCTTCATCCGGACTTCCCAGGCGAAATCGAAACCGTGGTCTACCTGAGAAGGGGCGAGGTTTTCGTCCGTTCACGCGCCGCGGCCCTCGCCATGCAGGAGCTCCCCTACCCGGCCAAGGCTCTCTCCTGGCTCCGCTTCTTGCCCGTCTGGCTCGCCGATTTCTTTTACGGGATCATCGCCCGCGTTCGCTACCGTGTCTTCGGCAAGTACGACCACTGCCCCGTGCCGCCCGCCGAAGACCGAAACCGATTTCTGCCCTGAGTCGCGCTGGGCAACTCGATGTAAGGAAGTGTCTCACCCATTTGGGCGAAACTCCATCGATTGCTAGCTTGGATGCAGGATGGGGACTCGATTCTTGCTCGTGGCGCTGCTCGCGCTGGCATTGGGCTGCGAAGGCACGATCGCCGACGAGCCGCCGCGCACGTTGGACGGGGGCGCCGACGCTGACGTTGGCGCTGACGCTGGCACCGACGCTGGCGCCGACGCTGGCGCTGACGCTGGCGCTGACGCTGGCACCGACGCTGGCACTGACGCTGGCACTGGCGGCACCGGTGGCACCGGTGGCACTGGTGGCGATGCCGGCGCGTGCGCGGGCGGGCCGCTCGCTTCCCCCATTCCGAACTGCACGCCCACGCCCGTCCCCAACACCGGGGACATTCACGCCGACTGCTTCGCGCGCATCAATCAGTTTCGCTGGGACTGCCAGTGCCTTCCTCCGCTTAGCCGATGGCTGGACGGCGAGAGCTGCACCGACAGCAACGCCGAATACGACAGCATGAACGGCGTGCATGCCAGCTTCTCTGCCATTCCCTGCGGCAGCGGCAGCCGTGCGCAAAACGAGTGCCCGAATTGGCCGTCGAATGCGCAGGTCATCAGCGCTTGCCTTCAGGCGATGTGGGACGAGGGGCCGGAGGACGGGAACCCGAACACGGTCAACGGCCACTACGAGAGCATGGCGACGAGCACCTACACGCGGGTGGCCTGCGGATTTTTCACGACGCCTTCAGGGACTGTCTGGGGCGTTCAGAACTTTGACTGAGGGGGCGCGGATGCGCGGAATGACGACGACGGTGCTGACGGTTTGCCTGCTTGCGACGGGCTGCGGCGACTTCCCGTTGGATCCGGGATCCGGCGGGTCGGGAGGCGGAACCGCTGGAACCGGCGGGACGCCGGGTGACCCGCGTTTCATCGCGGACTGCAGCAGCGGCGCGCTCTCGGCGCCTGTGGCGAATTGCCAACCGGCGCCCCTGCCGAGCACCGGCGACCCGTACGCCGACTGCGTGACCCGGATCAACCAGCTTCGCTGGGAGTGCCAGTGCCTCCCTGCACTTCAGCGCTGGAACGCGGCCGAGGGCTGCGCCGACCAGCACGCGGCGTACGACAGCACCCGAAGCGCGCACTCGGGTTTTCGGGATGACATCTGCGCACCACGCGGCTGGGCTCAGAACGAATGCCCGGGCTGGCCGTCCGAAGACCGCGTGATCACAGGCTGCCTACAGGCCATGTGGGACGAAGGCCCCGGCGAACCCTTCTCGGCGCACGGCCACTACATCAACATGACCAACCCGGAGTACAGCATGGTCGCCTGCGGTTTCTATGAAACCGCAGACGGGCAGTTCTGGTCGGTGCAGAACTTCCGGTAATCGGTCCCGCGTCCGACTACTGGAACGGGCCGATCAGACGGCTGTTGAGCAGGTTGAAGACGTTTGGGTCGTCCTCGGGGAAATCCAGCTCCGAGACGGTGCAACCGCTCGTGCAGCTGAACGCGGGTGCGAACGTACCGCCAATACCTGCAGGACAATCGTTGCCCCCAAGCGCATCGTCCAGACAAACGCGAAGCGGCGAGGAGACGCTTTCGTTGCCGCCGTTGTCGGTGGCCCGAGCTGCGACGCATGCGAAACCGGGGTTGATGCCGGCTCCCGGAAAATCAAATCGGTCCCCGATGCACTGCAGAGTGGTGAGCGGAGCGCGACCGAAGATCGCGGGGCGAAGGCCGTCCGGGTCGGTGTTGTCGGGGATGACGCGCGTGAGGTTGGTCCCAAGGCAGACCTCGTCCGGCGGTTCGGTGGCCTTGCCGGTCCCGTTGCCGTTGTCACCCCCGAAACAGAACGGGAAGCCATCGTAGGGAGCGGGGAGCGAAAACCCAGAGGCCAGCTCCTGGAAGTACGCGTTCCCCGACGCGGCAACCGGGGTCATGTCGATGACGACCGCGGGCTGGTTGCCGGCGGGGTTGTTGGGCAGAAAGGCCGGATTGATCGCGTCACAGACTCCATCGGCATCGGTGTCGATCAGCAGCGCCTGGGTCTCGTCGTCGAGGATGTACACCTGGACGTCATCGCTGTTCACCCCAGAGAAGGCCGCGTTGCGATTGGAACGGTCTTCGATCCGCGCCCGGAAGAAGGGCACCGGCCCGAGCACCGTGGCGTCGTTGGCGGCCTCGCTTCCGACGGGGTCGAACGCGGTCGAACAAATTTGGGAGGTCATTTCTTCCTGGGCCTCGCGGACGGTGGGGGGGTCCATATCGAGCAGCGGCGGGCGCGAATCGAGCTGGACCGAGACCTCCCTGGTGGTGTCATTGCCCGCGAGATCGGAGGCGGAGACGTTGATCGTGATCTGGCCGATGGTGTCCGGGTATTGGTTCGCATCGAACGAGCCGCTGTACCGGTTCGCCCCTCCGCCCGGGGTCATGCTGAACTCCTGTGCGTCGATCCGGTACCGCACGCTCGAGGCGTCGACGCCCGACGGGTCGGTGATCTCGGCGATGACGTTGGTCGCCCCAGCGATGATCGAGGAGAGCACGGGCTCGATGATGGTGATCGTCGGACCGGCGGCATCCACGGTGAAGCTCCGGGTCTCGCGGCGCCTGACACCGCGCCCGTTGGCGACGCTGACGGAGAACTCGTAGGTGCCGTTGAGCGGAGTCTGGTACAGGGCCGGGTCATCGAAATCGACTGTTCCGACGAAAACGGCGCCCTCGCTGACGATGTTCGTGATCTGCGCGCCCGCGACGATCAGGCTGCCGGTGCCCGCCAGGTCTGGCTCGGCCAAAGTTGTCCGAATCGCTAACCGGATCCGCCGTGATCGTGAACTCGACGTCCATGCCTCCCGCCTGCACCGAATCATCGGCCGGGGAGAGGATCACGACGCTCGGCCCCAAATCGAGAAAGGTATTCGCCGTGGCGCTCGAGCAGCTCTGTGCCGGGGACGAATCGGACGCCTCGCAGGCGACAGTAAGGGCTCCGTTTGGATAGGAACCGAGGTCGAGCGAGGCCGAATAGGTTCCGTCCCCGTTGTTGACGACGACCGGAGTCTCGGTGAAGCCGGTCTCATCGCGCACGATGATCTTGACTGATGCGTCGTCGACCAGCGGACCCGTGGCCGTGACTTGGCACTCCACGGTGAAGTTGGGGTCGTCAACCAGCTCGTCCACGTTGGGGTCGGAGGCCGGCCTCGGACGGAGAATCGCAACGGCCGGCCCGCCCTCGTCCGCACAGACGTCGATGCCGCCGTCGCTGCCTCCGCCCCCGCCTCCACTCGGTGGTGGCGTAACGATGTCGTTGCAGCCTAGCTGAACCATAAGAAACAATAGGCCAAAACCAAGCCCTAGTACTCGATGCGTCATCCGGTCTTCCCCCGCTGGAAGTAGTTGACAACAGGGTCGCCCAGAACCCGGACGACGGCCAATTTTCCAAGCAGAGCGGCGGCTGCCCCGCCTATTCGCTGGGCGGAGTCCAGGCGGTCGCAGCCAGCTCGCCCTCTTCGAGGCCCAGCCAAATGCGCAGTTGTTTCAGCATGAAGTCGGTCCCCTCACGCGAAGAGAGGTCGACCCGGTAGGTGTTGATGTAGCGAACGCTCTCCTGGAGCCACTGGTCCCAGCCCTCTTTGGAGACCTTCTCGAAAATGAATTGCCCAATTTCGTTCGGGAAAGGCGGCTTGCTGAGCCCCGGGAGCTCCCGGTCGAGCTTGAGACAGTGAACGAGGCGATTCGGATCGGCTTCAGGCATGGGTGGCTGGAAACCTAGCACCCGGCCGGCGCCTGGCTAGCCCAGAATCCGGAAGAACGAGCGCAGCATTTGATAGGTGAGCCCCCAGACGACCCGGCCGCCCACGTCGTACGCGGGGAAGTCGATGTTCGTGCCGTGCCATTGATAGGGGCGGACGGTGTCGACCTCGCCTCGGTAAAGCGGCAGGAGCGGTGTCCAAAGCGCCTCGGCGACTTCGCGATCGTCGACTTGGAGCGGCGACTCGCGATGCACTTCGAAGACGAAGGGCCGAATCACGGTCTCCTGCGGTTTGCCGCGCGCAATCGCTTGAAGGTCGTCGAGCTGACCGATGTGCTCGGCCTCGATCGACAAGTCGAGGCCGACCTCCTCACGCGTCTCCCGCATCGCGGTCTGTAGGAGCGTCGCGTCGCCCGCGTCCCGGCGACCACCTGGAAACGCCATGTGCCCCGACCAGGGGTCCTGCGGATGCTCCGCCCGCCGAATGAAAAATAGCTCGGGCCCCGACACGCCTTCGCGAAGGAGCACGGCCACCGCAGCCCACTTCTCGTGCTCCGCAAGCTCCCGAGGGGCTCGGTTCACGAGCACATTGCGAACGTCCGGCAGCCGGAGAACGGTCATCCTTCCTAGTCGACGATCTCGTAGCGGAAGTCTTCGATGACGGGGTTCGCCAGGAGCTTCTCGCACATGGATTGGATGTGGGCATCGGCGGACGACTTGTCGTTGCCGTCGAGCTCGAGCTCGATGAGCTTGCCAACGCGCGCGGATTTCACCTCTTGGAAGCCGAGGGAGCCAAGGGAGCGTCGAACGGCATCGCCCTGCGGGTCGAGGACCTCGCGCTTCAAGGTCACGAAGATGTTCGCTTTCATCGTCCCTCCAAGCCTAGGTTTTTCGTGATGCGCGACAACGGGTCGGTCGTGTCGGGCGCGAAGGCGGTGCCGCGAATCTCGTCGCAGGCCTGAATGTAGCGACGGGACGCTTCGACCCGCACGTCGTCGGGGATCGTCGGCACGGGGCCGTCGCCCTTGTAGCCATTGCTGGCGAGCCAGCGTCGCACGTACTCCTTGTCGAAGCTCTCCGGATCTTCGCCGGCTTCGAATCGCGTCGGATAGCTATTGGCGTACCAGAACCGCGACGAGTCTGGCGTGTGGATTTCGTCGATGACGACGATGGTGCCGTCGGGCGTCTTGCCGAATTCGTACTTGGTATCGACCAAGATCAAGCCTCGATCGGCGCAGACCTTTTGGCCGTGCGTGAAAAGCGCCATCGCGTAGCGCGCCGCTTCGTCGAAGTCCTCGGCGCTAATGCGACCCATGGCAAGAATCTCGTCGCGCGAGACGGACACGTCGTGGTCGCCTTTCGCCGCCTTGGTGCTTGGGGTCAGAATTGGATCTGGGAGCTTCTGGTGCTTCTTCAGGCCATCTGGAAGCTCGTGACCGCAGAAGACGCGCGTGCCCTTCTCGTAGTGGGTCCAGATGCTCGTCGAGGTGACGCCCGTGATGTAGGCCCGAACGACCATCTCGACCGGCAGCGGCTCGCATTCGATGCCCACCATGACGTTCGGGTCCGGAACGTCGATGACATGGTTGGGAACGATGCTCTTGGTTTCTTCGAACCACCAGGCGGCAAGGCCGTTGAGCACCTGCCCTTTGTAGGGAAGCGTCCCGAGCACGCGATCGAAGGCGCTGATTCGGTCGGTGACGACGATGTAGCGCTTGCCGTCTGCAATGTAGCAGTCACGAACCTTGCCCTCGTACTTGTGCCCGAGCGATTCGAAGTTGGTGCCATCGAGGGTTCGTGTGAGCCCTTCTTCCAGGACCTCCGGTGAGACCGTCATCTCATTCTCCTTCCAGGACGCGATCGATGATCGTGTCCACGTGTGCAAGCGCGCGATTCAAGTCGAACTCGCGGTCAATCTCATCGGCTGACAGCCGCGCCCCAATGTCCGAATCCTCGTGAAGGAGCCCGCGGAACTCGCCCTGCCCTTCAAACGCTTTCATCGCGTTTCGCTGAACGAGCACGTAGGCCTCCTGCCGGCCGAGTCCCTTCCCGATGAGGGCGAGCAAGATGCCCTCGCTCGCCCAAAGGCCACCGGTCTGGTCGAGGTTCTGCCGTAGCCGCTCCGGGTAAACGACCAGGTCCGCGACCACGCCGCGAACGCGGTCCAACATGAAGGCGAGCGTTGCGGTCGCATCCGGCAGCATCATGCGCTCGGCCGACGAATGGCTGATGTCGCGCTCGTGCCAAAGCGCAACGTTTTCGAGGCCCGGGACGACCGCGGCGCGCACGACCCGGCCGAGGCCGCAGAGGTTTTCGGTGAGCACGGGGTTGCGCTTATGGGGCATGGCGCTCGAGCCTTTTTGGCCCTTTTTGAAGTGCTCTTCGGCTTCGCCGACCTCGGTTCGCTGCCAGTGACGGACATTGGTCGAGAAGCGCTCGATGCCCGCGGCGACGATGCCGAGCGCCGCGACGAACGTCGCATGACGATCGCGCGCGACGACCTGCGTCGAGGCGGTCTCGGGTCGGAGTCCGAGGGAGCCGAGCGCTTCGGCCTCGATGTCCGGCGTCAGGTGTGCGTAGGTTCCTACGGCCCCAGCGATCTTGCCGACGGCGATTTCGTCTCGCGCCACCTCGAGCCGCTTTCTTCCGCGGGCAAGCTCGGCGTAGTGGCCGGCCAAGATCAATCCAAAGCTGGTCGGCTCGGCGTGAATGCCGTGCGACCGGCCGATGGCCGGGGTGTGTCGATGCTCCTCGATGCGGCGGCGCAGCGCTTCGAGCACCGCGTCCATGCGGACCAAGAGCGCGTCGCTGGCCTCGACGAGCAGGAGGGCAAGAGACGAGTCGAGCACGTCCGACGAGGTCATGCCGCGGTGCAGCCAGCGCGCGGGCTCTCCGGCAAGGCCTTCGACATGCGTCAGGAACGCAATGACATCGTGGCGCGTGACCTTTTCGATTTCGTCGATCGCGTCTGGATCGAGCTGCGCGCGAAACGGAGCGACCGCGTCGGCGGTTCCTGCCGGGACGAGGCCCGCGGTCTCCATGGCGCGGCACGCGGCCACCTCGATATCGAACCAGGTCTCGTACTTGCGTTTTTGCGACCAGAGATCTTGAAATTCGGCTGGTGTATAGCGTGGAATCATCGTTGCGCGGCGAAGCTAGCAGACCGGCCGCCCCCGTGCGAACGCGTTTTTTAGGTTTGGAAGTTCCAGGCTTTGCGGACTTCGATGCGGGGCATAGCGTAGCCGTCGACGTAGGCGCGGTGGGCTGGGTCGACGATGTACCGCTGGACATCTTCCATGGAATCGAACCGAACCACGATGCTGATGTCCCAGCTCGCCTCGGACGCTTCGTCGGCTGGTGTTCCGACGGTGACGCTGCGGACCCTCTCGAGCGCGCTGAGATCGGTTCGCGTGCGCTCGGCGAACTCGGCCCGCGCTGCGTCGTTGCAGTACTTTTCTTTCAACTTGAACAACACGATTCGTTCGATCATCGCTCTACCCGATCCCTGCAAGCCCGCAGCCGATGCCGGCCAAGTGCGGCACGGCTGCGCCAAACATGGCGGCCTCCGTCGAGCTCGCGTTCCCGTCGAGGCTGCGCTTGTACACGCCCTGCGCGATCGCAGCTAGCCGGAAAATCGAGAACGCCTTGTAGTAGTTCAAGTCCGGCACGCCCTCACGGCCCACGAGCTCACAGTACCGCGCGACGAAGGCCGTTTCGTCGGGGATGCCGCTCTTCTCGAAATCTACCCCCGCCAGGCCGCCGATCTTCGGAAGCATCACGTCGTAGAGCATGCAGGTGTACGCCAAATCCGAGAGCGGATGGCCGAGCGTCGAGAGCTCCCAGTCGATCACGGCGAGCGCACGAGGCTCGGTTGGATGGAAGATGATGTTGTCGAGCCGGTAGTCGCCGTGCACCAGCGCAGTGGCCTCGTCGTCCGGGATGTTGGCCGGCAGCCACTCGATGAGGGTGTTCATCGCCTCCACGTCTGCGGTCTGGGAGGCGAGGTACTGCTTGGTCCATCGCTTCACCTGCCGCTGGACGTAGGCATCGGGGCGGCCGTAGTCAGAGAGACCCACCGCGCCTAGATCGACGCTGTGAATGGCAGCCAAGACCCGAGCGAGCTCTTCGTAGATCGCCCGCCGCTCAGAGGGCTCGAGCTCGGGGAGCTGCACATTCCAAAAGATCCGCCCCTCGACGTACTCCATGACGAAGAAGGAGGTGCCGATGATCGAGTCGTCCTCGCAGAGCGCGTACATGGTTGCGCTCGGCACGTCGGTGTCGCCGAGCGCGCGCATCACCCGGTATTCGCGGTCGACCGCGTGCGCCGACTGAAGGAGCTCTCCGGGAGGCTTCTTGCGCAGCGCGTACTGGCGCTCTCGATCGGCGAGCCAGTACGTGGGGTTGGATTGACCACCCTTGAACTGGCAAACCTGAAGCTCGCCCGCGTGGCCCTGGACGTTCTCCGCCATCCAGGCATCGAGTCGCGTTTCGTCGAAACGATGCGCTTCTCGAACGGGTCCAGCATTTTTGGGGGGCACCGGGGGCATCGATCCTCGCTCCTGGGAGGTCGGGAGCCTATCACGGCTGGCCCGGTCCTGAGCCACTGAACGTACGCATTGAGCACGGGTCCCAAGGGCGCTAGGTTCCGCTGCGTGAGGTGGGCACAGTATCCGCGCTTGAGCTTCCGCGGCTTTCTGATCGCTAGCGTGATTCTGTGCACGGCACAGGTGACCCTGGGCCAAAAGCCAGACGATGAGGACGATCCCGGCTATCGGCCTCAGCCGAGCACCAACGTTCAAAGTGACGTCCAGGCCCTTCCGATCGACGCAGCTCCGGGGAGCAAGGTGGTCGTCATCGCAATCGACCGCACGGTCGAGCTGGGCCTGGCCGCCTTCGTTCGGCGCGAGATCGAGACCAATCCGGACGCCGCTGCGATCGTGCTCGATGTCAATACGCTGGGAGGGCGCGTCGACGCCGCCATTCAGATTCGAGACGCGCTGCTGGAAGCGAAACCCCGGACGGTGGCCTTCATCCATCCACGCGCGATCAGCGCCGGCGCCTTGATCAGCCTGGCCTGCGACAACGTCATCATCACCGACGGTGGGACCATTGGCGCCGCGACCCCCATTCAAGCAGGCCCTGGCGGGCAGGCCGATGCGGTGGGCGAAAAGATGGTGTCCTACATGCGGACCGAAATGCGGGCCACCGCGGAAGCCAACGGCAGGCGGGGCGACATCGCCGAGGCGATGGTCGACAATGAGGTGTTCATCAAGGGCATCGTCGATGCGGGCAAGCTGCTGACCCTCGATACCGACCAGGCCATCAAGTTGGGCATGGCGGACGGCAAGGCGGCCAACCTCGACGAGGTCATGGCGATGCTCGGCCTCGAGAAGCCGGAAATCAAAAAGGGCGAGCTCAACTGGGGCGAAGAAATCGCACGCTGGCTCACCGAGCCGACGATCAGCGGCCTTCTTCTCTCGGTCGGCATGCTCGGCCTGATGGTCGCCTTCTATACGCGAACCGTCGGCGCATTCACCCTCGTGGGCTTCGTCTCGCTGGCCATGTTCTTCGGAGGTCATGCGGTCGTTCATCTCGTCGGCTGGGAGGAAGCTCTCCTGTTCCTCGTCGGCGTCGCGCTCGTCGTCGTCGAAATCTTCTTCGTTCCGGGTCTCGGCGTGCCCGGCGTGCTTGGGCTCGTCTTCGTCATCGCGGCGCTGGTGCTCGCCCTGATCGGCATTCCGCTCGATGTCTCGTTCGAGACGGGGGTGCTTGCCGACGCGATGACCCGCGTTTTGCTTTCCCTGCTGGGAGCGTTCGTCCTGGCCCTCGTCGTGATGCGCTTGTTTTCGCGCACCGCGATGGGCCGTGCGCTCGTCTTGGAAGATGCCGAGACGGGCTTCCTTTCTGCGCCGAGCGCGTCGGACCTCGTCGGACAAACAGGCGAGGCGATCACCGACCTGAGGCCTGCCGGGAAGATCCTCATCGAGGGAGTTCGACACGAAGCGACGAGCGAACGTGCGTTTGTCGCGCGCGGCACGAAAGTTCGCGTGATCGGCAAGGAAGGCCCCGAGCTGGTCGTCCGCCCCTTGGAGGAGACGTGACCGCTGTCGTCATCGTCGTCGTCTTGGTAATCGGTTTGATCCTGCTGTTCACCGAGGTGGCGGTGGTGCCGGGCTTTGGCGTCGCTGGCGCGCTCGGCCTGCTGGCCCTTGCGGCGGGCGCGATCGCGGCCTGGACCGAGCTCGGCCCTTTTTGGGGCGGCATGACGGGCGCAGTCTCAGTCGTTGCTGCCGGCATCATGCTCATCTGGCTGCCCAAGAGTCGGGTCGGGCGCCAAATGGTGCTCGAGCACAGCCAAGCACAAACGCATTCGCAGGAAGACCGGACCGGATTGATCGGCCGTCGGGGGGTCACCGTCACCCCGCTCCGGCCGATCGGCCGCGTTCGCTTCGGTTCGGAAGAGGTCGATGTGCTTACCGAAGGTGAATACATCGACAGCGCTCAAGAAGTCGAAGTCATGACGGTGGAAGGGGCACGCGTCGTCGTGCGCGTCCCCGATGCAACCTAGGAAGGAAGTCCCATGTCGTTTGCTCCAGTCGCGCTAATTTTTGTTCTCATCATCGTCCTCTTCGTGCTGCTCGTCTGGCTGATCCCGGTCCGACTATGGATCGCGGCCTGGTCGAGCGGCGCGCGGGTCGGCTTTGGGGAGCTCATCGGCATGCGCCTACGGCGGGTGTCGCCGGGTGCGGTCGTCAACCCTCGCATCACCGCGGTGAAGGCCGGCATCGACCTTCCCACCAATACCCTCGAGTCGCACTACCTGGCGGGAGGCAATGTTGCACGCGTGGTCAACGCGCTGATCAGCGCGGACAAAGCCGGAATCAAGCTCGGCTTTCAGCAGGCGGCAGCGATCGACCTAGCCGGCCGCGACGTGCTCGAAGCGGTGCAGACGAGCGTCAATCCGAGGGTCATCACAACCCCTAAGATCACGGCAGTCGCGAAGGACGGCATTCAGCTCTTGGTGGTCACCCGAATCACAGTTCGTTCCAACATCGACCGGCTGGTCGGTGGCGCCACCGAAGAGACGGTCGTCGCGCGTGTCGGCGAGGGCATCGTTTCTACGATCGGCTCCTCGCTGAACTACGCCGAGGTTCTGGAGAACCCGGATACGATTTCGAAGAACGTGCTGGCGCGCGGCTTGGACAGCGGCACGGCATTCAACATCTTGTCGATCGACATCGCCGACGTCGATGTGGGCACCAACATCGGCGCTAAGCTGATGACCGAGCAGGCCGAAGCGGACAAACAGGTCGCGCAGGCTCGAGCCGAGGGGCGTCGGGCGCTCGCAGTGGCGGCCGAGCAGGAGATGCGCGCAAAGGTCGAGGAACAGCGCGCGCATCTGGTCGAGGCCGAAGCCATGATCCCCGCGGCCATGGCCGCAGCGCTCAAGGAAGGCAACCTCGGGGTGATGGACTACTACAACCTCCGCAACGTTGCGGCGGACACCGAGATGCGTGATTCGATCAGCAAATCCACCCGCCAATCGGACGATGACGAGCAAGCCTAAGGCCCTGCCGTTGCGCAGCGTGATCGCCAAGCCGCGAAGATTCGTAGCGAGGCTCTTGCTTGCAGACCTGATCGCGAAGCGCGGCGAGGGCCCGCTCGAGCGGAAGCGGCTCATCTCCGGGCGGCGAAAGCGCTAAGGGCCGATGCTCGAGCTGCTCAAAGAATACTTCGGCGAGATCGCGATCCTGATCTACATCCTGTACCCGCTGCTCAGGCGGGTATGGGACCGGCTCAATAAGAAGGGTGATACCGCGCCTAAGCCGAAGAAAGCAGCGCGCAAGGCGCGCGCCCCCCGGCAGGCTGAGCGTTCACCTCCCCCGACGCCGCGCCCGCCCGCTGTCCCCCAGCGTACGCCCGAGGCCGACTTCCTCGAGGCGGCTCGCAGCCAAGTCCTGGCACTGAAACAAGAGGCGACGCTGCTGCAGGCACGCGTCGAGGGCGACCCGCGCTTGCAGCGGCTCGCACCATCCTTGCGAGAAGATCTCCTCGGCAGAGTCGAGGTGATCGAGCGCTCACTCGACGGCCGGCCGACCATGTCGACGATCGCGGACGACACGACTGTCCTCCGCGGGCTCGCTCTGCTCCTGCGGCACCTGCAGACCATGGCGAGGCAGCGCAGCTACGGCGGCTCTTCCTTTCAAGCCGACGCCGACAAAATGGCCGACGCCTGCTACGCGCCGTTGCTCGAGCTTGCACGCGTGCAGGGCCTAGAGCTGAGATCGAGCCAGCCCATCACGGTCACCGGCGACTGGGATCTTTCGATCGTTCCTCGCTTTGCGTCGACCCGGGTCGCCCCGCTTCGTTTGCCCGTCGGCTTCGAGAACAGTCTCTGGCGCTGGCCGGCGATCGCGCACGAGGTGGCCCACGACTTTTACTACAGCCTCGACGGCCTCGAGCAGAGCTTGCATCAGCGAACCGGCCTTCCCCTGGAAGTGCAGATGCCCGCATCTGCGGCGGAGGTCGATGGCGCCTGGCTTCGTGGGCTCTTCGGCGCCTGGCTCCCGGAAATTTTCGCCGACGTCTTCGGCACCGTCAGCCTCGGCCCCGCCTACGTGGAATCGATGCGCCGCACGTTTCGAAACCCGAGCTCGCCCCAGCAGACCGCAGCGATTCTGCAGGACAACGACCTAATGGACGAGCACCCCCCCGCTCGCCTGCGGCTTTTCATGGCGACGCGGGTCTTGCACCACCTGGGGCGGCACGACGAAGCAAACGCCCTCTGGGACCAGTGGGAAAGCGACCACTCCGGGGTGCGGCTCTACTACTTGCCGCTCGGCGGGCAATGGGTCGGCCTCGCAGACGAAACACTTCATTCGATCGCAAACTCGGTCATCGACGTACTCGTCCAGAGGGCCTGGCCGGAGCTCGAAGGCTTTCACCCGCTGAACATTCCCGGCTTCGCCTACCTGCACGGCGAGCACGCGGAAGTGCAACGACTCATGCGCGGGCTCGCACGCGGAGAAACGGTGAGCGGAGACGTCCGATGGATCATGGCCGCAGCGGTGCTTGCAGCCATGGCACAGCCGTCCCTGCACGATTCGATTTTGGATGCGGCGAGGCGATCGATCGTAGGAGTTGGGGAAGAGCGAAAGGCGGCCACGAGGACGCGCCGACGCCGTGAACCCGAGTCGATCACCGCTAGCCTGGTTGCATCCCTGAGACAGCCGCGGGCGATCGAAGAGGCCATCGTGATAGGGGCGGCGCTGACGCCGTACAAACGCCCTCGGTGGCGCTGACGTAGCAACCGGGGCGCGGAAAAAACCCGACACGGGGTTCCATCGAACGGCTCGGCTTACAGATGTTTTCGGAAGCACTTGAGGGCCTGGACCACGCAAGCCGAGCCTCGGAACTCGCGGGCGTACCGGGGCGCGGAAAAAAGCGCGACACGGGGCTGCGTCGAACGGCTCGGCTTGCAAATGTGGTCGGTTGCACTTGGGAGCTTGGACCACGCAAGCCTCGCCTCGGCGCGCACGCCAATCTGAGGCTGGTTGCTGTCTTGCAGATTGGCACTTGCGACGTCGACTCCGCCCCATATCGCGCTTTTTTCCGCGCCCCTCCATACGGAGACAGGACCAAGACAACGTTCCCAACCGGCAGGCGGCAGCGCGAGCCCGCAGGGCGAAGCCCGGCGCGAAGCGCCGGCAAGGCAGAGCGAAGCGAATGCCGCGCCAGGGAGGATTACGGGTGGGGGTGGGCGGGGCGGTGTAACTAAACCGAACCACGACAACCTACCCAACCCCCCCACCCCCCAAACACCCGCGGCAGCACAAGCCCGCACCGGCGCCACCCGCCCCCCCACCACCCCCACACACCACAAGCCCAATGGCGACGCCCGCCCCCAGTGCTAGATCCAGCCACGTGCCCCTCTCCGGCTTTCACCCCGCGGTCGCCACCTGGTTTGAGCGAACATTCGGCGAGCCGACGCCGCCGCAAGTCGAGGGTTGGCCGGCGATTCGAGAGGGCACGCACACGCTGATCGCCTCGCCGACGGGGTCGGGCAAGACGCTCGCGGCGTTTCTGTGTGCGATCGACGAGCTGATCCAACGCGGATTGGCGGAGGGCTTGGAGGATCGCGTCAGCGTCCTTTACATCTCGCCCCTCAAGGCCCTCAGCAACGACATCGAAAAGAACCTCCAGGCGCCGCTCGAGGGGATCCGGGGAACGCTCGCAGAGCTCGGCTACGACGACGTGGAGATCCGAACGGCCGTGCGTACCGGCGACACTCCCTCGCACATGCGAACGAAGATGGTGAAAAAGCCCCCGCACATCTTCGTGACCACCCCCGAGTCACTCTACATCTTGCTAACCAGCGATGGGGGAAGGCGGATGCTTTCGGACGTGCGCACCGTCATCGTCGACGAAATTCACGCCGTGGTGACCAACAAGCGCGGGGCGCACTTGGCGCTTTCGCTCGAACGGCTCGATGCCCTGGTCGGACGCGAGATCACGCGGATCGGCCTATCGGCGACGCAGAACCCAATCGATCGCGTGGCTCGTTTCCTGGTGGGCGCCCGCGGCTCCTCTCTCAGCGACGGCCCGAGCTGCCGAATCGTCGACGTCGGGCACCAGCGCGAGATGGACCTCGGAGTCGAGCTGCCGGGCTCGCCGCTCGAAACGGTCATGTCCCTCGAAGTCTGGGAGGAGATCTACGCCAAACTGGCGGCGCTGATCGAAGCGCACCAAACCACGCTGATTTTCGTCAACACGCGGCGACTTGCCGAGCGCGTCACGCGACACCTGAGCCAGCTCATCGGCGAGGAAGCGATCACCTCGCATCACGGCAGCCTCGCAAGAGCGCACCGGCTCGATGCCGAGCGGCGTTTGAAGTCCGGCGAGCTCCGTGCCGTGGTCGCCACTGCATCGCTCGAGCTGGGGATCGACGTTGGGAATGTGGACCTGGTCTGCCAGCTCGGCTCGCCGCACTCTGTCGCAGCCTTTGTGCAGCGTGTCGGGCGCTCGGGGCACTGGCACGGCGGCACTCCGAAAGGCCGACTCTTTCCAGTGAGCCGGGACGACCTCGTCGAATGCGCCGCATTGATGCGCTGCATCCAGCGCGGCGAGCTCGACCAGATCGAAATTCCTGAAGGGCCGCTCGACATTCTTGCACAGCAAATCGTTGCCTCGTCCGCGGCCGCCGGGGAGTGGAGCGAAGATGCGCTCTTGGCCATGGTTCGGAGGGCCTGGCCCTACCGAGAGCTGAGCGAGGAATCGTTCTCGAAGGTCTTGCACGTTCTCTCGGAGGGCTTTGCTACCAGCCGGGGCAGGCGGGGCGCGTTCCTGCATCACGACGAGGTCAACCGGCTGATTCGTCCGCGGCGAAGCGCGCGCCTCACGGCAATCACCAACGGCGGCGCCATCCCCGACAATTTCGACTACGAGGTGCGCCTCGAGCCGGAGGGACTTCGGGTCGGTTCACTCAACGAGGACTTCGCCATCGAGAGCATGGCAGGGGATATCTTCCAGCTCGGAAACGTCTCGTATCGGATTCTTCGAGTCGAGCCGGGCGTGGTGCGGGTCGCTGACGCCAAAGGACAGCCCCCTAGCCTTCCGTTCTGGTTCGGCGAGGCGCCGTCTCGCGCCGATCTCCTGTCGAGCTCGGTCAACGCCCTTCGCGAAGGCATCGAAGAACGGCACCAGGACCTCGAGGAGGTCGGCGACTGGCTGCAGGTCGAAAGCGGGATCGGCAGGCTCGCCGCGCAGCAGGTCGCGGAGTATTTGGTCGCGGCTCGAATCGCCTTGGGCACCATGCCGACGCGCGAAACCGTCGTTCTGGAGCGCTTCTTCGACGAAACCGGCGCCATGCACCTGGTCGTTCATTCGCCGTATGGGAGCGGAGTCAACCGCGCCTGGGGCTTGTCGCTCCGCAAGCGATTTTGTCGAAGTTTCAACGTCGAGCTTCAGGCGGCTGCGACCGAAGACGCGATCGTTCTTTCGCTCGGCCCGACGCATAGTTTTCCTCTCGAGGACGTCTTCAAGTTCTTGCGCGCAGAAAACGTCCGCGACGTGCTGGTCCAAGCCCTGCTCGACGCTCCGATGTTTCAAACCCGCTGGCGATGGAACGTCACCCGGGCGCTTGCCGTTTCTCGATTCCGCGGCGGCAAAAAGGTGCCGCCGCCGTTTCAGCGGATGCAGGCGGACGACCTGCTCGGGCTTTGCTTCCCCGATCAGGTGGCCTGTCTCGAAAACGTCGCCGGCGACCGCGAGGTTCCGGACCATCCCCTGGTACAGCAAACGATCGAGGACTGCCTTCACGAGGCCATGGATATCGAGGGCCTCGAAGCGCTCCTCGGGCGCTTGGAGGCCGGCGAGCTGAGGCTGGTCGCGCGAGATCTCACCGAGCCGTCGCCGCTCGCCCAGGAGATTCTAAACGCGAAACCATATGCGTTCCTCGACGATGCACCGCTCGAAGAGCGACGAACCCAAGCCGTCATGTCGCGCCGATGGCTCAATCCAAGCCAGGCTTCAGACTTGGGAGCACTCGACGCCGCGGCCATCGAACGCGTGCGCAGCGAGGCATGGCCCGAGCCTCGCGACGCCGAGGAAATGCATGATGCCCTCCTGCTGCACGACTGCTTCACCGAAGAGGAGGCTGCACGGGGCGACTGGCTGGACTGGCTTCGGGGGCTCGTCGGAGCCGGGCGGGCAACGCGTTTCCTGACCGAGGGCGGCGCGCTTTGGACGGCTGCCGAGCGCGTCCCCCTGCTAAAAGCCGCCTGGCCCGATGGGCGGGTCGAAACGAACGTCGAGGTGCCGCAACGCCACCGCGACGAGCATTGGTCTCGAGAGGACGCCGCGCGAGAAATCGTCCGCGGCCGATTGCAGGGATCCGGCCCTGCGACAGTAGGCCAGTTGGTGGCACTGCTCGGCCTAGCGTCGAATTTAGTCGACGCTGCCCTCGCCGCGCTCGAAGGAGAAGGCTACGTCCTGCGCGGAACGTTCACACCGAGCTCGACCGCGGTGGAATGGTGTGAGCGCGGGCTGCTCGCACGAATTCACCGCTACACACTCAACCGGCTGCGAAAAGAAATCGAAGCCGTCTCTGCCGCGGACTACATGCGGTTCCTTCTCGGCTGGCAACACGCGGCGCCGTGCGCCCGGATGAAAGGCCCCGAGGGCTTGGCCGCGATCCTCGAACAGCTCGAGGGCATGGAAGCCGGCGCGGCGGCTTGGGAAGCCGACATCCTGCCGGTACGCATGGAAGGCTACGACCCGACGTGGCTCGATCAGCTCTGCATCTCGGGCAGGGTCACCTGGAGCCGACGCACGCCACCCGCGGGCCGTGCATCGAGTCCCATCCGGACGAGCCCGATCGCGTTTTGCCGACGCGAGCTGGCGCGCAGCTGGCGTTTTCGCTCGCTTAGCGACGAGCACGCCTCCGCAGACGCCTCGCAGGCTCTCGAGATGCTCCGTGCGTCTGGCGCGAGCTTCTTCGACGACATCATTGACCAGACCGGCCTGCTGCCGACGCGCGCTGAGTCGGCCCTCGGCGAGCTCGTCTCGCTCGGTTTGGTGACGTCCGATGGCTTCACCGGACTGCGGGCACTGCTCGCGCCCGATCCCAAGCGCCCGCGTGCGGGCCGGCGTACGGTGGCGGCGTACAGCATGGAGGCCGCCGGCCGGTGGACGGTCTTGCCCGACGCCACTGAGGACCACGACGTCGAGAGCGTTGCCTGGGCGCTGCTTCGCCGATGGGGCGTCGTGTTTCGTCGGCTTCTCGATCGCGAAGGGGACCTGCCGCCCTGGTATACGATCCTTCGTGTGTACCGGAGGCTCGAAGCGCAGGGCCGTATCCGAGGCGGCCGGTTCGTCGCTGGCTTTGCCGGAGAGCAATACGCTCTGCCCGAAGCGGTCACCGCGCTGCGCAAGGCGCGTCGCCAGGCCAGGACTGGGGAGCTGGTCTCGATCAGCGCTGCCGACCCGCTCAACTTGGTCGGCATACTCACCCCGGACCATCGCGTGCCTGCAACTCCAAAAAACCGCATCCTGTTCCGCGATGGCGTTCCGATCGCGTTTCGCGAAGGAAGCGAAACGCACTTCATCGAAGAGCCCGAGGACGAACGCTGGGCGCTCAGCCAGGCACTGAGGCGGCAGCCGATCCCGCGCGCGGTCCGTGCATACCTCGGAAACCGACCGTAGGCGCCGCGCTCTGCCCTCGATGCGGCTACCCGCACGGTAGGGTCGATGGTATGACGCCCCATCATGGCGGACTCGCTCGATAGGTGCTTTTCCGCGGCTAGCATCAACGGGCTGACCCTGCGCAACCGGCTGATCAAGGCGGCGACGTTCGAAGGCAAATCACCAGGCGGAGTCCCGAGCGAGGCCCTGGTCGGCTTTCACGAGCGCATGGGCAAGGGCGGCGTCGGGATGACGACGATCGCCTACTGCGCCGCCGAATCCGACGGGCGCATCCACGAAAACATGATGTACATGCACGAAGGGATTCGGCCAGAGCTCGAGCACTTCATTCGCACCGTGCAGGCCACTGGTGCGCGGGTCTCCGGGCAGCTCGGGCACTGTGGCGCCTTTACGAAGAACGAGGAGTTCAGCGGGAAGCGCCCGCTCGGCCCTTCGAAGGGCTTGAACGCGCTAGGCGTCACGCACGGCCTCTCACGCATCGCCGAAATGACCAAACTGCAGATCCGCGAGCGCGCACAGGTCATCGGCCGAGCCGCGGCTTTCATGAAGTCGGTCGGTTTCGACGCCATCGAGATCCATTTCGGCCACGGCTACGGGATCAGCCAGTTCATCAGCCCAAAGACCAACAAGCGCAAAGATGAATACGGAGGCAGCCTTCAAAACCGCATGCGTTTTGCACTCGAAGTGCTGTCCGAAGTCCGGACCCAGGTCGGCGACGACTACCCGCTCCTCGGCAAGATCAGCATGACCGACGGTGTGCCCGGTGGCGTGAGCTACGACGACTCGGTGGACATCGCAGCAATGCTCGAAGCGGGTGGCCTCGACGTGATCATTTGCAGCGGGGGCACGAGTAGCATGAACCCAATGCTCTTGTTCCGAGGCGACAGCATGGTTCCGGGCCTCATCAAGCACGAGAAGAGTCGACTCATGAAGATCGGGATTCGGCTCGCGGCACCCTTCATGTTCAAGGACTACCCTTACGAAGAGACCTATTTCCTCGAACAAGCGCAACGGATACGCGACCGGGTGCAGTGTGGCGTTTGCTACATCGGCGGAGTGTGCACCAACGACAGCATTCGCACCGTGATGGACGCGGGCTTCGACTTCATCCAACTCGGCAGGGCACTGATCTTCGACCCTGATTTCCCGAAGCAAGCACAGGCGCGAAGCCACTACAAGAACGGCTGCAGCCACTGCAACCAGTGCGCGACCCTGATCGAGGCGCCGGGCGGCATCTACTGTGTCGAGCGCCCCGACAACTTCAGCTGAGAGGGAATCGATGTCCGGATTGAAAGTCTCCACCGACGAGAGGGTGACCAGGATCGTCTTCGATCGGCCAGAGGCGCTCAACGCGCTCTCCCCGAGCACGCTGAGTGAGTTGATCGATGTATGCGCCGACCTCGAAAAGAACGACGCGGTTCGGGTCGTGGTCCTAACGGGCGCAGGGAGCTGCTTCTCGGCCGGGGCCGATCTACCGGCGTTCCTTCCGTTTCTCTCGGGCCCGGACGCACGAGCCACGGCCGACCTGGGCCGACGCACGACCAACGCGCTTGCCGAGCTTCCGCAGATCACGGTCGCAGGGATTCGGGGCCACTGCATCGGCGGGGGGCTGGTTCTGGCCGGAGCCTGCGACCTCCGGATCGCCGCAAGCGATGCCCGTTTCATGATTCCGGAGCTCGACGCCGGAATTCCCCTTGGCTGGGGCGCGATGGCGCACCTCGACCGACTCGTGGGCGAAACGCTGGCGGCGGACCTGGTCTTGAGCTGCCGCGCTTTCGGCGCACAAGAGGCGCTTCGGAGTGGATTGGTGAGTCGCGTCGTTTCGACCGATCGCCTAAACGCAGAGCTCGAGAGCCTCGTTGCCGCCATCGCCCGCAAACCCGAGATCGTGCTCAGAATCACCAAGCGACAGATCCTGGCGATTCGCGAAGGGCGTTTCGATGCGCGCGAAGATGCGAACGCCTTGCTTTCGTCGCTAAAGGATCGGGAAGCCCTCGAGGCGGGCAGCGAATACATCGCCAAGCGTCTTCGAAGGAAAGACGGGGCCGGGACCCCATGAGGGGCCTTGCCCTCGGAAAGCGTCTGGAAGGCGGCGGCGTGGGAGCACAGTAGCCCGCTCCCGGGGCCCCCGGCGGCTCGGCCTGGAGACCAAAGTCTCGCGTCGATGGGCCATTGGGTCTATCCTCGGCCTCGATGTTTCCCTCGCCTGGTGGCGCGTATCCTCCGCCAGAAGAGCTCTTTGCGGGGCGCTATGCGGTCGATGGAACTTTGCCCTGGGGCGGAGTCGCGTCGTACTACCGCGCGCACTCCGAAGGCACGGCCGTCATCCTCTGCGTACTGCCGATTGACCTAAGCCGCTCAACGCGGGCCGAGGCCGCTTTTTCGGAGCTCGCGCACGGACTCGGGTCGATCCGCTCGAGCGCAGTCTCGCGTGTGCTCGACGCTGGCATCATCGACGGCGTTCCATACCTGGCTTTTCAAGACATGCGGGGCACCCTTCTCGGGACTCTGCTGCGGGATCGCCCCCTGAGCTCCTTGAACGTTCTTCGTTTGGCCTCCGAGGTGCTCGACGCCCTCGGCGCAGCACACGCGCAGGGCCTCGCGCACGGTGACCTGACGCCGCAGAACATCGTCGTCAGCCGCAGGCGAAACGGTCGGCTCAGCGCACAATTGGTGGGCTTGGGCATCGTCCCGTTGATCCGCTCCTTTCCAGAGGCAAGCCCCCACGCGACCCACACAGGCTCGGGCAAGCACGCGGTGGCCTACATGGCGCCCGAGCGCTTTGGCGGTGGGACGATCACCCCCTCCGCGGACCTGTATGCCGTCGGTGCATTGCTGCACCACATGGTGATCGGCGCACCGCCGGTCGGCTGGGAAGCCGACGAGGGGTTTGACGATGTTCCCGGGCTGCCCGATGTGATCCGGCGAGCGATGGCCAGGCATCCGCAGAACCGATACGCCGACGCAGCCGCGATGCGCGCCGCGCTCGACTGGCTCGAGGTCGAATCGGCCAAGCAAAACCCTCGGACCCAAGACATCCCACCGTGGATGGAGACCTCGAACATCGGCTCCATCCCCGTGCCCTCGCTCAACTCGCCTCTCCCTCCCGCCCTCGCTACCAGCAGTCATCCGCCGGGGAAGGTCCTCAGCACGTCGGGCGCGCGCCCGATCCCGATCAAGCCCGTGCGGGTCGACGAGGTCCGCTCCGACCGAACGCTTCGCTGGCGTCAAATCACCTTGCTCTCGATCCTACTCGCCAGCCTCCTGTTTGCGGGCTACTGGTGGGACGCACGGCGCAGCGCGAGCAACCTCACTCTCCCTTTGGGCCTCGACCCCGGCGCAGAGCATGGCGAGTAGCGGATCCAAATCCGAACGAACGGACGAAGAGCTGATGGACGCCTACGTCGATGGGGACGAGGCTGCGTTTCGGCTCCTGTTCGAGCGATACGCGCCCATCCTTCTTCGCCTCACCCGACGCCACCTTCGCAACGACGAGCTGGCCGAAGAAATCGTCCAGCAGACGTTCTTCCGGCTTCATGGCGCGCGGAACGACTTCCGACGCGGCTCGAGGCTGCGCCCATGGGTCATGACCATCGCGATGAACCTCGTCCGTGAGCACTGGCGTCGGACGAAGCGACGCAAGATGACCAGTTTGGAGGTCGACACGCAGGCCGCTCCCGAGGCGGATTTCATGCCCCTGGAGCTCCGCCAGCGCTCCGAGCTCCTTCACGTGGCCCTCGAGAAGCTGCCGACGAGTCAGCGTGAAGTGGTCGAGCTCCATTGGTTTCAGGAGCGTCCATACGCGGAAGTAGCCCAAATTGTAGGCACTTCCGAGGGTGCGGTACGTGTCCGCGCACATCGTGCGTACTCGACTTTGAAACAATTGTTGGTTTTGGAAATACGTGGTGATGAATGACTAGTGGCAGCAACAGACCCGAGGACGGCCTCGGGGAGCGCCTGCGCGAGCTCGATGCTCCGGAGATGCCGGGCAACGCCGAGCGGATGGACCGCATGTTCTGCAACGTGAAAGCGGAGTGCGACAAGAGCGATCGTTCGATCGCTGGGTTCCTGAGAAGCCGCTCGACGATGGCACGACGCGCGATCGTCCTCAGCGTGTTCGCCGCCCTAGCGGTGGTCGGCTGGTTCGCATTCCCGCTCGTGGGCGATCAGGCTCGAACGGTTCAATGGGCGCTCAGCCTGGCGACCTTCTGTGTCCTATTGGTCATTGCGATGTTCATGGTCACGCGCCCCGTTCACCTCCCTGCCGTTCCGAAATGGCAGTCGGTGTGCCTCGTTTGCATCGCGCTTGGGGCAACCGTCTTGGCAGCGTTCTGGCCCCACCCCGCGGCGCAGGCAGCAACGCATGCGCACGTCGGCCGTGTGATGGCCGGGGCGTGCATGGGGGTCGGGCTGCTCCTCGGGGTCCCGGTCTATGCCTTGCTCCGCCTCGTCGATCGCGGCAATGCGCTTGGAAGTCTCGTCGCCGCAGCGGCCGCGGGTTTGGCCGGGAACTTCGTGCTCAAAGCGCACTGCGCCGTCCCGGGCACCTCCCACGAGCTTTTGGGTCACGCGTCGGTCGCGGTCTTGTTCGTGGTGGGTTTGGGCTTGGTTCACCGCTTCGTTCCAGCGAAATAGCCCGCGCCGGTGGCTGAGCAGGTTCCCTGCTCCTCGAGCCGAAAAAACAGGTATGCTTCCGCCGCCGAGGAGGATCTGTGAGCGAAGAGCTACGTCGCGACTTCAACGAAAAGGGTATCCGGAAGGTCAAGGTCGGCGGTTTCGACGTGGACGGGCTGCTGCGCGGCAAATACATCAGCCTCGAGAAGTTCTGGTCGGCCCTCGACAAGGGATTCGGCTTCTGCGACGTCATTTTTGGCTGGGACATCTGCGACCAGCTCTACGACAACGCGACGGTGACCGGCTGGCAAACCGGCTACCCGGATGCCTTGGCCCGAATCGATGCGTCGACCTTTCGCGTTCTCCCGGACGCTCCCGACACCGCGAACTTCCTCGTCGACTTTTATACCCCGGACGGCAAGCCCCACCCTGCGTGCCCACGAAACTTGCTCAAGAAGGTCATCAAGAAGGCAAGCGATGCCGGCTTCACGGCCAAGTTCTCGGCCGAGTTCGAGTTTTGGGTCTTTCAAGAGACGCCGGACTCGATGCACCGGAAGGATTTCGATGACCTCGATCCCTTGAGCCCCGGCATGTTCGGGTATTCCTGGCTGCGTGCGGGGCAACATCAGGCCCTGGTCGATGACATCTTGGACACCTGCGCCGAGTACGACATCGAGATCGAAGGGATCCATACCGAAACGGGCCCCGGCGTTTGGGAAGCAGCGCTGCGCTATGATGATGTGCTCGCTGCGGCCGACAAGGCCGCGCTCTTCAAGACGACGCTCAAGCAGATCTGCGCGCGGCACGACCTGTCGGTCACCTTCATGGCCAAATGGAACGCGGATTTGCCTGGCTCGAGCGGACACATTCATCAAAGCCTCTGGGATGCGGGGGAGCAGATCAATCTCTTCGCGGCCGCCGGAAGCGACCGATTGAGTGAGACGGGGCGTCACTACCTCGGTGGTCTTGTCAACCTCGCTCCGGAGCTCACCGCCCTCTATTCACCCTTCGTCAACAGCTACAAGCGCTACGTCCCCGGCGTCTGGGCTCCGTTGAATGCATCCTGGGGAATCGAGAATCGAACCTGCGGTTCGCGCGTCATCCTCGGCCCAACGGACCACGCGACGCGGATTGAGTTCCGGCAGACCGCCGCGGACATCAACCCGTACATCGCGATGGCGGCGTGCCTCGGCGCCGGCCTGTACGGAATCGCCGAGAAGATCGAGCCACCGGCCATGACGAAGGGGGACGCGACGAGCGACAGCGACCCGGCGCTCGCCCTTCCGCTCACGCTCGAAGCCGCCGTCGAACGCCTTCGAGGCAGCGAAGTCGCACGGATCGCCCTCGGCGATGATTTCATCGATCACTTCATTCGGACCCGCGACTGGGAGTGCCGCGAGTACCGCAAGGCCGTGACGGACTGGGAGCTGCGCCGTTACTTCGAGGCGGTTTAGGATCTTGCAATGCTGAAACGATTCCTATCGGAACGTCCCCTTCGCCTGCCGCACCTGAAGCCGTACGTCCCGCGGCCGAGCGACCCGTCGATCTTTTGGTTCAACAGCGAGCGCGACGATGTCGTCGCCGACGTCGTCAACCGAATCTGCCTCGCGCACGAGACCGATCGCGCTCGGCTAGAGATGGCGCTCAACGATGCCGCCTTTCATGAAATTCGGCGTCTCGAAAAGCAGCGAGACGAAGAGGCACGCGATCGGCTCGGGTATTGGCGCTCGATGATCCGTCGTATTGGCAAGATGGACGACACCGAGCAAAGGCGCGTCCTGCACACCATCGTGACCAACATGGCCCGCGACATCGCCGGCAACTTCGACCCTCGCGTCTATCGGTTCGCGCGACGGGCCGCGCCGCGGTTGATCGGCGGCGTGATGGAGCCGCGGCGCCTCGCCGAGGGTCTGATGGCTGGAACCCCGGCATCGCTCGATCGCGTCCTCCGGGTCGAGGGGGACCTCGAGCACATTCGAAATCTGCAAAACCGGGGAAGCTTGGTCTTCGTCCCGACCCACTCTTCAAACCTCGATTCGATCGTCCTTTCGCAGGCTCTCGAGACCTCCGGATTGCCGCCGGTCATCTATGGCGCCGGCAAGAACCTTTTCACCAACCCCATCATCAGCTTCTTCATGCACAACCTGGGGGCCTATCGCGTCGACCGGCGGATTCAGGTCGGCTTATATAAGCGTGTATTGAAGTTGTACTCGCAGGTGATGATCGAGCGCGGCTATCACTCCCTGTTCTTCCCTGGAGGCACCCGAAGCCGCTCCGGCATGATCGACCGCCACCTCAAGCTCGGGCTGCTCGGGTCTGCGGTCGGGGCATTCACCACCAATCAGGTGCGACGGGTCGACCGCCCGGTCTGGTTCGTTCCGACGACCATCAACTACGCGCTCGTCCTCGAAGCGGAAACGCTGGTCAAGGACTGGCTCACCGAAGAGGGGCAGGCTCGCTACATCATCGAGGACGATGAGTTCTCCAGGATCGATCGCTGGTTCGCATTTTTCCGAAAGATGGTCGGCATGCGCGGCGGCTGCATCATTCGCTTCGGCGAGCCAATCGACCCGTTTGGCAATGCGGTCGACGCCGGAGGGCAGTCGCTCACACCGACCGGGCGATCGATCGACGCCGGCGGCTACGTCGAGCATCGAGGAAAGGCCGTCGTCGATCCAGCGCGCGACGCGGCGTATACCCGAGAGCTCGGCGAGGTGCTCGCACGACGTTACCAGGAAGATACCGTCCTGATGAGCACGCAGGTGGTGGCCCATGTGCTGTACCGCGAGCTCGTGCAGTCGACGCCGGGGATGGACCTCTTCGCGCGGATGCGACTCCGCGGCGAGGTCGCGGTCGACAGTGAAACCCTCTGCCGGAGGCTCGGTGAGGCCCGTGATCGCCTCCTCGCCCTCGAAGGGCAGGGCCGGTTCCGAACGAGCGAAGTCGTCAAGGAAGACTCGCCGGAGCAGCTACTCGAACGCGCCCTGGACTTCTGGAGCGGTTACCACGATTCGACAGCGGCCACGCGAGAGGGCGATCGCATCGTCATCGGTGACCCGTCGCTGCTCCTCTACTACCAAAACCGACTGGTCCCGTTCGCCGAGGACATTGCAAGCCCCGAACGCCTAAAAGCAGCGTGCGAAATCGAGCTGATGGGGGCCTACCGATGAACCTTCGAATCGCGGTGGTCGGCGCAGGTGGGTTCGGGCGCGCGATCGCCCAGGCATCGGCGCGACATGGACACGAGGTCGTGGTCTGGAGCCGAAGGGATCGCGAGCTCCCCGATCCAATTCGAACCTCCACCGACATCAACTCCGTCAAGGATTGCGAGCTCATCTTCATGGCGGTGCCGGCACGCCACGCGGTCCAAGCCGCCGAGCAGCTGGGCGAGGTGGTGGATGGCCGGCACTTGATGGTGCACATCAGTCGCGGCCTGATCGGGCCCGAGCTCAAGACCATCACCGAGGTCATCACCGAGAAGACGGTGTGCCGACGCCTCGGCGCGCTCGCAGGACCACTGGTCTCGGACGCGTTGGCCGAAGGGCGACCGAGCGGCGCCATTCTCGGAACCGGCTTTCCAGAGCTCACCGAGATGGTTCGCGAAGCCTTGGGCGGCTCGGAGCTTCGCGTGTATGACACGCCGGACGTCATTGGCGTCGAGCTTGCGAGCGCGACGGTCGGCTTTCTGACGGTCGTCCTCGCCTATGCCCAAGAGGTCGGCGTCGGTCCCAGCACGCTTGCGGTGCTCGCTACGCGCGGGATGGTCGAGGTCTCGCGCATTGGGCAGACGCTGGGCGCCGAGGAGTCGACCTTCACGGGTCTCGCGGGCCTCGGCGACCTTATCGCGGCCGTCGCAGGAGACGATCGCCCCGAGATCCGGCTCGGCCGTGCGCTGGCAAAAGGTGCCACGCTCAGCAGCGCGGTCGGCGAAGCCGGGGCGTACATCGAAGGCATCGAGGTCGCGGCCCAAATGATGGAGCACGCCCAGCGCCTCGGCCTCGAGACCCCCATCTCGTCGACATTTGTTGCCCTGTCTCAGGGTCGCATGAGCTCCGATGATGCTATTCAGGCACTCATGGAGAGGCGCGTAGGCAGAGAATGACCGACACACCGAACTTGGTTTACTGGAGCTTTCCGACCCGCGTGGTGCTCGGCGAAGGGGCTGTGACGCAGTGCGGAAACGAGGCGCAGCGACTGGGGGCCGAGCGCGTGCTTCTGGTTTCCGATCAAGGCGTCGAGAAAGCGGGCTTGCTGGACCGGGTTCGCGCCGCGCTCGACGCAGCCGGGCTCCCCCATGAGTCGACGCTCGACATCTCGTCCAACCCGCTCGAGACCGAAGTCCTTGGCGCGGCACGCGTCTACGACGACTTCGAGGCCAACCTGGTGCTGGGTGTTGGCGGCGGAAGCGTGCTCGATGTGGCCAAGCTCGTGCGCCTGTCCGCAACCCACCCTGGCCCTCTGGCGGAGTACGACGACGCCATTGGAGGCAGCGCAAAAATCAAGGCTCCTCTGCCGCCCATGATCGCCATCCCGACGACCGCAGGGACAGGCAGCGAAGTCGGTCGGAGCGGGGTCGTGACGATTCAAGCGACGAACCGAAAGACCGTCATCTTCTCGCCGCTGCTGTTGCCGGACGTCGCGATTCTCGATCCCGTCATGACGCGCACCATGCCCGCAGGCATGACCGCGGCGACGGGTATGGATGCTCTTACCCACTGCATCGAGGCCTACGCGTCCGTGGGCGATCACCCGATGGCCGACGCCATTGCGCTTGGCGGCATCCGGCTGTGCCATCGCTCGCTCAAAGCCGCGACCGAGGACGGCGACGACCTTCGGGCACGCGCAGACATGCTCAAGGCGGCGATGATGGGGGCGGTCGCCTTCCAAAAGGGTCTTGGTGCCTGTCATTCTCTCGCCCACCCGCTGTCGGCTGAGCTCGGGATGCACCACGGGCTGGCGAACGCGATCTGCCTACCGGCCGTGCTCGACTTCAATCGCGCTGCCGTCCCCGAGCGCATCGCAGAAATCGCCCTGCACCTCGGTGTCCGCGGCAGCGACGAAAGCACGATGGCCTTCGAGTGCGCGGGTGCAGTTAGAGCCCTGCGCAAGTCGATCGGTCTGCCTTCCGACCTTCGATCCCAGGACATCGAAGAGGCTCAACTGCCACGCTTGGCCGCGCTGGCGTTTGCCGATTCCTGCCACGAGCTCAATCCTCGTCCCTGCACCCAAGACGATCTCCTCGCCCTGTACAAGGCGAGCCTCGACGATGGCTAAGCGAAAAAAGGGGAAGCTCGAGCCGGTCGCCAAGCTTCTCAAAAGCGTCTATCCGGCGCCTGACCAGCTCGAAGCCGCGAAGGCGTTTTCCTGGTGGAGTCGCTCGGTCCCTCCGCGCATCGTGGAGCACGCGCGTCCAGTCCGACTTTCGCGCGGGGTGCTCATCGTCCACGTCAGCTCTTCGGTTTGGGCCAACGAGCTGCACTACCTCAGCGACGATTTGCTCACTCGCCTCCGTGAAGCCGCGCCGACCAGCGGCATCGAGAAGATCCGTTTCCAGGTCGGGCCTTTGCCCGACATCCCCAAGCGCCCTGAGTCCGCACCGCCGCCGCCAGAGCCCGTGCGTTTGGCCGCCCTGCCAGAGGAGCTCGGACGCGCGCTGAGCAGGGTTGACGATGATGCGCTCAGGAAAGCTATCGCCGAAGCGGCTACGACCAGCTTGGCTCGGGTGAGAAAGCCAAAGGATTGACGCGGTCTGCGGATGACGCCTAGCGGGGATGTCGTGCGGCGCCGATCATGGCTTCGAGCGTTCGTGGGCCCTCGGGAGACGCTAGCAGGGCGCAGATATCCTCAGGCAACGCGAGCGTCAGAGCTTTCAGCTTTCGCTCTGTGAGAACCGGGAGAGTGACCCCCAGCTCCGTTCCGATGCGCGTCATCAGGTCGACCCCAGGGTCTGCGACTTCAGCTTTTTCGAGACGAGCGATGGTGCGCCTAGAAACGCCCACCCTCTGTGCGAGCTCGAGTTGGCCGATGCGGTCGCAGATCTCTCGAAGGACCGGGAGGTTGGCTGAAATGACATCTGTACTGGCCATGAAAGGACATTATCGCTCTTTCAAAGCCTATTCAAGGCCATTATTGCCGACTGAGACCCTCTGCCAGATCGGAGACCAGTGCGCGAACGGCGGCGACCGCCGCGTCGGTGCCGACCGCTGCTTCGATCACTTGAACCACGGCGCTTCCAACCACGACCCCGTCGACGTGCGGCGATACGGTCGCCACGTCTGCTTTGGTCTTCACACCGAAGCCGATCGCAAGCGGGCGCCCAAGCTCTTGCTGCAATGCGCTCGCCCGTTGGGCCGCGCTCGCCAAGTCGGTTGCCGCCGAGCCGGTCACACCGGTCATCGAGACGTAGTAGATGAACGAGGTCGCCATTTCCCCTGCCTGCTTGATGCGATGCGGGTCGCTGGTAGGGGCGACGAGGGGAACGAAGTCGAGGCCTCTTGCGATCGCAGGTTCGCGAAGCCCTGCGCTTTCCTCTGGTGGGAGATTGACGACCAGGAATCCGTCGGCACCGCTATCCGCTGCGTCATCGACGAGCTTCTGCTCACCGTAGGCGAGAATCGGATTGTAGTAGCCGAAGAGCAGAATCGGTACCTCGGTGCGGCGGCGAATCAGGCGCACCGTGTGGAGCACCTTGGCGAGCGTCGTTCCACCGCGCAGAGCTCGCTCAGCCGCACGCTGAATCGCCGGACCATCGGCGGTCGGATCACTGAACGGCACCCCGAGCTCGATGACGTCGGCACCTGACTCTGCAGCGGCCACCACCAGCTCCACGGTCGCGTTCAGATCCGGGTCCCCGGCGCAAAGGTAGATCACGAGGGTGGCGCGGTTCTCATTTCGCGCGTTTTCGAACGCGTCAGCGATGCGGCCCACCCCGGTCAGCCCCTTTCCGCGAGCTTTTCGATCACCGTTTCGAGGTCCTTGTCACCGCGCCCCGAAAGGCAAACCAGGATGTCGGCGTCCGGCCCGAGCTCCTTGGCCAGCGCGGGAAGATACGCGAATGCGTGGCTGGTTTCGAGCGCGGGGATGATGCCTTCGGTACGGCAAAGCTGCTGGAATGCGTCGAGCGCGGCGTCATCGGTGACGGCTGTGTAGGTCGCGCGGCCGGTGTCCTTGAGCCAGGCGTGTTCGGGGCCCACACCGGGGTAGTCGAGCCCCGCGCTGATCGAATGCGCTTCCATGATTTGACCGTCCTCCGTTTGAAGCACGTAGCTCTTGGCGCCGTGCAACACCCCCACCCCGCCGGCACACAGTGGCGCGGCGTGATGACCGGAGGCGATTCCATCGCCTGCGGCTTCGACCCCGATCAAGCGGACTGCCTCGTCGTCGATGAAGCCGGCAAAGATGCCCATCGCGTTCGAGCCGCCTCCCACGCAGGCGACGACGGCATCGGGGAGTTTGCCCGCCTGCTCCAGCATCTGCCCACGTGACTCGCAGCCGATGATCGCCTGAAAGTAGCCGACGATCATCGGATAGGGATGCGGACCCGCCACCGAGCCGACGCAGTAGTGTGTGGTGCGCACGTTGGTCACCCAGTCGCGGAGCGCCTCGTTCATGGCGTCTTTGAGAGTTGCGGAACCCGAGGTGACCGAGTGCACCTCAGCGCCAAGCAGCTCCATGCGCTGGACGTTGGGCGCCTGGCGCCGCACATCCTCGGCACCCATGAACACCTCGCAGGGCAAGCCCATCAGCGCGCAAGCGGTCGCGGTCGCCACACCGTGTTGGCCGGCGCCTGTCTCTGCGATGATCCGGGTCTTGTTCATCCGCTTGGCCAGCAGAATCTGCCCGATGGTGTTGTTCACCTTGTGCGCACCGGTGTGGCAAAGGTCTTCGCGCTTGAGCCAGATCCGCGTCCCCAGATCTTGGCTGAGGCGGGAGGCAAAATACGTGGGCGTCGGCCGCCCGGCATAGTGATGGAGAAGGGATTGGAGCTCGGCCTGAAACGCCGGATCCCGCCGAGCTACTTCGAAGGCTTCGGTGAGCTCGTCCAGCGCAGGCATGAGGGTCTCGGCGACATAGCGCCCGCCGTAGGGCCCGTACCGCCCGGAAACCGATTCGAGGGGTTGCATGAGGCGCGGAACGTAGCGCATACCAGAGCGGGGCGCATGCGTATGACAGAGCGGAGCCAAGCCAGTCCACACCCACTCGACCGAGAGGCGTACGAGCGCCTGCTCCAGCGAGTTTCATTCCTCCATCAGTGGTTTCAGCCGACAGTCGAGGGGATTGAAAACATCCCGCGCGAGCAAGGCGCTCTTATCGTGACCAATCACGGGCATTTTGGCATCGACCTCCCCGTGCTTTTGCGGCTCATCCTCGAAGGGAGGGGACGAATCGTTCGCTCACTCGGAGATCGCGTAGTCTTTGCATTGCCCATTTTTCGCGACCTCGCCCACAGCATGGGCGCCGTCGAGGGAGAGCCAACGGCGACGGTTCGGTTGCTACAAGATGATCAACTGGTACTCGTCTACCCTGGAGGAGCGAAGGAAGCGCTGAGCGGCCCGGAGGATGCCTATCGATTGCAGTGGGAGAACAGCCACGGCTTCATTCGCACCGCCCTGCGTGCACAGAAGCCGATCATCCCGATCGCAGGGCTCGGCAACGAAGAGCTCTACGTACAGGTCGTGTCCCAGGACCGTGTTCGACAAAGCGGTCTCGGCCGGTTCATTTCGCAACTGCTCGGGGACAAGTACGTCATGCCCATCTACATGGGCCTCGGCGCACTCCCCTTCCCGACGGAGCTTCATTACATCGTCGGCGAACCCATCCACCTTCCCCACGGCCCCGAGGCGGCCGACGATTCGGAAATCGTCGCGAGTCTGCACCGTCAGGTGACCGAGACGACGCAGCGACTGATCGACGAGGGTCTGGAACGGCGAGCCCAGGCAGCCACGGACGCTAACGCTGACGCTGACGCTGGCGCTGGCGCTGTGTCGCGGGCCGGGACGTGATAGAGTCTGCCGGAGATCGGGCGATGCGAACCAAGCTTTACCGCAGAACCTTTAGCAAGCTCACGGTTCTGAGCGGCGCAAGCGTGCTGGTCCTTCCGGGGTGTCGCGATGAGGCTGTCGCGCCGCCGGACGTCGTCACGCTCACGAGCGACGAGCGCAACTCCTGGAGCGCTTCGCAGAGGTGTTCTTGCCGACCGAGAGCAGCTCGCTGAAGCCGCGCTCCGAAGTGCCCGTCGTCGACAACATCGAGCACGCGTTTACCTTGATGGACCAGCAAACGCTCGAGCAGGTCCGAGTCGGCCTCAAGTTATTCGACTACGGCTCGGTGCTCATCGGCCTGCACTTCGCGCGCTTCGTCCACCTCTCGGCGGAGCAAAGGCTTGCCTATATCAAGCGCTGAGAACAGGGCATCGAGATCCAACGCGGGATCTCCACGCTCCTCAAGAAGCTGGTCTGCTACGGCTACTGGAGAGACATCGAAGCAGGCCGCGCCATCGTCTACCAGGGCCCCGTTTCGGACGCAGGCGGTATCGCGAGCCTGGGCAACGCGCCCATGCCGCTGGCCACGAACGGGTGACGGCCATGGCGAATCCGACCAAAGCCACGATCCAAGGTCTTCCCGCACTGAAGGTGACGGTGCCCGATCAGATCCCCGAGGCGGACCTCGACCTCGAAGCGGATGTCGTGGTCATCGGCTCTGGCGAGGCCGGTGCAGTGACGGCGTACGAGCTGGCGCGCTCCGGCGCACGAGTCGTGGTCCTCGAAGCAGGGCCGCACATACCCTCTAGCGAGTTCCAGGAACACGCGCCTACCGCGCTCGAAACCTTGTACCAGGACCATGGAAACCAGCTCAACACGACCGGAGACCTCGCCATCCTTCAGGGCAAGTGCGTAGGAGGCTCGACCGTCGTCAACGCCGCCGCCTGTTTCAGGGCGCCCAACCAGGTGCTCTCCGATTGGGCTGTGAAGCACGGCCTCGAGAACCTTTCACCCGAAGCGCTCCGACCCTACTTCGTACGCGTCGAGAGAAACCTCTCGGTCCATCAAAATCAGCCGCATGAGGTGAACTACAACGGCCGTCTGCTGATCGAAGGCGCCAAGAAGGTCGGTATCCCGGCGTCTCCGATCTCGCGCAACATCCGGGATTGCGCGCTAAGCGGGCACTGCGTCTCCGGATGCAAAACCGATCGCAAACAGTCGATGCTGTCACGTACCTGCCTTGGGCCAGCGAGCTGGGCGCGACTATCCTCAGCGGCACGCGCGCCGAGACGTTCGAGGTCCACGACCGGCGGGTCACCGCCGTCCGCGCGCTTGCGACCGATTCTGCCGGAAGAGAAAGGCCCGTCCAGGTGCGTGCCGGCCTGGTCGTCGTCGCGGCTGGCGCGGTGCAGACCCCGCTCCTGTTTCAGCGAAACAAAATCGGAAACAGCAGCGGCCAAATTGGGCTCAACTTCGCGTGTCACCCTTCGCTCGCGGTATTCGGGGAGCACGAAAACGACATCTACGCCTGGATGGGCGCCACGCTGAGCGCGCAGGCGGGCGACATCGAGAACTCTCTCCAAGGCGGCTACCTGCTGGAAGCCGGCATGGTCGGCCCAGTCATCACCAGCGCTTGGATCGACGGCGGCGTCGGCAGCGACTTCGTAGCGTTCATGAAGAACAGCAAGAAGTTCCAAGCTGCTGTCGCCTTAATCCACGACCACAACGTGGGCCGAGTCTATCTTGACGGCGACCGCAAGCGCATCGAGTACGACCTCGACGCCCGTGACTTCGAATCCATGCGGGAGGCGCTTCGCGGGACCGCTCGGATCTACTTTGCCGCGGGCGCGCGCCGTGTATATCTACCGACGACGCGTCGAACCACCATCGAAAGCCCGGACCAAGTCGACTCCGTGATCAACCGCCTTCAGAGCGGCAAGCACATGTATCGGATCACCTCGTACCACCCGCAGGGGACGATGCGAATGGGCGCCGACCCGAAAAAGAGCGTCGTCGGGCCGGACGGGCTTTGCCACGACCTCGACAACGTTTACGTCCCCGACGCGAGCCTGTTCCCGTCCTCGCTCTTGGTGAACCCACGGATCGCCGTCTACACCATGGCGAGCTACATCGCTGATCAGATCATGGCGCGCGCGTAGCTGCCCGAGCCCGCAAACCCCACGCCGCGAGACGAGCCTACTCGGTGCGCTTCATGCGACTGAAGCACCAAACCCCGCCGTCGGCCTCGACGAGCCTCCATCCTTCATCTCCGAGCCCGGAGAACTGCTGGGTCATCGCTTCGGGCTTCTTGGCCGGGCGAACGTATTTGTATTCCCACGTGTGCGAACCCCAGTGGCCGTGGTGAGGATGCCCTTTGCCACAGTGCGCACAGGCCTTGCCCTGCTTGCAGTGCGGGCAGGCTTTGCCCTCGGCGCAGTGCGGGCAGGTCTTGCCCTCCGAGCAGTGGGGACAGTCTTTGCCGGCCGCGCAGTGCGGACACGCAGCGCTCTGGCCGCAGGTCTGGCAAGAGGCGGCCTTACCATTGGCCTGTGATTCGGCCGGGGCGCTACCAAGGGCGAGCCAGATCAAGCCGGTGGTGAAAACAGAAGCTAGAAGCACAGAACGCATGAATCCTCCTGAAGTTGACGCACGCAAGCTAGCACGCATCGGCCCTACCGAGCGCGAAAAACGCGTCCCTCATACAACCGTCAACCTCGCGATCGGAGAACGGCTCGCGACGGGCGTGCTCGCGATTGGGACCCACTCGCCCCCAATTCCATAAGACGACCCACGGCTAGGCTCGACCCAATCGCTGTGCTGCCCATCCCGAGCCGTTCTCCTATGTGGAAGTCGATACGCAGGAGGTCTTCTTGGCGCCGGTTCCCCCTCGTTCTTCTCCACAACTGTCTACGTACGGAGGGGGGCGGGGTGGCGCCGTGCGGCTTGTGCTGCCGCGGGTGTTGGGGGGCGGGGGTGGTGCCGTGCGGCTTGTGCTGCCGCGGGTGTTGGGGGGCGGGGTGTTGGGTGGGTTGGGTGGTTTGGTTTAGTTACACCGCCCGCCCTCCCCCACCCGTAATCCTCCCCGGCGCGGCGGTCGCTTTGCGCCGCCTTGCCGGCGCGTTCGCGCCGGGCTTCGCCGTTCCGGCTCGCGCTGCCGCCTGCCGGTTGGGGGAGGTTGTTCCCGTTCCGCTTTCATACACAAACGGATATGAATGGAGGGGCGCGGAAAAAACCCGTCATGGGGTGGAGTCGACGTAACGAGTGACAATCGGCAAGACAGCAATCCGCTCCGATTGGCGCGAGTTCCGAGGCGAGGCTTGCGTGGTCCAGGCCCCCAAGTGCTTCCGACCACATCTGCAAGCCGAGCCGTTCGACGGAACCCTGTGTCGGGTTTTTTCCGCGCCCCGGTACGCCCGCGCGTTCCGAGGCTCGGCTTGCGTGGCCTCAGGCTTCAAGCCCCTCCGGCCACCTTTGCAAGCCGAGCCGTTCGACGCAGTCCCGCGTCGCGCCTTTTTCCGCGCCCCGGTACGCCCGCGCGTTATGCGCCCTTCGCCGCGTCGATGAAGCGCTTGACCAAATCTGGATCTTTGCGACCAGGCGCCGATTCGACTCCTGATGCTACGTCGACTCGGAACGGTTTCACCGTCGCCACGGCCTGGGCGACATTGTCCGGCGTCAGGCCGCCGGCAAGGGTGAGCTTGCGCTCTTTTTGGACCTCGGCGGCGATCGCCCAGTCGAAGGTCCTGCCGGTGCCGCCAGGCATGCCGGGGACGCTGGCATCTAGGAGGATGTGCTCGCCGGGGTAGCTCCGCGCCAGCTCGATGGCGGATCCGTCCTTTACGGAGATCGCCTTGTACGCATGGGGCAGGAGCGCGGCGAGCGTTTCGGGCGGCTCCGCGCCGTGTAGCTGAGCCCAAGCGATACCTGTTTTGAGGAGAATTTCGCGAATCTGGGCCAAGCTGAAATCGACGAATACCCCGACCATTTGGGCATGATCACCCCCGGCTTCCACGATCGCACGTGCCATCCGAGTGTCCACACATCGGGGAGAGGCCGGCCAGAAGTTGAGGCCGATCGCGTCCGCACCGGCCGCGATGCAACGCAGTGCGTCGTCGACGTTGGCTAATCCGCAGATTTTGACCTCGCTCATCTCCGGAGGATGCGCCGACACCGTCTCCTCGTCCAACCTGCGTGGGGGCGCTTGCCGATCGAGGACCCCGGTTCTAAAAGGGCAACCAGTTGGAGCCGGAACACGGGCGCAGGGACTCCTCGGGCACTAGAATCGATGATAGAGCATGAAAAGAACTGCCGCTGCGCGCGTTCAGCCGAGTCCGCGTGAAACTCTAGATTCCGTGGTGATTCGCTTCGCCGGCGACTCCGGCGATGGAATGCAACTCACTGGCAGTCAGTTCACCACTGCGACGGCCGACGCGGGAAATGACCTGGCGACGTTTCCAGATTTCCCAGCCGAGATTCGCGCTCCGGCGGGCACCACCTACGGGGTATCGGGCTACCAAATTCAATTTGCGTCGCACGATGTGCTGACTCCGGGAGATGCCCCCGACGTGCTGGTGGCGATGAACCCAGCGGCTCTCAAAGTGAACAGCGAGGCGCTCAAGCCGGGTGGCCTGCTGGTCGTCAACACGGGCGCCTTCAGCTCGAACAACCTCAAGAAGGCGGGGTACGACAGCAACCCGCTCGAAGACGGCTCGATGGATCGCTTTCGCATCTTGTCGCTCGACATCAACAAGATGACACTCGACGCGGTCAAAGACGTCGGTCTGAGCTCCAAGGAGTCCAATCGCTGCAAGAACATGTGGACGCTTGGGCTCATGTACTGGCTCTTCGGTCGCGAACGCGACCAGACGGTCTCCTGGCTCAAGAACAAGTTTGCAAAGAACCCCAAGGTGGCCGAGGCGAACATCGCCGCGCTCAACGCGGGTCACATCTATGGCGAGAACGCGGAGCTGCCGCACGGAATCCACGCCTATGAGGTGCCCGCTGCTCACCTCACCCCCGGCGAGTACCGAAACGTCAGCGGCAACGAAGCCACTGCCTGGGGCCTGGTCACGGGCGCGCGGCTTGCGGGCCTGAAGATGATGTACGGCTCCTACCCGATTACGCCCGCGTCGAGCCTCTTGCACCAGCTCGCGCGCCTCAAGCATTTTGGCGTGACGACCTTCCAAGCCGAAGACGAAATCGCTGCGGTTGCAGCAGCGGTTGGTGCGAGCTTCAGCGGCTCAATCGGAGTGACGGGGACCTCGGGACCAGGCATCGCTTTGAAATCCGAAACGATCGGTTTGGCGATTGCCGCCGAGCTCCCCTTGGTCATCGTCAACGTACAACGCGGTGGGCCGTCAACGGGGCTGCCGACGAAGACCGAGCAGTCCGACCTCTTCCAGGCGGTCGTGGGACGCAACGGCGATGCGCCGCTCGTCGTTTTGGCCGCTGCAACACCGGGTGACTGCTACTACATGGCAATCGAAGCGGTTCGAATGGCCGTCAAATACATGACTCCGGTCATCTTGCTGTCCGATGGCTATCTCGCAAATAGCGCCGAACCGTGGCCGCTCCCCGACCTCGACGCGCTGCAACCATTCCCGGTCCAGTTCCATCGTGAGCCTGAGGGTTTCCACCCGTTCCTTCGCGACGAGCAAACGCACGCTCGTGTTTGGGCGGTTCCGGGTACGCCCAACCTGGAGCACCGCATTGGCGGCCTCGAAAAGGACCGAGACACCGGCCACATTTCATACGACCCGCACAACCACCACCGGATGACCAGGATCCGTCACCAGAAGGTGGCTGGAATTGCCAGAGACATCGAGCGCGCAAAGGTCGACCAGGGCGAGGGTGAAGGCGACCTGCTGGTCGTTGGCTGGGGCTCGACCTACGGCGCGATCAGTCAGGCGGTGGGGGTTTTGCGGGAGCGAGGGCACGACGTATCCCACCTTCACCTCCGCAACATCTGGCCGCTTCCCGAAGGGCTTGGCGATCTGCTTCGCTCCTTCAACAGCGTTTTGGTCCCGGAGCTCAACTTCGGACAACTCACGATGCTGCTTCGGGCGGAGTTCCTAGTCCCGGCCGAGAGCCTCACGAGAGTGACTGGACAGCCTTTCCGAGTCGCCGGCCTCGTCCAAGCGGTGGAAGAGCGACTTCAACGGAGCGCAGAATGAGCCCCAACTCGCCCAACAAGAAATATTCGCGCAAGGACTTCACCTCCGACCAAGAGGTGCGCTGGTGCCCAGGCTGCGGCGACTACGCAATCCTTGCAGCCGTCCAGCGGACCCTTCCAAGCCTAGGGTCGACGCCGGAGAACACAGTGTTCATCTCGGGCATCGGCTGCTCGAGCCGCTTTCCCTACTACATGAACACGTACGGTTTCCACACCATTCACGGGCGAGCACCTGCAGTGGCGACCGGCGTCAAGCTTGCCAACCCTGAGCTCGACGTCTGGGTGATCACCGGAGACGGCGACGGCCTGAGCATTGGCGGAAATCATCTTCTCCACGTTCTTCGACGCAACGTTGACCTGCAGGTCATGTTGTTCAACAACCAGATCTACGGTCTCACCAAGGGTCAGTACTCGCCCACGTCGCAGGTCGGCAAAGTCACCCCGTCGAGCCCACTTGGTTCCATCGATCAGCCGGTCATACCGACGCGATTTGCATTGGGGGCCGGGGCGACCTTCGTGGCGCGAGCATTCGATATCTCGAAGAAGCTTCCTGACGCATTGACGGCGGCACGCGAGCACAAGGGCGCCTCCTTCATCGAGATTCTGCAAAACTGCCCGGTCTTCAACGACGGCGTGTTCGACCTGGTGACCGATCGAAAGGCGGGCCCTGCCCACCAACTCTGGCTCGAACACGGGCAGCCGATGACCTTTGGTGCCAACGGCGAAAAGGGCCTTCGCTTCAACACCGAGACGCTCAGCCTCGACGTCGTTACCATCGGCGAAGACGGCGTCACCGAGCAAGACATCGTCATCCACGACGAGACCAACAACCAGCTCGCCTGGATGCTCACCGACCTGCCCGACGTCGTCGCGCTGGGCGTTTTGTACCGTCAGCAGGGTCCGGTGTACAACCAGAGCGTCGAGACGCAGCGAGAGCTTGCGGAAGAGCGTTTCGGAGAGCCGGACCTACACGCCCTTCTGCGACAAGGACACACCTGGACCGTCACCTGAGGGAGCGTCTTCGTCGACGGGCAGCGTCAAGACGACGCGCAGGCCTTGCGGCTCACGGACACCAGCGGTGACGAAACCAGCGGAGCGAAAGGCCAAGTCCGCGATTTTGGCGAGCCCGAGCTTCGCATTCGGGCGACGGTCGATCTTGGCGAAGGGCGTAAATAACGTTCGAAGGTCTTGTTCACTCGGGCTCACGCCGTCGTCTTCGATCGTCAGCACGGCTGCGGAGCCGACCACTCGAGTCGCGATGCGGATCGATGCGACCGTCTTCGTTGACGCCATGAATCGAATCAGCCGACCAAGGGCATCCTGGGCCAACCAGAGGTTGAGCCGGGCCACTGGATCTCGGGTGCTCAGGTCGAGCGTGGTGGCGACCTCGAGGTCCGACACTGCGTTTGTCACGAGGTCGTTCAGAGACAGGACGCGCGTTTGAACTGGGTTGTCACTCGTGAAAGCAGCGAGGTCACGCATGAGCTCTCGCCCCTCTTCTGCAGCGTTCCGGACCTCGCCCAGGTATTTCTCGATCGCCGCAGGGTCTGAAGCGTTTTTCCTAGCGAGATGCGCGTTGCCTATGATCACACCTAAGATGTTGTTGATTTCGTGAACGACGCCCCCCGCAATGTCTCTGGTCGCCTGCATGCCTTCGGGATGCAGGATGCCTCTACCCTTGGATGCGGCGTCTTCATCGCTCATGATCGTCAAACCTCGAGTAGCTTTTTTACCGCACGAATCACACGCGGCGCCTGAATTGGTTTCTCGATGTAGGCGTTGGCTCCGAGCGCCATCGCCCGGTCGCGGTCGTTGGGCGCATTTTCCGTGGTGATGATCACGATGGGTGTCTTTTCATGTCGCGGGTCGCCTCGGACGTGGCGTACGAGCTTGAGTCCATCCATCACGGGCATGTTGACATCGGTCAACACGAGATCGAACTGGCCCGCAGCCAACGCGCGGATTCCGGCCAGCCCGTTGTCGGCCTCGACGACTTCCATTCCGGGGATTCGCAGCAGTGACTCCGCCAACATGCTGCGCATCGTCTTGGAATCTTCGACTACGAGACAGCGGTATCGTTGCATGGCTAGGTCAATCCTACGATACGAACCGGCGCGCTCAAAGTTCGAGCCTCATCGCCTGCTTGGCCGGGTCAGCTCTGCGAGCATGTCGCCAAGAGCCCAAATCCCCAGTGAATGATGCTGCACCCCGATCCGCTGAACCGCCCTGGGCATACCCGAAACCACTGCGGTTTCTGGGGCTTCAACCAGAACGCTACCTCCTTGCGAGAAGATGTCGCGCGCGCCCTTCGCGCCATCCTCTCCCATCCCGGTGAGAACGACGCCAATAGCCTTGTCACCGAGCACGCGAGCCGCCGAGCTGAAAAGCTGATCGACCGAAGGGACGTAGTGAGACCCTTGGTCGGGCGCAACGACTCGAAGCGCTGGGCCGCGGTCGGAAGGAACGATCTCGATACAGCGACCTCCCGGGCAGACGTACGCGTGCCCGCGCGCAAGTCGCTCGTAGGCCTTCGCCTCCGAGACCGTGGCAACACCTGTCTTGTCGAGACGATCCGCAAACGTACGCGTGAACCGGGCGGGCATGTGCTGAGCAATCACAAGCGCAGCGTCGAGATCGTCGCGCAGGTGACGGAACAGGGTGACCAGCGCGCGCGGCCCGCCGGTCGATGCGCCGATCACGATGACTTTGGAGGGCACCCTCTTGAGCACGGTTGGCTCTGACATTCGACGCCCCGGAGCATCGAGCTCCGCGTCGAACCCAAAGACATCCGCAAGGTCATGTTGAAGCGCGAGCGGCGATAGCTGCTGAACGATGCGCACTTTCTCGACGAGCTGGTCTCGCAAGCACTCGAGCGGAGCCTCCCCGCCCTGTGGTTTTTCGATGAAATCAATCGCGCCGAGCTCGAGCGCGCGGAAGATGTGTTCTTTGGCCGAAAGACCGGAGACCACGACGACGGGGAGCGGATGACGGTCCATCAGAAGTTGAAGGAACTCGAAGCCGTCGAGGCGCGGCATGTCCAAATCCAAGGTGATGAAGTCGGGTGGTCTGGTTTCGATTGCGCGGAGGGCGTCTGCTCCGTCGCGCGCAACGTCGACCTCCGAAATTCCAGCAATGTCTCCGAGAATCGCGGCGATGGTGCGGCGATTCAAGGAAGAGTCGTCTACGACGAGCGCGCGGAGCTCTCTCACCTAGAGTAGCCTCGGCGGCATGTCGGTGAACGGGATCGGGCGTCGGTAGACGATGTCCGTGGTGAGCTGGGTGATCTCGAACGCCGTGCTCGAACGAAGGAGCGACTCGCTGTGGCCCAGGAGCAAATAGCCTCCCCGGTTCAGCCGTTGGTAGATCGTGTCCAACACCTTGCTGCGGGAAGCATCGTCGAAATAGATGAGGACGTTTCGGCAGAAGGTCACGTCGACGCGCCCCACGATCGCCGCGCGCCGCTGATTCATGAGGTTGAGATGACCGAAGTGGCACATCGCCCTGATGCGCGGGTGAACCTGCCTGCCTTCGTCCGTTTCGATGAAGTACTTCGCGTATTCAGGGATCATCGCGCGGAAGCTCGCCGAGCTGTAGGTGGCCGCACGGGCCTTGCTCAAGACTCGGCGTGAGATGTCGTTTCCGAAGACACGGACATCCCAGCCGTCGAAGAGACCGCTGGCATCGACGAGCATCGCGATCGTGAAGACCTCTTCCCCGCTCGAACATCCTGCGCTCCAAACGTCGAGCCGCTTCGACCCGCGTGCAAGCGCCCGCGCCCGTACGGCCGGGAGAATCTCATCGGTGAAGGCGCGAAGCTGGTACGCTTCCCGAAAGAAATACGTCTCGTTGGTCGTCAAAACCTCGGCTGCTGCTTCGAGCTCTCTTTCTGCCTTGGGGTGGTACTGCAGGTACCGGTAGTACTCCGCGAAATCTCCGACTCCCAAATCGCGAAGACGCTCGCGAAGACGCCGCTCGACGACATACGAGGAGTCATCCGCAAAGTAGATCCCACAGAACTGATTGATGAAATCACGGAGCAGACGGAACTCTCTCAACTTGAGACTCGGCCCGGCGTCGTGCAGCAAGGTCACGTCAGGCTCCCGGTCGAAGACCGGCCTCGATCGCGTGCCGAACCATGGAATCGGTCTCGTCCGTCAAGGCATGTCGTAGGAGCTTTCGCGTGTGCTCCGTGTCGAGGTCCAGCAGCAACTTGATCGCCAACATCCGAACGTTCCAGGCCGAATGTGCGAGGCCCCGGCCCACCTGTCGCTCGGCGTCGCGGACCGGTAGTGTTCGAGCTGCGCGAAGGCCAGCTTGGTAGATCTCGTCGTCCGGGTGACAAAGGGCACGCTCGACGGCTGTTGCGACTTCAGAATCGCCCAACCAAGCGAGAGCGTCCAAGGCCGCGGACACGACGACTGGCTCCTTGTCCTCCAAAAGAGCGCGAATCCTTGGGATGGCCCCATTGGCTTCACGCCGGCCGAGGGCCAAGGCCGCCTCCGCACGGGTGGGTGCGAACGGAGAGTCGAGCGCTGTTCGAAGTGGGACGTCTGCCTCTTTCGTGCTCATTTGCCCAAGCGTTCGAACGGCAGCGATTTGTACGTCGATGTCTTCATCTGCAACCGCGTATCCGATCAACTGGGCCATATCGCTTGCGTTTGCGATCGCCAGGGCCTGCACCGCCGCTCTGCGCGTGCGCGGATCGCCACTGTGCAGTCCGCGCTTCAAAAGCTCCTCGGCGCGAGGTGAATCGAGTCGCGAGAGCACGTGCGCGATGTCGGCGCCTCCGGGGCCATCGACGTCGGCCTCTTCGAGCGCCTGCTCGACTGCGGCGGGCACTCGCTTCGCAAGGCCTTCCAGGGCGCTGGTGGCGGCGGCGCGGACCTGATGAGACGGACTGCTAAGGCATTCGACGAGCGCTCGGCAATCGCGCGGGTCGCCCCACCACAGAAGGCTCTCCGCGGCCGCGGCCCGGACAGCGTCTACTGCGTCCGTCAGGTCTCGCTCGATCAGGCTTCGAATGCGATCGCGGGTGACAGCCGGCACCTCTTCTAGATGCCGATAGCTGAGCTCGGCAGCAAGCTCGAGCGCGATTGCCCAAACCCGTGTCTCCCCGCCTCGCTGCATGAGAAGCGGCTCGATGAGCGCGCTTCCCGACCCTCGAAGCGCTACGACGGTTTCCGGGCTCACGACATCATCGGCAACCGCTTGGAGCACAGCCTCGAGCGAGCTTTCGTCTTGGCACAGTACAGCAAGGTAGGCAGCCCCCTGCCGGGTCGGAGTATCGCCGTGCAGCAGAGCCTCGTGAATAGCGCGCCGGAACGATTCGTTCGACGCGCTCAATCGGTCGATCAGCTCATCCTGGTCGCTCTCGGTTTCGCTGGCTAGCACCGCGATGGCGCGAAGTGCCGCGGAAGAGGTTTGCGGTGACGGATCGGTCGCGAGGTCGAGGAGGAACTCCAACGCCTCAGGCTCTCCCGTCCTTCCAAGAAGCTCGGCTGAGATTCTGCGAACAATCGCGTCATCGACCGCCGGCGCAAGCTCGCACCAGGTCAGCCGCGTGCCAAGCCGGGTAAGCCCTTCGAGAATGGAAATACGAAGAAAAAGCCGCGGCGTCGAGAGGCGCTCCTTGAGAAGACCCTCCGCCCGGCTCCCACCGATGCAAACCAGGGCTTCCACGGCCGCAGCCGCAACGTTCGCATCGGAGCCATCGACCAAGGGCTCCAAATGATCGATCATCCGGGGATCTCGCGTCTTGCCCATCGCTTCGACGAGGAACTTCTGAGCGCCTTGGTCGACCGCTGCCAACGCACTGGCGAACTTGTGCGCCTGGCCTTGAGCGATCATCCCGAGTACTTCGATCGCCGCGTTGCGGAGGCCGGTGTTGTCGGTCTCGACGAGGCGAACGAGGAGCGCATCGATGAGCGCGTCTTTGTCGGCCGTTTGCGATGCTAGGGAGATCGCTTCTCGACGCACTCGCCAGTCCGAGTCCGAGAGTGCATCGACGATCTGTTTGAGTGGCGTCCCTCGAGGACGAAGGCTCATGCTCTGGACGGCACGCCGCCGGACGTCCGGATCGGCCGAGTGGAACGCCTGGTCGAGCCGATCCCCGGTCACGGTGTCTCCGACGAGAGGAACGGCATCTCGTCCGGCCGGATGTCGAAGCCAGGCTGCGCGATCCGGTCCGCATCGAGCAGAAAAACGAGGCGCTCGTGATACCGGTAAGCCGACTTGATTCCTCGTTCGAGATGGCGCTCATCCATGATCGGCACTTCACGCTGCGGGTCGTTCCCAGACGAAAAGACGTCGTGGACCGCATCCACGACGACCCCGACCAGCCCTCGACGAGTCTCGAGGATCAGCCATTTTGTGCGTCGCGTAGGCTCCTGGGGAGCCAGACCGAAAAGCCGCCGTAAGTCGACGACCGCCACGACTTCCTCTCGGTAGTCAGAAACTCCCAAAATCGCAGCATGCTCGCGGGGAAGGTCGATCAGCGGAAGCGGGTTCACGATCTCTCGAATGCGGGCGATTTCGAGGGCGTACATCACCGAATCAACTTCGACTCGGATGAGGTCCCTGGCGACCGCGAGACCGTAGGTCCTGCTTTCGCTCACGTTAGCCCTCCCAGCAACGCCGCAGGGTCGATGAGAATCACCATCTGTTCACTAGTCGCCGACGACTCTGATGGAATCCGCGCAACCCCGACGACGTACTCCGAGAGGTCAGCGCTCATCGTACTGGCGTACTCGATCTGATCGGGCTGCAACTGAGCCACCTGAAATACGCTATCCACCGCGACCCCGATGAGCTCTTCGCCAACGTCGACCAGAATCACCCGTCCAAGCGCCTGCCGATTGCGCACCTCCAGACTCAAGAGCTTGGACAAGTCGACCAGCGTGACGATTTCACCTCGAACGGCGATCACCCCGAGGAAGTGCTCGGCTGCGCGGGGAACCTCGGTCAGCGGCGGCGGCATCAATATCTCACGGACCGCGGACAACGGAAAGCCATAGATTTCGGACCCGGCCGATACTGCAAGCACGGGGATCGCCGCGTCTTTGCTCGCCGGATCTGGGACCAGAGTGGCTCTTTGTGCACCGGCAGTCATGCGCGGGCCTCCAATGATGGGAGGACCTCGGAACCATTGAAGTACTCGGAAAAGAGCGCAGGTGCGTCGAGCACGAGGGCAAGCTTCTGGTCTCCCAAATCTGCGGCTCCCGCGAAACCGCGAACGGACGAAAGCGTTTGACCGAGCGACTTGGTAATCACGTCCTCTTGGCCCACCAGCTCGTCAACGACGAATCCAAGCTCTCGATTGCCCATCTCACAGACGATCACGAAGCGGCTTGCTTGCTGCTTTGCCTCTCGCAGACCGAACAACGGGGCGAGATCGCAAATCGGAAGGGTCTCGCCTCGCATGGTGATCACCTTGCGGCCTTGGATCGTCCGAACGTCTTGCGGCGAAAAGGGGACAGCTTCGCGAACTACACTGATCGGAAGCGCAAAGAGGCGTTTTCCGACCGTGACGATGAGCGCGCGGATGATGGCAAGCGTAATCGGAAGAGTCACCGTGATCTTGGTGCCAATGCCCTGCTCACTCGCGATCGAAACCACCCCACCCAGCCGCAGAATGTTTGTCTTCACGACATCCATACCGACGCCACGGCCAGAAAGATCGGTGACTGACTCGTTCGTGCTCAAGCCGGGAAGAAAAACCAGATTCAGCATGTCCTGGCGCGTGAGATCCTGGCCGGCCTCCGCAGTCAGCAAGCCGCGCGACACCGCCTTCTCGCGAAGCTTCTGCGCGTTCATGCCGCCCCCGTCGTCCTCGACCTCGATCACGACGTTTCGGCCCTTGTGGTATGCGTTGAGCGCAAGCGTGCCTTCCGCCGGCTTGGCCAATCGCATTCGTGTCTCGACAGATTCGATGCCGTGGTCGATTGCATTGCGGACCAGGTGCATCAGCGGGTCGGCAAGCTCCTCGACGATGAGCTTGTCCATCTCCGTATTTGCGCCGGTCACGACGAGGCGAACTTGTTTGTCGTGCTCCCGGGCGGCCTGCCGAACGATGCGTGCGAACTTGCTGAATACCTGACCCAAGGGGACCATGCGGACGTCGAGGATCCTCGTGCGCAGCTCGGATAGCTGGCGTTCGAAACCGCGGCCCAGCCGATCGAGCTCCCGAAGCGAATGCTTGTGCTTGGGGTCACCGTCGAGCCCGGCGATTGCGCGCCCCACGGCGGTGCGCACCAAGGCTAGCTCGCCTACGACGTTCATCAGGTCGTCCAACTTGCGAATGTCTACGCGAACCGAGTTGGCGACTGACCGCAGTGAAGCCTGACCCAACTCGTCCTCGGGCTGAGGCAGAAGGCTTTGCGAGCCGGGAGGTATCGAGGTGAGGTTCGGAGGAATCGTCGGCAGATGCGTTTGCTCTTCGATCGCCTCCACCGTTCCGTACTGCCCTTCGAAGTGTGCTTTGAGCTCCGATTCCGGGACCCGGCTTGCAAGCAGCACGACGAGCTCGATCGACTCGTCATTGCCGCCTTCCAGGCTTGGCAAATAGGTGATGATCTCGGCGTCATCGTGCACCACGTCTCGCAGGGCTTCGATGGAGTCGTCGATCGCGGTCAGATCGAACGTCGCACGGAGGCGATAGAGCTGCATCCCCTCACGGATGCACGCGCGGAGTCGATGTTCTTCGTACTCCGTGAGCACGGAAAGGACCGCTTGACCGATGGCGTACTGGTGGAGTGGATCGCCGTCGTCTACCGCCGGCTGATTGCCGATCGAGCGGACCGCTGCCACGTAAGCGTCGACTCCGGGCGCTTCTTCGGGCGACTGAGGATCTTCGAGCGACAAGAGCCCTTGAAACCGCTCGACCGAATCGAAGAGCACATCGAGCAACGGGTCGCCGATGTCCGTTCGGCCGAGACGCAAGTCGTCGAGCAAGTCTTCGAGCGCGTGGGCGATGGTGCCCACGTGCTTGTACCCGAACATCCCGGCAATACCCTTGAGGGTGTGCACACTGCGAAAGATTTCGTTGATCAGCGCCGAATCGGGACGCTCCGCCCGCTGATGAGCCTCGTCGAGCAGCAAGAGGTCGCGTGACAATGCCTCGACCAGCTCCTGGGCCTCGGCCAAGAACTCCTGCTGGACGTTGTCGCGCGGGTCACTCACCCCGACACCTCCTGGCTTCCGTCGACCAGGCCCTGGATGAGCGTTCGAAGGTCGTCGACCTCGAACGGTTTCGCGAGAAAGGCGTTGGCGCCGAGCTTGGCGCCGCGCTTGGCATCTGGACCATCGACTCGCGTACTGATCAAGATCTTGATCGCCCCCTGCTGGCGGGGGCTCTTCTTCATGAAGGCGAGCAGCTCGAGGCCGTTGATATCCGGCATGTTGACGTCGACGATGACGACGTCAAAAGCGTTCGACGCGAGTAGCTGAAGGGCTTCGAAGCCTGTTTCGGCCTCTTCCACTCGCGCGAAATCTGCGTCCTCGAGAGCCGCACGGACGAATGCGCGCACAGCGCTGCTGTCATCGACGATGAGTGTGTGAAATGTCACGTGAAACCCCCACGCACAGGATAACAGAGACGAAGAGGGGGGGACTCGCCCTATTCACGCCGGAACGAGCGGGATTGGGGCTCATCTGGGGCGCAGGATGAACAGGCGCACAGGCGCCGGAGGAAGCGATGGCTGTAGATCCCCGTCTGGTGACCGTCGCGCCAGACGAGCCGGATCGCGTAATTTCCGACGGATTGGACGTCGCTCAACTCCAGGTCTCCGCCCTCGACGAACCGGATCGGACCTTCGTGACCCTGGCAGTGCGCACATGGACAGAAGCCGCGCAAGAGCTCGTGCGGGTAGACACTCCGGTGCCCGTCGGCCCAGTCGATTTCCATGACTCGAGCGCCGCGAGGCGCACGCAGCTCGACTGGCTCCGATGTGTCGCTCACGACAGACGCCCTTCCCAGCTGCTCGAGGCTCGCGCTGTTCGCTCGCGAACGGTGACTGTTGCGTGGCTCGCGTCGAGCTGCGCAAGCGCGTCCCGAATTTCTTCGCGCTCGCGTTCGGGCCAAGGCTCCTCGGCAAACTCGGATGTTGCCTGAACCACGACCCAGCGGCGAAGCGACTCCGCTGACAAGACCAGCCGCCCGCCGCCGCAGGCGCGGCAGACGATTCCCCCGCGCGCAGCATCAAAAGACGCCGAACGCCCCGAGGCCGGCGTTTTGCCACACAGGACGCAGCGATCGAGTGTGGGCGCAAAGCCAAGTATTGCGAGCGCTCGAATCTGGAGGGAAAGCAAGGCTTCTTCGGGGGGCGCGCCGTCATTGAGCGCCGCCAGCAAGCGCACCGTGGTGTCGAAGATCCTGGGCTCGGGCTCGTGGTCCGGCACCCGCTCCCGAATGACCGCTAGAGCTGCACCGGCGGCACCAATCGCCTCGAGGCTTCGGAGGATGGCGTGGAACGAACGGTCGACCGACACCTGCTCCAGATGCGCGAGCTCACCACGGCCGGGTCGAAACTGCGCGTTCATCAAGACGTACGGTTGCAAGGCCCCACCGAATCGGCGCTGACTCTTTCGCGCACCCCGGGCAAGCGCCGAGAGCTTGCCATAGTCCTCGGTCAGGAGAGTGACGATTCGATCGGTGTCGCGATAGTCGACGGACCGCAATAGGAGCGCTCGGCTTTGGCGGCTTCGACTAGGCACGGCAGTGCGGAGGATAGCTCAATCGGATCGTCCTGGGCAGGCGCGCGCCGAACGAGGGAAAAGGTGGCCACGATGATCGCAAAAAGTGCGAGTGTGGTGATCGCGAGCACCAACGCCCCGTATCGGCGGCGGCTCTGCACCGTCGCCAGCGGCGCAGGCGGCAAGGCCTGCGGGCGCTCCGAGTCGAAGCGCGCAAGGACCTCGTCTGCGTCGATCTTGACCGCAGTTGCGTACGCTTTGATGAAACCGCGAACGAATACTCCGCTTGGCAGATCTTCGAAGCGATCTTCTTCGAGCGACTCGAGCGTCTTGCGCGGTATGCGTGTGGTGCTCGCCACCTCTTCGATCGAAAGATGGCGCGTCTCGCGCTCCGTCTTCAACCAATACCCGATCGAATCCGCTCTCATCGCGCATCCTCGAGCAGCGTCTGACACATTCGTCCATCGTTCGAGTACGGGTCGAGCTCCACGCAACGTTCCAAGTCAGCCACCGCATCTCGACGGTGGCCCAATCGCGCGCGGACCTCGCCGCGGAGCCGCCATGCTCCCTGAAGCTCCACGCTCTTCGAGCAAGACGAGTCTGCTTCGAGCGCGCCCACGAGCGCGCGCTCGGCGTCTTTCAACTGCTGCAGATGCCAGAACGCCCGCGCCATCGTGTAGTACCCAACGCAAAACCGTGGCTGTATGCGAACCGCCTCCATCGTCGAGCTCACGGTCTCCTGATATTCCTCTAGGTGAAATTGCGCCAGCCCCAGATTGCCCCAAGCAAGATGTGGAGCGGTGTTCAGCTCATCATTTGCGGACTCCCGGAGCACGACGACGGCCTCGTCGAAGCGACCGAGCTCGATCAGGCACAGCCCATAGATGTTGCGCGCCTCAGCAAGCGTCGAGCTGCCGCTCTGCTGCTTTTCGAGAAGCTTGATCGCCGTGGCCAAATGCGGTTCCGCGCTTTGGTAGGTCCGGCGCTCCATCTGGATGAAGCCTAAAAGCAGGTGGGCCTCGGCATTCTCGGGGTCGAGGTCGAGCGCCTTCCGCAGGTGTTCGATGGCGCCCGCGGTCTGCCCCTCGGTACGAAGGCTGGCCGCGAGCTGAAATTCGCGATACGAGCGCTCGCCGTCGGGCGTTCCCGCCGCGGACGACGTGACACACCCCATGGCTAGGCACGCCAGCCAAACAACTCCCCAAGTTCGCACCACCCTGTGGGTCTACTTAGTGCATGGAGCGCGGTCAAGAAGGGGTGTCGGATTACCGACAGCCAAGGTCATGCCGAACGTCCTCTTTGACGGAAAGTAGCGCATGAAGCTGGCGAAGTGCGGACGGATTGCCGATGGTGATCGTTTGATCACCTAGCGAGAGATAGCCGCGATCCCGAAGCTGAGCGACCACGGCCTTGACCTGATCGAGCGCCAGTGCAGTTCGAGTGGATAATTCGAGTGGTGAGAGCTCGAGCAGTTCCTCACCTGAGTCTTCGACCGCGCGAAGAAGGGTGTTGAGCACTCGGATCGTCGGATCTGGGAGGAGGAAGTTCTCGAGTTGCTCCTCGGTTCGTTGAAGGCGCCGGACGAGCTGCTGCATCACCCGCTCGCCTAGCTCTGGGCGGCGCCGCACGAGTGCCCGAAATGTGTCGCTTTCGATAACAAGGGCCTGGGTCGTCTCGATGGCCTGCGCCGTGGCATTACGATGCGTCCCTGGGAGCAGAGCCTCTTCGCCAACCAACTCCTCCGGCCCGTAGACGCCGATGCTGCGCTCGACGCCTCGGGCGCGCTTGAAGAGCTGCACCCGGCCCGTGGCGATCAAGTAGAGCTCGGTGGCCGGCGCACCCGCGTAGAAGAGCGTCGCCCCTGCCGAGAAGCTGCGCCTGTACGCGTCGGTCCCAAGGTCTTCGGCCCATTGCACCATCGGCTTTGCTTATCCCAGGAGGCCCTGGGGCCGCAACCGCTATTGCGCGAGGTGACAGGCGACCTCGTGCCCGGCCTCGATGACTCGAAGCGCAGGAACCTCCCGATCACAAAGTCCCTTCTTCGCAATGGGACAGCGAGGATGAAACGCGCAGCCGGTCGGTGGGTCGAGGGGGCTCGGCACGTCGCCCTTGAGCAGGAGTCGATGTTGACGAGCGCTTGGGTCGGGCTCGGGCGCCGCACTGAGGAGAGCCTGGGTATAGGGATGACGAGGTCGCGCATAGATCTGTTCCGATGTCGCAAGCTCGACCACGCGCCCGAGGTACATGACCGCAACGCGACGGCTCACATGCTCCACGACGTGAAGGTCATGTGCGATGAAGAGGTAACTCAAGCCGAGCTCTTCTTGAAGATCACGGAGCAGGTTGACAATCTGTGCTTGAATGGACACGTCCAGAGCGCTGACCGGTTCGTCCGCCACGATGAAGGTCGGGGACACCGCAAGGGCTCGTGCGATGCCAATGCGCTGTCGCTGCCCGCCGGAGAACTCGTGCGGATAGCGCCGCATGTGCTCGGGTCGCAAACCCACGCGCTCGAGCAAGGCTGCGATACGCTGCTCTTCTTCGGATGCGGAGCTCACCTTTTGGTGCACACGCAGTGCCTCGGACAGTGCCGCGCGTACTGTCATTCGCGGGTTTAGCGAGCTGTACGGATCTTGGAAGATGATCTGCATCTTGCTGCGAAAGGGCCGCAGCTCCGATTGAGACAAGTGGGTGATGTCTTGCCCTTCGAAATGGATGCGGCCTCCAGTGGGGTCCTGAAGTCTCAGAAGTAAGCGGCCGAGCGTGCTCTTCCCGCAGCCTGATTCGCCAACCAGCCCCAAGGTTTCGCCCGACATCACCTCGAGGCTCACGCCGTCAACTGCGCGAAGCTCGGCGCGACCACGCCCGATGCCGCGGGAAGGACCGCTAAACGATTTGCGCAGCGATTCGGCGCGAACGATCGCTTGCTCGCTCACGTCGAGACCTCTGCGTGAAAGCAGGCGACGTCAGATTGTTCGAGCCGCTGCAAGGTTGGCTCTTCGACCCGACAGACGTTCGTGACGAGGTCGCAGCGGTCCTGAAAACGGCAGCCGTTCGGAAGCTTGCGCAGGTCGGGAACCATTCCGCGAATGGTCGGAAGGCGCTCCCCTCGGTTGCGTACGCTCGGGAGACTCCGCAGCAGCCCTCGGGTGTACGGGTGCTTCGGCGTCCGGAACAGAGTGGGGGTTTCCGCATGCTCGACGATCTTGCCCGCATACATGACCGCAATCTCGTGTGCGAACTCCGCCATCAGGCCGAGATCATGACTGATGAAAATGATGCTCATCCCAAAGTCACCTTGAAGCGAGCGAAGCAAGTCTAGGATCTGGGCTTGAATCGTCACGTCGAGTGCTGTCGTTGGCTCGTCGGCGATCAGGAGACGAGGCTCGCAGGCAAGCGCCATCGCGATCATCGTGCGCTGCCGCATGCCTCCGGACAGCGTGTGCGGATACGAGTCGATGCGCTCGGAGGGCGCCGGGATGCCGACGAGATCCAGGAGCTCGACGGCTCGGGCTTTCGCAGCGCGACGGCTGATGCTCTGGTGGAGTCGAATCGCTTCGACGATTTGCGACCCGATCGTGTACACCGGATTGAGCGAGGTCATCGGCTCCTGAAAGATCATCGAGATCTCGTTCCCGCGGAGGCTTTGCATCTCCGACTCCGGAATCTGCAAGAGGTCGCGTCCATCGAACAGCGCCTCCCCCGCTTCGATCAAGCCGGGCGGGCTCGGGACGAGGCGCATGATGGACAAAGATGTCACGCTCTTCCCGCAGCCGCTCTCCCCCACGATGCCGAGGGTTTGGCCCGGAAACACATCGAACGAGACGTCGTCGACGGCTCTGAGATAGCCCTCGTCCGTCTCGAATGCGGTGACCAGGTGGCGCAGGCTGAGCAGCGGTTCCGTCATGCGGCGCTACCTTAGCATCAGCGGAGAAATGCCGTGCTTTTCAGGGGCACGATGCAAATTCAACGGACATGCCCGGGCTTGGCGATTGATGGAACGCCCCGTCGGGAACGTCCGGGTTGACCGAAATCGATTTCACCCGAACCGACGTATCGGCATCGTTGACCTGGTCGACGAACCGTACCTTGGTCGGAAACGACTGGCCGTCGACCTCGATGTATTCGTCGTAGGTCGCTTCCCAGCGCGTGTCGCCGTTCGCCGCTCGTTCGACGGAGCGTCGGAGGCTGAGGCGCTGCTCTGCGGGCGCCTTGTCGAGGTCATCGTCGTGGATGGAAAACGAGACTTCCTGTGTCGTTCCATCGCTGGCAAGGCGTGTCACGACATAGCGCCCCTCGCGGCATTCCATCGATTGCTGGGTCGCGTCGATCATCGGCGTGTCGCCGGTCAGGAGGCGAAGCACATTCTCGGCCTCGACCGAAATCCCCAGCAGCCGAGCGATGTTCTCAGGGCACGTCGGGCCTTGCAGAAACACCCCCTGACGTGAGTCGCTCAGCTGAAAGCTCTCCCCGTCGCTCGTCAGCACAGCGGCTGGCCCAACCTGAGTCATCACGTCGAAACGGACCCGGTTCGGTCGCTGCAAGAACATCAGGACGGTGCCTCGAATCCGACCATCGCGCGCCCACTGCGTCACTCGAGCTTCTGCTTTGATCGACTGCCACCCGGACTGTTGATTCCTGTGGTCTTCGAGCGCCTTGCCCGCATCGCTGCGCATTTGGAGGGGACAGCCCGGGGCCGACTTGCAGCCCGCGGAGGTCAGCAAAAGAAGGAGCGACGCGATGAGACCCGCGCGCGTCACTAGTTGTTTAGCGCTCCCTGGTTGATCCACTCTTCGACGACCTCGGTGCGAGCTTCGCTGATCGAGCCACCAAGCGGCATCCGGTCGCCGCAGGTCTGCACGTTGCGCATCTTCTGGATCATGATGGACCCGTCCGGGTCGAAGGGAATCACGAGCGTACCCTGCCCTGCACAGTCCCCCGGATCTGCGGCCAGTGCGTTGACGACCGCCGACCAGGATTCGGCCGGCCAGCTGCTCGTATCGGCGGTGTCGCTCCCAGCCATATTCAGCGCGGCGAGGCCCGCGGGACTGGCGCCACCGGGAATGTTGCCGTCGAGAGGGTTGTTCGGGTTTTGGTCGGTGTTTTCGTTGCTCGGCGCGTGGCAGATTAAGCAGTCGGTGAACATGATGCCGAAGTAGATGCTACTCCAGGTCGGATCGGGAAGGTCTCCCGACCCGCTGTACACGCAGATCTCGTCGTCGACGCTTTGACAGGGCTCGAGCTCCAGGGCCGCGGAAGGCGGCGACTCCGTCCGCGCAATCGCAGGGGCCTGACACGCGAGCCAGTTGCGGACGATCTCTTGCCCTTCGCTCGAATCGATCGAAGGGAGCGGTTCCCCGTCGGACTTGCGAACCCATGGAATGGTGTTTCGGACGCTTCGACCGGCTGCACCGGGAGGCATCGTACCCGAGCGGATTTCCTGGATCATCCCCTCGGCCCAGTTTCGGACTTGATTCTGATTGTTGCTCAGGCTCTTCAGGCGCTCGCAGTAGGGCGTGCGGCTTTGACCGCCTTCGCAGCTTTCAATCGGTTGCGCACAGGTTGAATCCTGTGCGGCATCGATGCAGGCGAGATCGAGGTCGAAGTTCAACCCAGCCGGTGTGCCGAACCGATCGCTTCCAACAGCAGCTGGCGCATGACAAAAGGCACCATCGCCGCAGGTCGATTGCACGATCGCCTGCCCTTCGTACATTGGGAGGCCGTCCGTCTTGCGGTAGGCGATGTCAAACGCTGCCGGGCCGTCGATCGGCACGCCCTCCGGAGTTAGGCCGTCGAGGTTGCACTCGCCGAGGTCTCGCTTGCAGCCGACCAGAGACGAGATGCAGAGGGCCGTTACCAGGATCAGGAAAAAGGAAGAAGGCGTACGGACGTCAAGCATGGGAGACGGAAAATGCGTCTGATGTAGCGCGGAGTCAAGCGAGTTGCAGGGTGGCTCAGGCGGCCGGTCGCAGGTGTTCCAGACGCTCGCGCAGCTTTTCGCGTGCCCTAACCTCGAGCTGGCGCACCCTCTCTTTGCTCACACCCATTTCGCGACCCAGAGCTTCCAGCGTGCATGGTTCGTCCGAAAGGATGCGCGCTTCGACGATTCGCTTTTCGCGGTCGGTCAAGCTCTCCATCGCCGAATCGAGGGCAGCACGTACCTGGTTGACTGCCTCGGAGCGCGCAACGGACTCTTCCGGGGTGGGCTGCTTGTAGCTCATCCGCTCCATGGCGGTGGGCGCATCGGTCACGCTCGCGTCGAGAGAGAGGTCGCCGCGGGCCAGCAGAGGCCAAAGCTGTTTCGCCCGCGTGAGCGGCATTCCGCTTTCTTCAGCGAGCGCATCAGGGGACTCGACCGATTTTCGCCTGAACGCCCGCATCGCGCGACGCTCGGTTCGGGTCGTTCCCAATCGGACGATCCGGTATGAACGAACGACGTAGTCGCGGATCTCGGCGCGAATCCAATACGCCGCGTAGGTGATGAGCCGGCACTGCTTTTCGGGATCGAACTTCGATGCAGCCTTCAGGAGACCGAGGTTGCCCTGCTGAACGAGATCCTCCAGCGGCACTCCCCAACGCCGGTACTCGCGCGCGATCGAGATCACAAACGGCAGACTCGATTCGATCAATCTCACGCCTGCCGCTTCGTTGCCTTCGGTCCAACTCTGGGCAAGCTCACGTTCGGTTTCAGCATCGAGGATATCGACCCGCTTCAGGGAGGCGCGGTATCGGTCCAGAGCCGTTGCCGTCATGACGGTGGTCATGCCGCGCTGCGTTGCAGTAAGCGTGCCGACCCCCGAAGTCCTAAATTGCCAATGAAAATCGCAACCGTTTCTGCCGCTGCCGTGGCGTTTCGCCACACACGGCTGCCTGATTGCCGCGGCAGGGTGCGCGATCTTTGCGCGGAAGGTGCAATTCTCGCGGAGGCGCAAAAAGGCTGGATTTTTCCGTGTCTACTTTGCCGAGGGAGGCAATTATGCTAGTTTCGGGGCGTGGAAGTCGTCCTTCGCAAAGTTGGCCGCAAGTCCGGTCGAGCCGTCGTTGGACGTCTGCTGCGACCCCCGCGCAAGGGCTCCGTCGTCGTGATCGAGTTCGCCGATGGCCTGCACGAGTACGTCACCACCCCGGTAAAGCGTGTGCTGCAGCTCTGCGGGCAGGATACGTACTACCTGCAGACGGCAAACAGCCGCTATCGCCTGGAGGTTCGCTCCAGCGAATCGGCTGTGGTCGATCAGCCGGTCGCGAACTGACCTGAACCCAGCAACAGCTTGCCTAGCCTCTCCACGAGCCGTTCGAGCACGGCTTGGAGCTGCGCGAAGTCTTCTTTTTTGATCTCGCTCGTGCGCTCGTCGACGTAGAGCGCGCGGTTGAGCTCGATCTGAACGGCGTGCTGCCCTCGCTTGGGTGCTCCGTAGCTCGAGGTCGTCCAGCCACCCCGATAGGGATCGTCATGCTTCACAGTCAGGCCTGCTTCGCGGAAGTGCGCATCGATGAGATCGATGATGCGACCGTCTGCGGTCGAGCGGCCGCGCGTGCCAGGCACGACGTCCGCGCGGCGAACCTTCCCTCCGCCAATGGTCCGGCGACCCGAGGAGGGCATCGAATGGGCCGCAAGGACCAGCACCCGGCCGTGCTCTTGGAGTATCTGCGCCGCGACATCGCGAAGCGCTTCATGATACGGGTTGTAAAACAGCTCCAGCCTCCTGCTGAACTGCTCGACGGTGAGGGGCGCCCGCAGCAGCGGCGTCCCATCGGTCCTCGCGCGCCAGACGACGCCACGCGCAGGAATGTGACGACCTCTGGGATGCCTCGGCACGGCCGCCGAATCGACGTCGTCAGGCCCGCGGTTGAGATCGACGACGTACCGCGACACTCGGGACACCAGAAGCGTCGCGCCGTTCTCGGGTGCGCCTCGGTAGAGTTGATCGACGTAGATGTCGGAGTCGCGCAGGATGGCCAGCGGCGTCGCTTGAATCTCAGATTCGACCTCCGGAGGAACCTGCAGGCCCGAGTGCGGCACCTCCACGAGAACTGGACTCGGCGTCGTATCTGGACGGGTTAGCTCGACGTAGGACACGGGGGGGCTCAAGCGCTGAACAATTCACGGAAAGGCATCTGCGAAGGACTCACCTTGGTCCGAACGAGCCGACACGCAAGCCCTAGATAAAGCGCTCGATACGCGGGCTCGAGATCGGCCCCCGAGCCGCTCTGTCGCGCCAAGATGCCTCCGAGCGTCGTATCCCCCGAAACGGACTCCAGTACACTGACCCACTGGCGGTCCATTCGGAACGTCTGAAGCGGCGGCCCGTCGTCGCAACGCTCGAGCACTTTCTCGCGCAGCGGATCGAGCACGGACTCGATCTCCTCGAGGTGTGCTTCGTTCGCGGCATCTCGAATGAGCTCGTAAGGATCGAGCCCCATCGGGAACGTTTCCTCGTGACTTCGAGCACCCCGAACAAATGCCCACTCGCCCCTCCGCCATCGAAAGGACTCCATCAGACGCCCTCGGACCTGATCGCTGATCGCCCGGAACAACTCCACCGGGCGCAGGATCCCGAGACCTACGAGCGCATCGCCCAGGCGCCCACCGTGCTTGGGCAGGAGCGCCAAGGCCATCTCGATCTCCATGCGCAGGCATTGACCCGTCGCAACTAGATATTCTCCAAGAAGCTCAGACTTGTCGGTCGATGCAACGAACTCCGGCCTGCCGTCGACGAAATAGATCTTCTTACGTCGGTTGCGTTGCCAAAGGTGAAGGACGCCGGTCTGCTGGCGTTCGACGATGTCGTAGAAAACCGGCAAGAGGGTTGCCGCGCGAAGCTGACCCTGCTTCTCGGCTTGCGCGAGCTCCTCGAGTTTCCACTGAAGGCCCGGGGACGTTACGAATCGTGTGAGCTCGGGAAGACTCGATGGATCGATGTAGGTGCCGTCGGATTTCGAGATTTTGCTACTGCGGCTGTCGATGACGCCCGTCGTGAGGAGTTGAATCAAGCGCGGATAGCTCATCGGCCCCATCACGCTTCCGTCCGGCAGCTGCACTCGGTAGATGGTGGGCGAGGTGACCGCCTGCGGCCCGATGAGCTCTTGACCCGCGTGGTGCATGAGATCGCTGTCGATCAGCGACGGCACGTTCGCCTCGGGAAGGTGAACGTCCGGGGCATCTCCTTCAATCAGGTTGAGCTGCGATAGAAGACGGGCGACCCGATCGGGCCCGTGCCCCATCCCCCGGCGGCGCATCACTTCGGCGCAGGCTTCGGAAAAGGCACCGGCCGTAGGGCGCTCTTTCGGATCGCGTTGTAGGCCTCGAAGCACGACTGCACGAATGTCCTGCGGAATGCGGCGTTCGCAGCGAGCCAGCACGCGAAGGTCTGCGTCTCGAATCTGCAGCAAGACGTTGAGCTCGCTCTCGCCTTGAAACAGAGGCTCGCCAATCAGCATCTCCGCCAAGACGGTGGAAAGGGTAAACACGTCACTCTTTCCGCTGAGCTCCTTCCCAAGCACCTGTTCAGGGGACATGTATCCGAGCTTGCCGCGAACCTGGCCGTCCTCGGTCGTCGGCGCGCGGCTTCGGACGGTGGCGATGCCAAAGTCGGTCAGCTTCACGTGACCCGTACGACTGAGAAGGATGTTCGCCGGGCTCACGTCGCGATGGACGAACTCCAGCGACTCGCCGTTCTCGTCGACCGCATGGTGCGCATATTCGAGCGCTTGGGCCGTTTGGTACGCGATGTGAAGCGCAACGTCCCAGGGAATAGGCGAATCCGGAGGGGCCGCTCGTAGCAAACGGCTCACGTTCGACCCATCGACGAGCTCCATGACGAGCACGAGATCGTCGCCCATCGTGCCGAAGTCGAACACCTGAACAATGTTGGGGTGCTCGAGGAGCGCAGCGAGGCGAGCTTCGTCGATGAACATCCAAACGAAGTCCGGATCGCTCGAAAACTGCGGAAGAATGCGCTTGAGTGCCACGCGCTTCTGAAAGCCATGCAGACCTTCACGAAGTGCAACGAACACCTCGGCCATTCCCCCTGCCGCCAGGCGGCGCTCGATGTGGTACGGCCCGAGCAGCGGCCGTTCTTCGCTCACACATCCCTCCGTTAGTGACCGACCCCTCCATCATAGGCGGCTCGGGCATCGAATGTCAGCTTACTCCAGGTTTCAGCCAGAGCGGAACACTTGGGGCTTCGCTTCGTTCCTGCTTATGATTGAGTTTGCCCACTAGTTATGGGGGAACGATGGGGATGGTTCGCAAAGTGTCGCGCTCGAAGAAATCGAAGGATCCGCTTCTCGGGAAGGTCATTGCGGGTCGATATCGACTCGAATCACTGCTCGGCGAAGGGGGCATGGGTGTCGTCTATAGAGCACGTCACGTGCTCATCGACCGCGTCGTCGCGCTGAAGTTGATTCGGCCGGACCTTCGTGGGGAAACGCATTTGCGCGCTTGGATGGTGCGTGAGGCGCGCGCTGCAAACCGTGTCGACCACGCGCACATCGTCGACATTCACGACGTGGGCGAGACAGAGGATGGCGAGCTCTACCTCGTGATGGAGTACCTCATCGGTGATTCGCTTTCATCTCAAATCGCAAAAGGCCCAATGCCCATTGCGCGTGCAGTCGACATCTTGGAGCAAATGACTGCCGCCCTTGCGCGTGCACACGACCTCGGGGTCGTTCACCGTGATCTCAAGAGCGACAACATCATGGTCACCGCGCGCGGCGGCCGAAAAGACTTCGTGAAGATTTTGGATTTCGGTCTCGCCGCACTCACGCGTGACCCGCGCCTCGCTCCGAAGGGCGCGGTGTTCGGAACACCAGAGTACATGTCGCCGGAGCAAGCACGAGGCGAAGATGCCATCTCGTCGAGCGATCTCTACGCACTCGGAGTTCTGTTCTTCGAGATGCTGACGGGGCGCCTTCCATTCCGTTCGGGCGACCGCGACGAGCTGCTCGACATGCAGCGGACGGCGAACCCGCCAAAGCCCAGCAAGTACCGCGCGGACATTCCGGAGCACGCCGAGAAGATCATCTTGACGCTGCTCGAAAAGAAGCCTGAAGACCGCTTCCGAGACGGACATCATCTCAAAGAAGAGCTCAAGGAAATGCAGCGCACCCTTCCCTCGCGGGAATGGGACCAGCCAACCGACGTCGCTCCCGTCGCGCCGCCGCCACCGCCACCGGCTCAGACGCCAGGCGTCGTCGAGTGGAGCCGGACGGCCGCGAACTTCCTGCGCGCCGTGGCGCGGGCCTACCCCGACGGCAACGCCCCAACCGAAGTGCAAGGTGCGTCGGACCAGATCTGGGAGCTTGCGTCACGGGCATCCAGGCTCGAGGGCGAGCTCGAAAGCCATTCCAAGAAGCTCGAGACCATCGAGAAGCGAGGCCGAGCGCTGCGCGCTGAAATCGGGCGTAAGGTCGAAGATCTCGCCGGAGAGGAATCCCGCGCACTGCGTGACGCCTCGTCGGAGCGAGACTCGCTGAGTGAGCTGATTCTCAAGCTCAAGCGTGCCAAGCGCGCGCACCAATCGGCCGAGGCGGAGGTCAAATTGGCCGGCAGCAACGTGGAGCGCATCCGCCGCGGATACGAAGCGCTTGGCGTGGCTCGCGCGCAGTGCGACGTTCTCACGGAGGTGGCGCGAGATTACGAACGTCGCGCGCGCTCGAAAGAAGAGACCGCCGCGGAGCGCCGCAAGCAGATCGAGGAGCTCCGCGCTCAGTTGAAGCGATACAGCGAGGCCCTCGAGCATGACCTTCAAACCGGTCGCGAACGAATCGCAAGCCGCGTCGGGGAAGCGCTCAGCTACGAAACCGCCTTCGGCACAGCATCGAGCCTGCTGCTCGACCACCTTCGCGACAAGCCAGAGTGCCGAGAGCTCCTCGAAGACATCGACAAGAGCCGCAACGGCAAGGATCCCGACGAGAAGCCGTCCGAGCTCCAAGAGCTAATGCAAAAACACGTCGCCGCGCGCTGAGTCGTAAAGACCGGGGCGCGGGAAAACGCGACACGGGGCTACGTCGAACGGCTCGGCTTGCAAATGTGGTCGGTTGCACTTGGAAGCTTGGACCACGCAAGCCTCGCCTCGGAGCTCGCGCTCAATCTGCGGTGGTTGCTGTCTTGCAGATTGTCACTCGCTACGTCGACTCCACCCCATGACGCGTTTTCCCGCACCCCTCCACACGGAAGATTCACCGACACTGACGCCGACACTGGCACTGGCACTGGCACTGGCACTGGCGCCGACACTGGCACTGGCGCTGACGCTGTCACCAACGTCGACGCTCCCACTGACTTGTGGAGGGCCGCGGCGGAGCGCGATGTGGGGTGGAGTCGACGTCGCAAGTGACAATCGGCAAGACAGCAACCGGCCCCGATTGGCGCGCGCGCCGAGGCGAGGCTTGCGTGGTCCAAGCTCCCAAGTGAATCCGACCACACTTGCAAGCCGAGCCGTTCGACGGAACCCCATGTCGCGCTCCGTCGCGGCCCGGTTTTCGAGGTAGCTGCGAGCTCGTAGTAGCCGAGGTCGGACTCGAACCGACACATTCTTGCGAATACCGGATTTTGAATCCGGCGCGTCTGCCAATTCCGCCACTCGGCCAGAGCGGCCGGTCATATAGCAGGCCCCCGCAAACGTGCATTCCCAGCGCTGTGGGACGCAGCCCCGTGTGGGACGCGCCGCGTCGACTTTGAAGTGACGCTTTCGCTAGGCTCCGGCGCAGATCTGGAAGGGGCTCGATTTATGACAAGGACCGCAATTCTGGGGTTGGGGCACTACGTACCCTCGAAGGTCGTCACCAACGACGACCTCGCGAAGATGTTCGATACGAGCGACGAATGGATTCAGCAGCGTACCGGAATCAAGGAGCGCCGATACATCGAACAAAGCGGCATCGGGGCGAGTGACCTCGCGGTGCCAGCCGTGAAGATGGCGTGCGAAAACTCTGGCATCGACGTGTCGGAAATCGACATGATTATCTTCGCGACCCTCTCCCCCGACTTCAACTTCCCAGGCAGCGGCTGCTTCCTCGGCGACAAGCTCGGTCTGGCCGGCGTGCCGGCGCTCGACGTGCGCAATCAGTGCAGCGGTTTTCTGTACGGACTGCAAATCGCCGATGCCTGGATTCGCTGCGGCATGTACAAGCGGGTCGCGTTGGTCGGCGCCGAGGTTCACTCGACCGCCCTGGACTTCAGTGACGAAGGCCGTGACGTGACGGTCCTGTTCGGCGACGGCGCCGCCTGCGCGATCCTCGGGCCGACCGATGACGAGAGCCGGGGCCTCATCGACGTCGAAGTCCACGCGGACGGAAGCGGCGCGAAGGAGCTTTGGCTAGAAGCGCCGGCAAGCGCCTACATGCCTCGACTCACGCACGAAATGATCGACAACAAGACGGTGCATCCAGCGATGAACGGACGCAATGTGTTCCGATGGGCAACCGCGAAAATGCCTGAGGTCAGCCGCTCTGTGTTGGAGCGGAACGGCGTGTCGATTGACGAGATCGACCTCCTGGTTCCGCATCAGGCCAACAAGCGTATCAACGAGTTCGTTTCACAGAAGCTCAAAATCGCGCCGGAGAAAGTGGTCCACAACATCCAGAAGTACGGGAATACCACGGCCGCTTCCATTCCACTCGCGTTGAGCGAAGCCGTGCAGGAAGGTCGCGCTAAAAAGGGTGACCTGATTCTCATGCCCGCGTTCGGTGCGGGTTTTACCTGGGGCGCCGCCCTTCTGCGGCTCTAGCACCTTGTCGTCCAAGGCCGATCGTGTGGCCGTCGTCCTGAATGGCAACGCCAGGCAGGTGACCGACGAGCTGGTCGAGAGCTTCGACCAACTGGTCGGGAGCGGTGACCTGTTTTTGTCACAGAGCCTCGAGGAAGCGCACCGAATCGCGGTCGAAATCGTCGAAGCGGGCTATCCAGTGGTGCTAACCGGAGGCGGCGACGGGACGTTCGTGCAAATGGTCACGTCGATCAGCAATGAAGCCCGCGGTCGCAATCAAGAGCCACCGAGCTTCGGTCTCCTGAAGCTGGGCACAGGGAATTCGCTCGCCTGGGCACTTGGCGCGGGGACCTCGCGAAAAGGTGTGTTCGCTGATTTGGCCCGACTGCGTCACGACAGCGCGCACCGAGATGTACGTCTCATCGAGGCGCAAGGTCTACTCACGCCCTTTGCGGGCGCTGGATTCGATGCACTCGGTCTCAAGCACTTTCACGAAGTTCGCTCGGTCGTTCGCCATCTGCCATGGGTCGGGAAGCGCGCGACGGGTGCTTTGTCCTACGCGATTTCGATTCCGATGCTTACGATTCCCAAGCTCGCGCTTCGACCGCGAATGGACGTTCGGATCATCAACCACGGGGACGCGGAACGTCTCGACCTCGACGGCCAGCCACACGGGCCGCCTATCGAACCAGGCGAGGTGATCTTCGAAGGCCCGTGTATCGCAGCGTTGGTATCGACCATTCCGTACTGGGGATTCGGAGTGAGGGTCTTCCCGTTTGCCGAGAACCGTCCTCCGAATCGATTCTGCCTGCGCGTCGTTGCAACCAGCCCGCTTCACGTTGCTGCACACATGCTCAGCGCGTGGAAGGGCACGTACCGGCACGAGAACCTCATCGATCTGTACGCCGAGGACGTCGAGCTCCAGTTCGACGAGCCCACCGCCATTGAAATCGGCGGTGATCCCGCGGGGATGACGCGCTCGATGCGAGCCCGACTCCACCCCGCGCCGGTCAAGCTGATCGACTACTCGGCGGCCTAGCCCGCATCGCTAAAAAAAGGGCATTTTTGTTAACTCCCTCTCAATGGAGCTGTAATAATACATAAATACCAATGGGGGAACGGAAGAACTGGATCAAGTTGGGGGCCGTCTGCGCCGCCGCCGTGCTCGTCGCGCTCGGAGCGGCTTCTGCCGAATCGATCGCGGGTTCGGTGCGCGGCAGCTCGGTGGATACGAGCTCGGAATCCGCCAATCAGAAGGACTACTACTGGAAGGTCTGGAACGGCGCACTGCCTGAAAAACCGGCGACCGACGATCGCAACGATGTGCTCGCGGTTTTGACGGGCAAGTTCACCGGACCCGAAATCGGTTGCAAGTTTGCCTTTCGCGGCGGCGGGCTGAGTCCTTCTACGATCGTTGCGCGCTCGGGCACGACCATCCGTGTCGAAAATCGAGACACCTTCACGCACGAGCTTTCCGTCGAAAGGCTCGCGGGGTTCACGCCGCTCGAAGCCGGCCCCGGCAAGGCTCGAGTGATACCGGTTCCTGCAGGTGGGCCATGGAAGCTCGGTGACCGGATCTACGGGCACGTGGAAGGATACCTGCACTCGATGCGCGAGCTGGTGGCCTGCGCGACGGTTGATGCGAACGGGAAGTTCAGCTTTCAAGACGTTCCGCCCGGTCCCTACTCTCTGAGAATCTTGCGCGGTTCCGAGCAAGTCGCATCGCGTCGAATCACGGTGCCGGCAGGGCGAGCTCTCCAGATCGATCCGGTCACCATCAGCAAGAGTCGGAGGAAGTAACCGATGTTGTCGCGCCTTTGGTACCTGATTCTAGCCTTGGCCGTGGGGGGGGCGCTTGCGGGTGCGTTCTTGAACAAGTCAGCGGCGAGCCGAGAAGCAGAATTCCAGCTCGAAGAGCAACTACGCAGGGATCACGTCGAGGCCGAGCTCTGGCAGCGCCTCGACGCTCGACTTCGACTCGACGCCTTGGCCTCGATCGCGGTCGATTCAGAGGTTCGCCAAACGCTACGGAGCTCGAGCGGACGCGCTGGAACGCCGGGAACGAGCACTCGAAAACGCCTCAGCCAAAAACTCGACTCCCTCAACGCCAAGCTAGAAGAGGGAAAGGGAGACCTGGTCTTCGCGATCGATGCTGAAGGTGAGGTCGTAGCCACGCTCGACAAGAACGACATGGGTTCAGCCCAGCTCGACAAGATGCCGCTTGTAAAAGATGCCCTTCGAGGCTTCATGCGAGATGATGTCTGGGTCTACAACGGTGAAGTCTATCGGATGGCTGCCCGCCCGGTTTTCGACGGCGGTCGATATGTCGGCGCCGTCGTGCATGGTATGGCGATCGGCGACGGGCTCGCCCAACGCCTTGCGGCCAAGCTCCCGAACGCGACCGTGGTATTTTTCTATCGCGACCGCCTGATCGCGTCTCATGTCGGCGGAGCGAAAGCCCCAAGCAGCGCAGAGCTGAAAAGTGGGCTCGCGTCGGCGCTGGCCAAGATGGAAAGCGGCGAGGGTTCGGTGGAAGTGGGCGAGCGAACTCGAGCGATCGCAGCGCAGGTCCGAGGCGAAGCCGCGGACGCGGGAGTCGGCTACATCATCGGCCGCCGGGGCAGTACCGTCGGGCTTGGCGGGCTCTTCGCGAACACCTTCAAAGAAGACGTCGCTTCGCTCCCCTGGCTGTTGGTCATCGGTTTGCCACTGCTGCTGCTCCTGCTGGGCTTGGCACTTCTGTACGTGGAGCATGATAAGGGAGTGGCGATCCTGCGGAAAACGAGCGAGAGCCTCTCCAAAGCCGAGCTCGACAGCCTTCCGGCCGGTCAGCTCCGGCGTCACTATCGGAAGATCGCAGAGAACCTGAATACTGCATTGCGTGCCGGCGTCGGCTTCAAAGAAGAGGCCGCGAAGCGTTCTTCGGTCGACCTCGACCACCTTCTCAGCTCGACGCGCGATAGTGCGACTGCAGGGTACTTCGGTGTCTCGACCGAGGCGCCGACGGCCAAGCAGGTGGCCCTCGATCCAGCGCCATCGAACACCACAGGTGCGGACAAGCCGCAGATGGCACCGATTGTTCCGGCGGATCCGATGGTTGCCGCAACGCCGGCGGACAGCTCGACCGCGGAGTCGCGTACCCTCGCGACGACCGCGCGCCCGGGGCGTTCGCCCTCGTCTCGGCCCAAGCGGTCGCCGTCTTCTTGGCCGAATCGATCGACTTCTTCGCGGCAAGCGGTCGCGGCTACCGTGCGGCACAGCGGAGAGCCTGTCATGTCCGAGGTCAACGACCCACCTACGCGGCCGAACGCGATCGTCGACTCATACTCCGAATACGACGACGAGACGGAGGAGTCGACCCAGGTGAAGCACGTGCCGCAGGAGCTCATCGAGGCCTCTGCGCCTGCCGTCCAAGGCGAAGACGCACACTTCCGTGAGGTCTTCCAGAAATTCCTCGCGACGCAAAGGGAATGCGGCGCGTCTGTCACCGGGCTCACCTTCGACAAGTTCGTACGCAAACTTCATACCGCACGCGACCAAGTCATGAAGCGCCACAATGCGCCCGAGGTGCGCTTCACGGTGTACGTGAAAGAAGGGCGCGCGGCGCTTAAAGCAAGCCCGGTCAAGCAGTGAGTTGACCGTCGGGAATCCCGGCTCTACCTTGAGTGGTAGTCCCTCTGTCGTTGCAGGTGAGGAAGGAGTAGTGAATCCCTGACTAGGTCGATTAGGGTGCTTCAACGTGCGTGGTGTGCGGACCCGGCTAGCGTCATCGGGGGGCCTAAAGCGTACGAAATCCGCGCCCACCTACTAGTAAAATGTAGGGGTTCGACTCAATATTAGTTCCCACGGCAACGACGGTCAGGACTGTCTTATGGGGCCCCGCCAAGCCGACGCTTGCGTCGTCCGCGGGGCTCCGGGGCTTAAGGCTAGTGGCGCAGCTGCGACAGCGACCGGATGGAAGCTGAGCATGGCTGGCGCAATTCCATTACGCTGAAACCATGAGGGTTGGGGGGCTTGTTCTGGTGGGCTCGCTGCTGTGCGGCTTGGCGCTGTGGGTCACCCACGAGGCCGAGGAAACCACCGCGTTCGGGCTCAGCGGCGAGCCGGGTCGAATTGCCCGAGGTGCGCCGGAGCGCGCCCAGAAGGTCCTGAAGGTGCTGGAGTCAGCCAATGCGCACAACGACCGCCTCGATCAAATGGACGAACAACTATTCGGCAAGAACGCTTCTCAATGAAGAAGGAGACTGTCCCCTTTTAGTGGATGAGGGTGGCGAGGCGAACGCCCCTCCGCCGAGGATCACAACGCGCAGATCCACGCGTGAAAAAGCACGACCAGCGCGGTAATCATTCGTCCCCTGCGAGCATTTTCTTTTCACTCAACCCCAAAGCGCGAAACGTACTGGGCCGAGTGTGAATGGTCGTGCAGGTGATGTGAACGGTTTCGCTCATTCTAAGTTTACGAAGTGTGTACTCCGGGCAGACGCATGCAGCTCAATTGCTTGATGTTGAGGTGCATGAATCATGATATCGACATCGCCTCATTCAAAGAGGGGTGTCATGCAAGAGCAAGCAGTGAATCGGTTCTATTCAGACCAGCGAACACGCGGTCGCGTGCGCGGGGCGATCAACGAGTACCTGGGCTTCTTCGACGAGTCGAACGGTGGCAGCGTCAAAGCGCGCCAAGCTGGCTATACGACGATGATCAACCACTACTACGATCTCGTCACCGATTTCTACGAACACGGCTGGGCCAAGTCGTTTCACTTTGCGCCGCGTTTCGAGGGGGAGTCTTTCGATGCGTCGCTTGCGCGCTCGGAGCATTCCTTTGCGCTCAAACTCGGCCTGAAGCCCGGAATGAAAGTGCTCGACGTCGGCTGCGGCGTCGGCGGACCGATGCGCAGCATCGCTCGGTTCTCGGGGGCGACGATCGAAGGCGTCAACAACAACGACTACCAATTGACCAAGGTGCAGCAGTACAACGAAGAAGCTGGACTCGCCGGCCGGTGCTCCGCATTCAAAGGCGATTTCATGAATCTCCAGGTGCCGGACGAAACCTACGATGCCGCGTACGCCTTCGAGGCCACCTGCCACGCGCCGGACAAACTAGGCGTGTTCAAGGAGATTCATCGGACTCTGAAGCCGGGCGGCCTGTTCGCAGCGTATGAGTGGTGCATGACGAGCAAGTTCGACCCGAGCAGCGCCGAACATCAACGCACCAAGAAGGCCATCGAGGAGGGAGACAGTCTTCCAGACATCGCTTCGATTCCCGACACGCTCGATGCGGTGCGCGCCGCTGGGTTTGAGCTCCTAGAGAGCCACGATGCCGCCGGCACCTGCGACTCGGCGACACCCTGGTATCTGCCGCTGGTGGGCGAAACCGAAAGCCTGCTCGCCCTTCGCCGCGGACGTGCGGGACGGTTCTTGGCGCGCCGGACGATTCGAACGCTAGAAGCGTTGCGGATCGCACCGAAGGGGTCGACCGAGGTAAGCAAGATGCTCGGCTCGGCAGCCGAGGCTCTCATCGCCGGCGGCGAGCTCGGGATCTTCACGCCCAACTACTTCTTTTTGGCGCAGCGACCGGCGCAATGATGAACGGTGCTGTCTGGGCACCGCTGCAGGCGCTTTCGGGGCGACGCGGCCCCAGGGATCTGAACCCTTGGGTAGAGTCGGCTCGTGAGGCCAGCTATCCGCCGCCCTATCCCGAGGGATGGTACGTTGTCGGTCGATCGACGGACATTCGAGAGCGCCCGACGTTCGTGCAGTGCGTCGGGAACCAATGGGTCATATTTCGCGATGCTTCGGGGACCGCTCGCGTGGTCGACGCCTATTGCCCCCACCTCGGGGCCAACTTGGCGGACGGCAAGGTGCAAGGTGACTGCGTGGAGTGTCCGTTCCACGGCTGGAAGATTCGTGGGGACGGGTGCGTCGTCGGTCAGGCCAACGGTGAGCACCCGGACCCCCGGCACCGCACCAGGTCCTGGGCGGTCCAAGAGCTGCACGGCTGGGTCCTCGTCTACCACCGACATGGAGCCTCCGTGGACGGCCCGGCGCCCGAGCCACCCTACCGCTTGCAGCGCGTGCGTGAAATCGAAGACGGCAATCTCGTTTGGCGGGGAGAGCACGATGCAGGGCTCGTTCAGATGCACTTGCTCGAGTTCCTGGAGAACAGCGCCGACTTTCAGCACTTCGCGGGTATCCATGGACGCCTGCGCTTGCCGTGGACCGAGATTCCGGTGCCCGGCATGACGCTCCATCACGAAGCGACCTGGCGCCGGGATGAAAACGAAAAGCACGTGTGTTGGTTCGGCAACGACGCGAACCTCGAATTTCGAGGGAAAGCAATCAAGGGATCGGGGGCACACGCAGACGTTCGCATCGAGGGCCCCGGTAGCTTCATTCGATTCGACTTCACGCTGACTCGAGGGCGTGGCCGCGTGGTGCTGTACCAGAGCCACACGCCAATCTCGCCGATGACCCAACACGTTCGATTTCGCTGGTTCAGCGGACGAAACGTGCCCAGGCCCTTGGCCTCGTTCATCGTCGGAAACTGGGTCTCCCAGTGGCGCCAGGACATCGGTATTTGGGAAAGCAAGATCTATCGCAAGAACCCGATGCTCACGCGGGCAGACGGCCCCATTCACCAGCTTCGCCGCTGGTACGCGCAGTTCTACCCAGCCGCATCTTGATCAGATGAATACCCACACTAAGGAGTGACATGTCGATACGAAGCAAGCTCGCTCAGTCGAAGCTCGCCAAAGGCGCGGCTCAATGGATGACCGACAATCGTGGCGTGGTCGTCGCGGCCACGGCCCTGCCCGCCAGCTTCCTGTTTGAGCGCGCTCGCGTAACCCGCGACCTGGTCTACGCCCGTTTCGGCGCATCGCCCGAAAAGCACGATGAGCGAGTGCGACGGGTGCAGGAGCAGGTGCGCGCTTGGAAAGCGTCCGGGTCCGAGCGTCCCATGTGCACAGCCCGCCCGCCTTGGCTGACCATGTCCACGCGAACCTCCACCTACAAAAAGGACTGCAACCAGATCGAGATCGACCTCCGCGACATCCTCGAGGTGGACACCGAGCGGATGGTCGTCCGCGTCGAGCCGCTCGCCAACATGGGTCAGATCAGTCGATACCTGGTGCCCTTGGGCTACGCGCTCAAGGTCATGGTCGAAATGGAGGATCTCACCGCCGGGGGTCTTTGCATGGGCCTCGGCATGGAGACGACCTGCCACCGGTACGGCTTGATTCAGGAGACGGTCGTCGCGTACGAGATCGTGACGGCGGACGGGACTCTTCTGCGGGTGACCGAAGAAAGCGACCCCGAGCTCTTTCATGCGCTCCCGTGGTCACACGGCACGCTCGGTTTCTTGGTGGCGCTCGAGCTCGAAATCGAGCCTGCCAAGCCGTACATACGGATGAAGTACATCCCCTGCCACAGCATGGATGAGCTTTGCGAAAAGACCTACGCGCTTTCGGTGGCCGCCGATGCACCGGAGTTCTTGGAGGCGACGATCTATTCCAAAGACAGCGGCGTCATTCAATGTGCATGGTACGACGACGCGCCTCGGATCGCTCGAAGGTCAACCCCATCAATCGCTGGTACAAGCAGTTCTTCTTTCATCACGTGGCCACTGCGCTCGAGCGTGGCGAGTTCGAAGACTGGATCCCGCTGAGGGACTACTACCACCGCCACACGCGCTCGATCTTCTGGGAGCTCGAAGAGCTGATGCCCTTTTCGAGCAAGCCGTGGTGGCGCTGGGGCTTCGGATGGCTTGGCGCGCCCAAGATCTCGCTGCTCAAAGGCACCATGACCGAAGGGGTGCGCTGGAAGCTCGTTCACAAGCACGTGGTGCAGGATGTGATTGTTCCAATGCGCGAGCTCAAGCGCGCCGTCGAGGAGTTCGACAAGCGCTTCGAGGTGTACCCGCTGCTCGTCTACCCGATTCGCATCTACGACCACGGCGAGTACCAGGGACTGCAGCCCAAGCCGCGTCAGCTACAAGCCGGCGAACGCTGGGACATGTTCGTCGACCTTGGCGCCTATGGGATCCCTCCCGCCGTGAAGCGAGGAGAGGACTGGGACGCCGAAGACCACGTCGCCGCCACGGAGCAGTTCACCCACGACGTCGGTGGCTTCGTCCCGCTCTATCAGGATGTCTGGATGAATCGCAGCCAGTTCGAGGAGATGTTCGACCACCGGCTCTACCGGCGAATGCGCGAAAAGCTCGGCGCTGTTGGTGCATTCCCTGAAGTCTGGGATAAGGTCCGGCTGCAGCCGGAGCTGAGGACTGCGCCTTCCCCAATCGTGGAAGGCGAGGCGGTACCCGACAGGACCGGCCACCGAGCCACGTCAGCCGACGCCTGAGCTGCAGTGGGGCCGCTGCAACTTCGGTCCTGTTCATGCTAGGTCGCGACAGGATGGTGGACAGGTCCAATTGCGCTTTGCTCGTACCGACCGCGCTTATGTTCGGCGTCTGCCTCATGGGCACGCAAATCGCGCGCGCCCAAGTCCCCCCGCCAACATCCGACGCGGCTAGCCCCAAAGCGGCTGCCCCCGAAGCCCCAAAAGAGCTGACCGGCGCGGACTTCGCCATCGAAGCCGGCGCCGTGGAAGAGCGACTCTCGCGAATCAGGACGGAGATGTCGCTGATCGACGTGCTCGCAGACGTAGCCAAAGCACTCGATGAGGTAGATGCACGGGCGCGGAGCTGCCGCGAGCTTTGCCGCACTCGAGACACGCCGAATGATGAGCTCCGAGCTCAACAACTTGAGGCTCAGCTCGAGTACCTCGACGCGAGAACCGAACAGGCAGATCGCGAAGCTGAGCAACTATGGAGCCGAGCTCGAAGCGCTGTCGAGTCAAAACGACGAAGACATCGAGCTCTGGACCGCGGCACTGAAACGAGCGCGACGACGCGCCGTCCCCAAGGAAGTCCGCGATCGCACCGCGTCGATCCTGCAAGGGCTTCGAGAGGGCAGTAAAATGCTCCAGGCCAAGACCGGCGAAGTGCTTGCCTATCAGTCGCGGGCCCTGGACGTGCGCGACGTGCTTCGCATAGCGCAGCAGAAGGTTAGTGTCGCTCTACGTGCCGAGGCCGACAGCGTCTTCGAGCAACAGGAGCCGCCTATCTGGAAGGCTGCCGAGCGCTTGGACGATCAGACCGTGCGCGAAGGCTACGACCTGAATTTCTCGTGGCCGGCCGTCAAGGATTACCTACTCCAGAAACGCACGCTGTTGATCTTTCAGATTTTCATGGCGCTCCTGCTCGGGGTTCTCTTCACGCAGAGCGCGCGCGACGGTGGCCGCAAGAATCGAAAAGCGTCAGCAGGAGGGTCGGCATCGCTTGGGAGGACCAGGCGAGTGAGGCGCTGTGTCATCCCTGGGCTGCGGCCCTTCTCGTGAGCCTCGCGATGGCGCGCTTGTTCCATTCGGACCGCACGGTCGAAATGATCCTCCTCACCTGGCTCCTCGCGCTTCCGCTCTGGTTTGTCGTCTACAAAGAGATGGTCCGGGCGAGCTTGCACCGTGCGCTCATCGGGCTCGGTTTCCTCGGAACGTTCCATTTCGTCGTTGCCTTGGCCTCGGGACACCCCGAGATCGAGCGGGCCTTGTTGCTCGTGGAGGTGCTCGTCGCTGGTGCAGGCGCAGCGTGGCTCGTCCGCTTTCTACGCCGTTTAGACGTGCCGAAGCGCGTCCGAGAAGGCCTGTGGTTCTCGGTGACGAGCGTTTGGGCCTGGTTCGCACTGCTCACCACCGTGATTGGCGCAGGCGCAGCCGTGCTCGGGTACATCTTTTTGGGAACGGAAGCGGCGGTCTTCGTCGTCCTCGGAACGATCGGCGCGACGGCCTACATGGCCCTGGAACGGATCGTCGAGGCTCTCGTCTTGACCGGCGTGCACACCGGTCGCTTCGACATCGTTTCGCATGGTCCGGGCCAATCGGACCGTCACTGCGAAGACCTTGAGCCACACCATACGTCTTATCACGGCTGCAGTCTTTACCTGGTTGCTGGCGGACATGACCTCGGCCTGGCGACCGCTGGGGCGCGTCCTTGGGCGCTGGCTTTCGTCGGATTTGGGGATGGGCCTCACGGACGTCGGGGTGACCTTTGGTGACTTCTTCGCCTTCTTCATCGTCTTGTGGGTGAGCTGGATCATCGCGCGATTCGTGAGCTTTGTTCTCAAGGAAGAAGTCCTGCCGCGCCTTCACATGCAGCAGGGGGTCCCGTTCGCGCTGACTACGTTCACGCGCTACGCGATCATCGCCATCGGCTTCGTCGCCGCCATTTCCGTGCTCGGCGTCCCGCTCGACAAAGTGACCATCGTCCTGAGCGCACTTGGCGTCGGCATCGGCTTCGGGCTTCAGAATCTGGTCAACAACTTCGTGTCGGGCTTCGTCCTTTTGACGGAACGGCCGATTCGTTTGCGGGACAAAGTCGAAGTCGACAACATCCTCGGAAACGTGAGCAGCATCGGAATTCGTGCAAGTACGATTCGCACCTTCGATGGCGCCGAGGTGATCGTCCCGAATGGCGACCTGATTTCCGGCCGCGTCATCAACTGGACGCTGGCTGCGCGTCAACAGCGGGTGACCATCCCCCTCGGCGTAGCGTACGGCACCGACCCCAATCAGGTGCTCGGCATCCTGAGGAAGGTCGCAGAGGCGAACGACAAAGTCTTCAAGAGCCCCGCGCCGCTCGCGCTGTTTCGCGGGTTTGGCGAAAGCTCTCTCGATTTCGAGCTGCGGATCTTCATGGACCCGTCAGACGTCTTGGACGTGCCAAGCGCCGTCCACGTGGCGATCAGCGAGGCCTTGAAAGAGGCGGGGATCAAGATTCCGTTTCCGCAGCGGGACTTGCATTTCCGCGGAGTGCCGGAGGGGTTCGCGGGCGCTGGCACTGGCACTGGCACTGGCACTGGCACTGGCACTGGCACTGGCACTGGCACTGGCACTGAAAAATAGCGTCACGCGGCCGCTTGGCCGTAGGTGGCTTGCAGATACCGGACGATGTCCGCCGACTCTGGCATCCAGCGGTCTTCGCCGTCGGGGCTCGTGATTCTCAGCACGGGCACGGTCGTTCGACCCCGGACCTCGCGGAGCTCCGCGAGACGGGCGGGATCGGTGTAGATGTTGCGAAGCTCGACCTCGAGGCCAAGCGCGTCGATCACGCGGAGCACCCGAACGCAGAATGGACAGCCGTCGAAATAGTAGAGGGACAAGCTGTCCGTGGCCGGCTCCTCCGCAGGACCGAGGCATTCGAGAAAGCGCCGAGCATAGTACTCAGGCCACGGCGTCTGCGATTCCGTGGCGCGGTGTTCATCGTCGGCGCCGATCAAGCAGAACACCAGGCGACTCCGGGTCAGCGGGGCTGCCAGGAATGGGGTCAAGCGACCCTGCAGAAACTCCGCGTACCAGAGCGGCCACTCGGGGTCCTCGCCGTCGGTTTGCAGGAACGCCTCGTGGTGGGCTTCGCCGGTCTGCTTGAAGAGTGCGGCGAGCCGCTCGACTTTGACCTCATCGCTCATCGTTCTTGCCTTTCGCAGAATCGAGTATCGTCCCCTGCGGCAGCTTGGCAATGCCCTCCGAAGCGCGTATCGACTAAACCATGACGAAGACGTGCTCCCCTCTAATCTTCTTCCTCGCCGCGAGCGCATTCTTGCTGCCTGGGGCTGTCTCCGCTCCGCAGGCCAGCGCCGCAGGCCCCATCATCATCCGTTTTGCCTCTCTCGCGCCCGCCGGCTCCGGTTTCATGAAAATCTCGAAAGCTTGGAATCGAAGCGTCAAAAAGGAGACCAACAATCGCGTCGAGCTTCGCTTCTACTCTGGAGGCAGTCAGGGTGACGAGCGTGACTTCGTCCGAAAGATGCGCGCCGGGCAAATGGACGGCGCCGGAATTTCAACGACCGGGCTCGGAATGGTCGCACGTCCTGTCCTGGTGCTGACGGCGCCCGGTTTGCTCACCGAGTACGAGCAGCTCACGCGCGCCCGGACCGAGCTCAACGACCGATTCACCAGGATGTTCAAGGACGCCGGCTTCGTGCTCTTGAATTGGGGTGAAGCCGGCAAGAACCGTCTCTTCTCGGCGAACGCATTCGTCAAACCCGACGACCTAAAGAGCTTTCGACCGTGGGCCTGGAAAGATGATCCAGTCTTTGCAGAATTCATCAGCGTGATTGGCGCCAACCCGGTTCGGATGGGTCTTCCCGAAGTTTACGGAGGGCTGCAGACCCGCATGGTCGATACGGTTCCCGCATCCGCCCTCGCAGCAGTCGCGCTCCAATGGTACACGCGCCTCAAGTACATGGCGAAGGACAACTTCAACATCATGGTAGGCGGAGGGATCGTCACCAAGGAGAAGTTCGACGAGCTTTCGGAGAACGATCAGAAGGTCTTGCTCTCGACCAGCATGCGCGCCTCGAAGGCCAACGATGCGCTGGTACGGCGTGACGATGCGAGAGCCTATGCATCGCTCGTCGCCCGTGGCATGATCGAAGTCGACACCTCAGCGTACAAAGCGGAGTGGGATGCCGTCGCAAAAAAGGCTCGCGAGAATCTCGCGGGCCGCGTTTACAGCAAGAGCTTGCTCGACGCAGTCGAAAAGGTCGTCGCGGAGAGCCCGCAGACGCCCTAGAAGTGGCGATTCCGTCTGCGCCCAGAGCACGTTCGACGCACCGAACGCAATCTCGGACCCGAATGCAAAAGTGACTCCGAGAGAGCTGCCATGAGATATAACGTCAACCAAGCTGGCTCTATCGATGATCGAAAACGGACAAAGCTATCCGCTAGGCGCGACGCTGCGAGACGGTGGCGTGAACTTCAGCATCTATTCGAAGCATTGCGATGCACTCGAGCTTCTGCTCTTCGACGGCCCTGACGACCCACGGCCGTCGAGGATCATCCGGCTCGACCCATCGCGAAACCATCGAACATTTCACTACTGGCATGCCTTCGTTCCGGGCATCGGTCCCGGCCAACTGTATGCCTATCGCGCGGAGGGCCGGTACGCGCCGGAGGAAGGGCTCCGTTACGATCACGAAAAGGTACTGCTCGATCCCTATGGGCGGTCCGTCGCTGTGCCGCGAGGCTACGACCGCGAAGCGGCACGCCGGGCGGGCGATACAGCAGCGACGGCAATGAAGAGCGTCGTGGCTGACCTCAGCGCATACGACTGGGAGGGAGACACCGCACCAGCGCACGCCTTTTCGAACACGGTCATCTACGAGATGCACGTCCGCGGGTTCACCCGGCATCCGAGCTCGGGGGTTTCTCCTGACAAGCGGGGAACCTATGCGGGTCTAATCGAGAAGATCCCGTACCTGAGCGACCTCGGCGTAACCGCGGTCGAGCTCTTGCCCGTGTTTCTGTTCGACCCTCAGGAGGCACCACCCGGTCTCGGCAATTACTGGGGCTACAACCCGATCTCTTTCTTCGCACCGCACCACGGCTACGCATCCAGCGACGAGCCTCTGCGAGTCCTGGACGAGTTTCGAGACATGGTCAAAGCGCTCCACCGCGCCGACATCGAGGTCATTCTCGACGTGGTCTACAATCACACCGCAGAAGCAGGAGCCGACGGCGCGACTCTCTCGTTCAAGGGTCTCGACAACCCCATCTACTACAGTCTCGAGCGCGGAAACCGGTCACGCTACGCGAACTACAGCGGCACCGGCAATACGCTCAACGCGAACCACGCGGTCGTTCGGCGCCTCATTCTCGACAGTTTGCGCCACTGGGTGACGGAAATGCATGTGGATGGTTTCCGTTTCGACCTCGCGTCCATTCTTTCACGCGACACCGAAGGTGAAGTTGTGGCGAACCCGCCTGTGCTCTGGGACATCGAAACCGATCCTGCTCTCAGTGGCACCAAGCTCATCGCAGAGGCATGGGATGCCTCGGGCCTTTATCAGGTCGGCAGTTTCTTCGGCGACCACTGGAAGGAGTGGAACGGCAGGTTCCGCGACGACGTCCGCGGGTTCTTTCGGGGCGACGAGGGACACGTCGAAAAGCTTGCAGCACGGTTTCTGGCAAGCCCCGACATCTATGGGGGCCAGGGGCGCGAGGCCGAGCAGAGCATCAATTTCGTGACCTGCCACGATGGATTCACGCTCAATGATTTGGTCTCCTATGACCAAAAACACAATGGAGAGAACCTCGAAGATAACCGCGACGGCTCGGACTACAATCTAAGCTGGAACTGTGGGGTCGAAGGCCCGACCGACGATCCCGCGATCGAGCAACTCCGCAACCAGCAAATCAAGAACTTTTTCACGACAAACCTTCTATCACTCGGCGTCCCGATGTTGCTGATGGGCGATGAAGCGCGCCGAACCCAACGCGGTAACAACAACCCCTACTGTCACGACAGTGAGCTCACCTGGTTCGACTGGAGCCTGCTCGAGAAACACGTCGGTCTTCATCGATTCGTAAAAGAGCTGATCCGCCTCCGGTTGAGCGTCGCCTTTGAAGTGCCGGGGTTGACCCTTTCAGACTTGCTGCGTGCGGTACCGGTGCACTGGCACGGCGTGAAGTTGAACGAACCTGACCTCGCGCCGCACTCGCGAAGCCTGGCTTTTTCGGTCGAAGTTTTTCAGTACGGCTGGCACTTCATGTTCAATGCATACTCAGAGCCGTTGACGTTCGAGCTCCCGTTCATTCGCGAAGGTGAGCCTCGACAGTGGCGACGCTTGATCGACACGCATCGGCAGTCGCCCCACGACTTCGCGCACCCGGACGACGCGGAGGTCGTGATCGGAAGCGAACACGTCGTGCAACCGTACTCGACGGTCGTACTCGTTGCAGAACGCGTTCCGAGGTAATGGTGGACCTCCCGAGGCGCAGCGGAATCCTCTTGCATATCACCTCGCTTCCAGGCGGCGCGTACACGGGCGACCTCGGGCCGTCCGCGCATGCGTTCGTAGATTTCCTCGCGGAAGCCGGCCAGGGCTGGTGGCAGACGCTTCCGCTCAACCCGATCGGCGACTCTGAATCGCCCTACTCCAGCGTCTCGGCGTTCGCCTGCGAGCCGCTGATGATTTCACCCGAAGCACTGGTAGAAGACGGCTTGCTCGAGGAACAGGCACTCCACGGTCTCCCCATCGGCTCGACAACGGCAAACGCCGAGTTCGCCGAATCCAAGCGCGTCCGGTCGAAACTGCGCCTGGACGCGTATCGAAGGTTCGTCGAGCGAGGGCCCACGGGACATGCGACGGTCCTTCAGGGAGTTTCGAGATCGTGAGCAGGGCTGGCTCGACGACTACTGCCTCTTCATCACCCTTCGAACCCGATACGGGACGGCGGATTGGACGACCTGGCCAGAAGACCTCGCCCGCCGGCACCCCTCGGTCCTCTCGGCGGTGCGCGAAGAGGCTGCAGAGGACATCGACTATCTCACGTTCGAGCAATTTCTGTTCGACCGACAGTGGCAGGCGCTTCGAGCACAGTGCAAGGATCGGCACGTCGGGATCTTCGGCGATGTGCCGATGTTCGTCTCCCATCAAAGCGCAGACGTCTGGGCCCACCCCGAGGCTTTTCTCCTAGATGCCAACGGTCGCCCGAGTTTCGTCGCGGGCGCTCCGCCTGACGCATTTGCCGCAGATGGGCAGCGTTGGGGAAACGCCCTATACGACTGGGAGCAGCACGAGCGTACGGGCTTTGCGTGGTGGAAGTCCCGGCTGCGGCGCCAGCTCGAGCTCTTCGACCTGCTGCGGCTCGACCACTTCATCGGCTTCTCGCGATATTGGCGAATTCCCAGCGAGTCTTCAACGGCCATGGACGGGCAGTGGATCGAAGCTCCCGGCCACGCGTTCTTCGAAGCGCTCGAACGAGAGCACGGCGAGCTTCCGTTCATCGCGGAGGACCTCGGCGCGGTCAGCCAAGAGGTCTGGGACCTACGCGACGAGTACCACCTCCCGGGAATGAAAGTGCTGCAGTTTGCCTTTGGCGGGGACCCTGGAAATCGCGTGCATCATCCAGACGAGTACCCCCGCACCAGCGTGGCGTTCACCGGAACCCACGACAGCAACACGATGCTCGGCTGGTATCGGGACCTCCAGCGCCGAGCCGAGTCGAGCGACACTGCCGCCGAGGCGGATCTCGAGCGGGTGCAGAGCTACTTTGGGGTGAGCCACGACGTCGACGTCGTCGACGCGGCAATTCGGGCGGTACTCGAGTCGCCTGCCGACACGGTAATCGTCCCGCTTCAAGATCTGCTTCACCTCGACGAACGGCACCGAATGAATCGGCCCGGAACCACGAGAGGCAACTGGACCTGGCGGCTCGAGCCAGGTCAGCTCAATCACCCTCTGGCGAGACGACTGCGAGCATTCGCAGAGGCGACGGGCCGACTTTAGCCGTCGAAAGAGGTCCCTGTGGGAGGACCCTCTTGCGATCTTTTGGGCGAGAGTCGACACTCGTGGGCCCCCAACCTGCTGGGCCGATTCCTGGAGGATGCTGAGATGAATGCGAAGGGCTCGCCGTCAGACAAACGAGCGGTCTGTCGATGACGACCGAACCGGGGTCGGCGTCGACACGCTGCGCCGGGCAATTCAGGAGAACCTCTTCTATCGCTGCGGCAACGTCCCCGCGCTGGCGACTCGGTCGGATTATTACCTGGCCGTTGCCTACACCGTGCGCGACCGGCTCATGCAGCGTTGGCTGAGCACCGCCAGGTCGTTGCTGGCTCATCCGACCCGAGTGGTCTGTTACCTGTCTGCAGAGTATTTGCTGGGCCCTTCACTGGGTAACGCGCTGTTGAACCTCGGCATTCGCAGTCAAGTCGCGGAGGCCGTTGCGTCACTCGGGCAGGATCTCGATGAGCTCATCGACGCAGAGCGCGAGCCGGGCCTTGGCAATGGCGGACTCGGTCGACTGGCTGCGTGCTTCATGGACTCCCTTTCCACCCTGCAGATTCCAGCGGTGGGCTACGGGCTGCGGTACGAGTTCGGCATCTTCCAGCAGCAGATCCACGACGGCTGGCAAGTCGAGCGCACCGACAAGTGGTTGCGCCAGGGCAACCCCTGGGAAGTCGTTCGGCCGGAGTACAGCTATCCGGTCGGCTTTGGCGGCCATACCGAATCGTACACCGATGAGAACGGTCGCTACCGGGTCCGCTGGCTTCCGAACAGCATGGTCAAGGGAGTTGCCTACGCCACACCGATTCCCGGCTACAAGGTCAACAACATGAACATGCTGCGCCTCTGGGCCGCAGAGGCCGCCGAAACCTTCGACTTTGGAAGCTTCAATATCGGCGACTACTACGGTGCGGTCGAACGCAAGGTCGCCTCGGAGACGCTGACCAAAGTGCTCTATCCCAACGACGAGCCGGCGCAGGGCAAGGAGCTCAGGCTTCGGCAGCAGTACTTTCTGGTGTCCTGCTCGCTTCAGGATTTGCTGCGGCTGCACCAGCTTCGTGGCGGCCGGCCCGACACTCTGAGCGAAGGATTTGCGATTCAGCTCAACGACACCCATCCGGCGCTCGCCATCCCGGAGCTGATGCGATTGCTGCTCGACGAGCATGGGATGAGCTGGGAGGCCGCCTGGCGGATCAGCTCCGAAACGTTCGCATACACCAATCACACCTTGCTTCCCGAGGCCCTCGAAACCTGGCCGCTGTCGATGTTTGGGCGATTGCTGCCGCGTCACTTGGAGATCATCTACGAGATCAATGCTCGCTTCATGGTCGAGGTCCGTGAACGCTTCCCAGGCGACGGCGAGAGACAACAGCGTATGTCCCTCATCGATGACCACGGCGGCGGCTCGGTGCGCATGGCCAATCTCGCCACGGTGGGCAGCTTCTCGGTCAATGGCGTCTCTGCCCTGCACACCGACCTGCTCAAGACCCGTGTGATGCGGGACTTCCACGAGTTCTACCCCGGCAAGTTCAACAACAAGACCAACGGGGTCACCCCGCGGCGTTTCATGGCGCTTGCGAATCCGGAGCTTGCGGAGCTAATCACCGACCGGATCGGCGAAGAGTGGATCACCGATCTGACTCAGCTGCGCAGGCTACAAGGGCTTGCCGATGACCCGGAGTTTCAGGTGCAATGGCGGGCCGTCAAGACGGCACGAAAGCGGGCGGCTGCCGAGCAGGCGCATCGACTGATGAAGGTCGAGGCGGATCTCGACTCGATGTTCGACGTCCAGGTCAAGCGCATCCACGAGTACAAGCGTCAACAGTTGGCGGTGCTCCACATCGTGCACTTGTACCGATTGCTCAAGGAGAACCCGGATTTCGCGACGGCGTCACGAACGTTCATCTTCGGTGGCAAGGCGGCGCCGGGCTACACGATGGCCAAGCTCATCATCAAGCTGATCAATTCCGTGGGCGAAGTCGTGAACGCCGACCCGGACACTCGCGACAAGTTGAAGGTCATCTTCATTCCGAACTACAACGTGAAGACGGCTCAACTGGTCTATCCCTGCGCTGACCTTTCCGAGCAGATATCGACGGCCGGCAAGGAAGCCTCCGGGACGGGCAACATGAAATTCTCGATGAACGGCGCCCTGACCATCGGCACGCTCGACGGCGCGAACGTCGAGATCCGGGACGCCGTGGGAGCCGAGAACTTCTTTCTCTTCGGGCTCACCACCGACGAAATCCAATCGCTGCGAGAGACGGGCTACAGACCCTACGAGTACTACGAGCAAAACGCGTCTCTCAAAGGCGCCCTCGACTTGATTGCTTCGGGCCACTTCTCGCGCGGAGACTGGGCGCTGTTCCAGCCCTTGATCGACAGCCTGATCCATCACGACGACTACTTCGTCCTGGCCGATTTCCAGTCCTACGTCGATTGTCAGGCGGAAGTCAGCCGGGCCTGGGCAGACCAGGCGCAGTGGACGAAGATGTCGATTCTCAACACGGCACGAATGGGGCCGTTCTCCTCGGATCGTACGATCCTCGACTACAGCCGGGACATCTGGCGAGTGGAGCCGAATCCCGTGGAGCTCAGCGACGTCACCTGAAGCGGGTCGGGACCCCCGTGTCGGACCAGAAACGGCCAAGATCAACGCGCCACTGCCCCGGTGCCGCACCGTTCGGTCACTCAGCGGGGAGCTCGACATGCTGCTCTGCAGCAAGGGCTTGTAGTGCGGCCGTGTAAGGTCTGGCGCGCCGCTCCGCAAAGCCGTCGATCAAAAAACCCATCGCTCCAATCAAGATGAGCGCCGGGCCGACGCCGTGCGCCCAATCCGCCTCCAAGCCGAAGCGCAACCCAAGACCGACCAGGACCATGGCGGTCCACATCCCGATGTAGATCGGCCAGTTCGCGTTGACCTTCTCCATCCGCGGAAGCTCCTCGGCAAGCATGGCGCCTGGGTCATCTTGGAACCCGGATTCAACCCCTGCGACCTGCCCGGCCGTGCGCAGCCCAACCGCGCGCCCCCACACCGATCGCAAAGAGACCGAAGACGATCAGAGGAATGGCTAGGCCCCAGGCGAAGCCACCGCGTTCGGCGCGAAGCGTGACGGCCGCAAACGCAAGCATCGCAACCCCGATCGGAACGATGAAGCAGAGCGCTTCGACCCGCTCGCCGCGAAAGTAGGCATGCATGATTTCGAGGAAGGGCATCGGCGCTTTTTGGTCTCGCATGCAGGGTCGGCATCCGTCAAGATGCAAACGCGATCGGCGATCATGGAGCGCACGATCCGGAGCTCGCCGAGGCGTCGACGCTAGGGAGCGTTGAGCTTCTGGAGCTCCGCAGCGTACCGCTCGGCGGCCTTCGCGCGTCCCATCTGCTGGTTGTAGCCGGCAAGGAGCTGGAGGACGTCTCGATTTGCCGGGTAGCGCTTGCGCATTTGTTCCAGCGTGCGGAGGGACGCTTCGCGCTGTCCTCCGTCAAACTGTGCCACCGCGTAGACGTAGCCGAAGCGGATCGTCTCGGGACGGATCTCGTACGCGTGGCGAAGATGCGTCATCGCCTCGGCGTATCGTCCCAGGCGAACCAAGGCGAGGCCCAGCGCAAACTGGACTGCGGCTCGATCGGCCGCCTTGCTGAGCCCATCGCGAAGGGTTGACTCGGCCTCGTCGTCCCGATCTTGGGATCGATAGAGATCGGCGAGGTTGACGTACGCCGCGGTAAATGTCGGATCGATCTCTAGCGCCTCGCGGAGATTCTCCTCGGCGTGCTTGCTGTCGCCGGCCAACATCGCGAGGTGTGCCATGTCGGCTAAGCCTTCGCCCCGGTCCGTGTTGAACGAACGGGTCTCGATGTACTCCACGGTCGCGCTTTTGAGCGCGGCGCGGTCCGTCGCGCTCCAGTCGCTTGCACCAACGCCCAGCATGGAAGCAACCGCTTCGATCCGGACCGATCGCGCTGCATCACGGAGCAGCGGACGCACGACTTCGACGCGTTGCTCGGGTGGCATGCTTCGAGCAGCCACCGCAACTGAGCGTCGAACGATGGGGCGTGGGTCGCTGCTGGCGCGCATCAGGAGAGCCGGAAGAGCTGGAGAACCGAGATTGCGGAGCTCGAGGAGCGCTGTCGCGCGCACGATGGCCGGCGCTTTGCCCACCGCTACGAGCTCGACCAGGCCCGGCTCCCCCTCAGGCCGCTGCGTCCGGGCTGCGTGAAGTGTTTTGGCAAACGGATGCGCCACGCGACGGTCGAAGCGCTTGTCGATTTCTCGGTCAGCCCAAGTGGCGCTCTTCGTTGCATGGCAGTCGGTGCACGCATCCGGAGCGCCGATCTTGGCGGCGAGCGCCGGGCGCGGAATGCCGAAGCGGTGATCCGCTCGCTCATCGTTCACCATGTAGGTGCGCTCGGGCATGTGGCAGTCGGTGCAAAGGCTGCCAGGAGTCCCGGCTACGTGAAAAAGATGCTTTGGAGCGTCGTAGACCTCGGCTTGATGGCATCGGCTGCACAAGGCGTTGCCCTCCAAGCGAAGCTCCGTGCTGTGCCCATCGTGGCAGTCGCTGCAAATCACGCCGGCAGCGTGCATCTTGCTCTGGAGAAAAGAGCCGTAGACGTACACCTCATCTCGGATTTGACCGTCGTCGAAGTAAAGCAGCTCGTCGAGGGTCGCGACCCGGTAGCGGTCGTGAAAGCCAGTGCTCTCGCCCCCTAGATCGGCGCGTCGAGAATGGCAGGGTGCGCAGGTTTCGACTTCATCGCTTGGTTTCGACCGGCTCAGCGATGCGATGGCTTCGCCTTCGCGAAACGTCCAAATGCGGTCGGCGGGTGTAGGTAGGCGTCGGTCGAAGCCTGCATTCGCCGGGAGAGCGTCCGTTGCGCCATTGGCCGCCTCCGTGAGATCGACGTGCCGTGACCCTGCACCGTGGCAAGCCTCGCAGCCAACGTTGATCTCGAAGTACTCGGTCGAATAGCGTTTGGTTGCGCGGTCGTAGTTCTTTTTGAGCGCTGTTGAATGACAGTCGGCGCAGGCGTAGTTCCAATTATAGCTAGGCGCGGTCCAGTGGAGCGCATCGCCGGGCTCGACGTATTCATCGGGCTGCAGGTGAAACCAACGCTGACCGCCCTGCTCTTCTTTCCGCGTGTCCCAGGCGAACAAGAACGACTGCAGACGCCCGGGCTCCACTTCCACGAGGTACTGCTGCAGCGGTTCGACTCCGAACGTGTAGATGACCGGAAAGCGCCCATGCTTACCATCGGAGCCCAGCGCTTCGACGAAAAAGGCATCTCCCTCGCGGACGAAGCGAGCGGTCTCCTTGAAGTGCTTGACCTTCACGTCGTTGAAGTCGCCAAGCACCGTCTCCGGCGTTGCCTTCTGCATCGCAAGATCATGATGCGACCTGAGCCAGCCTTGGTGCTGTGCCTCGTGACAGGATGCGCAGTTCGCGCTGCCCACATAGCTCGCCGGCCCCTGTGGCACGGGCGCGACGGCTGCCGGCGTCGGCTTCGAATCAGAGGCTGCCACTCGCTCTTGTGTCTGCTTGGCGCACCCTGATCCGATGACTGAAAATGCAATCGGCAAAAACCAAGCTAGCTCGCGTCGCATAACCCGTGCGGTCTAGCGCGTATCGGGAAAAGGGGACAGCCGCCTTTCTGTCGGGATACAATCAGCGGGTGAAGATCGAGCGGAGCAACGCGGTTCGCCTGGTGCGGTTTCTCGTAGGACTGTTCTTTCGCCGCGTGGAGTTGACCGGGGTCGAACGCGTCCCGAAGACCGGTGGCGGGATCCTCATCGCCTGGCATCCGAATGGACTGGTCGATCCGGCGCTCATCATCAGCGGTTTTCCGCGTCGGGTCGTGTTTGGGGCGCGGCACGGGCTTTTTAGCTGGCCGGTCGTCGGACGCCTGATGCGTGCGCTCGGCACGGTCCCTATTTTTCGCGCGACCGATGCGAAAGACGGTGACGTCGAGGCACGGCGAGAGGCGAACCGAAAGAGCCTCGATGCGATGGCCCAAGCGGTCTGCGACGGCGGGTTTGCGGCCTTGTTCCCCGAAGGCGTCAGTCATGACGATCCGTTTCTCCAGGAGCTCAAGACCGGCGCGGCCCGTCTCTACTACCGTGCCAAGCAACTCTGCGCGGAGAACGGCGTTCCCCCCGTCATCATTCCGGTGGGTCTTCACTACGACGACAAAACGATGTTTCGCTCGGATGTGTTGGTCGAGTTTCATGCGCCGTTGGCGTTGCCCAGCGAGCTGCTGGCACCGATTCCGGAGGGGGACGACGAAACCTTGCGTGCCCGAAGCAGCGAGCTGACACAGGTTCTGGAGCCGGTGCTGCAAGAGGTCACACACGCGACCGAAAGCTGGGAGCTGAATCAGCTGATGAACCGCGTCCGTAGCCTAGTACGAGCAGAGAGGGCGAAGCGGGCTGGCACGAGTCTCAAGGCGCCCGACATGGCCGAGCGCTCCCTGGGGATGGCGAGGGTTTGGAAGGCGTACTACGCGCGGTTGCGAACCGATCCCGACGGAGTGCAGGCCTTGCTCGATCGCGTCGAGGCCTACGATGCGGCGCTCCTCGAGGTGAAGCTCGATGACGACGATCTCGACAAACCGCCACCGATCGAATCCAAGTGGCTCCCCGTACTCCTGGCTGCTCAAGCTGCGGTCGTGTTCCTGGTGATTCCTCCCGTGCTGGTCTTGGGTCTGTTGATCAACGCAGCCCCCTACTTCCTCATCAACGTCGTCGCTCGCATCGCTTCGAGGCAATACAAAGACACGGCTACGATCAAGCTGCTCACCGGCCTGATCTTGTTTCCGCTGGCCTGGCTGATCTTCGCCCTGCTGGTGGGCCTCGGGCAGATCGAGCTCCACGACTCGTTTGAAGAGATCGCTCGCGCGCCCTGGCGAGCAGGGATCACGACCTTTTTCATTGGCGCATTCGGCGGCGCGCTGGCTCTGATCTACCTCGAGCTGGTCAAGCGTACCTGGACGTCGATCAAGATCCGCGCCAAGCGCCAGTGGGGTTCCACAATCATTCGGCGGCTGTCGGCGGAGCGGGCGGCGCTCTACGAGGCGGTTGAAGAGATGCGCGAAGGGCTCGACTTGCCCGGGGATGTGCTTGGCGACGGTCGGGTTGGAACGCGCGACTTCAGCCTCGACCCGGAGGACATGCCCTAGCCCTCGAGGCCCTTCCAGGGGATGTCTTCGACGCCGGCGCGGTGGTTGGCGTAACGGGCCAAAACGAAAAGCAGATCGCTCAGTCGATTGATGTAGCGGAAGAGCTCGCCCCGAAGCGTCTCCTGTGCGCCGAGCGCCACGAGTGAGCGCTCGGCACGGCGGCAAACGCAGCGCGCGACGTGAAACCTCGACGCGCCCTCGCTCCCACCTGGCAAGACGAACGAAGTCAGCGGCGGCGGGCCTTGTTCGTATTTGTCGATCGCACGCTCCAGGGCTTCGACCTGCGTCTCGGTGATGAGTGGCATCGCGCTTTTCTCTTTGCGCTCGGCGGTCGAGCCGAGCTCCGCGCCCACTTCGAACAAGTCGTTCTGGATCTGATTGAGGAGGGCATCGAGATCCGAATCCGGCACCGCCACGCGCGCCCAACCCACGGTGCTGTTGAGCTCGTCGACCTCGCCGTAGGTTTCGACTCGAAGCGAGGCTTTCGACACCCGATCTCCGCCAAAAAGGCCGGTCTCACCAGCGTCGCCTGTCTTCGTGTAGATCTTCATCGCTCATTCCCTTCGCTCGAAAAGCAATCGCCGACTGCAACCCCGCGCCCGCTGGCGAAGGAACGGGCGTCGACCCGCTTCCGGCCACTCTCTTGAAGCTCTTGAATTTCGAGCGTTCCCTCGGCACAGGCCACGAGAATGCCCTCCGGATCGAGCGCGATCACCTCGCCAGGGCGGGCTCCTTCGGGATCGAGCGTCGTCGCGATCGCGCGATGTACTTTGATCTGCCGCTCACCGAGAACGGTATGTGCGCCTGGCCAAGGATTCATGCCGCGAATCTGATTGTGCACCGCTCGCGCCGGTTTGTTCCATTGGATGCGCCCGTCTGACTTGTCGAGCAGCGGCGCCATCGTAGCTGCCGCATCGTCTTGCGGCTTTGGCGTGAGCTCGCCCGCAACGTAGCGCGGCAGTTCTTCGCGCAGGAGAGCCGCACCCATTTTCGAAAGCCTCTCGCTGAGCGTGGCGGCGTCGTCATCGGCCTCAATCCGAGTCGAAGCTTTTGCGAGGACGGGACCTGTGTCCATGCCCTCGTCCATTTGCATCAGCGTCACCCCCGTCTCTTCGTCGCCGTGAACGATGGACCATTGAATGGGTGCTGCGCCTCGCCAGCGGGGAAGCAGCGAAGCGTGCACGTTCAGACAGCCTGCGCGGGGCGCTTCAAGCACGGCAAGGGGTAGGATTCGCCCGTACGCAACCACGACGGCCACGTCTGCCTCGAGCGACTCAAGACGTTTGGTGAACTCGGCGGTCCGCACTTTCGTCGGTTGCCACACGTCGAGCCCAAGCTCCAATGCGCGTTGCTTCACGGCAGGCGGCCGCATCGCAAGCCCACGCCCCGCAGGTCGATCCGGTTGTGAGATCACGGCCACGACTTCACTAACCTCGTGCAACGCATCGAGGCAGGGCACCGCGAACTCGGGGCTGCCGAAAAAAATCGTCCTCACAGGCTGTCACTGCGCGGCGTCGACCGCAGCGCGCTTGCTCATCGCGCGATGCACCATACGACGGCGCAGGACGCTGAGATGGTCGATCATCAGCTCGCCATTGAGGTGATCGTTTTCGTGTTGAATCGCAATCGCCAACAGGCCCTCGGCCTCGAGCTCGAAGGGTTTGCCGTCCTGGTCGAGCGCCCGGACGGTGATGCGCTCGGCTCGGTCGATGTCTTCGCGAATACCGGGGAACGAGAGGCAGCCTTCGTTGAAGGTGGTTTCGCCGTCAGCGGCGATGATCTCGGGGTTGATGAATACACGTAGGTCGCTCGGCTCGTCCTCGTCAGAGGCCACATCCACGATGAAAAGGCGCTTTGAAACACCGATCTGAGGGGCAGCCAGTCCGACGCCCGGGGCCGCGTACATCGTCTCGGCCATGTCGTCGATCAGGCGGTGCAGCTCTGCATCGAAGACCTCGACGTCTTCGCCGGGCTCGCGGAGCCGTTTGTCTGGGTAGAAGAGTATGGGGCGAATCACCTGGAAACCTCCGAGCGGCTGGGCGCTCAAAACCATTGAAAGGTAAGCATTTTCTAGCGCCGGGCAACCCCGGTCGCAAGATCGGGGGCGTTTGACAGGAGCGCAAGGCTAGAACAAGTTCTATTTTCGAAGCGACCCGTGGCAAAGGAGCGCCGGAATGGCGGAGTGGGACCGTACAGTCGACTTACTGGTGATGGGAAGCGGAGCCGCCGGCATGGGTGCTGCGGTGCGCGCGCACGATCTCGGACTCGAGGTACTGCTCGTCGAGAAGAGCGAGCTCTTTGGTGGAAACACGGCGATGTCGGGCGGGGTGTGCTGGGTCGCCAACAACCCCGGCATGGCACGTGAGGGAATCGCGGATTCGGACGAGAAGGGCTTCGAGTATCTGAAGCACATCACCAAGGGCGAAGTGCCCGACGAACGCCTCTGGCTCTACATCCGCGAAAGCAAGCGTGTGCTCGCGTACCTGCACGACAAGACACACGTGCGATACGTCCCACTCGCCAAGTACACCGACTACTATCCCGAAGCGCCAGGCGGGCTGCCCGGCGGCCGCTCGATGGATCCGGTGCCCTTCGACGGGTCGCTGCTGCGCGAAGACTTGATTCGACTGCGACGACCTCACCCGCAGTCGCAAATTCTCGGCAAGTTCGGCATCACTGCAAAGGAAGCGCAGGCTGCGATCGGCGTGGGCTTCAAGACCATGATGTTCATGGCTTGGCAGATGTTCTTGTACATGCTGCGCTATTTCAAAAGGAAGCGCTGGGGGCGCGACACGAAGCTCTGCGCGGGCAATTCCTTGACGGGTCGCCTCTTGCTTTCGCTGAAAGATCGCAGGGTCCCCGCCTGGCTCGAAACTAGCGTCGAAGAGCTGGTTTTCGAGGACGGCAAGGTCGTCGGGGCCGTGGTCCGCAAGGAGGGCGAAACGCTTCGCGTGAAGACGCATCGCGGCGTCGTGCTCGCGGCGGGCGGGTTTTCGCGCAACCTCGAGATGCGCAAGCAGTATCAACGGCAACCGATTACGACCGAGTGGACCGCGGGAACACCGTCGAATACCGGAGATGCAATTCGTATGGGGCGCGATGCCGGCGGCGCTCTAGACCTGATGGACGAAGCCTGGTGGACACCCGTCTCGCTGGTTCCGAAGTCACCGTTTTCCTGGGTGCTAGTCGTGGAGAAGAGCCTGCCGCATGGGCTGTTCGTCAACCAGGCGGGGAAGCGATTCACCAATGAGGCGGCGCCCTACATCGATGTCGTCAACGGCATGTACGACGATGTCGCGAAAACAGGCACGAACGATCCCCGCTGGTTTCACATCTTCGATGCGACGTATCGAAAGTCGTCGATCGCCGGACCGGTCGCGCCGGGCAAGGTCATGCCAGACAAGCAGCTCCCCCGTCGCTACCGCGACGGCAAGTTTCTATACAAGGCAGCAACCCTCGACGCGCTTTGCGATCAACTCGAGATTCCAGCGGTAACGGTGAAGTCGACGATCGCGCGGTTCAACGAGCATGCCGTCAAGGGCGAAGACCCGGACTACAACCGAGGGTGGAGCGCGCAGGACCGCTACTACGGCGACCCGAGCGTGAAACCCAACTGCTCGCTGGGTCCAATCGAAACGCCTCCGTTTTACGCTGTTCAAATCTACCCGGGTGACCTGGGGACGAAGGGTGGCCTCGTGACCGATGAGCACAGCCGCGTGCTCAAAGCGGACGGTCAGGTGATCGCCGGACTCTACGCAGCCGGCAACTCATCCGCGTCGGTGATGGGACGCAGCTACCCGGGCGCAGGCGGCACCATAGGCCCGGCGCTGACCTTTGGATTTCTGGCGGCGGAGGACGCGGCGCGAGCGCCTAGCAGCCGCAACGAGCAGGAAGCTGCGGAATGAGCGGACGTGATTGGCGCGCCTACGAACAAACCGTTCGCCGCCTGATCCCGCTCGTCATCCTAGAGCGGGTCGATGTCGAGGGTGGCGTGGGCGGGGGCGAGACCGGAGTCGATTCGGGCGGCTAGGTGGGCGGTTACGTTGCGGAGGAGCTTTCGGTCGCCAGACTTCAACAAGAGACGGTAATGGTAGCGGCCCCGGAGGCGGACGAGGGGCGCAGGGGCCGGTCCTAGGACTTGGACGGCGCCGTCTTTGACCGACTGGTGTTGGCGGGCCGTGTCGGCGAGTACTTGAGTGGCGCGGCGTGCCTCGTCTTCGGCGCCAGCGTGGACGCGCACGTTGACGAGGCGCGCAAAGGGTGGATAGCCCACCTCTTGCCGGTCGCGAATCTCTTCGGCGTAAAAGCTCTCGTAGTCGTGCTGCGCCGCCAGGCGCACCGCGGGGTGATCGGGCTGGAAGGTTTGAAGGACGACTTCACCAGGGCTGTCTGCGCGACCGGCGCGGCCTGCGACTTGTGCGAGCAGCTGAAAGGTGCGTTCGGAGGCGCGGAAATCTGGGAAGGCCAGGCTTTGATCCGCAAGGGCCACACCGACCAGGGTGACACTGGCGATGTCGTGTCCCTTGGTGACCATCTGCGTGCCTACGAGCACGTCAACCTCGCCGCTCCGCAGCCGATCGAGGACCTGCTCGACACCGTCTCCCGACGCCGTGTCGCGATCGAGCCGCGCGACGCAGGCTTTCGGGAAACTCTCTTCGACGGCTTTCTGCAACTGCTCCGTGCCGACGCCAAGTCGTTTGTACTCCGTGCTTCCGCACGCTGTGCATGGAATGGCTACGGCACGATGAAAATCGCAGTAGTGACATCGAAGCGCGCCCTGCCCGCGATGTTCGGTCAGGGCGACGCTGCACGCTGGGCACTCCGCCACCACGCCACAGGACGCGCACCGCAGGCTTGGCGCAAAACCCCGCCGATTTAGAAAGATGATCGCCTGATGGCCGTCTTCCAAACAGCGACCGAGCGCGGCGAAAAGGGGCCCGGAGACGAGGGGATGCCCGGTCGGGCCGATTCGGTGTCGACGCAGATCCACGATTTCCACGTCGGGCATGGTTGCGCCTGTCGCTCTGGTGGGCAGTGAGAGCAGGCCAATGAGCCCCTGGTTCGCGCGATAATAGGTTTCGACCGAAGGCGTGGCGCTCCCAAGCACGCAAACCGCCCCAGCGTACCGTGCCCGGAGCAAAGCCATGTCCCGGGCGTGATAGCGAAAGCCCTCGTCCTGCTTGAACGACGGGTCGTGCTCCTCGTCGACGACGATCAATCCCAGGTCCGCAACGGGGGCGAACAAGGCCGAGCGCGCCCCGATGGCGACCTGGACCCTCCCTTTGCGGAGCGCTTGCCAGGCGTCCTCTCGTTGACGTGCAGTGAGCCCGCTGTGAAGCACCGCGATATCGTCGCCGAATCGCGCACGGAATCGTCCGACGAGCTGCGGGGTAAGCGCAATCTCGGGCACGAGTAGAATCGCGCCGCGGCCAGCCTTGCGCACTTCGTCGATCGCCCGGAGGTAGACCTCGGTCTTTCCGGACCCGGTCACGCCATGGAGGAGAAACGCCTGCTCGATACGCTTCCCGAGCGCTTCGACGACCGTGCCGATCGCGAGTTGCTGCGCCGCAGTGGGTGCATGTGGCTCGTCGCGCATCACCGGGATTCGAAAGAACGGATCACGAATGGCTTCGACCTCTTCGAATTCGAGAAGCCCTTTTTCCGCAAGCGAACGTACGACGGCGCGGGGGTCGTTGACGGCGCCGCGCAGCTCCTCGAGAAGAATCGAATCGCGGTCTGCGAATCGATCCATGAGCTTCTTTTGCCGGGCACCCAAGCGAGCAGCGGACGCGTCTTTGCCGGTCGCCGTCAGCTTCCAGGTCCGGTGGTGTGCGACGCGCTGCCCGGGAAGATTCTCGGCCGCGTCTAGAAAACCATCTTTACGGAGCCGTCGCATCGCCCCCGAAGGCAACGCCGGCGCAGCGGCGCGCAAGACCTCACCGAGCGGGTGCATGTAATATTTGGCGGCCTGGTCGAGGAATCGCAACAACTCGGGGGTAAACACGGGCTCCGATTCGAGGAGACCCGCTACGGGAAGCGCCCGCGCCACTCCTTCGGGAAGGTCCTCACGCCCTCCCACGACGAAACCGGCTAGCTTTCGGCGACTGAACGAAACGGCGACGCGGCTGCCGGGCTTCAGCGTGCCCCGCAGCTGGTTCGGCACGTCGTACGTGAACAGCTTTCGAAGCGGTACGGGAAGGGCCACTTCGACGTAGTGCGATTCGATGGCCTCCGATGCGATGGCAGACATCGGACGCCTACGTGCGCTCGACGAGCGTTCCATCTCTGCGAAATTTGCCTCGCCGCCGGTCAGGGTCGCGCGAGTACACGGCAAATGAGAAGTCGTCGTGCTCTCCGGCCGCCAGGCGGTGCGCTGCAGCCATGGCGATCATCGCGGCGTTGTCCGTACAGGAGACGGGAGGCGGCACGAAAAGCGCTATCCCGTTTGCATCGCAGGCCTCTTTGGCTCGGGCACGAAGCCCCCGATTCGCGGCGACGCCTCCGCTGATGACCAGCCGGTCCAGCTCTTGTTGCTTGCAAGCGAGAATCGCCTTCCGAACGAGGCTCTCGACGATCACTCCCTGATAGGAAGCGCAAAGGTCGGCGAGCTCTTGCTCGTCGGTAGGCACACCATGCTGTTGAACGTGGCGCGCAAGGGCCGTCTTCAAGCCCGAGAAGCTGAACTCCAACGTCTTGCGCGATGCCATAGGAAGCGGAAACGAAACGGCATTCGCGTTTCCGCGGGAAGCCAAGCGATCGATCACCGGGCCACCGGGGTACCCAAGACCGAGTAGCTTAGCAGCCTTGTCGAATGCCTCTCCGGCGGCGTCGTCGCGGGTCTGTGCGAGCAGTGCGATGTCGCCAGCACCTTCGACCCGGTAGAGCGCCGTGTGCCCTCCGCTCACGAGCAAGCCGACGAACGGCATCGCCGGCCCTTGCTCGGGCGAATCTTCGTCCGGCCTTCGCAAATAGACGGCTAAGAGGTGCCCATCCAAGTGATTCACCCCGACGAGCGGCTTGCCGATACTCCAGGCCAGGGCCTTGGCAACCTGGACCCCGACCAAAAGCGAGCCCACCAAACCTGGTCCCTGTGTGACGGCAATCGCGTCGACCCCGTCGAGCCCACCCGGTGCATTCGCGAGCGCTTCGCGAATCACTGGAATGATCGCCTGCATGTGCGCCCGCGAGGCAAGCTCCGGGACGATGCCTCCGTAGGGCCCGTGCATCGCAACTTGGCTCGCCACCACATCGGCCAGCACCTCGCCCGACTCGGTGACGAGCGCTGCGGCCGTTTCGTCACAGGAGCTCTCTATCCCGAGCACGCGCATCAGAGCTTCTCTCTGCGGAGGCCGAATACGCCGAAGTAGTCGCAGCCGCCGGCATCGATGACGCCGCAATCGGACGGGTCGCAAATTTCCAAACCGGGGCCCGCGACCAAGCGCACCTCGACGGTGCCGCCACGAAGAAGCGAGACGAATACCATGACGTCGCGACCGTCGAGCGGACCTGAAGTGGGCCGCGCGACGAACATGTAGTTGCGAAGTCTGCCGCTACCCGGGAACTCATAGAGCCCGAGCTGATCGTGCGCGAGAGGAGGAATCGGAAGCAGCAGCGTATTGGAGAATGTGGGGCCGCAAGGTTCCCCGCTGGTCGAAATCGCACCCGGGTTCTCGTACTGTCGCTCGGGGTCGAACGTGAGATCGAGGGTCACACCGTAGGGAAAGCCTCGGCGAATGAATGAGCAGTCGATCCCGTTGGGGCAGTTGGTCGGGTCGTTCACGCCAACAATTTCGCCCCGGTAGATTTCTCCCTCCCCCGTGCTGAACTCGCCCAGAGGATCGCAGCCAAACGAAGCGATCAAAACGCAGATCAACGAGCAGCGCCGCATGTGGCGGAGCATAGCAGAGTGCTAAATGCTGGCCCGGAGCGTTTTACTGGCTGAAAGCCAGCGCCGATAGCCGGGCGCATCGCCGGCTTCTGCAGCCAGGGAAGCGGCCTCCTCGTATCGAGCCTGGGCGTCCCGCGCTCGACCAGCCAGCTCGTCGATCGAGCCGAGCATTCCAACGGCGCGAGCGACGAGACTCGAGCCACCGCTCGCCCTTGCGTCCCGCTCCACGCTCCCGAGCTCGTGGGCGGCGCCCTCGTGGTCGCCAGCCGCGGTGAGCGCGTCGGCGAGCTCGAGCCGGGCGCGTGCGATGGTATCGGCGGTCGCGCTGATTTCGCTGAAGAGCTCGAGTGCGCGCCGATAGGCATTGGCTGCATGCTGTGGGTCGCCTTCGATACGGCGAATGCGCCCAATGGCCACCTGCAGATGAGATTCGATCGCGGGCTCGACGCCGGCAACCAGCTCGAGCGCTTGGCCGTAGTACCGCATGGCATCTCGAGGCCGGTCCCGACGCGCTGCAATCCGGCCGAGGGACAAGAGCATCCCGGCGCGGTCGGCGCTGTTTGGCGCCGTGAGGTCGAGCGCCTCACGGAGCACGCCGTCTGCACCGGACGCATCGCCCGATCGGGCGAGCGCTTCTCCGAGCTTTCGGCTGAACGTGGCGATGGCTCGGTCGTACACGGTATCGCCGCTCTCCAAGGTTTGGCGGCGAGCGAGCTCGAGCGCGCGCCGGTACTGCAAAACCGCACCGAGGTGATCGCCGCGGCTCATCGACGCGTCGCCGGCTTTCTCGAGGACGACGAGACTGGTCACGGCCTCGACACCATTGTATGCGTGAACGGCACGCACCTCTTGAGGCGCTCGAAGCTCGCTCAAGACCTCGAAGGCGCGACGGTGAAGCTCACGGCGCGCCTCGGCGGGAATCGACGCTGCGATGAGCTCTGCAATGAAAGGATGGACGATACTCACCCTGCCTCCGTCGAGCTGTACGAGCGAGTTTCCGGCGAGCTCGTCGAGGCCGTGTAGCTCATCGTTCTCCGAGACACGGCGCAGGGCGTCCAGATCACAGGTGCGGCCAAGAACTGCAGCGGCTTGAAGGAGGCGTTGGGCGTCCACGTCGAGGCGTTCGATGCGCCGGGCGATGGCATCGGCCAGGCGTGGGGCCGGTCCGTCGTCGGGGGTCACACCAAGCGCCTCGAGCTGCTCCAGGTGCAGCGGCAGGAGCTGACCGCCGACCGACGCTGTGAGCTTGTCGAGCCCCGATACCAAGCGCAGATGGAAAGAACCAGCCAAGAACTGTTCGGCCTGCTCCGAGTCGAGACCTTCGAGATGAATCACTTCATCGGCGAGGATGCCTCGATCGTTGTCGCCGGCCGTCACCAAGAGCACCGGCTCTGTGCCGAGGGCACGCGAGAGCTCCACGATAGTTCGCTGGGTGAGCCCATCGCAGTACGAAAGGTCATCGACGATCAACATCACTCGCCCACTCGAAGCCCGCCCGCGCGCGCTCCGCACCGCAGAGGCCAGCGCTTCGGCCACGGCGCCCGTCCTCGACCGGCCGTCGCCGCCGAGCAGACCGCTAGGATTCATCACCTCGTCCACCCCCGCGCCCGCCAGCGGCGAGCCCAGGTCATCTCGCCTGAGCGCCATCCTGGCCAGCTCCGAATCATCGACTTCGAGGAGCTCGGCCAAAATGGTTCGAATCGCCGAGTAAGGTACCGGCGAACCGGTCGAATGGGCGCCGGCGCCGATGACCAGATCACCTTCGGCTGCAGCAACCTCTGCAATCTCGGTGAGGAACCGAGTCTTGCCCACGCCCGGTTCACCAAACAGGTGAACCCAGTGAGCCCCTTGCGTGGCTGCATGACGATGCTCGCGGATCAGGCGAAGCTCGTTCTCGCGCCCTACGAAAAGACGCTGCGAGCCTAGCGGTGGATAGAACGACGGCCGTAGGGAGCGATTGCTGCCTAGAGCCGGTTCGGGGCCGACGAGCCGTGCGCCACACTCACCGCAGAAGTTCTGGGCGTGAGACGTCGGTGCGCCACAGCTTGGGCAGGGAAGGACCGAGGCACGAAGGACCAGGGTCTGCTCGAGGGCGCCACGCAGCGCCTGCTGCATGTCCCGAGCGATCTGATAGCGGTCGTTGGGATCCTTGGCCAGCGCCTTCATGGTCACTTCCGCCAGTCGATCCGGCACTTCACGCGGTGGGTTCGCTGTGCGTGGGTCGGGAATCGGATCGTTGATGTGCCTGAGAACGACCCGGGTCGGCGTGTCGTCGATATACGGCAGGTGCCCGGCCAAAAGCTCGAAGAGCACGACGCCGAGCGCATAGAGGTCACCGCGCCCGTCGACGCCATCACCGCGACCCTGCTCCGGAGACATGTAGTCCGGCGTGCCGCAGACCAGGCCGGGTTTCGTGATCGAGCTCTCTTTGCCGACGATCGTCGCAAGCCCGAAGTCGACGACCTTGACCAGGTCATCTCCCGATCGAAGCGGACGCAAGATGATGTTCTCGGGCTTCAGATCGCGATGCACGATGCCGAGCTCGTGCGCTTCGCCGAGTGCATCGAGCGTGTTGATCAGGATCTTGCAGATCCGATCTACCTCGAGCGGCCCCTCTTCATGCATGACGAGCGCCAAGTCTTTGCCGCTCAGGAACTCCATGGCGAGGTAGAGAATTCCATCATCGGTCCGACCGAAGTCGATGATGCTGACGCTGTTGGGGTGATTCAGGCGGCTGGAAGCGCGGGCCTCCTGATAGAACCTCGCGACGGTTTGCTCGTCCCCGAGTAGATGAGGGTGGATGACCTTGACCGCGACGGTGCGGCCAAGCGTGGACTGCTCGGCCTTGTAGACGCGGCCCATGCCGCCAACGCCGACGACCTCCTGCAGGAGATACGATCCACCGACGGTACGGCCGACGAGCGGATCTGCTCCACCGCCACCCTCTTGCTCGTCAGAGAGCGCGCCGCAGGCGGAACAAAAGCGCGCGGCATCTTCCACCGACGCGCCACACTGATGGCACAGACGCACCTCCCCAGCATATCCCACGGCGTGCCCTGCTCAAACTGGCGGAGCGCTGAACACCTGACGCGTGCTAGCGCTGGTCTTCGTCGAGCCGACGCATCGCTTCGAGCAACAGATGGTGCGTCGGGATCCCAATGGCGTCCGGTACGGGCGCGGTTTGAGGCTCCAGGGTGAATTCTCCATCCGTGAGGCGAAGCACTCCATAGACGGCTTCGGCGCCGGAAAGCGCACCAAAGCGCGCGTCATGAATCGAGCCATCTTGGAACATCAGCTCGCCCTGTGACGCCCCGTTCTGAACTTTCAAGATCCCGTTCTTCCGACCATTCGCGATCATTTGAATCAAATCGGGAAGCGCCATTTCTTGCAGTGAGCCAGAGATGCCGCGGCTGCCGGCTTTCTGAGCGTGGCTGTTCGCGATCATCCGCCCCGCCTTGGCCGCGACCACAGCGGCCGACGTGGGCTTGACCACGTAGTCTGCCGCTCCGAGCTCCAGCCCGCGATTGACCGAGGATTGAGCTCGGTCCGAGGTCACGAACATCAACGGTGTCTTGGTATGCGAGTTCTTTCGCATCAGCTCGAGAAGCTCGAAACCTTGACCGTCCGTAAGGTTCACCTCGCTCACCACTAGGTCGAACGCATCGGCGTCCAAGATCCGTAGCGCGCCTTTGATCGATCGCTCGATGCTGACGTCGTAGCCCTGACCTGCGAACTGTACCTCGAGCACCGCAGTCTCTTCCGGGTCCGGATCGACGATCAGGACGCGATGGCGCGCCGACATGATTTGTGCATTCAGCCCGCCGTCGAGAACGATGTGACGCAACCAATCGACGACCGCAGGATCGAATGTCGTTCCCTTGTGGGGCTCCAGCGCATCGCAGGCCTGCTCCGCAGAGACGCGCTGCCCGAGCCCGTTGTCCTTGCTCTGCGTCAAATCGATGTAGCTCTCTGCAACGGCAAGAATTCGGGCCCCGAGAGGAATATCCTTCCCGCTCAGTCGTTCCGGGAAACCCTTGCCGTCGAAACGCTCGAAGCGGTGCCGCAGCGCATCGATCGCCGTCTTGGGAAGGTCGACCGACTCCAGAATTCGAATCGGCGCGCTGTAGAATCGGCGGGCGGTCTCGTGTTTGGTCTCGTCGTGCACGAGATCGAAGGGTGTCGAATGCGAGTCGGTCGAAACGCCAACATCGTGCAGGTACGCGGCGACTAAGATGCCTTGGACCTGGGCCTTGCTCAGTTGAATCCGCTCACATACCTGCCGACACATTCCCGCGACACGCATCGAGTGCGCACCGCGACCGGGATTGACCTGCTCCATCAGAGTGACGAGCACGCTGAGCGTTTCGAGGTAGACCTCCGGGTCGACTGCAAGATCGCCTCCCAGCTCAGGCGCTGAGAGTTGCTCGATGAGCGTTTGCCCTGCGGAAGTCTCGGGTGGCGTCTCGTCAATCTCGTCCTGGATGAGCTGGTCGTTGGCAGGCTGCTCTCCTTCGAGTGACTGCTTTCTACGACGGCGGACCAGCAGCCCGTCCTTGTCCTCGAAGACCTGACCCCATCCGGGTACGGGATCGGATTCCCGCGTGGAGCGAACCTCGCGCGACGAAGCGCCGCTCAGCAGCATCTCGAATGGACGGTTGTCCTGATCGTAGTGCTTGGCGATCGCTGCGCGAATGGCGCCTTCCCGTGCCACATAGACGTGTACGCCTCGCGCACCGGTGGCGAACGTCATCTGCTGACGCACGTCCTCATCCGTCATGTCTGCCGCGACGACCGAAACCATGCGGCTCTTCGCGTCATACAGAATCGGAAAGGCGGTCAGTCGCTTGGCGAGCTTGCGGGGCACTTTTTGGAGGAGCCCGAGGTCAATTGCAGCCTTAGCTAGTCGCTCGGAGCTCACGAACTGGGTCTTGTAGAGGCCCGCGAGGTACTTGAGGAGCTCCGTTTCGCCCATCAGACCGAGTTGCAGAATCGCTTCCTCGGCGGTCGACTGGGTCCGCTGCGCGTGGATGACCACCTCGTCGTAGCGGTCCGGAGGCAACTTCCCCTCGACGACGAGCCGATCCAAGGTCGCCATGCCGCGAATCTGCGTCGTCTGTTCTGGTTGAGCCCCCCAACTCACGGTCCCTACAGTCTAGCGAACCAAGACGGGCCCGGCCCACCCGGAGGGTCAAAAGTCCAAATCGACAAGAAAGCTCGGCGTGTTAGAGTCGGGCGCAGTGAGGCGGCGGCTGGCAATCTGGCTCTTGATGAGCCTGGCAGCGATGGGCTGTGCCACCACCGGCACGCTCCAAAACGGAGTCTATCGGGGTGAGGCGACCAGCTATCGGGTCGGTCTGCTCGGCGAGGGCTGGATAGCTGTCACGGTCGATCGGCAAAACGACCTGGCCTGGCACAACAATTCCAAGGAGGCGGTCATTCACGTCGACTCCGAGTGTGACCCCGCCCTGGACATCCCCCTCACGGCACTTCGAAGCCACCTGATGATCGGATTCACCGAGCGAGAGCTGGTCGAAGAGCTCCTCGTTCCAATGGACGGACGCGAAGCGCTGCGCACGCAATTCACGGCCAAGCTCGACGGTGTCCCGCGTCAGATACTGCTGCAGATCCTCAAGAAGAACGGCTGCGTCTATGACTTTGGCCTGATCACCCCGCCTGGCCCGACCTTCGACGAGGCCTTGCCGGATTTGGACCGGGTGCTCGCAGGCTTCACGACGAGGACGGATCAGCCGTGACTTCCGCATCGCCGTCGACCAGACCTCACAACCTCACGACCTGGGCCGACTTTCAGATCCAACGTCTTCGGAAGTTCGTCGAAGAGGTGGGCGACTCGACGCTCCTCGCTGGGCGGACGCTTCGCACGATGTTCACGACGCGCTTCGACACCAGCGAGTTCATCTACCAACTCGAGCAGCTTGGCGTCCGAAGCCTTGCGATCGCGGCTGCGACGGCGATCTTCGTCGGAATCGTCATGACCATTCAGTTTGCGGTGTCCATGGAGGCCTTTGGCGCCAAGGACACTCTCGGCCGCGTGATCGCGGTTTCGGAGGCCCGCGAGCTCGCGCCTTCGCTGACGGCGCTCGTCGTCGGCAGCCGGATCGCGGCAGGAATTGCGGCAGAGCTCGGCTCGATGGCGGTGACCGAGCAAGTCGACGCCATCCGAGCCCTCGGAGCGGACCCGATTCGCAAGCTCGTGGTGCCGCGCCTGGTCGCATGCGTCGTGATCATGCCTTTGATCACGTTCGTCGCGTTCATCCTCGGGATGATCAGCTCGATGCTCGTCGCGGCGCTGTCCTACGGGATTCCGATGGAGTTCTTCTATTCGACAGCGCTCGACTCCATCAGAATCAATGACTTCGTGAGCGGCGTCTCCAAGACGCCGTTCTTCGGCTTCTTGATCGCCATTTTGGGTTGCTACTTCGGCCTTCAAACCCGTGGCGGCACCGAGGGCGTCGGCCGCTCGACCACCCGCTCGGTCGTCGTGGTCTCGATCAGTATCTTGATGGCCGACGCGCTCCTCACGCAGATTTTCGTCAGCTTCGGCACGCTCTGAGCCGAATCAGATCCGAAAGGGGGCGTCGAACGTCCTAGACGATATGACTCGCTGGCTTTTCATGGCGTTGATTTGGATAGGGGGCTGCTCGTACGCACCGGAGCCGCTTCGCTCCACCGGAAAGGCCCTGAGCCCCTCGCTCATGCGCGCTCCGGCCTTGGATCTCACGAGGATCGCCACGACCGACGATTGTGCGGACTGTCACTCCGACGTCGCGTCGCACTGGACCAATAGCGCGCACGCCTATGCGTCGTTCGACAACCCGTGGTACCGGGCAAGCATCGACCAATTCCGCGAGGAGCGTGGCGCGCACGAAAGCCGATTTTGCGCCGGGTGCCACGACCCGCTTCTCCTGATGTCGGGCGACATCGACCGGAACGTCATGCCGGACAACGACCTCGCGTACGCCGGCATCACCTGCCTGGTCTGCCACAGCGTCGAGTCCACACGGCCCGACGGCAACGCGAGCTTCTCTCTCACCGACCGAGCCGTCCTCCTTCCTGACCCAGCGAGCCCCAAAGAGATCGAAGCACACCGCGCGCGGCTCACGATGGAGCCGCTCCGCACAGCAGCGCTTTGCGGCTCTTGTCACCGCTCTTTTTCGGGCCCGGCGATCGGAAACGAGAACCATCTTCCCGGCATCGACGACCTGGGCGACTGGGCTTCCTCGGCCTTCGCCGGATCGGTGCAAGATCAGCTCACCTCGGTCGAAGAGAACAGCTGCCAGGGCTGCCACATGGCGCCCGTGTCCGCATCCGATGCGGAGATGGCCGGCGCCCACGACGGGATGGTGAGCGGTCATCGCTGGGCCGCGTCCCACACGGCAATGGCGGTCCAGTTGCCGGACCCGAGACAAGCCACGCAGGCCACCGAAAAGCTCGAGGGCGCCGCGATCGTCGACATCGGGGCGGTGCGCGCCGGCCCACGACGCTACCTTCTCCCGGAAGAATCGAGGCTCCGCGGCGCGGAGCGGCTCGTCTTTGACGTGCTGCTCGAAAACAGAGATGCGGGCCACCGATTCCCGGGAGGTGCGCGCGACATGCAGGATGTCTGGGTCGAGGTCGAAGTTCGGGATGCGTCAGGCAGGCTGCTCGGGCTGTCGCGTCCGAACGGGGACCGCAACGACGAGGTCTTCGTGCTGCGTGCGACGCTCCTCGATGCGGAAGCCACCCCGGAGATCTTGCATCAAGTTCACCGCTTCTCTGCGCCGGCGTTCGACCGCACGCTGCCGGCACACGATGCGCAGGCGGTTCGCTACTCGATGACGCTTCCGCGCCGGCTCGAGCTCCCGCTGCAGGTCGATGCACGCTTGCTACACCGCAAACACAGCCTGCAGTTCCAAGCCCTGGCCTGTGAAGCCAGCCGCAGCGACCGAGGGATCCGCTTCGCACAGGGCGCCGAAAAGCGTGGCAAGGTCGCGCTCGATCCTTGCCTCGAACAGCCCGTGACCGAGGTGGGCGCCGCAACGGTCTGGATGGGAGCGGGGGCGGGCGAACAGCAGCCCACGGGCGGCGCAGGGCGACCCGTTGTCGAACGGTTGCTCACGCAGGCCCTCGCGCTTCTGCATGCCACGCAGGAACACGTGCATGTCGCCAAGCCGAGCATCGAGCGCGCGTTGCGCCTGGCACGCGAATCGAAGTCCGACGTTCTGAGCGCTCGGGCTCTCGTCCTGCGCGCTCGCCTCTCTTCGGCGCAGGGCCGGCCCAGCGAAGTCGACGCATTTACCAAGCGCGCCGAGATGTTGATCGGTCCGAGTCCCGTTTTCGATCGCGTACGCGGGGACGCCTACGCCCGAGTCTGGCGCTGGAAGGCGGCAGCAGAGGCCTATCAGCGGGTCACCGAGGCTTCGCCCCAGGACCCGCGCGCCTGGCGTGACCTCACACGGGCGTATGGCAGTCTCTCCCGAGACCAAAACGCTCTATTCGCAGCAGAGGCCGGCCTCCGACTGGCGCCGCACGACGAGAGCTTGCTGCGGAGTCGCGCCTTGGCCCTCGAAAGCATGGGACATTCGGAGGCCGCACGTGCAAAGGAACGATGGCTCGCCCATCGGTCTCCTGACGCACAGCCGCAGCTCCTCGCGACATGTGAGCAAGAACACCAGAGGTGCCGACGGGACCGACAGCCGATACCGCACTACACCCTCTCACCTCCGCAAAAAGCGATTCACGCGAGCCTCGATCCCGGATAAGATGGCGCGAATGTCGAAGCGGTATCAGAAGAAGAGCTCCAACACCAAGAAGCGAGAGAAGAAGGGCCATGGCCCCTCCCGAAACGCGGTTGGCGGACAAACCACGGGCGTCATGGGCAACATGATTGGCGGGTTTCGGCGTGCCGTCGGCTCGGACGGCTCCAAAGATAGCAAGAGCGGGAGCCTTCTGTGGACCGCAGTCCTCGTCACCGCCGCCATCGCGATCATCGCCTGGAACTTCGCGCGCTAGAACCGTATCGCTTGCCAGCGCAACCAGTGGTCGGCTAGCACGAGCGCGACCATCGCCTCGCCCATCGGAATGAACCTGGGCAACAGACAGGGATCGTGACGACCGGTCGTCCGAATCGTCGTCGCGTCGCCAGTCGACGTGACCGTGTCCTGGCTTCGAGGAAGGCTGCTGGTCGGTTTGACGGCAGCCCGAAGAACGATCGGCATCCCACTCGAAATTCCGCCGAGCATGCCGCCGTGGCGGTTGCTGCGGGTTCGGACGATGCCCTCAGCGTCCGTTTCGAAAGCGTCGTTGTTGTCGCTGCCACGCGCGGTAGCGACCGCGAAGCCGGCGCCGTACTCGACCCCTAGCACCGCTGGCAGACTGAACAGGGCCTTACCAAGGTCGGCCTTGAGCTTGTCGAAGACCGGCTCGCCCAGTCCCGCAGGCACGTTGCGTGCGACGATCTCAGCGACGCCGCCGACCGAGTCCTGGTCTTTGCGCATCTTCTCGATGAGCTTGACCATGCGCGCTGCGGCTTCCGGGTCAGGACAGCGGACGATGTTCGGCTCGCCATCGGGAAGCTTTTCCACCTGATCGAGCGTGACCTCCAGGGGAATCGTTGCTTCGATATCCCCGACCTGCGTCACGTAGCCGAGCACCTCCCCACCGAACGCCTCGGCAATGAGCTTCTTGGCCACGGCGCCTGCAGCCACGCGAGCCACGGTTTCGCGCGCGCTGCTGCGGCCACCTCCGCGGTAATCACGGCGACCAAACTTCGCGTCGAAAGTGTAATCGGCGTGCCCCGGGCGGTACACCTCCTTGATATTCGTGTAGTCACGCGTCCGCTGGTCTTTGTTTCGGACGATGATGGCGATAGGCGTTCCGGTCGTCTCGCCTTCGAACACGCCGGAGAGAATCTCGGGGCTGTCCGGCTCCTTGCGCTGCGTGACGATCTTGCTCTGCCCAGGACGCCGGCGCTCGAGGTCCGGGATGAGGTCCTCCTCCGAGAGCGGAAGCCCGGGGGGACAGCCGTCGATGATGACCACGTTGGCTGGGCCGTGGCTTTCACCCGCCGTAGTAACGCGGAAAAGACGACCGAACGTACTACCAGGCATGCGGTCTCACTTCTGGGGGCCCGCATGACGACCGATCGCACGTCCGACGAAGAACGGTCCCATCTGCTGAATGTACTGCGAGGTCTGCACCGTGCCCCGCATCGACTGGACGACATGCGAAAGCGGATGAAGCGTCGACCCGATCAAACCAATCAGGAATTCGTTGTCGTTGGCGTCGAGACCGTGGCAGGCGAGACGCACATCGTGTGCGAGATCTTGGTCGCCGTAGGCGCGCCCGATCGTGGCATGCTCGCGAAGGATCCCACCCTTCTCTCTTCCTTCGAGCTGCTCGAATGCGCCGGTGCGACGAAGCGGGTACCAAACCGCCCAGTTCCAATCCGGGTTGAGGACCGTTTGCCTGGGGCGATCGAGGAGCCAGAACGCGAGGTCCTTCTCGTAGCCGCTGCTGTAGGTCCGGCCGATCATCGTGAGCTCGGGGCGCAGCGTCCAGTCACGCAGGGGCGCCGCCTCAAACAACGGACGGACCGAATCGACGAATACCGCGGGGTCCTCGCCGAAGGTCAGTAGGGCCACGCCGCGGGGGTCGTTGGCGTCGGCGTACACCACCGCTGGGATGTCGGCTTCTTTAAGGGCCGAGAGCAATGCGTCCTGGTTGGCGGCGATGGACGTCCCGCTGGGCACCTGGAACACCAACAACTGCATGAACAGCCGGCGATCCATGAACTGGGGCTCGCCGTCCTTGGGGGCGCCCCGCTCGCGCGTGTCGATCGTTGGCGAACCGGCTTCTGCGCCGCCGTGTTGTCCGTGCGAATGGGCCATGGGGAGACTCATAGCGCTTTTACACCCCCTCTGCACAGTGTAGGCTGGCGGCGATTCTGATGATGCGCGCGTTCAAGATCTTAGCGGCGATTCTCATTGCGGGGCTTGTTGGCTTGGTCGCACTGGGCTACTCGCTCGATGAGCCGAGGCCTGAGGGCGAGCCCGGGCCCGAGGCCGACGCGCTGGCGCGATCGATGGAGGCGGCCGTGCACAAGGAGGCCTGGGACCGAACCGGAGCCGTGCGATGGTCGTTCTTCGAGCGGCATCACTACGTCTGGGACCGTGAGCGAGGCCTCGTCGAGCTTCGCTGGGGCGATTCGCGCGCCCTCTTCCGCACGCGGGACCAAACCGGCCGGGCGTGGCGCTCCGACTCCGAACAAACTGGAGACGACGCGAAGCAAGCACTCAGCGCAGCCTACGCGTACTGGATCAATGACTCCTTCTGGCTCAACCCGATCGTGAAATTCTTCGACCCTGGCGTCGAACGCTCGCTCGTGAAGCTCGACGACGGACGCGATGCTCTCCTCGTGAGCTACAGCTCGGGTGGCGTCACGCCGGGCGATGCATACCTGTGGATCCCCGGCGACGATGGCCTCCCGGAAGCCTGGCGCATGTGGGTGCAGATCATCCCCATCGGCGGCATCGAAACGAGCTGGGAGGGCTGGACGGAGCTCGGCACCGGCGCGAAGGTCTCCACGCAACACGAAGGCTGGGGGCGCACGATGACATTCATCAGCAACGTCGAAGGCGCCGAAAACCTCGAAGGGCTCGGCGTCGACCCCGGCTTGTTCGACCCCTTGCTTCAGGACTGACGGCGCCGAGTCAGGCTGAATACGCCGAGCACGACCAAAAACGCCCCGACGATGCTGATGGTGTTCGGGTACTCACCAAAGAAGAGAACCCCCCAGGTGTACGCGAGAACGATCTGGAGGTACGTGACAGAGGACGCGCGGCCGGCCGTCTCGAGCTTGAAGCCTTTGGTAATCTCGATTTGGCCGAGCTGTGCTGCAACGCCAATCCCCAACAAGAGCAGCCACTCGATGCCCTGTGGAAGCACGATGCCTTCGAGGGCCAAGAGCGGCAAAGAAGCAGGACCGGTGACGAGGGGGAAGTAAAGCACGACGACCATGTGGTGTTCGGTGGAGCCAAGGCGACGGATGACGACGTAGGCAATTGCAGAAAAGATCGCGCCCACGACGCCAATGAGGACCGCGACTGGATCCAAGGACACACCGCTGGAGAATAGAAAACTCGGTTGGGCGACGAGCACGACGCCCGCCATGCTGAACAGGGTTGCAAACACGTCCAAGCCACGCAGCCGTTCCTTGAGCGCAACCGCTGCAATGAGCGCTGCGAGCATCGGGTTGCAGAACTGAATCACCGTGGCGTCGGCGAGCGGCAGATGATTGATTGCGTAGAAGTAGCAGCTCAAGCCCATGAAACCGGCGAAGCCGCGGAGCAAGAGCAGCTTCTTGTTGTTGCCCCAGGGGTAGATCCCGAGGCCTCGAATCGCCCACCAGCTCATGAAGAGAGTCACGAGCACCCGAGCGAGAACGAGCTCCATGGTCGGCAGCCGTTCGCCGGCGAACTTCGCGAACACGGTCATCGCGCTGAAAAACAGCGTGCCCAGCAACATGTGGCGAATCCCGGGCGTGATGCGATGCCAATGTGGGAACAGGACCGGCACCCCGCGCGTTCTGTCTGGTAATGCGCGGGGCGCAAGCGGGTGATAGGAGAATCGCATGAGAACGCTGACGAGAAGCTTCGCGCAGGGGCTCTTGGTCCTTGCACCGGTCGCCATCACGGTCTGGGTCGTCGTCTTCACGGTGACGACGCTCGATCGATGGCTCAATGCGCGAATCCCCGGGCTGGGAATCGTGATCGCCGCCGCTGGGATCACGCTGATCGGCTACCTGGCCGGCAACGTAGTCGGCGACAAGCTGATCTCGGGCTTGGAGGCGGGCATGCGGCGCGTGCCGCTCGTTCGAATTCTCTACAACTCGCTCCGGGATTTGTTTGGCGCGTTCGTAGGAAGCAAGCGCAAGTTCGACAAGCCGGTCGCGGTCGAGGTCAATCGGCACGGGCTCAAAGTGCTCGGGTTCCTCACTAACGAACGCTTCGACGACCCGCATTTGGCCGGGCACGTCTCGGTGTACCTGCCGGAGTCCTACAACTTCGCGGGTAACTTGATCGTCGTGCCGCGCGAACGCGTGCACCTACTCGACGCCGACGGGGCGGAGTTCATGGCGTTCATCGTATCGGGCGGCGTGACCGACATGAACGCCGCGAAGACGGTGGTCGACGGCCAGACGGTGTGACGCTATCCTGCCGACCCATGGCAGCAACGATCTTCGAATCCCCCCACGAACTCAAAAGCGCCGTCGGCAAGCACCTGGGCCACAGCGCTTGGCTGACGATGGAGCAAGATCGCGTCGATAAATTTGCGGACGCGACCAACGACCATCAGTGGATTCATGTCGACGTCGGGCGTGCGAAAGACCGGGCCCTTCGGCGCGACGATTGCACATGGCTACTTGACGCTTTCGCTCGTGAGCTCGTTCATGCCCGAGATCTTCGAGGTTCGTGGCTTCGAGTTCGCGGTGAACTACGGCACGAACAAAGTTCGCTTCCCCGCCCCCGTGAAGGTCGGCTCTCGCATTCGCGGAGGCGCCGAGGTCGTTTCGGTCGACGAGGCGAAGGGTGGCATCCTTTCCGTGGTGCGTGTGACCGTCGAAGTCGAAGGCGAAGACAGGCCGGCCTGCATCGCAGAGACCGTGAGCCTCTACTTCCCCAAGAAGTAGGGATCAATCCCGACACCAAGGTGCGCGCGAGCGTAACGGGGCGCGGAAAAAACCCGTCACGGGGTTCCATCGAACGGCTCGGCTCAGGCGCTCGCGTGGGGGCGGCGGGGTGGGGATGAAGGGTTCACTCGCGCGCGAAATGCATTTCGTTCGTCGCCGCTGAACAAACGACAGCCGGAAGTAAGGACCCGCGCTCCCCACCCCGCCGCCCCCACGCTGGCGCCGAGATTGTCACTCGTTACGTCGACTCCACCCCATGACGGGTTTTTTCCGCGCCCCTCCATACAGAGACAGGACCAAGCAACCTCCCCAAGACAGCAGGCGGCAGCGCGAGCCCGCAGGGCGAAGCCCGGCGCGAAGGCGCCGGCAAGGCAGAGCAAAGCGAATGCCGCGCCAGGGAGGATTACGGGTGGGGGTGGGCGGGGCGGTTCAATCAAACCGTACCACGCCCCCCACCCAAGACCCGCCCCCCCAACACCCGCGGCAGCACAAGCCGAACAGCGACGCCCGCCCCCCACCTCCCCAAGACAGCAGGCGGCAGCGCGAGCCCGAAGGGCGAAGCCCGGCGCAAAGGCGCCGGCAAGGCAGAGCAAAGCGAATGCCGCGCCAGGGAGGATTACGGGTGGGGGTGGGCGGGCGGTGTAACTAAACTGACGCCGCCCTCCCTTTTTCCTTTTTCCCCGAAAAAATGATACAAAAGGGGTCGCTCGCAGGCGCTTTGGCACCTTGCAGACGGGGAATGGGAGGGAGAGCGTGATGGAGACGAATAACCCAAGGATGTTCAACTGGGGTTGGGTTGTGATTTTGGCGGCTTTCGTGGTGGGGGCCTCTTCGAGCGCCGCCGCGCAAGGGGCGCAGATCGACCTCAATCAGTTCCGGCCGGCCGAGCTCGCGACGGACGGCTTTGCGACCAGCACGCCCGACGGCCAAGGCCATGCACGCTTCGGTTTCCAGGTCTGGCTCGACTACTCGGACGACTGCGGTCGTCGATGGTCAGAAGGTCGTTCATCAGCAGATGACCGGGCACCTGATGCTGAACATCGGTCTGGCGGATCGCATCGTGCTCTACGTGGACATGCCGTACGACTTCATGATTCAAGAAGGGGATGGGGTAGTACTGTGCCGGGAGGGCCGAATGAAGCCTTCGAACCTGGGTGATCTCTACTTCGGCGGTCGATTCAACTTCTTCGGAACGCGCGACGATGTGTTCCAAATTGGCGCTCAGGCCACGCTGACGATCAACACGGCTTCGCTGGCCAGCAGCCGGCAGTCCTTCGCAGGTCAGGCCGACCAGAAGCCTTACCTCGGCGGCTGGTTCGAGCTGCTTCTCGACTTCAACGCGGGCGACTACGTTCGCATCCCCATCCAGGCAGGCTACAAGCTTGGTACCGAGCGTCAGCGGCAGGTCGGTCCGTACTTCGTCGGAAACGAGTTCACCTACAGCGGTGGTGTCTTGGTCATGCTGGGTAGCGACCATTTCATGATCTCGGGCGAGGTCTTTGGCCGAACCGCCGCCAATCCCACCGTGAAGATGTGGTCGAAGAACGAGACCCCGGTCGAGGTGCTCGGTGGCTTCAAGTGGCTTCCAGACTTCGGGTTCACGCTCGGCGTGGGCGGAAGCGCGGGGGTCACGGCCGGATACGGGGCGCCGGATTGGCGCGTCTTCGCCATGCTCGGCTACACGATGCCGGGGGTCACGAAGGCGCCGGACGCGGACGGGGACGGAATTCCGGACGAGCTCGACCAGTGCCCGACCGAGGCCGAGGACGACGATGGCTTCCAGGACAAGGACGGTTGTCCAGACTTGGATAACGACGGAGACGGTATTTCAGATGCCACCGACAAGTGTCCGGACCAGGCCGAAGACATCGACGGCTTCGAGGACGAAGACGGCTGTCCCGATCCGGACAACGATGGCGATGGAATTCTCGACGCCGACGACCAGTGTCCGAACGACGCCGGCGCGCCGGAGAACAACGGCTGTCCCGATCCGGATCGCGATGGTGACGGCGTCCCCGACCGAATCGACAACTGCCCAGACGATCCCGGCACGTTGGAGAATCAGGGCTGCCAAGGGAAGCAGCTCGTCGTCATCGGTGCGGGGAAGCTCGAAATTCTCGAGAAGGTCTACTTCAAGTCCGGAAGCGCCAAGCTACAAAAGCGCTCCTGGGCACTGCTCGACAACGTCGCGGCAGTGTTGATCGCTCACCCGGAGATCAAGAAGATCCGGGTCGAAGGTCACACCGACAAGACCGGCAGCCTCAAGTACAACATGATTCTGTCGAAGAAGCGCGCGAACACCGTGGTGCGCTACCTCGTCGGCAGAGGCCAGGTCAGTAGGTCACGGCTGGTTGCGCAGGGCTTCGGACCGAAGAAGCCGCTCGTACCGGACGCCAGCGTCCAAAGAAGAGCAGGCGATGAACCGCCGCGTCGAGTTCCATATCGTATCGAAGAAGCCGAAGAACTAAGGTCTTCGGACGACACACTGGGCGGGCCCCGAGCGAATGCTTGGGGCCCGTTTCGTTTAAGCGGACGTCGGCTAGCGCGACTCAGGCGGCGGGACCATCGACTTGGAGCCCTTTTCGAGCTGGGCGTTGATGAAGCCGGGGGCGATTCTGGACATCCAGTAGAGCTGGTTGGCTTGGCCCGGTCGGATCTCGAGACGGCCAGCGCGAAGGCCCTTGAAGGTTTCGTCCATGAGCTGAGCGGTGGTCAGGATCTTGAAATCTCCGTCTTCCGGCATGTCCGCGGTCAGCTCGGTGCGCACCGCGGGTGGCATGAGCTCGATCACCTCGACCCCTTCGTCCTTGAGCTGCTGGCGCAGGGCGATCGTGTACGAGTGAAGCGCCGCTTTGGTAGCGCAGTAGATGGGGCTGAGCTGAAGGGGCACGAACGCGAGGCCCGACGACACGTTGATGATGGTCCCTCGGTTGGCTTTGAGTCGATCGATCAGCACCGACACCATGCGAATCGGACCCGCCAGGTTGACGTCGAGCTCGGCGGTCAATGCGCGGAGATCATCGCTAGGCCCGGTGTGGTTTCGCGGGATCATCACGCCCGCGTTGTTCACCAGGACGTTCATCGCCGGGAAGCGCTGAGTGACCTCCGCAGCGAGGGCCTGAACTGCACCGGGATCCGCCGCATCGCTCTGGATGATCTCGAGGGCGGGCGTCTCCTTACGAGCGGCCTCGAGCTTATCGCCATTTCGGCCGGTGATGATCACCGTGTTTCCGAGCGAGACGAACTCCTTCGCCATCGCCAAACCAATCCCAGCGCTCCCGCCGGTAATCAAAATCGTATTCCCTTGAAGCTTCATCGGAGTCCTCCAGTGCTGGGCAATCTGTAGGGCTGGAGACTGGTGCCACCAGCCCTAGGCGCTCGCGTGGGGGCGGCGGGGGGCGCTGTGCGGCTTGTGCTGCCGCGGGTGTTTGGGGGGGCGGGTCTTGGGTGGGTTGGCTGGTTTGGTTTGATTGAACCGCCCCGCCCACCCCCACCCGTAATCCTCCCTGGCGCGGCATTCGCTTCGCTCTGCCTTGCCGGCGCATTCGCGCCGGGCTTCGCCCTTCGGGCTCGCGCTGCCGCCTGCCGTTGGGAAACCGGGTTCGCCCTGTCTCCGTATGGAGGGGCGCGGAAAAAAGGCGCGATGGGGGTCGGAGTCGACGTCGCAAGTGACAATCCGCACGACAGCAACCACCACGGATTGGCGCGCGCGCCGAGGCGAGGCTTGCCTGGTCCCCGCCCCCAAGTCCTACCGACCAGATTTGCAAGCCGAGCCGACGACGCAGGCCCGCGTCGCGCCTTTTTTCCGCGCCCCGGTGTCTCAATCGATCTTACGTAGCTGCCGATTTCGCCGGCTCTCCGACCAGCGAGAACGAATCGGCGAGCGTGCGCAGCACGTCCAGCGCCTTGTCCATGTCTTCATAGCTGTGGCCGCGAGTCACGTTCAATCGGAGGCGCTCCTCGCCTTCTTTCACAGCCGGGTACATGATCGGGACCATCAGAATGCCACTCTCCAAGAGACCCACGTGCGTCATCATCGCCTTGGTCTCATCGCGAATCATGATCGGCATGATGTGAGTGTTGCTTTCGCCGAGGTCGAAGCCCATGTCGGTGAGGCCCTTGCGCATGTACGCGGCCTTTTCATGCAGCTCGCTGACGAGGGCCTCGCCGTCGGCTTCGAGCATGTCGAGGACGGCACCGGCCGCTGCCACGATAGGCACAGGAAGCGACGCGCTAAATAGGAAGGAGCGCGCCGTGTGCTTGATGAAGTCGACGACGTCGGCCTCGCCCAGCAGAATCCCCCCGATGCCGCCAAGCGTCTTTGAAAAGGTGCTGATGACGACCGGGATCTGCCCTTCGAGTCCGTACTTCTCGATGATGCCTCGGCCTCCGGCGCCTAGCGTGCCCGTCCCATGCGCATCGTCACAGACGATCGCGACGTTTTCATGCTTGGCGCATACTTCTATGAACTCCTGAATTTTAGCCTCATCGCCGTCTAGCGAGTAGATGCCCTCGATCAGGACCAGCGCGTTCTTCCGGTCTCGCTTTCGGAGAACGCGATCGAGGGCCTTGGCGCTGTTGTGATTGAAGAAGCGAACCTCGGGCGCGCGCATCGGCGTCCCGGCGGCCAAAAAGGTCCCGTCGAGAATGCAGGCGTGGCTCAAGTTGTCGAGGACCACTGTCGTGTCTTTGTCGGCCAGCGACATGATGGTCCCGACCATCGCCTGATAGCCAGTCGTGAAGATCAGCGACTTCTCGAATCCGAACCAGGCGGCCAGTCGCTTCTCGAGCTCGACGTGCAACGTCGCCGTAGCCTGGACGCGCGACGAGCTGAGCCCGCAGGCGAACTGATCGATGACAGCCTTGGCAGCCTCTTTGACCTTCGGATGGGTCGTGAGGCCCAGATAGTCGTTAGAGCTGAAATTGACGATCGGCTTTCCGGCGATCGTCGTGTGCAGCCCCCCAGACTCGAACGGGCGAAAATACGGATAGATCTTCTTGGCTTGCGCGTCGCGGACGCGCGCCAGCTCGGTGTGCGCCTTTTCGGAAATCCAGCTCATATGACCTGCGGGCCCAAAGGTACCGTAATCTCCGGTCTTTACCACATTCGAAACAGGCCGATCGGCCAGTTTTCAAATGCTTGACGCTGTTCGGGAACGCAAGCATATACGGGCGGCATGTCGGACAAGCTTAAAATCGAGCTGAGGCAGATCATCACCGAGGTGACGGAAGTCGAGGATATCCCGGAGGAGACGCCGTTCGCGGACCTGGGGATCGACAGCATGATGGCGATCGAGATCGTTGCTGACGTCGAGAAGGACTACGAAATCACCATCGGTGAAGACGAGCTCAGCGAGCTCACCAACCTCAAGGCCGTCTACGACAAGGTCAAAGAGAAGCTCGGCGAAGCCAGCTAGCGGCCCCGATTCTCTACTTTGCGCGGCCGAAAATCTTCGACCCCGGTGGAACAGACTTGGTCAGCCAGACGTTGCCGCCAATCACCGAGCCCTTCCCGATGATGGTGTCGCCACCGTGGATCGAGGCTCCGGCGTAGATCGTCACGTCATCTTCGATGGTCGGGTGCCGCTTCGTTGCATGGCATCCGCGCGCTTCGTCCCAAGCAACACTGAGAGCACCCAGTGTCACGCCCTGGTAGAGTTTCACATTGCGGCCGATGACGGCGGTTGCGCCGATCACGACCCCGGTACCGTGGTCGATGAAGAAGCTCTCGCCAATCTGCGCGCACGGGTTGATGTCGATGCCGGATTTGCTGTGCGCGTGCTCCGTGATGATTCGAGGAATCATCGGAACGTTCGACATGCACAGTTCGTGCGCGACCCGATATGCAGTGATGGCCTGTACGCTCGGGTAGCTGAAAATCACCTCTTCGATGCTGGCTGCGGCCGGATCTCCATCGTACGCGGCTCGAATGTCGGTATTGAGGACACGCCGGAGCTCGGGGATTTTCTGGAAGAGACGCAAAACGACATCTTCGCTCCAGCCTTCGGGCTTCTGGTCAGACACCTGGCCCATGCGCTCTTGGTAGCGAATCGCGCGATCGATCTGCTCGACCAAAATGTCTTGCGCTGGGTAGAGGTGCTCGCTGACCGCGTAGCGAAGATTGGTTCGGTTCAGAGCGCGGGTGGTGTAGAAACCCATGTAGAGCACGGGCGTGATGTGATTGAAGGCCGTGATGACGGCGCGCTTGTTTGGAAGCGCGGCGCTATCGAGGTTGTTGATTTCCTCGTCGCCGTCGTAGGACGCAGCGATGACGTCGATCACGTCTTCGAGATCCTGATGGCGCTTGGGCTCTCTACCACTCATGGCTGATTCATGTGTAGCACGGGAGCCATGTCAACGGCGAAACCCTCATCATGCGCCGAGCCAGCCCCGTTCCCGATACCAAGCGACTGCATCGGTGAGCGATTCGCGGAGCGGGCGAATCGTGTACCCGAGCTCGCGGTGCGCCTTGTCATGTGAGACCACTTCATTGGAGACGCTTGCCCTGAGCATGTCGGCCGTCAGAAAGGGCTCCCTCTTGGTGATGGCGCTATTAAGCAGCGAGAATGGCAGCAAGGCCCAACCTACCCAAAGCGGCAATGCGCGGGTCGGGATCTTTGCGTCCGTGAGCTCTGCATAGAGCGAGGCCATCTGCGTGATGGGAATGACGTCACCGGTGAGAAAGTAGCGCTCGCCGCGCCGTCCCTTCTCAGAGGCCGCGATCATGCCGTCGGCAACGTCACGAACATCAACGTAGTCGCTCAGCAGCTCGAGCAAGACGGGGACGCGACCGAAGTACATGTCGATGAGCGCTGCGCCGATCATCGATGGCTCGTAGTCGTGCGGACCGATCATCGATCCGGGGTTCACGATGACCGCATCGAGCCCTCGCGCGCAGGCATCCAGGACGATCGTTTCGCCGATGGCTTTGGACCGGTGGTATTCGCATTTCTCGTCGAGAGCGAGCGGCTTTTCCTCGGTGAGCGGCTGATCGAGAGGCTCGCGCACGAGCGCATGGTGGGAGCTCGTGTGAACCAATCTCAGATTGCGAGCGAGGCAAGCGTCGACGACCTTTCGCGTCCCATCGACGTTGATGCTGTACATCATCGGGTCTTTTTTTGGGCTGAGGTCGATTTTGGCGGCGAGGTGATAGACGACGTCCACCCCATCGATGGCGCGGGCAACATCGCCTGCGTCGAGCACCGAACCAGACACGAAGTCGATGTCGAGGCCGATCAGGGACTCGGGCAGGCTTCCTGGCTCCAACACCCGCACCTGTTGGCCTCGCTCGAGGAGCCTTCGAACCAAAACATTACCGAGGCGGCCGCCTCCACCGGTTACGAGCGCAAACACGCGGCGGAGTGAAACACGATTGAGCTAGCCCCTCAAGCGCTCGCGCTCTTTTCGAACACGCGGCCGATGAGGTCTTTCGCTTCCTTTTGAATGAGCGCCAAATGCTCGCGGCCGACGAAGCTTTCGGCATAGATTTTGTACACGTCTTCGGTGCCGGACGGCCGCGCCGCAAACCAGCCATTCGCCGTGGTGACCTTGAGCCCGCCGATTGATGCGTCGTTCTCCGGCGCCCTGGTGAGCACTTGTTGGATGGGTTCGCCGGCGAGCTCCGAGGCATCGAGATCCGACTCGCTCATCGCCTTGAGGGCGGCTTTCTGTTCCGGGGTCGCGGGCGCGTCGATGCGCTCGTACACGGGTGCGCCGAACTGCCTCGTCAGGCTCTGATAACACTCGCCTGGGTCTTGGCCCGTCGTGGCGGTGATTTCCGCGGCGAGGAGGTTCAGAAGAATGCCATCCTTATCGGTCGTCCACACGCTGCCGTCTTTGCGCAGGAACGAGGCGCCTGCGCTTTCCTCTCCGCCGAAGCCGTAGGAGCCGTCGAGCAAACCTTGAACGAACCACTTGAAGCCGACGGGCACCTCTGCAAGCCGGCGGCGCAGATCCTTGGCGACCCGGTCGATCATCGCGCTGCTCACGAGCGTCTTTCCGACCGCTGCTCGCCCGTCCCAGTTTCGCTCGGTAAACAGATAGCTGATCGCGACACTGAGATAGTGATTCGGGTTGAGAAGCCCCCAACTGCTCGTCACGATGCCGTGCCGATCGAAATCTGTGTCGTTGCCAAACGCGATATCGTACTGATTGCGGAGGTCGACCAAACTCGCCATCGCATAGGGCGAAGAACAATCCATGCGGATCTTTCCATCGCGATCGAGCGTCATGAACGAGAACGTCGGGTCGATTACGTCGTTCACGATGTCGAGCCGGAGATTGTAACGCTCGGCGATACGGGGCCAGTACTCGATGCCCGCACCGCCCATCGGATCGACGCCAATTCGCAGCCCCGCGGTCGAAATCGCTCGCATGTCGAGGACCGTCTCCAGCGCTTCGACGTAGGGCGTGATGAAATCGTGGAGATGGGTCGTGTCCGAGCGAAGGGCGGCCTCGTACGAAAGTCGGCGCACGTCCTTTAGGCCGGCGGCCAAGAGCTGATTGGCCCGGCGTTCGATCCACGAGGTGACCTCGGTGTCCGCGGGCCCGCCGTGCGGCGGGTTGTACTTGAAGCCACCATCTTCGGGTGGATTGTGCGACGGTGTGACGACGATCCCGTCGCCATCGCTCGAGCTGTTTCGGTTGTGCTCGAGAATGGCAAACGAAACGGCCGGGGTTGGCGTGAAATGACCTTCGGGCGCCATGCAGGTCTCGATGCCATTGGCTGCGAGGACTTCTAAGGCGGTCCTGCCAGCCGGCGCCGACAGGGCGTGTGTATCGATGCCGATGTAGAGCGGGCCGTCGATTCCTTCCGCGCTGCGGTAGTCGCAGATCGCTTGGGTCGTGGCGAGGATGTGCGCCTCGTTGAAGCTGCGTCGAAACGACGAGCCACGGTGCCCGGAGGTACCAAAGCTCACGCGATGGCTCGGATCATTGGGGTCGGGCTTGTCTTCGTAGTACGCGGCAATTAGCTTCGCGACGTCGACGAGGACGTTGGACGGCGCGGGCTGGCCAGCGAGCGGATGCGCGTTCATCGCTAAGGTTTTAGCAGGCAGAGGAGCTGGGGCTAGGCGCCGTCGCCCATCTGCTCGGCGAGGTATCGCTCCTTGCCAATGATCTCGACGAGATGGAGCTGCGCTTCGAGCCAGTCGATGCCTTCTTCTTCCTGCTGAAGAATCATTTCGAGGAGCTCGCGGGTGCCGTTGTCGCCGTTCTCCACACAAGTGGCGATCCCAGCGTTCAGACGCTTGACGGCGTCGTACTCGACCTCGAGATCGACCCGATGCTGCTCAATCGCATCTTCACCGACCTTGACCGGGAAGTAGCGCTGCATGTTGGGGACGCCTTCGAGAAACAGAATTCGGGCGATGATGATGTCGGCGTGCTTCATCTCCTCGATGGACTCCTCGCGCTTCTTCGCCGCGAGCTTCTGGAAACCCCAGTCTTCACACATCTTCGAGTGAATGAAGTACTGATTGATGGCCGTAAGCTCCGAGGTGAGCACCTCGTTGAGCACGGTGATGACTTGGTCGTTGCCCTTCATGAATCTTCCTTCGAGCGAGCATAGAGACGGCGATTGCCCGTGGCAATGCGTCAAAGCTGAACTTGAAATGCGTTATCAGCGCGAGGTCAGCAGTGCACGGCGAGGTCAGCCCTGCGCGCCGCTGCCGCCGATACCGCTCTGTGCGTCGTGGTGAAGCTCGATCAAGCGATCGATCGCCGGCCTGCAGCTGCCACAGCCAGAACCTGCACCGCAGGCCTCTCGGACTTCATTCTCGCTTCGAGCGCCGTTGTTGACGCATTGGCGAATCGTTCGGTCGTTGACCGCGTGGCAGTGGCACACGAGCATGCCTTCTTTATACGCGATAGATGTTGCAAATCAAATTCAATAGATCGCCCTGCCAAAAGCTCAATGATTCCAACTGAAAATGCGTCACTCGGCGGCGTCGGAAGCCGAGACCAGGGCAGAAAGCCCGGCATCGCGGAGCAGGCTCAGGTCCGCGTCGTGATCGGGGTTCCCCGTGGTGAGCAGCTTGTCACCGAAGAAAACGCTGTTCGCGCCTGCCATGAAGCAAAGCAGCTGTGCCTCGCGGCTCAAGGACGCCCGGCCGGCCGAGAGCCTCACTCGCGCTCCGGGGATCATGATGCGCGCGGCGGCGCACATGCGAACGAGCTCGAGTGGATCGACGGGCTTCCGGTCGCCCAGCGGAGTTCCAGGGACCGCTACGAGGGCATTGACCGGAACGCTCTCTGGTTGCGGGGAGAGATTGGCTAGCGTCACGAGCATGCCGACGCGGTCGTCGATGCTTTCGCCCATACCGATGATGCCTCCCGCGCAAACGGAAATTCCTGCCGCGGCGACTCGCGCGATCGTGTCGAGACGGTCCTTGTACGTGCGGGTCGTGATGATCTCGCCGTAGTACTCCTCGGAGGTGTCGAGGTTGTGATTGTACGCGGTGAGGCCGGCGTCCTTGAGCTCTTGGGTTTGGTCATCGTCGAGCATTCCGAGGGTGACACATGCTTCCATGCCGAGCGCACGCACCCCACGCACCATCTCCAAAACCTGCCGAAATTGCCGGCTTCCCTTCTTTGGGCTGCGCCACGCCGCCCCCATGCAAAAGCGGCTGGCGCCGGCGTCTTTCGCCTCGCGCGCCTTGCCGAGCACGTCGGCGACATCCATCAGCCGCTCCGCTTCGACGCCTGTGTCGTACTTCGAGCTTTGCGGGCAATAAGAGCAGTCCTCTTGGCAGGCGCCGGTTTTGATCGACAGAAGCGAGCAGAGCTGCACCGCGTCGCGCGGCTGGCTTGCACGATGGACTTCCTGCGCCCGAAACAGGAGGTCGGTCAGCGGCAAATCGTGAAGCGCACGGGCCTCGTCTCGCGTCCAGTCGTTGCGCACAGCGGTCATCTAACAGGTTCTAGCAGAGAGCCTTGAATACGCTAGATTGCCCGCGTAGGGTCCCTAAATCTTGACCGAGGGCATCGACTCATCGCTAGCCGCCGTGGCCGCCGTCACGCCCGTAGAAGAGCAAGGTTCGCCCTACCTCGCGGTCGCCCCTCCCCTCGCGTGGATGGCGGGGGTCTCTGCTTTCGCGGACCTGATCCTCAATCGCGTCCTGATTCTCTTGGGCCATGATACCTGGTCAACCGATGCGCTAGTTCGACTCGATACCTGGGGCGGCTTCGCGCGCAATCTCAGTGTCGTGAGCGCGCTCGTCGCTTTGGGATTCTGCCTGGCATCGCTTTCATCGCCGAAGAGCGGGCTCCCGTTCTCTGCACGCGCGGGCATCGCGAGCTTCGGCTGGCTTCTGGTTCCCATCATCACCTTGATGACGTTCTTGCCACGCGCATGGACGAGGCCCGAGCTGGTCGTCGTGGTCGCGGGCCTCGCCCATGCAACGATCCTCCTCTTGGTCCTCGCTGGAATGCATTGGCGCTCCACCCGGCCCGTCGCGGTAGGGTTGGTGCTGACGCTCGTCGCCGCGCTGAGCGGCGTTTTCTCGATGGTGGTGAACCTGGTTGGCGAACGCACGTACTGGGAGCACTCCGAGCGCCTCTCGAACGCCTTTCGTTGGTCTGGCGAGTTGGCCTATCTGGCCGTACCAATCGCAATTGGCTTTGCAATCTCGATTCCCTGGCGGGAGCTGCGCGGCAAGACTGCAGTCGTCCTGTCCGCCCTGGCCGGGGGCATCGTCGCAACGGGGATGATCGTCTGGAAGCACCTGGTCGGGCGAAACCTCCCCGACTTGCTCTATGGCGCACTGCGACTCGACTTCTTGCCCGATCGAGACTTCATCCTCTACGCGATCCCGCTAAGCGTGGGCGCGGCGGTGACCGTTGCGGCGATCATGTCGAAAGATGCGGTTCGCCGACAGCTGGGCGGAGCGCTCTTGTTGCTGCTGAGCGCGGGCTATGCCCCGAGGACGCCAAGCTCCTTGCTGCTGACGGTGCTGGGAGTCGCGCTACTCGCGAGAGCGGCGATCGCGATGGCTCAGCGACGGAGTCAGTGAAAGCGTCAGTGCCGCTGCCGAACCGCTACCTCAGCTTCCCAACCGCCTCGCCGATTCGCTTTAGCCCCTCGCGAATCATCTCGTTCGACGCGGCGTACGAAATGCGCACGAAGCCGGGCGCGCCGAACGCAGTCCCGGGCACGACGGCGCAGCGCGCTTCCTCGAGCAGATAGCCTGCGACGTCGAGGTCGGTTTCGAGCTTTTTGCCGCCGCCCTGCTTGCCGATCAGGCCCTGCACGTTGGCGAAGGCGTAGAAGGCGCCTTCCGGCATCCCGCAGCTGATTCCGTCGATCGCGTTGAGGCCTTCGACGATGATGCTCCGGCGCGCCTCGAACGCTTGGCGCATCTCTTCCAACGGCTCCCAGGGGCCGCGGAGCGCGGCGATGGCAGCGTTCTGAGCAATCGAGCTCGGGTTCGTGGTCGACTGGCTTTGGATCTTCTCACATGCCTTGGCGACGTACGCGGGGGAGAGCATCCAGCCGATGCGCCAGCCGGTCATGGCAAAGGTCTTGCTGACGCCGTCGACGATGATGATGCGATCCTTGAGCTCAGGTGCGACCTCGACGAGCGATTTCTGGTCGAAGCCTCCGTACACCAGCTGGCCGTAGATCTCGTCGACGATGATCCAGAAGTTGTGCTCGGCCGCAACATCGGCGAGCGCACGAAGCTGCTCGCCCGAGTACGCCGAACCGGTTGGGTTGGACGGCGAACAGAGGATGAGTGCCTTGGTCTTCGCGGTAATGGCGGCGCGCAACGCTTCGGGCGTCATGCGAAAACCCTGCTCTTCGGTCGTTTGAACGATCACGGGCTCGGCGCCTGCAAGGCGGACTTGCTCCGGATAGCTCACCCAGTACGGCGCCGGGATCAGAACCTCGTCGCCTTCGTCGTAAAGCGCCAACGCCAAATTGAAGAGCGTGTGCTTGGCGCCGACCGAGACGACGACATCGGAAGGCTCATAGGTCACCCCGGCACGACGCTTGGCAGAGGCTTCGCAGATCGCTTCTCGAAGCTCGACGGTCCCACGCGCCGCCGTGTAGCGGGTGGCTCCCGAGTCGATCGCTTTCTTGGCGGCTTCGCGAATATGCGCGGGCGTATCGAAGTCCGGCTCCCCCACACTGAAGGAAAGCACATCGATGCCCTGCGCCTTGAGCTCGCGCGCCCGCTGGGCAACCGCGACGGTGGCAGAAGGTTTCACAACGCTGAGTCGCTGCGCGACGGGGATGGGGTCACTCATGCCGCGGGCTTAACACCGAAGCGCGGCGCTATCAATGCTTGGGCGGTTCGCCGGCGGCCAGAGCCCGCAGATCGCGCTCGAGGTCGCCAATACCGTCGTTGTTGGCGCGGTAGTAGCCTCGGACCTTAGCCTCGGCGTCCACCAAGACGAACGAGTTGGAGTGCATGATGTCCTCGGCGCCCGCCGCCTTGCTGTCCGCGTCCCCAAGCCCCACCCGGAAGCCGTCGACGACGACGTGCCGAATCGCCTCTTCTTCGCCGGTCACGAAACGCCAATTGCTCTCGTCGAGCTCGTTTTTCGTCATGTAGGCCTTGATCACCTCGGGGGTGTCATTACGGGGGTCCACGCTGACCGAGACGAAATGGGCGCTCGGGACGTCCGAGACCCGGGACTGAAGACCTTTCATGTGGGCGGTGATCCTCGGGCAAGTCGAGCGGCAATGGGTGAACACGAAGGCCGAGACCCAGAGCTTGCCTTCCATCGTGTCGCGATCGAAGGCCTGCTCGTTTTGGTCGACCAGGGAGAACTCGGGGAGCTGACCGAGAACGGGGACGTCCTTTGCGCTTCGCTTCGAGCAGCCGACGACGACGAGGACGGCGAGCAGACCGAGGAGGAGTGCCCTAGAGCGCATCGATGATCAGGGCCGCAAACAGGCCGGTGAGGTAGATGAGGGACGCGAAGAAGAACCGCTTGGCCCAAGCCTTCGTATCCTCGGCTTTGAAGCCGAGGAGCGCCATCCAGAAGAAGTAGGCGCCGAGAACCATCGCGGCCGTGAGGTACAAGCTGCCGGCCAGGCCGTAAGGGACCAGGAGAAGAGAGACCGCCCAAAGTGCGCCCGCGTTGACCGCGGATTGCACCTTGGCCGCGCGAATGCCCCGAACGGACGGCAAAACTTTGAGGCCCGCGCGCTCGTACTCCTCCTGCCGGAAGATCGAGATCGCGATGAAGTGCGGAATCTGCCAGAAAAACAAGATGCCAAATAGCACCAGACCCGGCAGCTCGATGCTCCCGGTCACCGCCGTCCAGCCCATGAGCGGTGGTAGGGCACCGGGAACGGCTCCGACGAAAAGCGCCGCCGGAGTGTACTGCTTCATGGGCGTGTAAATGGCCACGTAGCTCGACAGGGCGATGAAACCGAGCAGGCCGGTCATGGGGTTGACGGCGAGCGTGAGCGTCGGCACCGCAAACAAGCCCATCAGAACCCCGAGGATAAGCGCCCAGGAGGGTTCGAGCCGGCGATCGGGGAGTGGGCGGCTGGCGGTTCGCGTCATCAGGCGATCGGTATCGCGCTCCAGGTAACAGTTGAGCGTGTTGGCCGCGCCGACGACCATGCCCGTCGTGAGGAGCATCACCGTCATCGAGCCGACGCTGAGCGAGCCCGGCGCGAGCCACATGCCGCCGGCCGCCGTCACCAGAACCATCAGCGTGATCCTCGGCTTGGTGAGCGCGATTAGGTCGCGCACGGTCAGCATCATCGTGGCTTGTCGAATCGCTACGGTCATGGTGGTCCCTGGCTGGAAGCGGGCGCGGACTCTGACCCTCCGCCCTGAGACGGTCAAACTCCCAGAAGCAGGCGGCTTAGGGCCAGCGCGGCGACGGGTCAAGAATGGCTTCAGAGCCGATCAAGAACCCGGGCCGAAAAACGCGAGCAGCGCGACGACACCGGCCACGGCGAGAACAATGCCGACGCCGAGCGCGACCCCAATTGGGCGGCGTTTGCGTCGGCTCGGAGGCGCTCCGATCGGCGGCGCGGGCTCCGCCACGGGCGCCGCCGGAACGGGGGTCGGGAGTGTGATCGAGCCCCGCTCTCCCGCTTCGAGTTGGAGGACACTCTCGAGGGCTGCGGCAAACTCGGCGGCCGACCCATATCGCTCCTCCGGGTTTTTGGCCAATGCCGCCATGACGACCTCTTCGAGGCCGGGCGGAAAAACCGCACCGGGAAGTCGCTCTGCGAACGGAATAGGCGTCGCGTTGACGTGCAGCTGGATGTATTCGATCGGCTGCTTCGCATCGAACGGCAGCTTCCCGGTGAGCAACTCGTAGAGGATGACGCCCAGCGAGTAAATGTCCGAGCGAGCATCGAGGGTTTTGCCGTGGGCTTGCTCCGGGCTCATGAACTCCGGAGTGCCGAAAACCATACCTTGCTGAGTGAGCACCATCGAGCCCGGCCTCATCTGTCGTTCGGTGACCTTCGCAAGGCCAAAGTCCAGCACCTTCGGGAAGTCGCGTATGCCACCCTGACTCGTCACGAAGACGTTCTCCGGCTTGAGATCGCGATGGACGATGCCCGCCTGGTGCGCCTCTTCGAGCGCGCCGCATACCTGCGTCATGATGCGAACCGCGCGCTGGGGCTTCATCGCGCCTTCCGCGCGGACCAGCTGAGCGAGATTTTTCCCAACGAGGTGCTCCATCACGAAGTAGCACGCGCCGTCGTCGAGCTGTCCGTAGAGAAACACGCGCGCCGTGTTGGGGTGCGAGAGCTGGCTCATCGCCCGCGCTTCGCGTCGAAATCGAGAAACCAAATCGCTTCGCTTCAGATACCGGGAGTGCAGAATCTTGATGGCGACGTAGCGATTCATGTCGGGCTGCTCGGCCTTGTAGACCGAGCCCATGCCGCCCTTGCCGATCTTCTCGACGATGCGGAACTGCCCAGCCACCTCTTTGCCGAGATATGGATCGCTCACGGGACCAGGTTAGCACTGGAGATGGGCGGCCGTGAGGAAAGTGCAAGGAGGGTTAAGGTAATCCACGTCGCATCTGCGATTAGGAGATGCGCGAGTTGCATGGGCACCGGCGCGAGAAGCGCTACGTTGAGCAGCCCAACTGCTATTTGGATCAGCACGAGAACCCCGAGGACGATCGCCAACTTGGGGACGGGCGGGTGTGGGCCGCGTCGAAGCAGATCGGCCGCAAGCCAAATCAAATAGCCGGATCCGAATACCGCAATCACCGGATGCCAGAGACGAAGGCGCAAAAAGATATGCGCGGTTGGTGAGAAATCTTCACGGAGCCCATCTGTGAGACTCGCCGCCGGAAACAGGGTGTCGCCGAGCGCCGCGATCGCGCCACTGACGCCGACGAACAAAACGACTGCCGCCGCCCCGCCGAGCACCCAGTGCGACCGCGTGTCGCTCGGGAAACGGACCCCTCCTTGGCGCCAGGCGCTATAGGCCATCCAAGTGAGGGCCGAGAGGAGTAGGAAGGTGTTGATGAGGTGGGCCGCCATCCAGGCACCGCGCGCAGTAGAGGGGTTGTCGGCCACCATGCGAAACAAAACGAGGCCTGCGCCAACCAGAGCTTCGGTCGTCATGAAAAACAGGCTCCAGCCCGCTGCGGAACGAGTCGCCTGACCGCGCCCGAAGATGCGCAGTGCGACAACCCACATCGCGAAGGTCCAAATCCAACACAGACCCGACGTCACTCTGTGCGTCAGCTCGATGACCGTCTTGAGTGAAGGGTCGACGGGGATAGCCACCCCATTGCACAGGGGCCAATGGTCGCCGCAGCCGTCGCCGGATAGAGTTGCACGGACGTAGGCTCCCCAGAGCACGACTCCGACCGTGTAGGCGAGGAGCGCGGACGCGCCGATGGCGAAGCGACGATGGATGGCAAACGGATTGGCGGACTCCACCGCAGAACGATGGAGTCGAACTCAGCCCTCGTCAACGATGGCGAAGCGCAACGCGTGGGCCTCGCCGTCTCGTCGGTAGTTGATGATGAGATTCGACGCCGTTCGCAGATCCTCCCAGACCGCGATCGCCTGCTCGGGCCGCTCGATGGGCTTGCCATTGATGCGTGTGACGGTGTCCCCAGGGCGAAGGTCGAGCGATGCGAACGCCGGCTCACCGGGAAAGAGACTGAGGATGCGGAAGCCCACGAAGGCGCCCTTGTGGAACGCTGGCTGGGTCTCGACATTTTGCAGAAAGCGGCCGAGGCCATCGTCGAGGACGGGCAAGAGCGCGGCGCGCGCGATCACACCTTCGGTCACGCGCTGGTACGGCTCAGCGAGATTGCTCTCGGGCTTCGACTCTTCGGCGGTGGGCACCACCTCCATGGGAGCGTTCTTCTTCTCCCAATTCTCGTCTTGCTTCCTCTCTTTGCGACTGCGACGTTTGCTCTCGGCGTTCCAGTCCTCCTCGCCCTCCGAGGTCTCCCAGGTTGAGTCCTCCAGCATGTCTCGCTGCAGCTTGGTGGTTTCGCAGCCCGTGATGCCGGCGACCAAGAGAGCGGCGAATGGCAGAAATAGGTAACGGCTCATATGGATTCTCCTCGCAGTGCCATCACCTCGGCCCAGATCGCCTCGGCCACTGCTTCGATGCCGCAGTTCGCATCGATATGTCGAATGGTATCATTTGGAAAAAGTTCGTCGATTTTCCCGTAAAACTCCGCGAGCTCGACCTGCATTTCATCGACTTCGTACAGCTCAGGGCTGCCGGATCGTGTCTCGCGGCGGCTTGCGGCGGCACCGGGGTCGACGTCGAGTACGAGCGTGAGGTCAGGACGATTCGCATGTCGGTTGAGCGCGCGCACCCAGCTCGAAATGTCTTCGCCGCCTCCCCCGCTCACCGTCTGATAGGCAACGGAGGAATGATCATAGCGATCGCAAATGACCGTCACCCCATCGGTCAGGTTGGGGATGACCTCGGCCTCGAGGTGGTCGAGACGGTCGGCCGCAAACAATGTGGCCATCGTCGCCCAGTTGAACGGGCGGGCGCCTTGACGGCCTGAGACGACCACCCTCCCCGTCAAGACCTGACGGATGAGCACGCCGATCGGGCCATCGCTCGGCTCGCGGGTGGTGTGGACGGGAAGACCTTTCTCGGTGAGGCGGTCTGCCAGGATGGAGCACTGCGTCGTCGTACCCGATCCGTCGATGCCTTCGATCACGATGAAGTGGCCGTCGATCACGAACCCTCCTTCGGACTACCGAACTTGAAGGTTGCGCCGAACTGCCCATAGACGAGCGAGTCCGGGTGGCCGCCACCGAAGATGTCTCCAAGCACCCGCCGCCTGTCTCCAGCGACGATGCCTTCGACTTCAAACCACACGTTCCACTTTTTCGTTACGACGATTTCCAGTGAGCCGCCTAGCCGGGCGCGCACCACGTTCTGACGGGACGAGCCTAGCTCGGGGATGTTGCTATTGCTACCGCTGAAGTCCCATCGATCGCTGTTGAAATCCCCGGCGATCCAAACTGAAAACGCGCCATGAGGGGGGAAGTGAACGCTGAAAATCGCATCCAGGCTGATGAAGAAGTTGTTGGTCGGACGCCTGTCGCCGCTTAGGTTCCGGCGCGCCGGCCCAATACCGCCGCCGATCTGGAGATCTCCTCCGACGGAGAAGTTGGGAGACAGGCGCCATCCCGCCTTCGTGCTGAGCGTGAAATCCGTGAGACGCCCGAAGGTTTGCACCGATATCCCCATGTCGAGGAAATCCGTCAGCCCGGCGCGCAAGCCAACCCACGCCAGCCAGGGCCAGCCCGTCGAGAAATCGAGGGTGGCCACACCAGGCGGAGTCGGTGCGCCTGCGTGCGTGACCGTGTTCCGAAGCGGGTTCTTGCGCTCTGCGGTCTTGTCCCGCTCCGTCGACGCGACGGGGGCGACTGCCGGGGTGAGGATCACCTGAATCAGACGGACGCGCGGCGATTTCTGGAGCCGAATCTGCTCGACGTGGTTTCCCTGGCCTTCGGCTCGGACTTCCAGTTGATGGATGCCGGCCGCCAAATCGCCCTCCCAGGGAACGGGACCAAGAAGCTCGCCGTCGACGTAGAGTTGCGCATTGGAGACGTTGGCTTCGACTCGAACCGGGACGCCGAGCGCATTGAGCTCGGCGTAGATCTCGCAGTTCCGGCTCGGGCCCACGGAGCAGGTACGGCGCACCTCACGATATCCAGGCGCTCGCACGACCACGGAATGGGTGCCGAGATCCGCCGGCTCGATGGTGATCGGCGGGTTTCCGTATTCCTCTCCGTCGATCGTGACGGTCGCATCGGGGACGCTGGCACGAACGAGGATGCGGGGGATCTCCGCGCTCGGCGTGGTGAGTCTCAGTGAGACCACCCGCTCGCGCCCGGCGATCACGGTGACGGTTTGGGTGACACTCTCGTATCCGCTCGCCTGGGCGGTGACGATATGTTCGCCGGGCAACAAGCCGCCCTTAGCAGCAGGCGCCACGCCGATCTCGACCCCGTCGAGACGGATGATCGAACCCGGCACGTTTGCGATCACACGGAGGCTGCCGAGGTCGGGAGCAAGTCGGATGCTGGCCTCGATGGTCGTTCGCTGGTCCGGCTTGATGCTGACGACCTGGGAGAACGGCTGGTAGCCCTCACCCGGGCTCTTGATTTCGACGACGTGTTCGCCCTCGGTGAGGCCGTCGACGACCAAAGGCGTGCCCCCTCGTCGCTGCCCGTCGATATACACGGGCAAGCCCGTGACGTCGGCTGTGATCAGGAGCGAGCCTGTTTTCGCCACCGAGGGCTGGAGCGTCACCGGGATGGTCATCACCTGCCCAGCGACCAGATCCACCCATTTCGAGAATGTCGCGAAGTCGCGCTTCCCTACCTGCACGAGGTGCCGTCCGGGAATGAGCGTCTTTCGCAGCGGCACGTTGCCCGATGGCTCACCGTCGATGCGAACCGCCGCCCCCGAGGTCGCGTCGTCGCTCGCCGTGATCACGATGACGCCGGGAGACTCCTCCTGCGCCGCCGCCCCTGAAGAAACGACGAAGAAACCGAGCACGAACACGAGTCGCACGAACCCACCAACGCCAAGCAACCCTTGCATAATCCCTCGGACGCAACGAAACAGGGTCGATTCACTGACGACCCCCGCGCCTCGAACGTGTTTACCCCCAGCCCTGGGGTCAGCCCAAAAAATGACCGGCGGCGACTCCGGTGAGGCGAGAATTTTCAAACGCGGGCACGGCTAGGGCTCTACGAATAGGCTTTCAAACGGATCGAGCGCCTCTGGATCGGGAAACTCGGGTGCTCCGAGCGGCGGGAGGATCCGGGCGGCCGGCAGAGGGTCTCCGTTCCGACGGAACCGGAAGTCCTCGAGCTCCTGCAGCCCGTACTCGAGCGCCTCGGGACCGATTCGTTCCCGCTTTGCCATGTGCTCGAGAAGCCGCTGCATCTTGCTCCTCATCGAGCGGCTGAGCGCACCGCGTTCGTACGAAACGTGGTAGCGCTTTGGCGACGGCAGCATGCAGGCGAGAAAGGCGGACTCCGCAGGGCTGAGATCGATTGGATTCCGCCCGAAGTAATACGCCGCGGCGTTACGAAGACCGTACACGGCCGGCCCATACTCGATCACGTTGAGATAGAGCTCCAGGATCTCGTCCTTGTTGAGTGCGTTCTCGAGCCACCAGGTGAGAATCACTTCTTGGACTTTGCGGGCGATGGTCTTCTCGCGCTGCAAGTAGAGGTTCTTGGCGAGCTGCATCGAGATCGTGCTCGCGCCGACGACGTACCGCCCCTCCCGCAGGTTGCGGACGAGTGCATCGCGAATGGCCCAGGGTGCAAAACCACCGTGCTCGTAGAACGCGCCGTCCTCGTGACTGATCGCTGCTGCGGGCATGAACGGGCTGATGTCGGAGAAGGCAACCCAGTTCGGAGTGCCGGGCCCGGTGCGCATTTCAAACACGGTCTCGTCGGGTTCAATTGCGCGGTGTCGGAAGGGCGCTTGAAAGCGCTCGACGCGTACCCAACGGGGCGTTTTCTCAAACTGACACAGGTTTCGAACGCGAATCGAGAGCTCGGTCGTTTCGAGCGCCCTCGAGTCGAGAGAAACATGCGTAAGCCCGCTCCAAGTGCCCGACCATTGGAAGCGCGAGAGGGATCCCAAGACGTCCTCGGGGATCGCTCCAATCACGTCGTTGCAGCGAGTGGGTGGAAGCTTCGCGGTGAGGTCGACGCGGTAGTGGTCGGGAGTCCGTTCGAGCTCGCCGTCTATGAGCACGCGTACCTTTCCCATGCGGACTTCGCCCCGCTCGACTTGAAGGAGACGCTCGCCGGGGTACCAGTTGCCCTTCCCTTTGATATCCATGTTGATGTTGTCCACAGGCTCGGCTGCGATGCGCTCGGAATCGAGCGCGAGCTTGCGCAAGCGAAGGCGTCCTTCGATGCTGATCTGCTCGCGAGAGCTGGCGGCGAGCTCGAGCTCGGCGCTCAGCGTGCCTACGTCTTCGTCGTGAAAAGGAATCTCGGGAGCAAAAGGTGCGATGACCGCGAGTGAGATTCGACGGAGCTCGATGCTTCCCTCGGCACGTGCCTCGTCTGGCATGACACTGAGGTCGACCTTCAAGGCCCCATCGTTGGAGGTCTGACCGCCCACCAGTACTCGGTACCAGCCGTTGTCCCCTCCGTTCAAAGCCCAGCGGAAGTCGCGAATCCGCTCCACGTGACCTGTCGGGGTCCGGCTCTCGATTTGCACCCCGGAAACGGCGACGCGAACATCCGGGGTCAAGCGTGCGAACAGACGGGCGCCCGTCGGAGGAACCATGGAGTCTGGGGGCTCGCTCTTGGTGTCGGCCTCGGTGTCGGTCTCGGCGTTACTCGGTGCGTCGCGGAGCTCGCTCAGAGCGTCTCGCAGCCGAGTTGCCAGAGCCCTTCGCGCCTCATTGCCGTTCCGAAGGGAGCGTACGCTTGAACCTTGGATCTCGAGCCTCCCAAGCTTCCAAGCTCCCTCACTGCGTCTCAGCTCGATCTTGGCAGGGCCGATGCTTGCATGGTCCCCGCCTTGCTCGCCGAGCAGCGCGTCCCCAAAGCGCCCCAGCATCTGGTCACCGTCCTTGTGCACGCTCGCATCGCTCATGAATACGAGCGGCCCGTCGGTGTCGATGATACGAAGTGTCAAGTCGTCGAGCGCGTAGGTTCTTCCCTTAGCGCCGCTCTTGCTGGATGCCGTCGCAACTTTGGGACGAGGACTCTTTGTGCGAAGCTGTGCGATCGAATCACGGAACCCCTCGTGACTGAGGTCCACGGTCACTTGGACGCGGCGTGCGGAGAGAGCGCGGACGGAGCTCGCACCGTTCAATAAGGCGCTGAGCAAGTTCATTCGCGCCTCGACATCCTCGAGGCGCACGACGAAGCCGCCGTGACGAGCGTGCAGCTCAACACCCCGAAGCTCGACACCACCGAAGGACAGACTGCTTTGTTCGATCCGCACATCGACGCCGAGTCGCTCCGCGATGACGTCCGCAGCGCGCGCAGAAACTCGGGGCATCCCCCAGACCCAGAAGCCAAGCGCGAGTGCAAAGGCAACGAAGGTCGCGACCACCCATATGCGTCGCTCGCTGAGGAACCGCAGCATCGAGATGGGATTATGCCGCGTCTAAAACACGAAGCCTAATAAAGCTTTCGGCTGTCGATTTGGATCGTAACAGGGCCGTCGACCGTGGATTGAACGAGCATCATGGCGCGAAAAGTGCCGGTTTCGACCGGTAGACCCTTGTCACGCAAACGCTGGACGAGGTCCATGTAGAGACGCTCGGCGTTTTCGGGGTCTGCGGCACCATCGAACGACGGGCGCCGTCCTCGCCGCACGTCGCCAAAGAGCGTGAACTGGGAAACGACCAGCACGGCGCCATCAACGTCGCCGACGGACAAAGACATGCGACCATCGTCGTTTGAGAACACTCGCAGACCCGAAATCTTCTCGGCAATGTACTGTACGTCCCTCGCTTCATCTCCTTGCGCCGCGCCGAGAAAAACCAGCAAGCCTCGCTCGATGCCCCCGACCCGCTCCCCCTCGACGGTGACTCTGGCTTCGCTGACCCTCTGAACGACGGCACGCATGCGGTCTGCGTAGCACAGCGCGAATCCTCTTGCCCAGAGCAGACGATGCTCAATACTGGCAGCAATGAAGCCGGTTGTGGGTCTTACGGGGGGAATCGCGTGCGGGAAGTCGACCGTCGCGAACATGTTTGCTGACCTCGGCATTTCTGTGATCGACGCCGACGACGTGGCGCGCGAGGTGGTCGAACCAGGGACGCCCGGCTTGCAGATGATCGTGGACGAGTTCGGCAAAGGGGTGCTCGACGATTCTGGCCGCCTCGATCGTAAGAAGGTTGGCGAGATGGTCTTCGGTGACGAAGAACGTCGCGAAACGCTCAACGCGATCATGCACCCACTGATTGGTGCGGCGGGCGCCAAACACATCATGGCGCGTCAAGACAGCCCCGCGCCCTACCTGCTCTACGAGGCCGCGCTGCTGGTAGAAACCCGCGCTTACGAGGCATTTTCGGCCCTCATCGTGGTGAGCGCGGAAGAATCGCTCCAGCGGCTTCGGCTGATCGCGCGCGACGGATTTACGGCCAAGGAGGCCAACGCCCGTATCGATTCTCAGCTACCGCTCGAGCGAAAAGTCGCCGTGGCGGACTACGTCGTCACGAACAACGGCGACCTCGGCTCGACGCGAAGGCAGGTCGCTGCGATTCACGAGGAGCTCGTCGCGAAGTTCACGTCAAAGGAGTGGGCGTAGTGGGCAAGCTGACGCGCTTGGTTCTCGTGACCGGGTTTCCAGGACGGCAACCTGCGGTGCATCTCGTTCGAGAGCTGGCGAGACGCGGTGAACGCTCAGTCTGTTGCCTCGTAACGGAAGGCAGGCAAGAGCGCGCGCTCGAGCTGCTCGACGCGCTTCCCGAATCTTCCCGAGACCGGGTTTCCATTTGGCACGGCGATCCGCGCTCGATGGATCTCGGGTTGAGCGGCGAAGAGTTCGCGGTGCTCGCCGAAGGTGTCGAGGTGATTCATCACTGCGCCTCGATCACGGATCCCGCAGCAACCGAGGAGGAGGCAGCCGGCAACGTCCGCGCGGCGGCGGAGATTTTAGAGCTCGCCGAGGCGGCCCCGCGCTTGAAACGTCTCGTGTGTTGGTCGAGTGCGACGGTCTCGGGCAATCGCGAAGGGTTCGTCAAGGAGAACGATCTCGACGACGCCGCGGGATTTCGAAATCCGGTCGAGGAGTCGCTGTACAACATGGAGCGGATGCTTCGCGAGTCGATCGAGGAGCTACCAATCGTCATTCTGCGGCCCGCGGTCATGGTCGGGGATTCACTCACTGGCGAGCTCGAAGACCTGAACGGCCTGTATCTCTTGATCCGGTTCTTGCTGAGCGCGCCTGACGACTATCGGATTCCGACGCCGAGCCGAACCGGCGTGCGAATCAGCGCCGTGCCGGTCGACTACGCGGTCCGCGCCGGTTTGCGTATCGCCGACGACGAGCTGTCTGTCGGACGCACGTTCCACATCGTGGACCCAAAGCCGGTTACCGTGCAGCACGCCCTTCGCCTCTTCGCCGAAGCGACGGGTCGCCCGAGCCCTCGCGAGCACGACCCGCTCAACCTCGCCACCGCCCTGATGCGCGCCCCGGGTTTGCAACGCTTTCAGAATACGACCCGGGCGTTTCTGGACCACTTGAAGACAGATGTGATTTACGACGACCGGAACGCGCGCGAGCTGCTCGCAGGAACTACAATCCAATGCCCGGAATTGGAGAGCTATGTCGATGCAATGGTCGCGAGGGCGCAGCGAGACTGACCCCTGAACGTCGACGGTCACGAATCGGTGTCGGTGCTCTCTTAGGAGCCGGCTAGGGTCATGGAGGAGACTCGGAAGGTTGGGGAGGCAACCGCGGTGCGGTGATCGAGGTCGTTGGCGACCGCGTCGATTCGTTGAAGGAGTTGATCGAGGTTCAGCGAGATGGTGATTTCGGAGACGGGGTGGCCGAGGGTGCCGTCTTCGATCAAGAAGCCCGAGGCGCCTCGACTGAAGTCGCCCGTAACGGCATTGAAGCCAAAGCCCATCATCCCCGTGACGTAGAGACCATGTTTGGTGTCGGCGAGAAGCTCGTCTCGGGACTGGCCGCTGGCCTTCAAGATGAGATTGCTGCTCGACGACGAGACGCCGCCCGAAGGGGAGCGAGCCGCGCTTCCGGTGCTCTTCAGCCCGAGCTTGCGGGCACTATACGTGTCCATCAGGTAGCTCTTGAGGACCCCAGACTCGACGACCACGTTGCGACGCGAGAGCAAGCCCTCTCCGTCAAATGCGCGAGAGCCCGGCGCCCTCGCGAGCAGCGGGTCATCGACGATGTCCACCAGGTCGCTCGCAACCCGAGTGCCGACGCGATCAACCAGATAGGAGCTTTTGCGCCAGACAGAGCCGCCGAGAATACAGCTCGCGAAAAGACCCAAGATCGAACGCGCAGCGTCTTTGTCGAAAACGACCGGGAGCTCTTGGGTAGAGAGTTTCTTCGCGCCGAGTTGGGCAATCGTCCGACGGGCCGCTTCTTGTCCGACGGCCTGGCTCTCCTCGAGGTCCGCATAGTGTCTGGCTGCCGTCCAGTGATACCCGCTTCGCTTCTTACCGCCCTCGTCATCGGCAACGGGGTTGACGACCATCGACGCGTAGGTTCCGTAGTCGCTGCCGACGAAACCTCCGCTGGTGACTAGTGCGCTGACGCCTCTCGCGCGTGTGAACGAAGCGCCCTCGCTGTTGTTGATACGAGGATCGAATTCGAACGCGGCGCGCTCGCCCTGGAGCGCTTGCTCGAGGGCTTCGTCGGCTGAAATGCGGCTTACTCCTTCGTCGAATGTGTCCAAGTTCTTCCATTGCGAGGGCGAGGACAGATCTGTCGGATCGGGCGGACCTGCGAACGCATCCGACTCGCTGAGCCGCGCCAGCTCGAGCGCGTCTTCGATCAATGTGCGCTTCCCCGCTTCACTCAAATCGCTCGTGTAGGTCGAAGCGACGCGCTTTCCGACCATCACCCGCAATCCCAGCGCGCGCGAGCCGGCTTCTTCGACGAGCTCCGGCTTGCCCATGCGGACCTTCACAGAGAGGTGAGACCCGCTGTGCATCCCAGCCTCCGCGACATCGGCACCCGCCGCGGTTGCACGCTCGACCACCGATTGTCCAAGCTCGAGCAGGGCTCTCGCGTCTTCCTCGGCTCTGGTCATCCGCCAGCCATCTGCGTTCCGCCCACGGTCATTGCGGCGATCTTGATGGTAGGGCAACCGACGCCGACAGGAACGGACTGACCCTCCTTGCCGCAGGTCCAAATCCCGTCGGACACCTCGAAGTCATGACCCAGCATCACCACCTTGCGCATGGCCTCCGGTCCATTGCCGATCAGGTTCACCCCTTTGAGCGGCGCGGTGACCCTGCCGTCTTCGATGAGATAGCCTTCGGTCAGTGAGAACACGAAATCCCCGTTGGAGATGTCGACCTGGCCGCCACCGAATTTCTTGGCGTAGACCCCGCGCTTGACGCTGCGGATGATGTCCTCCGGCGCGTCGGTTCCCCCGAGAAGCATGGTGTTGGTCATCCGCGGCATGGGGTGAGAACGAAAGCTCTGCCGACGGCCGTGTCCATCAGGACTGGTACCGAAGAAGTCGGCGCTGTGACGGTCTTGCATGTACCCTTTCAAGACGCCTTGCTCGATGAGAACGGCCCGCGTCGGAAGTTGCCCCTCGTCGTCGACGTTGATCGAACCGCGCGACCCGGGGAGTGAGGCGTCATCGACGACCGTGCAGAGCTCGCTTGCGACTTCTTCGCCCACGCGGTCCGAGTAGTTGCTGGTCTTTTTGCGATTGAAGTCGGCCTCGAGCCCATGGCCGACCGCTTCATGCAGAAGGATGCCGCTGTCGCCAGGACCCAGCACGACGTCCATCTCGCCGGCCGGAGCCTCACGCGCGTCGAGCATGACCAGAGCCTGCTGCACGGCCCGCTCGGCGTGGGCCTCGGGTGTCTTCGCGTCGAAATAATCGAGCCCCATTCGTCCACCCCCTCCGGAGGACCCGGACTGACGATTTCCGCCATCCTCTGCAATGACGCTCACGCCGAATCGGACGAGGGGCTGACGGTCTGTTGCCATGTGCCCGAGGCTGTTGGCGATCAGGATTTCGCGCATGCTTTCGGCGAACGAGGCATCGACACGAATCACGCGGGAATCCGAGGCGCGAGCGGCTCGATCGGCTCGCTCGAGCAAGGCCTTCTTCGCTTCGCCGTCGACGTCGAGTGACTCGACTGGAACGGGATAGCGGCTGGGAAGGTCGCGCATCGACACCCCACGCGGCGCAACCGGCCGACCTCCCGCTGCGATTTGTGCCGCAGTCTCCGCGGCCTGCTTCATGGCGTCGAATGAAAAATCCTCGCAGTAGGCATACCCGGTTGCATCACCCTTCATGACGCGAACGCCGAGGCCCATCGAAACAGCGCGTCTCGCCGATTTCAAGATCTGTTCGTCGTAGACGTAACTGCCGCTGACCACGTACTCGAAAAACAGATCAGCGTAGTCGCCACCCTTGCTGAGGGCGATCTTCAACAGCCGATTGGCGATGTCCGCATCGATCGAGTGTGACCCCTGCTCGGCGAAGGGTGCATGGTAGCGTGCAATCATCGACTGCTGCGGACTCTAAGGCGGCGGCGCCGCGATGGCCACTTCTATCGCTTGAGGAAGGCAATTACAGTGTCGATGATGCGCTCCTGACGCGCTTCACCGAGACCGGCAAAGATGGGAAGCGCCAGAACTTCTCGACTGGCCTGCTCGGAAACCGGAAGAGAGCCCTCTCGATAGCCGAGCGACGCGAAACATTCCTGACGATGAAGAGGCACGGGGTAGTAGATCGTCGTCGCGATCTTCTGCTCCTGAAGATGTGCGAGTAGCTCATCCCGCCGCGAGCTGCGGATCACGTACTGGTTGTAAATGTGACCGTCGAATCGTCTGAGCGGAGTGCGCAAAAGACCTTCGTCGAAGCCGGCGGCGGAAAACGCTGCGTCGTAGCGGGCGGCGTTCTGCTGACGGCCCGCGGTCCAGCCGCGGAGCTCGGGAAGCTTCACCCGCAGGAGGGCCGCCTGCAGAGCATCAATCCTGAAGTTCCCGCCAACCAGCGCATGGTAGTACTTCGGCTTGCTTCCGTGCGCGCGGATCACCCTTGCCTTTTCCGCCAACCCCGAATCCTGAGTGGTGACCAGCCCGGCATCACCAAAACCGCCAAGATTCTTCGACGGGAAAAACGAAAAACAACCGTAGGCGCCTAGGCTGCCCACAGGTCCGAGCGGACTGCGCGTACCGATGGCCTGCGCGGCATCTTCGATGATGGGCAAGTCGTGCTTTCGGGCCACTTCCACGAGGGATTCCATGTCGCATGCCTGTCCGTACAGGTGGACCGGGAGAATCGCGCGCGTGCGCTCGGTGACGGCGGCCGCGACCTGCTCGACGTCGATGTTGAAGGTATCGGGTCGTATATCGACGAAGACGGGTGTCGCTCCAACGCGGGCGATGCACCCGCCGGTGGCGAAGAACGTAAATGGCGTGGTGATGACCTCATCGCCCTGCCCGATTCCGAGGGCCATCAAAGCCACCATCAAGGCATCGGTTCCGCTCGAGACGCCGACCGCATGCTCGACGCCGATGTACTCGGCAACCTCATGTTCGAGTGCAGTAACCTCGGGACCAAGGATGTAGCGGCCCGACCGAATCACCTCGGCGGCCTTCTCGGTTAGTCGGCCGATTAGCCCCTCGTTTTGAGCAACGACGTCGAGCATTGGGATAGCTTCTTCACTCACGGCTTTTCACCCATCGACAGCCCTCGGCCGTCACTTCGTATTGATCGCCACAGCGGGCGCAGACACCTTCGCCGGGCAAGATTTCCCCACAGCGACACGCCCAGGCAGTACGGCGCGCGGGGTTGCCGACCACGACGGCATGCGCGGGGACATCTTTCGTCACCACGCTGCCAGCTCCGATGAGCGCGTACTCGCCAAGCCTATGTCCGCAAACAATCGTTGCGTTGGCGCCCACGGTGACGCCTTTGCCAACCCGTGTCGGAGCGAATTCGTCTTTGCGCTCGACGTGGGCGCGCGGCGTCAAGACGTTCGTAAAAACACAGCTCGGCCCGAGAAACACGTCATCTGCAAGCACGACGCCGGCGTACACCGACACATTGTTTTGAATCTTGACGCCGTCACCAATCTCGACGCCCGGTCCCACGAAGACGTTCTGACCGAGGACACAATTCGCCCCAACGACCGAACCGGCCGACACATGTGTGAAATGCCAGACGCGCGTCCCGCTGCCGATTTTCGCGCCGTCATCGACGATCGCGGTGGCATGAACGAACGGGGCACTCATTAGCGCCCCCTCGGGAGCTCGATGCGCGCGCCTCCCTGGGCTAGAGACCTCGAGCCGCCCTCGAGCGCCCGAACGACATGAAGACCCGAAGCGCCGTCGGCAACCGGAGCCCCTCGAGTCCGGACCGCCTCGAGAAAGGCAAGACATTCACGGCGCAAAGGTTCGGCCATCTTCAGCGCGGGAATCAAGATATCCCCGGTGCGAATCCGGACACCTTCCTCGTAGGACAGGGTCGCCGGAGGCTCGACCCCCTTGTCGAACACCGCCAGCTTTTGGTCAGCGGACGTGTCGTCGAACACCGCCATTTTCCTGTCGCCTACCACGGTGAGCTTTCGCGTCTTGTGCGGATCGAGCCAGCTCACGTGGATGTGGGCCATGCGTCCGTCAGGATAGTGCAGGGTCGCAAACACGACGTCTTCGATGCCGCGCTCCGGCTGCAGGTAGCAAGAACCCGTTGCGCTGACGGCTTCGGGGGAAGACCCGAGCAGATAGTTGGCAACAGAAATGTCGTGTGGGGCCAGCGACCACCACGCGTTCTCCTCACGGCGAACGACGCCGAGATTGACGCGTTGCGCGTAGATGTAGAGCACGTCGCCGAGCTCGCCGTCGTCGATGAGACCTTTGAGACGCTCTACGGCCGGATGATAGAGGAGCAGGTGACCGACCATGAGAATTCGTCCGCTCTCTTCGGCGAGCCTGCAAAGCGTGGCGGCTTGATCTCCCGATAAACACAGCGGCTTCTCGACGAAGACATCCCTGCCGGCGCGCAGTGCGGCTTCGGCTACTTCGAAGTGAGAGGGTGCGTGCGTGGCCACCACGATGGCGGCCACCGCCGGGTCTTCGAGGATGATTGGCAGATCGGAGACGACGTTGACGCTCGGGTAGAGCGCAGCCATCGACTCGCGAATTCCATCGTGCCGGTCGCAGATGTATCGAAGATTGGCCTCCGGAATGGCCGAGTAATTGCGAACGTGGTTCTTGCCCCAACCACCTGCCCCGACGACGGCGATCCCTACTGCTTCCGATCGACTCACGCGACCCCCCGCTTCATCTCGGCAGCTTAGCAGGACGAGCGCCCGACTCCGAAACTTGTGCTTGAACCGCGAGGCCTCAGCGCAGCATCGCGCGGCATTCCGAGACGTATTGCCCCTCGCCGAGCTTCACGCAGTTCTGATAGGCCTGCCGTGCGCCCTGCCGATCGCCGCGCATCTGCCGGGCGGCACCGAGGGTGACCCAGGCTAGCGCGTTCGAAGGATCCACGGCGGTCGCGCGTTCGGCAAGCTCCGAAGCCTCGCGCGTGTGGCTCCTCGCGAGCATCAGGCGCGCAAGCTCGGCCAGCGCGGGGCTCGAGTTGGGCTCGAGCTCGATGGCGCGTCGATACGCCGCGAGAGCGCGCGCACCTCGCTTGAGACGACGAGCCAGCTCGAGCTGTGCTTCGAAGGTGTCGATCGCCCCGGTCGGAGGGTAGATGGCGTCCGGTTGGTCGGCGGTCGAAGGTTCCGGCACCGGCATAGGGTCTGCCACCGGCGCTGGCGCTGGCGCTGACACTGCCACTGGCGCTGACACCGGCGCTGACACCGGCGCTGACACCGGCGCTGACACTGCCACTGGCGCTGGCTCCCCAACCGACTTCCAGTACGCGACTGCGACCACGCCGCCGCCAAGAACCAAGATCAACAAAGCCCAGGGCAGCATCGACGGCCGGGAACCCGCGGGGTCAACTGCGCTTGGCGGCATCGCGCCTGACGAGGGAAGGCTTGCGTCCTTCGCCTCCTCCTCGAAGACCTGCTCGTAGGTGAGCGGGGGCGGATCGACTTCGGGAGGCTCGTGATAGTCCACGAGTGCATCTCGGTGCCGTCCGTCGCCGGGCATCGCCGCTGTGGCGATTAGGGCGGCACCCGGGGGCGATGAGCGCACGAATGCGGCCGGCGGGGGATCGGAGTCGATGGCGACGATTGCCTCTTCGACCTCGGGGTCTTCGCGCAGATCTTCGAGCGAGTGATCCCAGCGCCCTATCTCGACCGTCTCACGACCCGATATCTCTTCGATTCGATTGATCTCCGGGACACGACCCGACCAGTTGAGATTGGTTCCGCCCTTGTACATGGAGCTCTCGGGGCGCGCCGCCTGAAAACCCCCGAGCGTATTTCGACGAGACCGAGCTGGCAGCGGAGGTGGCGTGGGCTGCCATCCGGACCCAGCTTCGAACGGCACCTCGCTCGCCGGCGCAAGGGAGGTCGGTCGGTCAGACGGCCTGATGATCTCATCCGCCGAAGTCGAGCCGTCCTCGGAAACCGGCGAAGGAAAGGAAACTGGAGTGGACATTCGATCGGACCGGCGCCCAGGCGCAGGCTCCACCAGCGTCGCTGACGCTGCGCCGACATCCAAAGCACCTGGTACGCGGGGCGCAACGGGGACGGCGATTGGAGGCCGCGGCAATCCGGCGGGCCCTGGAATCGTGTGCAACACTTCTTTGGGCGCTGGGGGCGACGAGCGAACCGACACCTCGGTCAGGATGGGAATGCTGTCTTGATCTCGCCCGACCTCCCGGACCATTCCTTCGAAGTACAGGTCCACGACTTTTCGGAGCCCCTCGACGTGGTCTCCTCCGTGTGCGAGCAGAATCTCGTCGATCGTTCGCTGTCCGTCGATCAGCCGGAGCATTTCATTCTGCTCGTCGGGCATTTCCTGCAGCCCTTCGCGGAGCACGTCGGCGTCGACCTCGAGCAGGGTGTCGAACGAAGGTAAGAGCTCCGACAGACGGCTCCACTCATCAAGCCTGCGCATCCCTTCCATCAAGAGAGCCTGCGTCGTTCGGTGAACGGTGCGTTCGCTCAGACTTACGCGCCTGAACTCGAGGTCGAAGGTCCCCTCGTGCCAGAGCAAATGCCGGTAGACCGCGTCCTCGCCAACGAGGTCTTCCACGGTCGCGTTGATGACCGCGCCGGAATCGAAGGAGATCATGCCCTCCTGCCCATCGTCGGCGACGAGCGTGAGCACGCCAGACTTCCGGCTCACATCGATCGTCTGCAGTAGGTCAACGACGCTCATCTCTGACAGCGAGCCGCTGAAACGCGTCCTCGAATCGCTGCTCCTGTGCGCCAAGCCAGCGCGTGCCTGACGCGCAAGCTCGATGCCCACTCTCGCAATCACTTCACGGATGTAGATCGGCTTCGTGAGATAGTCCTCGATCCCGAGCTCCAGGCCTCGGATCTTGCTTTCGATCGACCCGTCGCTCGATAGAAACATGAACGGGATCTCGGCCCAATCGGCGTTCTGCCGAAGTTGCTCGACGAACTCGAAGCCGTTCATGTCGTTGAAGGTCGTGTCCGAGAGAATCAGGTCGGGCTTGTTGGCATGCAAAATCTCGAACGCCTTGCCCACGCTTGGACAGCCAGCCACGTTATAACCGGCATTCCGCAAGCTCACCTCGAGCACACGGAGACTTCGGGGATCGGCATCGACGACGAGGAGGTTCTGCTTGGTCACTGCAACCTTTTTTCAGCGTGAGTGTGCGAATGGGCACAGTCCCATGTCAAGCATGCCTTCCGCTGCCCAACGTGATAAATTGACATGAAAGAGATGAGAAAGCTCGGAGGCATCCTAGGCGTGATCATCGGCGCAGTACTCGTGCTGGGCGCGTGTGAAAAACCCACGCCCGCGATGAACTTCCAGCGCTTGGACCCAAATTTTGGAGGCCTGCAGGGCGGCAAGACGATCCGTATCGTCGGGGACAGCATTCGATTGGACATTGGCTACGCGGTCTACTTCGGCCAGCTGCGCTCCCCACAGGTCTCGATTCAGAACGACAAGGCGTTGCTCGCGGTGACGCCGCGACAATGGACCCCTGGGATGGTGGACGTCAGGATCCGCGCGGACAACGGTTCGGTATTCGTCATCCACAAAGGATTCGAGTACATCAACCAAAGGGGCCAACTCTTGGAAGCGCCGCCAGATCCACCGGATCCACAGGAGCCACAGGAGCCGCCAAACCCGTAACCCTCAGGGGCCAGCATCCGCGCCGGCATCGGCTGCTGGTGTGCACACACCCGCAAGGCAGGACAAGCCCAGCTCGCACTGCGCCATTCGAGTGCATGGCTCGCCGAGCTGTTTTGGGCGAATGTTGCCGCCGCAGCCAAACAGACAAAGGCAGATCAGCAGCGACCAACTTCGGCACGTCATTGGAGCAACGATAGCGCAGGGCGCAATCCTAGACCACGCCGGAGGTCGCAAACGCTGCTAGGCTCCGGCCGTGGATATCCGGCTGCTGATCCCGGAGCTCTTCGAGAAGCTCAGCCTCATCGCAACCGCAGGCCTGCTCGGAGTGCTCCTGCCGCCGCTGCGTAACCGCCTTCTGGGCGTAGGCCAGCCGCGGGACATTGCAGTCGTCGTGATCTTCGGCCTCTTGTTTTCGCTCTGGGGCTCGACGATGGGCTTCGAGTGGCTGGGCCATCATCTCAATCTTCGTGGGATTGGAATCATCATAGCGGGAATCCTGGGCGGGCCGCGCGCCGGCGCCGTCACGGGACTGCTTGGAGGTGGATTCTACGTGACGCGCGTCGCGCCGGAGGCGTTCCCGTGGGCCCTGATCGCCTCGTTTCTGGACGGCTGGCTGGCGGGCCACATGTCGGTCCGGCGGGAACAGATGTTCGTCGGCTGGCGCGTGCTGGGCTCCGCGGCGATGGTCCAACTCGCGGGTTTGACGGTCACCGCTGCAGGGATGGCGCTTTCGGGGTCGGACCCCATCCACGCGCTGCCATCGCTCGCCGCTCAGCTCGCAGGGGTCGCTGTTGGCGTCTCCCTCTTCATCAACGTTGCCCTCGTCGTGATCTCCCGTCAGGAACAAGCCGTGGCGCTGGTCGAAGCACAGGCTGCCGCGAACGCCCTTTCGCTCACTGCGTTGCGCAGTCGTCTCGAGCCACACTTTTTGTTCAATGCGCTCAACACGCTTCGTGCGACCATTCGCAGAGACCCGGAACAAGCACGAAACCTGGTGTCGGACCTCGCGGATCTTTATCGCTATCTTCTACACCATCCGCACGATGCCTCGGTGATGAACGAGGTCGAGCATGCCTGCGCCTATCTCGCAATCGAGAGGGCGCGGCTCGGAGACGAACGGCTCTCCGTGCAAACTTCGATCGACGAGAGCGTACGCGATGCGCGTGTCCCTGCGCTCCTGCTCCAACCGATCGTCGAAAACGCGGTTAAACACGGGATCACACCGAAGCAAGGTCCTGGGAGAATCACCATTCGAGCATCCGACTTGGGAGAACGGTTGCGCATCGAAGTCGAAGACGAAGCCGATGGCCCACATCGGGGACCGTCGACCCAGGGCTCCGGCCTCGCCCTCCAAACACTTCGAAAGCGGTTAGACCAGCAATACGACGGAAAGGCCGATCTCCGGCTTTCTTCGCTCGAGCGCGGTACCCTTGTGACGGTGGAGCTGCCCATGGAGTCTGAAATCAAGGGAGAGCCGGGATGAGCATTCGCGCGATCGTCGTCGACGACGAACCCCTCGCCCGCGATGAGCTTCGATTCATGCTCGGTCAGTGCAACGACATCGAAGTCGTTGGAGAAGCGCGCAACGCCCCCGAGGCGCAGGGGCTCTGCGACCAAGAACGGCCGGACGTCGCGTTTCTCGATCTACGAATGCCTGGGCCGGACGGCGTTGCGCTCGCCGAAACGCTCATGGCGAACCATCCCGAGCTCAAAGTGGTCATCGTGTCCGCGCACGACGAGGGCGCGCTGCGAGCATTCGAAGCGCGCGTCTCGGACTACCTGCTCAAACCGGTGCGTCTGGAACGGCTGCGTCAAGCGGTCGAGCGCGTTCGGGGCACGCCGGGCGGACCGGAGATCGGTCACGAGCGCTTGGAGCGAATCGCCGTTCGGCGCAAGGATGCCTACATAGTGCTCGAGCTTGGCGACGTGATTTACTTCGAAGTCAAAGACGAGCTCGTATGGGCGGTCACCGAGGACGACCGGCTCGCGATCGACAAGACGCTGGCAACCCTCGAAGGCGAGCTCGACCCCGAGGCCTTTTTCCGGTCACACCGCGGCTTCATCGTTCGCTATGATCGAATTCGCGCGATCGAGCCTACGGGCGCAGGCACCTTTCAGCTCCTTCTCGACCACCCGGACGAACCGAAGATCCCTTTGGCGCGGGAACGCGCGAAGAAGCTGCGTGAGCGCATCCCATTTTCGGGCTGAGCTCACGCCCGGGCTTGTCGCGAGCGAAAACACTTAGCGTTTGGGCACTCGGGTGGTAAATCCCCCGCATGAGGGGGATTACAATCACTCGTGTGTTCGTGCTGAGCTTGCTTGGCGCGGCGCTCACCGTCTCTGCCTGCAAAAAGGGCAAGGACACCGTCAAGCCGTCCGAAAAGCGCGAACCTGCGCCGCCCTCAGGCACGATGAGCCTTCAGGGCATGTATTGGTACGTGGCCGACGCCGGCATGTTCGAAGACTGCGCGACCCGCGAACGCTGGCCTGTGGCCCAGGAAGGCGATAATCCATCGTTGGAGCGCGCCTACGGCGAGGCCAAAATCGCTCCGGGGTCACCGCTGCTCGTCACGCTGGAAGGCGGATTGGACTCCAGAGCCAGCGTCGACCGCCGGGGCAAAGAAACGACCTTGATCGTTCAGCGCTTCGTGCGCACTTGGCCCAGGGAGACTTGTGGAAGCATGGGAGCCGTCACTTTGGAAGACACGAAATGGGCGCTGCTCGAGCTCAACGGGAAAACGATCACCGTCGAGGTGAACGATAATGCGCCCTATCTCGAGCTCAATTCAAAGAAGGCGAGCGCGTATGGATTCGGCGGCTGCAATCGCTTCTTCGGCACGTATCAAACCTCGGGCCAGTCACTTACGCTCGGTGCGATGGGCGCGACGCGCATGGCCTGCCCCGAAGGCATGGACCAAGAGCAAGAGCTCTTCACCGTCCTCGGCACAGTCACGCGTTTTGAAATTCACGGCTCTAAGCTGATGCTCTTTGCGGAACAAAAGGTCGTTGCACGCTTCGAAGCGAGAGCCCCAGTGGAGTGACTTTCGTTTACGGCGGGCTCGGGGCGGTAGGATAGCCGGAGGAAATTTGAGATGAAAATGGGAATCGTCTCGATCAATGTCGGCGGACCCTCCACCGCCGAGAACATGGTGAAGGTCGCGCAGCACGCCGAGGCTGCCGGGATCGAATCGGTGTGGACCTTCGAGCACGTCGTCGTGCCGACGGACTACGAGTCGACCTATCCCTATGCCCGTTCAGGGAAGATGGGGATTCCACCAGAGGCTTGGTTTCTCGATCCATTGATTTCGCTCGCCCATGTCGCGGCCGCGACGAAGACAATTCGTCTGGGGACCGGCGTGAACATCTTCCCTCAGACCAATCCGCTTCTTTTCGCCAAGCAGACCGCCAGCCTCGATGCGCTCAGCGGCGGAAGGCTGACGCTGGGCCTCGGGATCGGCTGGCTTGCCGAGGAGTATGCGGCGATGGGGACTCCATTCAAACGGCGCGGTGCGCGCTTCGACGACTATCTCGCGGCGGTGAAAAAGGTTTGGAGTGGCGATGTGGTCGAGCACGAAAGCGAGTTTCTTTCCTGGCACGGCTTCAAGAGCCATCCGACACCCGCACAGAAACCACATCCGCCCATTCTGATCGGCGGCACCTCGACCAAGACCCTAGAGCGCGTCGTGAGCGCTGCGGACGGCTGGTACGCGCCGAGCGATTCGCAGCAAGAACTGAGCGAAAAGATCGCCCTGCTCAAAGAAATGGCCGCCCGGGCGGGGCGGCCATTCGAGTCGATCGACATCACGACGAACTGGCGAATCGCCAAACGGCCGGATGCCCTACCCGAGCTCGAAGACCTTGGGATCGACCGCGCCGTGGTCTTGCTCAGCGCCAGCGGTGAGTCCGACCCCAGAAAGGCGATCGACCTGATCGCCTCCCGGGCCGGACTCTAGATGTCACCGCGGCGCGCGACCTAGAACGCCAGGCACGTACCCCAAGCAATGGCTTCGTTCTGGCACTGGTTGGCTTCCGGATCGCAGTTGACCGCTTCGATGCAGCTCAGGTAGGCGTCCGCCTGGGGGCCACAGTCGTCGTCGAACTGGGCGAATCCGACCTGACACTGGGTCAGGCATTGCTGAGTGTCCGGATCGACGCCGCCGAACACGCAGCTGCTCGAGCAAATCGCCTCGCAGGTGCTGTTTGAGGGCGTGCCGTTGCTGCCGCCGGAACCCGAGCTGCCGCCGCTGCCTCCGCTGCCGACCGTGCCTCCCGTCCCGCCGGTTCCTCCCGTGCCGTTGCCACCACCATCTACGGGGTCATCGCCACAGCCCGTGATCGCCAGCATCGAGCCAAACACGATCGCCCAAAGAACTTGCCTCTTCTTCATTACCCAGCCTCCTTCGCCATCATGTCTGATGTCGTCCGCGAACGTGGGTATCAACTACTGGAGATTTGTTCAACAACTTAACGTGACGGTGCCAGCGTCAGTGCCAGTCTTAATTTCACCGCCCCGCCCACCCCACCCGTAGTCCTCCCTGGCGCGGCGGTCGCTGCGCTCCGCCTTGCCGGCGCTTCGCGCCGGGCTTCGCCCTTCGGGCTCGCGCTGCCGCGCATGTGCGGGTGCCAGCGTCAGTGCCCGGGCCGGCGGCTAGACCTTGGATTCGATCCACTGAAGCAGCTGGGGAAGATTCATCGCCCCGGGCTGCCGGGCGATCTCCCGCCCTCCCTTGAACAACGCCGTGGTCGGGATGCTGTTGATTTGATACCGCATCGCGAGGGCCCGGTTCTCGTCCGTATTGACCTTTGCCAGCCGGACCCTGGGCTCCAGCTCCGATGCTGCCTGCTCGAAAAACGGCGCCATCATCTTGCAGGGCCCGCACCAAGGGGCCCAAAAGTCCACCACGAGCGGAAGCTCGCCCCGGCTGAGATGCTTGTCGAAGGTCTCGTCGGTCAGTGTGATCGGGCGCCGCGCGAACAGAGGCTGTCTACACTTCCCGCACTTGGGATCGTCTTCGACGCGAGCCGACGGAATCCGGTTGGGCGACTGGCAATTCGCGCAGACGACGACTTTGGATGGGGTGGCCATTCCGAGGCAAAATAAGTCTGCCTTCAGGGCATGGCTAGAGGTATCACAGCAGATTCATAGAGACTGTCTCTGGCGCTGACGGTGACACTGCCGGGGGCGCTGACACCGTCGCTGGCGCTGCCGCAGGCGCCAGAAAAGGCCCGCTTGACGCCCCTCGGACCCCGGCCCATATTCCGCCCCCTTCAGGCACATAAATACCCATTTTTCAAGAGAATTAGCGCGAGTAACGCATGGCACTGACCGCCGATAGAAAGTCCGAGCTGATCGGTCAATTCCGCAACCACGATACGGACACGGGTTCGCCTGAAGTCCAGATCGCGATTTTGAGCGAGCGGATCAACTACTTAACCGACCATTTCAAGACGCATAAGAAGGATCATCACTCCCGACGAGGCCTGCTGAAGATGGTGAGCCAGCGACGCCGGCTTCTCGATTACGTTCGTGGCCAGGACGTGGAGCGATACCGCAAGATCATTTCAGAGCTTGGCATTCGGAAGTAAGCTGAGCGCCGGGGCGTTGTCCCGGGTAGAACGTGGGTCGCTTTGCGTCGGGTCCGGAGTTCGCTCTTCGCTTCGATGGTTTGAGCCAGGCTCAAATCCTGGAATCGGGGACCGAGACCGCTCTCGATGTCAACGCGAACCGCATGCGCGGCGGTGCCGCGCGGAAGGCGAAGAGAGCGATGATAATTAGAGAATCCGTTAAGATTGGTGACAAAGAGATCACCATCGAGACGGGCCGTATTGCCAAACAGGCAGCCGGCTCGGTCCTAGTGAGCTGTGGCGAGACCATGGTGCTCGTCACTGTCTGTGGAAACAAAGAGGCACGCCCCGGCGCCCCGTTCTTTCCGTTGACCGTTGACTACGTCGAAAAGACCTACGCCGCAGGCAAGATTCCCGGCGGCTTTTTCAAGCGTGAGGCCAGGCTGCGCGACCACGAGGTGCTCACCTCGAGACTGATCGACCGGCCCTGCCGCCCGCTCTTTCCCGATGGCTACATGTGCGAGACACAGGTGATCGCGACAGTGATGAGTGCCGACGGAAGCAACCAATCCGATGTCCTCGCAATGGTTGGCGCATCGGCTGCAATTCACATCAGCCCGCTTCCCTGGGCTGGTCCGATCGCCGGCGTTCGCGTCGCGCGCGTCGACGGAAAGCTCATCGCGAACCCGACTTACCAAGAGCAAGAGAACAGCGAGTGTGAGCTCATCATTGCGGCGTCCAAGGACGCGATCGTGATGGTCGAAGGCGAAGCCAACGAGATGAGCGAATCGGACTTGATCGCCGCCATTCAGTTCGGACACGAGTCGGTTCAGGGAGTACTCGAGCTGATCGAGAAGATCCGTGAGGCAGTTGGACAAGCGAAATGGCCGTTCACGCCGCATCAGCGCGATCCGAAAATCGATGCGCGCGTCAAAGAGGTCGGCCTCAAGAAGGTGATCGAGGCCTGCAACATCGCCGAGAAGCACCCGCGCTACGACCGTTTCAGCGAAATCAAGAAGGAAGTCGTAGCGGAGCTCTCGACGGAGTTCCCGGACCTCGAAGGCGACATCAAGGGCGCCTACGAAGACCTTCGCTATGACACGATGCGTGCCCAGGTGCTCGACGACAAGCGCCGCGTCGACGGACGTGACTACAAGACCGTCCGGCCGATCGCGATCGAGGTCGGTCTGCTTCCTCGAGTGCACGGGTCATCGTTGTTCACGCGCGGGGAGACTCAGGGCATCGTCACGACGACCCTCGGAACGCGTCAGGACGAACAAAAAATCGATGGCCTCATCGACGAGTACTGGAAACCGTTTCTCCTTCACTACAACTTCCCGCCCTACTCGGTTGGTGAGACGAAGTTCCTTCGCGGCCCCGGCCGCCGGGAGATCGGCCACGGGACCCTCGCCGAGCGCGCGCTGACCAAGGTGCTGCCCTCGCGCGAAGATTTCCCCTACACCATGCGAATCGTCTCGGAGATTACCGAATCGAATGGTTCGTCATCGATGGCAACCGTTTGCGGTGGAAGCCTAGCGATGATGGATGCGGGCGTTCCCATCAAAGCACCGGTCGCCGGCGTCGCGATGGGTCTCATCATGGAAGGCCAGAAGTACGCCGTCCTGACCGACATTCTCGGTGACGAGGATCATCTCGGCGACATGGACTTCAAGGTCTGCGGAACCGACAAGGGCATCACTGCCATCCAGATGGACATCAAGATCGCGGGCTTGGGCCAGGAGATCATGCACGAGGCTCTGGACCAGGCACGGGAAGGCCGACTCCACATCCTCGAGAAAATGAACGAAGTGATGGCGACGCCTCGACCGGAGCTTTCGAAGTACGCGCCGCGCATCGAGACCTTGAAGGTCAAGCCCGACCAGATCCGCGTGGTCATCGGACCGGGTGGCAAGATGATCAAGGCGATCACCGAGCAAACCGGTGCTAAAATCGACATCAGCGACGATGGCACGGTCAGCATCGCGTCGCCGGATGGCGAAGCGCTCAAGAAGGCGATCGAGATCATCGAGAGCCTCACGCTCGAACCGGAGATTGGCACCAAGTACAAGGGCATCGTGCGTCGCGTCGAGAACTACGGCGCATTCCTCGAGATTGCGCCAGGCAAGGATGGGCTGCTCCACATCACCGACATGGACTGGGGCTTCGTCGAGAAGGTCCAAGACGTGATGGACCTCGGGGACGAGGTGGAGGTCATGATCAGCGACATCGATCGCGAGGGCCGTATTCGACTGTCGCGCAAGGCGCTCCTCGAAAAGCCGGAGGGCTACGTCGAGCCGGAGCGGAAGGAACGCCGCGATGGTGGCGGCCGTGGACGTGACGGCGACCGAGGCCGCGGTGGACGCGATCGAGATCGCGGAGGCCGAGGCGGGCGGGATCGCGATCGCGGCGGCCGAGGTGGCGCGCGCGCCGGCGGACGTGACGGCGACCGAGACCGCGGACCAAGTCGGGATCGGGACAGAGACAGGGACCGCGGAAGGGATCGCGACCGCGATCGGGACCGCGGGGGGAGCCGCGAAGGCGGAAGCAGCCGCGAAGGCGGAAGCAAAGACCCCGAGCGAAAAGACTGATGTCGAGCCTGCGCGTCTACAAGATGCGCGCCCACGCGGTCATCCCGCGGTACGAGACGAGCGGCGCGGCGGGGATGGACCTCGCCGCGTGTCTCGAGGCTCCGGTCCTGATCTCGCCGGGTGAAACGGCGTGCGTTCCGACTGGATTGAAGATCGAGCTGCCCGCTGGACACGAGGGGCAGGTCCGCCCCCGCTCAGGCTTAGCTGCGCGTCACGGCGTCACGGTGCTGAATGCGCCTGGCACGATCGACGAGGACTACAGAGGCGAAGTGCAGGTGCTTTTGATCAATCACGGGAGCGCGGCCTTCACGATCGAGCCGGGGGACCGCATCGCGCAGCTGATCGTGGCGCAGGTCACCCGAGCCGAAATCGATGTCGTCGACGACGAAACCGAGCTGCGAGGGACCGAGCGCGGTCGAGGTGGGTTCGGCAGTACCGGGGTTTAGAGTGCGCGGTCCATCAGCTGGGCGATGGTCGTCTTGGGCGCAGCACCGACGTGCTGGGCCACGAGCTCACCGCTCTTGAAGACCATGAGGGTCGGTACGCCGCGGATCCCATACTTCGAAGCCGTGCCCGGGCTCTCGTCGATGTCGAGATGGGTCACCTTCACCTTGCCCACGTATTCGTCGGCAAGTTGGTCGATGAGCGGCGCGATTTGCTTACACGGCCCGCACCAGACCGCCGAAAAATCGACGAGAACAGGGTCGTCCGATTGAAGAACTTCCGTGTCGAAGTTGAGGTCATTTACTGCGTGTACGTTTGCGCCGGCCATCTCAGCTCCTCTTGGGGTTGTTCGAGATCGTCTAACTAAGGACGCGCCGCCCGCTTGTCAACGTGACACGGCTCCCGGCTACCGCGTAAACCCCCACCATGGTAGGGTTTTTTAGTGTCCTGCCACACGCTGTTGGGGGCCCCGAGACGACCATGAAAGCCGGCCTTTTCATCGCCACCGCGCTGCTCTACGCGATCGCCTGCGTTCTCTATCTGTTCGTGTTGACGCGTGGTTCGGACCGAGCGCAACGGGTACCAGGCACCGTGTTCGTAGCCGCGCTCGGCGCACATCTGGCCTTCCTCTTGTTGGACGCTCCGGCAACCGGCGAGTTTCCGCTGGCTGACATCGCGCAGATCCTGAGCGTTTCGTCATTCGGCATTGGTATCGCGTTCCTGCTCGCGTCCTATCGCTTCGACGTCACAGTCCTGGGCGCGTTCGTTGCGCCGCTGTCGCTCATGCTCTTTCTTGCTTCGGGGCTTGGGAGTAGCTACGCACCGGTGCCTCCGAGAGTGCAGTCGGTCATGCTTACGCTTCATATCGGTGCCAACGTGGTTGGTTTGATCGCCTTCGCGCTCGCGTTCGTCGCCGGCGTGGCCTACCTGGTTCAGGAAAGCCTACTGCGGCGCCGCCAGCTGAGCGGCGTCTTTCAGCGACTCCCTTCCCTCGACGTGCTCGATACGATGGGGCTGCGAGCCGTTTTGGTCGGCTTTCCACTTCTGACCTTCGGCATGATCACGGGCACGTTCTGGCTCCTGAGTGCCGGCGGCTCGGAGTTTTACGTCAGCCAGGCGCTCGGCCTGGTGGCCTGGGCCATCTTCGCAGGCGTCATCGTGCTTCGCGTCGCTGCCGGCTGGCAGGGTCGAAAGGCCGCGCTCGGCACCATGATGGGTTTCTTGTTCACCCTGCTGGTTCTGGCCGGCTATGCGCTACGGGCTGCGGGAGGCCCGGCCTGATGCGCGACTTCGTGGTCGTCGGGCTTTCCCATCGTACTGCGCCCGTGGAGGTCCGCGAGCGCCTCGCGGTGGCGCCCGACCGCCTGGGGCACGAGCTCCTCCAGATCGCCGCGAGTGGACGCTTCGACGAGGCCCTTCTCATCTCGACCTGCAATCGTGTCGAGCTCTACGCCACGAGCGCGGACCCGGTCGCAGCCGCGCGCAGCGCGAGAGAAGCATTCGCCGGGCGCCTCTCCAACCCCGTCCCGGACGACGTCCTCTACCAGGAGCGCGGCGTCGATGCGATCCGTCACGTCTTTCGAGTCGCTTCGAGCTTGGACTCTCTGGTCGTCGGCGAGCCGCAGATCTTGGGCCAGGTGAAAGAGGCCTTCGACGCCGCGAAAGGGGCCGGAACGGTAGGCACGCTGCTCGGTCGCTGTTTCACGCAAGCCTTTGCGACAGCCAAGCGCGTTCGACACGAGACTGGAATCGCAGAAGGCACGGTGAGTGTCAGCTCGATCGCATGTGAGCTGGCCAAGAAGATTTTCGGAAACCTCGAAGGCCGCAGGACGCTATTGCTTGGCGCGGGCGAAATGGGGGAGTCCGCCGCACGCAGCCTCCGGCAAACCGGGACACAGCTTCATGTCGTCAATCGCAGCGACGAGCGCGCGCAACGGCTCGCCGAAGTCTGCGGCGGACGCGCTGTTCCCTACGAGCGACTCATCCTAGAGCTCGCTGACGCAGATGTCGTCATCGCCTCTACCGCGAGCGAAAAGTTCATCCTGACTCCGGAGCTCATGAAGGGGGTGGTTCGAACCAGGCGCCATCGACCGCTCTTTATCATCGATATCGCCGTTCCCCGCGACGTCGACCCGCGGGTCGGCAACATGGACAACGTGTTCGTGTACGACGTCGACGACCTTCAGCAGGTTGCCGAAGAGAACCTCTCGGTTCGAGCAAGAGAAGCCGCGCGGGCCGAGCAGATCGTCGAGGAAGAGGTCGAGGCCTTCCTGAGCTGGCGTCGGTCGCTCGAACTGGCGCCGACGATTGTCGCGCTTCGCACGCGGTTTGGGCAGATTGCCACCGAAGAGCTCGAGCGCGCCCTGCCGCGACTCGGTAGCGCCAGCGCCTCCGACCGCGCCGTCCTCGAAGCAATGGGCCGGTCGCTCGTGAACAAGCTCTTGCACCAACCGATGACCCAGCTCAAAGCGGGCGCGGGCGAGCCCGACGGCGCCCTCCTCATCGACGCGGTCCGGCGGCTGTTCGCGCTTTCGGAAGAAGAATCGGCCGCGAAAGAGGCCTCGACCGAAGAGCTGAAGGATGCCTCGGTCACTCAACTGGCCGCGGCCGCAGCGACCGGTTCAACGGGCGAATCCAAGTGAAGCTACGCATCGCAACCCGGAGGAGCAATCTTGCGCTCGTCCAAACACGCTGGGTCGGCGCGCAGCTCCAGGATCACTTTCCCGGGCTCAGCGTCGAAGAGGTTCACGTCAAGACCAAAGGCGACCGGATTCAAGATCGACCCCTCGCGCTGGTCGGCGGCAAGGGACTGTTCGTGAGCGAGGTCGAGGCCGTCGTCGTCCGTGGCGAGGCGGATTTTGCAGTCCACTCCTTGAAAGACGTTCCGGGTGATGTCCCGCTTGCCGAAGGTATGGCTATTCTGAGCGTACCTGTCCGCGAGGACCCACGGGACGTTCTGGTCACAGTCGACGGGACGGATCTGGCTTCGTTGAAGCGAGGCGCGAAAGTGGGCACGACCTCCCGCCGCCGAGTGGTGCAGCTTCAGAGACAACGCCCCGACCTCGGCTTCGTTCCACTGCGAGGCAACATCGAGACACGGATTCGCAAGCTCCAGGAAGGGCAGTGCGATGCCATCGTCCTGGCCGCGGCAGGCCTGGCGCGAACCGGCGTGCTCGCACAGACGCCCCATGTGGTTTTGCCAACGGATCTCTGCCTACCCGCCGTAGGTCAGGGCGCACTGGCAATCGAAGGCGCGATCGCCAACGAAACGCTCCATATGCAGCTCAAAGCGATCGAAGATCCGACTGCACGCATCCAGATCACCGCGGAGCGCGCCATGCTCCAGAAGCTGGAGGGCAACTGCCACTCGTCGATTGCCGGCCATGCGAGCGCGGCCAACGGCAGGCTCCAGCTCGACGCAATGGTGGCCTCGTACGACGGTGACCAAATGCTTTCGGCGATGTCGGACACCTATCTCGACCTGAGCTCTCCGGACGCGATAGAGCTCGCGCATCGACTGGGTGAAGAGGTCGCCAACCACCTTCTGTCGCAGGGCGCCCACGACTTGATCGAGCAAGCGGCGCTCGCCGCTGTGCAGAATCAGTTGATCAGCAACTGAGGATCGGCGCGCCAACTCGAACCGAGAATGCGGCGCACGCCGCCGATGGATTGCCGAAGCCAAGCATCCCCGCCGCCGCGACCGACGGTCGCCACGTAGACGGTTTCGCCTTCGAACGACATGCAGTGGACCTGAACGCTCTGCCCCTCCAGCGCACTCGGTAGTCGACCGTTGAACGACGGGGACCCGACGAGCGGAGCAACGGCGCCAAGGGCTTCGCAGATCGAGCGCTCGCCGGCCCCGGCGACCAGCAGCCCGTTGTCGATCGCGACGACCACGGCGTCGAGCTCCCCCTTCACTCGGGAGCTCTCGAGCTGAAGGCAAAGCGCGCTGTATGGATCGTGACTTCGACGTATGCGGCGTTCGTGCATGGAGACTCCCGGATTGATGTAGGTGCATGTAGACTATTATCCCACGACGCGGGGAGCAAGAATCTGCGTAATCCCCGGAATTCAACCAAATCGACACCCCCGACAAGACTGCTAGAGTCGTGCTGAAATGAGTCTCGCGGAGGTGCTCGGCAGTCACCGAGTGGTGGTGACGGTCGGCAGCGGCGGAGTCGGCAAGACCACGACCGCGGCAGCGATGGCGGTTCAGGCCGCGATGGACGGCCGCAAGGTCCTTTGCCTAACGATCGACCCGGCGCGGCGCCTCGCCAACAGCCTGGGTCTCGACGAAATGACGACCAGCGAGCAGGACGTGCCCGCCTCGCTGTTCGAGACCCATGGATTGCGATGCAAGGGGTCACTTTCGGCGATGATGCTCGACACGAAGCGTACGTTCGATGATCTCGTGGAGAGGCACGCGTCGGACGAAGAAGCGCGCGACCGGATCTTGAACAATCAGATCTACAAGTACGTCGCGAGCTCGCTGGCCGGCACGCAAGAGTACATGGCGATGGAGAAGCTGCACGAGGTGCGCAAGGATCCCGCCTGGGATTTGGTGGTGCTCGACACGCCGCCGACCGCCAGCGCCCTAGATTTCCTCACGGCGCCGGAGCGCCTGATCGATGCGATCGACTCGCCCGCGATGCGGTGGTTTCTCCAGGTCTTCGAAGGAGCGGGCAAGGAAGCGTTTGGCCTGGTCGGCCGTGGCGCGACGGTCTTGCTCAGAGGCATCGGCAAGATCACCGGCATCGAGTTCTTGGAGCAGGTGGCGGAGTTCGTGAGCGGAATCAACGACTTGTTTGGAGGCTTCAAGGAGCGCGCGGAGCAGGTTTCGGACGCGCTTCGCAGCCCGGAGGTTGCCTTCGTGTTGGTGACGAGCCCTGATCCGCTGGCCATCGGGGAAGCCCGATTCTTCAGTGACAAGTTGCAGGATGCGGGCATGAAACGCGAGGCCATCATCATCAACCAGGTTCATACGATGATCCCGGAGCCCACGATCTCCGAGGAAGCGCAGGTGGCGGAGCTACGCGCGGCGCTGCCCGAGTCAGTCGACGCGGCCGACATCTATCCACGGCTCAGCGAGGCACTGACGGTGGAGCGCCGCTGGGCGGTGGCGGACCGGGCGGAAGTCGAACGATTGAACGAGCAGGTTGGCTCGGATACCGATATCGTAGAAGTGCCCGCCTTCGACGAAGATGTACACGACCTTGCGGCCCTTGCAAAAGTGGCTTCGTTCCTGACCATGGCAAGCTGAGCCGTCATCATGCCGACCGATTCACCAGCACGCTGGAGCGCGATCATCCTGGCCGCCGGCGAGGGCACGCGAATGAAGAGCAAGCGCCCCAAGGTCCTGCACGAGATTGCCGGGCGCGCCCTGCTGAGCTGGGTCGTACAGGCAGCGCTCGACGCTGGCGCATCGCGCTGCCTGGTGGTCGTAGGTCACGGTCGCGACGACGTCGAGCGGGTGCTACGGACGCGATTCGTTCATCGCGTGGAGATGGTGCTGCAGCCCGAACAACGGGGAACGGGGGACGCCGTTCGCTGCGCCATCGAAGCAGACGTCGAACTGGAAGGACGTGTACTGGTCCTCTACGGGGACTGCCCTCTTATCCCGGCTGCGCTGCTGCGGAGTCTGATCGAGCGGTCGGATCGAGCGGGGGCCGACCTCGGTCTCGTCACCGCCACGCTGACGGAACCGAGCGGCTACGGCCGCATCGTGCGAAACTCCGAGGGCCGTGTTCAGCGAATCGTCGAAGATCGCGACTGTTCCGTCGATGAGCGAGGCATACAAGAGGTGAACCCCGGGCTGTACGCCATTCGCGCCGGTTTCTTGCGAGAAGCGATTGCGAAACTGACACCGGACAACGCCCAAGCTCAACTCTACCTGACCGACGTGGTGGCGCTGGCGGCCAAGCAGGGCGAAGTGCTAGACCTCGAAGGTGACATGAAAGAGCTCACCGGCGTCAACGATCAGCGGGACCTCGCACTGGCTTCGGCAACGCGCCGTCGCAGCATGGCGGAAGAGCTGGCGCGAACTGGTGTCCAAATCGCGAACCTCGATGCCCTGTATGTCGATGCCGAATGCGAGATTGAGCCGGGTGCGTCGCTTGGGGCGAACGTGCACTTGCGCGGCCGCTGCGTGGTGCGAGCCGGCGCTCAGATCGACGTCGGTTGCGTCCTCACCAATGTGGTCGTCGACAAAGACGCCAAAGTCCTGCCGTATACGGTTGCAACCGACTCCAGCATCGGAGAGGGCGCACAGGTCGGCCCGTTCAGCCACCTGCGGCCCGACACCAGGCTTGGTCCGCGAAGCAAAGTGGGGAACTTCTCCGAGACGAAGAAAACCAGGCTTGGCCCAGGCTCGAAGGTGAACCACCTTTCGTACATCGGAAACGGCGAAATCGGCGAAGGCGTCAACATCGGCGCCGGCACGATCTTCTGCAACTACGACGGCGAGCAAAAGCACACGACGGTGCTCGAAGACGGCGTCTTCATCGGCAGCGATACGCAGCTCATTGCGCCGGTCACGGTCGGACGCGGCGCATACGTGGCCAGCGGCACCACCGTTACCGAGGATGTTCCCGCTGACGCCCTAGCGATCTCGAGAACGAGGCAGGAAAACAAGGAAGGCTATGCGGCTCGGCTACGAGCACGCCTTCGCGGCAAGAAGAAAACCTGAGCGCGTCGGCAGGGCCCTGCTCAGAACGTGATCTTGAGGTTCGCGCCGCCGGGCGCCACGCTGAAGTCGAAGTCCGCGCCGTCTTCGCTGCGTTCGTAGTACTTGCTGGAGCAAGCGATGCCCCGGTAGGCCTCATACCCTGCAACCGAGCTGCGCGGCGCCGTTGCGGTCTGGATGCCCATCAAGAGCGGTGGTGCCACGTAGAGAGCCGCCGTCAGGCCCCGACTCGAGCCGGTCCATTGGGTCGCCTTGATGGTGCCGCCAACGACGCCATAGATGAGTGCGCCCCCGACGCCGAGTGCGCCGCCCATCAGCTCCTGCGCATCTGAAGCCTTCTTCAGGGTTTGCGTCGCGTATAGAAGCTTGGCGCGCCGAGCTTCTTCGGTGCTCTCATCCATTTTTCGGATCCGTTTCGCGCCCCAGACGTCGGGCGCCGGAATAATCGCATGCATGAGCCCGAAGAAGTACGCGCCGCCGGCTAGGTAGGCCCAACCGAACTTGTCCGGATCGTTGCTGTCACGAGCAGCGTTGACCGCGGCGTAGGTCATGCCACCCCCGCCAGCGAGCCAAAGGCTCATCCAGATGTAGCGCCAGCGGGTCGCCTGAGGCTTGCCGTCGTCCATTTTTTCTTGGATGTAGCGGATGCGGTAGCGCACGTCGTCATCGCTCAGCTCCTCGATGCAGCTAAACGCATCTTGCGCCTGGGCTGCCCGGGGAGGCGCGAGGATGGAGAACAGGACGGAGAAAGCGAGGGCACAGGTCAGGACCCGTGCAACGCGTGGAACTGCAGAATTCAGGTTTCGATGATGTTCAGCCACAACCTACCCCTGTTCGCCAGGTGGCCGGGATAGTACGCAAAACCTCCTCAGACTGCGATAGTGATTCGCATCGTGAGCCACTTTTTTTCTGAGACGGTATTCGCTGGCGGATTGTAGGGATCCAGCCTGACTAGATACCAGGGCGCCGGTGTTGCCGCCCCCTTGGTCAGGCCCGCTGCCTCGACGGGCCGGATCGGAGCGTTATGCTGGAGGCGTGGATAGCCTCATTTTCAAGGTCCTCATCACGGTCTTCGCGCTGTCGGTGCTCATCATCATTCATGAGGGGGGCCACTATCTGGCCGCACGGGCCTTCGGGATGCGTGTGCTGCGCTACAGCATAGGCTTCGGTCCAACGCTGTTTCGGTACCAGCCCAAAGACAGCCCCACGGTCTTTCAAGTCGCCGTGATTCCCTTCCTCGCGTACGTGCAGATCGCGGGGATGAATCCGAATGAGGATGTCGATCCGGACGACCCGGAGCTGTATCCGAACAAGAGTCTTTTTGCCCGGGTGACAACCATCGCCGCAGGGCCGATCGCCAATTACCTCACCGCATCTGCGATCGTCTTCGCACTGGGTGTCAGCAATACCTTGCCGCCGATGCAGCCGGCGGAGCCGATGCAAGTGGGCCATGTCGTCCCAGATTCACCCGCCGCGCAAGCAGGCTTGCAAGAGGGCGACGTCATCGTCGCGGCCAACGGCACCGAGATCGGCAATGTCTCCGAGCTGATCGAAGAAACGTCATCGCGCGCGGGCGAGCCGACGGTCTACGTCGTCGAACGCAACGGGAAGGCGCTGCCGCCGATCACGATTACGCCCGCCGATCACGGGGGGCGAGGGCAGATCGGCGTCGGCGCCAAAATGATGCCTCTATACGAAAATCTCGGGGTCTGGGACTCGGCCAAGCTGTCGATCGCGCTACCCTATCAGATGACGGTCGCGCAGCTGACGGGTCTGGCTCAGATGGTCGAGCGGCGCAGCACCGAAGGCATTGGCGGGCCGGTCATGATGGGCAAAATGGTCGCCGACGCCGCCGGGGCCGGGCTGCCTGCGTTCCTCTGGATCTTGATGTTCATCTCGGTGGCGCTCGGCATGTTCAACCTCTTGCCCTTCCCGGCTCTCGACGGGGGACGCTTGATCTTCCTTGGCTACGAGGCGGTGACGCGTCGGCGCGCCAACGAGCGCTTCGAGATGGCGGTCCATGCACTGGGCATCGTCTTTCTGCTCGGCGTCATGATCCTCGTCACGTATCGCGACATCTTCGGTTAGGCGCTTGCCGCGACACGCGGACCGAGTAGCTTTGCCCAATGCGTCCCGATGTGATCGTAGTCGGTGGCGGTTTGATGGGCTGCAGTGTCGCCTATCGGCTTGCCAAAGATGGGGCCCGAGTCCTGGTACTCGAGCGAAGCATTCCCGGAGCCGAAGCATCGTCCGCGGCGGCCGGAATTCTCGGACCTTCGGTAGAGTCCTTCGAGGACGCCTTGGCGCTTCAGCTCGGTCGGCGAAGTCGGGAGCTTCACGCCGAGCTCGCGGACGAGCTCGATGAGCTGTTCGGGATCGACGTCGGGTTCAGGCGCTGCGGGGTCGTCAAGCTCGCCTTCGACGAGGAAGAGCTCGCATCGCTCGATGCGCAGTCCTCGACCCTTCGGCTTCATGGGGTTCGCAGCAGTCGTTGGAGCCCCGAGGAGCTCATCGAGGAGGAGCCTGCCGCGAACCCGGACGCTCTCGGGGCGCTGTGCATACCCGAAGACGCCCAGGTCGAACCCAGGAAGTTGCTCTCGGCGGTCGCGCTCGGCGCCGAGCATGACGGCGTCACGTTCCGCAGCGGCTCGACCGTCCATGCGGTGCACGTCGAAGGTGGACGTGTGCGAGGCGTCCAGCTCGGCGACGAAACGATCGAGGCCGATCGGCTGGTCGTCGCCGCGGGCAGCTGGACGACTCTGATTCCTGGGCTCCCATTCAATTCCGAAACGATCTTCCCAGTGCGCGGCCAAATGATCGCCACTGAAACACGGCCGCCGATCTTCCGCCGTGTCGTCTTCGGAGCGGGCGGCTATGTCGTGACGCGCCCAGACGGCCGCGTGCTCTGCGGTTCGACGATGGAGCGCGTCGGATTTCAGCGTGGAATCACCTTTGGCGGCATGGCAGACGTCATTCACAGAGCCACGCGTATTGCGCCGCGCCTGCGGGATGCTCCGATCCAGGAGCAGTGGTCGAGCTTCCGGCCGGGCACGCCCGACGGGCTGCCTCTGGTGGGAGAAACACGAATCGAGGGCCTCTTCCTCGCAAGCGGACACTATCGCAATGGGATCCTGCTTGCGCCGCTGACCGCAGAGCTGATCGCCGAGGCGATGGCTGGCAAGCCCAGCTCGAGACAGTCCGAGGCGCTTTCGCCGAGGCGGTTCGAGGCGCCGCAGGGATGACGGCGGTCGTCGAGGAAACGCTCATCGCCAACGGGCTCCGGCATCACGTGATTCGTTGGGGCGAGCGTCCGGTGGATGTCGTCCTCTGCCATGGCTTTCTCGACATTGGCTGGAGCTTCGACGCGCTCGCGCGCGAGCTGGTCGACGCGGGGCATGGCGTTGCTTCCTTCGACTGGCGCGGTCACGGGCAAACCGACTGGATTGGCACAGGCGGCTACTACCACTTCCCCGACTATGCTCTCGATCTCGACGCGCTGCTGCCACAGCTCGGCGATCCACCGGTTCATCTCGTGGGCCATTCGATGGGAGGCTCTGCTTGCGTGATGTATGCGGCTGCGCGCCCTGACCGACTACGCTCCCTGACGCTAATCGAAGGAATCGGGCCGCCCGAAATGGAGCCGCGCGACCCGGCCACACGGCTGCGCGCCTGGCTCGATGGGGTCGCCAAGGTTCGAAAAAAGCGAAGCAAGCCCATGGCAGATACGCGCGCCGCTCTCAAACGCATGCGAGCTCAGAACCCGGAGCTCAGCGACGAGCTGGGCCTGTTCCTCGCGAGCAAAAGTACGAAGAAGGTGGAAGGCGGGGTCGAGTGGACGTTCGACCCGCTCCACAAGACATGGGCGCCACGGCCCTTCCAGGTCGAGATGTTCGAGAAGCTCTTGGAGTCCATCTCGACGCCGACGCTCGTCGTGGCTGGCGAGCGGGGCTTTCGCTTGCAGGACGAACAAGATCGGATTTCGAAAATCAAGCAGCATCGCCTCGTCGAAATTCCCGATGTTGGACACATGATTCACTGGTTCGAGCCACAAATGCTCGCTGCGGAGCTCACCGAATTTTTCGCGGAGCATCGGCCTTGACCGGCTGCGACGCTCGTGAAACGCTGCCCGCCGATGCGAAAGATTTGGCTGGTGTTTTTCGTGCTGGGAGCGCTCGTCACCGTGCAGGCGCTCGCCGAGGATGCGCCCCCGAAGCCCGACGAAGCTCGACGCGCGAGAGTCGTTGCCACCGTCGGCACCGAGACGATCACGGTTGGTGAGCTCGAAGATTCAATCAACGCCCGCTCGGTACGCGCGCGCAGGCGACTCAGCGATCCAGCAGCGCTCCGAGAGCTCGTCGACGAGCAGGTCAAAAACGAGTTGTTTTATCAAGGCGCCAAAAAGCTGGGCTATGGGAGCGACCCGCTCGTCCGTCAGTTCGTGGATCAGACGCTCGTCCAGCTCTACGTTCGCAAAGAGTTCCAAGAGGCCACGACGCCTGAGAGCGTACCCGACGAAGCCGTCGCGACCTACTACGAAGAGCATTCGGACGAGTTTCGTCGACCGGAGATGCGCCGCGCGCGACACATCCTGGTGGCGAGCAAGAAAGAAGCCGCGGACATCATCCGGCAGCTTGGATCGGGCGAAGGACCGGCATTCCGAGCCCTGGCGAAGGAGCGTAGTCTCGACACCGAAACCAAGCTCCGCGGAGGCGACCTGCTTTACTTCACCGCCGACGGAGCCCTCGTCGGCAAACCCGATGGGGCGGGGATCGACCCGACGCTCGCAAAGGCAGCGTTCGAGCTCTCGAAGACCCGAGAGCTAGGCAAGCCGCTCGACCTCGGGGATGGGAAGTGGAGCATCCTCGAGCTCACAGGCATTCGGCCCGAGAGGGTCCAAACCCTCGAACAGGCGAGCGAACCGATCCGCAGGAAGATTTGGCGCGACGAGCGCGAAGCGGCGCTCACCAAGACGATGAACGATCTGCGAGCCGAGCTCGAGCCACAGACCTTTCCGGAGCGGATGAACGCGGTGGTCCTCGAGCGGACGGGCGAGCCGATCGAGCCGCCCAACCAGTAGAAAACCTGGGCTGCGCTGAGGACTTGCCAAAAAGCCAGGCTCCGGCTACTAAATGAACGTTCATTCATTTTGGAGCGAGGGAGCCATGTCGTCTAGATTCCAGCCCTTTCAGGAAGAGCACCAGATTTTCCGCCAGCAAGTTCGGACCTTCGTCGAGAACGAGCTCGCACCCCATGTCGACACCTGGGAGAAGGAGAAGCTCTTCCCCAATTCGGTGTTCAAGAGGGCCGGAGAGCTCGGAATCCTCGGAGCGCACTACCCGGAGGACGTCGGCGGAAGCGGCGGAGACTTCTGGATGAGCGTGGTGAAGTCCGAGGAGCTCGCGCGCTGCGGCTCTGCGGGTGTGACCATGGGCCTGCTCGTGCAGGCAGACATGGCCACGCCAGTCATTGCCGACCTCGGCTCCCGCGAAGTGAAAGACGAGTTCTTGGCCCCGGCGATTCGTGGTGACAAGGTCGCCGCACTGGGCGTAAGCGAGCCCGGCGCAGGTTCCGACGTGGCAGGACTTCGCACCACTGCGCGAGCGGTAGGCGACGACTACGTGATCAACGGCTCGAAGACGTACATTACCAATGGTACGCGGGCGGACTTCATCACCTTGATGGTCAAGACCGACCCCGACGCCGGTCACAGCGGCATCTCAATCATCATTTGCCCGACGGACGTGAAGGGCTTCAGCGTGTCGAAGAAGCTCGAGAAAGCGGGAAATTGGTCGAGCGATACCGCCGAGCTCTTTTTCGAAGATGTTCGTGTTCCAAAGCGCTACCTCCTAGGGCAGGAGGGTATGGGCTTCGTCTATTTGATGCAGAACTTCCAGTCGGAGCGACTCGTCGGATGCGTGAGCGGGCTCGAAGGCTCGAAGCTCGCCCTCGATCGGTCGGTGCAATACGGCCGCGAACGCACCGCATTTGGGAAGCCGTTGATCAAGCGCGAATACTGGCAACAGAAGTTCGTCGACCTGTACACGAAGTACGAGGCGGCCAAGGCGCTCAGCTACAACGCCTGTGCCGCGTACAACGAGGAGAAGTTCGTCCAACAGGGCATGCTTTCGATGGAGACGACAAGGATCGTGTCCATGGCGAAGGCCTACGTAGGCGATGTGACCGGTGAAATCATGGATCAGTGCCTCCAGTTCCATGGCGGCATGGGCTACCTCGAAGACCTCTGGGTCGCGCGCGCCTGGCGAGACGCCCGCCTGTTCCGGATTGGCGGTGGTGCGACGGAAGTCATGCGCTACGCCACTGCGAAGATTATGGGGTTCTGAGCGCGAGGCGCGGTGTCCGCAAGAAGTCCTGGCCTTTTCGTTGACGGTCTTTCGCCGAGGGCTCAATCTCGCACGCATGAAATGGCTTGTAATCTTCGCTCTAGGACTGCTCGGCTGCGGTGACGACGCCCCGCCTACGGTGAGCGGCGGCGGCACTAGGGTCCCAAGTGGAAGCATCAGCGGCACGGGCGGCGCGGGTGGCGCGGGCGGCGCGGGCGGCGCAGGCGGCGCAGGCGGCGCGATTCCCAGGGGGGCGTGTGACAATGGATCCGATCTCGGCGCGATCGAAGCAGCCAGCGAAAGCGTGCGCGACATCGCTCGCGATTGCGGCCTGTTCGTCTGCGCCGCCAGCGTCGGAAGCGCGAACGCGTACGGTGTGTGTGTCGAGGACTGCGTCAGCAACCGCGTCCCGGCCCTCTCGATCGATTGTGCCGGCTGCTACGGCAATTTGGAGCGCTGCGGACTGCCCGCGCTGTGTCGGTTCCAATGCCAGGCAAACACCTGCAGCGTCCTGTGCCTCAACTGTCTGAACGGCGCGAGCTGCCTTACGGAATTCGAGCAGTGCCGGGGACTCCCCGGCGACAGTTGCGCTTGATCCGCCGGAAGCGCTGACACTGGCACTGGCACTGACGCCGACAACGCACCCACCCACCCGCGGCAGCGCGAGCCCGAAGGGCGAAGCCCGGCGCCAAAGGCGCCGGCAAGGCGGAGCAACGCGCCCGCCGCGCCACGGAGGATTACGGGTGGGGGTGGGCGGGGCGGTGTAACTAACACTAGCACTGGCGCTGGCACCGGCACCGGCACCGGCGAGTCCAGACTTTGTCATCGCTTGTCCTTGGTTTGGGTTTGGGCCGCACTGAAGTGAGACCCAAACCCAAACCAAGGAGTCGCTGATGCAGACGAAGACGAACGTATACGACAGAGCACGAAACGTCGTGCGAGACTTAGTGCCCCTTCTCAGCACAATTCGCGAGCAAGATAAGTCGCTGGCCGATCAGTTGAAACGAGCTGCGCAGAGCGTGGTGCTGAATATCGCGGAGGCGCGCGGAAATGATGCTGGGAATGCGCGCGCTCGATTCTCGACCGCGTGCGGCTCCGCCAAGGAAGTTCGAGCGGCCCTGAACGTGGCGAGTGACTGGGGCTACATCGAAGCCCACACCGCAACGCACCTCGAGGAAAGGCTCGACGAGGTGTGTGCCATCACCTGGTGCCTGGCCCGAAAGCTCTAAGGGCCCGAGGGCCTTCACGACATCGCGCAGATGCAAGAGCCCGCATCGCTGGCACTGGCACGACCACTGGCAGCGACACCTACACCAACAACGCCCCCGCCCATGCGCGGCAGCGCGAGCCCGCAGGGCGATGCCCGGCGCCAAAGGCGCCGGCAAGGCGGCGCAAAGCGCCCGCCGCGCCAGGGAGGATTACGGGTGGGGGTGGGCGGGGCGGTGTAACTAACCGGGCGGTGCAACCAAACCGCGCGGTCTAACCAAACCGCGCGGCGTATTTTCACCAACCCTGGCGCCCTCAGCGCAACCCGACCGCTACGGCTCCGGGATCGCCTCTTGAACCTTTTCCCAGGCGTCCGTCGTTCCGATCACGTCGACGATCATGACCGCCTCAGCCGCGGAGATGTTGTCTTGCTTCGGCGAGCTGATATCGAGCCAGCCGGCGATGCGTCGTGCAATGGCAAGCCGAGTGGCGAGCTCGCTGCGAGCCCGGGCCAGGCTCCCGAACCGTGTCCAGCGCATCGACCAGATTTCGTCTGCGATCCAATCGCCGAAGACTTTGTTGGGCGAGACCGGATCGACGACGCGTTCGCCGGCGCGCTCGAACGAGTCTGCCCAGGGGCGCCCGTGTTCGGTGCGCTCGCGACGATCCACCAAAAAGGCAATCGCGTCGCCGAACCATCGCGCCGCACAGGCGGCTCGCGAAGGGCCGTGAAAGCCGAGCATCTCGTCGGCGGCTTCCGACCAGCTCATGTCCTGGAGCGTTGGGAACGGCTGCGCATCGAGCACGGTGCTCAGGTTCGCTCCTTCGAGCAGGGATCCGATCAACCCGGCCTCTCGAACCGCGTATTCAGCAAACGAAAGCGGCTCGCTCTGCGTCCAAAAAACCTCGTCGAAGACAGCATGCTCGGGTTTCAGATCTCCATCCGAATCGACCAAACAGGCCTTTGCCTCTTCCGCGCGAACCGGCGGCAACGGCCCCAAGGTGCGGCAGGTGCAGCGGTGCTGTGTCGAGATGCGACCGCCCGATGGGGTTGCCGTCAGCGCGTACGGAAACTGGATGCACGGCGTCGGTTTCAACTGAGGGCCGATCTGGGCGTGAATCGCGCATCCCTGGTCGCTCCAAAAGACACATCGCCCCGTATCGCTTCGCATCATGAGAACCGCCGCGTCCTCCCCTTCATGCCGATCGACCGCGTCCTTGGAGATCATCTCCAGCATCTGGCAGTCTTCGTCGCTCAGCGCACCGACCGCGTGGATGTCACTGCAGCACAGGCCGTCTCCCACGCAGTCGAATCGCGCACCGACACGAACCAGAAGCGGTTCGCGTCTCGCATGGACGATCATGCGCTCTCCAGACGCGGCTTGGAAGACAAGTAGAGAAGCTCCATCCCTGGCGCGACCATGAGGTCGCCCCCGGGGTTGATCTCCTCCGAACCCGAATCGGGGTTCCGGACGCCGATCACCAAACAGCCGGTCGCGGCACGAACCTGCCGACTCACCTGGTCGAAGGTCGCTGGCGCCACCATGTCCGCCGGCACCGGGCCTACGTACAGATTCTGATTCCCGGCAAAGACCATGCGGCTGGTCGCGTCGGCGACTCCGGGATAGACGACCGTGTGCGCCAGCAGCGAGTACCCCACTCGACGCGTCTCGATGACCTCATCGCTCCCGGCCGTTCGCGCATGCTGGACGTTCTCGGAGTCCAGAACCTCGGCAATGATACGGACCGGGCTCTTTCGCTGCCCGGCCGCCAGGCTCTTGGTCAATGCGGAGCGAATCGTGAACACCGTGAGGATCGTCGTTGCATCGGCCTGCTGTGGCTTGACGCGCCGCGAACCGGTCACGATGACGGTCGAGGAGTACGCAATGCGCGCCTTGTCTAGCTCGCTCTCTTTGGTCGGGTCGCCCTGAACCCACATGAACTCCGGGGCGAGCTCACGGGGGCGATCATAGGGGCCGAAGAGCACGACGCGCTGCTCCTCGAAATCGATCTCCTTGCTGAGCACGTCGAGCAGCATTCCGCTGCCGAGCTCGTAGCCACAGACCACGATGTGATTGACATAACCGCTCATTCGAAACTGCTCCTCTCGGATGCTCAGGACCGCGTGTAACAGGCTGTGGCCGATGACGCCTGCGAAAAGAGCCAAAGTGAACAGGCCGCCGACCATCATTACGCCGCCAATGACTCGTCCCAAGGTCGTCGCAGGCGTGATGTCGCCGAAGCCGACCGTGGTGATCGTCACCAAGGCCCACCAAAGTCCGTCCCCAACGGTTCGGATCTCGGGGTTCGAAAACCGTTCCACCAGAAAGAGACTGATTCCGCCTAGAATCGTTTCTACGCCGAGGACGGAGAACGCAAAGGTGAACAGAAGACGATCCTCTTCGAAGGCGTGCATCAATCCGCGGAAGGGATTCGCGTAGCGGAAGAACTTGCGGGTGCGCAGGAGACGCAGGAGACGCAAAGCGCGTAGCCCGCGAAGCGCCGGCACCAAGGCGAGCACCGTGAGGATGTCGATCAGCATCATCGGCGTCAGCGCAAATCGAATCCGTCCGAAAATCTCGGTGCGCAGCCGTCCAAGCGGCGGCTTCTTGAACACCTGCAGAACGGGCGGGCGAAAAGTCAGGATCCTCGTGCTCACCTCAATGGCGAACAGCCAGAGAAGAACACGGTCGATCCGCTGAAGAATCTGATCGCCCGTGGAGCCCTCGGGAAAGAAGGGCTCGGCGATGAGCACCGTGATCGATAAAAAGATCAGGATCCAAACGGTCGACTCGACCACCCGATACGCTTGCGTTCGCGGGTCGTGAAACGCAGCATGCAGATGGTCGCCCGCGGTCATGCGACGCGAGGATCTATGCCGGGGCGGCCGGTGTCAACCGCCGCGATGGGTGCCGCCACGAAGGCTACTCGGCCGCTACCGGCGTCTGCTCGACCTCGTTGAGCTCGATCGCGTCGGCAAGAATCTCGGCAATGTCGCGCTGGGCGATCTCATCGGCCTTTTCCTCGTCCTTGATGCCGTCGGTCAGCATGGTCATGCAGAACGGACAGGCGCTGGCAACCGTGGTCGCGCCAGTGTCGAGGAGTTGGAGCGTGCGCTTGTTGTTCACGCGCTCTTCGCCCTGCTCTTCCATGAACATCTGCGCGCCGCCGGCACCGCAGCAAAGGCCCTTCTTTCGGTTCCAGTACGGAACCTCCGTCAACTCTAGGCCTTCGATGGACTCGAGGATCTGACGCGGCGAATCGTACACCTGGTTGTACCGGCCGAGGTAGCAGCTGTCGTGGTAGACGACCTTGCCCCTGACGGCCTTCGACGGGATGAGCTTGCCGGCCACCAGCAAGCCGTTGAGGAAGTCACTGTGATGCACGACGTCGAAGGTCCCACCGAAATCGCTGTACTCGTTGGCGAGCGTGTTGAAGCAATGGGGGCAGGCGGTGATGATGGTTTTCTTCGACGCTTCGTAGCCGTTGAGTGTTTCGACGTTCTGTTCGGCGAGCATCTGAAAGAGGTATTCGTTGCCGGCTCGACGTGCTGGGTCGCCGGTGCAGGTCTCCTCGGTGCCCAGAATCGCAAAGTCGATGCGTGCCTTCTTGAGAAGCTTGGACACGGCGCGGGCCACCTTCTTGGCGCGGTCGTCGTAGCTTGCTGCGCAGCCGACCCAATAGAGGACCTCGGCGTCGGGCTTGTCGCTCAGAAGTGGAATGTCGAGACCGTCAGCCCAGTCCGCCCGATCCATCGCGGAGATGTTCCAAGGGTTGCCGTTGGTCTCAATGCCGTTGAACGCCCCCTGGAGCTCGCCGGGGAATTCGTTCTTCATCATGACTTCCTCGCGTCGCATGCCGATGATCTTGTCGACGTAGGAAATCATGACTGGGCACTGCTCTTCGCATGCGCGACAGGAGGTGCAGCCCCAAATCACATCCGGGTGGAGGATGTTGGGAACCAGATCGACAACCGTCTCGCCGACGAAGTAGGCGCCCTCCGGCGCGGCAGGAAAGGTGTGAATCGGCTCTTCGGCGGCGCTCGGCTTGGGTCCGGCCGCGGGCGTATCACTCGGTTCTTCGACCAGAGAGTCCTTGCCGAACATGTCCTTTTCGGTGGCGTAGAGATGATCTCGAATCGCCAGCGTGAGGTGCTTCGGAGAGAGCTTTTTGCCGGTGATGTACGCTGGGCAGTTGTCGCTGCAGCGCCCGCACTCCGTGCAGGTGTACAGATCCATGATGTGCTTGTAGGTGAGGTCGCTGAGCCGGTTGATACCGAGCGACTCTTCTCGCTCCACTTTGCCCTCGAGGTCTTCGACCTTTGGCAGGGCATTGGGCCGTCGCTCGTAGGCGAACACGTTGGGAATCACCGTCAGAACGTGGAAGTGCTTCGAATACGGAAGGATGTTCAGGAAGATGAGAACGAACGCGGAGTGCCACCAGAACCCAGCGTGTTGGAACGCGCGCACGACACCGTCGTTGTCGGTGCCGGAGAGAAGCTGCGCCACGATGCCACCGAACGGCTCCCACCAGCCCGCATGAATCGCCTCTCCGTACGCACGCGAATCGAGGACCAGGGAGGCACCGACGTAGAGGAAGTCTGCGCCCATCATGGTGATGATGATGAAGAGGATGAGGATGGGCTCGGTGAAGACGTAGCGGTTGGCGTGATGGCCGAGCGTCATGCGCGGCTTGTCCTTGACAGCTTTCGGGTCACCGCTGTCGAGGCCGCGCTTCACCCAGCGGAGGTAAAGGAAGAGCACCGAGCCGACGATCGCGGCGAACGCTGAGAGCTCCTTGACGAAGGAGTAGACCTTTCCGACCAGGTGGTCGGTGCTCAACAGGCCCCAGAAGTCGAAGCCGGGGTCGAAGCCGCGGCCCCAGAGCATCAGGCTGTTGAGCAAGAGCACCTGGAAGGCGATGAAGATGCCGACGTGGGCGAAACCCGCCATCGTGTAGTTGGGCATCCTTTTCTGCCCAAAGGCGTAGACCAGCAGTGTTTTGGTCCGGTCGGCGATTTGCGGCGCGTCCCAGCCAAACCGGGGGTCGGGCACCCCTACTTTGACCTGCCTGAACCGCCGAAACGCGGACCATGAGAAAAATCCGAGCGTGCTCACCAGCAGCAACGTCATCCAAATCGGACCCATCGTCTTCTCCCTGAGTTCAAGCGCGGAATCGGTACAGCGTTAGGCTCGCGCTTCGCGGATGTTTAGGGGTGCGGCGCGGCGAAGTCAAACCCCATGCCAGGGAGCGCTCGGGCTTCGAATGACCCTCTCGACTATGATTCCAGAGTGAGTCGTTGGGCTTCGATAATTCTTCTCGGGGTCGCTGCATGCACGGCCCCCGCACTGCGCACCGTACCTCGCGTGGTAAACGGAGAGTTGGAGCACGGCCCCTTCATCTCGCCGTACGCCTACGAGTGGTTCATCGAAGGCGAGGCATGGTCGAGCCAGGGCCGCCACGGGCAAGCGGCAATGGCCTTCGAGAACGCGGCTGCGGCGCCGGCGGACGATGCGCTTCTGATGACCCGCTTGGCTGAGGAGTACGAGCTCAGTGGAGACTCGCGCCGCGCCGATCGCACACTCGCTGCGGCACGTCGCTCTTATCCGGGGTCGCCCTGGGTCGCTCTCGCCCAGGGTCGCATCGCGCAACACAGGGGCGAGACCCGAGAGGCGATCGCGGCGTTCCTGCGGGCCGGGGAGCATGCGCCTGCTTGGGATGAGCCCGTCATCGGACTGGCGGAAACACTGATCGGCTCCGGTCGTCCCGAACGAGCGAGCGCGGTCTTGCTCGCGCACCTGAGCTCCTCACAGCATGCGCATTCGGAGCGAGCTCGGGGCATACTGCTCGAACTGGCACGCCGCCGCGGCGACGTCGAAACATGGGGTCTCGCTCTTGCTCTCGATGCTCACTCGACGCCTACAGGCCGCGCTCTCGACACTGGGAAGCTTGCCCTAGAGAACGGCCAGCCCGCGCTCGCAGCCCGAGCGCTGGCACCAGCGCTGGACACAGCGGAGAACGTCGCAGTCTGGCTCCGAGCTCTTCTCGAAAGCGGTGGCCGCGCGGAAGTCGCATCATTTTTGGCACGCGCCGATACCCAAGATCCAGGAAATTGGTCCGAGCGGGTCGAACTGCTGTTGGAAATCGGTGAAGTCGACGCGGCGCAGGATCTGTTGGAATCCGTCGCGCCATCTCCGAAGGTGGAATACGCCAAGGGGCGTGCGCTCCTCATAGACGGAAACTACGCCGAAGCGGCCGCCGTGCTTGCAGGGGTCCCGTTCGGCACGGCGAGCTTCGAAGCAGCACGGTTGGCGTTTGCGGAGTGCGCTACGGCACAAGGCCGACGGGACGCCGCCGCTGAGGCGTTGAGCCAGGCGCCGCACTACTCGCTCGCCGTCCGAGAGACACTGGCAAGAATCTATCTCGAGGAGGGAGCGCTGCGAGCGGGCCTTCGTCTGTTCGACCCGAAGCGAGATCTCGAGCGGGCCACGCTGGCGGCGCTCTTCGAGCGAGCGGGGCATTTCGAGGAGGCAGCGGCGTATTACGCGGCCGTCAAGGCGCCTGGACTGGACAGGGCCGGGCTCCGGGCGCGCGTGTCGGCCGAAAGGCTCGCTTCACAGGGCAACCGTCGAGCGGCGATCGCGGTTCTCGATCGATGGACGGTCGCGGCCCCGGACGACCTCTATGCAAGGGTGCGCCTGGTCGAGCTGCTCGCGGCAGACGATCAGGTCGAGCTGGCGCGACGTAGGGGCCGGCGCGCGTTGGAGGTCATCGACGAGTCGCGACTCCGTGAACACCTCATCGCCGTGCTCGATCGTTCCGCCGACGCCGAATAGCCAGCGCCGATTAGTACTCGCCGAATAGATCTTGAATCCGCACGTCGAGCGCGGTCGCGATCTTGTAGAGCGAGCTTATCGACGCGCTCGACTCAGCGCGCTCGATTTGTGACAAGAGCGACACGCTCAGCCCAGTACGGCGGGCCATCTGCTTCAAGGTCAAACCGCGATCCTTGCGGAGCCCTCGAATGGTCTCGCCGATCACGCGGTGAAGGTTTTCCTCGGGCGTGCGAAGGAGGCCTTTCTTACGCATGACGCGATCGAGCACTTCGCGGAACTCATCGGGGTTGAACGGCTTTTTGAGATAGTCGACCGCGTCGAGCTTCATCGACTGAACGGCGGTATCGAGAGACGGATAGCCAGTGAAGATCACCACCGCCACGTCGCTGTCGACTCTGCGAATCTGTTCGAGGACTTCAACCCCCCCGAGGCCGGGCATCATCAGGTCGAGCACCACGAGGTGGTACCCGCCTGCTTTGACTTCTTCCGGCGCATCTTTGGGATTGGCAAGGGTCGTGACCTCGAAGCCGTCCTTGGTGAGGAAGGTCTCCATGAACTCCAAAATCGCCTGGTCGTCATCGACGACGAGTACTCTTACCGGTGGTAACGCCTTTGCCATCCTGCCTCCGCCGCAATTGTGATTGCAGTGTTCAATTCTAGTCGGGGCGAGAGGATTCGAACCTCCGACCTCACGGTCCCGAACCGTGCGCGCTACCAAGCTGCGCTACGCCCCGTATTTCAAGCTCGGCGGAATCTAGCGTTATCGTCGAGCGCTGTCAAAGAGCTAACCTACATTTACCCACATGTAGACTTGATAGGCATCCGCCCAAGGTCCGGCGCCTCGTATCCAGGGGCCGAGCTCCAAACGGCCGGAGGATTCAAAGCGCAGTGATTTCAAACTCGAAGGCCGCCCGACCTGTAGCTCGAATCCGGGTAGATCTGCCGCGCGTACGACCTCCGTGCCCTCCTCATTCAGCGGCGAGCAGACCGCGTACAGCAGCGTCCCACCTGGTCGAACCAAGGGTGCCACCGCCTCCAGGAGACGGCGCTGCATTTCACCCATTCGGGCAGGGTCGTTTGGCCCGGTTCGCAGTAAAATTTCAGGCCTACGGCGTAGCGTACCGAGCCCGCTGCAAGGGGCGTCGACGAGGATGCGATCGAAGTCGCCTTGAACCCCGCCCCTTCCGACCGTCCAATCGACCGTCGCGCTCTCTAACTTCGTCGGGTCGAGTCGAAGTCGGGTGAGCTCGGCCGGGATCTGCTCGAGACGGTGTTCGTGAAGGTCGGTGGCCACCACAGTGCCGGATTCACCCAGTGCTTCGACGAGCTGTGCGGTCTTGCCCCCGCGGCCTGCGCAGGCATCGAGCACACGTTCACCCGGCTCTGTGCCAAGCAGGAGGCCGATCAACTGAGCGCCCTCTTCCTGAGCGGAAAACGAGCCCTGTGCGTAGCCGGGCAAGGCTCGGGGGTCGCCCGCACCACGGATACGCAAGCCGTGGGCCGAAAGGACCGTAGACGTTAGCGACGCGTCGGGCTGTGCAGCCGCAATCGCGTCGGCGACAGCTTCTCGATCGAGGTCCGCGCGTACCCGCAGATCGATCGACGGGCTCTCCTCAGCAACACGCAAGAGGTCCTCGGTGTGCTCTGACCCGATGGACGACACCAAGGAGGCACGCAGCCAGTCTGGGACCAGCAAGGATGACGGCGGCTGCGGAACCTCCGGACGATCGGCGGCAACCTTTCGAAGGACTGCGTTCGTGAACCCCGCAAGCCTCTTGCCGCGCTTCATCCGCACGAGCTCCACCGCATCGTGGACGACGGCATGCGGGGGCACTCGCTCGAGGCAAAGTAGCTGGTAGACGGCGCTGATCAGCACGGCCCGGGTCCAGTCGTCGACCTTGAGCGGCCGCTGAAGGTGTCGGCCGATCGCCGCTTCGAGTTGGGGCGCCGTCCGCAGCGATCCGTACACGATCTGCGTTGCAAGGGCGGCGTCGACGCGTTTGACCGACCCGCGACGAAGCTCTGCGTCGAGGGTGGGCGTCGCCCAGGCGGCGTCGCGCGCAACCCGTTGAAGCACGAGGGCGGCAATCTGTCTGGCTGGGGCTACCACGACGCATAGCTTACTCCCGTCCCCCTCACGGGCACGGAGATTGGAGGCTGTGGGAACCCCGTGATACGATGCCGCCGTGGGACGGTGCAGGACGCGACCAAGCGCAAGCGAGCCGGCGCGATGAGCGCCCTGGTTCTGGTCGGAGATCCCGATCCGTTCAATCTGCGGTTGCTTCATGAAGCTTGCGAGGCGGCGGGGTATGACGTCGTGACGGCTGCGGACGGCCCCGAGGTGCTGGCGATGGTTGCGCGTCGGCCTCCGGACCTTCTCATGCTCGACGCGACGATGTCGGAGATCGACGGTTTCGAAATCCTACGAATTCTGAAGGCGGACTCCAGCCTCGGGAGCATTCCCGTTTTGCTCGTGACCGACGAAGGAGACGTCGAAGCGCGGCGTCGCGGAATCGAGCTAGGCGCCGAAGACTACCTAACCCGGCCGTACCGCGTATTCGAGATTCAGCAGCGTGTGCGCAACGTCTTGCGCGCGACCCGCCGCGACCGCCTCGGCATCCCCGAGAGCACCCCACCCGCCGATCAACGTGATCCGGTAACCGGCGCCGGAACGCCATCACAACTCCTGATCAGCTTGGACTACGAACACACGCGCGCCGAACGCTATGGACATCCACTGAGCTGCATCGTCGTCAGGCTTGGCAACTCGTCGGGAATCGCGGCGGCAAGCGAAGATGGCACGGCAGATCACGCGATGGCGATGATCGGCGGCGGGCTCAAGTCGTGTATTCGCGCGGTCGACCATCTGTTTCGCCTGCGGCGCGACGAGTTCTGTATCCTCCTTCCGGAGACCGATGGCAAAGGCGCCGGCTACGTGCTTCGGCGCTTGCACGGCCAGATCGAAAGCGGCGAGCTATGGGGCGGGGACATCGCGCCGCGACCCGAGGTGCAGATCGGGCACACGAGCACGCCGGAAGCCAGCGTCAAGAGTGGTGAGGACCTCCTGAAGCAAACGCGTCATTCCATCGCGCGCACCGCCTAGATCGCAACCGCGAAGCGCACGACCCAGACCACGATGGCACAGCCTGCGACTGCAAGAGCCAAGCGGTCGAGGCGGAAACGATCGATGACGTCGCCAAGCGACCAGCTGCGCAGCGCCGCGGTGACGCCAAGCGGAATGCAAGCGCAGGCGATCAAAAACAAAGCCAAGCCGAGCGGGTTCGCGCTCGCCGCCATGGCCCATTGGCCGCGGATGCCGTGCGCAAACGCAGTTGTGAGGCCGCATCCTGGGCATGGCGCTCCGGTGAGCAAGAGGAAGCCACAGGGAGGCAGACCAAGCTGGGTGTGGGAGCCGTATCCTCGGAGGTCGGGTTCGATTCCCGCGGCCACCGCGAGAACAGCGAGCGAGCCCGCCACGATGCCCAACCAAAGCAAGCGCTGCGAGACTGGCCCTGGCGTGGCGTCATTTCGGTTCGCGGTCATCGGTCGGCTCTCGCCAGTCTGGGTTACGCTCTAGCTCTCCGTCAATGTTCCTTACACAGGGAAGCGGACAGCAAGGCTCGCCAATCGCCTCGTTCACATCGCGACCGATCGGATTCTCATTGCCAGCGGCAAAGTCCGCGTAGTGCGCGTGTAGGCACTTCACGCCCGTCGATGAACCGCCCACTCCACCGCTTGGACGACGGCGAGTATCACCGGAAATCAGGGCTTCCCGCTCACGAGCGTAGCGGGCATGGGCAGCCTCGAGGGCGACCCTGCGCTCAGGGTCGACGTCGATCTTGGACTGCGCCGCACGGACTCCGCCCTTCGCTTCCAGCCGGGCGATGCGACGATGTGCAAGAGGGCAGGTGAGCCAGTAGCGCGTGGGGAACGGCTCGCCGGTATCGAGAATGGGAGGGACCTCCGCGACGATGGGCAAGCCGAGGCTGCACCTTCGTACCACGGTCGACGTCGCGCGCAGAGGTCGCCCGATTTGGAGAGCGAGCACGTCGCCGTCGCGTTCCAGCGTGCTCATGATGGGCGCATGCGGTCCTTGACCTCGGTCCAAAAATCGGACTCGCCGACGAGCTCGAGCATCATCACCGCTTCGGCGGCGGCACGGTCGGCCCTCGTGCCCGTGTCTCGCAGTCGACCACAGATGTCTTCTGCGATCGTGATCCTCGTCGCGAGCTCGGTACGGGCCAGCGCGAAATCGTAGTCCTCTGCCCACTTGAGCGACCAAACCTCGTCGGCGACCCAATCACCAAACACCGCGCGACTCGTGCGGGCTTTCGGTGAGCGTGCTTGCGCCCGATCGAAGGCCGCGCCCCAGGGGCGCCCCGGGGGCCTCGGGGTTCTGCCGTTGCGCAGTGAGCCGATGGTGTCGCCCACCCAGGCCATCGCAACGCCGAACTGCGTGCCATCTCTTGCGTCGACGAATTCCTGCGCTTGCTTCTCCCAGCTACTGCCGCGGAGCGCCGGGAAGGCCTCGGCGTCCAAGATTGCAAGAAGGGGCTCCCGGCTTTGGAGTCGATTCAGATACTGCGCTTCGATCGGCTCCCAATCCGAGAAACTCAGCTCTTCTTTCGAAGTGAAGGGGATCCGTTTGATACGTCGATCGGCGATGGGCCTGCTCCCACCGTCGGAGATGGATGGCTCTACGTCGTCGGGCCGGATCTCGGGTCGGTCGCCCATCGTTCGACATGGGCAGCGATGATCGGTCGTGATTCGACCGCCCACGGGAGTTGCCGCCAGCCCCAAGGGAAAGCGTCGACAGCCGTCGGGCTTGGCCTCGGGGCCGAGCTGAGCGTGAACCGAGCAGCGCTGATCGGACATCAGGAACAGGCAGCCGCCATCGGCCGCCGTGTTGAGCATGTAGTCGTCGTGATCGTCGTTCCAGCCGGCCGAAGGGCGATAGATGCGGCGCATCTCGCCGACTTCCTTCTTGGTCAGCGGCCCGATGCCATGGATATCCGTACAGCAGAGGCCGTCACCGAAGCAGGTGTATCGCGCACCCGGACGAGCGAGCAGCGGTCGCACTTTCGTCTTTTTCTTTTTGTTTCCAGCCATGAACCAGCGTGGGTTTCCTTAACCCCAGGGAAAAGGGGACTGTCCCCTTTTTCTGGGATATGATTTCGGGATGGGAGCGAGTCCTTCACCGCTCGTGGGTTACAACACGAACGTGCGCCATAAGGGAAAGCTGTATCACATTCAAACCGAAGATTCGGGTGTGAAGCGGCCGCACGTCATCACCCAGCTTTTCGCGGACGGTGGTCGCATCATCGCCTCGGAGAAGACGTCGTACCAAGAGCACGTCGAGTCTGAAGGGCTCATCGAAATCGTGAAGCAGCTGATGCGCGAGCAGCACAAGCGCGTGTTCATTGGGCTGCGCGATGGTGTGTACGATGAAGGTGATTCCTTCCAAACCGACAGCGATGGGACAAACGGCGACGCGCTTCCTTCCGAGGTCAGCACCGAAGTTCTGGAACACGCCGCTGCCCGTCTCGTTGAAGGCTCGCCGCAGTACGAGCAGTTGCGCCCGAACAGCGCATCAGGCCAGCGAATCTCACGCGCGCCAGCGGCTCCTTTCGGGCATGAGGTGCTGAGTGAAAAGACGCTCGACGAAGTCATTTTGGCCTATCTTGCGCGGGATCTGGAAACCGGCACCTGAGACCGCGCGGCTTGACACCTTCGGGAGCGCATTGTTAGCTCAGCGCCCAGCAGCAAACCCGTGCGGGGAATCGACGATGCCCGACGCTAAGACCTCATTCACCCAGGACATTCCCCGTTCGATCGAACGCGGCGTAGATAAGGGCAATGCGCCGCTCGCCACGAAGCTCCAGTCCGTCATCGGCTAGCCGGCTCTCACAAACATGACCGAGCTCAAAGACCGCCTTTTCAAGCTGCTTCAGGACCCGAGGGTTGCCAAGCTGCTTCAGGACCCGAACGTTCAACAGACTGTGATGAAAGGCCTTCGTTTTCGTGGGCGAGTCGAAGGCGCGATGGAGCGGCGCGTTCAGCAAATCGCCAACGTGCTCAATTTGGCGACCCAGCGCGACCTGCGCTCGCTCCAACGGCGGATTCGACACCTGGAACAAGAGCTTAGGGCGGCTCAGGAGCGCATCATCGAAGCCGAAGATGTTCGAGAAGCTCCGGCCCGTAGTTGAGCCCGAAGTAGAAGACAGCAACGAGGGGCACGATGATGCTGAGGATCGCGAGACTCACCCCCAGCGTGGCGATCGCGTAGTCCCACCCCGTCGCCTTCGACCCAGGCGTTTCGTGCTGCCGGATCAACTCGAGATTGCGCCGGTTCGATTTGTAGGCGAGGTCGAAGATATCGCCCACGATCGGCAGAGCGCCAGCGAGCACGTCTACCAAGATGTTGAGAATCATCCGAAACAGGATCACACGAGGCACCCCGCGCCGGAGGGCCAGGGCCATGAGGCCAACGGAGCCCAAGCCGGTGACCGCATCGCCAACGCCCGGAAATAGAATACCGATGACCGGGTCTAGGCCGAAGCGGACATCTGTCCCTGGAATGCGAAACCGGTCATCGAGCAGCGTGACGAGACGCTCCGCCCAACGCCGGAGCGTCGAGACCGACCGTTCCGAGTCCACCATGCCCGAACTCTAGGGGCGTGGTTGCTCGTTCGCCAGAACCTGGTCGCCGCACGCTTCGGCAATGACCTTTCGAAGTCGCTCTCGCAGGTTCGAACCCTTCTCGACGAAGTGATGAATCCCCAGCTGATGAAGAAGCTGAACATCGTGCTCTTGCGCACCGGCACTGACCGAGATGATCGAACAGTTCTGCGCAAGGCCCTCGCCTCTGAGCTGCATGCATAGCTCGACGCCGTTCATGCGGGGCATGTGCAAATCGAGCAGCATCACGTCCGGCTCCTCCTTTTGGACTTCGCGGAACGCCTCTTCCCCGTCGTGGGCAACGCGAATCGCGGCCGGACCGAGGATCTGTCGAACGTAGAACGTGAGGATCTTCGCCAGGTCCACGTCGTCATCGACGATCAACACCGAAGGCGCCGTTCGGCTCGTCTCCTTCGGGTCTTGGCTGCGGGGTCGCTCGTCGCCGACCGCGCGGAGCTGCCATGCAACGGCTTCAGCGCTTTGGTTGCGCATCTGTGGGTTCGGGCTGAGCATCTCGTGGACGAGCTGGCACATCGCCAAAGGGCAGTCGGGGCGGAGCTCGGCGAGAGGCACGGGTTGACCGCGCTCGTGTGTCGCGACCACTTCGCGAAGCGTTCTGCCGTCGTACGGGCGCGACCCCGTGAGCAACTCGTAGGCAAGCACACCTAGTGCGAAGATATCGGCGAGATGTCCGCTGCCCGGAGCCGCCGTATTGAATAGAGCCTCCGGTGCCATGTAAGGAGGAGAGCCTGCAACACGCTGCTTTCCGTTGACGTCGAACTCAGGCAAGACGAGCCCGAAGTCCATCAACACCACACGATGAACTGGAGTGAGCATGATGTTGTCCGGCTTGATGTCGCGATGGACGAGCCCAGCCCGGTGAACGACACTCAGCCCTTCTGCCGCCGGCAGGAGGATCTGCACCACTTCGGAGACACTAAACGGCTCGCCGCTTCCCCATCGTGTTTCAGCGTGCTTGGTCAGGGAGACGCCGTAGACCCGCTCCATCACCAGGTAGTCGATCCCTCGGTGCTCCCCCAGCGTGTGAACGCTAACCAAGCTGGGATGCTGGAACGCAGCTAGCGCCCGCGCCTCGTTTCGAAGAGGCGGCGTCAGGGGATTCGGCCATGCCGCTTTGATCGCGACTCGTCGATTGAGCAGGTGATCGTGGGCTTCGAAGACCTGACCCATGCCGCCGCGGCCGAGAAGCTTGATGATCTCGTAGACGCCGTCGAGCAGCTCGCCGGTCGCAAAAATACGATTTTCAGAGTCATCTAGCGGCTCGCCCGAGACGATTGCCTGTCCACCACCCAAATCCCGCATATCAGTATTTACATAATATCTTGATGGTGCTGTAAAACGCAAGCTCAGAGGTCGATCACCTGAATATCGAGACCCTCGACCGCTTTCCCGAGGAATCGAGAGGCGGCCGCGCCGAACTGGCCGGGCAGATCGGTGACCAGGATCTCCAGTGAGCCCGCAGCCTGATCGGTTGCCGCGGGCAGGTCGAGGATCTCGGTGAGGGCTGTCGCCGTCGCCTGGGCGCTGTCGACGATCGATACATCATGGCCCAGCAGCTCCGCCGCGACCTCGTGGATGGTCTCGGAGAGCAAAGGGTAGTGGGTGCAACCGAGGACGATCGTGTCGACATCCACCTCGACCAGCGGTTGGAGGTAGCGGCGGGCCGCAAGCCGGGGGACCTCGCCGGTCAACCAACCTTCCTCGGCGAGCGGCACGAACAGGGGAGCCGGCCGCGCAAACACGTTCATCGCTCGGTTTTCGGCGAGAATTGCTCGCTCGTAGGCACCCGACGCGACCGTCCCAGGCGTCGCGAGGATGCCAATGCGGCCCGTTCGCGTCGCCTTGACCCCAGCGCGCGCGCCGGGCTGGATGACGCCGACCACCGGGATGTCGAGGCGTTGCTGGAGCTCGCCCAGTGCAACGCCGCTCGCGGTATTGCAGGCGACGACCAAAAGCTTGATGTCGAAGCTCAGCAAACGTTCGGCACAGGCGATGGCGTACCTGACCACGGTCTTTGCGCTCCGCGTCCCATACGGGACCCTCGCCGTATCCCCTAGATAAACGAGATCCTCGGCGGGAACCGCCCCAGAGATCGCCCGGGCGACCGTGAGTCCGCCCAACCCCGAATCAAAAATGCCAATCGGCTTTGCCACCTGCCCCGTCCGGACCAAGGTTACACGTCCGCCCCGAAAGAGCCACCAGCAGACTCGTCTCTGGTAGGGTACGAACGAGATGCCCAGACTGGCACTGATTTCGAGAGATCCGAAGCTCAACCAGAAGCTTGTCGCTACCCTGGAGGGAACGGACTGGTCGGTCGAGTGGCTCGGGCCCGAAGTCCAGGGGGATGCAGAGCTCGAGCACGATGTGGTCGCGCTGGACGCTGCCCACCCCGGCGCAAAGGCATGGAAGCCGACCCGCGGGAAGCCGGTTCTTCTGATCTTGGAAGGCGAGCATCCCGATGCCATCGAACGGCTGGCCGGCGATTTCGTTTTCTGGCCGCCACGCCGCGAGGCACTGCTCATCCGACTCGAGCGACTGCACACTCGGAGCCCCCTTGACGACTTGCGGAGCCATTACTCCAAGGCGTTCGCGTCGATGGCGATCGGCATCGTGGTACTGGGCCCCGACCTCGAAATCCTGACCGCCAACCCACGTTCCTACGAAATCACTGGCCACCGCGAGGAAACGATCGCATCCCGTGACATCGAGTACTTGCTCTCCTCCGAAGATCTTCCGCGGGTTCGCGACGCCCTCCGCCAAGGCCAATATCCTCGCGCGATGGACATCCACCTCGTGCGGCGCGACGGGGCGAGCATCATTTGCAGCTGCTCATTCGCTCCGCTGATCGGCGCGGAGGATCACACCGTGATTTCGTTCGAAGATGTGACGCTTCAGCGTCAAACCGAGCAAGAGCTCGTCAAGACGATGGAGTTCTTGGAATCGTTGATCGACGCAAGCGTCGACGCGATCATTTCGACGGACATGGAGCAACGCGTGCGTTTGTTCAATGCGAGCGCGGCGCGAATCACGGGATACCACGAATCGGACGTGCTTGAATCCGTGACGCTCGAGGATCTCCTCGGGCGCGCGACGGTCGAGCTCGTCACCCAACGGGTGCTTTCCGCGGAGCACGGCGGTACGGGAAGGCTCGAACCCACGATGCTCGACCTAGTGGACATCCACGGGACGCGAATTCCGGTGCAGCTATCCGCTTCGGTGATCTACGAGCAGGGCGAGCCTTCGGCGATCGTTCTCATTTTTGCCGACCTGCGCGACCGGATCCGAGTCGAGGAGCGTCTGGCCGAGGCACAAAAGAAGTTGGCTTTCACCGAGAAGCAAGGAGTTCTCGCAGAGCTGGCCGGCACTGCGGCTCACGAGCTGAACCAGCCATTGACCAGCATGATGGCGTACGCCGAGCTCCTCTTGCGCCAATCCGAGCCGGATTCGGGCGGGGCCAAAACCGCGCGGGTGCTGATCCGCGAAGCGGAGCGAATGGCAGAAATCGTCCGCAAGATCGGGAAGATCACCCGGTACGAAACCACCTCGTACGTCGGACATCAAAAGATCTTCGATCTCGATCGCGCAGCCGACGGGTCGAGTGAACCGGGAGCAAAGGGCTGAGCGATGGACGATTCCGCGCACAGGAAGCCACCCGCCTCGGAGCAGGGCCCAGAGCCGCGGGTGTCGTCCGTGAAGTCGATCCTTTCGCCACGGCGAGATCGCGGCCGACGCTCCGATGGTCCGACACTGCCGACTGTGCTCGCCTCGCTGACCCAGGCACAGCGCGAGACGACGGGGCCAACGACGGACGAGACTATCCTTCGAGCGTACGTGCACGCCCTCGAGCGACTCTATCCGACAGTCCGATTCGCGATGAGGCTATCGCGTGGACTGCGGGAGAGGAGCGCCATCCTCCAGGCTACCACGCATCACATTCGACCCGACGCGCTGGACGAAGTCACGATCACCGAAGCCGGGCTCGTTCGCGCGGGCTTTGCGGAAACGGCGGAACCGCCACCGAGCATGGTGCTGCGGCGAACATACGAGCCCATCTTGATTGCCGACCCCGGCGAGGAGCTCGGTGCTGCCGATGGTTTGGATGTTGCGCTCGCGAGGGCAGGCGAGATCTTCGGCGTCCTGGCGGCCGAGTTCGAACGGGGCGACGAGGTTCCGCCTCGCTTGGAGGACGCACTCTTGATGGCGGCCACGCAGGCCAGCGCAGCGATCGAAAGCGGCCGCCTCCGCCGCGAATCGCTCCACCTCCGCGACTACCTCGAGAAGCTCTTGGAGCATGCGAACATCCCCGTGTTGGTCATTGGCCCTGACCGCAACGTACGCGTGGTCAGCGGCGCCTTCGGGCGCATCACCGGCCTCGATAGAGCCGAGCTGGTCTCGAAGGATTTGCTGCAACTGGCTGGGCAAAATGAGCGTGCGCGCGTCTTGTCGGCGTTTGTCCAGGCACTTCGCGGTAGCGAGGTCCCGCCGTTCGAGCTCAGATTGCCGAAGGCCGGAGGCGGAAACGCGCGGCTCCGGTTCACGCTGGCACCGATTCTCGATTCCGAGGGCAGCGTGGCTGGCGTCATCGCGATCGGGCAGGACCGGACCGAGGTGCGCGAGCTCGAAGGCCAGGTCATCCACGCCGAGAAGCTGGCGACACTCGGCCAGCTCGCCGCGGGTATCGTGCACGAGATCAACAACCCCCTGACGAGCATTTCGGTTTACGGCGAGTACCTGATGAGCAAGCTGTCGCGCAGCGGTGCCGAGCCGTCGGACCTCAAGCGCATGGAGCGCATTTTGCGAAGCTCCGATCGCATCATGTCTTTCACCCGCAATCTTCTGAGCTATGCGCGCCCTTCAAAAGAAGAGGCGCAGCCTATCTCGCTCAACGACGTCATCGACGAGGCGTTGGGTTTCTGCGAGCACAGTGTTCGCGAGGCGAACGTCACCGTGGTGCGTGAATACGCTGAGAACCTTCCTGAGGTGAAAGCGGTGCACGGGCAACTCCACCAGGTCTTCGTCAATCTCATCACCAATGCATGCAACGCTGCGCCCGAAGAGGGCGGACGCCTCCGCTTGTCCACCTGCCTCCACGGTCAGGACCAAATCCAGATCCAGGTCGAGGACAACGGTGTCGGAATTCGACGGACCGAGCTCAGCCGAGTCTTCGAGCCCTTCTTCTCGACCCGTCGAAAGGGCAAAGGGACGGGGCTGGGCCTTTCGATCGTCAAAAACATCATCGAAGAACATCGGGGTAGCATCGAGATCGAGAGCGAAGCTGGCCGCTACACGCGTGTTCTAGTCACCCTGCCCTGCCTCAGGCGCTAAAACCCCTCAATTTCGAGGGGTTTGAATATCGTCGCAGCGCCTTACGTTTTTGAGTGGAATCAACGCCGTTCCTCGGAGGTTGAGGGGTGACAAAGGGAGGTACGTTCATGTTTCGAACCACGCTGCGGGGACCTTGGCTCATGGCCATCGGCGCGATGCTCGCCGCCATCACGCTGGGCACGGCATCCGCATCACCGAGGAAGGGAGCGGCCGACGAAGACGCTCTGTCGAGAGCGGTTGCATTCGAAACCGCCCTGACGGGCGTGGCCGAATCGGTGTCTTCTTCCGTCGTCAGCATCCAAGTCGAAGTCAGCAGGCCTATGAACAATGGTCTGCCTTCGTTCTTCGGAGGCCAGGGCCAGGGAGGCATCGTCCGAGGCGGCGGCTCCGGAGTGATCTTGCGTTCGAACGGCTACATCCTGACCAACAACCACGTCGTCAGCGAAGCAAACCGAATCGACGTTCGGTTGAGAAATGGGAAGCGCTACCCAGCAACGCTCGTAGGCGCGGATTCTGCGACCGACCTCGCCATGCTCAAGATCGACGCTCGAGGGTTGCCTCCGGCCGAGTTCGCGTCTTCGGAAAAGGCACGCGTCGGTCAGTTCGTCATCGCCATCGGCTCTCCCTTCGGTCTCGACTACACCGTGACCACCGGGGTCCTGAGCGCGAAAGGGCGCGGAGGAATCGGCGCCAACGAAATCGAAGACTATCTACAGACCGACGCCAGCATCAATCCTGGGAACTCTGGCGGACCGCTGGTCGACCTTCAGGGACGAGTGCTCGGGATCAACACCATGATCATCGGCCGCGGCTCCGGGATTGGCTTTGCGATCCCCGCCGAAATCGCTCAGCGCGTCGCGAGTCAACTCATCGCAAACGGCACGGTCAAGAGGGCCTGGCTCGGCGTCTCGTTCCAGGAAATCACCCCTGAGCTGGCTGCGCATTTCGGTGGAAACTTCGATGGAGGAGCGCTGGTCAATGTCGTCGTGCCCGGCGGGCCAGCGGAGAAAGCTGGCCTGCGATCTGGAGACGTGATCACGGCGATTGGGGACCAGCAGATTCGAGAGGGACACGACCTCTTGCGGACGGTGTTGCGCCAGGGCGTCGGTGAACGCCTCAACCTCGAGGTGCGCCGCGGCGGAACGACCAAGCGGATCGCCGTGGTCACCGGCGAACGACCGAGCGAAGACTCCGCCCGCGCCAATGAGCAGACCGTCGAAGACAACGGAATGCTCGGCCTTGCCCTCGAAGAGCTGACCGCCCGGCTTCGCGCTCGGGTGGGCTACGAAGGGGATGGTCGGGTCTTCGTCCGTGCGGTGAAGCCGGGCTCCGACGCGGATCGAGCCGGCCTTCGACCGGGCGACATCGTCCTTCAAGCCGATCGACAGGCCGTTGGTACGATCGACGACGTGCGGGCAGCACTGCGCGATGGCAAGGCCCTGCTTTACATGGAGCGAGATTCGCAGCGGTTCTTTCAACCGCTCAACCGCTCGACTCCGCGTTAGCGCGCGACCGTGATCTCGATCGCGGGGCCGCGCGCCTCCACGCGGTAAGCCGGGTGCCGACCCGCAACAAAGCGGAGCGTGAGCTCGGAGAAATCGCCGCGGTTCAGGATGCTCGCGTGCTCGATATCTGGATGCGCGGCGGCGATCGGACCGGCGCGCGACAGCGAAAGGCTCCCGGGGATCGTGATCGAAAACCCGTCCTCCTCGATGATTCCATCCAGCACGGTCACAGGGTTGCTCATTCGCAATACATACTTCTCGCCACCGTCGACTGCATCGGCCCCAAATGCCGTGCCCCGTACGTTCTTCGGGGGCAAGGGAGCGCCTTGCGGCACGTACTCGGTGGTCGGGGTCGGGGCCGCCTTCGCGGTCGCGGCCACGGCGCGCGTCTCTGCCCCGCTCTCGGCCTTGGGATCGGCCTCCGTGTCAGCTTCCGTATCAGCCTCTGTCACGGTGTCGCTGCCGGTCTCGGTGACGGTCCCGGCGGCCCAGAGGTAGACAGCCCAGCCGGCGGCCACAATCCCGCAAACCATCGCAGCCAGTAGCAAGTACCGCCGCCCGTTCCGGCGCGTGTTCTTGAGATGCGCACGCGCAGCCTCGCTTCGGGGCACCTGCTTGCGTCGAGGCTTATCGTCGAGCTGAGAGCGCAGGGCGGCGATGAATCGCCCCAGCAGTGCGAAGAGCTCCTTCACGTTGCTGGTGATGTATGGCACCAAGCCATCGGCGAGCGCGGAGCGTGCATCGCCGAGGCTGCTCGAAAGTCGTTTGGACGCAGACTTCGAATAGGCGCTCAGCCGTTCGCGAAGCGGTTCTTTCCCCGCTGCCTCGGCTTCGCGATCGTAGCGAACGATGCGAGGCGTATCGTGCATGCGTTCTTCGCGCCCGCTTTGTTGCACTTGAATCTTCAAAGGCGCCTCGTCGGGAAGCGTGTCGCGGTCGCCCTCATCGGCAGCCAAGCCCGTGGGTGCCCCGTCGAGCTCATAGCCGATGCTCAGCACCAACTTGGGGGTGATCTCGTCCATCTTCAGCTCGACGGCCTCGAGGTGTCCGCGACGGCCGGAGCTTTCGTTCAGTACCGAAGCGCCGATGGCGAGAAACGGAAGAGGCTGCTCCACACAGAGCGCATCCTCCGTCTCCGAATGGACCTCGGCCACGATGGGACTGCCAACCCCATCGAGCTGCAGCTGAACGAGGGGGGCCTTGGTGGTCGTACGACCCCAGCGCTGAATGAGTGCCTCGATGTGGGTCTGGTCCCGGTCCGACAGGTGCGTGAACCGGATCCCAAATTCCCCCACGTGCGGACCGCTTTCGTGAGCCCAGACAACGCGGCCGATCATCTCGATTGCCTCTCCGCCGACCGGGTTGTCCAATCGGCAGCGAAGATTGGAGCCGACTTCGGGCAAGACCGATGCCCGCATCGAGAGGCCACCGGACCCCACATTGATTCCGTCGGCTTCGAACTCTTGATGGAAACCTTCGGGGTGGAGCTTGATCAGAACCTCGTCGAGCGGCACGCGCGGTTGCCGAGGTGCTTGATAATAACCCGCGGATGTGTTCATCGAATACTCTCCTGCGCGACCGTGAGCCGCTCCCACCAAGACTGGTCCCAAAACTCCGCGAACCCGTCCACTTTTCTGCAACCCAGTTCCTTGACCAGCCCGTGGTGGGACTCCACTGTTGGCGGCCACGATGGGCGTGCGAATCACTGTGCAGTCACTTTGGACGGAGCTTAACCCTTCGACTTTCGTGTATGAGTTCGCACACTCACGCATCGTGATCGGGCGGTCGCAGAGTGCAGACGTTCAGCTACCTCACGCGGCCGTCAGCGCGACGCACGCGAGCATCCGCGAACAGGACGCTGGCTACGCCCTAGTCGACGAAGGGTCTACGAACGGCACCCGCGTCAACGACATCCGCGTCGTCCCGGGACGCCCCAAAGTGCTGCGGAAGCACGACCTGCTCGACTTGGGCGGCTATCGGCTCAGCATCGATGTCGGCGTTCCCGTTTCCCAGACGATGTCGGCCAGACTCACGTCCGACTTCGCGCGGCGAATGCTGGCCGAGCAACTCGCCGTCACGGACGCACAGCGCGTCGAGGCCGAGCTGATCAGCATACAGAGCGGCCCCGACGAGCTCGTGGATCTGCTGCCGATTCCGAGGGAAGCCATCTCTGAGCCTCCTCCTCGAAGAGAGTCTAGGCCGTCGAAGCCTCGTCTTTCGAGGCCCGATGGCGAGAGCCCGAGGGAGCCTGTTCGGCTCAGACGAAGCGAGGTGGCAGTCTACGCCCTGGCGGCGCTGGTCGTCACCGCGAGCATCATCGCAATGACACTGCTGATGCGGACCTAGGCGTTGCGAAGGTAGATCAGCCGAAGACCTTCGAGCGTCAGGTACTCGTCGACCTCTTGAATTGTTTCGCTATCGGGCTCGATCAATCGAGCGAGGCCTCCGGTGGCAATGACCGACACTTCGGTGTCCATCTCGGCGGCCAAACGGCGCACCAGCCCGTCGACCAATCCGACGTAGCCAAACACGATACCTGCCTGCATGGAGTGCACGGTATTGCGCCCGATGGCACGGGGCGGCCGCGCGATCTCGCTCCGAGGCAGCTTAGCGGCATGGGCGAAGAGCGCGCTCGCACTGATCTGCATGCCTGGGGAGATGGCACCTCCGAGATACTCGCCCTTCTCCGAGATGCAGTCGAACGTCGTTGCCGTACCGAAATCGACTACGATGGCAGCGCCCTTGACGCGCTCGTACGCTGCGACTGCGTTCACGATACGGTCGGCACCGACCTCTCTCGGGTTCTCATAGAGCACCGGCATCCCGGTCTTGATTCCAGGACCGACGACCATGATCTCGTGATCGAACGCTCGATCGATGGCCTCGATGACAATGTCGTTGAAAGAAGGCACAACAGACGCGAGGATGCTGGCGCGTACATCGCTGCGCTCGATCCCAGCGAGCGCCAGCAAGTTGAGGAGCAGGACGTGGTACTCATCGCTCGTCCGGCCCTTGGACGTCTCGATTCGAAAGTCATGAACGAGGCGTTCACCTTCGTAGAGGCCGAGCACGGTGTGGGTGTTGCCGACGTCTACGACGAGGAGCATCTAGCGAGGCCGTAACGACAGGGTCAGCTCGAGGAGCTCCCCGAACGTCTTGGGACGCGGAAACTCCGGCTGATCGGTTGCGTAGACGACCGGCTGCCCAGTCGGCGCGACGCTCTGAGGGCGAATGGGCGCCGGGCGCCTCGATGCAGAGGCCGCCTCGGCAGGCCGCGATGGGGGCTGCGCTGACTGTACCCGAGGCTCGACCGATAGCGGACGTTCCACCCTGGGTGGCTGAGACGAATAGCGTGTTGGGCTTTCGATTTGGGGTGAGGTTGAGGGCTCCGAGAGCGGCGTAGCCTGGGCGGTCGCCGCCACGGTGCCCGAGCCGGCCCGAATTCGATCCACGGCCTCCGCCGCATGGGTTTCGCGCTCACCCGGACGTTTGGCCCTGACCTTGTCGAGCAAGGACCGAAGCCTGTCTTCGCGATCCGTCATGATGCCCTCTTCGTTTCGAGCATGCCTACGATTGCAGGCAAGTCCGCTCCGTCCTTGAACCAACCCCAAACCGTCTCGGCGACCTCGAAGTCGACCATGATGAACTTGGAGTCGCCGGTCGGAACGCAGGAAACCTGTCGTTGGGAAATCTCCGAAAACATACCCCCAAGGAGCGCTGCTGCCCCGAGCTCATCCTCGTCGAGCTCGGGCTTGTCGCGAAGCGCCACCACCAGGGCGGAGCCCCAACGCTCGAAAGCCAGTCGTCCCCAACCGAAGAGCGCGGTCACCGCAGAAACGTGTCCGAGCACCGCCTCGGCCGAGAGGACCGATGCTGGCCTGTCTAAGCTGGCTAGCACCTGCTCGCCGAGAAGCTCGCCCAAGCGCCGGAGCGGAGTGAGGTCGCCGTCACGAGCTGCTGCCGCAACGAGAGATGAGAGCACATCCTCGCTGAGGACCACGACTCGCTCACCGTTGCGTGTGCGAATCATACCCCCGGTCAGATTGAACTCGTAAAAGCCGCCAGGATCAAAACGGCCGTCGTGCATAGGCCCCCCTTGAGATGGGATGTAGAAGGTACAGGCGGATCGTGTCAAATGCCCCGAGTGAAATCAAACCTCGTCTGCATCGTGGCGGTGATTGCCCTGCAGACGCAAATCGCGCGGGCGCAGGGCGATCTGCTCGACGCTGACGGCATCGCGGAGGCTATCGTTTCCATGACCTCCCGGGTCTGGACGGGGCCCCGAACGCCCACCCCGGTGCCCGTGAAGCGACCTGGTGCTGCGTCGCAAAAGATGTGCTCGCCGTACGCCCTTCTATGCGTTCACGCCGATCCGGGGGTCAGCCAGCGCTCGATGCGGGTCGCGCTGAACGCCCTCGAACAGGTCAGGAGCCGCCTCGACATCATGGGCTGGCCCTGGCCCATCTCAGATGGCGATCTCGGGGGCGGGCCGGACCTGGACCTCTATCTCAGCGGAGCCCTAGCCCCGGACGCGTACTCCGATGGCATGGCGATCTGGGCCTACTTCGACCGGGCTTCGACCTTCGCGGTCGTCAGTCCTGCAACGCAGGAAGACTGGCTAGAGGCCTGTGCAACGGCGGCCTACGTGGACGCGCTGCTGATGAGCGTGGACCCTGCGGAGGCGAGGACTTGGCGGCGTGCGACCGCGGCGTGGCTGACCTGGGAGCTCACGGGCCAGCTCGGGTGCAACGGTACGCTTCGCCGTCAACAGGCTGAGCCGTACCGTTCCTGGGTTGCCGGCGCTGCGGGCGATGGAACCGGTGGGGCGCTGCTGCTTTCGTATCTCTCGGCGCGTCACGACGCGGTGCCAGGAGAGTTCGTGCGCGATGTGTGGGGACTTGCCAGCCAACGAACCTGGGAGGGTGTGGGCCTTCGTGCAGATCCAGATCTTTGGTCCGCCATCGAAACCGCGGTCGACCGAAGCGGCGATCGCTTGGTCGACAACATCGAAGAGCTCGCGGTGCTTCGATGGTTCGTCGGACGTGGCGATCGGGCCGACGCTGCGATCGCATCCCTCGACCCTGATGCGATGGTGCCGATATCGAGAGAAATGAAGCGCCTTCCCACGCGCGTGATCGCCTCGCAGCCGCTTGGAACGTTCGGAAGCGCATATGTGACCATGGAAGCGAGCACCTGGGGCGAGGAGAGACGCCTCCGCGCATGGCTGAGGGGCGAATACGGCGTCCACTGGTCTTTCGTCGCGCTTCAGCTGGACCGCCTTGGCCAAGAGATTCGTCGAATCGCAGCACCTCACAGCGGCACGACACCGCAGGCATACCTGCCCATCGAGCTCGACGATGCCACGCAAACACTCCTCTTCATCGTGACCAACCTAGCCAACGGCCTACCCGACGCCGACGAACCCGAAGTTCACGAACGCGCATTCGAGTTGATTGTGGACCGCGTTGATCCCTTAAACTAGCTGCGGGGGCGGGCGGCGACGGCGGCGACGGCGGCGAGCACGCGGCTCCGTGTCGTAGACGGCGTCCGTCGGCTCGCTGGCCCACGAAGGAAGATCTTCCCCACGCGCCATACGGTCGAGCGCGAACAGGGTCGCTGCATCGGCGAAGTACTCGCGACGGGCAATCGACTGAATGCGCCCGGTTCGTAGACGCCGCTGCGCCATGATGAGCAGGCGAATACGGTCTTTGAGTCGTCGCGGCAACGACAGGCGCAGCGAGAGCTCCCGAACGAACTCCTCGTACGCGACCGGGACGTCCGACACCCCTTCGAGCGCCTCGTCGACGGGCCCCAGCAAGAGAGCAGCAAGCAGAACGGCATCGCCAGGAAGTCGGTCTTCGGCCGCCAAGGCGTCCACCGCCTTCAAACGTCCAAACGTAAGCGACGCGCCCTCGAGCTCGTCGTCCAAGAAGGAAGCCAGCTCTGGAAGAATCTCGCTCAACACGCCAACGTCCCAGGATAGGAACACCGATCGATGTGCGGCCCCACCGCGCAGGAAACGGAGGATCTCCTCGAGGACTCGAGGTGCAGCGGCCCGTCTGAGCTCGCTCCGCTGCCGAACCATCGCATCATAGACATCCGGATCGAGGCCCATGTCGAGGCGCGCGCTGAACTTGATCGCGCGAAGGATACGGACTGGATCTTCTCGAAAGCGCACGTTTGGGTCGCCAATCGTGCGGAGGAGATGCTCTTCGAGGTCGGCCACGCCACCGACGAAGTCGATCACCTCGCCGCGTTCGAGGTCGTAGAAGAGACCGTTGATCGTGAAGTCACGCCGAATCGAGTCCTCGTGCGGCTCGCCGAAAACATTGTCATTCGTGATCAGCAGGTCGGCATCTTCGGCTTCGGTGATCGATTGCCGCGAAGGAATCAGGCGCACGGGGTCGGGCCCTGCACAGAGCGGAATCTTCTTCGCGAACTTCGGTTTGATGACTTCGTAGTGCTGCGACGGATCGCGCCGGAAGGTGGCCACCTCGATGACTTTCCCGCCGGAGAACAAAACGTGCGCCAAACGGAATCGCCTGCCGATGACGCGGCAGTTGCGAAAAAGATCGCGGACCTCGTAAGGCCTCGCGCTCGTCGCCAGGTCGAAGTCCTTTGGCTTTCGGCCAAGCATGAGGTCACGAACACCGCCGCCGACGAGGTAGGCGGTGTGGCCATGTCGGTTGAGGCGGCGAATCACCTTCGCGGCATCTTGGTCAACGAGCCGACGCGGAATCGCGTGGGCATAAACGATGGGTTCGGGCGGCTCGTCTTCGAGGACGCCTCGAGCTTCGTCTTCTCGTCGACCGAAGTCAGAATCTATAACTCGGGTCATCGGTTTCCAATGCCCATGAGGGGCAAGAAGTAGTGCTCGGGTTGTAGCAACAACCAGACCTGACGGCAATCTAAGACCAATGCTACGGTCTCCCAACAAAATGCACGCGTTGGAACGAATGGCGGGGAACGTGATTGTCTGCGGATTTGCCGGCACCGAAGCTCCGCCCAGGATTCATGCGTGGTTGGGTGAACAAGCCGTAGCGGGTTTGATCCTGTTCAAGCGGAACATCGATGAACTGCATCAGGCGATGGCGCTGATCGCGTCTTGCGTCGAGCGAACCGATGCTGCGAATCCGATTCTGGTCTCTGTGGACCAAGAGGGTGGCCGTGTGGCGCGTTTCGGCGAGCCGATACTTCAACTGCCCGCGATGCGCACGCTAGCGGCGGCCGGGGATGCTCGCCTGACTCGTGAGGCAGCAAGGGTCCTCGGCCGACAGCTGCGCGCGATCGGAGTCAATTTGGATTTCGCGCCAGTGCTCGACATCGACACCAACCCCCGCAACCCCGTCATTGGCGATAGGGCGTTCGGACGCACACCGGAAGCCGTGATCGAACACGCACTTGCATTCGCCGACGGACTGCACGCGGGAGGGGTCTTGTCCTGTGGCAAACATTTTCCCGGGCATGGCGACACCGATCTCGACAGCCATCTCGCTCTTCCCACGCTCCGTCACGACCGACGCAGGCTCGAAGACGTCGAGCTCCGACCGTTCGTTGCAGCAGCAGGACGAATACCCTCCCTGATGACCGCCCACGTCCTATTCGAGGCCGTCGACGCGGAAGTTCCTGCAACGATGTCCCGGACGGCGATCACCGAGCTCCTGCGCGAGGAAATTGGATTCGAAGGCGCCGTGTTTTCGGACGACCTCGAGATGAAAGCGATCAGCGATCGATACTCGATCGAAGAGGCCGGGGTGCTCGCGATCGAAGCCGGATGCGACCTCCTCCTGGTCTGTTCGGATCTGGACGCAGCGGCCCGCCTCCGAGAGGCACTCGCCGCCGAGGCCGACCGCAGCGAGACTTTTCGAGTCCGGCTCGCCGAAGCCAGAGCGCGCGCCGATGCGCTTCGCCAAGGGGTCTTGGGGCTGCCCCCTGCCGTCCCACTAAAAATCGCGCTAGAGAGCGCCGAAGCGCAATCGGTGAGAGCGCGGCTTCAGCAACTCGAATGAACGCACCGCACCCCATTGCAAACCCACCTGCCCGACTGGTGAGCTGAGGCTTCGTTTGGAGATCTACGGCGACACGACAGGGCTCAGTCCTTCGGAAACGAAAGCATTGCAGCGGATCTACCGGCGGAAGGTGCCGCTCGATCGACTGACTACGCCGGAGCTCACCCGGGCGCTCGTCGGGGTCTCTCACGCAACGGGGAGACAGGTGGGGGTGCTCGTCGACCGACGCGGCGCCGTGCACCATGTCGTCGTCGGGGATGCCTCCAAGCTCATGTTGCCCGACCTCGGTCGTATGCGGGCCGGCGCCGGAAGGCTTCGGGGCCAGCGGCTGATTCACACTCACTTGCGCAATGAGCCGCTGAGCCGGGACGATCTCGTCGACCTCACGCGGCTCCACCTCGACATGGTGGTCGCGATCTGCCTGGCCCCGGGCGAAGAGCGGGCGCTCTGCGTGTACTACGGTCACAACTTCCCCGTCGTCGACGACGGCCACGAGCCGCCATTCCGAACGTTCGGACCCATTCCTTACGCGAAGGCCCGGGACAACCCAGCGGAGATCATCGCAACGCTGGAGCAAGAGTTCGCCCGTGCCGCACGGGCGCGTGGAGTCGTTGCCAAAGATGGCCGCGCCATCCTCATTCACGTGTGCGACAAGCGAGGCGCCGGCCAGGCGGAGGATTCACTGCGAGAGCTAGAGGAACTGGCGCGCACCGCCGGCGTCGAGGTCGCCGATCGCGTGTTGCAAGTGCGCGACCAGGTGGACCCGCGCTACGCGCTGGGCCGCGGAAAGCTCGAAGACGTGGTCATTCGCGCCATGCAGCTCGATGCGGAGACGCTGATCTTCGACCGCGACCTTCGGCCTGCGCAGGCCAACAACATCGCCCGAATGACCGACCTCAAGGTGGTAGACCGAACGCAGCTCATCCTCGACATTTTTGCGCAGCACGCCGAAAGCAGCGACGGTAAGCTGCAGGTCGAGCTTGCGCAGATGAAGTACCTTCTGCCGCGGCTCGGCCAACGTGATGACGCTCTTTCACGCCTGACCGGAGGCATCGGCGGTCGGGGACCGGGCGAGACGAAGCTCGAGGTCGGGCGTCGTCGAGCACGGGAACGCATCACGCGCCTCCAGTCGCAGCTCAAGCAGCTGGGAAAGCAGCGAGAGCAACGGCGCGCGCGCCGAAAGAGGAGCGGAACCCCCACGGTGGCGATTGTCGGCTACACGAACGCGGGCAAGAGCACCCTCCTCAACGCGTTGACCGGAAGCGACGTGATCGCTGAGGACAAGCTCTTCGCAACGCTCGATACGCGCTCGCGAACGACGCGGCTTCCCTCGGGGCGCGATGTCATCATGACTGACACCGTCGGTTTCATCCGCGACCTCCCGAAGGATTTGTTCGCCGCTTTCCGAGCAACGTTCGATGAGACGCAAGACGCGGACCTCCTGCTTCACGTGATCGACGCATCGGATCCTTGCCGCAGCGAACACATCGAGACCACCGAGAAACTCCTCGTCGACCTCGGACTGGAGCGCGTCCCACGAATCCTCGTGTTCAACAAATGCGACAAGCTAGATACGCCCTACGCAACCCTCGGAGACCGTGGAGTTCCGATCAGCGCGCTGGACCGCCGTAGCCTCGGCGCGCTCGCGGAGGCGATCGAAAACCGCATCGAGGTTTCTCACCCGATGCTTCAAGCGGACGAGCCTACTTCTTCACGACCGGCTTGATGCCAACCTTGCCGTCCTTGACTACGACCTTGAAATCGATGCGCTTGCCTTTGTGCTTTCGGTCGAGGACGGGAATCATTTTCTTGAGGCTCTTGGCAACCCGCTCGTAGTCGATCTTGTCGGTACGCTCGTTGTTGCCGCGTTTGGCCTCGACGTAACTCTCGTAGATCTGGCGCATCCTTGCGTCGCCGGGCCCCTTGGAGCGCGCGGCAATTTCGGGTGGCGCGCGGCGACCTGCGGGCGACGGCGTTTTTTTGGGGGGTTCTTTTGCTGGGGCAGGCCGGCGTGATTCTGGTTTCGAGAACCGCGCTGCCGCGGTCTGAGGCTTGGCAGCAGTCGCTGGCTGCGCACGGATGTTCTGCAGCGTCGTGGCCGTGTCTTCCTGGTCGCCCGAAGCAGCCGTTGCGGAGGCGACCGGCGCCCGCTTGAGCTCGTCGATCCGCTCACTCGCGTCAGCGATGAGCTGATCCAGGTTCACATCGGCGTTGGGATCGAGCTCAACCGGCCCGCTGCTTCGACGCATCCTTTCTCGGTCTCGCTCTTCCCGCCCGGCCTCGCGTCGACGCCTGGCTCGGAGCAGGTCGCGCCGATAGGTCCCCTCTTCGATCTGACGTCCGATGCGACGCCAGTAGGTTTGAAGCGTGGTGTAGCGCTGAATCAAGGTCTGAAAGCGAAATCGAAGCGCGGTGTTCCTGGGTTGCTCTTTGCGAAGCGCGTGAAGCGTTCTGTCGAATTGCTTCCGGGGGATCTGCGGCTCGATGCGCTCGATGCCCTGAAACCATTGCTCATAGAGGTGCTTGATGCGCGAGAGTTGAATCTCGGCGTCAGACAACATGATCTCGAATTCTTTTGGCGTCATGACCCCACCGTCAAAGCGGTGTGACCTTCAAATTGTCGAAAAACAGCTCGGATTGCCAGTTATTGAAGCCAAAATGGTCGTGTCCCCGACCCTTTAGAGGCTCCGAATCGTCCATTTGCACCAGGACTGCGTCGTCCACCCAAACCGTCAGGAGGCTCTCGATTCGTTCAATTCGGAACCGGTAGACCCTTCCTGGCTCGACTTTTCGGGGCGGGCCCACAACTCGGTCTCGGCCGTGCTCATCCATGCGAGCCAACACATTTGTTGCGTTGTTCCAACCTCCGAAGATGATGACATAGCTGGTCGCCATATAGCTATCGCTGCTCGCAAACGACGCTCCATCTCCGAAAATCTCGACCTTGATGTCTCCCTCGGGACTTTCGCTCCGAACGTCGAACTCCACCCGCACGTCCCGCGGAAGTGTCCGCAGGAGCCAGAGCGGATGATTCTTTGCGCCCTGCACACGAAGCTCCCCTGCTTCGATTCGCCAATTGCCCCCAGTTCGCTTGTACGCAGCCCCGATCTGCGCTCGCTCGAAGTCGTCTGCGAAGCCCGTCCCAATCCCGGGGTCCCCTTGCGGGGTACAGCCCAGCACGAACAGCAACGCCAGCACGAGCTGGCACTGACACTGACGCTTCTCTACGGATCCGTGCAGCCATCTTCATCCAGGTCCCGTCCTTCGATGGCCTCTTCATTGGGGCACTTGTCGTCTGCGTCGGGGATGAAGTCGTTGTCGTTGTCTGGGTCCATGCAGCCGTCCGCATCCTCGAAACCATCGATGTCTTCGGGGAGTCGCGGGCATTCGTCCCGCGAATCCGGGATGCCGTCGCCGTCCAGATCGTCGGTTTGAGGAGACCAGGAAACGCCGAAGATTGCGCGAAAGCGCGGTTGCCCAAGACCTCGGATGAAGCCCATGCCGATCGCGGCGGTCATCGTTACGTGGTTCTTGGTCCAGCGGACCCCGACATCGCCTTCGAGCGTATTTGTGCTCTTTCCCCGAAACGAAGTCGTGCCGCGTAGCTCCAGAAGCCCAAAGAGATCCTTGGCGGGGGGAATCGGTGGCTTCAACGAGAAGCCGTACTGAAGCTCCTGCCCCAGGGTGTCGACGCCGAAGCTTCGAGGGCTGACCCGGTAGCGCCATCCGAGCATCATGCCTGCGCCGGCGCCCAAAAGATGAAAGTCGGCGAGCAGCTGCGCATCAAACGAGAACTGGCCTTCGCTCGCATAGAAGCTCGCGCTTCCGATCGGGACCGGGAAGCTGAGCAAGAGACCCATACCGGGACCGTCGGGACGGTTCTGGGTTTGCTCGGTCTTTTCTCCGAAGAACCGAACTTTGGTCGTGAACCGTGGGTCTTCGACGGCGAATCCCGTGAACGACCTGGCCTCGCCGTTGCTGGGATCGACGGTCTCTCCGTTTTGGTAGAGAACCAGCGGCACTTCCAAGGCGAGTGACCAACGCCCGAAGAGGCCGACCTCGAAGTACAAGTCGCCGGTCAAGCGATTGTCGATGAGCTGATCGCCGATGAGCTGATCGCTCGTTGGATCGCTGTATCGAATACGCAGGGGACGGTTGGAGTACCAGGTGGAGAGCCCGAGATTGTAGCGAGCATGACCCAGCGTTGCGCTCCCGTTGAACCCGAGAAAGCCAAACCGGTCGAGCGACGGCCGGAAGCGCTCGATGTTGATCTCTTGTGCAGACATCTCCGCCGAGGTGGTGAGAGCCAGCAGGAAACCAAGCAGGGCCGTCCACCGTGTCATCCGACCTCGCTGCCTCCCAAAAGGTGAGTCATGCGAACGTTCTTCAATGCCGCAAGCATGCTCTGGCGCACCTTGGGGGCGCGCGTTTCGAGGTCGTCGAGCAGGTCTTTAACCTGCTGCCGCCAAAGATTCTCCTGCGAGCCGCAGAGGTTGCAGGGAATGATCGGGAAATCCAAGTGCCCGGAGTATGCCGCAATGTCGCGCTCCGAGCAGTAGAGCAGCGGACGAATCACGGTGTTGCGTCCGTCGTCACTGAGGAGCTTCGCCGGCATCGCGCTGAGCGAACCATTGAACATCATATTCAACATGAGCGTTTCGATCGCGTCGTCTCGATGATGGCCGAGCGCGATCTTGTTGCAGCCGAGTCTTTCTGCAGCGTTGTAAAGGATGCCTCTCCGAAATCGCGAGCAAAGGCTACAATACGTCTGGCCCTCTGGGATGCGTTCGGTCACGAGTCGATAGGTGTCCTTGCGAATGATTTGATGGGCGTACCCCTGCTCGCGCAACCAGGCCTCGAGCGCCGTTCCATCGTATCCAGGCTGGCCTTGATCGAGGTGAACCGCGATGAGCTCAAACGGAACCGGAGCTCGCTGGCGCGCCCGCTCCAAGAGATGCAGCAAGGTATAGCTGTCCTTGCCGCCGCTGATCGCCACCATCACGCGGTCGTCGGGCGCAATGAGCCCGAAGTCCGCAATGCACTGGCCCATCTCGTGAGCGAGTCGCTTTTCCAACGTGGCTTGGCCCACGCGGGGTGGGTACCCGCCGCACGCCGGGGCTGCAAGGCTCTCCGTCACTTCCCTCTTCGAAGGGCGACGGCGCGCGCATGGGCCTCCAAGCCCTCGAGTCGAGCCAGCCCCTCGAGGAGGTCGGCCTGTCGAGTGATTGCGGCCTGGGAGTAGCGGATGAGGGACGACCTGACGATGAAATCATAGACGCCCAACGGGGACGCAAAACGGACTGCCCCACCCGTTGGCAGCACGTGACTCGGGCCGGCCGCGTAGTCACCGGCGGCTTCCGGCGTGTGGTAGCCGAGAAAGATGGCTCCGGCGGCCCCGATTTCGCTGAGCATGGCTTCGGAATCCGCCACGGAAAGGCTCACGTGCTCTGCCGCGAGGGTGGTCGCCGCTCGGCCCGCTTCTTCTAAGTCTTCGACGACGAAGCAGTAGCCGTTGCTGCGCACGGACTGCTCGGCGATCGCTTTTCGCGGAAGCGACGCGAGTTGGCGCTCGAGCGCGGCATCCACCGCATCCGCCTGGGCGCGAGAGAGTACGATCGCGAGTGGATAGGCCGCCTCGTCGTGCTCCGCCTGTGACAAGAGGTCCGCAGCGACGATCTCTGGGTCGGCGCCGTCGTCCGCCACGACCAGGATTTCACTCGGGCCTGCGATCGAATCGATGTCGACGACGCCGAAGACGAGCCGCTTTGCGCAGGCGACGTAGATGTTGCCCGGACCGACGACCTTGTCGACACGCGGAATCGACTCGGTACCGTAGGCGACGGCCGCAATGGCTTGTGCGCCACCCGCGTCGACCACCTCGGTTACGCCGGCAACCTCCGCAGCCGCCAAAATTTCGGGAGTCGGATTGGGGGTGATCAACACGATGCGTTCGACTCCGGCGACGGTCGCTGGGATCGCTGTCATCAATACCGTCGACGGATAGCGGGCTTTGCCACCCGGTGCATACACCGCCGCCGCAGCCACAGGTTTGACGCGCTGACCGAGCTCGATGCCATCTTCCTCATATCGAAACCCCGCATCTCGCTGATGCTCGTGGTAGCGCCGAATCCGATCCCCCGCGGCTGCCAGGGCCGCGCGGACAGCTGGGTCGACCGAGCGCGCCTTCTTCAGCCAGGCGTCGCGATTCAACACGAGCGCGGGAGGGCGCCGACGGTCGAAGCGTTCGGTGTATTCGAGAACTGCCTCGTCGCCCCGCTCACGGACTGCATCGAGAATCGCGCGCACCTCGGGCTCGACGCGGGCGAGATCTTCGTCGCCACGCCGGCTCAAAGACATTAACGTGTCTTCGTAGCCCGGTTGGCCTTGTTCGTAGATCGTGAGCATTTGCTAGTTCTAGCGGGCGCAACAACGGGGTCAACCTCGCGACCTTGCCCTCGGGGCTGGAAAGTGCTCAGACTTCGCCGGTCATGAACGTACGCCTGTACAACACCCTGACGGGCCAAAAAGAGCCCTTTGAGCCAGCCGACCCCAGGCACGCCCGCGTCTACGTCTGCGGCCCCACGGTCTATGACTACGCGCACCTGGGACATGCTCGTTGCTACGTCGTCTACGACGTGCTGGTTCGGCACCTGCGCAGCGACGGAATGACGGTCACGTACGTTCGGAACATCACCGATGTCGACGACAAGATCTTGAAACGTGCCGCAGAAACAGGCACCGAACCGACCGAGCTCGCAACGCGGTTCGCCGCGGCGTACTCGGAGGACATGCATCGGCTCGGCAACCTCGACCCAGACATAGAGCCTCGCGTCAGCACGCACCTCGACGACATCTTTTCGTTGGTGCAACGGCTGATCGACGGCGGTCATGCCTACCTGGCAGATGGCGACGTCTATTTCTCAGTCGAGTCGTTCCCCGAGTACGGCAAACTCAGCCACCGCGACCTCAGCAAGATGAAGGTCGGTGCGAGCGACCGGCTCGACGACGCGCAAACCGCGCGCAAGACGGCATCCCGCGGACTTCGCGCTTTGGAAGAAGAGCGAAGACGACGCCTGGGGTTGGGAAAGCCCCTGGGGACGCGGTCGCCCCGGCTGGCACATCGAGTGCTCGGCGATGTCGATGAAACACCTCGGCGACACTTTGGACTTGCACGGGGGCGGGCTCGACCTGGTGTTTCCACATCATGAGAATGAAATCGCCCAGAGCGAGGCCGCTACGGGCAAACCGTTTGCGCGATGCTGGATGCACAACGGGTTTGTCGAAGTCGACAAGGAGAAGATGAGCAAGAGCCTCGGCAACTTCTTCACGGCGCGGGATCTCTTCGATCGCGTCGAGCCGGAGGCCATCCGTTACTTCATGATGACGGTGCACTATCGAGCCCCGCTCAACCTCGACTGGACCCTCGACGAAGCCGGCAACGTCACCGGCTTCCCCCAGTTCGAGGAAGCCGAGCGTCGCCTCGCATATCTCTATAAGACGAAGCAGAGGCTAGAAGGACTACCGCCGAAGCGAGTGAGCGAAAGTGACGCGCCCAGCCCGCCGGAGATTGGAGCCTTCCGTGAAGCGCTGCGCGATTCGTTGGACGACGACCTCAACATGCCGGTCGCGCTCGCCAAGCTGGCCGACTTCCTCAAGGCCGTGAACGAGCTTTGCGATGAGGCGATGAGAAAAAAGGGAACGGCTCCCCGCAGCTCGGTGGAGCGCGCCAAGGCCGGGTTCCGCGCGCTGGAAGCCGAGCTTGGGCTTGGCGCAGAGTCGGCAGACGTGATTCTTCTTCGAATCCGTGACCGGAGGGCCATGGCGTCCGGCTTGGAGGCGGCCGACATCGAACGACGGATCGCGGATCGCACTGAAGCTCGCAAATCCAAAGACTTCGGCGAAGCCGATCGGATTCGAGACGAGCTAGCAGCGCTGGGGGTCGAGCTCTTGGACGGCCCGGAGGGCACGGGCTGGACCATGGCGGACTGATGAAAGTATCATGTGGGATGCTCTAATGCGCGCAAAGGCCCCGTTCTTCGCTGCATCGGGTCCGCAGGGATGTGTCACTGGCCCGCTCCATGTGGCACCCTGATGATTCCTTGGAGCACGAAGCTTTGACGTCGTCTGTCCCAGAGCCAGTGGCAGAAGGCACCTTGGGTGCCACGCCATTAGGGCACGTATTGCTGTCCATTCAGAAGAAGGGGCTCTCCGGGACCCTCGCGATCTGGCCGGACGACGAGCGACCCGGACAAGACCGCATCCTGTTTCGAACTGGCATCCCGGCGATCGGCCGCTTCATCGACCCAGCCTCCGACCTCGAGCGCGGCATCCTGCACCTCTTCAGTCGCCGAACGGCCCAGTACGCGTTCTACGAAGCGGACTTGGTCGGCGAGAGCGAGGGCACGCTACGAGGAGCGGTCGACATCTTTGCGCTCATCGCAAGTGCGCTTCGCGCTGAGGTTCCAAAGGACGCCGCGGTTCGTGTGATTCGAAAGCTCGGTGAAGGCGCACACCGCATCAAGTCGGGCTCACCGCTCGCGAGGTTTGCGCTTCAGGCCAACGAAATGGCGTTCGTCGAGCTGATGCGCGCGGAACCAGCATCGGCCGGAACTCTGATCGAGCAATTCGGTGACCCAAAGGTCGCGCAGCGGATGCTGTACCTGCTGGCAATCACCGATTGCCTGGAACCCTACGCGCGCGCCTCTCAGCAGAAGCTCAAGGCCGTGAGGGGCCCGTCGACGCCCAAGCCGCGGGTGTCCACTCCGCCAGGCCAGCGCGCGTCGATGAGGGCTCCGAAAGGTGCGCCTCGAAGAGACCGCTACTCGACACCGCCAAACGAGAGAGACTCTGCCCTTCCCGGCGCAGATTCGGTCTTGCCGGCCTCGCTGAGCAATCTGCCCCCCTCGCGAACGCTTTCGGGAGAGATCGTCGCTCCGCGTTCGCTGCCGCCGGCGCCTCCAGCGAGCCTGAGCCCCGAGCTCAGCAAACGCTGGGAGGATGTTTCGCGGGTCATCTCAATGATGGACCGGCAGAACTACTTCGAGATGCTGGGCGTGAAGGAATCCGCCAAAAGCGGCGATATCAGCAAGAAATACATGACGCTGGCCAAGACCTGGCATCCGGACCGCCTGCCTTCCGAGCTCGCGGCGCTCCGGCCCTGGGTCGAGGAGATTTTCCATCTGTTCACCGTGGCCAACGACACGCTGAGCGATACGAAGAAGCGCGCGGAGTATCAGAGAGCTGTCATGCAAGGTGGCGGCACGCCCGAGGCCGAACGCAAGCTCAGCGTCATGGTCGAGGCGGCGATCAACTTTCAGAAGGTCGACGTGCTCGTGAAGCGACGGCGCTACGACGAGGCAATGAGAATCTGCGATGCGGCGATGTCGGTCGTTCGCAAGGAAGCCGACTACCCGGCGATGAAGGCGTGGATCCTGCTGCTGCGGGACGGAGTCGACGAAGAGGAGACCGCGGTCGAGATTAACAGCCTTCTCCGCAGCACGTTCTCGATCAATCCGGACCATGTGCACGGCCATTTCGTTCGAGCCCATTTCTTGAAGAGGCAAGGCGAGCACGACAAAGCGCTGAAGCACTTCATGAAAGTCGCCAAGCTCGATCCGCAAAACCTCGAAGCCGCCCGCGAAGTTCGCGTCGGAACCATGCGACACGCCAGAGGCCGAAGCAGCGCCCCACCGCCAGCAATGGATGGCAAACTCCCGAACTTTCTCGGCAAGTTTTTCAAGAAGTAGCCCGCGGGCGTACCGGGGCGCGGAAAAAGGCGCGACACGGGGCTGCGTCGGACGGGGCGGCTTGCAAAGGTGGCCGGAGGGGCTGGTAGCCTGAGGCCACGCAAGCCGCCCCTCGGAGCTCGCGCCAATCGGGGGTGGTTGCTGTCTTGCCGATTGTCACTCACACGCCGACTCCGCCCCATATCGCGCCTTTTTCCGCGCCCCTCCATACGGAGACAGGGTCAACCCGGCTCCCCCATGGCAGGCGGCAGCGCGAGCCCGCAGGGCGAAGCCCGGCGCGAATGCGCCGGCAAGGCAGAGCGCAGCGAATGCCGCGCCAGGGAGGATTACGGGTGGGGGTGGGCGGGCGGTGTAACTAAACCAAACCACGCAGCCCATCCAAGATCCGCCCCCCCAACCCCCGCGGCAGCACAAGCCGTTCGGCGCCGAGCCGTTCGACGGAACCCCGTGTCGCGCTTTTTTCCGCGCCCCGGTTTGTCCATCGCGCGCTCTTCCCCGATCGCACGCCCAATCGCCGCAGACTAGAACGTCGCGATGGTCACGTGGACGCGGGCGTCGTGGGCTGGGACGATGACGAGCTCGGGGTTCGCGCGTTGAAGCTGGTGCAACAGCACCAACTGCTCGCGGACCCCGGCGGCATCGAAATCGACCATGCGGCGCGCGAGCCAGGGCTTTTCCGCGGGCCAGTCGACACCTTCTCGGGTCCACGCGGTGTCGCCGATGACCAAGAACCGTTTGCCGTCGGGCAAGGTTACAAAGACCCCAATCGAGCCGGGGGTGTGCCCGGGCATCGGTACGAGGACGACACTGCCGTCGCCGAAAAAGTCGTGGCTCGCAGGAAACGAAGCATAGCTGTCGTCGGCGAACCGGAGCTCCTGTAACTGGAACTGCCCGTCAGCTTCGAGCTGGCGATAGAGCTTCCCGCCCTGGTCGTCGGACCGAGCATGCGCAAGCTCCTCTGGGGTGATCCAAACGGGCACTTCCCGCAGGTCCTCGAGGCCGCTCACGTGATCCCAATGCGAGTGTGTCAGGATGATCCCGCGAAGGTCCTGGGCCCCCAGCCCACGGGAGGTGAGCGCGTTTAGCGTCGGCGCCTTCACCGTCAGGCTCGCTAAGGTCCGCATAAGCAAAGGGGTCGTCTTCAGATGTTCCACCACCTCTCGCCCGACGCCCGCGTCGATCAGCAGGCGTCCCCGAGGGTGCTCGACCATGAACGCGACGAGCCCGGTGGTGAAGGGCTTGGTCAACGACCCACCGCGAACGCTGAAGCCCTCTTGGCTCTTCATCTCCGCACCCCGAATCACGGAAAACGACACGCCCTCAATCGACGCCGGCGGCGGGAGAGCAGGCCCGATGGCCTTCGGGACGGCCAAAGGACGCCTGACGAAGGTCCAAGCAAAGGCAGCGAGCAGGGCGACCAACAGAAGTAGGGCGATCCGGATCCTCATGCAGCGCCGAAGATAGTCCGCAGGCGCCACGCTGTCGCGCTCAACATCAGGGTCACCGAGCCCCACACCGTTGGGCGCCGGCGGACCCGGTGAACGCGCCGGTTCCCCTCGCGCTAAACCTTCGAAATCCGTCGCCCCACCCTTGGCACGACCGGTGCAGCCGCTGCTCGAACATGGACCTTCCCCGTGAACGGCTCTCCCGTCTTGGCGCGACCACCCTCTCGGATGCGGAGCTGGTCGCCCTCATCCTGGGCACCGGGCGGCCCGGCGAGGACGTCGGCTCGCTGGCCGTACGCATCGTTCGAGACAGCGGTGGCCTTTGGGCCCTGGCCCGAATGAGCATCGCCGAGCTGAGCCGCATCGCAGGAATCGGCCCAGCCAAAGCAGCCCGCCTGGCGGCAGCGCTCGAGCTCGGGTCACGCGACCTGGTTCGGCCTGACCTGGGCGCGACTCCGCTTTCAAACAGCGAAAGGGTCTTCGAGCGGTACGGGCAGCGGCTCATGGCGAGTCCGATCGAGCGCTTCCTGGTGGTTTGCGTGGACGCGAAGAACCGCGCACGCGCGGAGCGCGAGGTCGCTCGGGGCGGGCGGACGAGCTGCCAGGTCGATCCGGCCGAGGTCTTTCGGCTCTTGGTGTCCGAATCGGCCTCCGGGGCGATCTTCCTTCACAATCACCCCAGCGGGGACCCGGATCCCAGCCGTCAGGACCTCGAGCTCACCCAGCGCCTCGTCGCGGCGGGCTCCTTGTTTGAAATTCGCATCCTCGATCACCTCATCGTGGGCAGCGGGAGATACACCAGCCTCCGCGACGCCGGCCTCTGGCCGGTTAGTGCTGTTAAATCAAACGGTTCCGCCGGGGTCCTCGGCTGATTGGGGCGACTTGACACCCCCCTGACCCCGTGCTTTCTTCCCGCACTCTTATTTCTCGGGAGCATTGCAGTGAAGCGGACCTATCAACCACATCGCAAGCGCCGTCTTCGGACACACGGGTTCCGCGCGCGTATGAAGACCAAGGGCGGGCGGAGCGTGATCAACGCCCGTCGTCGTAAGGGGCGCAAGCACCTTACCGTGTCCTGCTACAAGAAGTAGCCCGAAACCGTGCGATCATGCCTCGCACACCACACATGGCGGGGGCTATCGGCGGAAGACCGCAGCGGTTTCGACGCGTTGATCGGCTTAAGAAGCGTTACGAATTCAAACGAGCACAGCTCAGCGGGCGACGAATCCACACTCCCCACTTTCTCATCGTCGTCCTACCTAATGCAGTACAAAACACGCGACTTGGGATCACCGTGACGAAGAAAGTGGGAACTGCCGTTCAGCGAAATCGTATCAAGCGCGTGGTTCGCGAGGTATTTCGGCGCAACCGGCAGCTCTTTCCGGCCTCCCATGACCTGGTGTTCATCGCGAAGCGCGGCGCCACTGAGATCGACTACGCTTCACTGCTCGATGAGCTCGGCCGCGCAGCGGCGAAGCTAGAGATCGGGGCGGCGCGATGATTCGTTCTGCCCTGCTCTTGTTGATTCGCCTCTACCAAATGACGCTGTCCCGTCTCATCGGCCCTTCGTGCCGGTTCGAACCCTCTTGCTCGCACTACACCGCGACGTGCATCGAGCGCTTCGGCGCGCTCCGAGGCTCATGGCTCGGCATCAAGCGCATCGGGCGCTGCCACCCCTTGAACCCGGGCGGATACGACCCGGCGCCGCACCCCGAGCATCCACGGCAGCACTCGCACGAGGCGCCGCATGGATGAACGAAAGCAGCCACCGGTTGCCCTCATGATGCTCCCCCTCTTGGCACTTGGTGCGATGCTGGCGGTTCAGTATTTCGCCCCGCCCAAAGCACAGACCGAAGAGCCCGCTGCCGGCGAGGCGGCCATGCAGGCTCCCCAGCTTGCCGAGGGCAGCGCCGATGAGACCCCGCCGGCCCAGATCTCGCCGGTCGATGCGCGGTCACGCGCCGAGTCTCAGCATCTCTACCGACTGGAGAGCGATCGCTTCGTCGCCACGTTCACGGATCTGAACACCGCGATGGTGAGCCTGCAGGTCAAGGGAGAGCGGTACCTGGACGAAGAGCGGAAGCCCTTCGAGCTAGTGACGACCGACAAGGAGCAGTACCTGCCCCTCGCACCTTTGCTTTCGGGCGTGAGGATTCCGGCAGACGCGCGCTGGCGACTGGTGGAGTCCTCCAACGAGAAGCTCCGCTTCGAGTGGGGCGGCGATGGGGTCTCGGTGACCCGTACCTGGGAGCTCGCCGAGCCGCCCTACCAGCTTCGCTCCTCGATCGAAGTTCGCAACGACGATCCCCGAGCGCGATCCATCGGCTTGGGGATCACGTCCGCCCATTACGTCCGCCGCGCCGACGAAAAGGGAGGTCTGATCGGAAGGCCGTCCCCGGTCCTCAGCCACGGGATCTGCCAGCAGGGCGACGAGACGTTCCGCGAGGATCGCGAAGACCTCCTGAGCGAAGACGAAACTCGACCGATGCTGCCTCACAGCTACGGCCCGGGAATCGAATACGTCGCGCTGAGCAGCGTGTATTTCGCCATCATCGCAGCGCCCGAGGGCGGCACAGCCGAGCGATGTGACATGCTGTCGACCGATCGCGGGGGCACGAAGGACGACCCGGACGGAAGTCTGTTCGAGGCCAAGCTCGCCTATGCGCCGCAGGAGATCGGCCCTGGAGAATCGGCGACGTTCCGAACCGCGGTCTACGCCGGACCGAAGGACTACGACGCGCTTCAGGAGTTTGGGCACAGTGCCTCTGACGTCATCGACCTCGGCTGGTTCAGCTTCATCGCCCGGGGGATGAGCTGGCTGCTCCGCACCATTTACGGCTTCGTCGGAAACTGGGGCGTTGCGATCATCCTGCTGACGCTGCTGGTTCGGGTGCTGCTCCTGCCGTTCGTGATTCCGCAGTTCCGGAATATGGCCAAGCAGCGCGCCCTCAAGCCGGAGATCGACAAGATCAACGAGCTCTACAAAGACGATCGCGAAAAGAAGGGCGCCGCGATGATGGAGCTCTGGCGGAAGCACAAGGTGAACCCGCTTGGCGGCTGTCTCCCTGTGCTTCTGCAGATGCCCATCTTTTTCGCGCTCTATCAGACGCTGTCGACGAGCATCGAGCTCTACCACGCACCTTTCGTCCTGTGGTGGACCGACCTCTCCTCCCCGGACCCGATGTATGTCTTGCCGATCATTCTCGGCGCCCTGATGTTCATTCAGCAGAAGCTCACGCCGGTCCAAATGGATGCGACGCAGGCCAAGGTGATGCTCTACGCGATGCCACTGATGATGACGTTCTTCATGCTGCTTCTGCCGACAGGTCTTTGCCTGTACATGGTGACCAGCTCCGCCATCGGCATCACGCAGCAGCGATACATGTACTGGAAGATGGACCAAGAAACGTCGGCCCTGGCGACCAGCTCGGACGACGGCAGCGACGACAACGATCAAGCGGCAGAACAAACCGAAGCCGCCGCCCCCAAGCAGGCCAAGCCCCGCAGAAAGAAGAGGACTCGCCGTGGACGAGCTTAAAAGCAAACCCCGTGATGGAGCGCTGATTCTCGATCAGCAAGCGCAAGAAGATCCAAGCCGATACGCCGGGGACGGCAAAGCGGAAGAGGCTGCGGAGATTCTCGAAGAGCTCATCAACCTGATGGACCTCGACGTTCGGGTCGAGATTCGTTCGGACGCCGAGCGAATCGAGCTCGACGTAACCGGAGAGGACTCGGGCCGCGTGATCGGCAAGAAGGGCGCCACGCTCGACGCGCTTCAGTTCCTGATCAACAAGATGGTCAATCGTTTTCCCGAAGGGCGCCGGCACGTCATCGTCGACTCAGGCGACTACAGGGAACGTCACGACGACGGTCTCGTTTCGATGGCGAAACGCCAAGCGGATCGAGCCGTTACGGAAGGCAAAGTGGTTACCCTACAGCCCATGAACGCCCGCGACCGTCGCGTCGTCCACATGTCACTGGCCAAGTTCGAGGGCGTCAGCACGATGTCGCAGGGCGAAGGAATGCGACGTCGCATCCAGATCATCCCGGCCCGAAAGCGCCGCTAACGGTTCGGGCTAGCGGCGGTAGCCAAGGATGCTTCTCGGGGCCCCGCTGGACGGCACCGCGTAGTCCATCCGACGTGCCAAGATTAAACCGGCAGGGGGCTCGACGTCGGTCCCCGCGGTCAGCACCCAGATTTCATGGGCCAACTGCGCACCGATCGGCAACCAGTCGTTCGGTGCGAAGGTTGCGCGTGAAACTGCGATTCCAAAGGGGGCGCCGTCCACGCGGGGGTTCGCCGGATCGACCTTTTGTTCGAGCATCGTGGTGCGGCTGGCGAGGCCCAGCGCCCCGGCTGCAGTTCTCAGGAAAGTGGTCCGTATGCGTCTCGGCTCGACGAGGGTCGCGCGCAGGGTCGCATCCGCGAGCAGGATCGGGATGGTTGGCGCTCCAACGCCCGCACCGACATCGACGAGCGAAGCGGGGCCTTCGATCCACTCCCCTTGAATCACGTGGGCTGCATCGAGAAACAAGATTTCCGCGAGCTCGGTGTCCGAACGCGCCGAAGTGAGATCCGTTCTCGCGTCCCAGGACTGCGCAATCCCGAAGTACGCCCCCCATCCTTCCGGTTCCGAGATTCCGACTCGCGCACAGAGCTCGCCAATCGCTGCTATTTCGCTCATTCGGAGCGCACCTCATGCCAGGCCGCCTTGAGGTCGGCCATCTCGGCGTAGCGATCGTCCTTGTTGCGGTGCATCGCGCGTTCGATCACGCGTGCGAGCGCCGCGGGCACCTCGGCCACGGCGTCGATCGGAAGGCAATCCCCCGCGTCGATCTTCATCATGAGTCGGCCCAGATGCGTGTCGTCGAACGGCTTTTTCGCGCTCAGCGCTTCGTAGAGCAGAACGCCGAGCCCATACACGTCGATGCGTTGGTCGACGTCGGCCTTGCCCGTCAAAACCTCGGGCGCCATGTATGCAGGCGTCCCGCTGACTTCACCCGTCGCGGTCAGCCGATCGAGACCGAGGATCTTCGAGGCGCCAAAGTCCACGACACGTGGACTGCCTTCGGCTGGCCAAATGACGTTGGCCGGCTTCAGGTCCCCGTGAAGCACCCCATGTTCATGCGCAGCGCCCAAGCCGCCGCTGAGGGCATCGACCAAAGCGTCTGCCTCGGTGATCGTGATGGGACCCTTCGACAAGCGCTCTGCCAGCGTCTCCCCTTCGACATACTCGGTCACGAGGAACACCAGACCCGAATCGTCGATCCCGAGCTCGAAAAGGCGGACGATAGCCGGGTGGTCGAGAGCCTTGAGAACGGCCCCCTCGCGCCGGAACCGTCGCCGCATCGATTCGTCTGCAAGATACTCGGCGCGGAGCAGTTTCACCGCCGCCTTGGAACCACTCAGCTGATCCAAAGCTTCGAACACGTCGCCCATCGCGCCTCGGGCAAGCTCCCCGACCAACTCGTAGCGGCCGGCCAGAATGGTTCCGAGGCCAATGGAAGTTGGGTTGTTCATAGATGGGTGAGAAGATACCTCTCTTCGCAAACGCGCCCAACTGACGTACGCTCCGCCCGCCGATGACACCGCCCAACCTGGATGATGCCCTCGCCCAGCTGTACGGGCTCCCGCTGCCCGCCGTCGAGCGGGTCAAGCTGCGGGGGGACGCGTCGACGCGCAGCTATTTCCGCGTGCGGGTCACCGAAGGGATCGCTCGAAGCCCCCAAAGCATCATCGCGATGCAACTCCCACAGGATGCGTTCCGCAGCGATGAGGGAGGTAAACCAACCGACAGCGAACGCCTTCCGTTTCTCGAAATCGCCGAGCTGCTCGGCTCCAAAGGCCTGCCGGTCCCGTCGATTTACGTCGAAGATCTCAAGAACGGGATCGTCCTGCTCGAAGATCTCGGCGACGTGACGTTTGAACGGCATTTGCGCGAGACGCCGCGCAGCGATTGGCCGCGGCTCTATCGGGATGCCGTCGACCTTCTAGCGGACCTACACGAACGCTGTGACACCGTTCCCAGTGCGTCGATCGTCTCGCGACGTCATTTCGACCGCGAGCTGGTCGACTGGGAGCTCGATCATTTTCGAGAGTGGGGTCTCGAGGCCCCCTTCGGGGCGCTCGACGAAGGTCAGAGTGCGACTCTTCACATCGCCTTTTCGAGGCTGGGGGCTGCGATCGAGGCCATGCCCGAAGGGTTCGTCCACCGGGACTATCAATCGAAGAACCTGATGGTCGGGCCCAGCGGAGGGCTCACGCTCATCGATTTCCAAGACGCGCTCCGAGGGCCCCGCGTCTACGATCTCGTCGCCCTTCTTTGCGACTCCTATGTCTCGCTGGACCTCAACCTGCAGGAGTCGATGATCGATCGCTATGCCGCACTGCGTCGTATCGAAGCCGCGGAGCTGCGGCGCGAATTCTGGCTCGTCGCCCTCCATCGGAAGCTCAAAGACGCAGGGAGGTTCATCTTCATCGATCGAGTCCGCAAAAACCCTGATTTCCTGCAATGGTACCCTCAAAGCCTTCTCTACGTAGGTCGAGCCCTGGAGCAGTCCCCAGGCTTCGAGAGGCTTGGGCGCCTCTTGGCGGGGGCGATTCCCGGTTTTCCGGACAGCGTCGAGAAACCAGCATCCGCCTTGGAATAGACCCGGAAGTGACGGCGTTCACCCCATGAGCGGCGGGGGTGAAACCGAGCACCAAACTGTACGCTCTTCTCTCCCACTATCCGACATCCAACCCTATCGGTTTCACCCCTGTCGTCGTCCCTTCGGAACTTGGGATTTGTTGCGGGCTCCCAGAGGAGCGGTAGACTCTGATTTCGCTTTGATGAGAATTCCCCTCCACGCGTTCGCTCTCGCCGCGATGCTCTTGCTCGACGCCGCGTCGGTCAGTGCAGCAGACTGCCTATGCGAGCGATTGTCTGCGGAGGGTTGCAGTGACAGCGCGCAACCCCGCGAAGAGCCCGCCGGGCCGACTTTGTGGTGCGAACGGAGCGACGACCCTCGCTGCATGCCTGCGAACACGCACGGCACCTCCGTACACACCCTGGTGCCAGTCGCCATGAGCTGGGCTCAACCAATTCGATGGGACGCGCCTCCCCGCACGGGCAGCCGATTGGAAGTTCGTGCCGACGGAGATCCGCGAACCGAATACTCACGAAGAGTCGAACGACCTCCGCGCTAGCACCGGCCGCCCTCATCGGGCGGTCGTCCCGGCATTTGGTTCGTTCATTTGAACGTTGAGTTTGTTTTAAACTCGCCGCTCAGTCGCGGCGCGAGGATATCAATATGAGTAAAGGTTCATCAATTCTACTGGCCGTCGTGATGGCGATCGCTGGATTTGCGGTCGGGCACGTCGTTGGCTCACGCTCCGGCTCCGAGGTCGCCGATACGGGCGGCACGGAGGAGGCGCAGGCGGCGGACGTGATCGTCGCGGGCGACGTCGAGCGATACAAAATTCCGGTCACCGACGCGCAGCCCTCCAAGGGGCCCAAGGATGCGCTCGTCACAATCGTCGAGTTCAGCGAGTTCCAGTGCCCCTTCTGCGCGCGGGTTCTGCCGACGACCAAGCAGGTCATCGACACCTACGGCGACAAGGTCCGCATCGTTTGGCGCAACAATCCTCTGAGTTTCCACAACAACGCGGCGCCAGCGGCGGAGTTGGCCATGGAGGCGTACGCACAGGGTGGCAGCGACAAGTTCTGGGAGGTGCACGACACACTCTTCGCGAACCAGAAGGCGCTCGGCCGCGCTGAGCTCGAAGGCTACGCAGAAAAAGCCGGACTCGACTCGGCGAAGGTCAAAAAAGCTCTCGACGAATCAACGCACAAAAAGGCGATCGACGGCGACCAAGGCCTCGCAGCTCAGCTCGGGGCGGGCGGAACTCCGTACTTCTTCATCAACGGACGACAGCTCCGAGGGGCGCAGCCCTTCGCGGCCTTTCAGAAAGTCATCGACGAAGAGCTCGCCACCGCCGAAACCCTCCTCAAGCAGGGCGTGAAGAAGGAACAGATCTACGCCACGGTGACGAAGAGCGGTCTGACCAAAGCAGCGGCTCCGAAACCGCAGCCTCCGAAGGCCGGCCAACCCGATCCGAAAGCGGTTTACAAGGTTCCGCTCAAGGGTAACGAGCCGCAGAAGGGTGCAGACGATGCGCTGGTCACCATCGTCGAGATCAGCGACTTCGAATGTCCGTTCTGCGGTCGCGTCACGCCAACCCTCGAAGAGGTCCAGGGCAAGTACGGCAAGGACGTCCGCGTCGTTTGGATGAACAACCCGCTTCCGTTCCACAAGAACGCGAAGGGCGCGGCGAACGCGGCTCTCGAGGCCCACGCGCAGAAGGGCGACAAGGGCTTCTGGGCGATGCACGACAAGATGTTCGCGAACCAAAAGGCTCTGACCACCGACAACCTAGAAAAGTGGGCCAAAGAGCAAGGTCTGAACGTTTCGAAGTTCAAAAAGGCTCTGGCTGACGACAAGTACGGCAAGACGATCCAAGAGCAGCAAGCGCTCGCCAGCAGCTTGGGCGCCCGTGGCACCCCGGCGTTCTTCATCAACGGCCGCAACCTCCGGGGGGCGCAGCCTCTGGCGGCGTTCACGACGGTGATCGACGAAGAGATGGCAAAGGCCAAGGCACTCGTCGCAAAGGGCACGCCCCGAGCGAAGGTCTATGAGACGACCATTGCCAAGGGTGAGACGGGCCCGAAGACGGCGCCAGCAGCGCCAGCACCAGATGCCAACAAGATTTACGACATCCCGGTTCCGAAGAACGCCCCGACCAAGGGCGGAGCCAAAGCGAAGGTGGTCATCCAGGAGTTCAGCGACTTCCAGTGCCCCTTTTGCAGCCGGGTGAACCCGACCGTTGCACAGGTCGTCAAGGAGTACGGCGACAAGGTGCAGTTCGTCTGGCGCGACTACCCGCTTCCTTTCCACAAGGACGCGCAGCCCGCTGCTCAGGCGGCACGAGAGGTCTTTGCTCAGAAGGGCAACAAGGCATTCTGGGCATACCACGACCTCCTCTTCGCCAACCAAAAGACGCTTTCGCGTGAAAACCTCGAGAAGTTCGCGAAGCAGGTCGGTGGCATCAACATGAAGGCCTTCAAGGCCGCGCTCGATTCCGGCAAGCACAAAGCTGCGGTCGACGCCGACATGGCAGCGGTCGCCAAAGCCGGTGCCCGAATTGGCACGCCGTCGTTCTTCATCAACGGCAAGCTGGTCCAAGGCGCGCAGCCCTTCGCGGCATTCAAGGTCGCGATCGACGACGCACTCAAGAACTAATCTAGCGAAACACAGTCAGGAAGGGGCAGGTCCGCACGTCGGGCTTGCCCCTTCCTTTTGACACGAAGGGGTCGACACACTACATTCCGGCTCGTTCTGAAAACTAAAGTATTTTCAAGGTGTTGACGCATGGTTCGAGCGAAAGCTGCCGCCTCTAAACGACCTCCCAAAAAGCCAACGGTCGAGGAGCTCTACTTCAGGAGCGACAGCGCTTACCTTTGTCTGCTGCTCAATCGTCGAACGCGATTCATTCGCGTCATCGACTTCCGAGCCGGCGCGCTTCCGGCCAAGCGCCTCTACATTCAATCCGTAGCCACGCAGGAGAACGTCCAAAAAGTGATCACGCTCGTCGAAAAAGACGAGGTTTCGTCGTGGACGCGCGTGGGCTTCGTTCGTGAAGGCACCATTCCCGGTTTCTACAAGCGCAGCGACGGCCATCTCTGTGGATGCGTCATTGGCGACAAGACCGCTTCGATCGAAGTCAGCGATGCGTCTGCAAAGCTCACCGAACGGACCATCAACGCGGCCAAAAAGTCAGCCAAGGACATTCCGGAGAAGATCAAGGGCGCGACCGTCAAGACGGCCGTCGAAAAGGAAGCTCTGGCGGCGCGAGACGCCGCATGGAAGAAGAACCCCGCCTTCGGCTCATTCGACATGTTTGGGCGCGACGCCAAGCGGATCTATTTCGACGCCAGCGTCCGGCGCAGCAAGACCAACTACATTTCCGCCGAATTCCAGGATTGCTTCGGGCATGCCCTGGTCGAGATTTTGCGCCTTCCGACGAACGAAAACGAGACGCTGGCCGTGATCGCCGCCCTTCGAACGCTCGCCGACACCCTCCAGGAGCGCGGAATCGTAGCCATGTTTGCCTTCGCGCCGAACGATAATGTCGAGATTTCCACCGCATTCGTCGCTGCCGGCTACCGCAAGACGGGTTTGCTGGCACAGGCGATTCTCGACTCGGAGGGCGGCCGCAAAGACGCGATCTTGTGGTCTCACAAGTTCGTGAGCGCCAATGGTGATGAATACGAGTGAGCCTTGACCGTCTCGGTTCGAGGCCGCTAGGCTCGCAAACGAGCAAGGAGAGGCGCATGCGCTCACGCGAGGACATTGAATCGTATTTGGCTCGCGCCGAGGTTCCCTACGAAGAGGTCGGCGAGGATGGGATGTGGCTCGTCCGTGACAGTAGTTTGGGCGAGAACATCGCGATCCAGGCCGCTGACTCGCTCCTACTCTTTCGAGTGAAGGTACTCGAGCTCAGCGAGGTCAGCGACAAGGTGGCACTCTATGAAGAGCTTTTGCGCCTCAACGCTTCGGACCTGGTGCACGGAGCCTACGGGATCTCGGACGCCGCAGTGGTGCTCACATGTACCCTCCAACTCGAGAACCTCGACTACAACGAGCTGCAGGGCGTTCTCGACGACTTCTCGCTGGCGCTCGCGAATCACTACGAGAAACTAAGCAAGTTCCGGGTCGCCACTTAAAGGACACGAGCAATGGGGTTCCTCAGCCGTCTGGCACAACTGATCAAGAGCAACATCAACGACCTCATCAACAAGTCGGAGGATCCCGAAAAGATGCTGAATCAAGTCATCGTCGACATGAATCAGCAGCTGGTCGAGGCAAAGAAGCAGGTGGCTGTTGCGATTGCCGACGAGAAGCGCCTAAACAAGCAGTTCGCGAACGAAGTCGCGAAGTCCAAAGAATGGGAAAACAAAGCGATGCTGGCGGTCCGGTCTGGGGACGACGAGCTCGCAAAGGAGGCTCTGCTCCGGCGCAAGGAGCACGATGCGATTGGGGCGCAGTACCAAGAGCAATGGGCGCGACAAAAGGCGATGACCGATCAGCTGAAGACCGCACTCAAGGCGCTGAGCCACAAGATCGGGGAAGCGCAGCGAAAGAAGAACGTCCTGGTAGCTCGCAAGCGGCGAGCAGAGGCGATGAAGAGCATCCAGGAAACGATGAGTGGCCTGTCCGATGCGAGCGCGTTTGAAACCTTCGATCGGATGGCCGAGCAGATTGACCAGATGGAAGCCGAAGCCGAGGCGGGCGCCGAGGTCGCCGAGCAATACACGGGCGATATCCTGAAACACCGTTTTTCCGAGCTGGAGGCGAACGCAGGTGCCGACCTCGAGCTCGAGGCGCTCAAACGAAAGATGGGGCTGGTCCCCGCCGAGCAGCCGTCGGTTGGCGCCCGGGTGGCCACGCCGGACGAGCAGCATGAAGAAGAGGAGCTCGCCGAGCTCGAAGACGCCCTCCAGGAGCTCAAGCGCAGGGAACGCTGAGCTTGACAGACGGTCGCCGCCGCTTAAGTTGCCGGCCGAAGCTTCGTCATGCCCACTTACGAGTACAGCTGCGACAACTGCCGGCACGCGTTTGAACGTGTGCAACGCATCACCGAGAATCCGCTCAGAAAGTGCCCAAAGTGCGGCAAGCTCAAAGCCCGCCGAATGATCGGGGGCGGTGGCTTCATTTTGAAGGGCGGGGGATGGGAGTCCGACCTCTACTCGGGCCCTTCGAACCGAGCGGCGAAGGCCTCCAAAAGCGGCGATTCCAGTTCGAGCGGCGGGGAGTCCTCATCGGCCAGCAAACCAGCCAAGGCCGACCCGAAGACCAAGTCCAAGACGGCCTCTAGCGGCAAGTCCGACTCCTAGGCGCGACGCTGTCCAAGGGCTACGCCGGCTCGAGGTACGAGGCGATGATGGTGCGGGTGCCCCAGCCCGCGAAGCGTACGGCGACACGTGGCGGTGAGCCCTGCATCACCTCGCGCACCTCCCCTACCCCGAACTTCGGGTGCCGAACCTGCATTCCGCGCCGCAGCCCTTCGAGATCCGAGAGGTCGGACCCTTCGCTGTAGTCGATGTAGCTTTCGCTGGGCTCGTGATGGCGCTCCTCGGCCATGGACGCGGATGACGACGGTGGGCTCGACCTCGCACCAATCCACTCGATGTCGTCTGCGGGAAGCTCGGTGAGAAAACGCGAGGGGATGCCAACCCGCTGCTGGCCGAAAATCCTTCGCACCGCGGCGAAGCTGAGCACGAGTCGCTGCTCGGCGCGCGTGAACGCGACGTAGGCGAGGCGCCGCTCTTCTTCGAGCTCCTCGGGATCCTCCCAGGGGTCGATCCCCTTGAACGGAAACACCTGTTCTTCGAGGCCCGTCACCATCACGACGGGAAACTCCAAGCCTTTGGCGGCGTGCACCGTCATCAGAGTCACCCGGTCGCCACCAACCTGCTCGTCGGCAGACGTCTGCAGCGTGACGTTCTCGAGAAACTCGGCAAGCGTGGATTCGGGACGGTCGCGCTGGAACTCGTCCATGGACGCGACGAGCTCCTGGATGTTCTGGAACCGCGCGTCTGCTTCTGGCGTGTCGTCGTGCTGAAGCATCTCGGCGTAGCCGCTTCGATTGACGAGATCCGCGCAGATTTCACCAAGCGGCACTCCGGATGCCGCGACATCCCGCAGACCGGCCATGAGTCCACGAAAGGCACCGAGACGCTTGCGTGCTGCGCTCCCGAACTGAGCCAGCGTTGCATCGTCGTCGAGCATGTCGTTCAAGCTCTGTCCGTATTGAGCGGCCAAATCCAGCAGGCGCGTGATCGTCGTCTTTCCGATTCCCCGCGGCGGCGTGTTGATGATCCGGAGCAGACTCATGTCGTCGACCGGGTTGGTCATCACGCGAAGGTATGCGAGCAGGTCTTTGACCTCGGCGCGATCGTAGAAACGCATTCCACCGACGATGCGGTACCCGATGTTGGCGCTGCGCAGCGACTCTTCAATCACTCGCGACTGTGCGTGCGTTCGATAGAAAACCGCAACGTCCGACAAGCGATGCCCTTGCGACGTGAGCTCACGAAGCCCCCGAAGCACCAGCCGGGCTTCGTCGCGCTCGTCCATCGTGCGGACGACCAGAATGGCGTCGCCCTCGGGATTGTCCGTCCAGAGCTCTTTGGGTTCCCGGTCGGTGTTTCTCGCGATTACCGCGTTTGCGGCACGCAGGATGCGTTGCGTCGAACGATAGTTCTGCTCGAGCTTTACCAGAGTCGCATCCGGAAACGACGCTCGAAAGTCGAGAATATTTCGGCGATCGGCGCCGCGCCACCTGTAGATGCTCTGATCATCGTCACCGACCACGCAAAGGTTGCGGTGCCCCTCGGAAAGCAAGCGAACGAGCCGGAACTGCGCATGATTGGTGTCCTGAAACTCGTCGACCAGCACGTGCGAGAACCGGCCGACCACCGCATCGCGGAATGCCTCATCCGATTCGAGCGCACGCACCGTGCGATAGATCAAATCACCAAAGTCGAGTGCGTTGGCCATTCGAAGCCGCTCTTCGTAGGCGGTGTACACGCGGCGAACGACCTCCGACCAGGCGTCGGGCGTTTCGATCTCGTCCGGGCCCTGAACCTCTTGCTTCGCGCGGTTGATGCGACCGGCCATCGCCTTGGGCTGATAGCGCTTCTCGTCGAGTCCCAAATCTCGAAGGACGCGCTTGACCAGCGCCTGTTGGTCCTGGTCATCGTAGATGGTGAAATCTTTGCTGAGACCTGAGCTCTCTCCGTGTCGCCGAAGCAGCCGTGCGCAGGTGGCGTGAAACGTGCCAACTTGAACTGCTGAGCCCTGCTCACCGAGCAGCCTCAGAAGCCGCTCGCGCATTTCGCCTGCTGCCTTGTTGGTGAACGTGACCGCGAGGATCCTCCAAGGCGCCACGTCGTGCGCCGCGATGAGTTGGGCAACCCGAAACGTGATGACGCGGGTCTTGCCACTCCCTGCGCCCGCAAAGACGACGAGCGGCCCCCCCTCGTGAATCACTGCCTCGCGCTGACGGGAATTCAGAGAGCTGAGGTCCAGCACTCGCGGAACCTAGCTGCCTGCCTCGGGAAAACCAGGCAAAAACCTGGTTTCCATGGGTGGTTTGGGGTCGAAAGCTGGCCTTCCCATCGTTTTGCGCGTAGAGATCGCCGGTGGGTCGCGACGGCGACTAACCCCTTGAAAACGTCGAGGATCTTGGGTGAATCAACCGCTGTCCAATGCGTCCAAAACCAAGGAGGCCTCATCGAGTTCCTCCGCAAAGGGCGATCATGACCTGGTACAACGCGTACAAGCAGGAGATACGGCAGCTTTTCGAGCGCTTTTCGACAAGTATCATCGCCGTGCGTTCGCGGTGGCCATGGGCGTCGTCAAGAACGAGGATGACGCCTTGGATGCCGTTCAAGAGGCGTTCGTCAAAGTTCACAAGAACATTCACAAGTTCCAAGGGAGCTCGAGCTTCTACACCTGGCTCTATCGCATCGTCATGAATGTCTCCATCGACCACGTCAGGCGCACCAGCAGGAGAAAGAACCTGGATTTCGACGAGCGCGCGCTGCACGAGGAGAGTGAGGTCGCAGGGGACGGCGCGCTGGTTCCGAGTGTCACCAACGCCAACCCGGGCAAGGCGGCACTACGCCGCGAGCTCGGCTCCGCGATCCAAGCGGCCCTGCAAGAGTTGCCCGAGCACCATCGGGCGGTAATCATCCTTCGGGAGATCGAGGGAATGAGCTATGAGGAGATGGCCGAAACGCTCGACGTTCCCAAAGGCACCGTCATGAGCCGCTTGTTTCACGCCAGAAAGAAGATGCAGGCCTCGCTCGGGCCCTATCTTTCAGGGGAGGCCGTTTCAGAGGACGAACCATGGAGAGCGTAAAGACACAGGACGAGAAGCTTCAGATGCTCTTCGACGGAGAGCTCGCTCCGGACGAGGAGGCCGCGCTGCGCCGTAGTCTCGAGGCCTCGCCGGAAGGTTCGGCACAGCTGCGCGAATGGGAGCAGCTTCGGGTCGCCATGAAAAGCGTTTCGGCCGACTGGGCCGGGCAAATCGACTCACATGCGCTCTTCGCCCGGATCGAAGCCGACCTCAGTGCGCCGGTCATCTCGATCGATCGACCGGTGCCAGCGCCTGTCTTCCGCGAGGTTCCAGGCGGCCGGGAGCGCCGCGTCTGGGGCGCCGCGGCGGTTGGATTTGCGGCCGCCGCTGCGATCTTCCTGGCTGTGTTCGCCTCGCCGGAGGGCGCGCCGCAGGGAGGATCGCCGGGCGTGGCACGTGGGTCGGAGGTGCTCGAAGTCGATTTCGGGGCCAACACCGGGACGATCTTCGAAGTCGAGGGTGGCGCAGGGGAATCTTTGGCTGTGATTTGGATCGACGACGAAGAGGTAGGGCTTCCATGATTCTCATTCGACACCTGATACTGGTCGGTCTTCTGTTCAGCGCCGCGACGGCTTCCGCGCAGGCGAGCTCTTTGGCGAGGTCGGACCGAGCTGCGACCGTTTCGAGCGTGCCCGCCGAAGTGCTGGTCGTCCTGGCCAAAGAAGAGCCAGGCGAGATCGACCCACAGCTCAAGAAGCTCACCGCGCTGCGGCGGCCTCCGTTCAATTCCTTCCGCTCGATGCAGATCCTGTCGCGGCCGAAGCTGACCCTCACTCCCGGCAAAGATGCGCTGGTTTCGCTGCCGAACGGCAGGAGGGTGAAGCTGACCCTGCTTCGGATCATGCCCGATGGACGCTACAAAGTGAAAGCCGCCATCAATCGTCCCAACAAGTCGGACTATCTCCCGCTTTTGCAGGTCGTGGCCTCCGCCGGCGATCCATTCTTCGTAGCAGGGCAGACCTACCAGGGCGGGACGCTGGTCGTGGGCGTCATCGTCGACCCGAAGAAGACCGCCCAATAGGTGCGCGCCGACGATCCAGACCTGGTTGAGGTCGAGGGACCTCCGTCGCTCGAACGACCGGCAGACTTCGTCATCGAGGCGCTGTCGCCAGTCGTTACGGCGGAGCGGCTCGAGCGAATCTCCGATGTCGTTCGCGCTCGCACGGACGACCTGGTTTTGGTGCTCGACCGAATTTCCGATCCGCACAACTCGAGCGCGGTATTGCGAAGCGCGGATGCGTTTGGCCTCCAGACGGTACACGTGATCGTCGGCGAGCACGGATTCAAAGCATCGAGAGGCGTTTCGAAGGGCACGCAACGCTGGCTCGACGTCATCCGATACCAAAGCGCCGAAGCCTGTGCGCGGCGCCTGCAGCAGGACGGTTACTCGATCTACATCGCGGCCATGGGCAGCGATACGCAGCTCGAGGACCTGCGCGCGACGCGGCGATTGGCCCTGGTCTTTGGGAACGAGCACCGCGGTGTGTCCCAAGAGATGCGGACGCTGGCGGATGGGACGTTTTCCATTCCGATGAGGGGCTTCGTCGAAAGCCTCAATGTCTCGGTGGCAGCCGCGATTGCGATGCAGACCCTCACTCGAGAAGGCCGACGAGGTCTTCCGTCAGCCCGACAACGGGAGCTCGTCGCGAGATTCCTGATGAATTCCGTGAAAAACGCGGACCAAGTGATCGAACAATTTCGCGGGAATGATTGAGCCGTCGGGACTGTCGTGAATTAGGGGAGAAGGCGCCGAGCAGGGGATGCTATAGGCGCCGGCGGACGAGATGGCAGGCAAGCAAACCCAGAAGAAGAAGCGCAAGGGGACGAAGCGCAGGAAGCGCGGAAGCAGCACCCTTGCTCTGTTGCCCAAGTTGATTGGCGCAGCGCTCATCGTTGGCGCGCTCTTGGTCCTGGGTGCCTATGCCTACTTCAGCCGTGATCTTCCATCGGTGAGCTCCCTTCGCGACTACACGCCGCCTCAGACGACGCGCGTGTACGACCGCAACAAGAAGGTGATCGGTGAGATCTTCGCCGAGCGCAGGACCGTGATCCCGATGTCACAGGTTCCTCGCAATGTGGTTCTCTCGGTCTTGGCCGCCGAGGATGCGGATTTCTACGAGCATGAAGGGCTCGATTACCGCGGAATGCTTCGGGCGATAGGGCGAGATATCGTTGCCGGCCGCGCCGCGCAGGGCGGAAGCACGATCACGCAGCAGGTGGTCAAGCTGATGCTCTTGACACCAGAGCGCACGCTGCAGCGAAAGATCCGAGAGTTGATTTTGGCCCGGCGCCTCGAGAGCGAGCTCAGCAAGGACGAAATCCTCCACCTTTACCTCAACCACGTGAACTTCGGACACGGCCGCTACGGAATAGAGGAGGCCGCGCAATACTACTTTGAGAAGAACGCGCGGGATCTCACCTTGGCGGAGGCGGCGATGCTGGCTGGCATTCCTCAAGCGCCGGCGCGTCTTTCGCCTCGTGGGAACCCAGAGGCGGCAAAACGACGCCAAGCGTACGTGTTGTCGCAGTTGCAGGCGAAGCGCGAGGTCTATTGGCCTGACCTGAGCGAGGCGGCCATCGCTGCGGCCCGTAAAGAGAAAGTGGAGCCCGAGCCCGTGCCGGAGAGCTCGGGCAGCGCGCCGGAGGTCCTGACGATCGCCAAGCGTGCGCTTCGCGCGGCAGTCGGAGACGAAGCGCTGAGCAAGGGCGGCTACGAGGTCCACACCACGATTGACCTCCCTTTACAGAGGAAGGCTCGGGAGGCGCTTCAGCGAGGACTCCGCGCGGTCGACGAGCGACAAGGATATCAGGGGCCATTTCGCCGAACGAAACGAAAGCGCGGACCAAAAGCCACGAAGCCAATCGACTCTCTGCGAATGGGGCGGACCTACATCGCGCGCGTCAGAGGCTCCGACGACGAGGCCGGAAAACTTCTGCTCGACGTTGCCGGCCATCCCGCGGTGCTGCGAATGCGCGATGCCGTGCGATTCAACCCCAAACGCGGTCCTGCGTCAGCGTTCGCAAAGAAAGACGACCTCTTGCCGGTCTCGATCACGCAGATGGGTGACGACGAGACCCCGGCGATCGCGCGTCTGGAGCGCGGACCCGAGGGCTCCGTCGTCGTCATCGAGCCACGCTCGCGTGCCGTATTGGCCTTGGTCGGAAGCTTTGACGCAGTCAGTGGCTTCAACCGGGCCACACAGGCGATTCGCCAGCCGGGCAGCAGCTTCAAGCCGATCGTGTACGCAAGGGCGATTCAGTCGCGCCGCTTTACCGCGGCGTCGTTGGTGGTGGACGCGCCTGCCGTGTACGACGAATGGAAACCGCGCAACTACGAGCAATGGAACTACCAGGGCGCAGTTCGCTTGCGTCAGGCCCTCGCCCGCTCGATCAACATGGTTGCGATTCGCGTGGTGGAAGATCTCGGGGTCAAAGACGTGGCGGAGTTCGCCCGGCAAGTCGGAATTTCCACCAAGCTCGAAGAAGACATGGCGTTGGCTCTTGGGGCCAGCGGAGTCAGACCGATCGAGCTTGCAAACGCATACGCGACGTTTGCAGCGGGTGGGCGCTGGGCGCCGACGCGAATCGTGAGCAGGATCGTGGCCCCAGGGGGCGCACAGGTGCCCGTAACGGCCACCGAGCCCGCTCGCGACGTCATGTCTCCGAATGAGGCGTACGTCATGACGAGTATGCTTCGAAGTGTCGTCACGGAAGGCACTGGCGCGCCCGCTCAGCGGCTCGAACGCGCGGTGGTCGGCAAAACCGGCACGAGCAACGAGGCCCGCGACGCTTGGTTCGTGGGTTACTCCCCCTCGGTCGTGGCTGGAGTTTGGGTGGGTTTCGACGACCAACGATCGCTCGGCAAGCGGGAGACGGGCACCAGAACAGCGCTACCGATCTGGATCGACGTCATGGCAGCCGCCGACCAGACGCCGAAGGAGACGGACTTTGCCATGCCCAGTGGAGTGATTCGCGCACGCATTGACCCGGCATCCGGACTGCTGGCCTACCAGGGACAAGAAGACGCGTTCGAAGAGGTCTTCGTGGTGGGCACTGCACCGACGGACGTGGCGAGGTCCCCAGACGTCGCCGATCCCAACCTCTTCCTCATGGAGCAGTTTGATGAAGAGGGCGAGAACGATGCAACACCGGCCCCGCGTCCCGCGCGCGAAGATCGAGTTCTCGGTGGCGTAGCGCCGCCATGAACAGCTTCGGCCCGCGCATCGTCCTGCTATTCGCACTGGTGGCAAGCTTCCCGGTCGCGCTGACCGCGATAGTTTGGCTGGGCGTCTCTCAGTGGGCCGTGGAGGACTCGTCGACGGAAGCCGAAATGGCCCGAGTCCAGCTACGCGAGCTCGATGCACAGCGGACGGCCGCCGTGGAGCGTCTCTGCCGTGACGATCTCGCAGTCGACACCCTGCTCGACGAACGCAGCCGGGAGGCGCTCCCGAGCCTCGACTACGACCGCCTGTTTCGCGGCTCGATGGACGCAGCCGGGCTTCAGGCACTCTGGGTGCTCGACTCCCTCAGCGGCGAAGTCCTCGCGACCGGACATCGCAACCGAATCCTCGGCAGCGAAGGCGCCGAGCTGACGCGCCAGGCAAGAACCGCAGGAGAGCGCTCGTTTGTGCTCCTCCTCGGTGCTCAGGAACATCAACGATTCCTGGTGAGCGCCTGCTCGATCGCGCGCGGCGGAGCTCGGCTGACCCTCATTGGCGGTCATCGTTTCTCCGACCTTCGGAGCCTCGATCCTCGGCAGCTGATGATCACTGGAAAAGCCGGCAAGGCAGATGAGCAGGTTTCAGAGCTGATGGACGCGGAGGGCGTTACGCAAAGCGTTCTGGTCTGGCGCCCCACGATCGACCGACGAGGCCCACCGCTGCTGCTCTTTATTGCCTGCGTCATCGTACTGGCGCTCGGACTCGCCCTTCTTTTTGGTGGCTACCTCAATCGTTGGCTGCAATCTTCGATCGACGAGCTGACCGAGGCGGCGACACGGGTCGGTCGAGGCGACCTCGACACCACGCTACGGGATGGAATGGGCGGGGCCTTTCCCGCGACGGCGACTGCGTTCAACCGAATGACGCGCGACCTCAGGGACGCGCGCGAACAGCTTCGGCAAACCGAGCGGATCGCCGCGTGGCAGGAAATCGCGAAGAGCCTCGCACACGAGATCAAAAACCCTCTGTCGCCGATTCGGCTTTCGGTCGAGACTTTGCGGAAGGCGCGCGAACGCTCGTCCGAAGATTTTGAGGCGATGTTTGACGAGTCTACCAAGACGATTCTGCAGGAGGTGGAGCGGCTGCGCGTCATCGTCGACGAATTCAGCCGATTCGCACGACTGCCTGCGCCAAAGCTCCGGAGCGTCGATCTTCGGGAGATCGTCGCTCAGGCGGCATCCCTGAACGACAAAGGCGAGGCAAAGCTCAGCACGGTGCTGCCCGAAGGGCCGTTGATGGCGTTCGTCGACCCCGATCAGATCACCCAGGTGCTGCACAACCTGCTTCAGAACGCGCAACATGCGGCGACCGAGGCCCACCCCGACGGAAGCGGCGCGGTGCAACTGAGCCTCGAACAGACCGCTCGCACACTCTACATCCGGGTAGAGGATAACGGTGCCGGAATCTCCGCAGACCAGACGGAAGCGATCTTCGAGCCGTATTACACACGAAGGGAAGGCGGCACTGGGCTCGGTCTGGCGATCACGCAGAGAATCGTGACCGAGCACGGCGGCCGCATCGACGTCGAGTCGAAGCCCGGGCGAACGGTTTTTACGGTGGTGCTGCCGAGGGGGTGACGCGGGCGGTGGGGCTGGCGCGGGCGGGCGCTGGCGCTGGCACTGGCGCTGGCGCTGGCGCTGGCACTGGCGCTGGCGCTGGGGCTGGCGCTGGCGCCTGCTGTTTGGGGGCGGGGAGTTGGGTTGGGTGGGTGGTTCGGTTTAGTTACACCGCCCGCCCACCCCCACCCGTAATCCTCCCTGGCGCGGCGGGCGCTTCGCTCCGCCTTGCCGGCGCGTTCGCGCCGGGCTTCGCCCTTCGGGCTCGCGCTGCCGCGGGTGTGTATGGGGGCGGGGTGTTCGGGTCGGGGTGGGTGGTACGGCTTGGTTACACCGCCCCGCCCACCCCCACCCGTAATCCTCCCTGGCGCGGCATTCGCTTCGCTCTGCCTTGCCGGCGCCTCTGGCGCCGGGCTTCGCCCTTCGGGCTCGCGCTGCCGCCTGCTGTCTTGGAGCGTGTGTTGCGGTGCCGCGCTTGTCCAAATTGGCTAGGAATGGAGGGGCGCGGAAAAAGGCGCGATATGGGGCGGAGTCGACGTGTGAGTGACAATCGGCAAGACAGCAACCACCCCCGATTGGCGCGAGCTCCGAGGGGCGCCTTGCGTGGCCTCAGGCCTCAAGCCCATCCGGCCACCTCTGCAAGGCGCCCCGTTCGACGCAGCCCCGTGTCGCGCCTTTTTCCGCGCCCCGGTATCGTCCTAGATGCTCGGCAGCGACCCCTGCCTCTGCACTCGCGGTTGCGTCAGGATCGGCGCATAGCGCCACGCGAAACAGATGAACCCGAGACACCACGCCGTCGCCGACGCTGCCAACAGAGCGCGCGCCGCCGGACCGAAGGTGGCGGCCACCCGGCAGATCGCTGCGATCGTGATCAACACATACGCGGCCGTCAGAACTGGGTGGCTCTCCAAGGGTCGTCCGGTGTGACCCAAGGCAGCCCGACTGGCGACGGCGAGAATCATGGTCGTGATGGCGCCGCTGGTCAGCGCATGGATGCCTGCGGTCTGCGGAATCACGCCGACCTCCGCGAATGACAGAAGCAGGACCCCCACCGGGAGCCAGAGGAAGGCGACGTGAAGCACCCAGACCAAAGGCTCCTTCCGACCCCGGATCCCCTGCCAGCGCGCAAGCCGAATGAACAAGAAAACACTGGTCAGCAAGCCAAGCAGGGCCGTCTCCCTCGCGGGAGCGTCTACGAGTTGAAAGATGGCAAACGCCACCAAGAGCCCGGTGCTGATGAGATCGAAACGGTCGAACATCGGCGGCAGCTTCATCGGCCGGTGCGTCTCATCGACAGCTCGACGTTTCAACCAGTTTCTCGTGAAGGCAGGGATGATTCGGCCAGCGATGAGATTGATGAGCAGCACGATGAGCCAAAGGCCGGAATGGAGCGCGGTCGTGCTCCAGCCCGCACTCCGGATCACGCCCACGAAGAACATGGCGTTGCTCCCGACGAACAGGCCGAGGATTAAGAGCACCTTGTAGTTGCGCTCGTTCCCTGCGCTGATCACCTCGCGGCTCATCAATGCGAAAAGCAGCCCGCCGTAGCCGAGGTCGGCAATGATGGCGGGCGCCAGCAAGCTCGGTGATGGCAGCGAAAACAAAATACGCGCGACCAACCAAAGGACGCTGAGCACCAGTAGCGGAGCACCCGAGACGGGCGGGCGGTTGGTCCAGGTAGCAACGGCGGTCAGCGCGAAGCCACCAACCGCAGCTCCGGCAAACCCAAAGGTCATTTCATGCGCATGCCACCAGCTCGGCGCGCCGAGCATTCCCGGGAACGGAAGGTACCCGAGCCAGGCCCCAACCCACAGCGGCACCACAGCAATCGCGTAGACGGTAGCGAGCAGGAAAAGAGGGCGAAACGCGTAGCTGAAGACTTCCGTCACACTACTGCGCTTCGATACCGTACGACCTGAGCTTCCGCTGCAGCGTACGGCGGTCGATTCCGAGGGCGGCCGCGGCTTTGGTGATGTTGCCCTCCTTCTCGCGAAGCACGCGCTCGATGTGCTCCCGCTCGACGTCCGCGAGGTTCGTGCGGCTGGGCGATCCGAGCCCTGGCGGAGGGGTAGACTCTCTCGCATTTCCAAAGACGCTTGCCGCTATCATCCGGCGAACCAATTCACCGTCGAGTGTGTCGGCGATTGCGAACAGCGACGCGCGTCGCAGGACGTTGAGGAGCTCTCTCACGTTGCCGGGCCAGTCATACTCGCGAAGCGCCGCGAGCGCGTTCGAATCGAGCGTGAGGTCGTTCTTACCGAGGCGAGCGAGCAGGTGCGTCGCCAAAGGCTCGAGATCTTCGGGGCGCTCCCGCAGAGGGCGAACGAGCACGGGGAAAACCTGAAGTCGAAAGTACAAGTCCTCGCGAAACCTCCCCTCCTGCGTCTCGATCCACAGGTCGCGATTGGTCGCAGCTACGATTCGCACGTCGACTGAAACCTCTCCGGACTCTCCAACAGGTCGAATCTGTTTCGTTTCGATCGCTCGGAGCAGCTTCGCCTGACTTTCGAGAGGCAGCTCGGCAAGCTCGTCGACGAACAGTGTGCCGCCGTCAGCCTCTCGAAAGAGCCCTGCCCTGTCGTCGTGGGCGCCGGTGAACGCCCCACGCCTGTGGCCAAAGAGCTCACTCTCGAAGAGCTCGCGCGGGACGCAGGCTGCGTTCATGGCCACGAATGGCCGATTCGCGCGATTACTCTGGGTATGAATTTGCCGGGCGACGACCTCCTTGCCCGTGCCTGTCTCGCCGAAGACCAAGACCGTTTCATCGGTGGGTGCGACGGTTCGAATGAACTCTCTAACTTCGTCGATGGCCGGGCTCTCTCCGATCAAGGGCGTCTCGTCGGATACTCCGCCGCCAGGGTCGACGCTGCCCTTTTCGACGAGCGCCTGCCGGAGCAAGGGCCGAAGCATGTTCGCATCGACCGGCTTCTCCAAGAACGAAAACGCCCCGAGCTGCATGGCCTCGACCGCGGCTTTGACTGTGCCGTGACCCGTCAGAACGATGACCCGTGTCGATATGGAGCCACAGCGCCGGAGCACTTCCAGGCCGCCAATCCCCTTCATCTTGAGGTCCAGGAGCGCTACGTCGGGTGGCGAGCCGTTGCTCAAGACCTCGACGGCTTCTTCTCCGCTACTTGCTTCCGACACCGAGTAGCCGGAGCGCCGCAGCGCCTTCGCCATCGCGAAGCGAAACGCCGTATCGTCGTCGATGATGAGCACGCTGCCATTCATGGCTAGGGCGCACGGTGATGCACCCCGGGCTCTTTTGCAAGCTTCTCCTCACCGACCGATAAGCGCACCCGCGCGCTGGCACCACCCTGGTCACGGTTCTCGATCGTGAGGTCTCCCCCCATCGTTTGAATGAGCATGTAGGAGGCGTACAGTCCAAGGCCAGTACCCTCTCCCGGAGGTTTCGTCGTGGCGAACGGCTCGAACAGACGCCCTTCGATCTCGGGATCGATCCCCGTCCCTTCGTCCTCGACGATGATTTCGGCGACGGAGCCGCGTCGTTCTGCCGAGAGCCACACGGTTTGACCACCAGCTTCCCGATTCGAGTCCAAAGCGTTCTGCAGAAGATTCACGAGCACTTGGAGCAGTCGATCCGGGTCGGCGACGACCAGCAAATCGTTGATCGAATCATCGACCTCGAGCCGCGGCCCAGTCTCACGCGCCCCCGCAAACACGAGAGCCTCCGCGCGCTCAACGATCGGGAGCAATCGGGTCGACGAGCTCAACCTCAGCCGCGGCAGCGTCCCTCCGGTTAGTAAGGAATGGGTGATACGACCGAGGCGCCCCGTCTCGTCGCGAATGAGCGCAGCCGATTCGGCAAGGTCCGATTGGAGCGCTTCATTGCCCCCAAGCGAGCGAATCGCTTCGCGCATGTCGGCCGCGAGGGTTCGAATCGTCGCAAGTGGCGTGTTGAGCTCGTGTGCGACGCCCTGTGCGACACGACCGAGGCTTGCCAGGCGCTCGGCGTGGAGAAGCCGACGCTCCGCGTGGAGGATCTGAGTCCGGTCGACGTAGAGGTTCATGACGCGCGGGGGGCCCTGTCCCGGGGAGGCCAAAGGGAAGGAGAGCATCTCGTAGGAGCTGTCGCCTTCGGTGAACCGACAACGACCTTCCGCCCCGTCGTCGCGCGCCCTCCAGACCGGGCAGAGGCCCGCTGGCTCTGTTTTGCACTCCCGCGCCGCGACGGGGCATTCCCACGCTCCTGTCTCGCTGGGTTCGGGAGCGAGCTCGTCGGCCAAACGATTGCGCCATTCGATCTTGCCGTCGGGAGAAACGACCTCGAGACCCGCTTCGAGCTCGTCGAGTGTGTTGGAAATGACCTGATACTCCAGCTCAGCTTGGTCGCGCGAACGCGCCAGGGCGCGCTCTCGATCGCGAAGCTCGCGAACGGCGTGGAGAACGAGGTACGCCGCGGCGCCAACGGTCGTGGTGAAAGCAGCGACATTGCCGATGGTGTCCCAAGGGGGCGACGGATCCCAGGCTCCGATCTTCAGGGCCGGCACCGATTCGCTCAGCGCGAGGAAGCCAGCGCTGGCAAACGCTGCAGCCGTCGCAACCAGCGTCGCACTTGGTCCTCCCAAAATCCCGATCAGCGCCAGGTGGAAAACGTAAAAACCGATGAACGGCGTCGATATTCCCCCGGCGGCCCACAGCACGACGGTTAGCATGGCCAGATCGACGAGCGCTTGAGAGACCGCAGCTCGCTGCCCGGTGCCAGGACCAGGCTCGCGTCTGAGTAAGATGACGTTGTAGACGCTCCCGGCTCCCACGACGACCAGCAAGACCGGCCAGGCAACTCCAGGATAGAAGCCCGCCGCCGCAAACACCGTCGCCACGAGGACGCCGGCCATTGCGACCCAACGCAGGTTGATGAGCCATCGAATGCGATCGGCGCTGAAATCGTCCTGCTCGTGGGAGTCTGCGAACACACTCGAACGATTTGGTTCTGTGGCCATCATCGTTTCCTGGGTTTTGGGGTCGATCGCGCCCTCTGGCCAGGGTACAACGACTCGACCCGCCGATGGCAAGCGAATCAAACGAGAGAAGGATGATCATTGCTATCCTGCTGACGTCGACCCTGCTGACCATGCTCGGCATCGCCGGAGTTCTGACCGGCGCGTACGACCTGTCGATGGCGCCACTGCCCGAAGATCTTCGTGAGCTTTCCGAGGTAAACGAAGAGCTCAGCGACGCCGAGGTTCAGCTGTTCGAAGCTCGCGTCAGCAATCCGTACCGAAGACCGATGGCCGCGGCCAACGTGGTGGTGTCCGCCCTCGTGCTCATCGGAAGCTTCCTGCTGAGCTGGCGACGCAGGCTCGCGCAATGGTGGATCAAGCAGGCCGTGGCAGCGAAGTTGATTTGGATCGGCGCCTACACCGCCACGCTCGTTTCTCATGTCAATTTGACGTTCGTGCCATTGCCCGAGGAACCGCAGGGCAATACCCTCTCGGCTCTCATCGGCAGTGTGGTCGTCCTCAGTACGATCAACGCGGCACTCCACGTTGCGGCTGCGTATAGAGCGACGCGACCGGACATCGCCGACTTCATTCGGTCGGCTGCAACTAAAAGCTGAGTCGACGCATCAGCGCGCGCGGGAGCGCACGAATCACGGCCATGATCAGTCGCCACGGCGCGGGCGCATAAACCACAGGCACGCCTCTGTCGATTGCGCCGAGTACACGTCGAGCGACCGCGTCGGGCTCGCCCGCAAACGGCGGTGGGTCGAGGCCGGCGGTCATGCTCGTCTTGACGAAACCAGGCTTGACGGTGACCACCCGAAGACCGTCCGCGCAGTGCTTGTGATCCAAGCCCTCGAGATAGTGCGTGAGGCCGGCCTTTGCTGCGCCGTAAAGGATGACGGGTTTGCGACCTCGTTCCCCGGCAACCGAGCTGAAAACGCACAGGGTGCCGCCACCTTCTTGCAGCAGAGCCTTTTTCGCCGACTCACAGAACAAGACGGTATTGGAGAAGTCGATTCGCAGGAGCAACTCGGCGAGCTCGGGATCGGCTTCCAGCTCTTCTTGGCTGGCAAAAATCGCGGCGGTGACGACCACCGCATCTAGGCCACCGAGAGCTTCCCGAGCTGCGTCGATTGCTGGACCGAACATCTCGGGTTTCTCGAGATCACAAGCCACCGATCGAACTGAGCCTCCGCCGGCCCGCACGCCGAGGTCGGCCGCGCTGCGCTCGAGATCGATGCTGTTGCGGCCCAGAATACAAATCTCGTCTCCACGCTCCGCGGCCAAGCGGGCAAGCGCGCGCCCCATCCCCTTGGTCGCACCCAGAATGGCAAGTCTCATCTCAATCCCCTAGCAAGCGCACCGACTGCGCGCTTCGAAATCTGCGATCGGGGTCCCAACGATCTCGAATCGCCGTGAACTCGTCCAGGCGAGGCCTTTCCATCTCCTCGAAGTGTTCGCGCCGCGTGAACGAATCTTTCGCGAGATAGATGCGTCCGCCTTCCTGAAGCACCTGCTCGTTCAAGGCGTCGACGAGTGCTTGGGTGTCGTCGCGAACTGCGATGTCGAGCGCCAACGTAATCCCTGGTCGGGGAAAGGAGAGAACGCCACGACCCTCACGGCCGAAATCTTTGATCACACAGAGGAACGAAGCTCCGCCGCGCGCGGTCAGCACCTCGAGTACGCGGCGTGCGGAGCCTCGACCTGCCTCGCGCGGCAAGACGCACTGATACTGGGTGAACCCGCGCCGACCGTACATTCGGTTCCAGGACCCGATCGCGTCGAGCGGATAGTAGAAGGACTCGTGATTGACGATGCCGCTCGAACGCTGTCGCCATTGCTTTCGATAATAGAGCTCATTGAAGAGCCGAATCGTGAAGCCGTTGAGAACCCATGCAGGCCAGTCGAATCGAAGGCTCGGTCGAAAGCCTCGCTTGAGAGGTCGAGACGGAGCTTCTTGGGCATCAGCCCAACGACCGGTCATGAGAATCCCGCGACCCATGGTCTTGCCGCGCGCGAGGCAGTCGATCCAGCCCATCGTGTAGGGCCAGTTCGGGGCCGCCTCTTCCAGCGCGTCTTGAAACTCGTCGATGTCGTGGATGCGCCGGCTTTCCTGCCAAATCCACTGCGAAGGGATGCGGTGCAGGCCGAACTCGACCTCCAGAATGTGCCCCGTCAAGCCCATTCCCCCAATGGTCGCGCGGAAGAGGTCGGGGTGTCGTTCCGGTGAGCACTCGAGCACGCGCCCGTCGGCGACGCGCATTTTGAGCGAGGTCACGTGGTCACCGAAATCCCCGTCCCGATGTTGGTTCTTTCCGTGGACGTCCGCGGCCACCATGCCTCCGAGCGTGACAAACTTGGTGCCTGGAGAGACCGGAGTGAAGTAACCGCGTGGCATGAAGAGCCGGTTGAGCTCGCTCAGAGCAAGGCCCGACTCGGCGCGGAGGAGCCCCGTGTCCGCATCGAACCCTAGAAGCCGATCGGCGAACCGGGTGTTCAGGACGTCGGGCTGATCGTCGGGCGGCAGGGACGCGTCGCCGTAGGACCTCCCGAGCCCCCGAGACAGATGAACCTCGCTGCTGATGCGCTCGAGATCCTCGCCCAAACGCTCCCGCCCCCGAGCCGAGTGCCGGCCCCAGCCCTGGAGCGTCGAGAGGGGTGTGTCAGGCATGGCGTCGTCAGTGTAGCGCGATGCCGGTCAGAGCCCTAGCGCCCGCGCTTGGGTAAAAGCGCCTTGCGAAGCTCGTCGGCCCGGTCGGTGCGTTCCCAAGTGAAGGTCTTTTCGGTGCGGCCGAAGTGTCCGTATGCGGCCGTAGGCGCGTAGATCGGACGCAGGAGGTCCAAGGTTTCGACGATGGCTGCCGGGCGGAAGTCGAAAAGCTTGGATACGACTTTGCTGATCTTCTCGTCAGGAACGACACCGGTGCCAAAGGTTGTCACGTAGACGCCCATGGGTCTCGCAACGCCGATGGCGTACGCCACTTGAACCTCACAGCGTGATGCGACCTTGGACGCGACGATGTTCTTGGCGACGTAGCGGGCGAAATAGGCCGCACTGCGATCGACCTTGGAGGGGTCCTTGCCGCTGAAGGCGCCACCGCCATGCCGTCCCATGCCCCCGTAGGTGTCCACGATGATCTTCCGGCCGGTCAGGCCAGCGTCACCGTAGGGCCCACCCACGACGAAACGCCCCGTCGGGTTGATGTGAATCTTGGTCTTTTTGTCGAGCATCTTCGCCGGAAGGATCGGCTTGATCACCTCTTCGATGATCGCCTCCCGCAGCGTGCTTTGCTTGACGCTCTCGGCGTGCTGCGTCGAAACGACCACGGCGTCGAAACGAACCGGCTTGTCGTCTTCGTATTCGACGGTGACCTGGGTCTTTCCGTCCGGACGTAGCCCTTCGATGATGTTCTTCTTGCGAACTTGGCTGAGCTTTCGCGCGAGCTTGTGTGACAAATCGATCGGCATCGGCATGAGCTGCCGTGTCTCGTCGACCGCATAGCCGAACATCAGACCCTGGTCGCCGGCCCCCTGCTCTTTTTTGGCGCTCGAATCGACTCCGCGGGCGATGTCGGGTGACTGTCGCTCGACCGCCGCCAAGACGCCGCAGGTACCGGCGTCAAAGCCCATGGAGGAGTCGGTATAGCCGATCTCCGTGATCGCTTTGCGGACGATCTTTGCAAGGTCGATGGTCGCCTTGGTGGTGACCTCACCGCCACAGACGACAAACCCGGTCTTGACCATCGTTTCGACCGCGACACGCGACTTTGGGTCTTGCGCGAGGTAGGCGTCCAGCAACGAATCGCTGACCTTATCGCAGATTTTGTCGGGGTGACCTTCGGTCACCGACTCGGAAGTGAACAGGTACTGACTCATCTTGGCGATGCCTCTTATCGTTGAAGGTGCCGGTAGTCAATCGGTCGGCGGAAAGGTTCAGAAACCGCCGGGGAGCTCGAGCTGATAGGTCGCGAGAACCTGAAGCTCGTAGGGGTCACATTTGCCACCGAACTGGTTGGACGCCACGATGACTCGCACGGTCCCAAGCGACTCCGGGCCGCCACTCGAGCCGGAGTTGCACCCGCGCTGGATGACGATCGGCTCGCCCTCCGAAATGCAGTACTTGATGCCATCGACGTATTCTTCCCAGGCGGAGCACTCGTTCAAGCCGCTTTTCCCGTCCGGGCAGATGTAGGTCAAGAAGAGAAGGCGGCCACCGGACGCACCTGGAGCCTGTGCGATGATCGGCGTCGGTGCGTCGAGCACGAACAGCTTATAGTGGTCGAGATCCTGCGAGTCGTGCAGCGTCGCCTGAACCTCGACGCCCCAAACGTCTTGCATGCAGTTGGAGCCAGCGCCGGCCCCGCAGAGCAGGGTAGCGTCATTGTCCTTGTCGTTGCTTTCGAACTGGTCTGCGCAGACACAGCGACCGCTCTGGCAGCGGAAGCCATCCTCGAAGCCGTTGTCTTGGCAGGTGCCGCAAAGGGTCGGCGATCCGCAGATCGTCGCGTTCCCGCATTCGACGCCCTGCGCTTCGCAGGTGCAGTCGCCGAGACATTCGAAGACGAGGTCGTCGGAAAGGACGCAGTCTTCGCCGTCCCTACACGGGGCGCATTGGGTCACGCCCCCGCAGCCGTCTGGAAATCCGCCAGGCGGGGAGCATTCGTTGTCTGAGCACGGATAGGTCGGCTCGCAGCACTCACCTTCGACGCAGACCTCTTGCGGACCGCAGCGGTTGCCGCAGCCCTCGCCGCAGTCCGCGCCAGCCGGACAAATACAGCGGTTTTCGACACAGACCTGACTCCCTAGGCAAGCCCCACAGAAGACAGCCTGCTCTCCGCCGCCACAGCGCGTCGGAATCACGCCGCACTCGGCACCTCCAGCGAAATTCGCGCAGCTGTTCTCTTCGCATCCGCAAATGAAGTTCTGGCCATTGGCCCCACAGGCTTCGCCCTGAGGGCAACCACCGCATTCGATCGACCCTTCACAGCCGTCGGGCAGAGCTCCGCACTCGATAGGAATTCCGAGGGATGCGAAGTCGGCGATGATCTCCTCGCAGGTCCGGGGTGCACACTCTGGCTCTTTGGAATCGTAGCAGCGGCTATCGCTGCTCCAGCAGAAGTAGCCGGATGGGCAGTCGGCCGCCTGCCCGCATCCGAAGAGGCCATTTGGGACGGATAGGTCGCAGGCGCCGAGAAGGAAAATCCCGAAGACGAGGGTAAAGCGAAGCCGCATCAAAAGGTTCCTTTCACCGAAATGCCCGTGGGGCCGATGCTCACTTCGGGGATCGCTTCTTCGTGGCCGCCTGTGAGCTGCCAGATCAGTCCGCCAATGATGCCTGCACCGCCAACCGCCATGAGCGCAACCCCGGCTTTGCTGCGCTTCGGCCCACGGTCTCCCATGTCTTGGACGAGCGAGTAGCTCGAGCCAGCCGGTGCGTTTTCAACCTTCTTTTGATCTCGCTGCCCGAGACCGAGGAACACCGCTCCAGTGACGAGCGCAGCGCTCCCGACCCCGATCGTGATCCATGGCCCCGGGCCAGGTCCCACGTACTCCGTGAGGGGCCGCTCCGCCTTCACTCTCGCTGCAGCCTGGAGCGCGGCGTTGCGCGCTTCGATTTCTGCTTGAAGCTCCGCCCGTCGACGTGCCTCCATGGCATCGCGCAGCACGGCGATTCGGCTCTCCACATGCTCTCGATCAGCGGACTTCGGTCGTGCCTCGAGGTAGCCTTCGTAGGCGTGAAGGGCGTCCTCGTCGCGCCGCATCCGGTCCGAAACGGTGGCGATGTTGTAGAGAAGGTCCGGACTGCCCGTCAGCTCGTAGGCACGTCGAAAGCTCGCAAGCGCGGTCTCGAACTCACCGTCGGCATAGGCTCGCGTACCGAGGTCGAACGCCTCTTTCGCCTCGGCGATTCGCTCGCCGCGCGTTTCCGCGCTCTGGGCGAGGACGCCTTTGTTGACGACCAAGAATGTGAACGAAATAGAAAGAATAAGAAGGAAACGCATCTCTCCCCCGAAAGTAAGGCCACGCATGAAGCGCTCCCTTACAAACTAGCAGGACGAAAAAGCGAATGCTCACTCGTTGGCGATATAGGGGGCGCTGTCCTTGGAGATCCGGGTGTCCCCCTGCCATTCGGCGCCGGCATGGGGGTAGTCCAAGTTGTAATGCAGCCCACGGCTCTCTTTGCGGGCGCTAGCGCAACGGATGATCAGCTCCGCGACGTCGGCAATGTTCCTCAGCTCCAGCATGTCGCGATTGACGAGGTGCGCCCAGTAGTACTCGCGAATCTCTTCCTGAAGCATCGCAATTCGGCGTGATGCGCGCCGCAGACGCCGATCGGTCCGCACGATCCCGACATAGTTCCACATGAATCGGCGTAGCTCGTCCCAGTTCTGCGACACCACTACCGCTTCATCGCTCGGAACTGCCTCGCCCACGTCCCAGTCGGCAACGTCCGAGAGCTCCGGCCCGGCTGTTGCCTCCAAGGTCTCGCGCGCCGCGATCGCCGTGCGGTGACCGTACACCAGGCCTTCGAGGAGGGAGTTGGAAGCCAGGCGATTGGCACCATGGAGGCCCGTGAAGGTCACCTCGCCAACCGCCCAGAGACCCGGAAGCGTCGAGCTACCCCTGTCGTCGACGACCACGCCTCCGCACATGTAGTGGGCCGCGGGAACGACTGGGATGGGATCTTTGGTCATGTCGATGCCGTACTGAAGGCAACGCCGGTGAATGTTCGGAAAACGCTCTAGGATGAATGATGCGGGCTGATGGCTCATGTCGAGATAGACACAGTCGTCACCACGGCGCTTCATCTCGTAGTCGATTGCCCGCGCAACGACGTCACGAGGAGCGAGGTCCTTCATCTCGTGGTGACTCTCCATGAAGGCCTCGCCGCTCTGGAGGCGAAGAACACCGCCCTCGCCGCGCAGCGCCTCACTGATGAGAAAGCTCTTGGCTTTGGGGTGGAACAGGCAGGTCGGATGAAACTGGAAAAACTCCATGTTCGCCAGCTCTGCGCCAGCACGATAAGCCATCGCCACCCCGTCACCGGTCGCCACGTCGGGGTTCGAAGTATAGAGATAGACCTTCCCTGCGCCGCCGGTGGCCAGTACAGTCGCTCGTGCAAGGTAGGTCTTCACCTCGCCGCTGGCTTCGTCGAGGACGTACGCGCCTACGACGCGCTGTGGCCCCCCAAACTTCGACGTCTCGACAAGGTCGATCGCCATGTGGTCTTCGGCGATGTCGATGTTGGGCGACGCCATCGCCGCTTGTACGAGCACCCGTTGGACTTCCTCGCCTGTGATGTCCCCTGCGTGAACGACACGTCGAGCGCTGTGACCACCTTCGCGAGTGAGATCGAGCGAAAGGCCTTCTTCGGTTCGACTGAACTTTGCGCCGAGGTCCATCAGCTCGCGGATTCGATCGGGGCCGTCGCGTACCACCATCTCGACGATGTCTCGGTGCGAAAGCCCTCCGCCCGTCCCGAGCGTGTCATTGACGTGTGCTTCGAAGGAATCCGTTGGATCGAGCACTGCGGCGATCCCGCCCTGCGCCCAGTTCGTCGCCGAGTCCGTGCGGCTCCGCTTCGTGACGATGGTCACGCGGCTGTGGCGAGCCGCCTCGAGCGCGAAGCTCAAGCCGGCCACCCCAGTTCCGAGCACAAGATAGTCGCACTCCGCTCGCATGAATCGCGGAGTCTAACAGCCTAGGCGCCGGTAGCGAGCGTGGATTGATCAGGGACTACAGGGCGAGCTCTTGGCTGGAAGCCGGCCCAGAAGGCGAAAGGGAGTACTGGAAATAGCTGACCTGGTACCCGTTTACCGTATGAACCACCCGTTCTCCGAGCCGATAGCCACCAACGGCGACCTCGGGCCTCGTTTTGGGTAAAAAGGTCACCAGTTCGAAGCTGCGAGGCCGAAACAGGTCGACGATGGACTCGACGAGGCCATCAAGCTGACCTCGGAAGTCGTAGTTGGTTTCGAAGCTCACGTAGCTTCCCGTCTCTTCGGGCGTGACGTGACAGGTGTAGAATTCCTCGCCCTTCACCCCATTTAGGGAATACCCCGCGGGCTTGAAGACATGTTCAGATGTGGTGAACCCCGGGAGGATCTCGTCAAGACCCGAGCACTGGGCGAGCGACCCTTCTTCGGGCAGCCGGGCCGGCGCAAACTGTTTGGCCACGTCTTCGTCGATCACATGCATGAGCACTTCGAGGGTCGGGTCGTTCCTTTTGGGCACATACGGGCGGGTTGTGTGAAACAACTGGATGCAGCGGCCGTGCGGATCACCGAAGCAAAGCGTTCGTCCGGGAAGCATGCCCTCGAGCCGTCGCGCGTCTTCGGCGAAGGTGGTCGGTTGATACTCGGGGAAATGCTCGCTCTTTCGCTCGTAGACGAGGAGCTCGATGACCTCCTCGGGGATCACACGCAGAATCTCCGGGACCGCATCGACGAGAGTCGTCTGGCCGCAGGTGATCATGACGAACCAATCTTCGAAAACGAACAGACTCGACTCGGACAGCAGAAAGGCGTCGCAGCGCTCGGTTTGGAGCACCGAAATGACACGGGCGCCCGCCGCTCCTACGACGCGCTCCCATACCCCGTGGCCCAGGGCGCGCAGGGACGGGAAACCCGGACTCACGACGAGCTCCAACTTCTTTTCGGGGCCTTCGAAAAAACTCTCGGTCGCCATGGAAGTCCCCATCATGCGCAGAAGCGCCACAAGCGCAACCAAGAGAGGCGCATTTTGGCGTGACTCCGGACACAGGGATACACTTCCGAGCGATGGTTTTACGGCTCTTGGCGGCAGTGGGTTTGGCAGGCCTTATCCTGGTGGCGACCTCGCCCGCCCGCGCCGACATTTACCGTTGCAAGCGAAAGGACGGGACGCATCACTACACGAACATCCGAGAGCCAGGTCGAGGGTGCCAGCTCGTCGTTCGGGGCAGCAAGAGGTCGAAGGCGAATACAAGGGCGAAAAAGGCGCGCGCGAGTACGTCGAGGACGAGTGGCGCGCGGAGCAAGGACCCTGCTCGGTACAGCCGCTACAGCAGCCTGATCGACGAGGCAGCGCAACTCTATCAGCTACCGCATTCATTCATTCGAGCGGTCATGCGCGTTGAGAGCGACTTCAATGCCCAGGTGGTCAGTAGAGCCGGCGCCATGGGGCTCATGCAGCTGATGCCGAAGACCGCGCGCTCGATGGGCGTGTCGGACCCCTTTGATGCACGCCAGAACATACTCGGAGGCGCGCGTTACCTGCGGATCCTCGCCAACCGATTCAAGGGCGACCTCGTGTTGACAGTGGCGGCGTACAACGCTGGAGAGGGCGCGGTGCAGAAGCACAACGGCATCCCCCCCTACAAAGAAACGCAGCGCTATGTGCGCCGCGTCCTCAAGCACTACTACGCCTATCGCGGTGGAAGTACGCCTTAGCCGATGGTGCTCATCCTCATCGTCGCAGTCGTCGTAGGCGCTGCGGCTCCCCTCATCCGCGCTTGGCTCTGGGGCGTGCCGTTCGGGCTTTTGTCGATCGCCACGGTGCTCAGGTCGTTTTTCGGCTCGGTGCTCACGGTGCTGCTGATCGGCGTCGTAGCTCTCTTTGCGCTCCGTGTGACGCCTATCGCGCAAGCGCAGATCGACTGGCTTGCGGGTTCCATCGGCGGCGGCGTCGCCTTGCTCTTGTCGGTCGCCTCTGCACGACGGCTTCGCGACGTCCGCGGTCTTTCCATCCTATGCCAGCGCTTGCAGGAAGAGGATGCAAGACCACAAGCGGCGGCGGCGCTCGACCGGCTGCTCAATCGGCAGCGCCATAGAGATGAACAACGCTATATCGCACTGGTGCTCATGGCGATCGGACCCCTGACACAGGCCGGCATGTGGGCAGACGCGCGGGAGCGATTGCAGGGCCTGGATGAGGTCGCGCTCTCAGAGTCGCAGGCGGTCCTGCGCGACCAGGCGCTCGCAACGTGCGAGCTTCAGTTCGACGATCCAGACGCGGCGCAGCGGGCGATCGATCGGATTCGACGGCCCGTCGAAGGTTCGATCGAGGTCTGGTTGGTCGCCATGGAGGCACTGCTCATGGCCGTCAGGGGCGAGTCCGAAAAGGCACTCGCGCACCTCGGCGGACAACGCGCCGACGACAATCCTTCGCTTCGCGCCTCGCATCGCTTGGTGCACGCTCACATCCTGGCGAAACGCGGTCGTACCGAGGACGCGCTCGAAGAGCTGCGCGTGCTCCGAGAGGAGGCGGGGCGCGCAGGGCTTCAGCGCGTCGTGCTTCCCAGGGGGCCCGCGAGCCCACTGGCCGAGCAATTGTTGAACGAAGCCGATCAGTCGGGCTGAAAGATGACCCGCTGGGTAGGGTCGTCATCGTAGAACTGCGTGAACCGGTCGAATGTCACGGCCCCGAAGGTGTTCACGGCAATGGCGAAGCATGCACAGCAAAGAAACGCAGCGCCGAACCGCCGACCGCTCAGCGCGACCAGCACGAACAGAAGCGGTAGGTAGTCCAAGGAAAATCGGTACCCAAACTGAATCCAACCGCTGTTCTGGTAGAGCAGTGTGCATATCGCGGTGGGCAATACGGCCGCCCAGAGCGCGAGGCTCGTGGCGTCCAACTTCTTCGGCCACAGGCTCCAAAGCAAATTCGGGCTGCTGAACCAAAGGGAGAGCCCATGCCGGCTGATTCGAACGAAGGGGCTCGAGGAGGTCCACCAAGGCACCGAGAGCAAAAAGACGGTCAGGTTTCTGGGCAGATAGTGGGTGCTGAATAGGCCCCAGGTTTCGATTCGTGACCGCCAGCGAATCTGCAGGAAGCGGTGCCCGAATTCGAAGACGTCCCCAAAGCGGGCAGCGTTGTGCCACGTCGTGGCGGCTAGGATCAGCGTGAGCGGAAGCGCGAAGAGGGCGAAACTGTGAAAGAACTGGGCTTGGGCGCTCGAGGCTCCCCGGCCTGGTTGCCTCCCTGCACGGATGGCTTGAAGCACAAAGAACGGAGCGAGCAGGAGGGTGGCCGGGCGGCATAGGAACGCCAACCCGAGCACGAAACCTGCAGCGGCGGGGCGGCGCGCTCCAAAGGAAAAGAGCAGGTACAGGCACACGAACACGGTCGCTACGACATGGGCCGCAAACCAAACCGCGCCTTGTACGGCAACGAAGTAGTAGACCGACCCGACGGCGAACAGCGCGGTGACCAGGAGGTCGTCTCGTACGCTGCGCTGACTTTGTCCAGACTCGCTGAGGAAGCGCAAGACCAGGAACAGAAGCATCGGACCGAGACCCGCAAAGAGCACCCAGAACAGGGTGTCCAAGGTGCCCAGCCCAAAGACGGCCACGAACGGCAGCAGCAGGATTGCAGGCAAGGGCGGAAACGAGACGTACCAGCGGTAGCGCTCGGCGTCGGGTCCAGAGAACGAATAACGTCCCTGGGGACAGGCGACCTCGATCCAAGGTGTCAAAGCACGCCCAATCGTTGGTGCCCGGTGGGTCCCCCGCGATGTCGAGACGGCCGTGCAGCCAGGCATCGGCCAGATGCACGTAGTGATTGTTAGGCGAAGGTCGGAGGAGTCTGCCCGCGGAGGTTGCGGCATACACCCCCGAGCAGAGGACGAAGATCACGAGTGGAAGTGCCCACCGTCGCTCCCAAACCGACACCGCAGCAGCATACCCGCGCCACGCGGCCAACCGAAGTTTGTCCACCTTGACTGCGCCAAACCGCCGCCCTAGAGCATTCCGGTTGAACCGACCTGGAGGTTTCGATGGGGTCCCCTACCCTCGACGCAGTCAATCATGCTCTTCAAAACGTCGAAGATCCGATCTTTGCGAAGCCCCTCGGTGAATTGGGGACGCTCCTCGATGCGCGCATCGAGGACGGTCGAGTCTGGGCGAAGGTGCGGCTGAGCTCCCCTTCCGAAGAGGCGAGGCAGACGATCAGCAGGCGAATTGAAGCCGCCCTCAAGCCGCTCGGGGTCGAGTTCGTCGAGCTCGAAATCGAGGTGAACGTACCGACCCGCGAAGCGACGAGCACCGATCCGATTCCGGATGTTCGGAACGTCGTGTTGGTGATGAGCGGCAAAGGCGGCGTGGGCAAGAGCACCGTGGCGACGAATTTGGCGCTTGCGCTCCGGCGGCTCGGTACGCGTGTGGGCCTACTCGACGCGGATATCTACGGCCCGTCCCTCCCGACGATGCTCGGCATCGAGGGACAGCCAACCTCGAAAGATGGCAAGCGAATTCAGCCTCTTCAGCGCTTTGGCATCAAGCTGATGAGCATCGGCTTTCTGCTCGAAGACCCGAAGCAGGCGATCGTGTGGCGCGGGCCGATGCTTCACGGCGCGTTGCAGCAGTTCGTGACCGACGTGGACTGGGGTGCGCTCGACTATCTGATCATCGACTCGCCGCCTGGAACTGGCGACGTCGCACTGACCTTGGCGCAGAAGCTCCGAATTACGGGCGCAATCATCGTGACGACACCCCAGGAGGTAGCGCTTCAGGACGTCTACAAGTCGGTGTCGATGTGTCGAAAGCTCAACATTCCAATCCTGGGCGTGGTCGAAAACATGAGCCACTTCGTCGACAGCGCCGGCGTGAAGCACGAGCTCTTCGGTAGCGGCGGAGGCCAAAAGATTGCGGAATTCGCCGAGGCTCCCCTTTTCGGCCAGGTTCCAATCGACAGTCTGGTTCGCGAATGGGGCGACCAGGGCACCCCAATCGTGCAGGCGGCCCCCGCATCTCTAGCCGGACAGGCGTTCGTGGCGGTGGCCGATGCGCTCGCCGAACGCATCGCCAAAGAGCACTTCGAGCGCGGCGGCGGTGAAACCGCTCCCGAGGGCGAAGGTCCGAAGAGACTCCGTATCCTCCGCTGAGCTATAAGCGTCCTAGTGGACCTCTTCGAGCGACAAGCGGAAACCGGCTCCCCTCTCGCCGACCGGATGCGGCCGCAGCGCCTCGAGGACGTCGTTGGCCAGGGGCACCTCCTTCAGGACGGTCACATTCTCGCCCGCGCGATTCGCGCCGACCGCATTCCCTCGATGATCCTTTGGGGGCCGCCGGGCACCGGGAAGACCACCATCGCCCATGTCATCGCCAACGAGACGCATTCGATTTTCGTTCCCTTCAGCGCGGTGCTCGGGGGCGTGCCGGAACTTCGGAAAATCATCGCCGCCGCGAAAGAGCAGAAGAACTACTACGGGAAGAAGACGATTCTTTTCATCGACGAGATTCACAGATTCAACAAGGCGCAACAGGATGCTCTCCTTCCCCATGTGGAAAACGGCACGGTAACCCTGATCGGCGCAACCACGGAGAACCCATCGTTTGCGGTGAACTCTGCTTTGCTGTCTCGCGCGCGGGTCTTCGATCTGAAGCCACTCGAAGCCGCCGACTTGCGCCAGCTCCTCGAAAGGGCCCTCGCGGACGAAGAGCACGGCATCGGGCATGTCCCACAGGTCGTCGATGACGAGGCCATCGCCGCGATCTCTCAAAATGCGGGGGGCGATGCCCGACGCGCATTGTCGGCGCTCGAGCTAGCCAGCGATTTCGCGCAGTCGGCCGGCGTCGAGTCCGTCACGGTGTCGGTCGTCCAAGAGGCGTTGGCGACGCAGACGCTGCTTTACGACAAGTCCGGCGAAGAGCACTACAACGTCATTAGTGCGTTCATCAAGTCGATGCGCGGAAGCGACCCGGACGCGTCGGTCTATTGGCTGATGCGCATGCTCGAAGCGGGCGAAGACCCACAGTTCGTCCTTCGACGCATGCTGATCTTTGCAAGTGAGGATATCGGAAACGCCGACCCTCGAGCCCTGGAGGTGGCGGTCGGCGCGGATGCTGCGTTTCGGCGGCTGGGGATGCCCGAGGGCATCTTTCCCATCGCACAGTGCTGTACCTATTTGGCCAGCGCGCCGAAGAGCAACGCAAGCTACAGGGCCTGGAAGTTGGCTCAGGCGGACGTGCGGGAGCACGGGGCCTTGCCGGTGCCGCTGAAGCTCCGCAATGCGCCCACCGAGGCAATGGAGTCCTGGGGCTACGGCGGAGGGTATCGCGACCCACACGACGAAGGCGGTTTCAGCGCGGACGAGACCTATCTTCCAGACGCGCTGCTGGACCGAAAGTACTACCATCCGACCGACCAGGGCTTCGAGTCCCGCATTCGCGAACGGCTTCGGGAGCTCCGAGCGCCGGCTACGGCGAAGGGGGACGGGTCGGGCGAGCCCCGGGGAGGAAAACCCTGAAAACCGCTGCGCCCTTTTCCCCGTCGGCCTCGATCGTGCCACCCACACCGTCCAGCACCACCGCTGCTGCGAAGAGCCCCACGAACCGACTATAGCGGCCGTCGAGCCGGCCCTTGAGCGCTTGCTGACCCTCGAGCGTGAATGCGGCTTTGCGAAGCTCGGGCGCGATGGCTTCGCCGGCGTCCTGAACTTCGATGACCACGCGGTTGCTTCGCTGGTAGACGCGAACGGTCGCGTGGCCATCGGGAACGTTGGCGCGCGTGTTGTGAAGGAGAAGATCCACGACCTCCACGGCAACCTGTGCACCGTGCGCGTAGAGCTGATCGTCCCTGGCGATTTCGACCGTCACCGGAACCGGTGTGTCTGCCCGCTCGAGGCGCTCCAAGAACATGCCCACATCTCCGTTGGCGGCCTCGAGGGGCACATGACCGGTGAGCCAGCGGCTGATCCATGCCAGCATGTCGAGGCCACGCCGTAGCTCTCCGACGCCGAGCCTGACGTCTTGCAAGGCGTCGTCCGAATCGTCGTCGGCAAGACCAACCTCTTGGAGAAAATCCACGTTGGCGCTGATCGTGGCCGCGGGGTTGCGGAGGTCGTGAACGAGAAGCCCCAACACTTGGCCCATCTGGTCCGCATCGATCTCATTGGGCTTCGCCACCCGGTGCCCTTACCACGGGGCATAACTCAAGGGAAGAAGAGCACCTGGGCCTCGCCGTGCTCTTCGATGAGCGCGGAGATGTACGACAGAATTACGCTGCGGCGGTTCATAACGTCGGCGATCTGGGCATCACTCAACGGAGGGATCGACCGCTGGCTCGGGTCTTGGGCGAGCTCGTTGCGAATCGATGCTTCATCGAGGGCTGCCAGATGAAGCAGCAGATCTTTGGAGAATCGCTTCGCACCCATGAGGCCTGCGAGCAGCTTCTCATAGCGTCCTTGCAGAAGCGGCGTTGAAAACGCGCGATCGTTGTCTCGCAAGAAGGCTCGCTGCCGCTCTCGATCCGTCGGCAGGTTCCCACCGCTGAACCGATCCCAGTTCCCGATGAGAAGGTCGAACACCGTCATCGTCGATAGGTCCCTGGCGAGCGCGGCTTTGCCCCGAGGGATGTCTCCGCCCTGAAGCCAGCTTTGCCAGCTTGCTTGGTTTTCGAGTCCGACCGATCGGAGGCCTTTGATCCAGTACACGGCAGCGCCGGGCGCCGAGCCATCTTCGTCCCACGAGACCGCCCGTCGAATCGCCCCTCGACGATCAAGCATGTCTTCGTGAAACCGTTGATTGATTTCCTTCCAGGTCGCGCGCCGGTAAACGGCAGGCGGGACATTGTCGAGGCCAAGCAGCCGGCCGATTCGATACGCGGCGATCTCGTACCGATAGCCGTCTGGGATCTCGTGGGTCCTGACCTTCAGCGCGGCAGTCACTCGCGCTACCGTCCGCATCCGCAAGACGACCGAGCTGTGGCCAACGGGCTTGAAACTTCGGGAATCGGCCGATGAAATGACTTCGAGGATTTCGTCTTGCTCGACGTCGGTTCCAACGAACCTGGGCAGCGGCGAAGGCTCAGCTTTCACCGCCGAGCTCAGCCAAACGCCCGCGGCAAACGTGAGCGCTAAGCTAGCGAACGCCCGCGAAAAGATTCTTCGCAATGACCATCCGTTGGATCTGAGAAGTGCCTTCGTAGATCTGGAGGATCTTCGCATCGCGCATGAGCTTCTCGACCGGGTATTCGGTGATATAGCCGTTGCCGCCGAAGACCTGAACCGCATCGGTGGCGACCTGCATTGCACTGTCTGCGCCGAAAGCCTTGCTGTAGGATGCCACGAGCGAGTTTCGGCCACCCTGGTCGATCTGCCAGGCCGCCTTCCAGACCAGGAGTCGGGTAGCCTCGTACTTGATGCCCATCTCCGCAATCATGGCCTGAACCATCTGATGCTCGGCAATTGGGACCCCAAAGGTCTTTCGCTCCAGCGCGTAGGCGACCGATTCTTCGAGTGCGCGCCGCATGAGACCGCAGGCGCCGGCGCCGATGTCGGGCCGTGTGCGGTCGAAGGTCTGCATCGCCAGCTTGAAGCCGTGCCCTTCCTCAGCGAGCACGTTGTCGGACGACACGCGAACGTCTTCGAAGTTCACGACGGCGGTGTTGCTAGCGCGTTGTCCGAGTTTGTCTTCGGTCTTTCCGATGGTGACGCCCTTGGCGTCGCGGTCGACGACGAACCCCATGATCCCGCTATGGCGAAGCGACGGATCGACGGTCGCGAACACGATGTACCAACTGGCCCAAGCGGCGTTGGTAATGTAGACCTTCTCTCCGTTGATGATCCAGTCGTTGCCGTCTTTGCGGCAGCGCGTCTGGATCCCAGCGGAATCGCTTCCAGCCACGGATTCGGTGATCGCATAGGACGCGAAGATCGGCTCCGAGGTGAGCATCCCGAGGTACTTCTTCTTTTGCGCTTCGTTGCCGGCGATGAGGAGCGGGGTGGCCGCCAACACGTTGGCGGTCATGCTCGTCTGAATGCCGGTGCAGCCGAAAGCGAGCTCTTCGGTGAGCAGCACGTGATCGACTTCGCCCATGCCTGCGCCGCCGTAGGCTTCTGGAATGTTTGGCCCGACGAAGCCGAGCTCCCAGGCCTCTTTGAAGACGCCCATCGGGAACTCGTGGGTCTTGTCCGCCTCGGCGGCGACGGGGATGATCTTCTCGCGGGTGAAGCGCCGACTCTCCTCCACCAGGGCCTTTTGTTCGGCGGTCAACTCGAAATCCAACATGTTGCTACCTCTCGATCAACGACGCCGCTCTTGCTCACGACGCTCCAGCTCGGCCCTCACGGCCTTAGCTCCTATTCGAAACCCGAGCGCAAAGCCGATGAGCAGTATGCCCGGTATGTAAATGATGTGGCCGACGGATGGCATCAGCTGCCACCGCTGGCTCGAATCTCGGCGCTGAGCCGCTCGAGCTCCTCCGCTGTATTGCGCTGCAGGCCGCGCATTCGCATCAGATAAAGAAAGAGCAGCGCCCAAACGATTGCGTAGGCCCCGAGCATGAGCGCACCGCCGGGAACGCTCTCGGCTTCGGGCCCGCGGACGCCGACGAATTGTGCAGCCCTCTCCTCGGCCGCGTCTTCGGTGGTTTTGGCGGCAGGACTCCCACCCCCATCTGGCTCGGCAGGCTGCTCTTGTGCGTAAGCGAGCGGAGCGATGAACATCGTGCATGCCAGCACGAGCGCCGCGATTAAAGCACGCATGGCGTTTCCTTCATCTGTGCATCAACTCGAATCGTAGTTTCGTGGTTTGTTCTCGTTGTCGTTCTGCGGACGCGCGTGCCCAAATCAAGAGAACGGCCAGACCCGTGAACGCGATGAAGCTGAGGCCAAGCGCCCAGTACATCTCGGACTCGAGGCCGCCCCCCTTGCCCGTGATGACGGTCGGATGGACGCCCCTCCAACGCTGTACGCTGTAGTGAATCAGCGGCAGGTCCACGACCCCAAATAGCGCGAGGCCGGCTGCGAATCGCTTCTCGACTTCACCGGCGTTGCCCATGGATCGAAGCGAGAGGTACGCGGCGAAGATCATTCCAGCTAACAGCGTCGTCGTGAGTCGGGGGTCCCAGGTCCACCAAACGCCCCAGGCCTTGCGGGCCCACAGAGGACCGGTGAGCAAAACGATGAGACAGAACAGCGAGCCAACTTCCGCCCCTGCGACTCCGAGGGCGTCCCACTTGGGGTCGCGCTTGAGGAGATAGACCGCGCTGCCGACGGCCGACACGCCGAAGCCTATGTACATCGCGTAGGCGCTAGGGACGTGGAAATAGAAGATCTTCTGGACGATCCCCATTTGTTGTTCGACAGGGGCAACGACGAATATCGTGTAAAGGGTCGCCGCGAAGAGCGCCAGGGTCGCGAACGAGATCAGCGACCAGACGGTCGAGCTACCGGATTGATGTGGGCGGGTCATAATTGGGCTCGTTCGGACGCTAGCATGGGGCCGCTGGGGCGTCAGCCTCTCTGGGCTCCGATTTACTCGAATACATAGGGCCGGGCTTGCTGCTTTCGTAGTGCGCCGCTAAAGGATGCGCTGATGGATTTGCTCGACCGGCGGTTCCTTTTCGTTGTGGGCAAGGGCGGCGTCGGGAAGACGACCGTGGCGACCGGGCTCGCGCTTGCGGCAAGTCGCCGCGGCAAGAAGGTCCTCCTGGCGCTCGTCAACTGCCAAGAGCGCGTCAGCGAGCTTTTGGATACCGATCCGATCGGCTCGGAAATCATGACGATTCGCGAAAACCTCGACGTGGTCAACATGACCCCGGACGCGGCCCTCGAAGAATACGGGCTGATGATTTTGAAGGTGAAGGCCGTGTTCAACGCGGTCTTCAGAAACCGTGTCGTGCGAGCCTTCCTGAAAGGCACGCCTGGCCTCGAAGCATGGTCGATGCTCGGAAAAGCTTTCTATCATGCCTGCCCGCCGCGCGGAGAGCCGGACTACGACCTGGTGATCGTCGACGCACCCGCGACCGGACATGCCCTCGACATGCTTCGGGTTCCGTTCGTCATCGAGAGCATCGCACCCCCAGGGTTGCTGCGACGGGATGCAGCGCGCGCCGTTGATATGTTCCGAGACCCCGAACGAGCCGGCGCTGTCCTAGTCACGCTCCCCGAATACATGCCCGCAAGTGAAACCGTCGAGCTTGCTGACGCCTTGTCGAACGAGCTGGGGATCCCGGTTCTGCGACTCGTGATCAACCGTGTGCTCAGCGTCCTGTTCGCCGAAAAGGAACGACCCGTTCTCGAAAGCCTCCCGTCGGAACTCGCAGACGATAGCGAGATCCGAGGGCTGGCCATCGCCGGAAAGCGACGCGCGCTTCGCGAAACGATTCAGGCTCGGGCGGTTCGGCAGGTATGCACCCACATCGACGCCCCTTGCAGCGAGCTTCCCTACTACAATGGTCTAGAAAAGGACCAGGCGAGCATCGAGGCGCTGAGCGAAGCCCTGCTGCAGACGGTGTGATCGCTTGCGGGCAGTCGACGATGCACTAACTTCGATCCCGAGGTATCCATGCCAGGCTCGGCCACATCAGGTCTTTCGTTTCAGACACCACTCATCTTCGAGCAGGGCTCTCCCGGTCGCCACGGATCGTCACTCGGCGCCGACGACCTCCCGAACGTCGACCCAGAACGCGCGTTCGGCGACATGGCGCGGCAGAGCCCGCCCCTGCTTCCCGAGGTGTCGGAGCCTGAAGCCGTCCGCCACTACGTGCGCTTGAGCCAGCAGAACTTCGCGATCGACATCGGGATGTACCCGCTCGGCAGCTGCACGATGAAGTACAACCCCAAGGTCAACGAGTGGGCGGCGCGCTTGAGTGGTTTCGCCAACCTTCACCCCTACATGCCCGACGAGCTCGTCCAGGGCGCCCTCGAGCTGATGTGGCGCCTCGAGCAGGGCTTGGCCGAGGTTTGCGGGATGGATCGGGTGTCGCTGCATCCAGCCGCCGGCGCGCAAGGCGAGCTGACAGGCCTGATGATGATCCGAGCCTATCACCGCTCACAGGGGCGCGACCCCAAGAAGGTGCTGATCCCAGACACCGCGCATGGGACCAATCCGGCCTCCTGCGCGCTCAATGGCTTGCAGGCCGTGCCCTTTCCCGTCGGCGAGGAAGGCATCGTCACGACCGAAGCCCTGGCGCCGTTCGTGGACGACGACGTCGCGGCCGTCATGGCAACCAACCCGAACACCGTGGGCCTCTTCGAATCGCAGATGGCGGAGATCTCCGAGCTCGTTCACAGCAAGGGCGGCCTCGTCTACGGCGACGGCGCGAACCTCAATGCGTTGATGGGCAGAGCACGGCCAGGCGACCTCGGGATCGACGTCATGCAGTTCAATCTGCACAAGACCTTCACGACCCCGCATGGCGGCGGCGGCCCAGGCTGCGGGCCCGTAGGGTACAAGGCGCTCCTCGATCCCTTCGCACCCGTCCCGGTCGTCGAACAGCGGGACGGGCGTTTTGTGCTGGACTACGACAGCCGTCCGGCCTCAGTCGGCCGGCTGCGCTCTTTTCAAGGCAACTTCGGCATGATGGTGCGTGCCTATGCCTACCTCCGGGAGATGGGCGCCGACGGCCTGAAACAGGCCACCGATCTCGCGGTACTCAATGCGAACTACCTGCGCGTCCGTCTGGGGGAGGTTTGGCATGTTCCTTACCAGCGAATCTGCATGCACGAAGTGGTGATTAGCGATCGCCATCTCAAAGATTCGCACGTCACCACGATGGACGTCGCCAAACGACTCATGGATTACGGCTTCCATCCCCCGACTGTGTACTTCCCCTTGGTGGTCAAGGGCGCCATGCTCATCGAGCCGACCGAAACCGAAAGCCTTCAAACGCTCGACGAGTTCGTAGACGTCATGAAGACGATCAGTGACGAGGCGATTGCTGATCCGGACCGCGCGAAGGCAGCGCCGCAGCTCACGCGTTTGCGTCGGCTGGATGAGACCCAGGCTGCTCGGAAGCCTGTGCTGCGCTGGACAGCTCCCGGAACACGGCCCGAACCATAGTCTGCTTCTGGTGAAACGGCAGGAACGCGGCCTTGAAGCCGTTGATGATCATCCTGTGAATGTCGTCGCGATCCATGCCCATCCGACTGTGGCAAAGCCAGAGCTCGCGCGACACGGTCGTGTCGGCGATTAGACGGTTGTCCGTGTTGATCGTCACGCGCAAACCGAGGTCGTGATAGAGCTTGAGCGGGTGCGTTCGAAGATCTTTGACGGCGCCTGTCTGGACGTTCGAGGACGGACAGCACTCGAGCGCAATGCGGTGGTCGTTGACATAGTGAAGCAGATCGCCGTCCTCGCGAAGCCGGCAACCGTGCCCGATGCGGTGCGCTCCACAGACATGGATCGCCTGGTGAATCGACGCGGGGCCGTAAGCCTCCCCGGCGTGGATCGTCACCGCGATGTTGTTGTCGCGCACGAGCTTGAACGCTCGAAGGTGATGTTTGGCAGGGTGATCGTTCTCCGCTCCCGCGAGGTCGAATGCGACGACGCCGCGGTTCTTGTAGGCGACGGCCAGCTGGGCCATTTCAAAGGACGACTCCGGCGAGATGTTGCGTATGCCGCAAAGGATGGCGTTCGCGATGATTCCATGGTCTTTTTGCGCGTCCCAGAGCCCCGCTAGCACGGCTTCGACCACCGTCGTGAGACGCAGCCCGCCGCGGGTATGGAGGATGGGCGAGTAACGCACCTCCATGTAGCGAACGTTTTCGGCGGCAGCGTCCTCGCTGAGCTCGTAGGCAACCCGGTAAAGTGCTTCGGCGCTTTGCAGAACCTTGAGCGTCGTGTCGAACGCCTTCAGGTATTCGACCAAGGAACCCGCGTGCTCCCCGCAGTGGAGGGCTTTTTTGAGAGCCTCGGGATTGTCCGCGGGCAATTGGACTTTCTGCGCCTCGGCGAGCTCGAGCATCGTGGACAGGCGCAGCGAGCCGTCGAGATGAACGTGCAGGTCGGTCTTCGGCAGCGCTTGAATCTGGGAGAGCGTCAGCTCCATCCCTTTGATTATACCGCGTTTGAAGGCGCTTAACCCGCGGGCTCGAAACCGCCCAAAACCTCAATGACTTCGGCGAGTCGCTTCGCCGCGACACTAACCCGTGTGGGCATCCCCCCGTTGAGGCCGAGGGCGCGCACCAGGTCGATTCCGCTGTCGAAGCGTGCCGCCACGGTGACCGTGGTCTCGTCGTGCACCAGGGAAATCGGAGCAAGCCGCTGGCCGATCAGGAGCAGCTCGGTCTTGTCGTATGGACCGTCGCGCCGCGTTGCATCGCAGATCGCCAGCCGGCCGCGAACTTCGTATCGGCCCGAAAGCCGCTTTGCCTCGCGCTCCCTTTCCTCGAGCGCTTCGGCCACGACTTGAAACTCGCGGTAAATCGCTGCGTCGTGTGCGCCGTCGGCTAAGTAGCGCACCATCAAGCCTCGGAGGCCTTCGTCGCGCGGCCTTGCGCGCAGCGCGCGGTCGAGCACCCGGGCGCGTTCACTCGGCTCGCCGAGGCGCGTGTCGATCGCGCGCGCGTCGTCATCCGCGCCTTCGTAGGGCTCCACCCCGCCGCGAATCCACTTGGCCGCCGAGCAAAGGCCGTCGAAGTCGACGTGGCAGCAGATCGTGTCGACGTCACCGGCTGCCGCCACGCGCTCCGGCGTGACCAATTCGGGGCAGGCCCCGTGCTCTGCTTTGGTCGTCAGAATGAAACGCGGGTCGCCCGCATAGTCCGCGTGCCGATCGTGGTCATGGTGATCGATCCACATCGCCAGCCGAGCGCCGAGGCCCGAGATGAACGGCAGCGTCGTCTTTTCGTAGCTTGCGCCTCCTGCATTCGCCGCGAACGCCACATCCAGCACCACCACGCGCCCCGGTAGACTGCCGGCCTTGGGCAGCTTGCGGGGCGTTCCGTACGCCAAATGTGGGAAACTATTCATGATCCGAGCATGTGGCCGCGCCCAGCAGCGCGCAACTCGCGGATAGTCGGATCGGTTTTTCCCAAACCGATGCCTCGGGGAAACACACCGGAAATGTGACGAAGCCATAGATCCCCTCGTGCCGCTGCCGAGGGTGCGCCGCGGCCATGACTAAGAGGTGCAAAGATCATGGAAGAACAACTTTCGGAACTGACAACGTATGCAAACGCATTGTGGGTTCTCGTTAGCGCCGCACTCGTATTCTTCATGCACGCGGGCTTCGCTCTCGTGGAGAGCGGGTTCTGCCGCAAGAAAAATGCGGTGATGGTGTTAATGAAGAACTTCGGTGTAGTCGCGATTTCGTCGATCATCTTTTATTTGGTCGGCTATGGCGCGATGTTTGGCGAAGGCAACGCCTTCGTGGGGCTCGCGAGCTTCTTCCCCAATAATGGGGGAGCGGACGCAGACCTGCCTCCTTACGTTTTTCTCTTTTTCCAGCTCGTCTTCGCGGCGACCGCCTGCACGATCGTGTCGGGCGCAGTGGCCGAGCGCGCTCGGTTGCTGACCTTTTTCTTCTTTACCGCGATCGCGACCATCATCATCTATCCGGTGGTCGGTCACTGGGTCTGGGGCGGTGGCTGGCTCTCTGAAATGGGCTTCATCGACTTCGCGGGAAGCACCGTCGTCCATGGAGTCGGCGGAGGCATGGCCTTGGCAGGCGCCCTGGTGGTCGGACCGCGAATTGGCAAGTACAAGCCGGATGGCTCGGTCAACCCGATGCCCGCACACAACTTCCCGCTTGCCGCGCTCGGTGTGCTGATCCTGTGGCTCGGTTGGTTCGGCTTCAACGGCGGCTCCGAGCTCGCAATGGACGCTGAGGTCGGCCGAATCGTCCTCGTGACCAACCTTGCGGCGGCCGCCGGCTTCTGCGGCGCCCTCACCTGGATTCGGATCCGCAGCGGCCTGCTGGACCTTTCGATGGCCCTGAACGGCGCGCTCGCGGGCCTCGTGGGCATCACCGCGGGTTGCTACAACATCACCGGTGGTTGGTCGATCGTGGTCGGCATCGTTGCCGGCATGCTCTGTGTCGAAGGCGTCCTGCTGATCGACAAGATGAAAGTCGACGACCCGGTTGGCGCGATCACCGTTCACGGCGTCTGCGGCATCTTCGGCACGCTCGCCGTCGGCCTCGTCGGCTACGGCAATGCCGGAGCGGGCGAAGAGCCGATCGGTTTGCTCGTCGGTGGCGGCGCTTCACAGCTGGTGAATCAGGCCATCGGAGCCGGAGCGGGCGTGGCGTTCGCGTTCGTCGTGGGCTCGATCGTATGGCTTGCGCTGAAGTTCCTAGTGCCTGGCGGCGTCCGCGTCTCCGAAGCGCACGAGCTCGAGGGCCTCGACATCGCTGAGTGCGGGGTTGAAGCGTACAACGAGGAGCTCAAGGGCTATCACACCGGCGCGGGGACGGCGATGTCTGCGGCGCCCGCGGAGTAGTGAGCTTCGAGAGGAGGGGTGGAGCGGCTCCCCGGTCTGCTTTGCCCCTCTTCTCGACCCTTTTTTCAATGTTGGATTTTGGACACAGATTTGAGCGTGGAGACACGCTGGGAGTGGAGGTAGTGATGAGGAAGTTTCTTTCGTTAGCGGTGATGTGCAGTTTGGCATTTCCCGCAATGGCGTTCGCGCAGCCAGAGGCGCCCAAGGAGGCAGCAGACGACATGGTGGAGGCGGCCGAAGGTTCGATGGGAACCGAAGTAACGCCTCCCAAGGAAGCGCTGATGGCCGCGCCGGAGTCGCCGAAGGTGGCAATGGATGACATGGAGGAGGAGACGCCTGCCGAGGGCGAATCCTGGAAGGACGGCTTGTCCTGGATGGTGATGGCAAGCGCCTTTTACCGGGTCGGCGGTTACACGAGCGACGGCGTCGTCGCCGGGCCCTACAACGACATCGGATACCCGTACACGAACTACAACGGCTTCGGCCTCAACTTCGCCGGCGGTGACCTGATGTACACCGGGGAGAAGTTCGCGGTGCGTTTGGACCTCCGATTTGGCGAGGGATCGTTCCTATTGAGCCCGATCGCCCCGATCAAGCAGGGCTACGTATCGTGGATGCCGAGCGACAAGGTGAGCTTCGACTTCGGATTCTTCGACACGGTCTTTGGCGGCGAGGTCGTCGACGAGTGGAACAACGCCAACTATACGCGCGGCGCGCTCTACTTCTTGCGTCAGCCGTTCAACCACATGGGCATTCGCTCGGCGTTCGCCCTCTCCGACAAGGTCGGCATGACGCTCATGGTGACCAACGGCGGCGTGCTCGGTGGCACACCGATCGACAACAACGAGACGCCCACCCTCGGCTGGCAGTTTTCCTTCGCTGACGAGAAGGAAAGCTTTGGATTCTACTTCGGCGGTCAGCACGGCGCGGGCGGCGACAACGACAACAAGAACTGGGAGCAGTTCTTCGACTGGGTGCTCACCGCGAACGCAGGGGTCTTCTCCTTGATCGCCAACGGCGACTATCAGCTCATCCCGAATGGCGAAGCGTTCGGCGTAGGCAAGGGGTTTGCGTACGGTCATAGCCTTCAGCTGATCTTCGACGCGAGCGATCAGTGGTCGATTGGGCTCCGCGGCGAGCATCTCTCAGGGAACGAGGACTACCGCAACTTCGATGCGGGCGGAGACACCGGGCTCGCCACCGGCACCATCACCCTCCGCTACAAGCCCGTCCAATACCTCGTGCTCAGCCTCGAGGGTCGCGGCGAGTGGAACACGCGGGAGATCTACTTCGCTAGGTCTTCGGTCTTGGACGGCGGACCTCTCAAGAAGCAGAACTACGCCGTCATCCTGGGCTTCACCGCCTACATCTCGAACTAGGTTCACGTAGGGTTCACAGACGGAAGGCCGGCTCGAAAGAGCCGGCCTTTTGTCGTTGCCGTGAACCGGGGCGCGAAAAAAAGGCGCGACGCGGGCCTGCGTCGAACGGCTCGCCTCAGGCGCTCGCGTGGGGGCGGCGGGGTGGGGATGAAGGGTTCACTCGCGCGCGAAATGCATTTCGTTCGTCGCCGCTCACAAACGGTAGCCGGAACCAAGGACCCGCGCGCCCCACCCCGCCGCCCCCACGCTGGCGCCGAGATTGTCACTTCGGACGTCGACTCCGACCCCCCATCGCGCCTTTTTTTCGCGCCCCTCCATAAGGTGACAGGGCGAACCGAACTCCCCACGTCAGGCGGCAGCGCGAGCCGGTACGGCGAAGCCCGGCGCGAATGCGCCGGCAAGCCTAAGCGAAGCGACAGGCGCGCCAGGGAGGATTACGGGTGGGGGTAGGCGATAGTGTGGGGGTGGTGGGGCGGGACCAACCAACCGCCGCAGGCGTCCCGGCGGGCGGTGTAACTAAAACCTGGTTGAAGGCATCGCCACGCGCACGCACGGTTCGCCAACACCGACACCGACACCGACACCGACACCGACACCGACACCGACACCGACACCGACACCGAAACTGGCACTGGCGCTGCGATCCCGCTACCTACCCCCCGTGCTCGACGACTCCGTACGACAACTCCTCGGCCGCCCCCACCAACTCGTCCTCTGGCTCACCGGCGCCGGGATCTCGGCGGAAAGCGGGATCCCCACCTTTCGCGGCCAAGAGGGATACTGGCGCGTCGGCTCTCGGAACTACCAGCCCGAGGAAATGGCGACGCGATCGGCGTTTCAACGTATGCCCAAAGAGGTTTGGGCCTGGTACCTCTACCGTCGGGGAGTTTGCAGGGGTGCGGAGCCCAACGCTGCGCATCTGGCACTGGTCAAAGCGGAGGAACGCGCGGCTGACCGATTCTTGCTAGTGACCCAGAACGTCGACGGGCTCCACCTGCGGGCCGGCAACACCCTCGATCGCACCTACCAGATCCACGGCAACATCGATTTCATGCGCTGCACGAAGGAGTGCCTTCCCGCACCGGTCCCGATGCCAGCCAGCGTCGACGTCGCTTGGGAAAGGGGCCGGTCGCTCAACGCTGAGGAGCTCGATCAGCTGCGTTGCCCGTCGTGCGGCGCTATGGCGAGGCCGCATGTGCTCTGGTTCGACGAAAGCTACGACGAGCTGAACTTCCGATTCCAAAGCTCGATCGAGGCAGCGCGGCGTGCCTCACTGCTGATCATCATAGGCACCACGGGCGCCACGTCGCTGCCCATGCATATTGGCGAGATTGCAGCGCAGCGCGGGGTTCCCATGATCATCGTGAACCCGGAGGCGAATCCGTTTAGCTCCCTCGTGCAGCGTGCGGACGTTGGCGCGTTTCTGCCCGGCACGGCGGGCGACTGGGTGCCGAAGCTCGAGGAGGCCCTTTCGCGGGCCTGAGGCGCCTTGCCTCCGTCGCCCTTCAGCGATACCTATCGAAGATGACACGACTCTGCGTTTGGGTCTTTTGCCTAGGTCTACTGGCTTCGTGCGCGAAGCAAAGCGAGGCGTCGCGCTACCCCGATCGTCCAGGCGGGCAGTGCAGCCGCGCTGCGGGGGCAACGTGCAAATCCGGCTTCGTCTGCCATTACGCCCCCAACGCGGAGTGCGGAGAAACCGGCGCCCAGGGCGCCTGCTTCCCAATGCCGTCGACCTGTACCAAAGACTACAGCCCAGTCTGCGGCTGCGACGGCCGGACGTATCTCAATATTTGCGTTGCGCACTCACACGGGGTGTCGCCTCGCCAATCGGGCGAGTGCCCGAGCTCGGTGGCGCCAGGCGTTCCAGCGGGTCCCGTCGGCAGCTGTGGCCCCGGAGGGGCGGCTGCGTCCTGCGCGACGGGTCTGTTTTGTCGCTACAGCGAAGTGCAGTACTGCGGCGAAGTCTCGGGCCCCGGCGAGTGCTCGGAACAGCCCACGGTCTGCACCAAGGAGTGGGCGCCAGTCTGCGGCTGTGACGGGCGCAACTACAGCAACGACTGCGTAGCGCACTCGCATGGCGTTTCGATTCGGCATCGCGGGCTATGTCAGGATCCGGGACAAGCAGCCGCGGGGGCGGTGGGTGCGAGCTGCGGGATCGCAGGCGCTGCCCAGTGCGCGACGGGTCTGTTCTGCAAGTTCCCCGCCGCCGCCCAGTGCGGCGCCACCAACAAGCCCGGGAAGTGCCAACCCCGCCCGCAGGCGTGCACGGCGGACTACGACCCTGTCTGCGGCTGCGACGGCGAGACATACGCCAACGCATGCTCAGCTCAAGCAGCCGGCGTATCGATCAAGAGCAAGGGCGGCTGTACGGCCCCCTGATCGAGCGACTTCGCGCCGTCGCGCTCTGCGTCGTTTCGACCCGAATGCCAACCAATCGCGGGCAGACCACCAAAAACGGCTTGCGTTCAATGACAGCCCGTCCTTATGCTCCGGCCCCAGTCATTGGAAAAGGGGAGTCCATGAAGATATCCACACTCGCGTTGCTCGTCCTCGCGGTAGCCTCGACGTCAGCCTGCAAGAAGAAAGAAACCGCAGCCGAGCCGCCCGCGCCGGCTGCCGAACAGGCTCCAGCGCCCGAACCCAAGGTAGCTGAGCCCGTCGAGCCCGCCGGTCCAGCAATCCCAGAGGTCGCGCTCACCGGCAGCGCGTCGGAGAACCTGGTTGCTGTCTTCGAGGCGGGGGTCAACGCCCTCAAAGGGGCCAGCGATGCAGCAACCGGAGCTGCCATCCTGACCGGCATGCTCGAGAAGTACGACGTTGCTGACCTTCGCGCGAAGTCCAAGGCCGCCAAGGCAGCAGGAGAAGGCGCGTCGGACGCCACGAAAGCAAAATTCACGGCGCTCAAGGCCGAGTACGGTGAAGTATCGACGAAGCTCGGGGCGAGCGATCCCGAAGCGTTTGGACCGGTCGCAAAGGCCTGGGCCGCGGCTTGGGGCCTCAACTAGGAGTGAATGATGGCATCAGATGACAACACCGCAGCATTGCAAGAGGCGCTCGACATTTGCGGGTACAAGCCCGGAAAGCACGACGGCGTGATGGGTAAGCGAACGCGCACTGCGATTCGCGACTTCCAGAAGGACGCTGGCGTCGATGTCGACGGCGACGTCGGTCCGCAGACCCGCGGAGCGCTCGCACAGCGGCTGAGCGAAGTCTCGGTTCGCGCGCAGCACCTTGCGGGTTTCTTCCAGGGCGGCGGCCAGAGCGTCGAGGACGAGCTCTAGTCGGAGCTCCGGAATCCAGAGGCCCAGTTGCGCTGGAGAGGTAGAAAGCAGAGCGCGCACGTCGAGGATCGCCGAGGTGTGCGCGCCGGGCCCAAGCTTGCGGGCGGGGGCATCGGGCTATTGGTCCTGGTTGGTGTGGGGCTTTTCTTGGGGGTCGACCCGAGCACGCTGATGCAGGTCGTGCAGACCCAGCAGCAAAGCGCGCCGGCACCGACCAGCGGCAGCGCCAAGCTCGACGACGAACAGTCGCAGTTTGTCGCCGTCGTTCTCGCGGACACTGAGGACACCTGGAACGAGGTGTTCCGGGCGTCCGGTCGCGACTACCGCGAGCCAAGTCTAGTGCTGTTCAGCGGCTCGGTCCGCTCGGCCTGCGGCTTCGCACAAGCCGCGATGGGGCCTTTTTACTGTCCGGCCGACCAGAAAGTCTACATCGACCTGAGTTTCTACTCCGATCTGCAGAATCGATTTCAGGCGCCAGGAGACTTCGCCCAGGCCTACGTCATCGCCCATGAGGTCGGACATCACGTGCAAACGTTGCTCGGGATCTCGGCGCAGGTGCAGCGCAAGAAGGCTCAACTGAGCGAGGCGGAGGCCAATCAGCTGTCCGTGCGCCAGGAGCTCCAGGCAGATTGCCTGGCCGGGATTTGGGCGCACCACGCGGACCGCTCCCGCGCCCTGCTCGAGCAAGGCGACATCGAGGAAGGCCTCAACGCAGCAAGCGCGATCGGAGACGACCGTTTGCAGAAGCAGTCACGAGGCTACATCACGCCGGAGTCGTTTACGCACGGAACCTCGGCGCAACGGGTGAAGTGGTTCAAGCGCGGATACGCCAGCGGCGATGTGAACGCTTGCGATACGTTCGGAGAGGCGAGTCCATGAGACGACTCGCGGGCGTTCCGGGGCGCGGAAAAAGGCGCGACACGGGGCTGCGTCGGACGGGGCGCCTTGCGAAGGTGGCCGGAGGGGCTTGAGGCCTGAGGCCACGCAAGCCGCCCCTCGGAGCTCGCGCCAATCGGAGGCGGGTTGCTGTCTTGCAGATTGTCACTCACACGTCGACTCCACCCCATGACGGGTTTTTTCCGTGCCCCTCCATACGGTGACAGGGCGAACCGGGCTCCCCAATGGCAGGCGGTAGCGCGAGCCCGAAGGGCGAAGCCCGGCGCGAATGCGCCGGCAAGGCGGAGCGCAGCGACCGCCGCGCCAGGGAGGACTACGGGTGGGGGTGGGCGGGGCGGTGTAACCAAGCCGTACCACGCCACCCACCCAACACCCGCCCCCCAACACCCGCGGCAGCACAAGCCGCACGGCGCCACCCGCACATACGCTTCGCTTCATTCTGGCGCTTGAATGAGCGGAAGGACGTCCTCGAAGCTCGTCTCCGACGGCGGGCCGTCCGAAAACCAGTACTGCTCGACGCGCCCAGGGCTCACCGCCGCAATCGTGGACGAGACCGTGCCGTACAACGGGGTCTTGACGCAGATCGCTTGGAGGTAGCGCGCGACCTCTTGGTCGAAAGGCGCGTCCGGAGGGATTGGGGGCACTTCCGAAGGATCTGGCAACGAACCGTCGGAGAGAACCTCGACCAGCTGCCGCTTGATGCGCGGCCAACCCTCCGGATGAAGCGCCATGACGCGCGCGCGTGCCTTTTCGGCCTTCGGAAACTCCGGGGAGCCAAGCCGATCGTTGCAAAGGACGTGTACGCCCTCAGCCAGTGTTTCGATCTCGACGTCTCTCGCGTCTCTCCTCGCGTATGCGGCGCGCAGCTCCTCGCCGTCGCCGAATATGAGGTTGAACTCGTTGTAGGCCGCGGGACGCACGCCTCTGAGGTACCGCTCGACGCCTTCGACCGACCCTTCGGCAAGCGCGTCGAGCACGAGACCACCTCGCGAGCGAAGCGACTCGTCTCGCGAGCCGAAGCTTCGTTGATTGGTCAGGCCGACGAAAAGGCCATCCTGGTTGAGTCCGAACCAGGTCCCGCCTTCGCGCTCGTCGCGGCCTCCGACTATGAACGGATCGGCTCGCAGCACCCGGGGACCAGACGCAGCGCGGTCGTAGAACTCGTCCCGGTTCGAGGCAATGATCGTCGAACAGAAGTCATTCATCCGGTGGCGAACGATGATCGTGCACATCGCTCAGCCCCTCCTCTTCACGACGGCGAGTCGCTCCGACAAAAAGCTGCGGGAAGGATTGGCGCTCGAGCCGGTTAGTGTTCGCCATCCGCGCGAATCTTCATCGAACGTTACCTCCCAATCCGGGGCGACCGCCGACGCGAGCTCTTGGGGCTCGAGGGTCGCCTTGAGTGGCTCCCCGGCGGCCGCGAAAACGGCGGGGATCGCCGCACGACCCAGCGACCCGTAGGGAAGCAGGCCCGGGACGCGATAGGTCATGGCCAGCTCGCTCCCCGGCGCTGCAAGTGACGTGAGCTGCTCCAGCGTGTCGTGAACCGCGCCGAGCGGCAGGTACATGGCCACACCTTCCCAGATCCACACGCTTGGCGCGCCAGAGCGAAGCCCCGCCCTTTCGAGCGCGTTGGAGAACCGCTCCTGCTCGAAATCGACCGATACGTAGCGAATGTCCGTTGGGGGGAGCTTTCGCGACATGCGCTTTCGTTTGTATCGCTGCGTTGCGGGGTGATCCACCTCGAACACGGTGACATCCCTCAACGCTTCGAGTCGCCAGGCTCGAGCGTCGAGCCCTGCTCCGAGAATCACGAGCTGGTCGATGCCGGTTTTTACTGCGGAAGCAAGATGTGCGTCGATCGCCTGGGTCCTCAGTACCATGTGATCGATCATCCCGAAGGTCGTCGCGCGAACGGCAGCCCGATACAGCCCGGCGACCGCTCCGAGGTGGCGCGGCGCAGCGGCGAGTTGCGCGATCCCTGGGGGCAAGAGCTCGACGGCAAGTGGGTCGATGGGCTCACGGTCGACGCCTAGGCCGCGCGCGAAAGAAACCAAGAGCGAGGTCCCACTTGGTACACCGGGTCGCATCGTTCAACTCCAAGCAGCGACGAGGGCCTCGCCGCCGCCCTGAGCCAGACCACGAACGCTCGTAGCATCGGCGGCAGGTCCCCGATCCGTTTCCAAGCGGTGCTTCAGCACGACCGCATCGGTTCCGATTCGGCCAACGCGCTGGCTTCGGATGGTCACACGCTCGCCTGGCAAGACGGCGCTGCGAAAGGTCACTTGCTCGGCGATGGGCCGCAGCAGCACAGGATCGAGGCCGGCGGCGATCATCCCTCGGCTGGTCGCCTCGTCGCACCAGTCGACGTACGCGGGGTGGTTGGCGTGCGCGAGCGGGTCGGCCCAGGTCTGCCACATGTCGAACTCAAATTGCCGTTCCGCGCCGGGTAGCGCGTCGAAGGAAGGCATTGCGATCGAGGGTTCGACCTCGATTTCTGCAAACGCCGCGGCCGCGTCGGCCGATCCCTGCCTGGGCTTGAGTGTTTGGAAATCGACGTGCACCCACTCCTGTGTTGCGGCCGCAATCGCTTGCCCGCGGCTTCGAAGACGGACCTCGCGCGTGCACAGTGTGCGCCGCCGAAGGCGTGACACCCAAGTTTGTACGTCGAGGGCCTCGCCGTAGGGCGGTTCGGCATCGTGCACAAGCGTCATCTTGTAAACGACGAAGGCGACGTTCTCGACTCGGAAACGCGAGGGCGGCCAACCTGCACGGATCGAGGCGAGGGTCGCGGCGTCCTGACAAAGTCGCCAAATGTCACCCGCGCGGGGAGCCTCGCGCGATGTGAAAGCGTTGCGAGGCAAGGTGAGCCGAAATTCGCAAACCGCAGGCATGACGAGCGTGCAATAGCATCTCCGCGAGTTTGTGCGACTGCCCAGGTCAGCCAGAAGCGAGGGCGCGTTCCTGACGACACCACTCACTCCAAGATCCAACATAGAGCTGCGCACCCAGGAGACCGGAAGCCTCCATCGCCAAGAGCACGTGACATGCAGTAACGCCCGAACCGCAGTAACAGACGACGTGCGCGGGCGGAACCTCGCCGAGGATCTCGGCAAGCCGTGCGCGAAGCGTGTCGACCGGAAGGAACAAACCGCTGCCGTCGAGCTGTGACTGCCAGTAGACGTTGCGCGCGCCTGGAATATGGCCCGCGACGGGATCGATAGGCTCGGTCGTGCCGACGTATCTTTGCGGCGCTCGCGCATCGATGACGAGCCAATTGGGATTTCTGCGAACACGTTCGACGAGCTCGGCATCGACGGCCGGCCAACGATCGACCTTGCTCGGATACGAGCCAACGGAGCTCGCCTGCGCGAGACCCGCTTCGGTGGGGGCCTTCCGCTCGCGCAGGGCTTGCCAACCGCCGTCGACCACGGCGACGCGCTCGTGGCCAATCGCCCGCAGCATCCACCAGGCGCGGGCGGCTGCGAGCCCGCCGCCGGCGTCGTCATAGAGGATCACCTGTCGTGACGGGCGGACGCCCCATCCTCCGAGACGCGAAAGCCAGAGGTCGACGGCCGGGAGGGGGTGCCGGCCCCCCGCCGCAGGGTCCCCGAGCTCAGAGAGGTCCGATTCGAGTTCGACACGAACGGCGCCGCGCAAATGTTCGGTCTCGAAGGCCTCGGCAGCTCCCGGCCCAGCCCGAGCATCGAGAAGAATCGCACTGCCCATGGATGAGACAGCCTCCGAGGCCGTGATCAGTGGAGGTGAAACCATTCGATTTGCTCACTCTAGCCCACAATGTGAGTCAAGTGTCTAGTCACACTTGACACTCTGCCGCATCCCAGGCACGCTAACGTTTATGGAGGGCAAGCAACGCCGTCGCCCGGACCGCTTAGATGCCGCGATGTCGCTGGCGGCACGAACAATGCCGGCTGCGCTCACGCCGTGGATCGAACAGGCGCGTCTGGACGCCACGACGCTGATCGACCGGGCCAGCGGGCGAACAGCAACGCCGCTCGTCGATGAGATCGAGCTGCCCACGCCACTCGACGAGGTCGATCCCCTGAACCTGCTTCCGCGCCGCCTCGCAGAGCGCATTCGCGCCGCGCAGCGTGACGTACGGATGCTTCGCGACCGCTTGGTTCTTGGAAAGACCCCTCCCCCGGTGATCGAGCGTCCGCGTCCCTCTGCGGGTTCGTTGGTTTCGTTGCCGCGCAAGACGCCGAACATGGCAAGGCCGCTCGAGGTCGTCGACGTCGTTCGTGAAACCAACGACGCCGTTTCGATCTATTTGACCGAGGCCGACGGCTCGGCGTTGGAATTCAGGCCGGGTCAGTTTCTCAGCGTCGACGTCGTCATCGATGGCGAGCGTCTGCGACGCGCTTATTCCTTGGCGAGCGTGTGCCTGCCCAACGTTCCACGGCACATTACCGTGAAGCGCATCCAAGACGGGCGAGTCAGCAACCACTTGAACGATACGATTCAGGTCGGCGACCAACTCGCCGTCCTGGGTCCCTCCGGCAACTTCACCGTCGAGCCGCGTTCCGTGAACGAACGACACTTCGTGATGGTCGCAGGGGGAAGCGGGATCACTCCCATCATGAGTATTCTCGAAACCGTCCTGCGCGTGGAGGCGGGCAGCCGCGTGACATTGATCTACGGGAATCGCGGCTGGGACGACGTAATCTTCCGGGACCGGCTCGAGGCGCTTTGCCGCGAGTTTGGCCATCGACTGGTCGTCGATCACGTGCTCGAGCATCCGCCCGAATGGTGGACTGGGGAGCGGGGGCTCCTAGGGAGCGAGGTGCTCGAATCTCGCCTGCAGGCGCTGGGCGTCATCGATGACGGCATGCTGCGCTACTTCGTATGTGGGCCGACGCCTATGATGGAGCAGACGCATGACGCCCTGCAACGGCGTGGCGTCGAAGCCAGCCGAATCGCCGAAGAACGGTTCAGCAGCCCCGAGGCTCGTTCGCGAAACGCAGGAAGCGTCAAGACCGAGCTGGTTCGGGTTTCCCATGCTGGTCACGAGCACGGCATTCAAGTCGAACCGGGACAATCGATTCTCGAAGCAGCGCTGGCTGCTGGAATCGACATGCCGTTTTCATGCGCCATGGGCGGCTGCGGGGCCTGCCGCGTTCGCCGCGTGGCAGGCGACGTAGATATGGAGGAGCCGAACTGCCTCAGCCACAGTGAACGCGAACAAGGCTACGTCTTGACCTGCGTCGGCCGCCCGCTGACGCCATGCCAGATCGAAGTGGAGGGTACATGACCGCGCGCTCCGAAGCGGTCGACCTCGACGAAGCGCGATGGACGTATCGCATGAAGGATCTGTGCGAGGCCACGGGTCTACCGCGTCAGGCGATCCACTTTTACATTCAACAGGGGTTACTCCCACCTGGACGAAAGACCGGCCGAAACATGGCTTGGTACAGCGAGGAGCACCTGGAGCGCCTTCACCTCGTCAAAAAGCTCCAGCACGAGCGGTTCCTTCCCTTGAAGGCGATCAAAGCTCTGTTCGATGGTGAAGACGGCGTATTTTCGCCGCGTCAACATGCGTTTTTGGCCGGCGTCAAAGAGCGCCTCGCCGAATCGCTAAAGACCAGCGAGGACCGCAGCCCTACTCTGACCCCGCGCGAGATCGCCGACGACACCGGAGTGGACCCCGAGGACGTCGAACGCGCCTTCGAGCTCGGTCTGGTCGGCGGCGCGCACTCAAACGGCGCCCTCCGAATCGCAGCGGCCGATGTTTGGGTGTTCGAAGTCTTTGGTAAGATCCGCCAGATGGGCTTCACGCCGGACCTCGGCTTCCGAGTGGAGGACATGGCGCTCTATCAAGACGCCATCACCAATCTCTTGAACGAAGAAGTGCGATTGGTCTCCTCGCGGCTATCGGAGCTCCCGCCGGAAAAGGTCGCGCTGATGATCGAAGCTGTCGTCCCTATCCTCGATCGTTACATCATGCGTTTACATTCAACGAAGATTCGGGAATTCTTCGCGAACGTGCTCTAATAGAAGGACCTGGCCATGCTCAGCGACAAAGTACTCGACAATCTGCCCCACGAAATCCGCCGCCGAATCGAGCCGTACGTCGAAGCCGTGCAGCTGATGACCGCCACCAAGAACGCCAAGGTCTTGAAGTCGATGGCGCCCTCTGGTGTGCGTGGTTTGATCCTTCAGCGAGGAAAGCAGGGCGTTCCGACGAAGATGCCTTCGAACCACGAGGTGTACTTCGACTGGACCTACCCGAACGACCAGCCGGAAATGCGCGAGCTCTACACGAGGGCCAAAGAGCAGCAGTGGAATGGGGACGACCTCCCCTGGCACATCGATGTCGACCCGGAGAATCCCGAAAAGCCGATCATTCCTCGCCACTTCATGGATTACGACGCTCTTCGTGCAAGGGGCATCAAGCTTAGCGACCTCGAGGAACGGCGGCTCAATTCGAGTGTCGCCTCTTGGATGCTGAGTCAGTTCTTGCACGGCGAGCAAGGCGCGCTTTTCGCGGCGGCCCAGGTCACCGAAGCGGTGCAGTTTTTCGACGGCAAGCTATACGGGGCGACCCAGGTGGTCGACGAAGGCCGCCACGTCGAGGTATTTCACCGCTACCTCGACTCCAAGATGAACAAGCTGTACCAGATCAACGACAACCTGTTCGTGATCATCGACGCCCTCATCCAGGACTCCCGATGGGACGTGAAGTTCTTGGGCATGCAGATCATGGTCGAGGGCCTCGCGCTCGGTGCGTTTGGAACGCTGTATCAGATGACCGGCGAGCCAATGCTCAAGCAGCTCCTCAAGATGGTCATTCAGGACGAGGCCAGGCACGTGCACTACGGAGTGATCGCCTTGCGCGACCATTTCCGGCAGGAGCTGAGCGACCGCGAGCGGCGGGAGCGAGAGGATTGGGCATTTGAAGTGGCGCTCCTGATGCGCAATCGCTTCCTCTCCTTCGAGGTGTACGAGGAGTGGTTCGAGCACAAGCTGACACGCAAAGAGTGGGCGCAGTTCGTGACGGATTCGCCCGGCTTCGCGATTTTCCGCCAGGTCATGTTCCAGCGTCTGGTGCCGAACCTTCGAGAGATCGGGCTCCTCAGCGATCGGATCAAGCCGCACTACGCGCGAGCGGGTCTCATGAAATATGCCGATGGCGCCTCGGCGACGCAGCTCAGCGGCGACCAGATGATCGCCGAGCTCGACGCCGCGTGATCGGGGCGATCAGGATTGGTCCACGACGATGAGCAAGGCGTCGGCATCGACCTGATCACCCGCGACGACCGAGACCTGGGCCACAGTGCCGTCCTGCGGCGCCGTGACGGTGTGCTCCATCTTCATCGCTTCCATGATCAATAGCACCTGACCCGCCTTTACCGGGTCGCCCTCGGCGACGCGAAGCTCGACCACCTTGCCGGGCATGGGGGCAATGCAGCCGCCGGCTGGAATTTCCTTGGACTTGTCGGGAAAGCGCGGCTTGCGCTGAAGGGCAAGGCTGAACTGGGAGCTGTGGACGTAGCTTCGATCGCCGTCGAAGCTGACCCGTGCGCGCCAGCGATGCGGGCCCTCCTCGACAATGAGCTCTGGAGCGTCCCAGGAGACGACGCGGACACTGTGCTCCTGTTCGCCAATCTCGACGTTGAACCGGTTCTCACCCAGATGCCGGTAGTTCACCCGCAGGTCCCTGTCGCTCACGACGTATTCGACCCACTGCGGGGTGTGATAGTTGTTTCGCCAGCCCGACGGGATTTCGGGGAGAAGAACCCGACGGCCGTTGCGCATCTGCTGTTCGGCTAACGCCGCGGCGATTGCCGCGCGATGTTCGTCGAGCTCACAAACGCCGTCGCCCAGTTGGTCGTGGAGATGTCGGTCGATGAAGTGTGTATCGATGTCGCCCGCGATGAAGGCCGGATGGTCTAGCACTCGGAGCAGGAAGTCCCGATTGGTGGTCACGCCCTGCACGCTCAGCGAGCGCAGGGCGCGGCGCATTCGCTGAAGGGCGAGAGGTCGGCTCTCTGCGGACGTGATGATCTTCGCCAGCATCGGATCGTAATGGATACCGACCTCGCTCCCGGTCTCGACACCGCTATCGACGCGCAAGCCCTCTGCCAGAGGCAGGTCCCAGTCGACCACCCGTCCGCTCTGTGGAAGGAAGCCGGCAGCCGGGTCTTCGGCGTAGAGACGCACCTCGATGGCGGCGCCCTCGAAGCGGACGGCCTCTTGCGTCGTGCGAAGCGCCTCGCCTTGGGCAACCAGGATCTGCTCTTCGACCAGGTCGAGCCCCGTCACGCACTCGGTGATCGGATGCTCCACCTGGAGGCGCGTGTTGACCTCGAGAAAATAGAAGCTGTGGTCGGGCGCAAGGATGAACTCGACCGTGCCAGCGTTGGTGTAGCCGATCGCCTTGCCGCAGCGAACCGCCGCTTCCCCCATCCGATTTCGAAGTGCGGGATCGAGCGCCGTAGACGGTGTCTCTTCGATGATCTTCTGGTGCCTGCGTTGGATCGAGCATTCTCGCTCGTTGAGATGAATCAGGCTGCCGTGGTTGTCGCCGAGGATCTGGATCTCGACGTGCCGCGGATCCTCGATGTACTTCTCGACCAAGAGCGTCCCATCCCCGAAAGAGCTCTGGCCCTCTCGGGCTGCCGATGCGATGGCGTCGGGCAACTCGCTTGCTTCAACAACGCGCTTCATCCCCTTGCCGCCGCCGCCTGCGCTCGCCTTGAGCAGCACCGGAAAGCCGATCTTGATCGCTTCTTCCGCTAGAACCTTCGGGTCTTGGTTTGCACCGTCGTATCCGGGGATCACGGGAACGCCTGCCTTTTCAACCAAGGCCTTGGCCTCGCGCTTCGATCCCATCGCTCGGATGGCGTCCGGGGTCGGTCCGATGAAGATCACACCAGCCTGACCGCAGGCCTCGGCAAAGCCGGCGTTTTCCGAAAGAAAGCCGTAGCCCGGGTGAATGGCGTCGCTCTTGGTGATCTCGGCCGCTTCGAGAATCCTGTCGATGCGAAGGTAGCTTTCCGAGCTCGGGGCAGGACCGAGGCGAATCGCTTCGTCGGCCTCATCGACGAAGGGCATTTCGGCGTCTGCGTCGGAATAGACCGCGACCGTCGCGATGCCCATCTTGCGGCACGTGCGCATGATCCTTCGCGCGATTTCACCGCGATTGGCCAGGAGGATCTTTTGAATCGTCTGTGTCAACGCCTCTTCTTCTCCTCAGTGGCGAAAGACGCCCCATGACGTGGTTCCCTCGACGGGAGCGTTGTATGCCGACGACAGGCAAATCGCGATCACGGTGCGCGTATCCCGCGGGTCGATGATGCCGTCATCCCAGACGCGAGCGGTCGCGTAGAGTGCGGTCGACTGATCCTCGATCTGCTTCTCCGTCATCATTTTTGCGACCTCCAGCATCTTCTCGTCGACCTCGATTCCCTTTTTTGCGGCAGCGCCGCGCTGAATGATGTCGAGCACTCCGGCAAGCTGCTTGCCGCCCATGACCGCGATCTTGTGGTTGGGCCACGTAAAGAGAAAACGCGGACGATAGGAGCGCCCCATCATCGCGTAGTTGCCGGCGCCGTAGCTCGAGCCAGTCATGATGGTGATCGCCGGAACTGTGCTGTTGGACACCGCGTTGATCATCTTGGCGCCGTGCTTGATGATCCCGTTTTGCTCGTACTGTTTCCCAACCATGAATCCGGTGGTGTTCTGCAAAAACACGAGCGGGATGTCGCTTTGATTGCAGAGCTGTATGAACTGCGCACCCTTGTTGGCGCTGTCGCTGAAAATGGTCCCGTTGTTTGCAATGATGCCGACGGGGAATCCGTGAATGTGAGCCCAGCCGCAAAGCATCGTTTTGCCGTAAAGCGGCTTGAATTCGCTGAACCGTGAACCATCGACGATTCGAGCAATGACCTCGCGCTGGTCGAAAGGAACGCGCACGTCCGAAGAAGCGATGCCCAGCAGCTCCTCGGCGTCGTAGATCGGCGCCTCGACCAGGCGAGGGCGAAACTGGCCGCGCTTCTGCCACTGGAAATGCGCCACGATTTCCCGGCCGAGACGAATCGCATCGATTTCGTCCTCGGCGAGGTAGTCGGACACGCCGCTGATGACGGAGTGCATTTCAGCGCCGCCCAGCTCCTCGTGATCGGTCTCTTCGCCGGTCGCCATCTTCACCAGAGGCGGACCCGCGAGATAGACCTGGGCCTGCTCTTTGACCATGACGACGTAATCGCTCATCCCCGGCATGTACGCGCCGCCGGCGGTAGAGCTTCCAAAGACCAAGCAGATGGTCGGAATCTTGTTCTCAGATCGCTGCGTGAGGTGGCGAAAACCGGCGCCGCCAGGGACGAAGATTTGATCCTGCTTGGGTAGATCTGCGCCGGCGGATTCGATGCAGGCGATACCCGGTAGCCGGTTCTGTTCGCAGATCTCCGCAAGCCTTCCGGTCTTCAGCATGCTGATGGGCGTAATCGCTCCGCCCTTCACGGTCGCCTCGCTTGCCGTGATGCAGCACTCCACGCCGCTCACCAGGCCGACGCCGCCAACGACCGAAGAGCCACTCACCTCGCCTTTCATCCCGTGGCCGGCCAAAGCAGCGATCTCCAAAAAGAAGCTGTCACGATCGAGAAGCATCTCGATGCGTTGGCGCGGAAGGATTCGGCCGCGCGCGAGATGGCGACTCACGTACTTCTCGCCGCCACCCCCGTTGGCCTTGGCAAGCGCCTCGCCCACGGCCGCCAGCGCGGAGAGGTTGCCCTCGCGATTGGCCTGATAAGCCTCCGACTTCGGATCGGCCTTCGAACGCAGGATTGGGTAACGCTGCTCGAACATCCCCGCGAATCCTAGAGGCTGCATACAAGCAGGGGCAACCAGAAAATGAATGAAGGTTCAATCAGCTGCTGCCTACATTGTGAGCTATCCAACAGTGATGTCGCGTTCACAGTATTTATATATTTTTTTGATCATATGGTTGCTACTTTTCCAGTTGGGTGGTACCACACGCTTAGAGAGGCGATGGAAATACCAATGTCAGCAAAATCTTCTAGCAACAACGCAACAATGGACGAAGTCATCGATGCGGTGAAGGCGCGGGGTTGGATCACGTACAACGAAGCGTCTGCGGTCATCGCGGAGATGGGAGCCAGCCAGGGGAACGTTCGGAAGTTCCTTCGGCGGCTCGAGGCAGCCGGCGTCGAGGTCACGGTCAAGCAAGGCAAGAACCGGCGCGGGGATCGCCGTCGCTCCGCCAAGTCGGCCGAAAAGACCAACGTCCTGAGCGCGGAGCCGGTGCAGACCTATCTCGACTGGATGGGCGCGGTGAGCCTCCTGACGCGTGAAGGGGAAGTGGAGCTCGCCCGTCAGATCGAAAAAGGTCGCCAGACGATCTACGACGCGGTCCTCGAGGCAAAGCTTCACCTGGACGACCTCAGCGAGGTTTGTGAGCGCGTTGCCACTCAGGACCTAGCCGTCCGTGAAGCGGCCATCGAACCAGCGTTCGAAGCGGTGATCTGCGCGCTCGATTCGTACGTGCAGTCCTGCGGCGAAGGAACAAACGCTCGAAAAAAGGCCGAGGCTGACTCCGGGCTCAGCGCGAACAAGCTTCGCAAGCTCCAACAAGTCGTCACGACGGCCCATGCCGACGTCGAACGTGCGAAATCGGAAATGGTCGAAGCCAATCTACGACTCGTCGTTGCCATTGCGAAAAAGTATCTGAAGCGAGGCCTGCCCTTCATGGACCTCATTCAAGAAGGCAACATGGGTTTGATGCGCGCGATCGATAAGTTCGACTACCGCCGGGGCTACAAGCTCTCGACCTATGCCTCGTGGTGGATTCGCCAGTCGATGGCGCGCGCAACGACCGACCAGGCGCGCACGATCCGTATCCCGGTTCATGCCTGTGAGCTGCTCACCAAGGTTACGGGGATGACTCGCAAGCTCACCGGCGAGTTCGGCCGAGAGCCGAGCGCTGCGGAGATCGCCCAGCGAATGAAGCTGCCGACCGATCAGGTTGCGAATCTTCTCATGATATCGAGGGACACGGTGTCCCTGGAGATGCCCGTCGGCAACGACGGCAACAGCGAGCTACGGGACTTGATTGCAGATGAAGAAGCCGGAACGCCGATGGACACGGTGATCGGCGAAGATCTGTCGAAGTCCGTCGAGCGAGCGTTGGAAACGCTCAACCCACGCGAGCAGCGAATCATTCGCATGCGCTTCGGCATCGGCGAGAAAGAGTCGCACACGCTCGCGGAGATCGGGCGTGAGTTCGGTCTCAGCCGAGAGCGCATTCGTCAACTACAGGCGCTCGCACTCCGCAAGCTCCGCAGCGTACACGGCGACGCTGCCTTGAAGCAGTTCGTAAGCGCTTGAGGACGATGCACTGAACGACCCGTGACCGAGGTCAGTCGAGCTCGCCGTTCTTTGCTTTCTCGATCCACTTCTCCATCGTGCGCTGCACGACATCGAGGGCCATGTTCTTGAAAGGACGGAGGAGAAGCGGAACCTTCTGCATCTCGATGACGGCTTGACCCGGCAGCATGTCGACGGTTGCGGCGACGTGAACGCCTTTGACGTGGAACGTGATTTCGGCCTTGGTGTCCGTCACCCACGTCGACTTCGCGTCGTACTTCTCCCACTTCTTGGTGTAGTGCTCCGCGGCTTTGTCCGCAGCCTTCTTTGCCAGCTCCGGACTGAGGTTGTGCTTGATGATGTGCTCCATGAGGCCTCTCGATGCGCCGAAGGATGGCACGAAACCACGGGTGGACGCTACGTGCTGGGCGAAACCGGTCGCGCCTGCTCGATCCAGCCGGCCAGGGCTGAAGGGTCACCGAGCGGTCGCCTGGCCTCGGGGAGAGACCAGGCCCCGACGCCATGCTCGTTGCAGAACGCCAGGATGTTTGAACGCTTCTGCTCTTCCTCTGCGTGCAGCAGCGCTCGCATTTGCTCGAGCTTGGGGGCAAGGGCGGCAAGCCTCTCGGGGTAGCTAACCGGACCGACCGACGGACGGGCAGCTCCAGGGATGAACGCGCGGTTGAAGACCAGCTGCGCGAGCTCGAAATCGCGGCTCCGGACCTCGGCGGCAACCGACTTGGCAGCCTCGATGCCGATCGAGTCCGGCGACGACACGAGTACGAAGCTGGTGCTCGGTGACCGCATGAGCTGCTGGAGATCCTTAGCCCGATCGGAGAACCCTTCGCGAAGGAAGGCCATCTCGGTGAGGAACTCCGTGAGAGCAGAGACGAGCGATTCTCCGGCCACGATTCGCAACAATCCCTGTGCAATCGCGCCGCCGCGTAGCTGCGGTGACTCCTCGGTGGCCTGCAGAAACCATCGAACGACGCGCTGATCGAGGAAGCTCACGAGGCGCGCCGGCGCGTCGAGGATCTCGATCGAGCTCTGCGCCGGCGGCGTGTCGACGACCACGAGATCGTAGCGCGCGTCATGGACCGCTTCGTGAACCCGCTCCATCGCAGCGTAGGCATGCGAACGCGCGAGCGTGTTGGAGAAGGCCTGATAAATCCGATTGTCGAAGACTCGCTGGGCCCTCGCTTCATCGTGGGCGGCGCGTCGAATGATCTCGTCGGCGCTTGCTTTGGTCTCCAACATGGCGGCATGAAGCTCGCCCTTGCGGCGCTCTGCGGCGTCCGAGGTTGTGGGCAGCGGGACGTCGGATGCCTTATCGGAGAGGCCGCGGATGCCGAGCGCGTCCGCCAAGCGACGCGCTGGATCGGCGGTCAGGACGAGGACCGACCTCCCACGCAAGGCCTCGCCAAGCCCGAGGGCTGCTGCGAAGGTGGTCTTGCCTACACCGCCGACGCCGACGCAAAACGCCAGCCTGCAATCGTCGGAAAGCGCGATCACCAAACCCCCCCTCGCTCGATCGCGACTGAAAGCTCCGAAATGATCGTCGCGCTCCCTTCGTCCTGCGCCTCGAAGGTCATGGTCGGCAGATCGATGTCGTGGTGAAGCCCACGGATGCATTTGTCGGCCGTCTGACGACGCTGGGCGAGATACTGGGCGAGCGCCAAGTCGGGCGCCCAAGGCTGGCCGGCGCTCGCCCCGGCGAGCTCAGCGTCCACGAGTCGATTCTCGTCATCGTCGAGCCAGGCGCGCGGGACCCGGTTGATGAACAAGTAGCCGAGACGCAAGTCCTCTCGTTTACGGAGCTCGGCGTGAAGGTGAATCGTTTCGTTGACGGCCAAAGGCTCCGGCACGGTCACGATGTGAATGGCGCATCGTTGCGGGTCGGCAAGCAGCTTGGTTGCGCTATCGACGACCTGTCGGAGGGGGCCGTCCCTGAGAAACACCTCGAGGACGCTCGGCAGATCGAAGAACATCAGGGCATGTCCGGTCGATTCGAGGTCGACCAGAATCGGGCCCCAGCGCTCGTCGGCTGCGAGCTGCGCCACCCGATGCAGGGTCACGATCTCATCGACACCGGGAGCCGCCAAGAACAAACGGCGCAGCGAGCTGTTTTTCGCGACCAGGCTCGCGATGGGCCGAAGCTTGAGCCGTGACGTGATGTAGTCGATGAGCGCCGGCTCGAACAGAACGCGGGTCGCGTGCACGCCGGGCGCGACCTCCGATGGTTGGTAACCGACGTCGGGACTGTGAAACAAATGCGACGAAGAGGTGTGTGCCCCTAGCTCGACGATCAGCGGTTGTTTTCCGGCGCGCGCCGCCGCGGTCGCCAGCGCCGCGAGGACGGTGGACTTGCCTACCCCTCCCTTGCCGGTGAAGAACTGAATCTGCCGTGTGAGGGGCTCCCCGCTGGGCGCGTGCACCTCGCAGCCCTAGCAGGATCGAAACGTGATATCGAGCGAACAGCCGCCATGAAAGCCTGGATTCAAGCGTCGCGACCGCTCGCCCACATCAATATTGCGGTGCCCTTGGTCTTGGGACAGGCGGCTGCTTGGCACGTCACCGGACGGTTCAGCGGGTGGTGGCTGGCTGCCGCGATACTCTGGGGACTGTTGGATCATCTGTTCGTGGTGTTCGCGAACGACTTCGCAGACCACGAAGCGGACAGCGGCCGGCGCACCCTGCTCTCCGGGGGCTCTGGCGTAATTCCAGACGGCAAACTGACCAGTCGACAAGTCGGTCGCGCTGCTCAATCGGCCGCGTGGCTGCTGCTGCTCTACTCCTGCGGGCTCGTCTTCGTTGGCCGCAGCCTGACACCGTTCTATGCACTCGCGGCATTGCTACTGATGTGGCTCTATAGCTTCAATCCGGTTCGCTTGAGCTATCGGGGCGGCGGCGAGTTGCTGCAGGGTATCGGGGTCGGCATCGGCCTTCCTTCGCTCGGCTACTATCTGCAGACCGAAATCGTTTTCGCGCCGGGCTGGGTGATGGGCCCGGCGGCGCTCCTCGGCGTTTGCAGCAACGTGCTTACCGCCCTCCCAGACGTCGAGGACGATGCAGCAGCCCAGAAGCAGACCTGGCCCGTTCGGTACGGGATGGCGTCCGCGCGGCGTTTCGCCTCCGCAGGGATCGCGTTCGCCGCGCTTGCGATCTTCTTTTGGACGCCTTCCGTTTCGATCCCGGCGAAAGCCGGCGTGGCGATCTTGCCGCTGCTCCCCCTCTTAGCCGGCGCTCGCGCGGTGGACCCTTTTCGCGCCGCCTGGTGGTCGAGCATCGCGCTCAACCTGCTCGTCGGGCTCTGGGTGCTTGCGATGCTGCTCGCTGGCTAGCCGGCTAGCCGCTCAGGCCGAGCGACGCGGCTAGATCTTCGCGCAGAGCATCGAAATCCCGACTGGAATCGGCTTGGGCGTCGATTCGCCATGCTCGTACGGGAATGCAATCCCTGTCGGCCAGCAGTCGATACAGCGACAGCTCTTCTTCGGGCTCGCGCGAAAAGGGAAACGGATTTCGCACGGTGCCGTCGGCGAGCTTCGGGTACCAATCGTCGTCCGCCTTGATCAAGGTCAAAATGTCGCGACCGCGGCTTTCCGTCTGCTGCAGGAAGTCGATGCCGAATGGCTCGATGCCATTCCGTTCGTCTGGTTCGCGACGGACCCAGCGCGCCCAGTCGAAGCCGTACATGAAGTCGTGGACGTACCGAAATCGAATCACAGACTGCTGACCGTAAAGGGTCATCAAGCCGACCGTGATACGCGTGGCTTCCTCGAGGTAGCTCGCGTAGTCGGGGGCGGCCGAGGCGTCGCGGTGAATGGAAGCCAGGTAGAAATCGAAGTCCCAAAATAGATTCTCGGGAAAACTACGGAGCTGTGCCTCTGCGACCGCCGAAGCCGCTGACGCTAGGTGCGGCAACTGCTGTGCGTCGGCAAGGGCGGACACGAGCTCGGTCGGCGACCGTGCGGTCTTGCGATTCGGATCGAGGCTCAAGGAGCCGAATCGGGTTTGTTGGATCCTGGCCTCGATCTCGCGCAATGGGGAAATCGTTTCGTCTATCGCGTGGGCCGTCATGTCCATCCCAGTCGTAGCCACAGGAGCAGCGCCGCCACCATCGTACTATGCCAAATCGCGCGATGAAGGAAACGTTTGTACTCGCCCTGCGCCACAAATGCGTTTGTGACGGCCTCATGGCTGACCTTTCGCATGGCAACGAAGTTCCACAGGAGGATTGCCGCGGCGGGCGCGACGGCCCAGAGCGGCAACCAGTGTGGTTTCGCGACCGACGCGCCCAGCCAAACCGCGGCCCCGAGCAAAACGCAGGCTTCGGTGAGCTTGCGCGCGGCGGCGTTCCCAAAGACGGAGGCGAAGGTGCGCTTTCCTCCGATGCGATCGCTCTGTTCGTCGGACAGGCCGCTGGCGACGCCGCTCCCGAGGCTGAGCAGGGAGAACCCGGCGACCCAGAGCCAGACACTCGGCGTGAGGGCGCCTGACTGCAGGTAGCTGTTGTAGAGGGGGAGCGCCATGCCCACGCCGAACATTTCCAAGAGCTCACCTCCGCCCCGGTAGTTCAAGCGCAGCGGCGGGAGCGTGTAAGCGACGAAGACCAGCATGCTGAAGAGCCCCGCTTCAAACGCCAGCGGCCGACGCAGGGCCAGCTCTGCGCCACGCGGCGACGAGCATCGTGGCGCCGCCAAAGAGAAGCCCTGCGACCCCGACTGCCCGCGCGTCGAGGATGCCGTCGGGGATCGTCTTGGGGGAGCAGCCATCGGGAAACATTCTTCGCTTGATGGCGTCGACCTCGCGGTCGCCCCAGTCGTTGAGCAAGACGATGAAGCCGAGCCCGAGGACGGTGAAGCCCACGCCCCATCCGAGCGCACGCGCGTCGAGCCCATTCGATGGACTTGCACCGATCGCCTGCCCGAAGAGCGCCGGTACAAACAGCTTGGGCCAACTCGCCGGCTTGAGTGCGTAGAGCCATCGCGCGCGAGCCGAGCCGGGAAGACCGCCGCCTGTGAGCGAGGCCTTCATCAGCGCTCCGTGGAGTCCACGAGCTTCGCCGGGCCTCGGGCCTTGCTGTCGATGTGCTTGGCCCGCGCTTCCCACTTGGCGCGGGCCATCGCGCGCATGTCCTTGACCGAGTCCATCTCGTCCACGATCTCGAGCCCGATGAGCGTTTCGAGAACGTCTTCCATCGTGACGACGCCATCCACACCACCGTACTCGTCGACGACCACCGCGATGTGCTCTCGGTGGTCGAGTAGCTTCTCGAAGAGAGTGGGCAGCGGAAGGGTGTCGGGCACCATCAAGGCCTCACGGGCAAATCTGTGAATCGGTATATCCAGCTCGTCGCGCGCGGCGCGTAGAAAGAGCTGATCTTTCAAAATGTATCCGGTCATCTCGTCGGAGGTCTTCTTCCAGATCGGGATTCGCGAGAAAATCATGGAGCCGCGCTCGGCGATCGCATCCCGCACGGTCGTGTTTTCTTCGAGTGAAAACATCACGGTGCGCGGGGTCATGATGTCTCTGGTCCGCAGCGAGCCGAAGTGAAACAAATTGCGGAGTATTCTCATCTCCGATTTGTCGAAGACGCCCTGCTCTCCCCCGACGCGCGCCAAGGCGGCAAATTCTTCGCGCGAGAGCTTATCTGAGACTTGCCGTCGCTTGAGAAAGCCGGTCAGCTTCTCCGAGAGCCAAACGAGCGGAAGCAGGATCAAGATCAGCGGCGGCAAGACCGTCGACATGAAGCCGGCCAAGCGTCGCCAGTACATGGCGCCGAGCGTCTTGGGAATGATCTCGGCGATAAAGAGGATCAGCAGGGTCAGCGCTGCGGAGGTGATCGCCAACACCTCGGAACCCCACAAGCGCTGCGCTTCGGCGCCGACTCCGGCCGCGCCTACGGTGTTCGCGGTGGTGTTGAGCGTCAGAATCGCGGCGAGGGGCCTATCGACATGGGCCTTGAGCGCGCGCAGGCGCCCGCCAACCTTGGGACGGTCTTGTTCGAGCTTTGCAAGGTGAGACGGGGTGACGCTGAGCAGCGCCGCCTCGAGGATCGAGCAGAGGAAGGACACGCTGAGCGCGATCCCGGCGTAGACGAAGAGCAGCGTCATCCGGAGGCCCGGTTCGGCCTTAGGTCGTCGTCTTCGTGGCGCCGAAAGGGGCCATGGTGACGGAGCTCGCTGATCTGCTGTTGCACCGAAAAGGCCTCTCGCGGAAGGAAATCGGCCACGGCCTGCTGCAGCACCGGGTTGCGAATCCAGTGCGCGCTGTGGATGGGGACAGGCATCAAACCACGCCGCAGCTTGTGGGTGCCCTGTGCTCCCGCTTCAAAGCGGCGCATGCCATGGTCGATCGCGTGCTCGATGAGACGGTAGTAGCAGAGCTCGAAATGAAGCATGTCGTGGCGCTGCGTCGCTCCCCAGTATCGACCGTAGAGGTGCCCGCCCTTCGCGAAATTGATCGAGGCCGCGACGATGCGGCCCTCGTCTTTGGCCGTGAAGACCAGCGGGGACCCATCGAGCCGGGATGGCGCGAGCTCGAAGAATGCAGGGGTCAGATAGGGGTAGGAGCCCTTGCGGCCGCAGGTCGCGCGGTAGAGGCGCTCGAGGGCCAGCCAATCCTTCACACTGAGCTGGTCTCCGCGAAGCTCCTCGATTTGGAGCTTGGCTTCGGCCGCAACCCGACGCTCTTTGCGTAGCTTCTTCCGCATCGATGAACGGAAGTTGCCGATGAAGTCTTCAAAATCGTCGTAGCCCTCGTTCCGCCAGTGAAACTGAAAAGAAAGCCGACTCATTAGTCGGCCGTCCCGGGCAACCCAGTCCTGCTCTTCGGGGCTCAAGAAAAGCAGATGAATCGAAGACGCCCGCGTCGACTCGGCAACCTCGTGACAGCCGTCGATCAGGCGACGGACGATTTGCGGCCGGATCTTCGTCCGCTGCGAAAAGGAAGCGCCGCCCGGTCACCGGCGTGACCGGCACCATGGCGACCAGCTTGGGATAGTAGCTGAGCCCCAATCGCGAGGCCGCATCCGCCCAGCCCCAGTCGAAGATGTACTCGCCGTAGCTGTGCGTCTTCAAATAGAGCGGCAAGGCGCCCACGAGTCGTTTGCCGCGCCAGGCCGTGACGTGCGTCGGCTCCCAGCCCGAGCCTCGCCCTACGGACCCGCTTTCTTCGAGCAGGGACAGAAACGCATGCTCGACGAACGGATCGTCTTCGCCGACCAATTGATCCCAGGCGTGCGCGTCTATCGACGCCAGCGACGACGAGATTCGTATGTCGATCGACTCACGCAAGCGGATGAGGGAGTCTGTACCGCAAGGGCGTCTAGATCCAGCCGCGGTAGCGTGTCGGCCCGTGCTTCCCGCGAATTCGGTTGATCAGGCTCTTTGTGATGGCGTAGCAGCGGAAGAACCAGGCCACCTGTAGCCGCTGGAAGCGGCTGAGCGGCGCGTCGGCGCAGACCCATTTGGGATCGAACCTTCCGCCATCGAGGAAGTCGACGCGGGCTCTCTTTGTGAACGTCGCGGTGCTGCCGAGCGGCAGCCTCGGACCCAGGACCACCGCATCGAGCGCCTCGCCGTCTTCCGCAAGGGTGCCCGGCACATGGCCGTAGTTGAATGGACACGGGAGCGGCGAAACGAAATCGAGACCTCGATCGTCATCCCGCTTGATGAAACTGCCTCGAGGAACGTCGATGACGACCGTGAGATCGTCGCCGCTCATCGAGGCAGCTCACAGGCCGTGGCCACCAGCCCCTCTTCGACGAGGTAGCGGCCCGAGATGACGTCGCCGGGTTTGAACCCGCCGGCCTCCTGCTGGAAGACCGCTTCGAACGAGTCGTCGCCGAGCTCGACCTCGACGGCGTGGAAGCCGAGGAACTGATTGCTTAGCGGATACTGGCACTTGTAGACCGCTTCTTTGGCGCTGAACACGATCTTGCCGGTCACGCCAGGCGTGGGCAGCTCGTGCAACCAGTCGCGCTCTTTTGGAGTGCAGACCCGTTTGAGCAGAGCCTCCTTCAAGGGCGTCGATGATTCCAAATCGATGCCCAAGCGCTCGAATGTCCTCGGTTCGCGCCACCGCGGCTGCGCACCAGGTGTCGGTGTGCGAAATGCTGCCAGTGAAGCCGGGCGGCCAAATCGGTGCGCGATCGTCCCCGCGCAGGATGGGGGTCGTCGCCGCCACGCCAAGTCGGCCGAGGGCGGTGCGGCTGCAGACGCGACCGGCGGTGAACTGCTCGATGCGTGTCTGCGCAGCGCCGTCGACCAGCGCCTCCTCTGACTTCAGGAGCCCGCCTTGGACCGTGTGCGGGTCGACCTCTTCGGTCTCTACCGCGGGACCGAGCAGGCGTTTGAACAGCGGCTGATGCATCTACCTGGGGGTGGTGTTACCAACGCCGGCGGCAAGGGCAAGGATGGCTGCCGTATTGGCCAGCGAGATGATCTCCGAGAGGCCGCTCATCACGTCCGATGTGGTCGCGTACCAGGTTTTGGTCACCCAGATGATGTCCCCCGGCCAGAGCTCGACGTCGGTCGCGTCGCCACTCGTCAACGCCTTGAGGTTGGTGGTGTAGACCCGTGGTTCGGTGAGCGGGCCGCGGACGATGCGAATGTCCTTGCGGTCCGCTCGGGCCATGTTGATTCCGCCGGCGCGCGCGAGGGCCTCGGTCAGACGAATGCCCTTGCGGTACGCCATGGGCTGCGGTCGGCCCACTTCGCCCAGCACCATGATGGCATTCTTGGTGATCGGTGGAACGAAGAGCTGGTCGCCCGAACGGATTCGAATATTGTGCTTGGAGTCCCCTTCCAAGGCGAGGGGCAGGCTCACCGGCAGCGCCTCACCGTTCCGCACGAGGCGCGCGAGGTCCAAATCACCGAGCCGCGTCGGTATGAACTCCGACTGGCCAAGCAAAACGCCGCCGGCTTGCGCGAGCAGGTCGGCCAGCCTGGTGCCCGGGCTGACTTTGATTCGCCCCGGTGTCGTGACGGCCCCGACGACGACTGCCGTGTGGCCGTCGAGCAAGCTGATGATCAGGTTCGCGCGAACGAACCGGTCGTATTGCCGTAGACCCCGCTCGACCGCCCGCTCGGCTTCTGGCAAGTGTCAGGCCCCCCACCTGAATGTCGCCCGCGAGTGGCACATGAAGTTGACCCATTGCGTCGACGATCAGGCCGTCGTACGTCTCCGTTTTTGCGGAGACCGTTGTGAGCTGGACCACATCACCTGGAAACAGCCGCAGGGCCTCGGGGGGATCTGATTCCATGCCTGCAAGGATGATGGGCTGGGGCGCCGAAAAGGCCGGGTCATCGAACGGCGTGGTGGGCGTCTGGGGATAGCGGTTCCGAGCGCAGGCGGAGACCAGCGCAAACGAGAGAAACAATGCCGTGCACCGACGCATACCTGTGGTTAACGTGCTCCGGGGTCGTCCGCAAGGTTGAAGTGAGAAACGCCGCGGCTATGCCTATACTGTCTCCGAACTCCCGATGACGAGCAAGAAACCCACCGACTGGGGCGCCGCTGCGGACGCCGAGCTGGCCCCCATCATGCGCGTAGTCGATTTCGTATTGATTTACGCTGCGCTCTGGCTGCCCACCTATGCACGGGGCGAGGCCTGGGATCAAAAGTCCTGGACCGCCGCGACGATCGCCGCGGTTCTGTTCATGGTGATAGGGCAATCGCTCCGGCTGTATCAGAGCGCCCGTGGAATGCGCCTCAAGCCTCAGTTGGTGCGTATATGGGCGGCCTGGTTCGTCGGTGTAGTGCCAGTCTTACTGTTTCTCTTATTCCTTTCCAAGCGGTCAGAAGACTACTCGCGCGTGACCGTTTCCACCTGGTTCGTTCTGGCGCCGCTGCTCGTTGTAGTGTGGCGAACCGCCACCACGCTTACCCTGCGCGAGCTGAGGGCCCACGGGTACAACACGCGGGCCGCCGCGATCATCGGAATGACGGAGCTCGGCGAGAGGCTCGCTCTCCAAATCAAGGCCGTTCCTTCTCTCGGTCTCGAGGTTCATGGCTTCTATGACGATCGCAGCGAGGAGCGCTGCCATCCGATCGCAGAGGCGCTCGGTCAGCGCGCGGGCGACTTGGCGGATGTGGTCAACGCGGCGAGAGCCGGTGAGATCGACCTGATCTACATCGCTTTCCCTTTGCGCGCCGAGCCACGAATTGCCGAGCTCCTGCGTCAGCTCTCCGACACGACCGCCTCGGTGTATCTCGCGGCCGACTTCTTCGCCTACGACCTCTTGCACGCTCGCTGGGGAACCCTCGGCGGCGTGCCCACGGTCAGCCTGCACGAGACCCCCTTCTACGGGGTCGATGGCTGGCTCAAGCGCCTCGAGGACGTCGTGGTCGGGACGCTCATTCTGATCACCATCTCCGTCCCGATGCTGGTGATCGGCATTCTGCGTGAAGCTCACTTCTCCGGGTCCCGCTCTGTTCAGGCAGCGGCGATACGGCCTAAACGGAGAGGTGATCCACGTGCTGAAGTTCCGCTCGATGACGGTCACCGAGGACGGCCCCGAGATCAAACAAGCCACTGCGGGGGACGCCCGGATCACCAAGCTCGGGGCGTTTCTGCGGCGGACGAACCTGGACGAGCTGCCGCAGTTCTTCAACGTTCTCGAGGGGAGCATGAGCATCGTCGGTCCCCGGCCGCACGCGGTCGCGCACAACGAGCTCTACCGGAAGAAGATCCAAGGCTATATGCTTCGGCACAAGGTCAAGCCCGGCATCACGGGCTGGGCCCAGGTCAACGGCTGGCGGGGCGAGACCGACACGCTGGATAAGATGGAAAAGCGCATCGAACACGATCTCGACTATATTCGGAACTGGAGTCTGCTTGTGGGATTTGCAGATCATCTTCATGACGGTGTTTGGTTCCGGCGCCAAGCAGAACGCGTATTGACCGGGAGGGCGCATGTCGATGCTGGATGAGACGGGCTCACCGTGGGCCGACGGGCAGGCCAGGAGGCAGCGGATCGGAGCGGCCAGGGGTCCCCGTGGATCCGTACCGGCTTCGACGAGCGCTGTTGGCTGGCCAGTCGCTTGCTCGATCGGCGCCGCTGTTGGCGGGCTCCTCGTCGGTTTCCTTGTGGGTGAAACTGGTGAATGTCGAGCGACTACGAAACGACCGTGGTTTGAAGTACGAAGGCGACGTTCGACGTTGGTGCCCTAGGCCCATCCCCGATGCTGCTTGGACCGGTAGCGGATGCCCTGATGCAGCAGTCGGTTCTGGGAAAGATCGCGCGAGGAGATTGGCTTCGACGGAAGCCTGACCGACCTGCCGAGGGCGATCGGCTACGACACAAACCTGCTGGAGCCACCATCCGCAGTCACGGTGTCCGGGCGATACGGCGCAAGATGCGCCGACTTCGCCGGAGTCGTCACCGGAGTGTTCATGGAGCTATCACAAAGAGCGACAGTCGAGGCGCATCGAGCACGAGATCGCCCGAGGAATCGAAGCGCATCGAGGCGAGCGAAGGCAAAGCCGATACGGCGCGACGTCGATACAATGAGTTTCGCGAGGAGCATGGAATCTCGGGTCTTTCGACGGAGCAACAATCTATGGTCGAGTCGGCTGCCAAGCTCCGCGCCGATAGCGAGCTTGCGCTGTCCGGAGATCCGCGCCCTCGAGGCAGAGGTGCGCAGTCTCGAAGCGCTGCTCGCGAGCACGCCGAAGACCAGCGTCATGGTCGGCGGCGAAGCTCGCCGGAGCGAACCACGTACGACCGCCTTCGGCAGGAGCTGGTAAGTGCAACGAGCCTCGCTCTCGCCGGATCACCCTCGGGTTCAGGCGCTTCAGCAACAGGTCGAACAACTGCGCGCGTCAGCTTGCGGTCGGGGAGTGGCAGCGAACTCCCGGTGGCGACGGGCTGCTCGGCATCAACGCGACGTATCAAGTCCTCGATGGCCAGCTGCGAGATGCGAAAGTCAAAGCTCGCAGCTCTTCGGGAGCGCCAAAGAGGGCTGTCCGAGATGGCCCGACAAAGCACAGAGTCGGGTGGAGGCATTCTCTGGCATCGAGGGTGAGGCATCCGCGTTGCTGGCCGATGTGAGCGTGAATGAGAACCTGGTCAGCAGCCTGCGTCGCACCGAAGCCGCCCTCGAAGACGCACTGCGTGATCCGCCGAGCGGCTTCGTCGTGCTGGACCCTGGAGCCGTCCCGGACTACCCGGTGCGGAACAAGATGAAGACGGTCGTCTTTCTCGCGATTGCAATGCTCAGCGTTTCGCCTTGCCTTGTTCATCGTGCTGCGTCGCGAGTTCCGAGGGCTCAACTTGCAGACACCGACGGAGGTCGCTTTTTGGGGAAACGGGCCGGTGCTCGCCGCGACATCCTGGCCGAACGATCGCACATGACCCGGACGAGCTCGTCGCCGGGCTCGACGACGTCGTGCCCTGGGCGGAGGGCGATCTCTTGGTCATCGGCGCCTCCCCGGCTGAGTCACGACTTGCACGGGAGCTTGCAGAACGGGTGAACGCCGACTGGCTTCTTGACGAGGGCGGTAGCGCCACCCAGAGCATGCAAAACATTGGACTCTACGAGCGGGCCCCACTGCAAACGCCACCTCCCTCGGGCCCCTATCCCGTAGGTGGCGCGAGCGCGGGTACGAGCTCGGTTGCTCTTGTGCGACGACCTTCGAGAGCGGCAGAGCCGATGGGACTGGCCCGCCGCTCCGACAGGTTGCGGCTCGAGGCCTGGGAGGGTCCGTTCGAAGGCCAAGCGCTCCGACGCGCAGCCCGGCTCGCGGATCGCGTCGTCATCCTCGTCCGCTCAGGCGCGGTCTCCGCTCTCAACCTCAACGGAATCCAACGCCGGCTCGGCCGTCAGCAGGGCGTCGGCTACATCGTGGTCGGGGTCCCCGAGGAGCTCCTGACACTCCCAGACCGCGTGGGAGACGTCGCAGCGTTCTGGCGAGGTTGAGCTCAGCCGTAGAGGCGAACGGTCTCTTTGCTGAAAATCCCGATCGTCGCTCGTCGCCCCAGGATCTTATGCAGGAACGCATAGGCAAGGCGATTACCAAGCCCCGAAATCCGACTCGGACGACGTCCCAGATCTTGAAGAGCTTGCTCTGTGACTTCGTCTGGGTCCATGGGTCGCGCCGGTCCTCGTGTAGGGATCTCGTCGGTGACCGACTCGTAGCTCGGCGTGAGGGTGGCGCCCGCGATGCAGGCGAGCACGTCGACGCCGCGGCCGCGGAGCTCGTACCAAAGCCCTTCGGCGAGAATGGTGTCGTAGGCCTTGGTGGCGGCGTAGTTGGCGACCATGGCCGTGCCCTGATAGCCGCTCATCGAGGACATGAGAATGATTCCGCCCTTCCCTCGCTCGGCCAGGCGGCGTCCGAAGTAGTGCGAGAAGCGCAGAGGGCCTTGCACATTGACCGCGACCGCTTTGAGGTGCTCCTCGACTTCGACGTCGATGAAGCGACCGATCGGCGAGTACGCCGCGTTGTAAATCAGCAGCCCGACATCAAGCCCTTCGATCGCCGTGCCAAGGCTCGAAACCGCGTCGGAGGAGCCGAGGTCGAGCGGCTGCACCCGGACCTCGATACCGTGCTGGTCGTGAAGCTCGGCTGCCAGAGTTTCGAGCGGCGGCGCCCGGCGGGCCACCAAGATCAAGTTCAGACCGCGCGCGGCGAGCTTCCGCGAAAACGATGCGCCGATGCCCTCGGAGGCGCCAGCAACGACCGCCCAGGGCCCGTAGCGCTCGACGAAGCCAGGCATTCAGACGGTCTCGGTGAAGGGCGTCTCGGTGCTGTACATGCGTTTGATCACGTACATCGGCACCAGGAACCAAGGAGCGTTCAGCGCAAGCACGAGAAGCGGGGCCGGGGTCGCGTGCGGCCCCATGAACTCTTCGCCGAGAATGATCGTGACGTTCGTCATCATGACCGAGGCCCAGATGATGCTCGGGATCCGAATCCAGTTCTTGCCCTTGGTCCAGGCATAGATCGCAAACACGTAGAACGGTCCAAAGAAGATCGAGTCGATCCAGATGGTCATGCGCCACCAGACGGGACGGGCAATGAGAACAGGATCGAAGTTCCTGCCGTACCAATGGATGATGTCGACGAAGAAGGCGGGCGGCCACAGCGGGTACTCCCAGTCACCGCTGATGTCGGGTAGGACATTCTGCTCGACGTCGACGATGTAGGTGATGAACAAGATGTTGATCCAGAAGTAGACCAGGACAACGATGTCGCCTTTGCGGCGAGACAGCGGGATGACGCGTTCCATGGAGATCCTCGTTCGGCGAAGTTTGGCGGAGGGTACTCAGCGCGCGAGAAAAATCTACCGCTTATTGCCCGGTGGCAGCTCGCTCTGCGGAAGAAAGCCTCTTCCGACCATGAAGCGCGCCATTTCGGTGAGATACGCCCCACGGTCCATGTGAATGATGTGACTGCCGGGAAACCAATGGATGCGACAGCGGCCCCAGTGGTCCCAGAGGATTCGAGAATGCTTAGGTGGAGCGAGCCGATCCCCGACGCCGGAGACGATCATCAGACGTTCGGTCGGGAGCACCGGTGGGTACGTGAGGGGACAGCTAGCGGCGACGAGCCTTCTCGCCTCCGAGAGCTCCATCCCTAGGGTGGCAAGCGCACCGCGGAGCAGCACGCCGATCGGCTGCCATTCGAGCACCAGGTCGGCCAAGCTCACCACCGGCACGTTGGGAATCGCAAACGAAAGGCGATCTTCGACGCTTGCGAGCATCGCGGTCGTGAACCCTCCGAGGCTCAACCCCGTCACGCCGATCTGTTCCGCGCCGCGCTCGCGCTGCAGCCAGTCGAAGAGAATCCTGAAATCGAATACCGACTGCGCCACCGCTTCGTTGAGCCGGGAGGGGCCTCCTGCGAAGTAGCCGTGTCCGGAAAAGGGCGAGAACCGGGTTTGCCTGGGGCCATGAAAAGGCAGGGTGAACAAAACGATGTTGCACCCCATTCGATAAAACCAGGGGAGCGCAAAAAACCATTCGTTGATCAGGTACCAATCGGCGGTGAAGCCGTGAATCGCGACGATGGTGGGACGCGGCTCGTCCCCTCGATGACGAAGCATGCGCGCGTGTGCGACCCGATTGGCTCGGTGACGCAGGTACGGCTTGTGCTGATTCGGATTGACCGGTTGGAACGGGCTGTCGAAGCTCAGCGCCTCGCAGCTCCCGTCTTTGGGCTCGAACCGGGGCAGCCAGCGTCCCTTCTTGGCGCGCACACGAACACCTGAGGGCGGGGTGGCAAAGAAACGCGTCGGGTCGGCGGATTTCGCGATCTCCGAGTAAAGCTCCGAATCGCGGATCGCTTTTCGGAGCTCGATGGGATTGTAGCCTAGCGGGAGCGCCATGCTCGAGATCATCGAAGCGCCGGCGGTGCGCAGTACAGTATCAAAACCCGCAGCGGCGCCAACGCGCAGCCGATCCCCAAGAGCGAGATCGAAGCCTTCGGGGCGGCGGGCGAAATCGCGGTCGAGCTCCTCCCACCAATGCCCCTTGGCGAGTAGCGACGGTGCGCGCGAACAGGATTCGTGCGCGATCCGGGACACTACGGAGGATTCGTCCACCCGTTCAGCATACCGGATCGCCACCACGATGCCTCATTTTGGCCTCAGCAGCCGTGCTCGACCTCGAACGGCAGCGCGCCGACCAGCGTTCCGTCCTCGCTTCGAATCTCGACGCGCCACAGACCCGGCTGCGTCGCGTGACGGGTATACGCCCAGGTCCTCCAACGCGGCGTCGAGGCTGGAATCCGAAGCTCGATGCCTCCACTGACCTGCCCCTCGGGGCCGATGAAGTGAACCCGCAGGGTCTTGTCTTCTTCGGCATCGTTACGCACCTCGACAAAGGCGTACACCTTTTCATCGTGCACTCCGAAAACCGAGGACGCTGCAAGCGGTTCGCGACGCTCTATCTCGGGCGCCGTGACCAGGCGCTGAATGCTGAGCCCGTCGAGGCTCCCGAGCTCAGGCTCGAAGGACGGCGATGTTTCGATCGGCTTTGGCTCGATCGGTGATGCTTCGACGCGGTCCGCGACAGGCGGCTCGGGCTTCTTTTCTTCGATAGGCTTTGGCGCGACCGCCGGCACGGTCGAAGTGAGCATGGCCTGGCTGGGTTTGGCTCGATCGATCGCTTTGGACTTCTGCGGCTTTGCTTCGGTGCAGGCGGCCGTCGCCAGCAGGGCGACGAGGACGGCAACGGTGATTTTGGGCTCGATGTTCATGGGACCTCCTGCCAAAGGACAGAGCACGCCCCATGCCAATCGAATTTCCCCGTGTTTTCGGCCTCGGGCGCTCGCTCGCCGTGTCAGCTGCGACGCGGCCGTGTGTCAGCGGCCACGCTTGATTTCACCGTTGTGCCCCGGCGGGTTGCGAAACGGCACGAACGACTCGGCGCCTCGCACCTGTTGAAAATGGTCGATCGCCCAGTGGACCGAAGGGAAGGCCAGGTCGGTCGCCGGCAAGTCGTCGAAGCTGAAGAGCCCCACCTCTTCGCTCTCGATCCCGGTCGACACGTCCGGTGAGATCAGGCGGGCGCGATAGAAGAGTTGAAGCTGACTGATGTGGCGCAAGCTGTAGACGGCGAGAAGGTCGATGATTTCGAGCTCTGCGCAGGCTTCTTCCCAAGCCTCGCGCGACGCGCCTTCTTCGGGGGTCTCGCCGAGCTCCATGAAACCCGCGGGCAAGGTCCAAAATCCGAGGCGTGGTTCAATCGCGCGCTTGCACATGAGCAACTTGTCTTCCCAGGTCGCGACCACGCCGACGACGACCTTGGGATTCTCGTAGGCCACGTACTCGCAGTCGGGGCAAACCAATCGCTGGCGGTTATCCCCGGCGGGAACCTTTCGAATGCGGGGACCTTTGTCTCGCTCCGTCATGAACCAAACGCGCCTGCGGAGTGGTACCACGGAGCTTGCACGTGGGCTATGGCGCGACGCGACGGGCGCCCTAGACTCGGCCGATGGATGCACGACCCCGGCTCGATCGGCCCCAGCTTCTCGGCGTCTTTCGCCAACTGAAGCAGGGGTTCGGTCTGGTCTGGACGACCAGTCACGGCTTGAGCTTCGCGCTCGGGCTGTTGAGCTTGGTCGCCGGCGTGATCCCTGCAGCAGCCGCCTGGGTCGGGAAAGCTGATCGTCGACGCGGTCGTACTCGCGGCCCAAACAGGTGCGAGCGAAGACCAGCAGGCCGCGCTGACCTGGGTCTTACTGGAGCTCGGGCTGGTGGCCGTCATGGCGGGCGCACAAAAAGGGCTCAGCACCTGCAACCAGCTCCTTCGTGCCCTGCTCGGGCAACGGGTCAACGAGATGATTCTCGAAAAGGCGCTGACCCTCGACCTGGCCGCATTTGAAGACTCGGAGCTCTACGATCGAATGACCCGCGCTCGACGCGAAGCATCTCAACGGCCGCTCAGCTTGGTGATGCGGAGCTTCCAGCTCGCGCAGCATTCGTTCTCGCTGATCGCGTACGGCGGGCTCTTGCTGCAGCTCTCCGTCTGGGCGCTGGCCGTGCTGGTGGTTGCCGCCGTTCCTTCGTTCTTCGTCGAGACTCGATTTTCGGCAGACGCCTTTCGGCTCTTCACCTGGCGCGCTCCGGAAACACGAAAACAGAACTACCTCGAGGTGCTGCTCGCCCGTGAAGACTTCGCCAAGGAGGTCAAGCTCTTCGACCTCGGCCCCGTCTTTCTCGATCGGTATCGCGAGATCTTTCGCGAGCTGTATATCGAAGATCGCGCGCTCACCCTACGTCGGGGGACTTGGAGCTTCGTGCTCGGTCTGTTGAGCACGGTGGCGTTCTACGGCGCGTACGCCTGGATCGCCATCGAGACGATCGCAAAACGCATCACCCTCGGCGACATGACCATGTACCTGCTCGTGTTCAAACAGGGGCAATCGGCACTGTCGTCGATCCTCACGTCCATCGGCGGGATGTACGAAGACAGTCTCTACCTCTCGAACCTCTACGAGTACCTCGAGTACGAGTCACCGGACGAAAGTGGCGTCGCAACCGAAGGCCCCAAGCCCGGGGACGGCATCCGGTTCGAAAACGTGAGCTTCACCTACCCCGGCATCGAAACCCCGGCCCTGCGCGACGTGAACCTGCACCTGCACCCTGGCCGAAAGCTCGCCTTGGTCGGCGAGAACGGGGCCGGAAAGACCACGCTGATCAAGCTGCTCACCCGGCTCTACCAGCCGAGCAAAGGCCGGATTACGCTCGACGGACTCGAGCTCAACGCCTGGAGCCTCGATGTGCTTCGAAAGCGGATCGGCGTCATCTTTCAAGACTTCGTGCGGTACCAGCTCGTCGCGGGCGAGAACGTTGGCGTCGGGGACGTGAAGGGCTTCAGCGACCCGGAGCGATGGCAGACCGCGGCCAAAAAGGGCATGGCCCACGAGTTCATCGAGCGACTGCCGTCGGGCTACGAGACCCAGCTCGGTCGCTGGTTCGAAGACGGGCACGAGCTTTCGCTCGGTCAATGGCAGAAAATCGCGCTCTCGCGCGCGTTCATGCGCGACGAGGCGGACATCCTGGTGCTCGACGAACCGACGGCTTCGATGGATGCGGAAGCAGAGGCCACGGTCTTCGAACGCTTCGGCCGACTCGCCGAGGACAAGATGGTGATCCTGATTTCGCATCGCTTCTCGACGGTTCGGATTGCCGACGAAATCGTAGTGCTCGAACGCGGCGAAGTGACCGAGCGGGGAACGCATGAATCCCTAATGAACGAAGATGGCAAGTACGCCCACCTGTTCACGCTCCAGGCAGCGGGCTATCGGTAGAAAGCAACGCAGGCGCTACGCATAGAAGCTGCGGCCCTCGGCGGCCATGTCGCGCAAAAGCTTGGGCGGCTCGAAGCGCTCACCGTAGCGGGCGCTGAGCGCGTCTGCGTCGCGCACGAACTCCGAGAGCCCGTAGTTGTCGATGTACGTGAACGGTCCACCGGTGAACGCCGGGAACCCCACCGCCATGATGACGCCGACATCGCCGTCGCGAACGTCGCTGATGACTCCCTGTTCGAGACAGCGGGCGGCTTCCAAGCACTGCGCAAACAAGTAGCGCAGCCGCACCGTCTCGGCGCTCGGCTGCTGGTCATTGGGCTCGATCCAACGGCTCATCGCCGCGCTGAGCTCGGGCCACAGCTGCTTCCCCGCGTCGTCGTAGTCGTAGAACCCGCCCGGGGCGCGGGGCGTTCCGTCCGCTTTGGGGGGTGGGTGTGCACCCCATCGATCGTGGTCTTCGATCAGCGAGGCGATGATCGCCTGGGCCGGAGAAGGCTCCCACGCCTTTGTGGCAGCAGCGGCGTCTTTCTCGGCCTGCTTGGCGACCTTATGCATCGTGCCGAGCCCAACCTGATCCGAAATGCCGAGAGGCGGCATCGGCATGCCGGCCGACTTCGCCGCGTTCTCGATCAAGGCGGGTTTCACACCTTCGACCAGAAGGTGATTGCCCTCCGAAATGAACGTGCCGAAGACGCGGCTCGTATAGAAACCAGGGCTGTCGTTGACGACAATTCCGGCCTTCTTGATCTTGAGAATGTAGTCCCAGGCCTTCGCAAGCGTTTGTTGCGAGGTCTCTTCGCCCACGACGATCTCGACCATCTGCATCCGCTCGACCGGCGAGAAGAAGTGCAGGCCGATGAAGTTTTCGGGGCGGCTCGACGCCTTCGCGAGATCGCCGATGGGCAGGCCCGAGGTGTTCGACGCAAAAATCGCGTCGTTGCCGAGCTGCTCGTCGGCAGCTTTGGTCACTCGGGCCTTGATGTCCCGGTCCTCGAAGACGGCCTCGACGACCACATCGCAACCCGTCAAATCCTCGTAGTCGGCGCTCGGATGAATCCGGCCGAGAATGCCCTGCACCCGGTCGGTCGTCGTCCGGCCCTTGGCCAGACGTCGTTCGAGGGTCTGGGCGACTTTGTGCTTGCCGCGCTCGGCGCTCGCCAGGTCCCGATCGAGTAAGACGACGTCGATCCCGACCTTTGCCGAAACCTGCGCGATGCCCTGCCCCATGAGGCCAGCGCCGATGATGCCCAGTTTCTTCACGTCGAAGCGGGGCACGTTCTTGGGCCTGCGCGCGCCCTTCTGACACTCCTGAAGACTGAAGAACAGCGTACGCAGCATGCTGCGCGCCGTGGGGTCCCGCAGGACGCGAATGAACTGTCGCGTCTCGACCTTGCCGGCGCGGTCCATGGGAAGGCTCAGGCCTTCATAGACCGCCTGGAGGATCGCTTGCTGCGAAGGCATGTTTCCAAAGGTGGCCGCGTGGGTCATCGCGTTCGAGCCCATCAAGGTCTGCGCAAACGTGACCGAGCTCGGGCCGCCGCCCGGTACCTCATAGCGCTTCTGGTCCCAGGGTTGCGTCGCGTTGCCATCTTCTTGGATCCATTTCTTTGCCGCCGAGATCAAGTCCGCCGGTTCGACGAGCTGGTCCACCAGGCCCTGTTCGAGCGCCTTCTGCGGGCCGAGCTGCTTGCCCTGCATGATCAGCCCAAGCGCGCCCTGCACGCCGATGAGGCGCGGAAGCCGCTGGGTGCCGCCGGCGCCCGGCATCAAACCAAGACCCGCCTCCGGCAGACCGACCTGCGCGTGCCGCTGGTCGACCAGAATCCTGCGATGGCAGGCGAGCGCAATCTCGTATCCGCCGCCGAGCGTGACGCCGTTGAGCGCAGCGACCACGGGCTTGCCGCAGGTTTCCATCCGTCGAAGCTGGTCGAGCACCGCGCCCGTGCGCTTCAAGAGGTCGGCTGCATCGATGGGGCCGGAGCCCAGGGATTCGATTTGCTGAAGGTCACCGCCGGCGACGAAGACGCCCTGTTTGCCCGACGTGAGAATGATGCCCTTCACCTCATCGTCCGAGACCGCCTTCTCGACCGCTGCGCCGAGCTCGGCGAGCGCGTCGCCGCTGAGCACGTTCATCGGGCGGTCCTTGTCGTTCCAAACGAGGATCGCCACTCCGTCTTCCACTCGATAGTCGATGATCGCCATTGCCCTAAACCCGCTCGATGATGGTTGACGTGCCCATGCCGGCGCCGACGCACAGGGTGATCAGCGCTGTGTTGAGGTCGCGCCGCTCGAGCTCGTCGACCATGGTGCCGAGAAGCATCGCGCCGGTGGCGCCCAGGGGATGCCCGAATGCGATCGCGCCCCCGTTTACGTTGGTCACCGAATGGTCGATTCCCATCTCGTCCATGAACAGAAGGCAGACCGCGGAAAACGCCTCGTTGATTTCCCAGAGGTCGATATCGGACGTTTGCATGCCGGCCTTGGTGAGCGCCTTGCGAGAGGCGGGCATCGGACCGGTCAGCATGATGCAGGGCTCGCTGCCGACGGTCGCCGACTTCACGATTCGTGCCCTGGGTTTGAGCCCCAGGCGCTCGCCGGCTTCTTTGCTGCCAAGCAAGACCGCCGCCGCGCCGTCGACGATGCCCGAGGAGTTGCCTGCATGATGCACGTGATGGATCTGCTCGACGTCCGGGTGCTTCTGAATCGCGACCGCATCGAAGCCGAAGTTTCGGCCCATCCTCTCGAAGCTCGGTTTGAGCTGCGAAAGGTCTTCTAGGGTCGTACCCGGGCGCATGTGCTCATCGCGTTCGAGCATCATGACGTCAATGCAGTCCTTCACCGGAACGATCGACTTGCCGAAGCGATCACCCTCCCATGCGACTGCCGCGCGGCGTTGGCTCTCCACCGCAAAGGAGTCGACGTCTCGACGGCTGTACCCGTGTTTGGTCGCGATCAGGTCGGCGCCGATCCCCTGTGGAACGAACGAGGTCCCCCATGCGAGCTCGGGGTCGGTCGACCAGGCGCCTCCCGCAGCCCCCATCGAAATCCGACTCATGCTCTCCATCCCGCCACCCACGATGAGGTCGACATCGCCGGCTTTCACCTTGGCCGCCGCGATGTTGACGGCCTCGAGACCCGAGGAACAAAATCGATTGAGCTGAACTCCCGGAACGCTGTCGTCGTAGCCCGCGATCAAGGCGGCCATTCGACCGACATTGGCGCCCTGCTCCCCTACGGGTTCGACGCAGCCGAAAATCACGTCTTCGATCTCCTTGCTCTCGAAGTTGGAGCGTTCCGGCAAGGCCTGGAGGACGGCCTTGGCCATCTGCAGAGGCGGGGCGTCGGCGAGCGCACCGTCCTTTTTTCGTCCCTTGCCGCGAGGGGTGCGCACCGCATCGTAGATGAAGCAATCCGTCATGGAGGTTCCTTTCGGCGGTTCCGAGTGCGAGGCTTCGGACGCCTAGCCCGACCGGGCCGGCCGAAACTGGAACGTGTTCTAGTTTGTGCGGGGCCGAAGCGCAAACAGGCTGGAATTTACTGCTCGAGAGCCCAGAAAAAGTCCGCTGACCGTTCTTCAACCGGCAGCTTCAGCTCCGCTTTGAGCTCTTGCTTGGTCACGGGAAGGACGACGGCGTAGGGAGCCGCACCGCGCTTTGCGGCTCGGTCCGGAATGCCCAGGCCTCGCTTCACATGTACGCGACCGGCGAAAACCAGCATCGTGGCAGGGCCATCGGCCCGCCCCAGCGTCTCGGCCACCCGTGACCCCATCGTTTCATCCCAGAGCACCTGCGCCTGGTAGTACCGATCGACTCCGTCCTCCGCGGCGTGCTCCCCTACGTCGAACTCGGCGTCGAATAGCTCGCGGTGCTCCTCGTTCTCGAGGTCGAGCTCCGGCAAGTCCGAGGCCAGCTCCGGAGGCAGTGCGTCGACGCCGTTCTGTGCGACGGCGAACGCGAGCTCCTTCGGGGCATTGAGCGCAACCACCTCGATGCCCCTGTTCCGCGCGTACTCGAGGATCGGGCGATACATGCTGAAGTCGAATCCCCAGCGCTGGTCATATTCGGTATCGCGCCGGAGCACTGTCTCGTCGATCTCTCCGGCGCTCCACTTGTCGAGAGGCTCCTGAAACGGGACTTGGAACATCTCCATTCCGATCGCGAGCGAGGCCTCGTCGCGATGCAGTTGCCGGAGGATTGCATATTGTACGCCGTGGTCGCCGGGATGGTCGTGGCGTTCACCCACGTAGACCACGGCCTTCGTTCGCAGCACGGCGAAAAACGCCTCTACTTCGATCGACTTTCCAGTCGCCGCATCGACCAGCGAAATCGGCGCCGATTGGCTGCGGACGATCGACTCGGCCGTCTGCGGATCCGGCTTCATCGCTCCCGCGCAGCCCGCACAGGCCAGGAGCAGGAGCGCCCCGAGCTTCATGACTCTCTCGGAAGGAACAAGGCCTTCCGATAGTACTTGAGCTCTTCGATGGACTCCATCAGGTCGTCCATCGCGCGATGGCTGCCCTTCTTCGTAGGGCGCCCGGCGTATTGGGTCGGGTACCAGCGCCGAGCGAGCTCCTTGATCGTTGAAACATCGACGTTGCGGTAGTGAAGCCAATCCTCGACCTCGGGCAGGTAGCGGGCCAAAAAGCGGCGGTCCTGATGAATCGAGTTGCCCGCGAGCGGTGCCTTCTTCTTTTGGGTGTGCTCGGAGAAGAAGCCGAGAAGCGCGGCAGAGGCTTGCGCCTCGTCGACGGTCGATTCGCGAACGCGCTGGGTGAGACCCGACTGCCCGTGGTGCGCGGTATTCCACGCATCCATCGCAGAGAGAACCTGCTCCGACTGATAGAGCACCAGATTGGGGCCTTCTGCCACGACGTTGAGCTCGCCATCGGTGATGAGGACGGCGACCTCCAAAACGCGATCGGTCTCGGGTTCGAGCCCGGACATCTCCATATCCATCCAAACGATAGCCGACATTTGCTGCAGACCGCTTCTTAGCATGAGCCTGCGCGGCCTGCTTTTGCAAGGCGCCTTCGGGATTGAACTCGCACAAATCTCGCGTATAGACTGGCGTCCAATCGACGTCTGCCCTAGGAAATGCCGGTGCAAGCAAGCGCGCGCAAACTAAGCCAGCTCCGCCAACTCGAAGCGGAGAGCATTCAAATCATCCGTGAGGCGGCGGCCGAGTTCGACAACCCCGTCATGATGTATTCGGTCGGGAAAGACTCGTCGGTCATGCTTCGCCTGGCTGAGAAAGCATTCGCCCCGGGGCCACTGCCGTTTCCTCTTCTGCACGTCGATACCACCTGGAAGTTCCAGGACATGTATCGGTACCGCGACAAGATCGAGGCCACGGTCAAAGCCGAGCTGATCAAGTACACCAATGCCGAAGGAGTCGCGATGGGGATGAACCCCTTCGACTTCGGTAGCAAAAAGTACACCGACATCATGAAGACCGAGGCCCTGAAACAAGCGCTCTCGAAGTATGAGTTCGACTGCGCGTTCGGCGGGGCCCGGCGCGATGAAGAGAAGTCCCGCGCCAAGGAGCGTATTTTCTCGTTCCGCGACAGCCACCATCAGTGGGACCCGAAGAACCAGCGCCCCGAGCTCTGGAATGTCTTCAACGCCAAGATCAAGAAGGGCGAGAACGTCCGGGTCTTCCCATTGAGCAACTGGACGGAGCTCGACGTTTGGCTGTACGTCTGGCTCGAGGACATTCCCGTCGTGCCGCTCTACTTCGCGAAGGAGCGGCCGGTGGTCGAGCGCTCGGGTACCTGGATTCTGGTCGATGACGACCGCATGCAGCTCGAACCCGGTGAGGAGCCGCAGATGAAGAACGTTCGCTTTCGGACCCTCGGCTGCTATCCGCTCAGCGGCGCGGTCGAATCGACCGCCGACACGGTGCCCAAAGTCATCCAAGAAATGCTCCTCAACCGCTTCTCGGAGAGGCAGGGGCGTCTCATCGACTTCGACGAAGAAGGGTCGATGGAAGTCAAAAAGCGCGAGGGCTACTTTTAGGCCCGGCGCCGGGCTCTTCTAGGGAACGCCATGACGGACGAAAAAGATCTCATTCGCGATGACATCGAGGCTTATCTCGCGAAGTACCGAAAAAAGGAGCTGCTCCGGTTCGTCTCGGTCGGCTCGGTCGACGACGGCAAATCCACGCTGATCGGACGCATCCTCTATGACACCGGAATGGTGTTCGAAGACCAGATGGCCGCGGTCCGTGCCGCATCCCAGACCGAAGAGCCGGACCTCGCGCTGCTGACCGACGGCCTCAAGGCCGAGCGGGAGCAAGGCATCACCATCGATGTGGCGTACCGCTACTTTGCGACCGACAAGCGAAAGTTCATCATCGCGGACACGCCGGGGCACATACAGTACACGCGCAACATGGTCACAGGCGCTTCGACTGCCGACGTGGCTTTGATTCTCATCGACGCACGACACGGCGTCCTTCAGCAGTCGCGCCGGCACGCCTACATCGCTTCGCTGCTCGGCATTCCGCACCTCGCGGTCTGCGTGAACAAGATGGATCTCAAGGACTACTCACAGAAGGTCTACGACGAGATCAGCGCCGACTTCATGGAGTTTGGCAAAACGTTGCGCTTCAAAGACATTCAGTTCTTTCCCGTGAGCGCGCTGGTCGGCGACAACGTGGTAAGCGACAGCGAGAACACGCCCTGGTACGACGGGCCGAACGTGCTCGGCTACCTCGAGACGGTTCCGGTTTTCGAGGACAGGAACTTCACCGATTTTCGCTACCCGGTGCAGTACGTCATCCGGCCCGACCTCGACTACCGGGGGTTCGCCGCGGAGGTTGCTGCGGGGGTCATCGCCAAGGGCGACGACGTCGTGGCGCTTCCCTCGGGCAAGGCGTCGAAAGTCAAAGCCATCGATACCTACGACGGCGAGCTCGACGAGGCCTTTGCCGGCCAATCGGTGACGATTCGACTCGAAGACGAGATCGACATCAGCCGGGGCGATATGATCGTCAAGCCGGACAACCTGCCGCGGGTCACGCGTCGCTTCGATGCACACCTGGTCTGGATGCACGAACGGCCGCTCGACACCGAAAAGGCATACCTGGTCAAGCACACCACGCAGACGGTCCGCGCTCAGATCGACAAGATCTACTGCGAGATCGACATGGATACCCTCGAAGAGAAGGTGACCGACGGCATTGCGCTAAACGACATCGCGAAAGTACGGCTGAGCTGCCACCGGGCGCTCTACGTCGACGACTACCAGCGCAATCGCGAAACCGGTGCCTTCATCGTGATCGATTCGCTGACCAACAACACCGTAGCGGCGGGCATGATCTCGCTCGAAGGCGCCGATCAGAACATCGGCGAAGTCATGAAAGAGCTGCACGCCGAATCGGCGATGGAGCCCAAGACCTTCGTCAGCAACACCGAGCGCATGGAGCGTTTCGGCCAGCGGGGCGCGACGGTGTGGCTGCAGGGACTTCCCGGCTCCGGCCGTTGGACTCTGGCGTACGCGCTGGAGCGGAGGCTCTTCGACGATGGTCGCACCGCCACGGTGGTCAACCCCGTCGGCGAGGATCTTCGTTCGATGATTTCCGCCGCGAAGGCCGTCACCGACGCCGGCCTAATCAACATCTGCGCCTTCCCGAGCCCTACGCGGACCGACCGCGACAAGCTCAAAGCGCGCATCGGCGAAGATCGCGTCATCCAAGTCTACGTCAACACCGATGAAGCCCTCTGCCGCGAGCGGCGCCCGGACGCGGACTTCTCCAAGTTCGAGGCCCCGGAAGACCCGGATATCACCGTCGCGCTCGACGAAATGAGAATCGACAAGGCAGTCGAGGTCATCATGGAAGCGCTTCGAGAGCGCGGCCAGTTCGAAGACTAGGCACCTGCGTCGCGATCAACGTCGCGTATGGAGGGGCGCGGGGGAACGCGATGCTGGGGTTCGGCGACGTGTGAGTGACAATCGGCAAGACAGCAACGAGCCCCGATTGGCGCGAGCTCCGAGGGGCGGCTTGCGTGGCCCAGGCCCACAGTGCATCCGACCACTTTTGCAAGCCGACCCGTTCGTTGAACCCCCGTGTCGCGTTCCCCCGCGCCCCGATTCTTACGGGGCGATCTGATCCAACGGCATCTCGCACTCCGCCCGGAGTCGGCAGTCCGCGCACTCGGCGCCGCGCCAGATACGATCGTAGCGTTCTTGGACTTGGTCGATGGTTTGCTCATCGGACGTGAGGATGCCCATTTCGAAGTTGCGGCGGCCGTCCCCCTTTGCGCCGAGACCCGCCCCGGTCCAGTTGGCGCTTCCGAGATACACGAGCCTGGCGTCGACCACGACCGTCTTGAGGTGAACGCGCGGACAGACACGCATTTCGATTCCGCCAGCGACCAGCTCGGGTTGGGCATCGAAGCTTCGGCGAAAAGCCCGTGACGGTACGGACGCGTGGAGGATTCGCAGCTCGACACCGCGTCGTGCAAGCTCAGCGAACACCTCGAGAACCGATCGGTAGTTGCCGCGGCGCCCCCGACGCCGCCCCGGAACCACCCGAGGATCCTCGACCATGACGTCCTTGAGATTGGCGGTCGCAACCCAGACACTCCGCTCAGCCACCAACACGGACTGCATGACCTGGTCGTAGTGATCACGATCCGAGAGCAGACGCAGGGGGATCGACCGGGGCATGGAGCGGAGGATAGGGGAAGGACGGCCGGCGTCCGAGAATTCCGCGGGGGCGGGGGTGTTGGGCGCGGGCACTGGCGCGGGCGCGGGCGCTGGCGCGGATGTTTGGGGGGCGGGTGTTGGGTGGGGGGCGTGGTTTGGTTTGATTGAACCGCCCCGCCCACCCCCACCCGTAATCCTCCCTGGCGCGGCATTCGCTTCGCTCTGCCTTGCCGGCGCCTTCGCGCCGGGCTTCGCCCTTCGGGCTCGCGCTGCCGCCTGCCGTTTGGGAACGGTTGCTGCGTGGGGGCCGGTTCGCCCTGTCTCCGTATGGAGGGGCGCGGAAAAAACGCGAATGCGGGGGCGGCGACGTGTGAGTGACAATCGGCAAGACAGCAACCACCCCGATTGGCGCGAGCTCCGAGGCGAGGCTTGCGTGGTCCAGGCCCCCAAGTCCCTCCGACCACCTCTGCAAGCCGAGCCGTTCGATCGCAACCCCGCGTCGCGTTTTTTCCGCGCCCCGGTCTAGTCCATTTCCCTAAACTGCTCCTCCTCAGGATTCTCGTCCGCGTCCAGGAACGCGAGGTCTCTTTGCCGGTAGATCCGTCCGAGGGAATGCCGAATCGGAACGAGGAGCGCGATGCAGAGGGGAAACAAGACGCCGAACGCGGACCCCTTCACGAACCAGAGCACGGCGAGGCATGCAAGCTGGACCAAGGTGAAGCTGTGAAGCACGGTTCGAGAGACGCGGCGAATGTAGTGCGTCGGAGGATAGAGAGTGGGGTCGGTGATCCAGAGCTTGAGGCGCTCGACGAACTGATTGCCTTGCAGCGATGAAATCCCCATGAACAGGAACAAGCCGAACACGACGGACATCGGAATCGCGCGAAGCAGCCCGAGGACGAGTAAAGACGCCCCGATCAAGAGGTGAACGACGAGCGGCGTGAGCCGGTTTTCCATGACCGAAATGATGTGCTCGCCGCGGGCGTGTTGACGAACGGTCGCCAAGCTTCGAGTGTGATTCAGCGATCGCACTGTCGCGGCAACGACCCAGGGCAAGCCGATGGTCGCGCAAATCGCGACGAGCACGGCAATCACCGCCATGTCGAGGTTGTAACCGGCCCCCTTCTTGAGCCGGTGCTGCGGACTGTTGACGAGGCGGACGGTGATGTTCTGATCCAAAAAAAGCAGCACTGCCGCCAAGCCTGCGATCGGTATCGCCGCCAGCGGAAACCAGGCGGGCACGTCCATTGGGTCGACGAGCCAGGGTCGCCCGCTCGTCGTGGTGAACTCGCTCGGAACCGCGAGGTGCTCGAGCTCGATGGGGTGCATGGCCCAGGCTGCCGCCGTCATCGCGAAGATCGCAATCGTGGGTCCGAAGTCCGCGAGGAATTCGCGCACGTTCTTGGTGAGAAGCGGTTTTTGCCGCACTCTCGAGAGCTGCTGGGCGATCATGTACGTCCCGAGCGCGAGGATGAGCGCCAAGAGCTCACCGTTCGTTGCCTCCTCGGAGCCGAAGATGTCGCCAAAAATGTCGCGGAAGGCTTCGGTGATGAAAATCAGCGCTATCAGCGCTCCGAAAATCTCGTCGGTGAAGCGCGTGAAGTGCTGGATGTAGCGACTGGCGTTGGTGACGGCCAGGACCAACATGATCAGCGCGGTCCAGATGCCAATCCAGAACAAGCCAGGAAGGAAGGCAACACCGAGCTGCTTGCAGAGAAGGTACAGCAGAGCGAGGAAGATCGTGACCGGGCCGGTGCTCCCTAGAAGGGTCAGCGGCTGCCCGGAAAACAGGGCGTAGACCACGCCGCCAATCGCGGTTGCGAGAAGAGCCTCGACAGCGCCGATTTCGCGCTCGGTCAGGAATGCAAGGAGTCCACCGAATGCAATCGACGGCGCCAAACAGGCGAAAAAGAGAAATAGGATCGTGGCCAGACCCTTGACGTTGAATCCATCGATGAAGTCGCTCGCATAGAAAGGAAGCTTTCGGCGAATGTCCGCGACCAATCCAGCGCCGAAGCCGGTGACTGGCGAAGGTATGCTCGGATAGCTCGGAACGAGTGACGGCCTTCGTTCGTCGGGCGGCGCTTCGACGTACTCCAGGTAGAGCTGGTACGTCGCAAGCACCTGCATTGGATCGTTGGCGCCGATGATCGACGCGCTGAAGCGCTCGTCGTGCAACATCCATCCAAAAGGCTCCAAGTCTTCGTTGGGCGGCGTCGAAGCGCCGTAGGGCGCGACGATGAGCCAAACGTAATGAACCTTTTCGTGGTCGCTCGCGCGGACGCCCTCTGGAACGCGTAGCAGCGAACAGCGGCAGACGTCGCCGTTCTGGGCCTCGTAGCGAACGCGAAGCACGCCCACACCGCCACCGAGGTCATGAAGCTCTCCCTCGCCCCGTTCGTCGAGTGTGGCTTGAAGCGCGCTACGTTGCCGCTCGCTCAGCTTGCCCAGGCGAACGAGCGCATGACCCGCCTGCTCGACCAAGCTCTGCAGATCGCCAGCAGTCAGGTCGAGTAAGATCTCACTGTCGTGAAGACGCTTCTGCAAGGCCACCCCGGCCGGACCGACCGGAGGATCCACGATCTGGGCAAAGATGGAAAGCGCGAACTGGGCTGCAGAGGCCTAATCGACGAAAACTACGCGCCAATGCAGCGGCGGACGACTTCCATCAAGGTTTGCGTGCCCCAGGCTAGGCCCTCGACGGGGATTCTCTCATTGTGCCCATGGAACATGTCCGCGAATCGGAGCGCAGGCGGAAGCTTCACGGGCGCGAAGCCGTACCATTTGGCCCCGATGGACGTGAACGCTTTCGCATCGGTGAACCCCTGCAGAATGAAGGGAACCATGGGCGCTTCGGGTGCACGCTCGCTCATCACCTCGTGAATCAACGAGTACAGGGAAGACTCTTTCGGTTCGGTGACGACCGGGGGAAGCGAATGCATCACCTCGAGCTCGATGTCTCGGCCCAAGACGTCACCGAGCTCGCGCAGGAAGTCCTCTTGACTCTGACCTGGTAAAATCCGTCCATCGATTTCAGCTTCCGCGAAACCTGGAATGACGTTGGTCTTGTTTCCCGCGCGGAGCACCGTAGGCGAGGCCGTGTTGCCAAGCAGCGCGCGGAACGCACGCCGCACACCGGGGTCTGGCAGTACATTGAGCATCGCAGGCCCGAACGTCGGGTTCGCAAGCATCTTGACTACGGGCCGCAAGGGCGCAGGCAAGTGCGATGCGATCGCTCCGATGAACCCCTGCACGGACGCCGAGGCGTGACGCGGCAAGCCCTGACTACCCAAGCGTGCAATCGCCTCACTCAACTGAATGACCGCGGAGTCTTCACGCGGCATCGAACCGTGCCCCGGCTCCCCCGTCGCCCGAGCGCGAACCCAACAAACGCCCTTCTCCGCGACTTGCACGGTGAAGAAGCTCTTGCCGGCAACTTGGATGTTGAAGCCGCCACCCTCACCGATTGCGAACTCACTCTGCACCAGGTCACGATGGTTCTCGCAGAGCCAAAGCGAGCCGTGACGGCAACCGGCCTCCTCATCGGCTACCCCAGCGAAGATCAGATCGCGCTTGGGTTTCACTCCTTCACGAGCAAGCCGCGTCATGATCGCAACCGACATTGCCGCCATGTTCTTCATGTCGATGGCGCCGCGACCCCAGAGGCAGCCATCGTGAACCTCGCCACAAAACGGCGGATGCTCCCAGGACGAAGGCTCCGCCTCGACGACGTCGAGGTGGGCGGTGAGGAGCAGCGGTGGCAGCTCCCCCGAGCCATGGAGGCGAGCGACGACGTTTCCGCGCCCAGGTGCGCTCTGCATCACGACGGGGTCCAAGCCAGCGCTGCTCAACTCGGCGGCGAGCAACTCCGCGGCAGGCAGCTCGTTGCCCGGCGGGTTGGTCGTGTCGATCCGAATCAATCGCTGGCAAAGGTCAAACGCGTGTGCGGAGAGCTCCTGGTTCTCTTTGTTCATGACGTGGCTTTGGTGTTAGGTCGGCGGCCGCCATCGCGCAACTTGATCGACCGGCGACATTGGCTCAGGGTCATCGACTAGATGAGCCTATTCGAACAGCTCGGCGGAGAGCCAAAGCTGCGAGCGATCGTCGACGATTTCGTCGACCGATGCTTCGCGGACGTGATGATTGGCTTTCTGTTCACGCGCGCCAAGCGCGAACGAATCAAGCGCTTCGAGTACGAGCATGCGGCGAAAAATCTCGGGGCCAACATCGAGTACGGCGGTCGAGCTCTCGACGAGGCGCACCGTCCACACCGGATCTTTGGTGGTCAGTTCGACCGCCGCCGGCAGATTCTTCTCGAAACCCTTGGCGACCACGGCGCTCCCGCGGAGGTCGTAAAGGCCTGGATCGAGCACCAGGACTCGCTCCGCTCGATGATCACCCGCGACCCGGACTCGAACTGTCAGGGCTGATCATGACCGAAACGATGGAAGGTCTCGTGGTTCGCTCGACTGCCGGCTTCGTTGACGTCCGTCTCAATGGGGGTGTCGTGCAGGCACGCTTGCGCGGACGACTCAAGAACACTCCGCGAACGACCGACCTCTGCGTCATCGGCGACCATGTGCTGCTGTCACGCCCGGACGATCACAGCGTCGTCGTCGAGGCGGTCTTGCCCAGGCACAGCCGCTTCTCGAGACGCCAACCGGGCAAAGGGCCCAACAAAGAGGACGTCCTCGTTGCAAACCTCGACCAACTGCTGATCACCTTTTGCCACGGCCGGCCGGTGCTCAACACGCGGCTCCTCGATCGCTTCCTCGTGATCGCAGAACACCAGCACGTTCAGCCCATCATCGTGATGAACAAGGCGGATCTACGAGAGCCTGGAGACGGGGCTTGGCAGCGGGCCTATGAGTCCATCGGGTACCCGATCTTGACGGTGAGCGCTGGAACCGGCCAGGGGATGGATGCTTTGGGCGAAGCGCTGCAAAACAAGATTTCAGCGTTCGTCGGCCCCTCGGGCGTCGGCAAGAGCAGTCTGATCAATCGCATCGTCCCCGGACTCGATCTGAACATCGCAAGCGTCAGTGACCATCACGGCAAAGGCCGCCACACGACACGGGTTGCTTCGCTCCATGCCCTTGCAGGTGGCGGATTTCTGGCGGACACCCCCGGCATCCGCGAGCTAGGAACCTGGGCGCTGCCCATCGAGCACCTCGATCGGTGCTTTCCCGAGCTCAGCTCCTACCGCGATCAGTGCGCATTTCGCAGCTGCAGCCATACGCATGAGCCACGGTGCGCCGTCGTCGACGCATTGAATCAGGGCGCCATCGACCCGGAACGGTACGAAAGCTACGTGCGGCTTCGTGAAGAAGCGAGCGCCTAGCGCTTTGCTCGAGAGAGGTCGAAGCGCGCACGGGCAACGCTGTCCGATTCAACCTGGACGTCGCGACTGACGCTGCGTCCGTCGGGAAGCTTGAAGTCGAACGTCACGAGACCTAGCGGGGCATAGACCGTCTGCATGGGCGTCCGGCCAATCAGATCACCGGCGATGTACACATCCGAAGGCGGCGTCGTTTCGACGTTGACACGGCCAAAAGCCCCAGGCTTCGCGCCCCCCTGCTTTCCGAGAAGCTTCGCGGTCACCCCTGCGGTCTCACCCTGTGCCACCTGGACCTTCGTGGACCAGGAGGCGAATCCCGGGGCTTCGACGCGAACCCGATAGTCGCCCTCCATCAACCCGGTCAAGGCGACTGGCGCGACGCCCTGCTCGATCCCGTCGAGAAAGACCTTTGCGCCCGGCGGTGAGGAGGCGAGCAAGATGCGCGCTCCGTGTTCGCGAAGGAGCGGATTCTCATCGATCGCGACCTCGGGCGGTCCCTTTTCCTCGAACATGACCGTGAGCCCGTTGACCGCCTCTTTGACAGAATCGTTTTGATGGTAGGCGGCTGCGGCGCCACCCAAAAGTATGATCAGAAGCGCCGCGGACTGCTTCCAGCCGAAGCGAGAGGGCTTCTTCGGGGCCGGCTTTGGCTTGGGCTTTGCGGCTGTCTTTGGTGGCGTGATCTCGGCCTTGTCGGTCGGGCGCTGGCTGAGATCCGGTTCTGCTGCGGCGTCCTTGTTGGCGGGCGTGGCATGCGGCAAGACGACCGGCGCATCGATCAGGTGTCCGAGGTCCACGCCTCCGGCGTCCCCATCGATCTCGAGGTCCCGAATCGCGCCTGGCACCTGCGACACGTAAGACTTCTGCGAATCGAGAAGGTCCGCGTGGAGCATGTCGACAGCGACGGATGCGCCAAACGGCACCGTGTCGACACGCGGTCCGCGATTGAATTCCTCTGGGAAGACCTTCTTGATGAAATCAGCGACTTCGCGCTGGGTGGCGAGCTGATTGGTCGACTTGCCAAAGGCTTCGAGCTCCGCCGCAAACTCCTCCGCATTCGCGAATCGATCGTTCGCCTCTTTGGCGAGGGCCTTCTGCAGGATTCGCTCTAGCTCGTCTGGAGCGTCCGGAAGGCGCTCTTTGAGAGACGGGACGGGGTCCATGATGACCGCGCGCATGGTGGCGGCCTCGGTCTTCCGTCGGTAGAGCGATCGACCCGTCATGGACTCGAAAACGCAAACGCCAAGCGCGAAGATGTCGAGCCGATGGTCCGAGGGAGCCGCTGTGCACTGCTCCGGAGCCATATAGGCGAACTTGCCCTTGACGACGCCGGCTTGGGTCTTGTGCGCACGATGATCTGCCTTTGCGATGCCAAAGTCGAGCAGCTTCGAAATCCCGTTGTAGCCGATCATGATGTTGTGCGGAGAGACGTCGCGGTGAACGATGTTGAACGGCTCGCCGTGCTCGTCGTTGGCGATGTGTGCGTAGTGGAGCGCCTTCGCAACGTCGACCGCGATTCGAATCGCAATGGGAAGCCCAACTCCACCGGAGTTGCGCGCCTTGCGAATCAGACGACCAAGCGGCACGCCGTTGACCCATTCCATGACGATGAAGTGCGACCCTGCGTCCGCACCAAACTGATGAAACTGACAGATGTTCGGATGCTTGAGCTGCATTCCGATGCGCGCTTCGTCGAGGAACATCTGCACGAAGTCACTGTCTGCTTCGAAGTGCGGAAGGATTCTCTTGACCACCAAGAAGCGATGGTCGCCATCGGTGTCTGCGTGACGGGCAAGAAGAATTTCCGCCATTCCGCCGAGCGCAAGCCGCCCTAAGATGTCGTAGCCAGCGAACTTCCCGAGAACGGGGAGGTCAACCGGCGGCTTCGGCAATTGGCTAGCTGCGGATTGTTGCGTCAAAGCTTCCCCCAAACACTCTCCCCTGAGAACCCTCTAGCGAGGCCGGTACGACCACGTCAGTGACCCGATAGCCGGCTGTCCCCCCGGCAGAACGTGTCACATCGCACAGCATAGCGGCTCGAAACATCCGTTCGCTACTTAGCGAGGCGAAAATACAGAGGAAGTCAGCAAGATGTGGGGATAATCACAAAATGCGGTCGGTGTGACTTAGCTCCCGGCACATGTTTTTCTGGTGTGCTTCGAGGGTGCCGCCTCCGATTTCGAGGAGCTTGGCGTCACGCCAGAGCCGCTCGACTCCGTATTCCGCGACATAGCCATAGCCCCCTAACACTTGAATCGCGCGGTCGGCCACGTCCTTGGCCATGGTCGAGGTGAAGAGCTTCACGCCGTCCGAATCGAGACGCTGCCCGGGGGTCTCCAGGCTCATGGTGGAAGCCGTCCAATAGGTGTAGGCGCGCCCGGCCATGTACTCCGCGTACGACTGCGAGATGTAACGCTGTATTTGGCCGAAATCGCGAAGCGGTTTGCCAAACGAAGTCCGCTCACCGGCGTAGCGATTCATCACCTCGATGGAACGGCGCGCGATCCCCAGGCTCATCGCGGCGAGGGCGACACGCTCGAGCTCCAAGTTTCGCATCATGTGGAGCGTCGCTGCGCCTTCGCTACCCACCAAGTTCTCCGCTGGAACTCGGCAATCTTCGAAGACGAGCTCGGCCGTGGTCGAAGCGCGCATGCCGAGCTTGCCCTTGATTTTTTGACCGAGGCCAAACCCAGCGAATCCTTTTTCGACGATGAACATCGAGAGCTGGTTTCGGGCGCTGCCTTCCATGCGGGCGTAGACGAGATAGGTGTCGCCAAGCTCGGTGTCGCTGATCGCCCCGTTGGTGATCCACATCTTGGCGCCGTTGAGCACATAGCCATCGCCCTTACGGGCCGCGGTAGTCTGCATGCCGAGAACATCGGTGCCGGCGCCGGGCTCGCTCATGCACATTCCGCAGACCGTCTTACCGCTGCACGCGTCGGGCAGGTATTTGCTGCGCTGCGCGTCGCTTCCGTTGATCTGCAGGTTGTTGGCGAAGAGCATCGAATGCGCGAGATACGCCAGAGCAAAACCGGGGTCGGCCGCAGAAAGCTCCTCGTGCGCGATGACGGCCGCGACGGGGTCCAAGCCGGCGCCACCAAAGCGCTCTTCCACGGTCACCCCAAGAAGACCCAGCTCGCCGAGCTTGCCGAAGAGCTCGATATTGAACCGCTCCTCGCGATCGGAGGCCTCAGCCTGCGGGTCGACTTCTCTTTCGGCAAAGGAACGAACGAGCTCGCGAAGCGCGCGATGCTCAGCGGATGGATTGAAGAGGTCGGTCACAGCAGAGGCTTAACATGCAAGGAACCCCATCGAAAGGTGACCAACGGGTAAGCACTCTGCGCTGCCGCGAAAGCAGGGCCTGCGAAGCAACGGACCCTCAGGCAGCGTCCGCGACCGAGGAGCTCGTCAAAATGCTGGTCACAATCGCGCGCGAAGCCGTCGCGGTAGCACGGTCGAGATCGTCGATGCGGCCGTCAAGCTGGGCTTCAGCCAAGCCAAAGATGATGCTGACCAACAGCTCTGCATGGAGCGCTGCGTCGGCGGACGTCGCGTCCGGGCGCACCTGAACCACGATCTGTCGCATTCGCTCGCGGAGGCCTCCGGTCAGCACGCTCCAGCGCCTGCCGAGCGCCGAGGTCTGATCGAGGCGGTTGCTGAGGAAAACGTGGGCGATTTTGCGGTCCTGAACCAAGGAGCGCGTGCACTTGCAAACGGCTTCTTCGAGCACTTGAGCGGCGCGATCGAGCTCGGCCGATGCCTCCGGGTTGAGGCCGGGGCTGAGCTCCTGAGCGACCCACTCGGCGACCTGCTCGAGGGCCTGATCCATGCTGCGAAAGTGAACATAGAAAGTCGGCTGTGCGACTCCGGCGAGCTGGGCGACTCGTCCCGTGGTCAGAGTCCCGCGTCCGTGCCGCTGGATCGTTTTTAGAATCGCCTGAAGCAGGCGACGCCGAGTACGTTCCTTGTTGATTTGGCGTGACATGCCATGCGTGTAGCAGTGGAACCCACCCGGTTCCATCGAAACTTGGGCCGCGTTCGTGCTAATTACGCAAATGAAACAAATGGGATTCGGCGAGGCGCAGAAATTGCGCACAACAGCATGAGCGAACCATCACCACCGCAGTCGAACAGCAAGCCAATTACGGGTTTTGCGCCGGGTTGGTACGTCGCGGCGCCGAGCGGCGAGGTGGGATCGAAACCCACGCCCTTTTTGTTGAATGGATTACCACTCGTTACATTTCGCGACTCGACAGGACAAGGCGTGGCGCTCTTGGATCGCTGTGCCCATCGCAACGCACCGCTTTCCGCGGGCCGCGTGATCGACGGGAACATCCGATGCCACTACCACGGCTGGGAATTCGACGGCTCCGGGACGTGCAAGGCGGTGCCCGGGCTGTGCGGTGAACCCGATCATCCGGGGCGACGCGTTCCTTCCTTTGCGTGCCGCGACTCGCAGGGCTGGCTCTGGGTCTACTCCGAAGCCAACACGACCCCCAAGGACGCGCCGTACGAGATCCCGTGCGCGGATCAACCCGGGTACCTCACCATTCGAGAGCGGCTCGAAATGCCGGGGCCGCTCGACGCCGTGGCGGAGAACGCCCTGGACGTTCCGCACACCGCGTTCGTGCACGCAGGGCTTTTTCGCAAGAACAAAGATCGAACGCCTATCGATGTCATCATCCGGTCGCTGGACGACGGGGTCGAGGCTCAGTTCATCGGTGAGCAACGCCCGGAGGGTGTGGCCGGCCGCATTCTCGCACCGCAGGGGGGCGAAGTGTTTCACTGGGACCGCTTCATCCTGCCCTGCATCGCGCAAGTGGAGTACCGCTTGAGCGACCGCAGTCACATCATCGCCACGACGGCTTTGACACCGCGAACAGCGACGGTCACCGACCTGTTCGCCACGGTCGCCGTGAAGGCACCGATCCCGAACGTAATCTTGCGGACGGTCTTCAGGCCGGTGGCGATGCGCATCCTTCGGCAGGACATGGAAATTCTGAGGCGCCAGACGGAGCAAGTAGCGCGCTTCGGGGCGGAGGACTTCGCATCGACCGAGATCGACGTCCTCGGGCTCCGCATCAAAAAGCTTCTCCGGGAAGCTGCGAACGGCAGAGTCAGCGGCCCGCAGGACGAGCGACAGATCAAAATGCTCGTTTGAGGCCGATTGGTGTACCCTACCGGATCGATGGGGTCAGGGACCAAGTCGGACTCGACGTATCTGATCAAGAACGCGCCCTCGGACCGCGTCGAGGCGGCGACTCCGAGCGACGCTCCAGAGTCCAGTCCGCCCGACGGCCGTTGGCGAACGTCGAGCCCGCCCCCTGGCGACAGCCTGGAGGCCAAGTGGTGGCCGGACCGCGAGCTCGGCAGAGCGTTTCGTCGTTGGACCGGGATCCCCCCAGCCCGAGGCGACGCCGCCAAAGCCACGAGCATGAAGTTCCTCGTCGAGCATCTGAACGTAGGCTCGCTGAGCGCCGTGGGGACCGCTCCGCGAAGCCTTTTGCCTCCGGAGCCGCCCGATTTCACCGCGCGCGTCCACAGCGCGGTCACCCGGCTGGGCACGTACGGCCCAAACGAAGAAGCGCCCGAACACGCTGCTCTTCTCGCAATGGGGGAAGACGTCCTTCCAATCCTAGCCGACCTTTTCCCCGGCCGGCTCTGGTTCAATCGCTGGGAACCGCACGTGCAGCCCCCGCGCGGCCGGAGCGTGTCGGCGCTGTGCAGGACGTTCGTGGCGTTCGGCGATACGGCATCGCCCTACGTCGCCGAGCTGCTGAAATCCAACGAGCCCGAAACCCGCTACTACGCAACCCTGGTCGCCGCAGAGCTGCCCCATCCCCTGGTGATCGAGCCGCTGGCCGCCGCCTTGTTCGATGACGACCAGGGTGTCTCTCGGAGCGCGCTCTATGCCCTGGAGGTCTTTCACGAGCAGGAAGGGGTGGAGGGGCTCAAAGAGTCGCTTCGTGCGCTCGCGGTTGCATCGGATTCCGACCAGCGCTCGCGCCTCCTCGCGATGCGCGCGCTAGCGGTTCTCCGCGACGAAGGCTGCGTCGAGGCGCTCATTCCGGTTCTTTCGGCACACAGTGTGTTGGGGGAAGCAGCGTGGCGGGTGCTGCGCATGCTGACGGCGCAGGATTTCGCAGCCGCGGAAGCCGACTGGAGCGCCTGGTATTCAAAAAATCGCGACCGCGCGCGAGTCGAGTGGCTCATCGATAGTCTCGACCACGACGACCCCGAGATTCGCGCGATCGCGAACCGCGATCTCAAGCGCGCATCGGCACAAGACTACGGCTACCGCGTCAACATGCCAGGCGACCAGCGTCGGGCGATCCAAGAGCGCTATCGGCTCTGGTGGTCGACCCAGAGCGAGTTGAATAGCTAGCGACTCAGTCGAGGAGCTGTCCGGCGATCGACGACGCCAGCCTTCCGTCGACCTGGCCAGGAAAGCGAGCCTTGATCTCTTTCATGACGCGACCGAGCTCCTTCTTGGTGGACACACCGAGCTCTTCGACGATTGCGGCGATCGCCTCGCGGGCTTCGTCTTCGCTGAGCTGCTTTGGGAGGTAGCGCTCGATCACCTCGATCTCGGCTTGCTCCTTGTCGGCGAGGTCCTGCCTGCCGCCTTCGACGTAGCTCTTGATGCTGTCGCGCCGCGACTTCACGGCGCGGGAAAGCACCGCAAGGTCGTCGGGCTTGTCGAGCGTCAGCAGCTCGGACTTGACCATCCGAAGGGTGTCGCGAGTCACGACGTCGCGCTCGAGCATGGCCTTTTTGAGGTCCTCGTTGATCTGTTCCAGCAGTGACATGACCGGAGCCTGGACGCGCACGCTTAGCCGCGCAACGCCTCGATTGTGCGCAGTGCGTTCCCACCGAGGATTTTCCGAATCCGCGGCTCGGACCAGCCGCGATCCAGCATTTCTTGAACCAAGCGCGGAAGCGCCCAAATCCCTGGCAAATCCTTGGGTGGAATGATCAGGCCGTCGTAGTCCGTGCCGATCGATGCGTGGTCCTCGCCAACCGTATCGACGACATGTTGGAGATGGTCGACGACGGTCGACGCTGTGACGCCGCGTCGGCCGAGAAACGCGCTGTGCATCATCACCCCGACGGTGCCCCCGCTGTCGGCCACTCGGGCAAGCTGCTCGTCCGTGATATTGCGCCAGTGCTCATACACCCCAGCCAGTCCGGTGTGCGTCACGAACAAGGGCAGCGTCTTATCGTGGACTTCGACCGCGTCGAAGAAGCCCGGGCGGCTGATGTGGGCGAGGTCCACGCCCACGCGAAGCTCGTTCAAGCGCTCCACGTAGGCTCTGCCGAAGTCGGTCAGTCCAGCGCTTCGGCTCCCCCCGGGGGCGCTCGTGGTACCGAGACGCGACGATGTCAGATGAAGCAAGGTCACTCGCAGGACCGATCGATCGGCGAGCAGCTCGAGGGCGTCGATGCCGTCGTCGAGCGCGTTTCCACCCTGGATGCCGATGAAGGCCGCGTGGTCGCCGGCGGCCCGCGCTGCGCGGAACTCCGAGGCGGTCCGGACGTGTCGGACCCCGGACGCCTCTTGAAGAAGGCTTCGGAGGGCGCCGAGGTTCTTCTCGAATGCACGTCGGCGGCCGCCCGCGGACCGGGCCGGATTGGTCGAGATCACCCAGGTCGCGCCGCCGAGACCGATCTGCCGCGCCGTGGGGAAGTCGGCATGCCCGAAAAAGCTTCGCCCGAAGACTCCGCCTCGATGAGCTCGGTTGAGGTCGTAGCCGAAGATCCGGCGCCAGACGAAGGACTCGATGTGCAGGTCGATCGCGTCCGAGCTGCGAAAGAGCTCGACGGCTTCCTCGGTGACCCCGAGCTCCTCAGCAAGGCTGCCTGTTTCCATCGGACAGCTTCCCTAACACGGCCCCGAGCAGAGCGCTTCAATCCCGGTGAGTTGGCCGAAAAGCGCTCAAACAGCGTTTTGTAAAGTGCTTGTAAATGCTTGTTTTTGCTACCTTTCGATTGACTTGGAGGCGCTGTGCACCCACATTGACGATTCCCGGCTAGTTAAGTTGTAAACAGTCGAGGCAGCGAAAGGAAAAGAGATGTTGGCGGCGACCAGAGCAGCAGGCGGCAGGTCCTCGGATCTGCTGAGCTCGCGCTCGATCAAACACGTGGTGGTCCTCGGTGCCAATGGCGCGATGGGCCTTGGAAGCGGCGCGCTGTTCACGACGGCGGTACCGCGGGTGACCTTCTTGGCGCGAACGAAGGAAAAGGCGGACGGCGGGCTTTCGGCAGCGGTCAAGATGGTGCGGTCGAGCACCGTGGCGAAGCGAGTCGACACAGGCAGCTACGACGAGGACTTCGATCGCGTGGTCGGAGAAGCGGACCTCATCTTCGAGGCAGTCACCGAGCAGCTCCCGCTCAAGAAGGAGTTTTTCGATCGCATCGACAAAGTGCGCCGCCCCGATTCGATCGTCGCGACCGTGACCTCGGGTCTGTCGATCAATCAGCTCGCCGAAGGGCGAAGCGATTCCTTCCGCAAGAACTTCCTGGGTTTGCACTTCTTCAACCCACCGAACGTCATCGTCGGAACCGAGCTCATCGCAGGAAAGGACACCGACCCCAAGCTGGTCGACTTCCTCGACGAGTACTGCACGAAGCTACTGGGGCGCGCGATGGTCCGAACGGCGGACACCGCAGGCTTCGCCGGCAACCGAGTCGGATTCAAGCTGCTCAACGAGTGCGCGATCCTCGCCGAGGAGCACGGCCCTCTGCTGATCGACGAGCTGGTTGGCCCGTACACCGGACGCGCGCTGACACCGCTCGCCACGGTCGATCTGGTTGGCTGGGACATCCATCGCGCGATCGTAGACAACATCTATGAGCTCGCCCCGGACGAAGCGCACGAGACCTTGAAGCTTCCGAGCTACATGGCGGACTTGATGGCCAAGGGCGTTCTCGGTCGCAAGACCGGCGCGGGCTTTTTCGGCAAGGACGATGGCGGACAGCGCATCGTGCTCGACCCAAAGACCCGGAAGTACCTTCCGAAGGCGTCGATTTCGCGCCCAGACCTCAGCTTCATCGACGAGATTGCGAATCTGCATCGCGTCGGCCGCTACGTCGAAGGCATGCAGGCCTTCGCAGCGGCAAGCGGTCCGTACGCCGCGATCGCACAGAAGGTGATCGCCGGGTACATCAGCTACTCGTTCCATCGGGTGGGCGAGGTGACCGACGACATCTCCGGGATCGACCGCATCATGGGCTACGGCTTCAACTGGGCGCCGCCGAGCGTCTTGGTCGATACGATCGGCCTTCGACCGACCATCAAGATGATCGAAAAGGCTGGCCTTCCGGTGCCGCCTGCACTTGCAAACGCCCAAGAGGGCACGACTTTCTTCGATGACCCACAGGTCAATGTGGGCAAGTTCTTCGTCGCTGCGTGAGCGAAAGGTTTTGGTGAAAGAAATGGCACAGGTTCCAGAAGTCTACGTTCTCGGCGGCTACCAGACAGACTTTGCTCGTAACTGGAGCAAGGAGAAGAAGCACTTCGTCGCGATGATGCGCGAAGCGGTGCTCGGCGCGCTCGAGGAGACGAAGATCGAGCCGGGCGACATCGAAGTCGCGCACACCGGCAACTTCGCAGCAGAGCTCTACAGTAAACAGGGGCACCTCGGTGCGTTCTTCTTGGAGATCGACCCAGCCTTCAGCGGGCTTCCGACCTCGCGTCACGAAGCAGCCTGCGCATCGGGAAGCATTGCGATCCTGGCGGCCTCGGCGGAGATCGAAGCGCATCGCTACGACTTGGCCTGCGTGGTCGGCGTCGAGCAGATGAAGACCGTCGGCGCAGGAGAAGGCGGCGACTTCCTCGGCACCGCCGCCTGGTATGAGCTCGAAGCCAAAGGCATCGAGTTCCCATTCCCGAAGCTCTTTGGAAAGCTCGGCGACGAGTACGACAAGCGCTACGGGCTCAAGGACGAGCACCTCGCGGAGATCAGCACGATCAACTACGCGAACGCCAAGCTCAACCCGAACGCGCAGACCCGCACCTGGTACATGAACTACGAGCATGCGATGAGCCGGGACGAGTTCAACGGCAGCATCGGCGGACGGATCCACATCTCGGACTGCTCGCAGGTGACCGACGGAGCCGCAGCCCTGCTTCTTGCGTCCCCCGAGTACGCCAAGAAATGGGCGAAGCGCATGGGCGTACCGCTCGAGTCGATCCCGCGCATCAAGGGCTGGGGCCACAACACCGCTCGGATGCGCTTCGAAGACAAGGTCGCAGAAAGCAAGGGCGCCGAGTACGTCCTGCCGCACGTACGGAGCACGGTCACCAGCGCGATGAAGCGCGCCGGCATCGCCGATGTGAGCGGCATCGACTCGATCGAAACCCACGACTGTTTCACCACCTCCGAGTACATGGCGATCGACCATTTCGGCCTCACCGCGCCAGGAGAAAGCTGGAAGGCGATCGAATCCGGCGACATCGCCCTAGGCGGCAAGACTCCAATCAACCCGAGCGGGGGCCTCATCGGCGCCGGCCACCCCGTCGGGGCCACGGGTGTCCGCCAGGTGCTCGACTCGGTCAAGCAGGTCAAGGGTGAAGCCGGCGCCTACCAAGTCGAAGGCGCCAAGAACGTCCAGACCTTGAACATTGGTGGGTCGGGCACGACCAGCGTCAGCTTCGTCGTCGGAACCTGATTCTCAAGCGGAGACACCGGGGTCGCCGGACCCCGGTGGAAACCCTGCCCCCTCCCTGCTACGACGGCGCGATGCGATACTCGCGCGCCTTCATTCCGACGCTCAAGGAAGTTCCCAAGGACGCGACCATGCCGTCGCATGTGCTCATGCTTCGCGCTGGATACGCACGAATGGTTGGCGCCGGGATCTACGAGCTGCTCCCGCTCGGGACGCGGGTCCTCCACAAAATCGAGCAGATCATCCGCGAAGAGATGGACGGTGCGGGCGCTCAGGAATTGCTCATGCCAACCTTCGTGCCAGCGGACTACTTCAAGGAGACCGGACGCTGGGACCTGTACGGCCCTACCCTTTTGCGCATCAAGGATCGCAAGGGCGGCGAGTACCATCTGGCGCCAACCCACGAAGAGATCGTCACCGACCTCGTGCGTCGCGAGGTGAAGAGCTATCGACAGCTCCCGCTGAACCTCTACCAGATCCAGCTGAAGTACCGCGACGAGCCAAGACCCCGGGCAGGGCTGCTCCGCTGCCGCGAGTTCATCATGAAGGACGCGTACTCCTTCGACGTTTCGGAAGAAGCAGCCCTCCGGAGCTACGAGCAGATGCGCGACACCTATCACCGCATTTTCACGCGGCTCGGGCTCGAGTACCGTGTCGTCGAAGCCGATAGCGGCGCGATTGGCGGCAAGCAGAGCGCCGAGTTCCAGGTCCTGGCGCAGACGGGGGAGGACTGGATCGTCGCCTGCAGCTCGTGCGACTACGCGGCCAACGTCGAGGTCGCCCAGGCTGGCCTGGCTGCGCCCCCTGCGAGCTCGGCGACGGAATCTCCAGCGCTAGAAAAGGTCGAAACGCCTGACACGCGGTCCATCGACGAGGTTGTCAGCTTCTTCGGCGGCGAAACGACCGCAGCACAAACGCTCAAGTCACTGCTGTATGTGGCGGGCGAGGAAGTCTGCCTGGCGGTCGTCCGCGGTGACCACGAAGTGAACGAGCTCGGCCTGGCGCGACACCTCGGAGTCGACGAGGTCCTCCTTGCCTCCGACGCTGCCGTGAAAGAAGCAACAGGAACCGAGATTGGATTCGTCGGCCCAGTCGGGTTTGCCGGGCGCATCCTCGCAGACCCAGACGCGGTCGCCGTCCGGAACGCGATCGCTGGTGCGAGCGAAACGCCCTACCACTACAAGTTCGTCAACCACGGCCGGGACTTCGAAGCGGAGGTCGTGTCGATTCGGCAAGCCACCTCGGGCGACCCCTGCCCCAACTGCGACGGCACGCTCGAGCTCTACCGCGGAATCGAAGGCGGCCACATCTTCGTCCTCGGCACCCACTACAGCGACAAGATGCAAGCAACGTTCCTCGACGAAGAAGGGAGCAGCCATTCCATCGTCATGGGTTGTTACGGTATCGGGGTCAGCCGTCTGATCGCTGCCATCATCGAGCAGCATCACGACGAGCACGGAATCCGCTGGCCGATTCACGTCGCTCCCTATCAGGTGATCATCACTGCAATCGGGAAAGAGGAGGCCCCTCTGACCAAGGCCACCGAGATCTACGACGCACTACGTGCCGAAGGAGTCGACGCCCTCCTGGACGACCGCTCCGAGCGGCCGGGCGTCAAGTTCAAAGATGCCGATCTGCTGGGGATTCCACTCAGAATCACGGTTGGCTCCCGCGGCCTCAAGCAGGGCACCGTCGAGCTGAAGCAGCGGACCGAAAGCGAGTCGCAAGACGTGCCGATCGACGACGCCGTCGCCACCGTTCGCAGGGCCGTGGCCGCGCTAGAGAGCTGAGCAGATGCGCACCGGCGAAGAACGATACGAAACACCGAAGTGGCGGACCGCGTTGCTCTTGATCGGCTTCGCCCTCCTCGTCGGAATCGGCGTCGTGACCGTGCTTCGGCCCGAAGTCGAAGATGAGCCGAGCAAAGAACCGGCCAGCGAAAGCGAGACGAGCGAAGCGCAGGTAGGGGACGAAGCCCCGCAGGAATGAAGCGCTCTCGGGCCGTTTGCGTATAAAGAGGAGTGCAGACAGCTCGATCTTTGCGCCTGACCCCTCAAATTTGCAATATTATAGGGAACTTGGCTCTTCGCACTCCCATAGCAGCGGCCCTGGCGGCGCTGCTCTTCGCATCGCTTCCCGCGCAGCTCTCCGCAGCACCCGACGTGCCGATGTGCATGGCGGACGCACCGAACGCGAGCGCCGCACCGATCGACCTGAGACCATGGCGCGGCCCCATGTGCGGTCCGTACTTCAATGCGTTCGCGGTTGCGGAGCCACCGCCGCTCAGGACCCGTGCGATCGAGGCTTATCGCCAAGCGAGCGAGCAGATCGTTGCAGCCAACTACGAAGAGGCCCGACTGCAGCTCGACCTGGCCCATCGGGGTCTCCCCCGAATCGGCGACCGGATCGCGCTACAGATCGCGCGGCTCGAGCTTCTCCGAAATCAGCCGGAAAGGGCCGCGGAGTTTTTCGAGGAGGCTTCGCAGAGCCCCCATGAATCCGTCCGCGTCGAGGCCGAATTCGGTCGGGTACTCGCGCTTCTTCGCTCGAATGACCCTGGCGCCGACCAGGCCCTGGACGAGCTCTTGTCGACGTACCCCTCGGTGCCCGATGCAACCGGGCTTCTCTTCGAGCAGGCGCAGAGCCTAATGCGACGATCGCAAGACGAGGAGGCGATGACCGTGATGCACACGGTTCGCATCGATTTCCCGGGAACACGGATCGCCGCCTGGGCCGAGTCCGAGCTCGCCCGCCTGAAGGCACGCGGCCACGACACGCCGGCGATGACCGACGAGGAGAAAGTGCGCCGGGCGCGCCTCCTGGTGCGCACGGGCCCGCTCGATGAAGCCAAGGCGACGATCCGAGAGCTCCTCGAAAGCCCCCTGTCGGGAACCCTGCACGCCGAGGTTCACTACCTGGCCGGTCGACTCGCGCGAGACGAGGGGCGCTGGCAGGCGGCCGAGTCGTACTTGCGAACAGCACAACTCTTTCCGATCCAAGATGTCGCGACGGCCCAACACATCGAGAACCGCGCAAACGACTTGGCGAAAACCGTGGGCGCGCGCGACCCTGAACGTGCGCGCGTGCAGATCGCCAACCTGCGCGCGGGTCGCTCCGACGTGTCGATTCCGACGAACCGGCTGATCGATATGATCGGCGTAGCTTCGGCGGCAGGGCTTCAAGAGGAGGTTGATGGTCTTCTCATCTCTTTGAGTAAGCGAGCCGCTGCGCCGTCCGCCCTTCTATTCGAGGCTGCGATGGCTGCGGTGGGAACCGGCGGCGAAGGACTGATCATCGGGCTGCTGAACGAGATTGCGAAGCGCCCGGGATCTCGCTACCGAACGGCCGCTGTCTATCACCTGGCCAGGGCCCACGAGCGCGCCCAGCGGCCAGCGCAGGCGGCCCTGTTTTTCGCTCGGGCGAAGGCCGAAGCCAACCTCGCCGGAGACGACTACTACGCGCTTTGGGCCAAGAACGGGCTGCTCCGCGTCGAGCATGGCTCTGCGACGGGTTGCCGAAGAGGGGCTGTCGAATCCACTAGAACAGATCGTTCCCCGCCCCCCGCGAACATCCAGCCGCGCGCTCGCGAAGCAGCTCGCGCCGATCGGCGAGCGGCACCTGAGCAGCTACCCGTGGATCGCGCGCGCGGTGGACCTTCTTCGACTAGGAGAGCGGGACGCCGCCACGGCCGAGTTGTTCGAGGCCTACCTGAGCTGGCGGGACGCGCTCGGCAAGCCCGTCGCGCGGGCAGGATTGAACTGCGTGGCACGTGCAGACGGCCGATCGCGAGCAACGATCGCAAGTGATGTTCGGGCCGCACGCCTCGGTCTCTCAGATGACGATCGGGCGACGCTGTCGATGGTGGCGGCCACTCTCGGCGACATGGGCACCGCCGGCGGCTTTTCCGGTCCTGCCTTCATCGAGAGGCTGCCACGCGCGTATGAGTGGCTCGTTGTGCCCGCCGCCAAGCGATACGGTCTCGACCCCAACCTGTTGCTCGCCGTCATGCGCGTCGAGAGCGCGTATCAGAAGCACATTGTCTCATACGCAGGCGCCGTCGGTCTCATGCAAATCATGCCGCGAACGGGACGACTGATCGCCCACACACTCGGTCGCGACGACTTCAGTCCCGCCGACCTCCTCGACCCGAACCTCAATCTGGAGTTCGCCGCTTGGTATCTGACCTCCTTGATCGAGCGCTTCGATGGGCACCTTCCGCTCGCGATTGCGGCCTACAATGGTGGGCCCCACAACGTGCGTCGCTGGATTCAAGAGGGTGCAGTGGACGCTCCGCTCGACGTCCTGCTGGAGCGAATTCCCTTCACTCAAACCCACCGATACGTCCGCAAGGTTCTTGTGCACTACGAGGCTTACAGAACGCAGCGGGAGCTCCCGATGCCGCAGCTTTCGGTTCTCCTACCCGAGGAGCGCATCGATCCGCTAGCCTTCTGATGTCATTGTAGGGGATGAACATGTCCGAAGCGGTGGATGCTGTGGTGATCGGCGCAGGCGTGGTTGGCCTCGCTTGCGCATACGAGCTCTCGAAGAAGTTCGACTCGGTGCTGGTCCTCGAGCGAGAAGTGGGTCCCGGACGCGAGATCTCGAGCCGAAACAGCGGAGTGGTACACGCGGGGATCTACTACCCTCAGGACTCGTTGAAGACGCGGCTCTGTATCGAAGGAAACCGCCGACTCTATGCCTGGTGCGAAGCCCACGACGTGCCCCACAAGCATACCGGCAAGCTCATCGTCGCGACGAGCACAGAGGACGAAGAGCGTCTTCGGAGGATTGCCCGCCATGCACGAGACGTCGGGGCAGGTGACCTTCGGCTCATGACCGGAGCCGAAGCGCGCGCGCAGGAACCGGAGCTTCGCTGTGAGCTAGCGCTTCACTCTCCGACCTCAGGCGTCGTCGATGTGCACGAGCTCATTGCGAGCCTCGTTCACGAGATCATCGAAGCCGACGGGATGGTCGTCTATCACACCGCGGTCGACTCGATCCGGAAGACCGAATCGGGCTGGCTCCTGCAAACCACGGACAGCACCGGGAGCGAGATGGAGCTGTTGTCGCGTTGCGTGGTGAACTCGGCCGGCCTTTCGGCGCTCGATGTTGCAAAAAGGTCCGGCCTCGCCGAGGCCGAGCGACCGTGGCGGCTCTACCCCTGCAAAGGCTCGTACTTCGCGCTCGGCGCCGGCGCTCCAAAAACACGGAACAGCTTGATCTACCCACTGCCTTCGGGTGGCGGGCTAGGCGTTCACATCACTGCAGACATCAGCGGGTCGCGCCGCGCAGGCCCGGACGCCGAGTTCATCGATACGATCGACTACTCGGTCGACGAGTCCCGCGCCGAGCGGTTTGCCGAAGCCGTCGCGCGATACCTACCGGCGATCCGCCCCGAGCACTTGACGCCGGACTACAGTGGGATCCGACCGAAGCTGGTCGGTCCCGAGGGTGGATTTGCGGATTTCGTGATTCGCAGCCCGGAGTCACAGCCTGGCATGGTGCATCTAATCGGCATCGAATCCCCAGGGCTGACCGCTGCCCTTGCGATCGGCGCCCAGGTGTCCAATCTCGTCCCTTAGGGGTTGCGCTCCTGGCCCAGGGTATGCATAACCCCGGCGTCAAAAGGAGCACCATGAGCCATCGACTCTTGATCATCGGAAGCGGACCTGCAGCCCACACCGCAGCGATTTACGCTGCGCGCGCCGAGCTGAAACCCGTGCTCTTCGAAGGCTTCATGGCCGGAGGCATCGCAGCAGGCGGCCAGTTGACCACGACCACCGACGTCGAGAACTACCCAGGGTTTCCCGAGGGCATCATGGGCCCGGACATGATGGAACGCTTTCGTGCGCAGTCGGAGCGCTTCGGCACGACGATCTACACGGAGACGGTCAATGAGATCGACTTGTCGAGTCGGCCGTTCCGCTTCAAAGCGGACGCCCAGGAAGGCAGCGCCGACTCGGTCATCATCGCGACGGGTGCAACGGCCAAGCGGCTCGAGATCCCAGGCGCCAACGATGGAGAGCTTTGGCAGAAGGGCATCTCGGCCTGCGCGGTCTGCGACGGTGCGCTGCCGGCATTCCGCAATCAGCCACTCGCGGTGATCGGCGGCGGCGACTCTGCGGTGGAAGAGGCGTCGTTCCTCACCAAGTATGGCTCGACGGTGTACCTCGTGCACCGGCGCGACGAGCTCCGGGCCTCGAAGATCATGCAGCAGCGCGCCTTGGATAATCCGAAAATCGAGATCCTCTGGTCCCACGTCGTCACGCAGGCCAAGGGCGCCGATTTCCTCGAAGCGGTTCGCGTCAAAGACCTGAAGACCGGCGAGGAGCGCGACATCCCCGTGGCAGGCCTCTTCTTCGCGATCGGACACACGCCCAACACCGCGTTCTTGAACGGCCAGATCGACACCGACGAGCAGGACTACATCGTGACGAAGCCCGATTCGACGCAGACCAACATTGCAGGGGTGTTCGCAGCGGGCGACGTGCAGGACAAGAAGTGGCGCCAGGCGATTACCGCGGCCGGAAGCGGTTGCATGGCCGCCCTCGAAGCCGAGGAGTTCCTAGCCGGCCACGGATAGGCCATCCCGGCTCAGGAATTGAAGCCTGCGTCGTTGCCGTTGCCGTTGCGGCGCTCGCGCTTTTGCTGCTTGCGAAGCACGGCCTGCGCCCGACGTTCCTTGGTCTTCTCCGAAGGAATGCGGCCCGGATGGGCCTCCTGCTCGCCATGATGTTCGTCAAACGCACCCGGTTGCGTGCCGAGCTCGAAGAACGCCACCTCGCGCTTGGCGCGCTCGCCCAATCTCAGAGGAACGATCGCCGCCCCCACCCCGGCGCCGACGTAGACCGCGCCCTTCGGATCCTCGGTGGCGCGAGAACCGTAGAGCCCGTGGATGTACTTGTGCCCGGCCAGCTTCCCGACCGAGAGCTCGTGCAGGCGCGCGACCGTGATCTGCCCTGCGTGAGTGTGTCCGGAGAACACCAGTGGAACCCCAGCCTCCCAAAGCGCATCGGCTTCCTCAGCAATGTGCGACAGCCCGATGACGGGCAAATCGGAGCGCAAGCCCTTGAGCGCCGCACGCCGGTCCGCATGACCGGTATATGCGTCGTCGAGGCCGACGACCTGCAAGGCCTGGTGCCCGACCTCAATGGTGGTGTTCGCATTGTCGAGCACCTCGGCTCCGCCCCTTCGAAGCGCATCCCGCACCGGGCCGGCTCCCGCCCAGTGATCGTGATTGCCTAGAACGGCGAACACCGGCGCCTCGATCTGGCCGATCACTTCGGTGAGATCGTCGAGATACACCTGGCTGTGGCAGACGAAGTCGCCGCTGATGACCACGATGTCGGGCTTGCCCGCGTTGGTCATCGAGACCGCGTCGTACTGGACCTCCATCGGCGTGACCCGGCCAACGTGCATGTCGGTCAAGTGCGCGACCCGCAAACCTTCGAGGTGTTCGAGAAAGCACTCGGGGCCTGCGAACCGACGAATGCGAAACCGGCGCGACGTATCGTGCCAGGGGTCTCGCTCGCGCAGCAGCTTCTTTCGAAACTTACGCAGGCCTTCGATGGTTGCCGATCGGCTCATTTCTGAATCAATGTAGTTCGTCTGCTCAGGAGTCGCACGAATCAGACGGCGGAGGTTTTCGTGTCAGTCTCGAAACAGGCACGTCCGGACCCCTCGAGCGACGCCGGCGGGTCCGCTTGCCGAGAAACCGCCGTATGACGTAGGCACAGGCAATCGCAACGATTAATCCTGCCATGATTTGCTGCCACGGCATACTCCAACCCTAGCTGTAACCAAGTAGCTGGCCACCCTGATAAACGGCCAAAGAGGCCAGGTACGCGAGTACGGTCATGTACGAAAACAGGAACACGGGCCATTTCCAGGAGCCAGATTCCTTTCTCACCACCGCGATGGTGCTCATGCACTGACAGGCCAGCAGGAAGAAGACCATGAGTGAAACGCCGCTGAGCGGGGTCATCACCGGGCTTCCGTCCGCATGGCGCGCATCGCGGAGAGCTTGCCGCAAGGGTTTGTTTTGTTCGTCGGCGTCGCCGATTCCAAAGACCACGCCAAGCGTCGAGATGAAGACCTCGCGTGCGGCAAATGCGCCGATGATCCCGACCCCGATCTGCCAGTCGAATCCGATCGGCCGAAGCACAGGCTCGATCGCATGACCGAACCTGCCGCCTAAGCTATGAGCAAGCTGCTCGCCGGCTTCTCGCGCATCGAGCGCGTGTAAGGCCTCCGCCTTGCTTGTCTCCGAAGATCCCGACTGCTGGACCTGCGCGCGCTCCGCAGTGTAGTGCTCGGACACCTCTGCTGACTTTGGAAACGAAAGGAGGGCCCAGAGAAGGATCGTCATCGCCAAGATGATGGTGCCCGCGTCGACCAGGAAAACGCGGAGACGGCGCCAGGCGTTGATCCAGAGGATGCCGGCAGAGGGCCAGCGGTAGGGCGGCATCTCGAGCACGAAGGTTGGCGCTGGGCCCGGAAGCACGGTCCGCCGAAGGACCGCCGCAGCGGCCAGCGTGACGAGGACCGACAGCGTGTACATCGAAAACAGCGCCACGGCCCCTGCGCTGAACCATCCGAGTGACTCCCCGGCGAACACCGTACCAACCACGAGGATATAGATGGGCAAGCGCGCACTGCAGGACATCAGCGGAAGCGCCAGCATGGTGACCAGGCGATCGCGGCGGCGTTCGATGGTGCGCGTGGCCATGACGGCAGGAACCGCGCAGGCGAAGCCGGAGAGCAGAGGAACGAACGCCTTGCCGTGCAAGCCCACCCCTTTCATCACTCGGTCGATCACGAAGGCAACGCGCGCGAGGTAGCCGGAGTCCTCGAGAAATCCGATGAATAGGAAGAGCATCAGGATCTGAGGCGCGAAAACGATCACATTCCCAACCCCGGCGATGATGCCTTGGACCACCAAATCCTGGAGGACGCCCGCGGGCAGAATCGCTGCGGCCTGCGCCTGCATGAAACCGGTAAAGGTTTCGATCGCGGCGATCAGGGGCTCGGCGCCTGCGAAAAGCGCTTCAAAAATCCCAAACATCACGACCGCGAAGATCGAAATCCCGGCGATTGGATGCGTCAGCACGCGGTCGATGCGCTCGCTCCAGCCGAGTTTGGGACCGCGTACGGAGGAGGTCTCGGCGATCGCACGGTCGAGCCACGCGTAGCGAGAGGAGATGATTTCGAGATCGAGATTGCGTCCACGATCGGCGGCCGATCCGCGAATATCGCCAACGGCCCGCCGCACGTCATCGGGGACACCCCGAAGACTATCTTCCCCGAGGGAGAGCAAGCACCAGAGTGCGAACACCCGGTGTTGGCTCGCCGGGGTCTCGGGACGCCACCTGGTGATCACCGGGGCAAGCGTTTCGAGGTCGGCCTCGAGCTCTGCTGGGTAGTTCACCTCGGGCTTCAGAACCTCTGCGCTGGGCTGGAGCTGCGCGTCGAGTGCCGACAGTAGCTCGTCCAGGCCACGCCGCTTGGTCGCAACGACGGGAATGACGGGCGAAGCAAAGAGCTCGGACAATCGTTCGGTGTCGACGCGTAGGCCGATGCGCGCGGCAGCGTCCATCATGTTGAGCGCAATGACGACCGGGACCCCCGACTCGATGAGCTGCAAAGGTAGATAGAGACCGCGCTCGAAGGTCGTGGCGTCGACGACGCAAATCACGGCCCGCGTATTGCTTTCGGTCAATGCATCAACGGCGAGCTGCTCCTCCGGCGAGCTCGCGGTCAGGCTGTACATGCCAGGCACGTCGACGAGCTGGATCTGCTCCGAGCCGAGGTGCAGGGTCGCGCTCGTTCGGTCGACGGTCACGCCGGGGTAGTTCCCGACATGGGCACTGCCGCCTGAAAGGGCATTGAAAAGCGTGCTCTTCCCGCAGTTCGGATTGCCTACGATCAGCACCTGCGGGGAAGCCTCGTTGCTCACACCGCACCTTGCGGCCGGACGGCGATTCTGGCGGCCTCGGCTCGGCGCACGGACAGGGAATAGTTGCGGAGCCGAAGCTCGATCGGGTCTCCGAGAGGCGCCACGCGCACGACTCGAACCCTCGTCCCAGGCAGAACGCCCATCTCCATGAGCCGCCGCGAGAGGCGCCGCCCACAATCGATGGATTCGATTTCGGCATGCTGGCCGAGGGGCAGATCGAGGAGGGACCGCTTCATCGATTATTGATAATGAATTTCTTTATCGATCGCAACCGCTTGGAAATCCCCCCGAAGTCCCTATAAGACGGAACGACTCGTGCCCCAGAAGGAGAATCATGGCCACTACCGCGCTCAAGGGAACCCCGGTTCAAACCAATCGCGACCTGCCTGCCAAAGGCAGCGCCGCGCCCGACTTCCTCCTCGTCGCCAGCGACCTCAGTGAGAAAACGCTCGCGGACTTCGCGGGAAAGAAAAAGATCCTCACGATCAACCCGAGCTACGACACGCCGGTTTGCCAGACCGCGGCGCGAACGTTCAACCAACGCGCAGCAAGTCTCAGCAACGCCGTCGTGCTGGTCGTGAGCTCCGACCTTCCGTTCGCGCAGAAGCGCTTCTGTGTCGCTGAGGGATTGGAAGGCGTGGTTCCGCTCTCGACATTCCGAGGTAGCTTCCTTCAGGACTACGGGGTGGAGATGATCGACGGCGCAATGAAGGGACTCGCCGCGCGCGCGATCGTCGTCGTGGACGAGAACGACAAGGTCGTTCACACCGAAATGGTCGCCGACATCGTGCAAGAACCGAACTACGATGCGGCCATCGCTGCCGCCAGCTAAGACAGCAAGCGCTGCGCTTCGGCGACGACGCGCTCGACGGTGATGCCGAACTTCTCGTAGAGCACCTCGTAGGGCGCTGATGCGCCAAACCGATCCATGGTGACGAACGCCGCGTCGTTGCCGACCCAGCGGTCCCAGCCTTGGCGAATCCCGGCCTCGACCACGACTTTCACCGCATTGCCCCGTGGAAGGACTTCCTGCTGATAGGCTTCGTCTTGCTGTTCGAAGAGCTCCCAGCAGGGCATGCTAACGACTCGAACCGCGGCGCCGTCCTGCTCGAGAAGGTCGGCGGCGTCGACTGCAATCGCAACTTCGCTCCCGGTGGCGACGAGAATCACATCCGGTCCGCCCCCTCCTGCTTCACGGAGCGTGTACGCACCGCGCTTTGCCTTTTCGGCGCTCGCAAGGGCGTCTCGATCGAAGATCGGCACGTTCTGCCGAGTCAGCGCGAGCGCGGCAGGCCCGTCCCATTGCAGAGCGGCTTTCCAACACTCACGAACCTCGTTGGCGTCGGCTGGCCTGAAGAGTGCGAAATTCGGGATCGCGCGCAAGGCCGCGAGCTGCTCGACGGGTTGGTGCGTGGGACCGTCTTCGCCGAGACCGATGCTGTCGTGGGTGTAGATGTAGCGCGTATGGAGCTTCATGAGGGCTGCGAGTCGCAGCGAAGGGCGCATGTAGTCACTGAACACCAGAAAGGTCGCGCCGTACGGGATCACGCCGCCGTGAAGCGCCATGCCGTTCATCGCGGCGCCCATGGCGTGCTCGCGAATGCCCCAATCGACGTTGCGTGGAATTCCCTCGGCATCTGAAAGGAAGCTCGGGAAGCCCTTCATGTGGCTGTTGTTCGAGCCTGCGAGGTCGGCGGAGCCCCCGACGAGCCCATCGAGCTTGGCCGCAAGCGCGTTCAGCACCGCTCCACTCGCTTTTCGGGTCGGCAGTCCCTTGGGGTCGGCGTCGAAGCTCGGAAGATCGGCATCCCATGAGGTCGGAAGCCCGCCGGCCAACGCCGCGTCGAGGTCCTTGGCCGCCTCGGGGAACCGAGCGCGGTAGCCCTCCAAACGCGCCTCCCAATCCTGATAGCTTTTTGAACCACGCCCTCGAATCGATTCCGCTGCAGCGGCGAGCTCGTCGGGCACGAAGAACGAATCGGTCGGCCATTCCATGAGCTGCTTGGTGGCGATGATCTCGTTTTCGCCCAGTGGCGCACCGTGCGCAGCCGACGAGTCGCGCTTGTTGGGCGCCGGGTCGCCGATGATGGTTCGTACTCGAATCAAGCTCGGACGTTCGTCGGCGACCGCCGCTCGGGACGCCGCAACAATCGCGGCGATGTCATTGCCGTCATCCACGCTTTGGGTGTGCCATCCGTAGGCAGCGAATCGGGCGGGGACGTCTTCGCTGAAGCTCAGGTCGGTTCTGCCGTCGATGGTGATTCGGTTGTCGTCCCAGAACACGACGAGCTTGCTGAGCTTCAGGTGACCGGCGATCGATGCGGCTTCGGACGCCACGCCTTCCATGATGTCGCCGTCCGACGCGATCACCCAGGTACGGTGATCGACGAGGGTGTGCCCCGGCTTGTTGAATCGGGCAGCGAGGTGCCGCTCCGCCATCGCCATGCCCACGCCATTGCCGACTCCCTGCCCGAGAGGGCCGGTCGTCGTCTCGACGCCTGGGGTGAGGTGCGACTCCGGATGGCCGGGTGTGAGGCTACCCCACTGCCGAAACTTGCGGATGTCGTCGAGGGACACCTCGTAGCCGCTCAGGTGGAGCAGCGCGTACTGCAGCATCGACGCATGCCCACAGGACAAGACGAAGCGGTCGCGGTCCGGCCAGTCCGGGTGGGCTGGATCGTGCCGCCGCAGCTCGGAGAAAAGAGCCCAGCCGAGCGGCGCAAGCGCCATGGGCGTGCCGGGGTGACCCGAGTTGGCCGCTTGCACTGCATCCATGCTCAGGCCACGGATCGTCTTGATTGCGAGCTCGTCGAGCTTCGCGGGGTTCCCCATGCTGTTGTCCTCCTCGGTCGCGCGCCGGATCTAGCAGGCTGCACCCAAACGCAAAAGGTGCGCCGTCGGTTTTTCGACGGCTGCTGGACATGACCCTAAATCGCCACTAACAACCCCGGACGCGGGTGGCCGGTTGTTGACTCTTTCAATCGGGTTTGCCTCACCACGGGTCCCGCTCAGGAGGAATGAATGCCTCAGGTTTTCGTGCCCAAGGAAATCACCGAAGGTGAGACTCGGGTCGCCTGCACACCAGAAACGACGAAGCGGTACGTCAAAGAAGGCTTCGATGTCGTCGTGGAAAGCGAAGCGGGCCGACACGCCCACTTCACCGACGAGCACTATCGCGCGGCCGGCGCCAAGGTCGTCGCGGGCGCCGAGGCGGATGCCGCCTGGAAAACTGCGGACATCGTGCTTCGAGTTTACCCGATCACCCCAGCGGAAGCGTCCAAAATCAAGGAGGGCGCCATCTTCATCGGGTTCATGTCGCAGCACAAGAACCTCGATTCGGTGCGAATCCTCCGCGACCGCAAGATCAGTACGATCGCGATGGAGCTCATCCCGCGGATCAGCCGTGCCCAGTCGATGGACGCGCTGAGCTCGCAGGCTTCGATCGCCGGGTACCAGGCCGTCCTGATGGCTGCGACCTACCTCGACAAGTACTTCCCGCTGCTGATGACGGCGGCCGGCACCATTCAGCCCGCCAAGGTCGTCATCATGGGCGCGGGTGTCGCCGGCCTTCAGGCGATCGCGACCGCAAAGCGCCTCGGCGCCGTGGTCGAGGTGTCGGACATTCGGCCTGCGGTCAAAGAGCAGGTGGAGTCCCTGGGTGGTCGGTTCATCGACTTCCCGATGGAACAAAGCGGCGAAGGCGAAGGCGGCTATGCCCGCGAGCTCACACCAGAGCAGCTCAAGGCGCAGCAGGCAGTGGTTCGCCAGAAAGTCGTCGCCGCGGACGCGGTGATTACGACGGCCCTCGTCCCAGGACGTCCCGCACCGAAGCTCATCACCAAGGACATGGTCGAGGAGATGCGCGAAGGCGCGGTGATCGTCGACCTCGCCGTCGAGCAAGGGGGCAACTGCGAGTTCAGCAAGAGCGGTGAAATGGTGGTCGTGAGCGGCGTGACCATCATCGGCCATCCCAACATGCCAGCGGCCACTCCAGCCGATGCGAGCCTGCTTTACGCCCGCAATATCCAAGCCCTCCTCCTCAGCCTAGTCGTTGAGGGAGAAGTCGTGTTGAACCTCGAGGATGAGATTCTCGACGGCGCCCTACTCACCCACAACGGCGAAGTCCGGCACGGACCGACCGCCGAGGCTCTCTAGGAAAGGAGACCGAACGTGACTTTGGGACCTCTGCTGATAGGCATCTACGTATTCGTCCTCGCTGGCTTCGTTGGCTTCGAGATGATCACCAAGGTGCCGCCGACCTTGCACACGCCCTTGATGAGCGGCGCGAACGCCATCAGTGGCATCACCATTGTCGGCGCGGTCGCGGCCGCGACGACCGCCCCGCCTACCATCGCCAACATCCTCGGCGCACTGGCCATCGTCACGGCAACCATCAACGTCGTCGGCGGCTTCCTCGTCACCGACCGCATGTTGCGCATGTTCGGAAAGAAGAAGAAGAAATGAGCCACGAAGTCATCCAGTCGACCGTGGTCCCGATCATCTATTTGCTCTCCACGGTCCTGTTCATTTTCGGCATCAAGCGACTTTCAAAGGTCAAGACCGCCCGCCAGGGCAACACCCTGGCCGCCGTAGGCATGCTCTTTGCCATCGTCGGCGCACTCCTCGAGCTCGGCACCGTCGACTACCGTTGGATTGCCGGAGGCATGATCCTCGGCACGATCATCGGCGCCGCATTCGCGATCCGCGTCCAAATGACTTCGATGCCCGAGATGGTCGCGCTCTTCAACGGCTTTGGCGGCATCGCTTCGGCCCTCGTGGCGACTTCGGTGTACTGGAAGCTCGTCGTCCAGCAGGGCGCGGCCGGCACGGTCGCGGACGTCGTTGGCACCGACGAGGCGATCACGGTGATGCTCTCCATCCTCATCGGCGGAATCACGTTCACAGGCAGCATCATCGCCCTCATGAAGCTTCAAGGGAACCTCAAGAAGGGTCAGCCGATTCTGCTGCCGGCGCGCCATTTCATCACCTTTGGGCTGCTGTTTGCGTCGATTGCGTTTGGGGTCATGGCCGTCATGGCGGCCGGCACCGACTCGATCCTCTGGGTCCTGCTGCTAGCCGGCGGTGCGCTGATCCTCGGCATCCTGCTCACGATCCCGATCGGCGGCGCGGACATGCCGGTCGTGGTCTCGCTGCTCAACTCGTATTCGGGCGTCGCAGCCTCGATGGCCGGCTTCGTCATCGGTAACCCGCTCCTGATCATCGGCGGCGCGATGGTCGGCGCGGCGGGCCTAATCCTCACTCAGATCATGTGCGTGGCGATGAACCGTTCGCTCCTCAACGTGTTGGTCGGCGGCTTCGGTGTTGCGGACGGCGCGGTCGGCGGCGGAAGCGACGAGTACACCAGCGTGACGTCCTGCGGACCCGAGGAGGCCGCCATGGTTCTGGAGGACGCCGAGTCTGTCATCATCGTTCCCGGCTACGGATTGGCGGTCGCACAGGCGCAGCATGCGGTCCGCGAGCTCGCAGATCTGCTCAAAGCGCGCGGGACGAAGGTCACCTACGGCATTCATCCGGTTGCTGGCCGCATGCCCGGCCACATGAACGTGCTCCTGGCAGAAGCCGACGTCCCGTACGAGGAGCTCCTGGAGATGGACGTGATCAACCCGGAGTTCAAGAGCACGGATGTCGTGATCATTCTCGGCGCCAATGACGTCGTGAATCCGATCGCCAGCAAGGACCCCACCAGCCCAATTGCGGGCATGCCAATCCTCAACGCCCACGAGGCCCGCTCGGTCTTCGTCGTCAAACGAAGCCTGAGCCCAGGTTACGCCGGCATCAAGAACGAGCTCTTCGAGTACGACAACACGATGATGATCTTTGGAGACGCGAAGAAGGTGCTGCAGGGGTTGATTGCTGAGGTGAAGGCGCTTTAGTCGGCAGCGCGAGCCCGAAGGGCGAAGCCCGGCGCGTGCGCGCCGGCAAGGCAGAGCAAAGCGAATGCCGCGCCAGGGAGGACTACGGGTGGGGGTGGGCGGGCGGTGAAACCAAACCCAACCAGGCCAGCCTTGCAGCAACCCGCCACCAAGCCACTCGCGGCAGCAAGCCTTAATTATCTCTAAAATCCGCTGCGCCTCGCGAGGCTCCGCCGTAGTAATCCGACTCGGCGAGGTCGTCGAACCTGGTGTACTCGTTGAAGAACCGCACGCGACATGTGCCGGTAGGGCCGGCGCGCTGCTTGCCGATGATGATCTCGGCAATGCCCCGGTCATCGCTCTCACGGTTGTAGACCTCATCGCGATAGATGAACCAGATGGTGTCTGCGTCCTGCTCGATGGCGCCCGATTCACGAAGGTCGGACAGCTGCGGGCGCTTGTCTTTGACGCCACGTGATTCGACGCCTCGGTTGAGCTGCGAGAGCGCGACCACCGGAATTTCGAGCTCCTTGGCGAGGGCTTTCAAGCTCCGGCTGATCTCGCTGATCTCTTGCTCGCGCGAGTCGTTGCGCGAACCCGAGCGCATCAGCTGCAGGTAGTCGACCACGATCATGCTGAGCCCAACCTCGGATTTGAGCCGGCGGGCTTTCGCGCGAAGCTCGAGCAGCGTGATCGCCGGCGTGTCGTCGATCCAAATCGGCATTTCGCTCAAGGTGCCGGCGGCGTCGGCGAGCTTAGGCCAATCGTCCTTGTGAAGCTGCCCGGTTCGAATGCGGTTACCGTCGACGCGGGCCTGACTTCCGAGCAGGCGGCGGACCAGCTGCCCCTTGGGCATTTCGAGCGAAAACACGGCGACGGGTGCCTTGGTTTTGTCGCAGGCATTGTGCGCGACGTTCAGTGCGAAAGACGTCTTGCCCATGGCAGGACGCCCGGCGACGATGATCAGGTCGCCGGGATGCATACCGGCGGTCATCTCGTCGAGCTTTTTGAAGCCGGTCGGAAGGCCCGTGATCGCCTCACCGCGATTGGCCGTTTCATGGATCTCCTGAAACGTCCGCATCACGACGTCTTTGACGTGCTCGTAAGGATTTCGGGCGCGCTCTTTGGCGACTGCGAAAATCGACGACTCCGAATCGTCGAGGAATTCTTCTATCGGGCCGTAGTCTCCGTAGCCGCGGGAAACCACCTCGTGGCAGGCCTGGATGAGCGCGCGGACCACCGATTTTTCGCGAACGATCCGCGCGTGCGACTGAATGTTCGAGACGCTGGGGATGGTGTTGCTGAGCGAGAGCAGGTACTCGTCGCCACCAACCGAGGCGAGCTTCCCGCCGTGAACCAGCGATTCCCGAAGCGTGACGTGATCGACCGGCTGGCTCCGGCGGAACAACTCGCTCATGGCTTCGAAAATCTTAGCGTTCGCCTCGCTGTAGAAGTCGTCGGCGGACAGCACCTCGACCACGAGGTTCATCGCATCGTTTTCGAGAAGGATGCCGCCGAGGACGGCTCGCTCCGCCTCGAGAGAGTTGGGTGGGACCTGCCCGGTTCTATGCTCGGAAGTGATTGTCTCGTCCCCTCGAGCTTGGTTTTAGCGCCAAGCGCCAGTGGGTGGAAGCGGTATTGCGACGCGTGGACCCTGAGGCCCCGCATCTGCATCCCGCACGCTTATCCGAACGCCTAGGCGCGGGTCTTGACCTCGACCCGGACGGTCGCCGTCAAGCCATACGGTAGCTTCACGCCGACTTCGTAGCTTCCGACCTCTTTGATGGTCTGAGCCGGCATGACGAGCTTCTTCTTGTCGACTTCGACGCCCTTGGCGCTGAGGCCATCGATGACGTCGCTCGAGGTGACCGAGCCGAAGAGCTTCCCATCGTCACCCGCTTCCTTGGCGATCATGACGGTGACCTTGGCCAGCTCGGCGACGATCTTCTCCTGCGCCGAACGAAGCTTGGCGATGCGCTGGGCCTGAATCGCCTTCTCGTGCTCGATCTGCCGGACATTTCCGCGGCTTGCGACGACCGCGAGGCCGCGCGGCAACAAGAAGTTGCGGGCGTAGCCGCGGCGGACGCGGACGACATCGCCAATCGAGCCGAGGTGCTCGAGGTTTTCTTTCAGTACGATCTGGACGGTGGATGCCATGACTGCCTCACTTCGTCGCCGTGTAGGGGAGCAGTGCGATGTTGCGGGCTCGCTTGATCGCACGGGTCAAATCACGCTGCTGCTTCGCGTTCAGGCCGCTGATCCGCCGGGGCGTGATCTTTCCGCGGTCCGTGATGAAATTTCGAAGTTGCTGCGGGTCTTTGTAATCGAACTTGAAGTCGGGAGGGAGCGAATGACCCGGGGCTTTTTTGCGCCCGCCTCGCCCGCGCCCACCAGCTTCAACGTCAAAATCTTGTCGGATATCGTCGGCCATGGGTCAGCCCTCCTCGCGATTGGGGTCGGCGGATTCCGCTCCCTTGGGTTCTTCTTCGGATCCTTCTTTGGATGCGTCGGCAGATGCTTCCGGGGATGCCTCTGCGGATGCCTTTTCGGATGTCCCTGCGGATGCCTCTGCGCCCGGGGCCTCGCTCGGCGCGGCTTCGGCGGCCTCGGGTTTCGTTGACACCTCGGGGCCCGGCGCTGCCGCAGGCCCGTCCGAGGGAGGAGCCCCACGGGGCGCACGCGGCACCATCCCTAGGCTGCGGGCGCGCTCGAGCTCGGCGTCCTCGGCCAGCTCCTCCTCCTCGACGTGCAGGTACTGCACCTCTTCGGGGTCGACCGAGACCGAAGCCGGGTCGATGTCTTCCTCGAGAAGGACGGTCTGAAATCGCACCACCTCGTCGAGCAAGCGCAGGTTCCGCTCGAGCTCTGCGACGAGGTCGTTGAAGCCTACGTACTTCAGATAGACGAAGATCCCGCGGTTGTTCTTCTGAATCGGGTAGGCAAGCTTGCGCTTGCCCCAGTTGTCCAGCTTGGTGAGCGTGCCGTCCAGACGTGCGATGACGTCCTTGGCGCGTTCAATGATCTTTTCGGCCGCGTCATTGCTGACATCGGGCCGAAGGATGTAAATTGTCTCGTATTCACGCGCCCATCGCGTGACGGGCGCTGCCGCTGTGCTTGCCATGTTTCCTCCTGGTCTGATCGGCCCCAGCGAATAGCTGGAGCGAGGGAGGCCGAGGCATAGCCGATCTTCACCCCAGCGCCAGTCGTCAGGATCGGCTGTGGTGCCGGTTCATCGACTGCCGCGGCCCTTCACGGACGGCGGTTTCAGTCATGTCGCCGGCAAGCTCGAGGACTGAGTCGAGCTCGACCCGTTCCAAGCTGTTGAAATCACTGAGAACGTAACCCTCGGGGCGTCCTCGGACCGGTCTCCCGATACCCACTCGGCAACGAGCGAAGCCCGGGCCTCCGCAGTGCTCGACCATGGAGCGCAGGCCGTTGTGCCCGGCGGTGCCGCCGCCAACCTTGATTCGAACCACGCCGAACTCGAGATCGAGCTCGTCGTGCACACATACGACCCGGTCGACGGGCACCTTGAAGAAGCGCATCGCGGCCTGTACCGACTCGCCGCTCAGGTTCATGAACGTCATGGGCTTGAGGAGCACGAGATCCTGGTCGCCAAGCGCGACCTTGGTGAACTCGCCCTTGAATTTCTCTCGGAAGCTGGGCGCACCCCAGCGCCGCGCCAGCTCATCGACCACCATGAATCCAACATTGTGGCGATTGCCGGCGTATTTCGGCCCTGGGTTTCCGAGGCCCGCGATGAGATGCGTGCTCACGGCCGGCCCGCTGCTTAGGTGGCGTCCTTCTCGGGCTCAGCGACAGGTTTCGCGGCTTCGGCTGCCGCAGCGGCGAGAGCATCCTCTTCGGCTTCAGCGGCCGTGGCCTTACGCGGCTCCAGGATGATGACGAGGGTGAGCTTCGGGTTTAGGGAGCACTCCACGCCCTCGGGGAGAACGATGTCCTCCACCGAAATCGTGTCTTTGAGCGCGAGATGCGTCACGTCGACCTCGATGGAGACCGGAATATTGGCCGGGGTCGTGCGAAGGGGCAGAACACGCCGCGTGACGTTGAGCACCCCGCCCTGCACGACGCCCACCGAGCGGCCGTATGTGCGGAACGGAACGTTCACCTCGAGCGCCTTGTCCTCGACAATGCGATACAAGTCGATGTGAAGGAGCTCCTGCGTGACAGGATCGGTGGTCACGTCTTTGACCATCGCCAGCTCGTCCTTGCCGTCCACGGACAGCTTGAACACCACGTTCCGCCCTCGCTCGCCTCGAAGCGCTTTGGTTAATTCTTTGGGGGACAGGGTCAGCGGCGTGGGCTCGATGCCTGGGCCGTAAAATACGCCCGGGACTTTTCCTTCTGCACGCAGCCGACGCGCTGGCCCCTTTCCGCGCCCAGCGCGGACCTCAGCCTGCAACGTCGTCGTTTCCATTCTCAAATGCTCCAATCATACAAACAGCGAGCTCACCGAGTCGCTGTGGTGAATCCGTTTGATGGCCTCTCCTAGCAAACTTGCCACGGAAAGCACGCGGAAGCGGCCGGTCGCGATCGCTTCCTCCCGAAGGGGGATAGTGTCGGTCACGATGACCTCCTCGAGCGGGGAATCCACGATCCGCTCGAGGGCCGGACCCGACAAAACCGGGTGCGTGGCGGCGGCCATGACCCGTTTGGCGCCCTGCTCCTGTAGGGCGCGGGCCGCATTGGTCATCGTGCCGGCGGTGTCGATCATGTCGTCCAAGATCACGCATTCGCGCCCGTTGACGTCGCCGATGATGTTCATGACCTCGCTGACGTTCTCGAGCTCCCTGCGCTTGTCGATGATGGCCAGGTCAGAGCCCAATCGCTTTGCGTAGGCGCGTGTGCGCTCGACTCCGCCAGCATCGGGCGACACGAACACAGGCGGCGTTCGGAAGCGGGGCCTGAGATGCTGCAGAAAGACCGGCATGGCGTAGAGATGGTCGAAGGGCTTGTTGAAAAAGCCCTGAATCTGGCCGGCATGCAAATCCATCGAGACCACGCGATCGATGCCGGAGGTCGTGAGTAGGTCCGCGACCAGCTTCGCGGTGATCGGCGTCCGCGGCGCAGCCTTCCTGTCCTGCCTCGCGTACCCGTAATAGGGGATGACCGCGGTGATGGAACCGGCGGACGCTCGCCTCAGCGCGTCGATCATCACCAAGAGCTCCATCAGGTTGTCGTTGACCGGGGCGCAGGTCGACTGGATCAAGTAGACATCGACGCCGCGGACGTTTTCCTTGATCTTGGCGAACACCTCGCCGTCCGAAAAACGGGAGACGCGCGCACGCCCTACTGGCAATTCCAGGTAGTTGGCGATCTTCTCGGCGAGGCTCGGGTTTGAGTTGCCCGTGAAAATGCAGGTCGACTTGAACATCGCGGGGTCCCCTTAACGTAGCGAAGAGTTGCCACCCGGTAGAGGCGCACGGGGGTAGCAAAGCGATCGAGGAGTGTCAACCACGGCCTGTGTCGGAAACCACTGGACAAAACCGGGTCGGTTGTTTCCTAACGATAGACGGTTGAGGTTCCTGACCTGGACGTGTAAAGCTCGTCCTTCCTGCACCCGGAGGAGTGATGACGTCGAGCGTGACATTGTTGACCGAGCGCGAGCGCGTAGCGCAGCAGTGGCGAGATGCCCTGAGCAAGCACGACGTTCCATGCAAGGTCGTACCGCCGTCGGATCTGGCGAATGCGTCCGCTGGCCAAACTGCCGTAGTCGTCGATGTCGATGGTGCACAGCTCGATTCCGACGAGCTGCTCTGCACGCTCGGCTTTCTGCGAGCCTCTGGCGTGTTGCCGATCGCTCACTTGGCGCAAAGTCACGGCGAAGTCGAAGACATCATCGCCGAGCTCTGCGATGGACTGGTCGCGAGCACGGAGCCGGACATCGCGCGCATAGCGGCGGCGATCGCGCGACGAGAAGACAGACGACGGCACCTTCGTTTGGAGTTCGTGACGCTGAGCCCGTGCGGCGACGACGTCCTCGCCATCTTGGGCAACGGCGACGCTTCGCTTCACCCTCGACCGATCGACGCATCCGATGACGGCTCCGAGATCACCAGCATCAGCATCGATCCGAGCGCAACCCGGGCCGTTCTCCAACTGGAGAGCGGGGGAATTTGTCAGCTGACGATTGCATCGGTGCACGCGGCCTCGAGCGTGACCAATGGGCAAGGCGATATCGCGATCGATGGCGAGAGGCTCGGCGCACGTCTTCGCAAGCTTCGTCTCGACGCCGGCCTCACGCAGGCCGAGCTGGCGCGTCGCACGGGCATTCACCGTCCGAACATCGCGCGCGTCGAGGCAGGGCGCCACACGCCCTCGCTCGAGACATTGGCGCGCATTGCCAACGCAATCGGCGTGTCGACGACGCACGTGTTGATCTCGCACGAGTCATGAGCGCGGACGCTCTGCGCAAACCCATCAAGGACGCGTCGACGGTCATCGTTCTGCGCGAAACGGGGGCGGGGATCGAAACCTTCATGCTTTGCAGACACCAGCAAAGCGGCTTCATGGGGGGAGCACACGTGTTTCCGGGCGGGAAGGTCGACCCGAGCGACAGCGCACCCGGCTGGATCGACCGAGTCGACCGCGGAGCCGAAGCGCTCAGCCAATCGCTCGGCGAAGCAGACAGCGAATCGGGCCTTGGTCTGCTAATCGCCGCCGTGCGCGAGACGTTCGAAGAAGCGGGTGTGCTCTTGGCGAGCACGGCACCGAACGCCGACCTGTCGCGGGCTCGCGCGCAACTTCACGAGGGAGGTTCGTTTCTCGAGCTTGCCAGTCAGATCGACATGAAGATCGACTCGACCGCGCTCACACCTTACGCACGTTGGATCACGCCCAAGATGGAGAGCCACCGCTTCGATACGCGATTCTACATCGCACTGCTGCCCCAGGGACAACGCGCATCGCACGACGGCACCGAAACGACGTCCGCCCTGTGGCTGCGACCCGCCAGCGCCATCGACCAGATGTTGGCTGGACGAATCAAGTTGGCGCCGCCGACCGTCCGAACCTTGCAGTGGCTCGCGGATTTCGGCGATGCCCAAGCGGCGATTACCGACGCGCTCTCGAGGAAGCCTCCCCTGGTGAGGCCCCGCATCGTGAGCGGTGACGTAGGCTGGTTCCTGGCCTTGCCCGGCGACCCGGAGCATCCCGAAGACGATCCGGTTCTGCCAGGTGGGACACGCATGGTCTTCGACGACGGTGCCTGGCGAGACGCGCCCTCGCCTGTTCGCTAGGGTACAGATTTTCCAGTTTCTTCGGATTCTTCCTTGTCGCGGCATGAGCGGAGCCGTTACCCAGGAGGGATGGTGGCTCAATCCCGCAGGCCCAAGGACTTGTTCACGGCTTCGCAGATCGCGAGGTTTTGCCAGGTCGACCTGAAGACGATTCACAACTGGGCGGACCGGGGTCGGATCGCGCATTTCCGAACGCCAGGCCGACATCTTCGGTTCCGCCGGCCACACGTCCTCGATTTCCTCCGCAAGTATGGCTACCCGATTCCCGAGGAGCTCGACGCCGCACGACCACGTGTTGCCTTGCTCCTGAACGGAGGTCCGACGAGAGAACGAGTCGGCGAGTATCTGAGCGGTGCGTTCGACATCGCTCACTACGCCGACCCGCTCGACGGTCTTCTTCGAATCGGGGAGCACCCGCCCGACGCCATCGTTTTGGCCGCCAAGGTCGGGCACCTCAGCGGCGCCGAGATCATCGAAGCGCTCAAGCGGGGCAGCCATACGGAGCACGTACGCGCGGTCCTACTCGCCGACGGCGAAGCCGAGAGGCAGGCCGCGCTCGACGCTGGCGCCTCGGCTCATGTCAGCGAATCGGACTTGCTGGGGTTGAGAGACACCCTCGAAGCCCTGATGGGCGTCCGGCACTGATCCCTGACGCTGGCGCTGCCGCCGGAGGCGGCACGGTTGCAGATCTGCCCTACCTGGCGTACCTCCCGCAAATGTCCGTCGACGCCCTCAAGTTCAACGACCAAGGTCTCGTCGCCGTCATTGCTCAGGATGCGGAGAGCGGCGCTGTGCGGATGATGGCGTACGCCAACGAGGCCGCGATTCGACGCACGCTCGAGTCGGGCTCGGCTCACTTCTACAGCCGTTCGAGGAAACAGCTTTGGAAGAAAGGCGAGACCAGCGGCCATACGCTTGCGGTTCGTGACGTCTGGGTCGATTGCGACGGCGACACGCTGATCTACATGGTCGATCCCAGAGGACCGTCCTGCCACACGGGTGCGGACACCTGTTTCTTTCGGCGCTTGGAACGCGACGGCAACCTGGTCGACGCCGACGGCGAGGTCGCGGAGCCCACGCTGCCACGCCTCGAACGCACGCTTCAGGCCCGCAAAGCTTCGAATGCGAGCAAGAGCTACACCAAAGCCCTGCTAGACGCGGGCCCCACGAAGATCGACGCGAAGGTTCGCGAAGAAGCGGCCGAGCTTGGTCAGGCGCTGATCGACGAATCCGGCGCAAGAGTCGCCTCCGAGGCTGGTGACCTCACGTATCACATGCTGGTCGGTTTGGTGCTCCGCGACGTTTCGCTGCGCGAGCTCCTCTCGGAGCTATCGAAACGCTTCGGCCGGTCCGGCCACGATGAAAAGAGCAGTCGCTAGCAAAGGGGACTGTCGCTCTTTTTTCAGTTGAGGATCTTGTCGATGTCGCGCTCGATGGTCTCTTCGCGGACGCGGCGGGCCAACGCTAGCTCGGTGATGAGAAGCTTTCGTGCTTGCTCCATGAGCTTTTTTTCGCCGTAGCTGAGCTCGCCCTTGTCGGCGCGGACCTTTGCCAAATCGCGCAGAACCTTTGCGACCTTGATCGGCGAGCCGCTCTTGAGCATCTCGGTGTACTCGCGATAGCGCCGATTCCAGGGCTGTGACGTGACGGCCATCTCGTCCTTCTTGAGCTCTTCGAGAACGGTCTTGGCAGCGCTCCGGGACATGACCTGCCGAAGGCCTACACGATCGACCGCGTTCAACGCGACGCGGATGGTCCCCGATTTCCCATTGACGAGCTTGAGAATGTAGAAATCGATTTTGTCGGAGCCGATGAGCCGCTCCTCGATTTGAGTGATTTCGCCAACCCCGTGGGCCGGATGAACCGCTTTGTCGCCTATGCTGAAGCTCATGAAATCTCTCTCCTCGGATCAAAAACGACGAAAACCCGCGCCAGGAGCGCGGGCAGTAGACCGTTCGTCACGGGGTGTGCAAACAACTCCGTGCACTTTTTTGATATAGCAAAACCCAGCCCGAAAGTCAATGCTTACTTTTCGGCAAAACCTTGTAATTTCAATACTTTGAAGGCTTTTTCGTGGCCGAATTCAGGATCGGGTGAGACCGGCGCGTCGCGGTACGGAAAACGGGTTCAGTTCGGCCGCGGGCGTTTGCTCGCACCGCTCTTGACGGGCGCTGGGGCGGCCCGGCGGCGGCCTTGGTTTCATCCGCCTCTGCCGCGGCAGGCTGGTCCTCTTCGATGAGACCGTGGTTCTGCAGGAGCTTGAGCTCAACCGCCGCGAGAATGTCGGGGTGTTCCTCGAGGAACGCGCGCGCGTTGTCGCGGCCCTGGCCGACGCGCTCGTCGCCGTAGCTGTACCACGCCCCCGACTTGTTGATGATGTCGGCTTCAACACCGAGATCGAGCACGTCGCCGGTGCGGCTGATGCCCTTCCCGAAGAGAATATCAAACTCGCAAAGACGGAACGGAGGCGCGAGCTTGTTCTTGACGACTTTGACGCGGCAACGGTTGCCGACCGCCGCATCGCCGACTTTGATCGTCCCGATGCGGCGAATGTCGAGACGCTGCGAGGCGTAGAACTTGAGTGCGTTGCCGCCGCTGGTGGTTTCGGGGCTTCCGAACATCACGCCGATCTTCATGCGGATCTGGTTGATGAAGAAGAGGCTGGTCTGACTCTTCTGGAGGTTGCCGGTGAGCTTTCGAAGCGCCTGACTCATCAAGCGCGCCTGAAGGCCAACGTGGCTGTCGCCCATCTCGCCTTCGATCTCGGCGCGGGGCACCAGGGCGGCGACGGAGTCGATGACGATCATGTCGACCGCGCCCGAGCGGACGAGGGTGTCGGCGATTTCGAGCGCCTGCTCGCCGTTGTCCGGCTGGCTGACCAGGAGCTCGTCGACGTTCACGCCCAGCTTGCGAGCGTAGTTCGGGTCGAGGGCATGCTCGGCGTCGATGAAGGCCGCGATGCCGCCCTTTTTCTGGCATTCGGCGATCGCATGAAGCGTGAGCGTCGTCTTGCCGCTCGATTCCGGCCCGTAGATCTCGATGATGCGGCCCCGCGGATAGCCCCCTACGCCCAGGGCGAGGTCGAGGGAGATCGCCCCGCTCGAAATCACTGGAACCTGGATTTTGGCGGATTCGTCGCCCAGGCGCATGATCGCGCCCTTTCCATAGGCTTTCTCGATGGTTCCGAGGGCTAGGTTGAGGGCTTTTTCGCGGTTCGAGTCGGCCATGGCGTGAATTCCTTTGGGTGAAACTACCTGAACACCCGTCTAGTCGGCTTGATTACACTAGTCAAGTTCGTGCCCCAAGTTTCGTGTCGGAGGATTGGCGAGAAAGCACGCGGCGCCCCCCCCCCAAGAGCTGCATAGGACCGGAGCCTAGCGCGACCAGCCCGGAGCGGCGAGAGCAGACCGACTTGAACCGTCGATAAAAGACTCAGCGCTCGCCGAGATCGAGGTCGCGCCCTAGAGCGGAGCGCCGCACGAGCTCCAGGGCAATGTAGGACGCCAAGATCTGAACCCGGTCGCGTCCCCAAGGAAGCTTTCGGTGCTTGGTGATCGTCCTTTCGCCGCGACGAGCCAGGCCGAACCAAATCGTCCCGACCGGCTTGTCCTCGGTGCCGCCGTTGGGCCCGGCAATCCCAGTGATCGACACCGCGATATCGGCGCCTGCGACCCGCAGTGCCCCTTCGGCCATCGCCGCCGCGGTTTCCGCGCTAACCGCACCGTGCGCGCGCAAGGTCTCCTGGCCCACGCCGAGCACCGCCTCCTTGGCACTGTTCGCATAAACGACGGCGTCGAGCAGCAAGTAGTTCGAGGCCCCGGGCACTCGAGTCAGCATCTCACCAACCCGCCCGCCGGTGCATGATTCGGCCACGGCCAGCGTCTTGCCCTTGTCGCGAAGGGCCCGGCCCACCGCTTCGGCAAAGGAATCCGCGCGACCTCCGAACACGGCGTCGCCCAGAAGCGCGCGCACCTCGTCGGCGATCGATTCGGAACGCCGCTCGGCTTCCGGCGCAGAGTCGGCGCGCACGTGAACCTTCACCTCGATTTCGGGAAAGTGGGCGCGATAGCCGAGCGTCAAGCCTTCATGCTTTTCCTCGAGCCCCGCAAGCGTCTGCGCGACACCGGATTCTGTCATCCCGAAGGTGCGGATGTGCACCTGATGGGTTCGGGGTTCTGCAAGCGCGGCAATCGCGGGCACGATCGATTCGTGAAAGATGTGCTTCATTTCGCGCGGGACCCCTGGAACGAAGAAGAACCGCGCCTCTCCGAGGCTCAACGTAAAACCTGGGGCGGTGCCGACTGAGTTTGGGAGGACTTGCGCGCCCTCCGGAAAGTCGCCCTGCTTCGCGTTGGATTCGGGCATCACCCGACCAAACGCTTGGAACTTCTGTCGAATGCCTTCGACGACGCCTTCGTCACGACGAAGCTCGACGCCTGCGGCCGCCGCTGCCGCCATGGTGGTGAGATCATCGGACGTCGGACCCAGCCCGCCTGTGACGACGACGACTCTGTTCGTTTCTGCAAAGCGTCGAATGAGCGTCACGATTCGCTCGAGCCGATCGTCGACGGTGGCGTGCTCGACGACGTCGAATCCGAGCTTGGTCAGCTCTTCGCCAAGCCATGCGGCGTTTGTATTTACCAACTCACCACGGGTGAGCTCGGTGCCAATCGATAACACTGCGGCGGTCATGCGGGTCGAGGAGTGTCGCAAATGCCGGACCGCGGTCAACCGCTTTGCCCTCAGGGGTGAATGTGGTAGCGACCCTGGAAGCTTTTCCGCGTTTCTCGCGTTGATGGGAGTCAGATGAACCGGACACTGATGGGTACAGCATGGGGGCTGCTGGTCGCCGCCGCGACGCTCCTCGCAGCAAGCGATGCAGCTGCGCAACAGAACGCGGTCGCACTCTCCAATTTGCAGGTGAGCCGCGCGTCGCTCGAAAACGGGCTTCGCGTCGTCATGAACCAGGACCATACGGTCCCTACGGTCGCCATCTCGGTCTACTATGACGTCGGCTCACGAAACGAAGCCAAGGGGCGCTCCGGCTTCGCACATCTGTTCGAGCACATGATGTTTCAGGGCTCGGCCAACGTCGGCAAGGGCGAGCACTTCAGCCTAATCATCAACCGCGGAGGCAGCGCCAACGGCACGACCAGCAACGACCGTACCAACTACTTCGAGACCCTTCCCTCGAACGAGCTGGCCCTGGGGCTCTGGCTCGAAGCGGACCGAATGCGATCGCTAGCGATCACCCAGGAAAACTTCGAGAACCAGCGAATGACCGTCATGGAAGAGCGCCGCCAGCGCATCGACAACCAGCCGTACATTCCGAGCATGCTTCGGATCAACGAGCTGGCGTACGGTGACTACTGGCCCTACGCCCACTCGACCATCGGCGACATGCAGGACTTGCTCGATGCGCCGCTCGAGGCCGTCCAGAAGTTCTTCGATACGTACTACGCGCCGAACAACGCCGTCTTGAGCATCAGCGGCGACTTCAGCCCGGAGGAGGCGATGCAACTCGTCAAGAGGTACTTCGGCGAGATCCCTGCGCGTGAAACCCCCGCGTTCGTGGAGCCGGCGCCACCTGTGCAGAACGCGGAGCGCACCGAGACGATGTACGACGCCAACGCGACCCTTCCCGCATTCCATATCGCGTACCACATCCCGCCGGACCGCTCTCCCGATCACTACGCGCTCGAGATTCTCGCGATGGTGCTCGGCGATGGCGAATCGAGCAGGCTCTATCAATCCCTCGTGAAGGAAAAAGAGATCTGCCAAGACGTCGCCATCGGCACCGATGACCGACGCGGGCCGGATCTATTTTCCGCTTGGGCGGTGATGGCGAGCGGGGACGCTCCCAAGGAAGCGCAGGATGCGATTTTGGCCGAGCTCGCCGCGATCGCCGACAAAGGGATCACGGAACGCGAGCTCGAAAAGGCCCAGAACCGAATCCACGCAGCGTTCGTCTTCGGTCTTCAGTCGAACATGTCGCGCTCGCAGCGACTCGCCGAGTACGAGCTCTACTGGGGCGATGCGAATCTGCTCAAACTGGAGCTCGACTACTACCTCGCGGTCTCGTCCGACGATGTGAAGCGTGTCGCGAACAGATATTTCGAGGCGAGCCAACGTACGGTGCTCAACGTCCAGCCTGGCAAAGCCCCCGATTCGGAGGAGAAATGATGACCCGGCATCGATTCGGTTTTCCCGTGATCGGCTTCGGCGTTCTGCTGCTCTTGGCAGCATGCGGAGGGAGCAAGGGCAGCGGCACCGCCGAGCCTCAGTCCGCCAAGGAGGCGAACGCCCAGGCCGAAGCCAAACGACAGTCTCCCCCGCCTCCGACAGAAGCGAAGGACATGTCGCTTCCCGCGGTGCACATCGCCGAGCTAAGCAATGGCCTGCAGGTCAACAGCATCGTCGCCGACCAGCTCCCGGTCGTGTATGCGACCCTCGTCGTCCGAAGCGGCGCCGAATCCGACCCGGCGAAGCTTCCAGGGCTGTCGGGCCTGGTTGCCCAGATGCTCAAGGAAGGGACCTCGAAGCGCTCCGGCGCAAAGGTCGCCGAGGAGATCGAGTTCTTGGGAGCCGACCTCTGGGCCAGCTCAGACGAGGAGAACACCTATGTTGGCGTCCGCGCGCTGACCGAGCAGTTCGACAGGGTCATGGACATTCTGGCCGAGGTCGCAGGGACACCGGCCTTCAGCGTGGCGGAGATCTCGAAGCTCAAGCGCCGCGAGCTCGATCGCTTGGCGCTGTCCGAGCGCGAACCGAGCTACATCGCCCGCCGCACATTCTACCGTCAGCTCTACGGCAAGCATCCCTACGGAACGGTCGACACCAACCCGCAGGCGGTGAAGCGTGTTCGACGCCAGGACTTGGTGCGCTGGCATAGTGAGCACTTCGTCGGCAAGAACGCGTTCTTGGTGGTCGCAGGTGATGTCGACCCCGAACGGGTCGCCGAGGCGGCGCAAAAGACGCTCGGCTCCTGGAGGGCAGGCAAGCGCGCTGTACCAAAGTACGCCGAGCCGCCGCGGCCTAGCGACCGCCACATCTTGGTCGTCGATCGACCCGGCTCGGTGCAATCGGTGATCTACCTCGGGAATCTTGCGATCGCGCGTGCGAACCGCGAGTGGATTCCGCTCGTTGTCGCAAACCAGGTCTTGGGTGGCTCGGCGGCGTCGAGGCTCTTCATGGACCTTCGCGAAAAGCGAAGCCTTACCTACGGCGCCTACAGCGCGATTAGCGCGCGAGTGGAGATCGGCCCCTTCGTCGCCTATGCATCGGTACGCACCGAGGTGACGAACGAAGCGCTCGGCGCGTTCTTCGGACACCTCGAGCGCATCAACCAGGAGCCGGCCGAGCCGGAGGAGCTGGTGAACGCCAAGCGGTACTTGAGCGATTCATTTCCGCTCAAGGTGGATACGCCGGGCAAGCTCTCCGAGCTGGTGGTGGAGCTCAGGACCTTCGGGCTGCCCGACGACTACTGGGACGGCTACCGCCGGGCGATCCGGAAGACCAGCGCCTCGGAGGCGCAGTACGTGGCGCGCAACTACATTCGACCCAAGGACGCCCTGGTCGTCATCGTGGGCCAGGCAGCGGATTTCGCTCAGTCTCTCCAGCAATTCGGACCTGTAACGGTGGTCTCCCCCGACGGCGAGCTGAAGGCGAAGTTCGAGGACAAGCGACCCAAAGCCGAAGGCTCTGGTGCACCGCGCGGCCCCATCCAGTAGAGTCAGACCATGTGCGGAATCGTTGGTCATGTAGGCGACGAACAGGCCACACCGATCCTGCTCGATGGGCTTCGGCGGCTTGAATACAGGGGTTACGATTCGGCCGGCCTCGCCGTTCATGCCGAAGACGGCATCGAGATCGTTCGCGCGGTTGGAAAGCTTCGAAACCTCGAAAAGGCGCTTCTCAAGGAGGGGCTCCCCGGGACCGTTGGGATCGGGCACACCCGGTGGGCGACGCACGGCCGCCCCTCGGAGGTCAACGCGCACCCGCACGTGGCCGGCCCGGTTGCCGTCGTCCACAACGGGATCATCGAGAACCACCTGGAGCTGCGAACCGAGCTCGAAGCCAGTGGCTTCACCATGAGCAGCGACACCGATACCGAGATCATCGCGCACCTGATCCACCGCGAGATCATCGCTGGATACGATCTAGTAACCGCGATTCGCCGCTCCCTCGGGCACGTCGAAGGAGCCTATGCGATCGCCGTGCTCTCAGAGAAAGAACCGGACCGCATCGTGGTCGCCAAGAGCGCGAGCCCTTTGGTGATCGGCGTGTCCCACGGCGCGACGTATTGCGCCAGCGACATTCCGGCGCTTCTGCCGTACACGAACCAAATGGTGTTCATGGAGGACGGCGAAATCGCCGTGCTCGAGGCCGAGGGGTTCACGCTGACCAAGCTCGACGGCACCGAAGTGAGCCGGCGCCCGCGAAGCATTTCCTGGTCGCCGGTGATGGCCGAGAAAGACGGCTACAAGCACTTCATGCTGAAGGAGATCTTCGAACAACCTCGCGCGCTCGAAGACACCCTGCGCGGGAGGCTCGACCGCGAGAACGCCGACATCGCAACGCCTGAAATCGGCCTCAGCGACGAGGACGCGAAGAGCATTCGACGGGTCATTCTCCTCGCCTGCGGCACCAGCCATCACGCGACCATTGCGGGCCGCTACTGGATCGAAGAGTTCGCGAAGGTGCCGGCCATCACCGAGCTCGCAAGCGAGTTTCGAGGTCGGGACGCGGTCGTCGGCGAAGGCGATCTGGTCATCGCAGTCAGTCAATCGGGCGAAACCATCGATACCCTGATGGCAGCCAAAGAGGCCAAAGAGCGAGGCGCCAAGGTCCTGGCGATTGCCAACGTCAACGGCAGCGCCATCCCGCGCATGGCCGACGCGAGCTTCTACACGCACGCAGGGCCGGAGATCGGCGTCGCGTCGACCAAGTGTTTCATCACCCAGCTCGCCAACCTGCTGATGTTCAGCATCTGGCTCGGCCGCCGCCGCGGCGTAATCGACAACGCGCAGGCCGGTGAGCTAATCGAAGGGCTAGCGCGGATTCCTCAGGTCATCAGTGAACGGCTGCGGATGACGCATCTGACGATAAGCGACATCGTTCGAGATTTCGCCGATGCCCGGGACGTGCTGTTCCTCGGCCGCGGTCTCGGCTACCCGATGGCGCTCGAAGGCGCCCTCAAGCTCAAGGAGATTTCCTATGTGCACGCGGAGGGCTACGCAGCCGGCGAAATGAAGCATGGGCCCATTGCGCTTCTCGACGCGCGCGTGCCTGTGATCGTGCTCATGCCCAAGGACAGACACTACGAACGCGTCTCGAGCAACCTACAAGAGGCGCGTGCGCGCGAAGCGAGGATCCTGGGCGTGACCGTCGTAGGCGACACGCAGGGGCAAGCGCTTTGCGAGCGTTTCGTCGAGGTCGCGGAAACTCACGAAGCGCTCAGCCCATTCGTGATGGTCGTTCCTCTGCAGCTCTACGCGTACTGCGTGGCAGACCACAAAGGCACCGACGTGGACCAGCCTCGCAACCTCGCCAAGACCGTCACCGTGGAGTAGAGCACGGGATGCGCGTCGGCCTCGTCACCACGGGCTTCCCACGCTTCGAGGGCGACTGCTGCGGCTCGTTTGTCCTGACCGTGGCGCGGGGGATCGTGGAGCAGGGTCATCGCGTTCGAGTCCTGGCCCCAGAGCCGCGACGTGCCGGCTCGGCTCCGCGCTGGCCGGGGATCGAGGTGCGCCGGGTACCCTACGCACGACCGCGGACTCTGCAGCAGTCTTTCTATGGGAGCGGCGCACCGGACAACTTGCGTCTACAGCCGGCGCGCTGGCTGGGCGCGATGGCCTTCACGGCTGCGCTCTACCGCGCATCGAGGCGCGAGCTCGCTGACTGTGATGCCTTGCTGAGCTCCTGGTGTATTCCAAGCGGCTGGGTCGCCTCGAAAACAGCAGAAGGGCGGCCGCATCTTTGTCTATGCCACGCAACCGACGTTCGCTGGCTCTCCAAGATGCCGGGCGGCCGTGCAGTGGCGCGCCAGATCGCCGACGGCGCTAGCTCGATGTGGTTTCTGAGCGAGGCGCTGCGCGCGCAGTTTTTAGACACGGCAGAGCTCGATCCCGATCGGGTTCGCAGCCACGTGGGTCCCATGCCGATCGAGACGCCGCAGGAGCTGGACGAGCCCCGCGCAGCGCTTCGCCACCGACTCGGCATGACGGGATTCACCCTGCTCTTCTTGGGGCGCCTCGTCCCCGTCAAAGGCCTCGCAGAGCTTCTTCATGCCATCGCTGCGTTTCCGCGGCCCGTCAGTATCCGGATCGCCGGGGACGGCCCGGAGCGCGACGAGCTGCGCGTCCTGGCGCACCGCCTTCGAGTCGACGCGATCTTCGAAGGCTGGGTTGCGGGCGACCGAAAAGAGGCTCTTTTGCGTGCCTGCGACGCGCTCGTGGCGCCCTCGAGGCCGCTCGACGGTCTGCCTACGGTCCTATTCGAGGCCCAGGCGCGGGCCCTGCCGATCATCGCTACGGACACAGATGGCATCCCGGCGCAGATGCGGAGTCACCCGCAGGTCGAGCTCGTTCCCGCGAACGATCGCATCGCCCTGCGGCGGGCGATCCTTCGGGTTCATGACCGACGCGCCGCCGCGCCTCTGCTCAGGGCTTGACCTTCTGCGTACCCCTGGGCGCGCGGTAAGTGAAGCGCTTGTCGGGGACGTCGCGGTTGAACTTAATCTTCGAGAAGTCGAAGCGGTTGCGGTTCCCCTCCGCGTCGATGATCAGGACGCGCTGGACGATACCGGCGCGCTTGCCGTCGGTCGTCAATGTCCGAACGTAAAAAATCAGCTGCTCGTAGTTCGGTGTAAGCCGGCGCGGAATGAGCTGGAGCACATATCCGCCCTTGAACTTCTCGTTGTCATGCTCGAGGAGGCGGACTTCGAAATCCTTTTCGAGGTTGCCGCTGCCGGTCAGAAACGAAAACGCGGATGGGAGTTGATCCTGATCGAGCGCGCGCTCGATGAGCTGGCCGTTTTTTTCGCCTTCCTCGGGCGGCTGGTAAATCAGCAGCGTCTTTCCGTTGCTCACGAAGACTTGCCCGTTCGGCTGCGCATAATCCCAGCGCATCATGCCGGGCTTCTTGAAAACCACCTTACCCTTCGCTCGATCGTATCGGTCGTAGAGCCGGGTGTAGCGAGTCTGCTCGAACTCCGCGTTCAAGCTCTTGGTTTGGTCGTAGAACGATTGCACGAGGCCGAGGACCACCGCGGGGTCGAGCGGTTTTGCTTCCTCGGCGCCGCTGCTGCCGGTTCGCGAAATCAGCGCGAAACAAAAACTCGAAATCCAAAGAAGTCTTGTGACCATCACGTTCTGAAACGCTCCCGATCGCGCAGTATTCATCGCGGCGGCACGGATACAAGGCAAGCACGAACCCCCAATGTGGGATTGATCATTCTCGACGACGACCGTACAATCGATGAATAGCGGATTCGCACGCTGCTCTTTGGCTTCATTGGCGTTCGGCCCGTTTTGGCTGCTGACTTGTCCTGTCTTGGCTTGAAAACCACTGGACACCTCGGAGGTGACATGCCCAAGCACGCTGCTCGAACCATCCCGCCGGAGCGACAGAAGTCGCATCTAGAGAAGAAGCATGCCGCGCTCTCGGAGCGCGTTGCAGCGCTCGACAGCCGCATGAGTCTCACTCCGGCCGAGGAGCTCGAGCTCCATCAACTCAAAAAAGAAAAGCTCCATGCCAAGGACGCCCTGAGCGAGGTCGGTTAACCGCCGGCACTGCGCCGGGAGGGCTCTTCGGCTCTCGCAGCTTCCCGTAGCAACGGCCCGCTCCTTCAGCTTCGGCCTGGGGGCGGGCCTTTTTCGTTGGCACGGTGTTTTGAGCTCAAAAGCAAAATGGGCCACCAACCGGTGACCCATTTCAAACGAAAGAATCGATGCTACAGTCAAGAAGCTAGGGCAAGTAAGTTAAGCCGAAATTTCCCAATGTTTCGTAATAAAAGACGACCCAACGCCGTACGGATGCCGGGCAAGCTGGAAAGTGCACGGCGAAGGGTCATAAGCAAGTGATGGAGTACATTGCAATCGCGATGCCAACTCTAATCTCTGTCGAAAACCTGGGTTTTATTCGCCAGCGGCCTCATCGGTAGGACATTTCTGTCATAGACGCACACCCGATTGTCGTGGTCCGCACAACCTCGACCTCGAGCGGGCCGATAAGCACACATTCCCCTACCGCATAGGTTGAAGTGCCCGGGCTCTCCCGCGTATGATCTCAGCAACGGTGAAGGCCGGACCCAATGCCCAAGTGCAATACCTGCGATGAAAAGCTGCTCAGGACGGACGCGTTCTGCGGCACATGTGGCGAGCCGGTGCCTGGCGGGAAGCCAGTGGTGCCAATCTCTCGTGAATTCAAGCTGGCCGATGCGCGGGTCGAACCCGAACGTTCGCGCGGGACCTTGCCCCCTCAGGCAGGAGCCCCCGTCGCCGCTCGAGCGGTAGCGGTGGTTGCGCTCTCCGACCCGGAAACCGCCGAGCCGGAGAACCTCACCGTGAGCCGGACGGCCATTCGCGAGCGAGAGCCACAGAGCGAGCCCGCTCCGGTCCTACCCCTTCACCGCAAGAAGAACGGCACCGAGAGCAACGGCCAGGTAGAGCCTGTCGCGGACGAGTCCCCAAGCGAACCCGTCGCGGCCTCCACACCTGGACATGATTCGAACGCGAGCATTCCGAACGTGCCGATTCCACCGGGGCCGCCCATTCTCGCCTCGGATCTGCTTCGAGAGCAGATGCGGCCATCGAGCCCGGGTGAAAAGGCGCTGCGCGTCACAACCGTCGTCCTGAGCGCTCTCGGCGCGGTGGCGGTGCTGCTCACGGGTGGCGTTCATCCATTGACCTTCGTCGCCCTCGCCTTGCTGATCATGACCGCGACCTTGGCCCTCACCCCGATGTCCTACCGGGCGCGTGCGACCGCGATGTTCGTGGCCGGCGCGGTCGCGACCGGGGTCGCTCTTTGGCAGCAAACGCTGCAGGGGATCGCGCCTGAGGGGGTGATCCTAGCCAGCGCAACGATCCTACTGAGCGGAAGTCTTCTTTTTCGGGCGTACTACCGCGGCGCTCGACTGGCGCGAGTGGCGGTGACGCTCGGGGTCCTAGCCTTGGGCGCCTGGTTTTTCGCCTCCGGTGGGTACGAAAGCCTCATCATGCTCGACGGCCATTGGCAATCCTGGGCGCCCGCGATCACGCACTTGGGCTTCGGTCTCTTGGCCCTGCTCTCGCTCATGGCCTTCATGGACAGCAGCACCCGAGGCGGCTCCCATGTCTGGGCGGTGGCTGTGCTCACGCTCTATTCGGTGCACATCGCTGTGCTGGTCGCGACCGGGCTCTGGCCGGTCGACGCAGGGTCGGCGAGCATCGAAGGGCCTACGATCGCCGCAATCCTGGCAGGCATGGTTGGCACCATCGTGGCGGGCTTGGCGCTTGCGCAGATTCTGGTCGCCGCGCACAAGGCCGGCTCGAACAGGCCCTGAGCTCAGGGAACTTTTCGCGGCCAGGATGCCAAGAGGATGACCGCGCAGGTGCGGCCCTTTTCGTCCTCGGCTTTGCCGTAGCCGGCGTCGGTAAATCGCGGGTCGGTGACCGTCAAGCGATGACTTGGGCTGTCTTCAATCGCGTTCAGCGCTTCGCGCATGGTGGCCGCGCGTGCCACCGCCTCTCCGACGACGCGGGCTTCGATGCCGCGCTTGAGCAGTCGAGCTTCGGGGTCGCCGTTTGGGTCGAGCTCGTGGCCAAACCGGCCTGAATCACAGACCATTCGGGCGTGGTTGGTCGCCTCCTGGCTCAGCAGCCGGTTCGACCGGAGCGAGCGTGCCCCTTCCGAACGCCGTAGTTGCATGAGCCATGCTTCGGGGGACTGGGAGCCGATCCGCGTCGTCGGCCCCTCTGGCATCTTTCCGATCCAGCGCTCCGCAACGGGTCGAGGTCCGTTGGGCCCGGTCGCAACGAGTTGGACGAAGAGCGGACGCCCCCACTCGACCGGGACCGAAATCGTCGAGCCGAACTCGCCGCCGTCGACCGCGATGCGCCGAGACGAGCCCGACGAATCCCGAACGACCAGGTATGGGTCTCGGAAGTCTTTGATCACCTCGGCGTGAAGATAGTTCCGTCCTGCTTCCGAGAGCGCGCCGGCGCGCACCGCCGCGACCAAGACGATGCGCTCCCCCGACCGGGCGCGGCCACAGATCAGTGGCGCGTCGGAGGTTTCGTTCAAGTCTTCGAGCCAGACTTTGAAGCTGCCGAACTCGCCGGTAACGCCGAACTTGGCATAGACGGGATTCGCATCGACCCCGGCTTCACGCGCGGCCTTGATGAGCTCGAACGAAGGAGGGATGTGTTGAAGATCCGCGAGCTCACGGGCAACTCCTTCGAGCTTCTCGTCCTTGATGCACAAGGGCGCGGGCTTTGCTTCCGCAGCAGGTTCGGCTTCGGCGGGAGCGTCGTTGTTTTTGTCGGCGCCTGCCGTCGCGTGAACCGCGAGCAGCATGGCACAAAGGAGGGTGGTTTTGCGCAGCATCGTTTTGAATCACGTCCGGTAGTCGGCGTTGATCCGAACGTACTCGTGACCGAGGTCGCAGGTCCAATAATGACCGAGTCCGCGCCCAGGCCCGACGACGAGCGAGATCTGGTATTCCTTGCGCCTCATCGTCGCAGCCGCTTTCACCTCGGTTTTTGGCGTCATGATGGGCGTTCCCTGCCGAAAGATCGAAACGGGGCCGATCTGTACCGAGACGTGATCAGGATTGAAACGTACGCCTGAGCGACCCGCAGCGGCGACGATTCGGCCCCAGTTCGGGTCGCAGCCGTGGAGCGCCGTCTTGACCAGCAGGGAGCATGCGATGGTTCGAGCGATCTGGACCGCATCGGCGTCGGTTCGTGCGCCGCGAACCTCGATCCGCACGAGGTGCTCGGCGCCCTCCCCATCCGCGACGATCTTTTCGGCGAGCGATTCGAGGACCTCGGTCAGGGCGCCGAGGAAGCGCCGGCCTGATGCGCTCTTCTCTTCGACTGTGCGGCGGGTCGCTGCGCCCGATGCAAGCGCATAGATGGAATCGTTGGTGCTGGTGTCGCCATCGACCGTTGCACGGTTGAAGCTCAGCTCGGTCGCCTGCCGCAGAAGCCTCGAGAGCGTCGACCGACCAACGGGAGCGTCGGTCGTCACGAACGCGAGGGTCGTGGCCATGTTTGGATGAATCATCCCGGCGCCCTTGGCGATGCCGAGAACACGGCATGCCGTTCGACCGACTTGGACCTCGGCTTGTGCAACCTTGGGTCCCCGATCGGTCGTCAAAATGGAGCGGGCGAATCGAGACGCGCCGGCCTCCGAAAGATCGTCCACGAGGTCTGGAATCGCTGCTTCGATCTTCTCGCGGGGCAGCTGGACGCCAATGATACCGGTCGATGCTGGGACCACGAGCGAGCCTCGAACACGAAGCGACCGGGCGACGGTGCGAGTCAGCGCCAGGGCGGCTTGCCGCCCCTGCTTTCCAGTGCAGGCATTCGCGTTTCCGCTGTTGACCAGCACGGCCTGGCAAAGCCCGGTCTTCAATCGGCGCTCGCTGAGGGTCACCGGCGCAGCACGCACGCGATTCCGCGTGAACACGCCCGAGGCGACGGCGGGTTCATCGGCGAAGATCAAACCCAAATCCAACGCATTGCCTGCCTTGACCCCGCCATGCACGCCAGCGAAGCGAAAGCCCTTCACCCGTCCGCTCATGGCGTGCCTCTTACCAGAAGCTGCTTACTGCGGCGAGGCTGCAGCCTGATCTTCGCGGTAGTGACAGTTCTTGTACTTCTTGCCGCTGCCGCAATAGCAGGGATCGTTTCGACCGAGCTTGGGGCGGTCGCGCTTGACGGTCGCTGCTTGGGCCGGGCCCTGCTGAGCGACCGCAGCTTCTCCGCCTGCCCGCCTGCCCTTCCTGGCCGCCGCTCGTCGAGCCTGCCTGCTGGGCCCGGACGGCTGCGCGCCCCTAGCGCCCTGCTCCCCACCGGCCTGATGGCTCGTGCGAATCTGACGCTGGCGCTTTTCGGTGGCCTGGCGGCGCTGCTCCTCGAGCTGTCTCAGCTCCTCTTCGCCCGCACGTTCGACGGTGAACATCCCGAGGGTGACCGAGGACTTCACGCTCTGCACCATCTCCAGGTACATGTCGAAACCCTCGCGCTGGTATTCCTTCTTGGGGTCGCGCTGCCCATAACCCCGCAGGCCGATGCCGTCACGCAGGTGGTCCATCCCTTGGAGGTGGTCCATCCACTGCTTGTCGATTTCCTGAAGGTACAGGTCGCGGAACAAGCGAAGGAAGTTCTCGGTGCCGAACTCCTCTTCTTTTCGATCGAGCACGGCTGAGGCATCGGCGTAAAGCTTTCGAAGCAGCTCGTCGCGGTCGCTAATCTCTCGGATGCCCGTCGCACCGATCGCGAATTGGTCTTTGAACGCGCGCTCGAGACCTTCGAGGTCCCAGTCTTCGTAGTGCTTGCCGGGGGGGCACGCGTGGTCGACCATCGTGACGACGATTTCGTCGACCAGATCGAGCAAGCGCTCTTTTTGCTCGCTCAGGGACATGCCGACAGCCTGTTCGACCGCCTTGTAGGCGCCGACCGGATCGTTTCGGAACTCCTCGAGCGGCACCACGCAGCCGAACCAGAGGTAGAGGTCTTTCTCGAGGTACTCGACTCGCACGTCGGTGAGCGAGGCTAGATCGGATTCGTTTGCTCGCTTGCGGTGCCCGGGCAGCTCCGCTTCGCTGAGGCCCGCATCCGGCAGCGGATACGAATGGAACTTCACGATGTTCTCGAGCACCTTGGTGACCCGGGACAGAAGCGCCGCGTCGATCTCGTCGACCAGGGGCTCCGGCTCCACACCGGCCTTGCGCTGTTCGTCGGAAGGAACGGTTCGATACTCGCCGCGCAAGACCTGCTTTCGCAGCGCATACATGCTCTTGCGCTGTTGGTTCATGACATCGTCGTACTCGAGCAGGTTCTTTCGGACGTCGAAGTTGCGTTCCTCGACCTTCTTCTGCGCGTTTTCGACGGCGCGGGTCACCCAGCGATGCTCGATTGGAATGTCCTCTTCCATCCCGAGCCGGTCCATCATGGCCTGCACGCGCTCACCGGCGAAGATCCGCATCAGATCGTCTTCGAGGGAGAGGAAGAAGCTCGAGGCGCCCGAATCGCCCTGACGGCCTGAGCGGCCTCGGAGCTGGTTGTCGATACGGCGCGATTCGTGACGTTCGGTCCCGATGATTCGAAGGCCGCCAGCCTCTTTCACGGCCTTGGCGTCCTCCTTGCATTTGGCGATGAAGTGCTCGGTGACCTTGGCGATCTCGCTGTCGCGGCGCTCGGGGTCGGCCAGCAGCTCTTGCGGGGCGTTGTCGAGCACTTCGATGCGGGCGAGCATCTCTGGGTTGCCACCAAGCACGATGTCGGTGCCTCGACCGGCCATGTTGGTGGCGACGGTGACCGCACCCGGAGTACCGGCCTGCGCAACGACGTAAGCTTCTCGCTCGTGCTGCTTGGCGTTGAGAACATTGTGCGGAACGCCCCGGCGGTTGAGGAAGTGGGCCACGGCATCCGACTTCTCGACGCTCGTCGTACCCACGAGCACCGGCTGCCCGCGCTTGTGCGAGAGTTCGATTTCCTCGCAGAGCGCGCGAAACTTCTCGCGCTCGGTTTTGTATATCAAGTCCTCTTCGTCGACGCGCGCGATCGGCTTGTTGGTCGGGATGACCACGACGTCGAGCTCGTAGATGTTGTGGAACTCGGTCGCTTCGGTGTCGGCGGTGCCGGTCATGCCGGACAGCTTTTTGTAAAGACGGAAGAGGTTCTGGAACGAGATCGTCGCGAGGGTGAGGTTCTCGCTTTGAATCAGTACCCGCTCTTTGGCTTCGACGGCCTGGTGAAGGCCATCCGACCATCGCCGCCCTGGGAGCACGCGGCCGGTGAACTCGTCGATGATCATCACCTTGCCGTCTTCGGACACCATGTAGTGCTGGTCCCGGTGATAAAGAGCATGCGCACGCAAGCATTGCTGCAGGATGTGGAGGGTCTCGAGGTTGGCCGGGTCGTAGAGGTTGCCGTCTCCGCCGAGAAGCCCGCGCCCGCCCAAGAGCTCCTGGGCGCGTTCCATGCCGTCTTCGGTGAGGGTCACGCTGCGGTTCTTCTCGTCGAGGTCGAAGTGCTCTTCTTGCCGAAGCCGAGGGATGACTTCGTTGATCAGCTCGTACTTCTCACTCGCGGTCTCGCCCGGACCACTGATGATCAAGGGCGTACGAGCCTCGTCGATGAGAATCGAGTCGACCTCGTCGACGATGGCGTAGTTCAGATCGCGCTGGACGTAGTCATAGATGCTGAACTTCATGTTGTCGCGCATGTAGTCGAAGCCGAACTCGTTGTTCTGGCCATAGGTGATGTCGCAATTGTAAGCGCGCTTCTTGATGGCGTTGCTTTGCCCAGGGACGACGACGCCGGTGCTCAGGCCGAGGAAGCCGTAGAGCTTCCCCATCCACTCGGCGTCGCGACTTGCGAGGTAGTCGTTGACGGTCACGACGTGCACGCCCTTGCTTTCAAGCCCATTCAGATAGCAGGCAAGCGTGGCGACGAGCGTCTTTCCTTCGCCCGTTTTCATCTCCGCGATTTTGCCCTGGTGCAGGACGATGCCGCCCACCAGCTGAACGTCGTAGTGCCGCATTCCGAGGATGCGCTTGCTCGCCTCGCGTGCGACCGCGTACGCCGGTACGAGCAGGTCGTCGAGAGGGGCGCCGTTGTCGAGCTGCTGACGGAACTCGGCGGTTTTTCCGCGCAGCTGGGCGTCCGAGAGCTTCGCCATGTCGGGTTCGAGCGCCGAGATCGCAGCAACCGTGGGCTGCATGCGCTTGACCTCACGGTCGTGCTTGGTGCCAAGCACCTTCTTCAGGACGGAATTGAACACGGCTGCAATCTAGGTCGGCCGGGCGAGCGGCGCAAACGACAGTCAAAACCAACGTTTAGAGAGCGCGAGCACCGCCATCAGCACGAAGATGAGGAGCACGAAGGCCCAAAGACCGCGGCCGGAGAAAGCCTTCGGCCGATGATGCGAGCCCCGGTCGCCGAGCGCATCGAGGAGCTGGCGTGCGCGCGCCTGCGCAAGGAGCTCCACTCGGAGAAGAACGGCAGCGACGATCAAACCGATCAGGAAGATCACAGCGGCCGCCTGCCAGCGCCGGCGCTCTTGCACCAGCTCGAGGCCCTGGTCGACGCCGATGCGGGAGCTCATCCCCGACCCGACCGCGACGACGTCGAAGTTTGGCACCGCAAACAGGGCCCGGATCGCATCATCGCCGGATGCTGCGGGAAGAGCGCCATCGAGGACGGCAAGGGCAAGTGGATCGAGCCCTCGCTGATCGGCATCCCCGAGCACGGCTGTAGCCGCGGCGCGCGCGCGATCGGGGCCGGCCGGGTCGCCGACCACGAAGCTCGAGACGCCCGCGGTGTTGTCCGAGAAGAGGTCGGCTCGAACCTGCAGCCGCCAAACGCCGGGGCCTGGGGCGGAGAGGTACGGGGCATCGGGGCTGAGCGAGAGCGCCTGGACCCACCGACGGCCCTCGAAGACGTCGACGAGGACGGAGCGCCGCTCTCCGAGCTGCTGCCAGTCGACGTGGATGCGGTCTCCTTGCACGGACGCGCGGGCGACGATGCCGCCTGAAACGAGCGGGAGCCGAACTTCACGTGCAGCAAGGACGGCGCCGTCACGGTTGAGCCCTTCGACGGCGATTCGGCCCTCGGTTCCCGAGACGACGATCGGAAAACGCGCGAAACCGCTCGAGGCCCGCACGGCGCTCGGGTTTGCCCGCACACCGGCGATCGGTCGCAGCCGCACCCAGAGATCTGCGTCGCCGACCCAGACGGAAAGCACGCAGCGGAGATCGGGAACGCAGGCGCCCTCCTCCACGCGAGGGTCGAGCAGCTCGACGGCGCGCCTCGAATCCGAGACACGGATCGGTCCGAGCTCGTACGCCTGAAACGCTGTGATCGAGCGCCCCGTCGGTAGGCGGGAATCGATCGATTCGCGTACGAAAAGGGTTCGCGTCACGGACAGGTCTTGCCCGTCGATCTTGGCGGTCGCGACTAGGGACAGCGTTTCATTCAGACCCGTCGGGATCGAGAGCTGCCCCTCCCGCCCATGAACGAGCGACGCGCCGAGCTCTGTGCGGGCGAGCGACATCCCTCCTCGATTTCGCAGCTCGACGACGACCGGCGGAGCGGCGACGACCGTGTAGCCCTCATCGTCTTCATCGAGTTGCCAGGCGCGCAGACCAATGGTGGTGCCGGGCCGCGCGACGACCGGTGCGCTGAAACGAAGATCAGGAACCGGCGAAGGGACGCCGGCGATCCAGAGAACCGCGAGGATGAGCGCGACGAGCACGGGCGACAGCCGAATCGCCCATGAAAATCGGTTGATTTGTGGTTCCTGCTTCGCCATGGGGATGGACAAACCCGGGATGGTACCTTAGGAGACCAAAGGGTAGAGAGCACGAATGGGAGCCACCGCCGAACACGACGTCGAGCAACTCCGTGCTCGCCTGAACGAGTACATGAACAAGCACGGCCTGCGTTCGACGGAACAGCGGCGCCTCGTGACCGAGATGTTTTTCGCCAGCTCCGATCACCTCTCGATCGAAGACTTGCTCGAGAAGGTGAGGCTCGAGGAGCCGAAAATCGGCTACGCGACGGTGTATCGCACCCTCAAGCTTCTCAAGGACTGCGGCCTCGCCTTTGAGCGTCACTTCGGCGACGGGGTTTCCCGCTACGAGGTGGCCTGGGCCGACGAGCATCACGACCACATGATCTGCGTGGAGTGCGAAAAGATCGTCGAATTCGAAGACGAGGCAATCGAAGACCTGCAGCACAAGGTCGCGTCGCGGCTTGGCTTCAAGCTCGTTCGCCACAAGCTCGAGCTCTACGGCGTCTGCGGCGACTGCCAAGCCAAGAGCTAGAGCCCAGCAGCAGCCGGCCAGCAACGCGGGGTCAGATGCTCGCGAACGCCTCGTCGGGGATTTCGACGGGAAGCGTATCGATCGCACTCAATCGCCTGACGCGGCTCGGCAAGGTGGTGAGGACGTTATTCGCGAAGTACTGCGCCGTGAACTTCTTGCCCGTGTAGAAGGCGTGATCGGGGTGCGTCTCGGACGTCTCCGGCAGCTTCTCCAACGCGATGGAAGCCTGGTCGAGAAGGAGCCAGCCAACGGCGAGCTCACTCATGATCGCGAGAAAGTCCTCGGCCGCGAGTGGGATGCGTTCGAGCTTGCCGCCCTTGAACCAGCCGATGAACTGCATGACCGAGGCGGCGACCGCTTCGTGCGCGTTCTGGAGGTGTCCGATGCCCTCTTTGAGCTCGGGCGTGTCTTTGTTGTCGGTGATGAACTTCTGAATGTCCGTCAAAAACGCCTGCGTGTTGGCGCCGCCGGCCTGGCCGAGCTTTCGGCTCACCAAATCCATCGACTGGATGAAGTTCGTTCCTTCGTAGATCTGGAAGATTTTCGAGTCGCGGCAGTATTGCTCGACGGGGTAGTCCTTCAGGTAGCCGTGGCCGCCATAGACCTGAATCGCTCGGCTCGACACCTCGAAGGCTGCATCGGTGCCGTAGGCTTTCACCAACGGCGTGAGGAGATCGACCTGACCTTTGTGGTACGCCTCGGACTCGTCATCCTTGCCCTGCGTCGCGCGCAAGCGGTCTCCGTGATTGGAGAGCTTCATCACGAGCGCACGTACGCCTTCGACGCGGGCCTTCATGCCCAGCAGATCGCGGCGGATGTTTGGATGCTCCAGGATTGGAACGCGTGGGGCGTTGGCGTCTTTGAGCTTCTTGACGCTCGCACCCTGCTTGCGCTCACGCGCGTATTCGAGCGCGCTCAGATACGCGGCCGAGGCGACCGCCAAACCTTGGATGCCGACGCCAATACGGGCGGCGTTCATCATATGGAACATCTGGCGAATGCCCTGGTGCTCGACGCCGCCCACCACTTCGCCGAGACAGGCGCCGTCGTCACCGAAGTTCATCACGCAGGTTGCCGACCCGTTAATGCCCATCTTGTGCTCGATGGATGGCACCGTGACGTCGTTGCTCTCGCCGAGCGAGCCGTCTTCATTGATTCGCACGCGGGGCACGATGAAAAGCGAAAGGCCCTTGGTTCCGGCCTCGGCGCCCTCGATGCGAGCAAGAACCAGGTGGATGACGTTCTCGCCAAGATCGTTATCGCCGCCGCTGATGAAAATCTTGGTGCCCTGCACGCTGTAGGTGCCGTCCTCGTTTCGGCTGGCGCCGCTGGACGCCGACCCGACGTCTGAGCCGGCATGCGGCTCGGTGAGACACATCGTCCCCGTCCACTCGCCGCTCAGCATTTTGGGGACGTATTTCTTCTTCTGCTCTTCGGTGCCAAACTCCAAGATGAGCTCAGCGGCGGAAAGACTGAGGCCCGTGTACATGGTGAACGCCGTATTTGCGCCGCAGAGCATTTCCTCGACGAAGGAGCCCACCATGCTGGGCGCGTCTTGGCCGCCCCAGCGCGAGGGGGCCGCGACCGTCCGCCAGCCGGCTTCCCAAAGCTTGTCCCAGGCATCCTTGAAGCCGTCGGGCGTGATGACGCGACCGTCTTCGATTCTGCAGCCCTGCTCGTCGCCCGTGGCGTTGAGAGGCCCGATCACGTCGCAGACGAAGCGATAGACCTCATCCAAGACCATGTCGCACTCTTCCACGCCCCATTCGGCGTAGGGCTCTTTGCCGAGCACCGATGGCAGGTCGAACTGCTCGAAAAACAGGAACCGAAAGTCTCGTAGGTCCGCACGATAGCGATTCATTGCCTGTGCCACGTCTGCCTCCAAGTCTGAGTAGGTCACCCTCGGGCATGGAAACGTGATTACGCAACCAGGCCCCGATGGATGCCATCTGTAAGAAACGTGAGGCCACCTCGCCTTTCCGTCAAGGAGCAGACAACCCCACAAACGGGTGCGATCGCACACAAATTTGCCGACCCAAAGGCCAATCACACACCCCCTGTCGAATCGCACGAACCCACTGCACCAATCCCGCCATGGCGCCAGACATCTTGCCCAGAGGGGCTCGGAAAAACGCGCGATATGGGGCGGAGTCGACGTCGCAAGTGCCAATCGGCAAGACAGCAACAACCCCCGATTGGCGCGCGCGCCGAGGCGAGGCTTGCGTGGTCAAAGCCCCCAAGTGCATCCGACCACAAATGCAAGCCGAGCCGTTCGACGCAGCCCCGTATCGCGCGTTTTTCCGAGCCCCGGTTGGCGTCCGTGTTGTCGACCTCGTAAGCCTCCGCCCATGCTCCTAGAGCGCTACCTCGAATCCCTAGGCTCCCAAGCCATTGCAAAAGCGCTCGACCTCGATGCCCCCCGGCCCGCGCTAATTCGACCCACGCAGGATGCCAAATTCGGCGACTTTCAGATCAACGGCGCCATGCCGCTCGCCAAAGAGCTCAGCAAACCGCCTCGCGAGCTCGCTCAACCGATCGCCGAGGCCTTGGGGGGCATCGACGCCATCGAGAGAGCCGAAGTCGCCGGTCCTGGCTTCGTCAACATCCACCTCGCACCGGCGTGGATTGGTGCGAGGCTCACCGACGCGCTTCGTGATCCGGAAAGAGACGGTGTGCCGGCGGTAGAAGACGTCTCGAAGATCGTCGTCGACTTTTCGAGCCCCAACATCGCCAAGCAGATGCACGTTGGGCACCTGCGCTCGACGATCATCGGCGACGCGATCGCGCGAATCTTGTCGTTCATGGGTCACGAGGTCGTTCGCGACAATCACATCGGAGATTGGGGGACCCAGTTTGGCCTGTTGATCGTCGGAATGCGTGAATGGGGCGACGAAACCGCCCTGCAGTCCGACCCGATCAAGGAGCTCGAGCGCGTGTACAAGCTCGCGTCCAAACGAGCCGGCGAGGAGGAAGAATTTGCCGGGCGCGCACGCGCCGAGCTGGCGAAGCTCCAAGGCGGCGACCCAGAAAATCTGGAGCTCTGGAAGCATTTCGTCGACGTGAGCCGCGGCTCACTGGACGCGCTGTACGCCGAGCTCGACGTGTCCTTTGACCTATGGCTCGGCGAAAGCGCTTACCACGATGCGCTTCCCGGCATCGTCGAAGACCTCCTCGGGCGAGGGATCGCGCGAGAAGACGACGGTGCGGTGTGCATCTTCTGGAGCGAAATCGAAGACGCCCCCAAATCGCTGCGCAAGCAGAAAACGCCGTTCATCGTTCGAAAGAAGGACGGTGCGTTTCTCTATTCGACGACCGACATCGCCACGGTGCAGCACCGAAAGCGTCAGCTCCACGCCGACCGCGCGCTCTATGTCGTCGACAATCGCCAGTCACTGCACTTCCAGCAGCTCTTTGCGGTGATGCGCTTGCTCGACGCCGGCATGGAGCTCGAACACATCGGCTTCGGCACGGTACTTGGCAAGGATGGCAAGCCCCTGCGGACACGCGATGCCAGTGGTGAGGTGATCACGCTCGCGTCGCTCCTAGAAGAGGCGAAGGAGCGCGCTCGACAGCGAATCGACGAAGGGATCGCCGAGGGACGGCTTCGGGTTCCGCCCGAGGAAATCAACGAGGTCTCGCGCGTGGTCGGAATCGGCGCGGTGAAGTACGCCGACCTTCGGCAGAACCGACTCAGCGATTACCAGTTCGATTGGGACAAGATGATTTCGTTCCAGGGGAACGCGGGCCCTTACCTGCAATACGCCTACGCGCGCTGCGCGTCGATCTTTGCGAAGGGCGGGCTCGAGATGGACGCGATCTCGGACAGCGCGTCCATCGGACTCGATGCGCCCGCCGAGCAAACCCTGGGCAAGCACTTGCTACGCTTTGGCGATGTCGTGTACCAGGCCGGCGCAACGAGTCAGCCCCACCTGATTTGCGAGCACATCTACGAGCTGGCCCGCGCGTTCAATGGATTTTACGCAGAGTGCCCGGTGCTCGACGCCGAGGGCCCGACGCGAGCAAGCCGCCTTGGCTTGACCGCATTGACCGCCCGGCAGATCCGGCGTGGGCTAGGGCTCGTCGGCATCGGCGTCGTCGATCGCATGTAGCGAAATCAGGGTAATTCCCGTCGCGGCAGCGCGAGTGTGCTATGCGAACCCCGGCAATGAAGGGCCGAGTCGTTCGAGCATCCCATGAGAGTCTCTGTCTGCGCGACAATCCGCTCGGAGACCCCTACGAACGTGAGCTGTACGTCTATTTGCCCCCGCAGTACGACGGGACGCGCCGATTTCCGGTGGTGATGATGCTCGCCGGCTTCGGCTCGACGAATCATTCGATCGCCGGCTGGAGCCCCTGGAAGCCGAACAGCATCGAGCTCTTCGACCGCCTCATCGCCGATGGGACGTGCAAGCCCGCAATTCTCGTGCTTCCCGATTGCTTCAACCGATGGGGCGGCTCGCAGTTCATCGATTCAGCGGGGACCGGTCGCTACCAGACGTATCTCGCCGAAGAGGTCTTGCCTTTCGTCGACGCGGAGTTCCAGACAATCCCGGACCGCGAGGCGCGCGCGGTCGTAGGGCGCTCGTCGGGCGGTTTTGGCGCGCTGCGTCTCGGGATGGACCGACCCGAGCTTCTGTCCGTCATCGGCAGTCATGCGGGCGATGCCGCCTTCGAGGTCAGCATGCGGCCGATGCTCACGAGCGCCGCGATTGCGATCGACAGAGCGGGCGGCCTGGACCGCTTCGCCCGAGAAATCCCGGTGTCCGGCCCCGAGAATGCGAACCAGTTCGACGCGATCTTCGTGCTTGCGGCCGCTGCCGCGTATTCGCCCGATCCTGCCGAATTCCCGTTCGCGCAGATCCCCGTGAACCCTGCGACCGGGGAGCTCCGAGACGAAGTCTGGACAAGATGGCTCGAGCAGGATCCGCTGCAGCGAATCGACGGATCCGCAGCCGCTTTGCGAAGAATGTCGCTAATTTACGTCGATGCAGGCAACAGGGATGAGCACGGGCTACACTTCGCAGCGCGGGCGCTCGGCGATGCACTCAGCCAGCGTGGGTTGCCGGTACGATACGAGGAGTTCGACGGTGGACACCGGGGCACCTCGTGGCGTTACGAAATTTCGCTACCGCAAATCGTTGAAGCACTTCGAGGACCCGAATGACGACCAAAAAGCAGAGCAGCGGAGAAGAGACTAAAACGCCGGACGCAAAGCCTAGCAAGAAGGCCGCATCGGGTGGTGCTTCGGGGGTTGCGCAGAAGATCCTTGCGGACGAAAGCCCTCAATCGAAGATCGCCGAGCACGGTGAGACCATGATGGAAGGTCCGCGCACCGCCGCCACGCAATCGGCCCGCGTGCTCAGTGAAGTCATCGTCGAAAAGCCGGAGCTCGTCGTATCGCTGGTCGCCAAGTTTGCCAAGGGCATCTCCTCGTCGAACAAGCGCGTCGTGCAGACTTCCGCCGAAGCGCTTCCCGCGATTGCCCGAATCGCACCCGCACGCGTCGCGCGTCAACTCGACGTGCTCAAGGGCAGCTTTGAAGGGGCCAACGACGTAGGCAAAGATGGCCTCGTCAAGACCTTTGCTGCGCTCTGCACCGCCTCGGTCGCGTATCAGAAGCGCCTGGAGCCGGTGCTGACCCTCGCGCTGAATGGCGCCGATGGCAAGACCCTCTTGGCGTGGAGCCAAATCGTGCTTCCGGCGCTCAAGGGCGAACCCCACGCCAGGGCTCGGGCCGTGGTCGAAGGCCGACTCGATTTGATTCCGCGCGCGTACGCTCAGCAAATCGCCGACTTTCTCGGGATCAAGCTGCGGTTGCGCTACCGCTGAGTCGGGCCCGTCGGGGCCACCGTTCAGCGCAAGATCGAAGGCTCGTAGCCCTCGGGCCGCTCGTACCCCAAGAGCTCAAAGGTAGTCGCCGCGATGTTGGCGATGCCTGGGTGCTCGATTTGCTCGTTCAGCCGAAGGCTGTCGTTGCCCGGCACGTAAACGTAGCAGGGGACGGCGTTGAGAGTATGGCTCGTCTTGTTCTTGAGCGCCCCGGTGCTGCTCCGCTTGAAGTCGCCCGACTTCTTGTCGACCTCGAACATCTCGTCGCAGTTGCCGTGGTCGGCCGTCACGATGAGCGCGCCGTCGAGCTTCTCGATGGCCGGAATGATCCGCGCCAAGCAGAGGTCGACGGCCTCGACGGCAATGACCGACGCATCGAGGTTGCCGGTGTGGCCTACCATGTCGCCGTTGGCGTAGTTGATGCGCCCGTGCCGCATGCCGCCGCGCCTCAGGGCCGAGAGGGTTGCGTCGGTGATCTCCGCGGCTTTCATCCAGGGACGCTGTTCGAAGGGAACTAAGTCGCTCGGTATCTCGACGTACTCTTCGTAGACTTCGTCGAACATCCCGCTGCGGTTGCCGTTCCAGAAGTACGTCACGTGGCCAAACTTCTGCGTTTCACTGCAAGCAAACTGGCTGACCTGATTGCGGGCCAAGTACTCGCCCATGGTTCGGTCGATCTCGGGCGGTTGGACGAGGTAGTGCCGCGGAAGCTTGAGGTCACCGTCGTATTCCATCATGCCGACGAAGTCGACGTCTGGAATCGGGCCGCGGTCGAACTCGCCCAGCTCGGGCTCGGTAAACGCGCGGGTGAGCTCGATCGCTCGGTCGCCGCGGAAGTTGTAGAGCACGACCGCCGCGCCATCACGAATCGGACCGACCGGCTTGCCTTCGCCGTCGACGATGACGAACGCCAAAAGGTCCTGGTCGATCATGCCTGGGTTTTCGTCCCGAATCGTTTGAATCGCCTCGGTGGCGTTCGAAAAGCCCCTGCCCTCGCCGAGGACGTGGTGCTTCCAGCCGCGCTCGACCATCGACCAGTCGGCGTTGTAGCGATCCATCGTGATGAACATGCGGCCGCCGCCGGATGCGATGCGGTAGTCGCGGCCGCCTTGCTCGTTGAGGTCGTGAAGCAGTTTCTCGAGAGCCTCGACGTACTCGAGCGCGCTGGTTTCGGGGACGTCCCGCCCGTCGAGAAGAATGTGCACGCGCGCGCGCTGCACCCCTTCTTCATTGCATCGACGTAGCATCGCGAACAGGTGTTTGATGTGACTGTGGACGTTGCCGTCCGAGAGCAGGCCGACGAAATGCATGGGCTCACCGCTCTCGCCGACTCGGCGAACGAGCTTCTTCCACTCTTCGCCTTCGAAGATCTCGCCACTATCGATGGCCATCTGAACGCGTTTGGCCCCCTGGTCGAAGACCCGCCCTGCACCGAAGGCGTTGTGCCCCACCTCGCTGTTCCCCATGTCGTCGTCGCTCGGCAGCCCGACGGCGGTGCCGTGCGCACGGAGGCGAGTCGAGAGGGAAATCCCGGCGAGCCGATCGAGCGTCGGGGTTCGAGCGAGCCAGACGGCATCGCCCTCGTTGGAGGCGCCGCAGCCCACCCCATCCATGACGACGATGAGCACGGGGCCGGGGACACCGGGGAAGGTGGGATGCTTTTTGAGCTGCCAATCGGTCACCGGGTTTTCCTAGCACAGTCGTTCCGATGTTCGACGGCGCCGAAGCAAGGTATGCTTCGGCCATGATCGTCGTGACCAACCGCATCCCGGTAGCCGAGGGCTACGAAATCGACTTCGAAGACCGCTTCCGCAAGCGCGTTCACTTGGTCGATCAGGCCCAGGGTTTCATTCGAAACGAAGTGCACCGGCCTCGGCCGATGGAGCTCGACCATCAGACCGGCGAGTGGACCCCCGGACCCGCCGGAAGCGGTTACTACGAGGTCAAGACCTGGTGGAAGTCATTCGAAGATTTCGTCGCTTGGACGACGAGCCCGTCGTTCGCCGAAGCGCACCGAAACCGTCCACCCAAGGAGATGTTTCGTGGGCCGAACGAGCTCACGGTTCACGAAGTGTTTCTGAGCACGGACGACGCGGAGACGACATGAGCGAAATCGCGGACGACAATGCTGGGTTCGTCGAGTGCTGGAACGAGGTCTTGACTCCAAAGTGGATTCGATTTCGGCATCTGCTTTCAGGCAATGGGAAGATTCACAGCGACATCGCGTCCGCTTATTTTGGCATTCGGGAGGGCGACAAAGTGCTCGACATCGGCTGCGGGTTTGGGGAGACCGCTCTCGAAATCGCGAAGCTCGTCGGGCCAAGCGGCGAGGTCGTGGGCATCGACTGCACCGGCGCATTTGTCGAGGTCGCAAATCAGGAACGCGACCAGGCCGGCGTGACCAACGTCCGTTACGAGGTAGGCGATGCACAGGTTTGCGACCTTCCCGAAGCGTATTTCGATGTCGCTTACTCGCGTTTCGGGGTGATGTTCTTTCAAAGTGCAGTTCGAGCACTTCGAAATGCGCACCACGCGCTCAAGCCCGGAGGCAAGGTGTGCTTGATCGTCTGGCGCGCACTTGCCGACAACCCCTGCTGGGGCGCCGCCAAGGAAGTCGTGCTCCGCCACCTTCCGCCTCCCGGTGACCAGGGATCGACCTGCGGCCCTGGCCCTTTCTCGATGGCAGGCGAAGAGACCGATCGCGCGATGCTCGAAGCGGCCGGCTTTTCGGAGGTCGACGTGTTCAAACGCATCGACGCCGACGTCTGCGTCGGGGACGACCTCGAACAGGCGATCGACTACCAGATCCTGGTGGGCCCCTCCGGAGAAATCGTCCGAGAAGCCGGCGAAGAAGGCCAACGAAAGCTGCCCGAAATCCGGCACGACCTACGCGAGCTCATGGGCGCTTACCTGCGTCAGGGCGGCGTCTTCATGCCCTCGAGCACCTGGGCGATCGTGGCGCGCAAAACGTAAAAACGGAGCGGTCCCTTTTCGTCATTGTTCGGTCATTGGGTGCATTAGGCTTGACCGGAATAGAACTTGTTCTAAACTCTAGTTAGTTTACATGAAGTAAAGTTATATTCGCCTCGGCGGATATACGGAGGATCTCTTGGAAAACAAGTGCCCAGCGAAGTTTCACACCGTCGATTTCTGCGCTCCATCGACGCACGACAATCCGTACGAAATGTACGACTACTTCCTCGAGCACGAGCCGCTCTACTGGGACGCGAAGAACGAGGTCTGGGAGGTCTTCCGCTACGACGACATCGTCAACATCGAGCGTGACACCGAGACCTTCATCAACGGCGAAGGTGTTCGGCCGAACATCCCGCCGGACCCGGGCATGATTTACCAGGATGGTGAACAGCACAGCAAGCAGCGCGCCCTGGTCTCCTCTGGATTCACGCCACGTCAGATGCGCAAGATGGAAGATCGGGCCCGCGAGATCGTGACCGAGTTGGTCGACAACATGCTCCAAAAAGACGAGGTCGAAATCGTCGAGGACTTGGCGGCCGCGCTTCCGATGCGGCTCATCGCCGACATGCTGGGCATCCCGGAAGAGAAGCGCGCTTCGGTTCAACAATGGATCAACCAGATCATGATCGGCGGAAGTGGCCCCGACTACGTCACCGACGAAGTCAACGACGCGTTCGAGAACTTCTGTATGCATCACGAAGAGATGTATCAGGATCGCATCAGCTCGGGTTGTACCGGCAGCGACCTGCTCACGATCTGGATCAACGCCGAAATCGACGGCGAGAAGCTAGACGAATCGCAGCTGCTGTTCGAGCACGTCTTGCTCAACGTCGGTGGAGCGGAAACGACGCGCAGCGCGATTGCCGGAGGCCTCGAGCGGCTGTCCAAAGATCCGAAGCAGTACAACGCGCTCTTTGAGGACCCGTCCCTCATTACGAATGCCGTGGAAGAAATCATCCGCTGGGTCTGCCCGTTCGTGAACATGTACCGAACCGCTACGCGGGACTACGAGATGCACGGCAAGGTCATCAAAGAAGGCCAGATGGTCGGCCTCACCTACCCCGCCGCGAACCGGGATCCACGCAAGTACAAGGACCCCCATACATTCAATATCTTTCGCGATTTTTCACAGGAAGCGAAGCATCTCTCGTTCGGTCTCGGTCCTCACTTCTGCCTGGGCGCGTCCCTTGCGCGTCTCGAAGTGCGCCTTTCACTCGAGGAGATGACCGAGCGCGTGAAGAGCATTCGGATCCCCGAGGGCAGGGAGCTAGAGTACGTCTCGTCGTCGTTCACGCGCGGCCTCAAGAAATTCCCGGCGGTTTTGGAAGCTCGTTAGGGCACGATGCAACAAGGCTGAACCATGAAAATCATTTTCGACAGAGACAAGTGCAAGCTACACGCGCAGTGCAGAGGTGCTGCCCCGGAGCTTTTCTCGTTTGCCCCCAATGGCAGCCTCGTGATTCTCGACGAGAACCCAGCCGAGGAGCTCCGAGAAGCGCTCCAAGATGCAGTCGACGCCTGCCCGGAGCAGGCGATTTCCATCGGGGAATGAACTAAGCTCGGCGCAAATGCCGAGACTCCCCCAAGGACTGGTGCGCGGAGACGACGGACTCGCGCGCTGCTGGTGGGGGGCAAGCACGCCGGACTACGCCGCTTATCACGACGAAGAGTGGGGCCGGCCGGTGCGCGACGATGTCCGGCTCTTCGAGAAGATCTGCCTCGAGGGATTTCAGGCGGGGCTGAGCTGGCTGACCATCCTGACGGAAGCGCGAAAATTTCCGAAAGGCGTTCGCGGATTTCGATTACCGCAGAGTCGCTCGCTTCAATCGGCGCAGCGTGGAGCGTCTCGTCGAGGACCCGGGCATCGTCCGGCATCGCGGGAAGATCGAATCGACGATCAACAACGCCAAACGGGCAATCGAGCTCGAGGAGGAGTACGGATCCCTTTCGGCGTTCTTTTGGGAGTATCGGCCGCCAGAGCAGGAGCGCCCGCGGAGGATGACCAAGAGCGCGTTGATGAAGCTCTCCAAGACACCGACGTCCGAGGCCCTCAGCAAGGAGCTCAAAGCAGCGCGGCTGGTCTTTCGTCGGCCCAACGACGCTCTATGCCTTCATGCAGGCGATGGGTCTGGTGAACGACCATTTGGAGGGTTGCTTCGTGCGCGAACCCATCGCAAAAAGCCAGGATGTTTGAGCTCAGCGATACGTTTTACGGAAACGAAGTACGAAGCTGGCTGATCGCCCTCGCCGTCTCGGCTGGCGTCCTGCTGGTGCTGCGCCTCATCGAACAAGTGCTCATCGTTCGGGTGCAGCGACTCGCTCGCAAAACCCACACGATGGTTGACGACATCATCCTCGGATCGCTGCGAAAGACCAAGTTTCTCTTTCTGCTGGTCGCGGCGGTCTTCGCGGGCTCGCTTTCGTTGGATCTGGAACCGAACGTCCGCGCGATCCTATTGAGCGCGGCGATGATTGCTGCGCTGATCCAGATAGGCGTTTGGGTCAGCGCCGGGCTCCAAATCTGGCTCGAACACTACCGAGCGACCGAAGAAGACGGCGCCAACCGAACGACGATGAACGCGTTGAGCTTCATCGGGCGGCTCGTGCTTTGGGTGATTGTCTTCCTGCTGGTCATCGACAATCTCGGGATCGATGTCACGGCACTCGTCGCCGGCATGGGCATTGGTGGCATCGCCGTCGCGCTTGCGGTCCAGAACATCCTCGGAGACCTCTTTGCCTCGCTGTCCATCGTCCTCGACAAGCCGTTCGTGAACGGGGATTTCATCGTCGTGGGCGACATGGCGGGCTCGGTCGAGCACGTCGGGATCAAGACCACCCGCATTCGAAGCATCTCAGGCGAGCAGCTCGTGTTTTCCAACTCGGATCTGCTGCAGAGCCGAGTTCGCAATTTCGGTCGGATGGAGAAGCGTCGCGTCGTCTTCTCGCTCGGGGTGACCTACCAGACACCCGCCGAGAAGCTCGAACGAATTCCCTCGCTGATCCGCGCGGCCATCGAAACCCAAGAGAACGTCCGTTTCGACCGCTCCCATTTCGCCGCCTACGGCGATTCTGCGCTCAACTTCGAGACCGTCTATTTCGTCGATTCCTCGGACTACGCAGCAGCACATGGACATCCTTCAGGCGGTCAACCTCCGGATCTATCGGACCTTCGAGGAGGAGGGGATCGAGTTCGCCTACCCGACGCAAACCTTGTTCATCGCCAAGGAATAGTCTCCGAAAATCGGCCTCATCTTCGTTTTGTGAAACATCTGCGTGCCTCTGGCGTTAAGGGGGCTGAGCCTTAGATGGAAGATCTGACGATGAAGAGCTGGCGCACGATTGCATGGGGAATTCCGATTCTGGCGGCTGCGATTTTGATGGCGTCGGGATTTGCGCCGACCCGTGCCGATTCGCCGCCGCGAACCGCCAAGCAGGCCAGCGCGCCGGCGAAAGATGATCAAGCTCGCAAAAGCGACGTTCGCCGGCGGATGTTTCTGGTGCATGGAGCCGCCGTTCGAGAAGCTCAAAGGCGTGGTGAGCGTCACCTCCGGCTATACGGGCGGCAAAGAGAGTGCGCCGTCCTATGAGGAAGTGAGCGCAGGCCGAACGGGCCACCTCGAAGCGGTGCAGGTCAAGTACGACCCGACCCTGGTGTCGTACGAGTATTTGCTCGAGGTGTTTTGGCGACAGATCGACCCGACCGACGCTGGAGGCCAGTTCGCCGACCGAGGGAAACAATATCGCACGGCGATCTTCGCGTACGACCACGCGCAGTATGAGCTCGCCGCGGCGTCGAAACGAGAGCTCGAAAAGACGGGGATCTTCAAGGCCCCGATCGTGACGCAGATTCGATGGGCCGAGCCGTTCTACGCGGCCGAAGCCTACCATCAGGACTACTACAAAAAGAACCCGAGCCATTACAAGCGATATCGAGCCGGTTCGGGGCGCACAGGCTTTCTCGAGTCCATCTGGGGAAAGCGCCCGCTGCAAGCACCGAAGAAACCCAAAGCCGCAGGGAAGAAATCCATGTCCGATAAGAGCAAGTCCTTCGACAAGCCCGCCGACCAAGAGCTGCGTAAAGAGCTGACGCCGCTGCAATACAAAGTCACCCAGGAGGAAGGCACCGAGCCTCCGTTCCGGAACACCTACTGGGACAACAAAAAGGACGGGATTTACGTCGACGTCGTCACCGGGGAGCCGCTTTTCAGCTCGACCGACAAATACGACAGCGGCACGGGCTGGCCCAGCTTCACCAAGCCGCTCGACAAAGAACACGTCACCGAGCACGTCGACCGGAAGCTCATGGCGACGCGAACCGAAGTCCGGAGCAGGTCCGGCGACAGCCACCTGGGCCATGTTTTCGAGGACGGTCCGGCGCCCACGGGGATGCGCTACTGCATCAACAGCGCTGCGCTTCGGTTCATCGCCAAGGAAGACCTCGCAAAAGAGGGCTACGGCGAGTATCTGGCGCTCTTCGAGTAGTGACGTGAAGCCGGGGTGCTAGTCTCCCGGGGATGTCACTGCTTCGACGAGGCTTGTCGCTCGCCTGGGAGGCGCCGCAAACCGCCCTCGGCGTTGCGATGCTCGGGGCCGAAGCCGCCCTAAAACGCATCGTGAACATCGAGGTCGAGGACGGCCGCGTGCTGGTCGAGTCTACCGGCACGGGCATCTCGCTCGGGCACATCGTGTTTTGGAGCCGCGAACACAGCCGCTGGCACGAGCTGGACGTTCGGAATCGCGCCCACGAGCTTGGGCACTGCGGGCAGTCACGGCTGCTCGGCTGGCTCTACTTGCCCCTGGTGGGCTTGCCGTCTATTTCCCGTGCAGCCTACGCCCTAGCGTTTCGCGAAATGACCGGCCGGCAGTGGACCCGGTACTACGAGGGCTATCCGGAAAACTGGGCCGACCGTTTGGGCGGAGTGAATCGCAGAAGAGAGCAGAGCTGATGGAGCTTCAAACCGTCGGAAGCAAGTACCAAGGCTTCATCTACCGTCGCCAGCCACGCAACGTGTATTGGGAGACGACCATCTCCTGCGACCTGGCCTGCCAACACTGCCGCGCAAGCGCGATCCCGCATCGCGATCCGGCAGAGCTGAGCACCGAGCAGGGCAAGGCCCTGATGCGAAGCGTCCAGGAGCTGGGCAGCATGCTCGTGCTCACGGGCGGCGACCCACTCAAGCGTCCGGATATCGCGGAGCTCATCGAGTATGGACGGGCGCTCCCGATCCACGTCGCGATCACGCCGAGCACGACACCTCTTCTCCGACGCGAGACGGTGGACCGATTTCACGAGCTTGGGATCAGCGCGATGGGCGTGAGCCTCGATGGGCCGACCGCCGAGACCCACGACGCGTTTCGGAACGTCCCGGGGACCTTCGAGTACTCGATGCGCGCGCTTCAATGGGCGCGCGAGTTCGACATTCCGGTGCAGGTCAATACGACCATCACGGCGAAAACGCTTCCGCACGTCCAAGCGATGTACGAGCTGCTTCGCGACCAGGCCGCGCCTCCCGTACGCCGCTGGAGCCTTTTCTTGCTGATTCCGGTCGGCCGGGGCGCCGAGCTCGACACGCCGAGCGCCGACGACGTCGAAAAGCTCTTCGAATGGGTATATACGATTTCTTCAGAGGCCCCGTTCCGGGTCGGCACGACCGAAGCGCCGCACTATCGTCGCTACTGGATTCAGCAGAAGCTCCGAGAAGGCATGTCGGCGGAAGCCGTTCAATCGAGGGCACGACAGATGGCGTTCGGGATCCGCGATGGCAACGGTGTCATCTTCGTCTCGCATCTTGGCGAAGTGTACCCGGCAGGCTTTTTGCCCTACCCGCTTCTCGGGAATGTCAAAGAGCAGCCCCTTCACGAAATCTACCGGGAGTCAGAGGCGCTCCACGAGATTCAGGACCCGACGAACTACAGGGGCCGCTGTGGGCGCTGCGAGTTCAAGTTCGCGTGCGGCGGTTCACGTGCGCGTGCGTACGCGATGACGGGCGACCCGCTGGGCGAGGATCCCCTCTGCGCCTATCAGCCGGGGCCGGAGCCCGCTTGAACATCTCGGCTGGCGATCGGGCTACTTCTTGGGGAGGCCGAGCGCCCGGTCGGCAATCAGATTCATCAAGAGATTGTTGAAGACGTAGACGGTTCCTTCGCGGAGCTTGCGCTCGACGTGATATTCCGAAGCGAGGCCCCAGCCGCCAAAGGTGGTCAGCGCCGCGCGAGAGGTTTCCCAGGCCGCTTCCGACGCCAAGACTTTTGCCATCGCCGAGCGCGGCACGGCGTCCTCACCGCGATCGACGAGATCGAGGACGTCCCAGCGCATCAAGTCCGCGGCCTCGACCTTGGCGTACGCCTGCACCAGCGGATACTGGATGCCCTGGTTGACACCGATGAGCTGGTCGAAGGTTTTGCGCGTCTTGGCATAGTCGATGCTGCGATCGAGCAAGAAACGGGCGTTGCCGATCGCCTCGGAGGCCGCCAGCACGCGTCGAATGACGAAGCCTTTCATCAGGCAGGCAAGCCCTTCGCCGACGGGCCCGATCCGCGCGCTGTCCGGTACGCGGAGGTCGTCGATGAACAGGCTTGCGGTCATGCGGTGGGCGACGAGGTCGATGGGATGCATCTCGACTTGGTCGCCGACCTCATCGAGGTCGAGCAGGAAAAGCGTCGTGCCTTCGGCAGCGCGCGCCAGAAGAATCAGTAAGCGCGTATGCCCGGCAAACGAGATGAGCACCTTGCTCGCGGTAATGAGCCAGTCGTCGCCATCGCGGCGCGCGCTGCTCGCGAGCTCGTTCATGTTCGCGCCGCTGTCGGGCTCGGTGGCCGCAACGGTCAGGAATCGAATGTCGCCGGACGCGACGCCGGGCAGATACCGCTGCTTTTGTTCTTCGGTTCCGTGAAGGACGAGGGTGCGGCAGATGGCCATCTGCGCGTTGACCGATGCGGCGTCGCCGCCCGCGCGATTGATCTCCTCGACCAGCACGGAAGCCACGCGCGCACCCGCGTCGAGGCCACCGTAGGCCTCGGGAATGAAGGTGCCGAAGTAGCCCGCCTCGCCGATGGTGTCGAAGAAGGCGGTTGGAAAGGTTTTGGCCGCGTCCTGTTCGCGCCAGTAATCCGGTCCGAATCGCTGGAGCGCTGGGCCGAGCGCAGCGCGGACTTCATCTGCCGCGGAGTCGGAGCTTTGTTTGGGCGCCATTCGACTCCAGCTTTACATCGGGTCGGGTCAAACGCCAAAAGGGCGCAACGGCACCCGAAAGCGTGACTGGTCGTCACGTGGTGAGCCAACGCCAATCGCTGCCAAGCAAGGCATTCGCCTCGGGCGGTCCCCAGCTGCCTCGTGAATAGGGAACGACGGGTCGACCATCGGACAAGGCGCCATCGACGACCCTCCACGCCTGCATCACACCATCTTGACGCGCGAACAAGGCCGGGTCGCCGCGAAGCGCGTCACCGATCAGCCGGTCGTAGGCATCGCGGCCTTTCGGCCGATCGTGCTCGAGGTGGAGCTCGATGGGCCGACTGACCATCGCCGGCCCGGGCTTTTTGGCTTGCATCGACAAGCTGATCCCGTCGTCGGGCTTGGTGCGGAAGGTCAATCGGTTCGGGCTTGGACGACAGTCCGCGTCGGCGAAGAGTGGACGTGGGGGACGGTCGAACTCGACGACCGCTTCGGTCACGGTGGAATGAAGCCCCTTGCCCGCGCGAATGATCCAAGGCACCCCGGCCCAGCGCCACGAATCGAGCTCGAGTCGCACCGCGGTGAACGTTTCGGTGTCCGAGTCGGCCGCGACTCCGGGCTCTTCGCGATAGCCGACATATTGCCCGCGCACGACCGAATCGGCCGTCGGCGCCACGATCGCGCTCAGGGCTTTGGCCCGCTCGTCGCGCAGCGAATCCGGGTCGTCGGACACGGGCGGCTCCATGGCGAGCAAGGAAAGGACTTGCAAGAGATGGTTCTGAACCACATCGCGCATCGTGCCCACCTTGTCGTAGAACGAGCCCCTTCCCTCGATACCGAAGTCCTCGGCCATGGTGATCTGGACGCCGCGCACGTAGTGGCGGTTCCAAATCGGCTCCAGGACGGTGTTGGAGAAACGGAAGATCATGAGGTTCTGGACGGATTCCTTCCCGAGGAAGTGATCGATGCGGTACACCTGGCCTTCGGGAAAATGACGGTGGATGATGTCGTTGAGCTCCGTGGCGGACTGTGCATCTCGACCGAAGGGCTTTTCCAACACCAGTCGCCCGCCACGATTGAGGCCCACCGAGGCCAGGCCCTCGACGACGTCTTCAAACAGGCCCGGAGGGATGGCGAGATACGATACGGCGCGGGCACTGCCCGATACCTTGTTTTGGATTGCCTCGTACGTGCCGGGCTCTCGGTAGTTGCCGGACACGTAGCTGAGATTGGCGGCGAGCCGCGCGAAGACCTCCTCGTCGATGGGGCGACCTGACGCTTCCAAGGCCTCACGAGCCTGGCGACGCAAGGTCTCGTCATCCCAGCCGCGAGACGCCACGCCGACGATCGGCATGTCGAGCTTGCCACCGGCGGTCAGGTCGTAGAGAGCGGAGAACAGCTTCCGGCGGGCTAGGTCGCCCGTGATGCCAAAGAGGATCAGCGCATCGGCGTAGCTCGTGTCGCTCATCTAGGCCGCCAGCAAGTCGCGAAGGGCTTCGTACACGTCGGGGTGGTTGGCGATGTGGATGTGATTCATCCCGGGGAACACGGCTCCTCCCGAGAAATGGATGCGCCTGGCCGACTCCGGCGCCTCCCCGGACGCGCTCGGAAGCTGAACCATCAGGTCTCCGAGCAGCTGACCGACCGGATGCTCCGGGTCGCGGGTGATCGTGGCGGCCAAGAAATAGTACCCGACCCCATCGACGAGGGGGATGTTGCGCCGGGCATCGGCAAACACCTCGTCCGGGTCCCGGTCAAGCCATTCCTCGTCGACGGTGTAGCCGTAGCGGAGGTCTTTGACGCCGGCGCTTCGGGCGTCGAGCAGCGCGGCTGGAACCTGTGCGCCGGCCGCATCGACCTTCCGAAGCACTCCGGTGAGCCGGTTCACGGCTCGTTCGAGGGGTGCACCCAAATGCGGTGAGCCGATGCAGGCCACGTGCCGGAGTTGCGCGACCCAGGGCTCGTCGTGCTCGCGCGCGTAGTGCGCCGCGCTTCGCGCAACCAAGCCGCCCATGCTGTGACCCACGAGCGCGACCTCTTCGACCGGCACCGGATAGGCTTCGAGCGCCTCGGTGATGAGCTTGGCGAGCGCGCGCCCGTTCTCGGAGATGTGACGGCCGGTGTTGTAGCGAAGATAGATCGGCGTGTAACCGAGGTCCTCCGCCAGGCGCGTGCCGAAGGTCACGTCCGGATCGCCGTAGTGCTCCTGAGAGGACAGGCTCCAGAGCCACTCGGTCGCGGCGAGGCTATGGACGAAGATACAGACCTTGGGGGTCGGGTCCGGAAATGCCGCTGCAAAGGCCTCCGCGGTGGCGGGAAGGTGCCGCCCGTGGTGCCGAAGGGTCATGCCCAGATCGAGGCGGCTCTTTTTTTGGTTGAGGTAGTCCCCCCAAAACCCGTTGATCGAGGCCTGGAGGTAGTCGACGTACCAGGCGGCGGTGCCCGCAGCGCTCGATCGGACGGGCGTGGCAAGCTCGAGCTCATCGGGGTCGGCCGCCTCTGCGAGACCCGCTTCGGCCACATCCGCGACCGCGTTCACCGTGAAGCGGCTCACTCCGTTGAGGACGCGAATCGACTCGAATACGCCGCTGGAAATCGCGGTTTGGACGCCGGTGACGAGCTTCGCCGTGCTCTTGGCAGGCTCGACGGGCGCAAACCGGCGGACGGAACGCTCGACGACCGCGTCATGGGTGCGTTCGACCAGATTGGTCGTTTCCTCGACCAAGTCGAACACCAAATCCACAAACCCTCGTACACGCCGCATGATTTGCGCCTACCATGGACGCTCCGGAAGCTGATGTCGAGGACTTGAGGGGCGGCCGCTGAGGTGCTCCACTACGGGCATGATGAGTCGATCGATTCAAGTCTTCGCCATGTCCGTGGCCCTGTTCATCGCCGTGGGCTGTCAGAACAAAGGACCCGCTCCAAAAGAAGGAAGCGGCGCGGCCCCCCAGGTCGGGACGACCGAAACCAGCGGCGCGCATCCGGGCGCGGCCCAGGACCCGCATGCCGGGATGGCACCCAGCGGGGATCCGCATGCAGGAATGGATCCGAGGCAGGTTCCGGCTGCCGCCGCTGCGACGTCCGGTCGGCCAGATGCGTCGGGCATGATCGACCTCGGCGCCCTTGCATTCAAGATGCCCGCCAAGTGGAACGCCCAGGCGCCGAAGTCCGCCATGCGGCGCGCGCAGCTGAGCGCGCCGGGATCGGCGGGCGCCGCGGAGCTGGTCGTCTACTTCTTCGGACCGCAAGGCGCGGGGACGGCACAGGAGAATCTCGACCGCTGGGTCGGGCAGTTCAGCAATCCGGACGGCTCCGCGGTGTCCGATGCGAAGCAGACGAGCAGCAAGGTGTCGGGAATGGACATCACGCGGCTCGATGTGGCGGGCCAGTACGCTGGCGGCATGAACCCCGCGGGCCAGCAACAGCCCGGGCAAGCGAATCAACGAATGGTCGCGGCGATCGTGAACAGCCAGGGCGGCCCGTACTACTTCAAGTTCGTGGGTCCGAGCGCGACTGTAGCCGAAAACGTCGCGGCGTTTGACGGGCTGATCGCGTCGCTCGTCGCCTCTCCCTGAGCGAAGCGCATCTGGCTTCGCAGGGAGCGTTCGTCGGATGCGTTTCCCCGGAAATTTGGGCACTGAATTATGACCGAAGCGCGCGAACAAAGGAGCATGGTGCGGCCCACCGACCTTCGCCGCCGCTCTCGGTTCGTGCAGGCGCTGGCTTTTTCACATTCGGCCTCGGTCTCGCCCACCCGTCGGCGACTCATGACGGTGTCGACATATGGTCTGCTCTGGGTCGTCCTCACCGCCCTGGCCCCGCTTTGGATCCCCGGTGCCTTCGTGCTTGGGCTCTTTCGCCGCCGCTCGTTTGCGATCTTGCGTCTGCTGATGTTCTTGTGGTTCTACCTCAGCATCGAGCTGATGGGGCTGACGGCTGCTGCTGCGATCTATCTCGTCACGCCCGGTAGGCCTGAACGCCGGGAAGATCTGTTCTTCCGCCTCGAGTGCTGGTGGGGCAGCTCGCTGTTCGCATGGCTCGCTCGCTTTCTTTCGCTCTCCGTGTCGATCGAAGGCGAGGACCAGATTCTTCCCGGCCCTGTGCTGGTCTTCATTCGCCACGCCAGCATCATCGACACTGCGATTCCGGTCACCTTCATCTCGAACGCGACCGGACTTCGACTTCGCTATGTCTTCAAGCGGGAGCTCCTGGTCGACCCTTGCATCGATGTCGCCGGTCACGCTTCGCCCAACTACTTCATCGACCGCGGCGGGGTCGTGCATGAGGAGCTCGCAGGAGTTCGCAAGCTCGCGGAAAACCTCGGCGACCAGGGCGTCTTGCTGTACCCAGAAGGCACCCGCTTCACCAAGCGGAAGCAGGAAATCGCGCTCAAAAGGCTCAAAAAGACACACCCAGAGCTCGCGGACATCGCCGCTACCTTCAAGCACTGCCTTCCGCCCAAGCCCGGCGGCGCGCTGGGCCTGCTCGACACCGCCCCCGATGCCGATGTGCTCATCGTTGCGCATCGCGGGCTCGAGGGCCTTGCGAACGCAACCGACTTGCTCAACGGCACCGTGGTCGGTGCGCAGATTCAGATTCGAATCTGGCGTGTTAGCGCCGACGAGATCCCGCGCGGGGAAGCGCGGAGGCGTTGGCTCTTTGATTGGTGGAAGCGCGTGGACGACTTCGTTGACGGGGCGGGTTGACGCGCGGCGCTTCAGCGGGATCGCGCGGCGGCAAATCGACCTCGATTTCCGAAGGCGAAAACCGAATGAGGCGCTCGACGGCGCGCAGTCTACCCCGCTCCGATGGGTCGACCAACGACCAGGCGGCGCCTGTCGCGCCCGCGCGGGCGGTTCGACCAATCCGGTGCACGTAGCTCTCCGGTTCGTGAGGCAGCTCGTAGTTGATCACATGGGAGACCGCGTCGATGTCGATGCCGCGCGCGGCGATATCCGTGGCGACGAGCACCCAGGAATCCCCATTTTTGAAGTTTTTCAAGGCGCGCTGCCGCGCTCCCTGTGACTTGTTGCCGTGGATGGCTTCGGCGCCAATGCCGGCGTTTCCGAGCTTTTTGGCGACCTTGTTGGCGCCATGCTTGGTCCGTGTGAACACGATGGCCCGAGACACTTCGTCGCCTCGCAGCAAATGCTCGAGCATGCGCTGCTTGTCGCTGGTTCCGACCATGACGAATCGCTGGTCGATCTCTTTGACGGTCACCTGTTTTGGCGAGACGTCGACTCGGACGGGATCGTCGAGGATTTCTCGAGCGAGCGCCGCAACGGCATTGGGCATCGTCGCCGAAAAGAGAAGCGACTGACGGGAATTGGGCGTCTGCGCGACGATGCGCTTCACGTCCCGAATGAATCCCATGTCGAGCAGCCGGTCGGCTTCGTCCAGCACCAGGACGTCGACCTCGGAGAGATCGATGTGACGCTGGCCTGCCAAGTCGAGCAGCCGGCCCGGAGTCGCGACGACCACATCGAGGCCCTGTCGGAGGGCTTTGATCTGTGGATTGGCGCTTACGCCGCCGAAAATGAACGCTTGGCGAAGCTCCGTGTATTTCCCGAAACGCTCGAGCTCCTCGTGAATCTGAAGGGCAAGCTCGCGAGTGGGCGCCAAGATGAGCGCGCGCGGCCGCCGGGGCTTTGCTGGAGAGTTTTCCTCGTCCAGACGCTGTAACAGGGGCAGCGCGAACGCTGCCGTTTTGCCGGTCCCCGTCTGGGCGACGCCCAGGAGGTCTCTGCCCCGCAAGAGGTGCGGGATCGCCTGGGATTGGATCGGCGTGGGCTCTGTGTAGCCCACGTCTCTCAGGGCTCGGCGAAACTTTTCGCCGAGCCCGAGAGATTGAAAGTCACTACGACTCGTGGTCATCCGGTAGTACCGCTTACCAACGATTGTCGGAGCGGCGGTCGTTTCTCGGTCGATCGTTCGCTGCGTCGACTCGGATCGTGCGGCCGTCGAGCGTGGAGCCGTTGAGCTCCTCGATCGCGCGGCCAGCGCTGCCCTCGTCCTCGAACGTCACGAAGCCGAAGCCCCGCGAACGACCGGTTTCCCGATCGGTGATTACCTTGGCCTCTGCGACCGTGCCACATGCCTCAAAAGCCTGCTGGAGCTCGCTGTCTGTCGTGTTCCAGCTAAGGCCACCTACGAATAGTTTCTTGCTCATTCTGTCTGTCTCTCTCTGATCTATCTGCGCAGCATTCGCCGGGAACTGTCCCGAACGTTTACTCCGCGTCACTTGCTTGCCGATGTCTTCTACGAACCGTTGAACCGTTGTTTTTTATCACGGTGCGGGTCTGGTAGGAACAGGTCGGCAGCGTGCTGGCAGTCCACGATGGACCACCGCGTCCTTTGTGGACGATGGCAGCAAGGTAGCAGTTGCCCCGAGCTTGTCCAGCGAGCTGCCGATCGGGCCTATCGGCGGCGTTTTCGCCGGCTTCGCGCTGGGCTCGGTTCTGGCCCGAGGTAGCGATCCTCGGAAATTCCGTAGTCGGCGAGAATCTGCCCGTTCGCTCGGCGCGCGGCCTCTCGGTCCAACGTCAGCACCCAGCCGTCTCCGGTGACGACCCGCAGCCATTTCCCCCTCGCCTGGTCGATGATCGAGGCGAGGTGGTCCATGTCTCGAGGAACGACGCCGTTGACGAGGCGAACGGTCTCGCCGCCCCAATCTTGGTACCCCCGATTGACCGCGTGCGGCAGGACCTGGGACAGAACGATCACTTCGCGTCGCTCCTTGGTGATTAAATTGTTGACGACCGCGTAGCTCAGCGAGTCGGGGTAGACGTCCTTGACCTCCTCGATCAGGTCTTCGCTGAGCGGCTGAAACAGCAAGCCGGCGAACTGGAAGTAGCGGGGCCAGTCAGTGGTTCTCCGCCCCGGCACCAAGGGTGTGTGCGGCGTCAGCGTGATCGACTTCTTCAGCTTCTTGCCGTCGCGCAGGATGGTCGCGGAGATCGAGTCGCCGACTTGCATGCTCTGGCAGGTGAGCTCGTAGTCGACGCGGCCGAGGCCGGGCCAGTCCACGGTGAGGTCGTTGGCGATCTTCCGGCCGTCGATCGCGAGCAGGACGTCGCGGGGACGGAGCGTCCCATAGGAAGGCCCCCCGTAGTCGACTCGGCTGATGAGGGCGCCGGTTGCGGACGGCGGCATGCGAGCGGCGCGCCGCTGGGCCTCGCTCTGCATGTCTTGAACGTCGATCCCGAGGCGAGGGAAGCCGTCGTAGCGCCCATCGGATACGTCTTCGAGAAAGTGTTGAATGACGGGGCTGGGAATCATGTAGCCGACGTTGTCGGCCTCATCCATCCCTTGCATGGCGATCCCGACGACGACGCCAGAGCTGACGACCGGGCCGCCGCTGTTCCCTTCGTTGATCGCTGCGTCGATTTGTACAGAGAGCAGCTTGCGACCGGATTGGGTGTACGTGTCGAGCTCCACGCGGGAGACGATGCCGGAGGTGATCGAGAGCGTCAGGCCGCCAATGGGAAATCCGTAGACCACCACTTCCTGCTGCAGCTTGGGCATCCCGCCGATGGGTACCGCGGGCGCCCCCTCGAAAAACCGCGGGTCTTCGACCTCGACCAGCGCGAGGTCGGCATCGTGGCTGATGAAAACGACCTTGCCCGCGAATCGTTCGCTCCCGTCGGCGCGCTTCACTTCGATGCCGACAGCGCTCTCGACGACGTGCGCGTTGGTGAGGATGCGGCGGCCTTCGATGATGACCCCGGAACCGTAGAAGAGCTTGGTGCCTCGGGTTTGCCAAGGCACCTCGAGGTCCGGGGGATCGGCATAGACCGAAAGCTGGACGACACTCGGCGCAATGGAAGCGTCTCGGGCATGACCGGTGACGGACGCGCCCCAGGCGACGGCAATGGCCAGCACTGCGGCAAGCGCGTGCGTGTTTGCGTTCATAGCTGCGGATTTTCAGGGCTGAGCTCGACAGCGGTCAAGCCGAAACCGTGATAGAAGCGCGGAATGCGCGTCGATACGTTCAGTGAGGAAGTCAATGACTGGTCCAAGGTGGCAGCGGCATGCCAGCGGGCCGAAGCCCGTGGGTTCGATGGATTCGCGATTCCGGAGATCACGAACGACCCCATCCTGAACGCCGCGATCGCCGCGAACGCTACCGAGCGCATTCACGCGCGGACGGCGATCGCCGTCGCGTTTCCGCGGAGCCCGATGGTGGTCGCAGAGCAAGCCTGGTCGATTCAAACGAACTCGGGCGGGCGGTTCGGGCTCGGGCTCGGCACGCAGGTCAGAGCCCACAACGAGCGCCGGTTCAGCACGCCGTGGAAGGCACCGCGAAGCCGCATGGTCGAATACGTGAAATCGCTTCGCGCGATTTGGCGCTGCTGGGAGCTCGGGGAGCGCTTGGACTACCAGGGCGATCACTACCAGTTCTCGCTCATGACGCCGGAATTCACGCCGCCGAAATCGAATCTGCCGATGGTGCCGGTGTACCTGGCAGCGGTTCGGCCGAAGATGATCGAATCGGCCGCCGGCATCGCGGACGGGCTTCGGCTTCACTTCTTTTGCACCAAGAAGTACCTGCGAGAAGTCACCTGGCCGGCGATTGAACGCGGCTTGAAGGCTGCTGGGCGATCGCGGAGCGAGCTCGAAGTCTGCGGCGGCGGTTTCATCATGAGCGGCCCCGACGAAGAAACGGTCATGAAGAATCGCGACTGGGTGCGCTACCGCGTGGCCTTCTATGGCTCGACGCCGGCGTATCTCCCGGTGATGTCGCTGCACGGCTGGGACGATTTGGCCCAGAAGCTCAACCTGATGTCGAGGACCGGGCAGTGGAAGAAGATGGCGGCAGAGGTGCCCGACGACGTGGTCGACGAGTTCGGCGTCTTTGCCACCTACGACGAGCTCCCAAAGGCCATCGAGGCGCGATTCGGCGGAATCTCAGATACGGTCGAATTCAGCTTCCCCGAGGACACCGACACGGCCTACGCACAGAGCGTCATCGAACAGGTCCACCAGATCGGCAGCCGCTTCGAGGCCCACGCCGACCACTACGCCTAGTCGCGAGGTTTGCTGAGGACCAGCAGCGCGGTCTCGGCCGCGAGGTTGGCGTCCTCGTCGTCGCCGATGAGTCGGCCCTCGGTGTCATCGTAGTAGCGCGCCTTTTCGACGGTGACGCCCATTTTTTCGCAGAGGTCGAGCATGTCGCGGATCGAGGGGAAACGTCGGTTCGGCGTATTGTACCACTCGTACGAATACGAACCCGGCGCTTTGGGCGCGCGGCCCTCGAGGCCAAACATTTCGCGCAAGGTTCGATGTGCAAAATTGGTGAAGCCTACGATCGCGCGGCGGCCGACGCGAAGAGCGTCGTCGAGCAGGCGCTCCACGTTGGGCACCGCTTGGAGGGTGGACGAGAGGACCACGTAGTCGAAGCGATTGTCGTCGAACTCGGGCAGGCCGACGTTGAGGTCGTAGTCGATGGCTTCGACGCCTTGCTGCATGGTCGCTGCGATGAGCTCGGTGCTCACCTCGACGCCGCACAGGAGCGGCGCGCCGCGTTCCTTGAGCCTTCCGAGGAGGTCGCCCTCCCCGCAGCCGAGGTCCAGCACCGAGCTGTTCGGGGGAATGAGCTCGAGAATGCGATCGTCTTCGGAGCTGATTCGCGGAGACCGCGGCTCGGGCGCACCGAGCTTGGCGGCAACCAGTGGGCCGAACGCCTCGATGTCGTCCGGCAGCAAAAAGCTGTCGTGCCCTCCGTCGGTTTCGATCTCGCAGTACGACACCGGCTGACCGAGCGTCGTCATCAGGGCAACGAGCTCGCGCGACTGGGAAGGGGGAAACAGCCAGTCGCTCGAAAACGAAATGACCAGCCAATCGCACTGCGCGGCGCGAAACGACTCGAGTCGCCGCTCCCGCGTGTCCCCGAGATCGAAGTTGTCCATGGCGAGCGTCACGGCGACGTAGGAGTTGGCGTCGAAGCGTCCGACGAACTGCTTGCCCTGATACGCCAGGTAGGAGCCGACGGAAAACCGCTTTTCGAAATCGGTGACGATGTCGCGGGGCGCATGCCGGTCGAGGTCGAACTTCCGGGTCATCGCTTCGGAAGACAGATAGGTGATGTGCCCGAGCATTCGGGCCAGCGCGAGGCCGGTCTGCGGGAAATCGCCGGTGCCGTAGTATTGGCCACCGTGGAAGTGGGGGTCCGATTGGATGGCGTTTCGGCCGACGACATCGAAGGCGATCGCCTGTGCCGTGACCCGCGCCGAAGCCGCGATGGGGATCGCCGTTTGGACGCAGTCCGGGTACCGCGTCGCCCAGCAAAGCGTCTGGTGACCTCCGAGGGAGCCGCCGATGACGGCACGCAGGCGCTTGATGCCGAGTAAGTCGATGAGCCGTTTCTGAACGTCGACCATGTCCTCGACGGTGACGAGCGGAAAGTCGCTCCCAAATGGAATGCCGGTGACCGGATTGATTGTCCCTGGCCCGGTCGTCCCGCGGCAGCCGCCCAGCACGTTGGAGCAGACGACGAAAAGGCGGTCGGTGTCGACGGCCTTGCCGGGACCGACGAGCCCCTCCCACCAACCCGGGTCGTCTTCCTCGTCGTGCCGCGCAAGGTGCGAATCCCCGGTGATGGCGTGGCAGATCAGCACCGCATTGCTGCCGTCCGCGTTGAGCGTCCCGTACGTTTCGTACGCGACCTCGACGCTTGGAAGCACACCGCCGTGATGCAGCTTCATCGGCACGGGGAAGACGGCGGTCTGCACGTGGCGAAGCGGCTTTCCGCTCCGCATCGAATCGGTGCTTTCGAACTCCGCGACCACGAGAGTCGGTTACCCTACCCCACGGCGACCGCAAGTGCTTGGTCGATATCGGCGATGATGTCTTTGACATCCTCGATGCCGACCGAAACGCGCACGTACTCCGGCACGACGCCCGTCTGCTGCTGCTCGGCGGGGCTGAGCTGCTGGTGCGTGGTGGACGCGGGATGAATCACGAGCGTTTTAGCGTCGCCAATGTTGGCGAGGTGGGAGCAGAGCTTCACCGAGTTGATGAACTTCTTGCCGGCTTCCATGCCGCCCTTGATGCCGAAACCGAGGATCGCGCCCTTGCCGTCCTTCAGGTAGTGGTTGGCCAGCTCGTTGTCGGGATGGGAGGGGAGGCCCGGATAGTTCACCCACTCGACCGCTTCGTGCTTTTCGAGGTGCTCGGCGACCGCCTGCGCGTTCTCGCAGTGGCGCGGCATCCTCAGGTGAAGAGTCTCGAGCCCCTGCAAAAAGAGGAAGGCCGCAAACGGGCTCATCGCCGCTCCGGTGTCGCGGAGCCAGTGGGTTCGGATCTGGACGTTGTAAACGATGTTCCCCATCGGGGCGAGCGCGTCGGCGAGCACCGCACCGTGGTAGTTCGGCGACGGGCCGCAGAACTCGGGCCACTTTTCGCGGTTGTCGGTCCATTGAAACTTGCCCGAGTCGACGATCGCGCCGCCGATGTGGGTGCCGTGTCCGCCGATGAACTTCGTGGTCGAGTAGACCGTGATGTCGATCCCGTGCTCGAACGGCCGGAACAAATACGGGGTCATGACGGTGTTGTCGCAGATCAGCGGAATGGCGCCGTGCGGGGCGCTGTGTGCCGCTTTGGCGATCGCCTTGAAGTCCGGCACATCGTTTTTGGGGTTGCCGATCGACTCGATGTAGACGAGGCGTGTGTTCTCGTCGACGAGGTCGTGGATCTGCTCGGGGTGCGCTGGGTCGAAGAAACGCACCTCGATGCCGAGGTTTTTGAAGGTGTTGTTGAAGAGCGTCCAGGTTCCGCCGTAGAGGCTCGTGGCGGACACGAAGTTCTGCCCCGAGTGGCACAGGGTGAGAATCGCCGCATTGATCGCCGACTGGCCGGACGCGAAGCCGAGGCCGGTGACGCCGCCGTCGAGCGCGGCCAAACGCTTCTCGAGGACGTCGACCGTCGGATTCATCAGGCGGGAGTAGATGTTTCCGAACTCGGCGAGCCCAAAGAGGGCAGCCGCATGATCGGTGTCGTTGAAGACGTACGACGTGGTCGCGTAAATCGGCACCGCGCGCGAGTTGGTCGTGGGATCGGGTTCCTGGCCGGCGTGAAGCGCGCGCGTGCCTAGGCCGTAGTTCTCTTCAGTCATGTCGGTTTGCCTCGCTGCTGGTGCTCGAGTGGAAGTGCTGGGGGCGGCGAGGATACCCCGACTTGGGCGCGGAGTCAGCGGTGATTGGTGGCGGGTCGCTGGAGCCGCATCCATCACGGCCGGAGAACCAAGAAAACTCAGTCATCTCAATGGCAGGACCTGGCCGGGCGCGGGCGGTGGCGGGCCGGTCACGCTCCTCGGTGGCTGGTTTCGCTCGGGCCTCGGTCGAGGCCAGCAATGGGGTCGCAGACTGTGGGCAGGCTCACCCGCTAGATCGTTTTCGATGCTGGTACGTCTTTGAATACATGAGTGGTCGAAAAGTCGTGGGCAGTGGGCCTCCGGATTTGCCAGAATCTTTGAGAAGGCGGGAGACAGGGATGCAGGACGGATCGAGGAAGGATTCACTCGCGGATCAGCTCTTGGAGCTGCACAACATTCAGGCGGCACGTGTCGTGGCTGATGAGGAAGCACGACTGAGAGCGGCCGAAGAGGCGCGCATGCGTGTGGAGGCGGAAGCCGAACGACGGCGCGCGGAAGAGGAAGCGCGTGCTCGGGCCGAAGAGGAAGCCCGCCTGGCCGAAGAGCGCGCTCGCCAGCAAGAGGAAGAGCAGCGCGCACGTGTTGCCAAGCAGGCCGAGCTCAGGGTCCAGCTCCAAGAAGAAGCTAAGGCACGCGCTGCCGAGCAGCAACGGATGCTGGAGCATGAAAAAGAGATGGCGGCGATCACCGCGGTCGAAAGAAACAAGATTCGCACACGTCGCATCGTTGCGGGCGGAGCTGTATTCCTGGTCCTCGCTTCGCTCGGAGCGTATGCGTTCGTTTTGAAGCCTGCGCTCGAAGGGCAGGCGATGGCCGAAGAGATGGCGAAGCAAGAACAACGCCGGGCTGCGATGGACAAGGAGCAGGCCGAGGCAGAGCTCGTGACGGAAACGGAGCGCGCGGAAGCCGCCGAGCGCGACACAGACGCGTTGAAGGCACGCCTCGAGAAGAAGGAACAGGCCAAACAGAAGGCCGCGGCTTCCACCAGCAGCAAGCCGAAGCCACGTCCGGCGAAGAAGCCCGGCTGCGCCCCAGACGACCCGCTTTGCGGCATCCCGCTCGACTGAGCGGTCTAGTCGTCGTCCATTTTGGTGCGCGGCGGAGGAATGCTTCGGCCGGCGGCGCGGATGCCGCCGCGGGTGTAGCGGCCCATGAGTGAGGGCCATTCCACGATGACGCTGCCGCCGGTTTCCTCGTGACGCAATTGGAAAGCCGCGATGAAATCGAGGCAGGCGTGGTCGACATAGTCGAGCTCATCGAAGCAGACGTGCAGCTCGGAGCCCGGCGGGATTTCTTCGAAGGCAGCGGCGAGCGGAGGAAGCGCAACAAACGTGGCGGCGCCGTGAAGGTGCAGCTCGATTTTGTCGTCGAGGTCGACGCGGTGGATGTCGAGATGCGCCAAGGAGTAGACCAGAGCTACCGTCGAAAGGACGAGCCCGAGGATGATGCCGCTGAGCAGGTCGATCGCGACGATGCCGACGACGGTCGCCAGGTAGATGGCAACGATCGCCCTGCCGAAGTCGAGAATGTTTCGCGGCGCGGAGAGTTGAACCAGGCGGAAGCCGACGTAGATCAGGATGGCGGCGAGGGCAGATTCTGGAACCAAGCCGAGCAGCCCGGGCAAGAGGGCGGCGAACAGAAACACCCAAATGGCCTGCATGACCGAAGACGCGCCCGTCTTGGCGCCCGCTTCCACGTTGGCGCTGCTCCGGCTGATGACGCCGGTGATCGGCAGCGCCCCAAGGACGCCGCACACGAGATTTCCGATGCCCTGGGCTGCGAGCTCGCGGTCGTAGTCGGTGCGGTCGCCCTGGTGCATCCGAGAGATCGCCGTGGCGCAGAGCAGGGTCTCGGCGGTTCCAACGAAAGCGAGAGCGACCGCGGCGGTCCAAACCTTCGGCTCGAGGAACTTCGAAAGGGAACCGAGCGTCGGGAAGGTGACGTGCGAAGCTAAAGAACCGGTGACGTCGACGTAGTCGATGGGAAGCTCGAGCCAAGCGGCAGCGATGGTGGCGACCAGCACGCCGGCGAGCGCACCCGGAATGACGTGAAGCTTCGCCGGGCGAAACCGATCCCAGAGGAAGATGGTGAGCAGTGTGGCCACGCCGATCGACGCGGCGATGTAGTGGGTGCGGTCGCCGCCCGTGGTCATCGCCTTCATGACGCCTGCCGGGATTTTGAAGATGCTGTGCAGAACGCTGCCTTGGATGTCGTTGTCGATCATGACGTGGAACTGCTTGGCCACGATGATGACGCCGATCCCGGCAAGCATACCGCGGATGACCGCCGGAGAGACCGCTCGGAAATACGTGCCGAACTTCAAGAGGCCTGCGAAGGTTTGAATCAGGCCGGCGAGGATGACGACGATGCCAATGCTCGCAATGCCATAAGGGTCTTCATCGGTGCGAAACGCGACGACCCATTCCAGAAGGAGCACGCTCAGCCCAGCCGACGGCCCGGCGATGATGAGCGGCGCGCCGCCGAGGAACCCTACGACCACGCCCCCCACGGCTGCGGTGATCAAACCAAGCGAGGCCGGCATCCCCGACGCGCGTGCGATCCCTATCGAGAGAGGCAGCGCTACCAGAAACACGACGATCGACGGTGGGATGTCCTTGACGACGGACCGAATTTTGTCGTTCAAGACAAGGGCCTCACGTGACTCGCTGCTTCGCTGGAACGCATGCGGGCGGAGGATAGTGGGAATGACGCCGTCGGGCGAGGGGGAACAAAATTGACGGGTCCGCCCTGGCGTGCGGGTATGGCAGGGAAGATGCGCAGGGATTGTAAAGGAATGCTTTCATGAAGAAGTGCACGTTTCTAATCGCTGTGGCGTTGGCGCTAGTTGCATCGCCGGCGTTCGCGCAGTCGGAGGTGCTCGTCGTTTCTCCTTCGGAAATCGAGATGATGCCCGCAGCGACGGCTGAGGCGCGGCTTGCCGAACGCGCGAGGGGAACACGATGGTCGGTGTCGGTCTAGCCGCCATGGCAGCCGGCATTACCGGACTCGCCATCAGCACGGTTCGCCTGAAGCGCGCCAAACGAAAGAGGCGCTACATCAAATATCAGATGTACGAGCTAGAGTGCGCGTTGCCCTGAGGGCAACGGCGAGAATGACTGGTCGCGTCGAGCGACGCGGCTCAGTTCACGCACTCAGGGTGTTCCGCGCAATCGACGCAAACGCAGCCCTCTTTGAAGCTCGAGCAGATGCCGTTGTCTATGCAGTTGTCGGGATCACTACAGAAGAAGTCGTCGTCGCAATCGGGACAAACGCAGTCGTCGTCAGAGCAGTCGCCGTTGTTGGTGCAGAACTCGCTGCTCCCGCCGACGCCACCCATTCCGCCCATTCCGGCTGAGCCGCCGCTGCCGCCATCGCCGGCGCTACCGCCTGTGCCCGCTGTACCGCCGGTTCCGCCGGTTCCGGCGGTTCCGCCACTTCCGGCGGTTCCGCCACTTCCGGCGGTTCCGCCAGTCCCGGGGTTACCACCGCTGCCGGCTGCTCCGTCGCCCGAATCTCCGCTGCAGCCAGCCAAGATCAAAGCAAACACGAAACCAAAAAGTCGAAGCGAGTTGCCCATGATTCCTCCCGCTGCGAGATCCTGAGGCCAAGGTATACCCAAGGTGAATTTTGCACAACGTCGGCGGCGGCGGCGGGGTGGCGCGCGGGATGCACTCCAGGCATTGTGGCTGGCAGCGCGGCGGTGGAATCGTGATGCAGGGGGAGAATCATGCGGTATTTGTTCGGAATGGTCCTAGTCTGTGGACTTGGCTTGGCGACGGTAATCGGCTGCAGCGAGACCGGCGGTTCTATGGGGAGTGGTGGCTCCGGCGGAGGAGGCGGGTCGGCTGGAGGCTCTGGCAACGGCGGTAGCCCAGGTTTTGGCGGAGCGGGCGGCACCATGGAGGGGTTCGACCCGCTGCAGGGAATCGGGACGGTCGAGCTCGTGGCCGATGGGTTCGTGTTTACCGAAGGGCCGACCTGGCGCTCGGCCGAGCAGCGGCTTTTGTTTTCCGACATCCCTGCCAACACGATCCATCGATTGACGCCACCTGACGACGTCACGGTGTTTCGGGCCGACAGCGGTCAGTCGAATGGACTCGACTCGGATATCGACGGGCTCCTACTCGCGGCGGAGCATGCGAACCGGCGAGTATCGCGCACGCTAGCAAATGGAACGGTCGTCACGGTTGCCAGCGAATACCTGGGCGAACCACTCAACTCGCCGAACGACATCGCGGTCCGGAGCGACGGGACGATTTACTTTACCGACCCGCCGTACGGCATCAACCCGGCCACCGAGCAGGTGCTGGAGTTCAACGGGGTGTTCCGTGTGGCCCCGAATGGGGATCTCACGGCCGAGTGGGAGGGTGCGAAAAGTACGCGGCCCAATGGCCTGGTGCTCTCGCCCGACGAAAGCGTTTTGTACGTGGCCGACACGACGGCTGGGGTGATGGTGTTTGATCTGAATCCGGACGGCTCTCTCACCAACGAGCGCGCTTTCATCGAAGCGGTGGCCAACGCGGACGGCATGGCGATGGACACGGGCGGGAATCTGTTCGTCACGACGTCGATGGGCGTGCAGGTGTTCGACCCGAAAGGCGAGCTGTGGGGAATAATTGAAGTCCCGGACGGCCGCGTTCCCGCCAACTGCGCGTTCGGTGGCGCCGATGCACGCATCCTGTACATCACCGCGCGGCAGGCCGTGTATCGGGTGTTGCTCGCCAACCCGGGATTGTACTAGCTCGCTGGCTCGGCTGGTGCTCGCGATGGATTACTTGTGTTTGCGCCCGGCAGGCCCCGCACGGCGGCCTACCCGTCCGTACGACTGATCGCGTCGGCTTTGGCGTCGCCGTTTTTCGTGAATCGAGAGCGCGCCTTTGCCCGATGCGGGCGGGACCAGGTGCCGGTCGGCGCTGCCGATGAGGTCGGCGCGTTTGGCTTTAATCAGAGCTTCGCGCGCGAGATCGTGCTGCTCGACGTCCCAGTATTGAAGAAGCGCTTTTTGCATTCGCTTCTCGCGCAGGCCCTTGGCCCGATGCGGGGGGACAGGTGCCGGTCGGCGCTGCCGATGAGGTCGCCGCGTTTGGCTTTGATCAGAGCTTCGCGCGCGAGGTCGTGCTGCTCGACGTCCCAGTATTGAAGAAGCGCTTTTTGCATTCGCTTCTCGCGCAGGCCCTTGGCGACGTACACCGGTTCTTGGGTGAAGGGGTCGAGGCCGGTGACGTACATGCTGGTGGCCATGCTCATCGGCGTGGGGATGAAGTCCTGCACTTGGCGGGGGCGCAGGCCGCGTTTCTTCAAGTAGAGGGCGAGCTCGATCATGGACTGGGTGGTCGAGCCCGGGTGGCCACTGATGTAATAGGGCACGAGGTGTTGGTCCTTGCCGCTTTTTTCGCTCGCGCAGCTGAACATCTCTGCGAAGCGCTCGTAGCTTTCGGCGCCGGGCTTTTTCATTTTGTCGAGCACGTCTTCGTCGACGTGCTCCGGAGCGACGGAAAGCTGACCGCCGGTGTGATGCTCGGCGAGCACTTCGACGAACTCGGGACTGAGCTCGGCCAAGTCGTAGCGGACGCCCGACGCAATGAAGGCCTTCTTGATGCCTTTTTCCTTTCGGACTTTGCTCAGCAGCTCGACGAGGGGGCCGTGGTCGGTGACCAGGTTTTCACAAACGCCGGGGTGCACACAGCTCAGGCGGCGGCAGGCCGTTTCGATGCGCTCGTCCTTGCACTTCATCTGGTACATGTTGGCGGTTGGGCCGCCGACGTCGCTGATCACTCCCGAAAAACCATCCATGCGACGAAGCGCTCGGACCTCGCGCAAGACGCTCTCGGCGCTTCGAGACTGAATCACCCTCCCCTCGTGCTCGGTGATCGAACAGAAGCTGCAGCCGCCGAAACAACCGCGCATGGTGACGATGCTGTGCTTGACCGTTTCGTAGGCCGGGATGTTTTCTGTGTACGACGGATGCGGATAGCGGGTGAACGGCAGGTCATAGAGGCCGTCCATGATCTCGGTGCTCAGCGGCTCGGCGGGCGGATTGAAGTAGACGGCTTGTTGCCCATGCGGCTGGATGAGCGGGCGTCCGTTGCCTGGGTTCGTTTCTTTTTGAAACGCGCCGCTCATTTCGCTGAAGCGTTCTTTGCTCGCCTGGATCTCTTCGTAGCTGGGCAAGAAGACTGGCTTCCGATCGGGGATGAAGCGACTTGGTTCGATGTCTTCCCACTGCCCCTTGCCGAGCACGTGGGCCGTACCGCGCAACTTGCGCAGGTCTTGCACGGTTTCGCCGGCAGCGAGTCGGTCGGCGACTTCCCAGACAGGGCGTTCGCCCATGCCAAAGATGAGCATGTCGGCCTTGGAATCGAGCAAGACGCTTCGACGAATCGAATCGCTCCAGTAGTCGTAGTGGGCGATGCGCCGGAGCGAGGCTTCGATGCCGCCGAGGATGATCGGCACGCCCGGAAACGCCTGCCTGCAGAGGTTGCCGTAGACGATGCTCGCCCGATTCGGGCGCATGTTGGTACGGCCGCCTGGCGAGTACTGATCTTCGGAGCGGACCTTCTTTTGCGCGGTCAGCTTGTTGAGCATGCTGTCCAAATTGCCGCTGGTGATGCCGACGAAGAGGCGCGGCGCGCCCATACGGGAGACGTCGGAGATGTCGTCCCACTTGGGCTGGGCGACCATACCGACGCGGTAGCCCCGCCCTTCGAGGAAGCGGCCGATGAGCGCGCCGCCAAAGGCCGGATGGTCGATATAGGCGTCGCCGTTGACGATGAGCACATCGAGCTCATCCCAACCGCGAGCGTCCATCTCCTCGCGGGTGGTCGGCAGATACGCGCTCCGCTCCGGCCTGCTCGGACCCCGAGCTCCTTTTCGCGATAGGGGGACCAGGGCCATGCCGCACCTTGCCCATCCGCGATGGGTCGCGCAAACGTACGGCTATGAAAGGCAAAGCGGAGCCTCGGCCCAATGAGGGCGATCGGGTCACCTTCGAGGTCGAATCGCTGCTGCCGTCGGGCGAAGGGGGCTGTGGACGAACGCGCATCGCCGGGGCTTTTCCGGGGGAACGGGTCGTGGCGCGCATCGACCATGTCGGGAAGCACGCGACCTTTGCGACCACCCTAGAGGTGGAGCGTGGTCGCACGGGTCGACGCGCGATTCCCTGCCCGCGTCATGTGGACAGCGACGACGGGCGCTGCAGCGGATGTGCCTTGATGGCGCTCGAAGAGGCCGACCAGCGAACGGTGCTTCGAGAAATGCTGCTCGAGCAACACGGGCTCGAGGTCAGTGAAATCGTGGCTGCGCCCGAATCGCTCGGCTACCGCTGGAGTGCGAAAAGGATCGCGTTCGGTGGGCCTGGGAAGCTGCGCCTTGGGAGTTTCATGCGGGGAACGAACCGTCCGGCCGACATGCGGGGTTGCCTGGTCGATCGTCCGCTCATCGCTGCGGCGGCCGATGAGCTCGCCGAAGCCGCCCAGAAGCTCGGCATCGCGGCGCACGACGAAGAACGCAAGCGGCTCGGGCTTCGCGCTGTCTGGCTTCGCACCGACGGAACGAAAGTTCTCGCGACCCTGGTGACCAGCGAAGCAAATGCGGACGAGCTGATTCGCTTGAGCCCGCGCCTGACGCGCTGCGACGGCTTAGCCGTCAGCTTCTATCGCGATGGCGGCAACGTCTTGCGGGGAGCGGAAGCGACCGTGCTTCGTGGAATCGAGGAACTCGACGTCAGCGGCACGCCTATCGGTCCGCTTGGGTTCATGCAGCCCAATCCCAAGGTTGCCGAACAGATGTACGACGACCTCGTCGACGGCACCGGCGAGGGACGCATCTTCGACCTCTACGCGGGTTCGGGCGCGACCACGCGACGGCTCCGGGCGACTGCGAGCGAGGTCCTGCCCTGCGAGTCACATCCGGAAGCGGCTCGTAGTCTTCGCGTCGATCCGGAAACCGCGGAGGTTTTTTTGGCGCGCCAAACCGACGCGCCGGACGCGGTGGTCGCAAACCCGCCGCGAAAGGGACTCGGTGCGGCAGTGACCAGCGAGCTGCTCCGGCTTCGTCCTGCGCGCATTCACGTAATGGCGTGTGGACCCTCCGGTCTTGCGAAAGACATGGAGGCGCTTTCGAAGGCCTACCGGCTCGAGAGCCTGCGGGCCTACGACACTTTGCCGCAAACGCCGCATGTGGAGCTCATCGCGAAGCTGGTTCGAGTTGACCCTGTGGTAGAACCCTGAGGCGATGGCGCAAAAAGAGGTCATCATCCATGGCAAGCGCTTGACCTACCGGCTTGCTGGCAGAGGCCCGCTGGTGCTTCTGATTCACGGCATGGCCGGCAGCGCGACGACTTGGAAGCAGGTCATGCCCGCGCTGAGCGAGCGCTTCACCGTGCTGGCCCCGGACCTCTTTGGGCACGGCGAGTCGGACAAGACGAAGGGCGACTACTCGCTCGGCGCGATGGCGTCGGTTCTGCGCGACTTGATCGTCGCCTTGGGATTCAAGCGCGCCACGGTGGTCGGGCAATCTTACGGGGGCGGGATCGCGATGCAGCTTGCGTATCAGTACCCGGAGCGCTGCGAGCGATTGGTGCTCGTCAATGCGGGCGGGCTCGGCACCGAGGTCAATCCGCTCCTCCGAATGCTGACGCTTCCGGGGTCAGAAGCGGTGCTGCTCGTCGCCTGCGCACCGCCCGTACGGCGCATCGTCGAAGCGATCGGCCGGGTCACGCTTCGCAAGAAGCTCGAAGGCGCGGCCGTGATTCCCGAGCTCTGGCGTAGCTATTCCTCGCTCGGGGATGTCGAGGCGCGGCGCGCATTCTTGCGTACACTACGCGCGGTCATTGACCCACGCGGCCAGTCGGTGAGCGCAAACGACAAACTCTACCTGGCCGCCGGAATGCCTACGCTCATCATTTGGGGGGAGGATGATCGCGTGATTCCCGTGGAGCATGCGTATGCCGCGCATACCGTCATCCCGGGGAGCTGGCTCGAAATCATCGAAGGCGTGGGGCACTATCCGCACTGCGAAGCGCCCGATCGTTTCGTCACCGCGCTCACCGAGTTCATCGAATCGACACGGCCGGCTCGCATCAAGGTGTCGCGGAAACGGATTCTTCGGCCGCCCGCCGCGGCTGGATCCGAATCGGACTAGGGCAGGAGCGGAGCTCACTGGTACACTGACGCATCATGTCGGACGATTGTGCGCTGACGGCCACCATGCATGCGATGCCCAACGAGGCGCTCTCGGCCGTGGAGCGCGCGTTTGCGAAGGCGCATGTGTTCTTAACCGAAGCGCACCAGCTCGGCGGACTGGCCCTGGTGGTTCACTGGGACATGGAAAACGACCACCGGCAGCTGCTGGTCGATGCGCTGCTCGAGGAGTCGGTCGACCTCGGTGCGGGTGCATTCGAGGCGCTGCAAGGGCCTTGGGAAGGGGTGCTGACTGGCTCGCTTCACGTGACGCTCGAGCACGAGGGCAGAGATAGCAAGGTGCCCGTGCCGGCGGTTCCCGGGTAGTGGGGGCGGATGAGCGCATCGATGCAGGCAGAGGTCGAGAGCGGGCGGCGAAAGCATGAGCGGGCCGTTCTGCTCGTGCTGGTCGTGGCCAAGCTGGGGACGCACCTGGCGCTGGCAACGCGGTACGGGCGGCATCGGGATGAGTACTACTTCATCGATTGTGGGAAACACCTGGCGTTTGGCTATGTCGACCATGCGCCGATGGTGCCCTGGCTTGCGGGGGCGTCGACGAGGCTGTTTGGCGACAGCCTGGTGATGCTTCGCTTGCCGTCGATCCTTGCGGGGGCGGGCGCGATGTGGCTCACGATCCTGCTCGCGCGTCGCTTCGGCGCCAATGTGTTTGGTCAGGCGCTTGCGGGCATGGCGTTGTTGTTCGCGCCTGCGTACCTCCGGATGCACGGGATGCTCGACATCGTCGCGTTCGAGCCGTTGTTCTGGACCGCGGCGGCGCTTCTGCTTGTCGATCTGATCGACGGCGCCGACAAGAAGCGTTGGTTGCTGGTCGGGCTGGTGGCGGGGCTCGGGCTTCTCAACAAGCACACGATGCTGCTCTGGGGGCTTGGCCTGGGCGTCGGGATGCTTGCGACTCCGCTCCGTGCTCAGCTCAAGAGCCCGTGGCCGTGGCTGGGCGCGTTCGTGGCTTCGCTCATCGTTTCGCCGAACTTGCTGTGGCAAGCCGAGCACGACTGGGCGACGGTCGAGTTCGTTCGACTCATGGGAGCGACCGTTCTCGCCGACATTCCTCGTCCACTCTTCTTGGCTGGGCAGGTTCTCTACTTCGGTATCTTCGCGCTCCCCGTCTGGCTTGCCGGGCTCGTTTACTTCTTCACCGATGCAGGCAAGCGCTACCGCTTGTTCGGGTACTTGTTTGTCACCGTGCTCGTCGTGCTCACGGTGACCGGCGGCAAGCCGTATTACTCGGCTCCGGCCTATCCCTTGGTGTTTGCCGCGGGCGGCGCATGGCTTGGGCAATGGTTCGAGTCACGCCGCGGCCTCAGAGCGGCGTTTACCGCGGTGCTGGTCGGGAGCGGGCTTTTGCTGGGTTCGTTCACATTGCCCCTGCTGCCACTTTCGACCGTGGACGCTGTGTTAGGAAAAGCGCTGGGTTCGATCGTCCGTCCCACCGATCTCACGCACGACATGCACGACGAGCTGGGCTGGGCCGAGCAGGCGGAGGTCGTCGCTCGCGTGTTCGAGGAGCTGACGCCCGAGGAACAGAAGACGGCGACTATCTTCACGGCAAACTACGGCCAGGCATCAGCGCTGAACTTTCACGGTGAAGCGTACGGACTTCCGCGAGCGACGTCTGGGTACATGACCCACTACTTGTGGGGACCGGACGACTCGAGGACGGGGCCGGTCGTGGTGGTGGGTGGGTCCGCGAAAATGCTCGCTAAAATTTGCCGCGCGCCTGAGGAGGCCGCGCGGATTCGGCACGACGTGGCGATGGAGTCGGATATACCGGTTCATGTGTGCCGGGAGCATACGTCGCTCCAAGCCGTGTGGCCGGAGCTCAAGCGGTATCTGCACTCGGGGCGCGAGTAGCGCTCACTTGATGAAGAGCATCTCTCGGTACTTCGGGAGCGGCCAGTACTCGTCGGCGACGAGGGTTTCGAGGGTGTCGGCGTGGGCGCGGACCCGGTCCATCAGCTCGCGCAGGGTTCCTGCGCAGTACTTCATGTGCGCTTCGGTCGAGTCGAAGTGATGGTTCGCCAAGGCCTCTTCGAGTGCGCTGACGCCAGACATCATCGCGTTCGTTTCATTGGCGATCTTTCGGACGGCCGTGGATTCGAACTCGACGCCTAGGGCCGCGGCGCTGTTGAGCGTGGCGGCGAGGCTGGAGACGTACGACATGGTGGCTGGGTAGAGGACGGTTTTGGCGAGCTCCACCACCAGCTTGGCCTCGACGCCGATCGAGAGGATGTACTGCTCGGCGTAGACCTCGTACCGGCTTTCGAGCTCGACCGGCGAAAGAACACCGGTGCGCTTGAAGAGATCGATGACCGCTGGGTCTCTGAGGACCGGCAGGGCATCGGCGGTGGTGGGGATGTTCTTGAGGCCGTGTTTCTCGACCGCGGCGACGTGCCATTCGTGCGAGTAGCCATCGCCACCGAAAATCACGTTGCCGTGCTCCTGCATGAGCTCCTGAAGCACAGCGGCGACAGCGGCCGGCTGCTTCTTCCCGCTCGACAGCTCGGCTTCGAGCTTCTCGGCAATCCACTCGAGAGAGTCGGCGAGGATTGTGTTCATCGCGACGAGTGGGCCGGACACCGACTGAGAAGAGCCGACCGCGCGGAACTCGAAGCGGTTGCCGGTGAAGGCGAAGGGCGAGGTGCGGTTTCGGTCGCCGGGGTCCCGATTGAACGGGAGAATTTGCGCGAGGCCGAGGTCCATCATGCCGCCGCCGTTCGACACAGACACCTTGCCGTCCCGGATGTCGTTGAAGACGCCCTCGAGCTGATCGCCGAGGTAGACCGACAGGATCGCAGGGGGCGCTTCGTTGGCGCCCAGGCGATGATCGTTTCCGGCAGTCGCGATGACCGCGCGCAAGAGCGGCCCGTAGAGATGGACGCCTCGGATGACCGCGCCGCAGAAGAGCAAGAAGTTGAGGTTGTCGTGCGGGGTGCTTCCCGGGTCGAGGAGGTTCCCCTGGGTCGAGTTGCCGATCGACCAGTTCACGTGCTTGCCCGAGCCATTGATCCCGGCGAAGGGCTTTTCGTGGAGCAGGCAGACGAAGCCATGCTCGAGCGCCGTGCTCTTCATGATGGTCATCATGAGCTGCTGGTGATCGGCGGCCACGTTGGCGGATTCGAAGTAGGGCGCGATCTCGAACTGCCCCGGCGCGACCTCGTTGTGGTGCGTCTTGGCGGGGATGCCGAGCTTGAACAGCTTGTCTTCGAAGGCCTGCATGAAGACCTGGACGCGCCCGGGGATCGCCCCGAAGTAGTGATCGTCGAACTCCTGGCCCTTGGGCGACGGCGCGCCGAAGAGCGTGCGTCCGGCGAGGAGCAGGTCGGGGCGGCTGTTGGCAAAGTGCGCGTCGACCAAGAAGTACTCCTGCTCGGCGCCACAGCTCGAGTTGAGTGGCGCGATGTCGGTCTCGCCCATCAATTTCAAGACCTTCTGGGCCGCCTTGTCCATCGCGGTATTGGACCGCAGAAGCGGGATCTTCTTGTCGAGGGCCTCGCCCGTCCAGGACATGAAGACGCTTGGGATCATGAGAGTCGCGCCGTTCTGCGTGTTCATGATGTAGACCGGGCTCGTCGGGTCCCAGGCCGTGTAGCCCCGCGCGGCGGCGGTCATGCGAAGGCTGCCGTTTGGAAAAGAGGAACCGTCCGGCTCGCCCTTGATGAGAAGACTTCCGGTGAACTCGGTGATGGCGTTGCCGTCGGCGTTGGTGACGATGAAGCCATCGTGCTTTTCCGCGGTGATGTTCGTCATCGGGTAGAAGATGTGGGAGAAGAATTTAACCCCCTTCGAGAGTGCCCAATCCTTCATGGCCGCGGCGACGACATCGGCCGTCGACGGGTCGAGCGGCGCCCCGGTCTGCACGGTCTTCTTCATCGCTTTGAAGGCGTTCTTCGAAAGAGCTTCCTCCATGGTCGCGAGATTGAAGACATCGCAGGCCCAGATTTCACTCAAGGGCCCCGGCGTCGGCCCGGTCGGGACTTCGCCTCGGTTGGTGACCTCATTGATCGCTTGTAGCCGAATTTCGTTGCCGCTCATGACCGTCCCTTGATTGGTGAAAGCGCCTCATCGCGTTCCACTGGCGGATCGTAGGACTGCGATATTTCCGGGGAGTGGACGCTTCGTTTCCGTTGTGTGAAACCGCGATCGAAGCGACTAGCCGCGGCGGGTTGCGCCTCGGTAGACGAGCGGGCGGCTCACGGCCGGCCGGAGGTTCGCGATTTCAAAGGCCTCCCGAAGGTTCGGAATGTCCTCGGCGTGACCCATGAAAAGGACACTGTCTTCTTCGGCGAAGGTGAAGTGCTTCTCTGGGTTGCGGACCACCTCCCCGCCGGCTCGTCGAATTGCAATCACGACAAAACCCCCATCCCCACTCGATTCGAGCGCTCCGACGGTTCGGCCGATGAGCGAAGATTGGCCGTCCACTTCGAACTGCTCGATCTCGAGGCCAAGCCCGCGTAGCTCATGCTCGAGCCCCGATAGGTCTTGGTCTTTGAAGAAATCGACCATCGCGGGGCGCAGAATCATCTGGGCGGCCCTTTCGCCTGAGAGCGCAGACGGGAGCACGACTTTGTCCGCCCCGGCCTGGATCATTTTGGAATCGGACGCCGGGTCCTCGGCGCGTGCGATGATCCGGAGGCCCGGGTTGAGGTTGCGTGCGGTGAGTGTGATGAAGACGTTCAGCGCATCGTCGGGCAAGACGGTCGCCAAGGCCCGCGCACGCTGCACCCCCGCTTGGAGGAGCACGTCGTCCGACGTCGCATTACCGGTCAGTGCGTAGGAACCCTGCTCGATGGCGAGGTTGACGCGGTCGGCATTGCTGTCGACGAAGACCACGGTCTCGTTTGCGGCTTCGAGATCGGCCCTGAGGACGCGCCCAATTCGGCCGAGGCCGCACACGATGATGTGGTCGTTCAGCTCTTCGATCGTCTTTTTCATTTTACGGCTCCCTAGAAGTCGATTGAGCTCGCCTTCGGCGATGAGCTGAAAGAAGCCGCCCAGAATGTAGATGAGCGACGAGCAGCCGAGGACGATGACGCCGACGGTCAGCCAACGGACCTCGCCCAGGACGGGGCGGACTTCGCCGTACCCCACGCCGAAGATGGTGATCGTGACCATGTAGACGGCGTCCGACAGGCTCCAACCCATCAGCATGTACCCCAGCACCGCGATCGCTGAGACCGCACCAAGGACGAGAAATCCTTGTGCGATCCGGCGGTGGGCTGGATCGAGGGCGCTCAACATCTCGGCGGAGTGTAGGAGGTTCGCGGGCCCTCAGCGGCGATCGGGGATGAAGCGCGGCGGATTTTTCCGGATGGAAACTGGCTGTTTACGCGCGGTACACAAAGCGCGAGCGCAACGAGGGCTCATTTTCTGGCGACGCCTCTACTGGACGGCCTCTTCGCACATCACTGCGTCATAGGCCTCGCAGTCCAGGGCGCAGACTTGGTACTTCCCTTCGCAGGTGCCCTCGTAGTAGCTCTGCTGCGGGACCGAGTCGTCGAGGAGCTCCTCGATGAAGTCTTTGTAAGTGACGGTTCCGCCGTCCGTCTCGATTTCCGTGCCGGACCAAGTCGCAGCCGACGGGTCCTGTTGAAACAGACCGAGGAACTCGAGCTCGGAGTTACCCACGTCCTCGAGGCCGCTGACGGTGAGGCAGTGGCTGGTGTTCGTGTTTCGGTAGTACGGCATGTAATAGGAGAGGTTGTCGAGATCGTCGAGACGCGCACGGAGCGCTTCGAGATCTTCGGAGGCGAGGCGGTAGATTTCGGTGCGGCCGGGGCCCGTGTCGACCGTGCTGCCTTCTTGTGAAAAGATCGGAAAGGCACTTTCATAGGTGGCCACGGGGAAGATGTAGTCGCGCTCGAAGATGGAGACCGCGAGGCGATCGTCAGGGAAGGATTCAGAAACGATGGCGTTCACCTCGCCGAAGTCGGCGATGATGCGATCGGCGCCCGCCGGCAAGGACTGGATCAGGGTATCGACGCCCCAGATCGTGCTCACCGCAGAGAAAAGGCCCCCCTGGTTGCTCGGCATTCCGTTGAGCAAGGTGGCGGGGACAATCGGACCACTGTCGGCGAGGAGGTAGCTTTGGTCTGCGCCTTCGATGCCGTTGCGGATGAAGGGGTAGTTGTTGAGGGAGCCCAACCCGCCTGCGCTGCAGCCACCGACCATCATCCGCGGGACCGTAGCGAACATCTGATTGAGCTCTTCAATGACGAGCAGCATGTTCTGATGACCCATGTGATGAAACTCGAAGTCGGGGCCGACGCCATCCGGATCGACGTAGGTCTGCACGCGACTTCCTAGATAGGTGTCGCCGGTGCAGTAAGGGATGAAGACCCGGTTCCAGTCGCCCACTGGGTTGATGTCGGTGTTCGATGAGAGCAGTGGGTAGGCGAGCTCGACCGGTACATTCCCGTCGACCACGCCGAGCGGCTCGGTCGCCGCGCTTAGCGGAGCGAGCTCCTCCAAGTAGAGGTAGGCGGCCGGGTAGTCGTCGCGGATGCACTCGGCGCCCGGGGCCTCCTTGATGCAGTCGGTGTTGAACGAACGCCCGTTCGAGCAGTCTTCGTAGTTGCTGCACGCGTTTCCGCCCTCGAGAAAGATCACGACGTTGCTCGAGGTCTCGGAGAAGTTGACGAAGTACTTGTACTGCGAGCCGTTGGCGCAGACCGCGCCCTCGGGCTCGAACTTGAGCCATTCTCCGTAGGCTTCAGGGACGAACGGATCCGGCGTAGTTCCGCTCGCCGAGCTGTCGTCGCCGCAGCCCAGCGCCAGCGAGGAGGAGGACGAAAATCAGGGCCATGTTGAAGAGTACAGTTCGATCGACCAACGCCATGCTGCGCCTTTCGGTAACGGGGTTGGCGCGGAAGATAACGCAGTTGGCGCTCTTGAACACGCTCTTTTCTGCGCGTATGGCTTGGTAGCAGGATGGGAGGTCAGAACATGTGGGTTTCGTCATCTGGTTTTGTTGCGGCGCTCTCTGTCGTGCTGGCGGCGCTGAGCGTCGTCGCGCCGAGTTCGGCCCATGCCGCGGAGCTGCGCTACGAGAAAGAGGGCACGGTCAAGGTCGCCGAAGGCGAGTCCATCGACGATACCGTGTTCCTCGCTGGCAAGACGGCCATCGTGGCTGGCCTGGTGAACGGTGATGTCTTTGCGGCGGCCGAGCGGGTCGAGGTCACCGGGACCGTGCGCGGCAATGTCTACAGCGCCGGTGAGACAGTGACGATTGCCGGCGAGGTCAGCGGGAACGTGCACGCCGCGGGCAAGAACGTCGAGGTGGACACCAAGGTCGGCGGCTCTGGCTTCTTGGCCGGCCGGAACGTCATCGTGACGGAAGGCAGCGAGCTCGCGCGCGGCGGCTACTTCGCGGGCGAGTCGGTGCGAAGCAAAGGGCGTGTCGGCCGAGACCTGATGTTCGCGGCCGAGACAATGGAAGTGAGCGGAAGCGTCGAGCGAAACGTGCGCGGCTACGGGAGCCGGGTCACCGTGAGCTCGAGCGGCTCGGTCGGTGGCGACCTCCAGGTGACCGTTCCGTCGCCCGATGCCGTCGAGGTCGACGACGGCGCGACCGTGAGCGGCGAGACCATCGTCGAAATCGAAGAGAAAGAAGAGCGGCGCGCGTTTCTGTACCCGGGGTTCTACTTCGGGGTCCTCGCCAAGGCGCTCGCGATGCTGCTCTTGGGCGTCGTCCTCGTCACACTCTTCCCTTCTCTGCTGCCGCCCGCGCCGGAGTCGAGCAAAGAGGTGCTGCGCGACATGGGGTTCGGCTTCGTTGCGCTCGTCGCGACCCCGGTGGTGATGCTCATCGTCGCGCTCACGGTGATCGGAATCCCCGTCTCCATCGTGCTCGGCGTGGTGTACGCGGTGCTTGTGTTTCTCTCGACGCTCGTGGTCGCGTATTTTGCCGCGCAGCGACTCCCCACGGCGGACAGCCGTCGTCGTCTCGTCCTCAATACGGGGGCGAGTCTATTGGTGATTCTCTTCGTGCTGGCGATCCCGTTCGTCGGTCCGGGTCTGAGCTTCCTGGTGCACATCTTTGGCCTGGGCTGCCTGGTGGTGCATTTGAGGAACCTGTACACCAAGAGCCATGGCTCCACCGACTCCCCACGGGCCAGCCGGGGGTCCTCGCGACGGAGTAAGGGGGTCGGGAGGGTTCGTCGAGGCGATCGCTCAGAAGAGCACGACCGGCGCGTAACGCGGCAGGGTGAGGAGCTCGATGCCGGGGTTGGCGGCTTCTTTCGCTTTCAGGAACGGGAGAAGCTCGTCCGAGCCTTTGGAGAGCAGCGCGGCGGCGCGGACCATGCCGGTGAAGGGCCCCTCGATGGGGCCGGTGAGGCTGTCCCAGTGGATGGGGACGACGCGGCTGGGGTTGGTGCGCTCGACCGACTCCGTCCAATAACTCTCCCGGTAGGCTTCGGTTTGGGAGCCGAGAGCTCCGACACCGAGGAAGACCAGGTCGGCGTCGTAAGGTTCGAGCGCGCCCTCCACGAAGCCGGCGCTGCCGAGGATCAGCCATGTGCCCTTTGGATGGGCGACGTGGAGCGCGTAGGCCTTGCCTAGCCTGTAGTCGAAGGCGCCGACGGGCGGGGTGAGCGGGGCGTCGATCTCCGGGTCGCCAAGGGCGCGGGCGGCCATCTTCGGATCGGGGAACTGAAAATGGCGGGACTCGATGGGCGTGACGGTGAACTTTCCGAGCGCGATCGGTTCGCGGTCGGCGACCACGCGGATTTGCTTTTCGGGAAGCCCCCAGCCGCGACCGATGTTTGCGGTCGACTCCGAACCGAGAAGCAGCGCGCCGGTCCGCTTGGCGACCTCGGGCGCATCCATCGCGTGGTCGTAGTGCGAGTGGAGCGGGAAGACGGCGGCGAGCTCGGCGACTTCATTACGCTCGAGGCCCTCTGTGATCGCGTCGAGGTCAGGCTCGATTTTCCCGAAGAGAACTTGAAGGGGTTTCGGGCGCGAGAACCAGCCGTCGGTCATCCAGCTGGTTTCGCCGTCCGAGAACACGAGGGTTGCGGTGCCGGTGTAGCGGACGGTCACGGCGCCTTCGGGGATCGTCCCGGAGGGCGGGATCGCCCAGTCGGGGTCGACGGGAGCCGGTTGATAGGTATTTAGGAGGAAGGCCGCGGCGGCGAGGGCGATGGCCAGCAGGATTCCGATGCCGAGGAAGATGAGGCGAGCGGGGCTGTGCGTCATGGGCGGGATGGTAGCCCGGGCGCGCGTCTACTTCTTGAACTTCTGATAGCTGGGCGCGGTGACGTCGATCATGAGCTCACGGAGCCAGCGGTGGGCGGGGTCTTCGGTGAAGCGGGGGTGCCAGATCATCGTGATGGCGTGTTCGGGAATCTCTAGGGGGGCGGGGCGTGACGCCAAGGTCGACGCGGTGGAACAGCGGCTGAGGCTCGAGGGGGCGGTGAGGACGAGCTCGCTTTGGGCGATGACTTCGAGGGCGGTGGCGAAGTGGGGGACGCGGAGGGCGATGCGGCGTTCGAGACCTCGTGCGTGCAGGATGCGGTCGACGAGGCCGGGACCCTCGCCTCCCGGTGAGACGAGAACGTGATTGAGGCGGGTGAATGTTTGGAGGGTGAGCTTGCGCCGGCCGGTGATCGCAGGGTGGTCGCTTCGAAGGAAGCATCGGAACGAGTCGCGGAAGAGGGTTCGGCTTTGGAGCTCGGCATCAATTTGCGTGCCGAGGTCGAAGGGTTCGGGATCGAGGAGCACCGGGTAGATCGCGAGGTCGACGTCGCCGGTTTCGAGGCTGTCGGAGAGGCGCTTGGGCATGGGGATGACGGCGAGATCGACCGACGGGGCTTCGTGGCCCAGACGTTGCAAAAGCGTCGGCAGGACCAGCGCGTCGAACAGGTCGGGTGAGACGATGCGGAACGTGCGGCTTGCGTGCTCGGGCTCGAACGCCGCAGGCTCGGCAAGGGTGCGCGCGAGACTGACCAAACCGCTGCGAAGAGGAACGGCGAGGGCTTCGGCGCGGGGGGTGAGGACCATGCCGCCGCGGCCGCGGACCAAGAGCGGGTCGTCGAAGAGCTCGCGAAGGCGGCGGAGGGTGTGGCTCATCGCGGACTGCGTCACGCCTGCACGCTCGGCGGCTTTGGTGACATTGCGTTCGCGGGCCAAGGCGTCGAGGGCGACCAGGAGATTGAGATCGATGCGGTGGAGGTCGTCGGCAGTATGAGTCTTGCTCATGGTTGCATGGAAACAAGTCATTGGATTCATGTCAATGCGGGCCGCAGAGTGAGAGCTGCCAAAAGGAGGCAGTCATGGAAAAAGCACGAAAAGTACTGGTAGTTGGAGCAACCGGCGGCACGGGCCGCGCCACGATCGACGCGCTGGTCAAGCGCGGGCACCGGGTGACGGCGTTCTCCCGCCATGCCGAATCGCTCGAGGTCGACTCGGACCAGGTGACCCTGCGGAACGGTGACGCGACCAACCCGGACGACGTCGACCGCGCGGTGGCGGGGCACGACGCCGTGATCATCACCCTCGGCATCACCGAAAATCCGATCCGCGTGCGTTTGTTCGGCGCTGCAAAGACGCCGAACGACGTGCGGTCGGCCGGCACGCGCAACGTGATCGCGGCGATGCGGAAGCACGGCGTCCGCCGGCTCGTCGTCCAGTCGTCGTATGGGGTCGGAGAGACGCGCGGCAGCTTGCGCTGGGTGGAGCGGCTGTTCTTCGGCCTCTTGCTGAAGCCGCAGATCGCGGACACCGAGGTCCAAGAGCTCGAAGTGCGCGAGAGCGGCGTCGACTGGGTGTTGGCGCAGCCGGTGCACCTGACCGATGAGGAGAGCCAGGAGATGCCGTTCGCCTCTGCGGAAGGGCAGGTGCGCGATTGGAAGATCTCGCGGAAAGGCGTCGCGGAGTTCTTAGCGCTCGCGGCGCAGGCGCCGGAGTACGTCGGGCAGTCGGTGGCGCTTTCGGGGGCGGGGGCGTCGGCCTAAATGGGTCGACCGAGCCGGCGTCGAACCGCGGGGCCGTTTTAACCCCGCCGTTGGATCCAGGCCACGTACGCTTCGAGCATCTTTTGGAGAAGCGCTCGGGTCTGCTCGTCTTCGAGGCGTCCATCTTGGATTCGCTCGTGCGCCTTCCCGACGAGCACCTCCGGGTACGGGAAGACTTCGGACAGGGTGCCGAGCAGCACTTGCTTGAGCTGCCCCTGTGCGCGCGCGGTGCCGACGATGCCTGGGGCGGCGCCGACGATCGCGACCGGTTTGTGCGCCAGCACCGATTTGAAGCCCGGCCGCGAGGCCCAGTCGATCGCGTTCTTGAGGACGCCCGGGATGCCGAAGTTGTACTCCGGCGTGGCGATGAGGAGCCCATCGGCGCCAGCGATCTGGCGCTTGAACGCTTGTACCGAAGCGGGCCCTCCGTCGACGTCGAGGTCGCCGTCGTAGAGCGGGATGTCCGCAATGGAAGCGACCGAAAGGACGGCTCCCTCCGGCAAGAGCTTTGCGGCGGAGCGAAGAAGGGCTGTGTTCAAGGAGCCCGCTCTCAGGCTGCCGGAGATTCCAAGAAGTTGGGTCATGTTCGGTGTGTCCTAGCGCCGATTCACGCCATGTCGAAAAGGAGGAGCTCGCTGTCGCCGATCGATTGAATCGTGAGCGCCCCTGCTTCGCTGAAGGACACGCCGTCTCCCTCGGAGAGCTCGGTCCGCTCGACGAGGAGGGTTCCGCGCACGACCTGCAGCCAGGCGTGCCGGCCTTCGTCGAGCGCGTGGGTCACCGCTTCACCGTCTCGCAGCACCGACGCGAACATGGCGATGTCCTGCTGAATCTGCACCGAGCCCTCGGCGGCGTCGCGGGACGCCACCAGACGAAGCTTCCCGAGGCGCTCGTCCCCGAAGAACTTTTGCTCATAGCCCGGCTCGAGCCCGTTCTCTTCGGGAAGCACCCAAATCTGCAGGAACCGAACCGGGTCGGACGGGGAGTGATTGTATTCGCTGTGCGTGACGCCGGTGCCCGCCCGCATGCGCTGCACATCGCCGGGTCGAATGATCGAGCCGTTGCCCATGCTGTCCTTGTGCTCGAGCGCGCCGCTGACGACGTAGGAGATGATCTCCATGTCCCGGTGGGGGTGGGTCGAGAAACCCTCGCCGCCGACGACGCGATCGTCGTTGATGACCCGCAGCGACCGAAAGCCCATGTGCTCCGGGTCGTAGTAATTGGCGAACGAGAACGTGTGCTTCGAGTCGAGCCAGCCGTGATTGGCGTGGCCGCGCTCCTGGCTCCGTCTGATTTGCATCCTGCAGGTCCTCCTCGAAACCAATATCGGTCCGTCGTTCGTGCCCACAAGTTCGCGTGATTGAACGCGCAGAATCGCGCGATGCCAGACCTGTACGGGGTGATGTTGACACACAGGTCCTGTGTGCACATAATCTGTGGGTGTCCAAGAACCTCACGATTTCGGTTGATGAAGAGCTTTTGATTCGGGCGAGGGCCTTGGCGCGGAAGCAGGGGACCAGCGTGAACGCGCTGCTGAGGAAGCACCTCGAAACGCTCGTCGGTGAGCAACCAGGCCACCTCGTGGCCGATGAGCTTCTGATGTTGATGCACGAGCACGGCGGCCGGTCGGGCGGGAAGAAGATCCGGCGCGACGAGCTGTACGAGGACCGGATTGGCTGAGCGGGTCTTCATCGACACCAACGTGCTCTTGTACGCCGACGATCTCGACGCGGGCGACAAGCGTGAGACCGCGCAATCGTTGCTACATCAGGCCTACGTCGACGGCAACGGGGTCCTCTCGACGCAGGTGCTGCAGGAGTTTTTCGTCGCCTCGACCCGAAAGCTCGGGGTTCCAGCAGAGATCGCGCGGCGCAAAGTCGAGCTCCTGTCGCGGCTCGACATCGTGACCATCGAGCCCTCGCTCATTCTGGACGCCATCGACCTCCACCGCCTGCATTCGCTGAGCTTCTGGGACGCCCTGATCGTGCGCGCGGCATCGGCTGCTGGCTGTCAACGATTGCTCACCGAAGACATGCAGTCCGGTCAGGTGATCGCCGGCGTGAAGGTCGAAAACCCCTTTTGAGACGCCAGCGCACCACCTCGCTTTCCACCGAGCTCGTCGCGGACACCTTTGTTGGTGATGAGGCCGCAGCCTGCGGCTTGTGTGTGTTTGCGACTGCAGTGGTGTAGGTAGAGCGGGTGGCTTGGCTGGTGCGCGCTCGATCGGTTTTGGTGACCTTGATGGCGGGCGTGCTCGCGGCGGCGCTCGGCGGGTGCGGTGGGGAGCAGGCGCTCGGGGCCGCGTTCGATTACGAGATGCCGGCCCGATTTGTGGTGCCTGCGCTGCGCGCACCGGAGGAGCAGTCGGAGTACGAGGTGTACGTTGACGGGCCTCTGCAGCCGGAGGTGTGGCGGGTGCGGTTTGATGCGTGCGGCTCGACCGGATCCCCGGTGACGTACACCTGGCGGATCGACGGCGCAGAGGTTGGCGTCGAGACCCGGTGCAACGGATTCGAGTACGAGCTCGCCGAGGGGGAATATACCGTGTCGCTCGTGGTCGAGGACAGCAGCGGCGAGCAGACGGAGCAGACCCAAGGCATCGTGGTGCGGGACCTGTTCATCTTTGGCCTCGGGGATTCGTACGGTTCGGGGGAAGGCAGCCCGGACGTGAGGGAATTCGATGAGGGTGGCGTGCAGTGGCAGAACAAGCGCTGCCATCGCTCTGCGGAGTCGGCGCAGGTGCGTGCGGCGCGAAGGATCGAAGAGGCGGACCCGCACACGTCGGTGACCTTCGTGCACGTGGCCTGTTCGGGAGGCCGGATCTACGAAGCCCTGCTCGAGCCCTACGACCGAATCGACTTCGAGGACGAGGACGAGCCGCTTCAGGCGCAGATCGATCGGGTCGAGGAGCTTGCCGGGGACTCCGAAGTCGACGCGCTCTTCGTGTCGATCGGCGGCAACGACATCAACTTCTCGAAAGTGGTCGAGGCCTGCGTGCTCGGCCGGGACTGTCATCTGGGGAGTCCGACGATCGATCCGCTCCTCGAGAGCACGGCCTCGTTGGCCTGTGACTTTGCGGGGTCGTTTGAAGACGAGTGCAGGTCGTATTTGGACCCGGATGTAATCGATGCGGACTCACTCGATGCGCGAACGATCTTCGACATCGGTTCCAAGGACGAGTACGACGCGCTCGTCGAAGGCGAAGACCCGGTGGACGTGAAGCGGGACGGGCTCGACGACCTTCCGGGCAACTACGATGCGCTCGCCCTGGCGATCGTCGACTCGCTTGGGATGGATCCAACGCGGGTGTATCTCACCGAGATCCCCGACGTGACCCGCGATGAGTTCGGCGACCTTTGCGCATGGCCGACGGAACTTCCCGGCTACCTCGAGACCCTGCGCATCGCCGCGCAGCAGGTGCCCGGGGTGACAGAGGCGGAGATGCAATGGGCGAGCAGCTACGTCTTGACCGAGCTCCGCGCCGCGATGCGGGCCGCGGCCGACAAACACGGCTGGCAGTTCGTGGACGGCGTCGACGCGCGCTTTTCGGGCCACGGCTACTGTTCCGACGTCGCTTGGCTCACGCGCCTGCAGAACACCTTTCAGTTTCAGGGCGACCAAAACGGCGCGCTCCATCCGAACCCTGAGGGGTACGGCGCGTATGCCGATGCGATCGTCGAGGCGTTCGGCGCCGCTCAGTAGTGGATGCCGAGCCCGATGATGTAGTGATTTGTCCAGACGGAAGTGTCGACGCTTCGACCTTGGATCTGCCAGGTGGGCTTGAAATACGTCGCGCGGTATTCGAGGACGACTGAAATCCAGCTGGAGGCGATGAGCCGGATCCCGACGCGGGCATCGAGGCCGGGATCAACCGCGGTGTCGGTATCGACGCGCGCGGTGCCGGTTGCCGCCAAGCCTTCGGCGAGCTTTGCCGTCGAGAGGATGAGGGATGGACCGACGGCGAGATAGGGTTGGGCGCGGCCGTTGGGATGCTCCGGGGTTCGGACCAAGGGCGCACGAAACATGAGGAGCGCCGAGATCGGGATCACGCTGACCTGGTAGGGGCTTTGGATGCCCCACGATTGCCCCACGATTGGATGAAGACGGAGAAGTCGCCGGCAACACCCAGCCACGGAAAGCGCCCGACGAACCAGCCTACTCTGAGCCCGCCGACCGGTGACTTCGTGCTCGAGCATTCCGCGCCACAGAGCAGGCTCTCCTCTTGAAGGACGCCGTCGAGCGTGACGGTGGCATCCGTCGTGACCGCTGCGCCGAGGTAGATGTCCGAGAACACTTCGCCTCTGCGGGTTCGGGTGCGAGGTTGTTTCGGGGGCTGCGCGACGTCGGTTGGAGACGCGGACTCGGGACTGGCGGCGGAAGGTGCTTGGCGCTGCGCGCCTGGGGCGACGACCGGACCTCTACCGCTCGACTGCGCGCTCGCGCCGACGGACCAGGTCCCGAGAGAGGCAGCGGTGATCGCCGCGAGGAAGGTCAGGCTTCGCAGCGTGAGCGTTGGCGTGGAGGGATGGATGCGTCGAGCATATCTTGCGGCTGGGTTTGGGCAGAAAAATCCGCGGTCTAGCGCCAAGGTCGCGCTCGCGATTATGAATTTGGATGAAGTGCCGTCGAGGTTCTTATGTAGACAGTCGCCCGGACGCAACGCTACCCTGATCTCGTGGAAGAAGAACGAATACTGCAGCCTGATACACCGGATCTCATTCCTGACGATGTTCAGATCATCGCGCCGGATACGGCGATCGAACCGGTGAAGGAACGGCCGTTTGCGCTTTCGGTGACGGTCGGGCTCATCGTCGCTCTCGGCCTTGGTGCGATCTCGGCCGGAATCTCGATCGCGACGGACTATGAGATCGGAATCATCGCCTGGGTCATCGGACTCGGCGTTGGCGCAGCGATGGTCGCGACGGCCGGCCAGCGCAGCACGCGTCTCGGCATCGCCGCGGTGCTCTTGTCGCTGCTCGGACTCGCCACGGGAAAAGTCATGACGTCGGAGATCGGGCTCGTTTCCGGCGTCGCCGACGAAATCCTCGCCGAGCCCGAATGGCAAGAGGGATTGACCTATCAGGCGCTTCTCGCCGAAGGCAAGGTCGACCCCGAAGTGCAAGCCTGATGGGAGACTTCGGAACCGGGCGGTGCTCCACCGGAGGCGCTGGCTGAACGCGTTGCGGCCTTCGAGGACGACATCCAAAAGAGGCTTGCGGCCGCCTCGGACGAAGAGAAGCGAGCCTGGGCGGAGCCGTTCGCCCGTCTCGTGATCGAGGAGGCCTCTCCAATGGATCGCTACAACCTCGGCTTCTACGATCTCGTTTGGGTGGCACTCGCGATCGCTGCTGCCTGGGGCGTGGCGGGGTCTCGGCAGGAGCAGATGGCGTAGGATCCGATCCGACGGGGCGAGGAGACCGAAGACCGGCGTCTCTGTGTCGGGTCCCCGACCGCAGGCCGTGAATAGACGCACAGGGGTGCAAAATTACGTGTGACCGATTCCGTGCGCGCAGTCACAGTGGGGCGCCGGTCGGGCGGCCGGAATGTCGAAAAAGGGCTGAATTTTAGCGGTCTGTGATTGGCACGCCTGATGCACTTCTAGGCGGGCTGCAAGGCACACCGGACAGCGTGTGCCGTGCGAACGGAGGCCGAGAAATGCAAGCGAATGACTTCTCACAGCTTCTCGAACAGTTCGCCCGCTCGGAGCGTGATGCGCATCGATACCGGGACAACGGTTCGGTCACGGAGCTGACCTACGGGGAGCTCATTGCAGAAGCAGACCGCTTGGCCCGGGGCATGTACGGGCTCGGGGTTCGGCGTGGGGACCGAGTCGGGCTGGTTTTGCATCATCCGCAGGATTTCGTGCCTGCGTTTCTTGGCTGCGTTCGTGCGGGGTTCATCGCGGTGCCGCTTTTTCCGCCGCTGACTCTGGGGCAGCTCGGGTCTTGGGCGGAGACCACGAAGCGGATGTTGACGACGGCGGGGGCGAGCCTGCTGCTTGCCGACCCGCCCGTCGCCTACACGCTCCGCTCTCTTCGTGATGAGGTTCCGTCACTGCGGGAAGTTCTTTCGATAGCTGAGCTTCCCGACGCTGGGGCACTGCCGCTTTGCCGCGCTAGTGACGGCGACGTCGTGTTCCTTCAGTTCACTTCGGGGAGCACGTCCGCGCCGCGCGGTGTTCGGGTGACGCACGGAAGCCTTTGGGCGAACGCGAACGCCATCATGGTGGACGGATTGAGCGCGACCCCTGAAGACCGCGCCGTGAGCTGGCTGCCGCTCTACCACGACATGGGCTTGATTGGGTTCGTGATGTCTCCGCTCGTCACGCGCACTCCTGTGACGTTCATCTCGACGCTCGACTTTCTGAAGCGACCGGAAGTCTGGGTCCGGACCCTGTCCGAAGACCGTGGAACGGTCTCGTTTGCGCCAAACTTTGGCTACGCCTTGACGGCGCGGCGCACGACGTCGACGGAGGGACTAGACCTGTCGGCGGTGCGCGTGTTGGGCTGCGGCGCGGAGCGATTCCGCCCGATGCCATCGACGGTTTCTTCGAGCGTTTTTCCGAGACGGGTTTGAAGGTCAGCGCGTTTCTCTCGTGCTACGGCTTGGCCGAAACCACACTGGCCGTCACGTTCGCGGGGCTGGAGGACGAGCTCAAGGTGGCCGAGCTCGAATTCGAATCGACCGACGGCGACGACGAACGCGACGAACGCGACGATTCAGGAGTGCATCGGCTCGAGCACCGGGTTTCGGTCGTGTCGTGCGGACGCCCCCTTCCCCGCCATCAGGTCTCGATCCTCGGTGTAGACGGCGAGCCGCTTCCTGAAGGTCGCGTCGGCGAGGTCTTCGTAGAGGGGCCCAGCGTGACGGACGGTTACTGGGGCGAGGCAGAGGCTTCGAACGGCGTCTTCGTCGACGGCGGCGTCAAGACGGGAGACCTAGGCTACCTGTTGGGGGGAGAGCTCTACGTGACGGGGCGTTTGAAGGACACGATCATCGTCCGCGGCCGCAACTACGATCCGACGCCGATCGAAGTCGCGGCGGGGCGAGTCGACGGCGTGCGCATGGGCAACGTGGCTGCGTTCGCGGTTTCGGGCGAGCTGACCGAGCGAATCGTCGTGGTCGCCGAGCATCGTGACGGTGAGGCTGAGACCATCGAGTCGACGATCGTCCGCGCCGTTCAGCGCGCGGTCGGCCTCACGGTGTCCGAGGTGGTGCTGATCGAGGCGGGCTCGTTGCCCAAGACCACGAGCGGCAAGCTCCAACGGTCGGCGACGAGGGATCAGTATCTCGACGGGACGCTCGGCTTGGTGCGGCGTCGTACGGATGCGTCGGCGGTGGCTTGAGCGGGGTACGCCTCGTTGTTGGTCGCCGCGCCCGCGCTCAGGGCGTGCTTCGCGCCTGTTGATACGCTTTTCGGAGCACTTCGGCCGAGCGCTCTAGCCCCTCGCGTTCGTCTGCATCCATTTCGGGCTCGATGACTTCGACGGCGCCCTCTCGGCCGACGATTGTGGGCAGTGAGATTGCGACGTCGCGAATGCCTGCGGCGCCTTCCTGGACGCGCGAGATCGTCAGGATGCGTCGTCCTCCTCTTCGGAGGGTCCAACGGAGGAGCGCCGCGGTCACCAGGCCGATGGCGTGGTTGGTCGAGCCTTTCTTTGCGATGATTTTGTACGCGGCGTTGCGCACGTCGTGTGCGATCTCGAGCTCTTTTTGTTGGCTCCAACCCGGACGCGTCCGAAGCCAAACCCCGCCGAGCTGGGCGCCCGACCAGAGCACCACCGACGAGTCGCCGTGCTCGCCCACCACCTGGGCGTGAATCGAGCGAGGCTCCAAATCGAGCGTTCGTCCAAGCGCCTCGCGAAGGCGCGCGGTGTCGAGCATCGTGCCGGTGCCAATGACCCGCTGCAGGGGGAGACCCGAAGCCTCGGCGGCCACCTGCGTCATGACGTCGACCGGGTTGGTGACGATGACCAACATCCCTTGCATCGCGGACAGGCGCTGCGCGATGCCATGCACAATCGTGGCGTTGACCCGAAGCAAATCGAGCCGGCTGTCCTTGGGGCCTCCGCCCTTGCCTGCCGCGATGATGACCGCATCGGCGTCGAGCATCTCGTCGATGGACGCGGCCCGGACCGACGCCGTCGGGTAGAAGGCGGCGCCGTGCGCAAGGTCCATCGCTTCGCCTTCGGCGAGCCCCGGCTTGGCGTCGTCGAGCAGCAGCTCCGTGGCGAGCCCGCTGTTGAGGATGGACGAGGCCACGCTTGCCCCGACCCAGCCCATGCCCACGATGCCTATCTTCATTGGTCCCCTTCGGCGAGGGTACCGCTTGGCCCCTGCATCGGGTAGAACAACTTCGTTCATGCCCGCTGTCAAACCGAAGTTCGCCATTGGACAAGTGGTTCATCACCGGCTGTTCGACTACCGCGGGGTCGTCGTCGACATCGATGCGACGTTTTCACTCACGGAGGCCTGGTACGACCAGGTCGCGAAGAGCCGGCCGCCCAAAGACGCGCCCTGGTATCGGGTTTTGGTCGGGGGCGCGATGCAGGAAACCTACGTGGCGGAGCGGAATCTCGAAGAAGACCGCTTGGGAACGCCCATCGAGCACCCAATGCTGGAGCATTTCTTCGATGCGTTCGAGAACGGGCACTATGTGCGTAACCGTGGGCTCAACTAGCGGCTGTGGAGTGAACGACGCATTCCACTCCGAGTATCCATCGATTGAGCATCTTCGGGAAAGGGCCCGTCGGCGCATGCCAGGATTCGCGTTCGACTATCTCGAGAACGGCTGCAACTCCGACATCAACCTCGCGCGCAACACCGCGGACATCCGCGAAGTGCAATTGCGCCCGTACTACATCGGCGACTATGCGGGATCGAGCCTTCGGACCGAGCTCTTCGGGGTGACCTACGAGGCCCCTTTCGGCGTCGCCCCTATCGGATTGCAGGGGCTGATGTGGCCCAAGGCCTGCGAGATCCTCGCCAAGGCCGCCCACGAGCACCGCATCCCCTTTGTGCTGAGCACGGTGGGCACGGCCAGCATAGAGACGGTTGCCGAGCTCACCGAAGGGCGCGCGTGGTTCCAGCTTTACCATCCCGCCGAGGACGAGCTGCGCGACAAGCTTCTTCGGCGCGCCGCCGAGGCCGAAGTGCCGGTCCTCGTCATCCTCGCCGACACCCCGACCTTCGCCTATCGCCCGAGGGAGATCCGAAACGGGCTCTCCATCCCGCCCCAGATGAATCTCCGCAACGTCCTCCAAATGATGACGCACCCCAGCTGGTCGTTCTCGCAGCTCTTGGCCGGGGCTCCTGAGTTCAAAACGATGCTCCCCTACCTTCCGAAGGGACTCAGCATGAAACACCTGGGCCTCTTCATGAACCAGACCTTCTCCGGCCGACTCAACGAGGACAAAATCAAAGCCATCCGCGACACGTGGAAAGGCAAGCTGGTGGTGAAGGGCATCGTCACCGACGAGGACGCCGAAAAGGTCCTCGCGCTCGGAGCGGACGGCTTCATTTGCTCGAACCACGGCGGTCGCCAACTCGACGCCGGGCAATCGACGATCAAGCCGATGACCGAGCTCGCCAAGAAATACGGGGACCGGACCACCGTGATGATGGACAGCGGCCTGCGCGCCGGGCCGGACGTGGCCTGCGCGTTGGCGAGCGGCGCGAAGTTCACCTTCCTCGGCCGCTCCTTCATGTATGGAGTGGGCGCTCTTGGAAAAGACGGAGGGCTGCACACCATTACGATGCTCAAGCGCCAGCTTCAGCAGGTCATGGAGCAGCTGGGATGCGAACGCGTCGGGGATTTTCCCAAACACCTCGTTGTGTAAAGAGCCGCAGCGGCGAGTGTCGGTCCGAGATTCCCTGCGAGAACAGGCTTCAACTGGGTACGCCTGATGGTCGCGTGTGTCGGTTGCGCTCGAGGCCAAAGCAGGAGAGGCTGGGTTATGCGTTGCTTATTTGGATGTCTAATGGGGCTGACGGCGATGGCGCTTGGGGCTTGCGACGGCAAGGGGGGTGAGTGCGCCGAGCCGTCTGACGTCGCAGGTGTATGGGAGTTCCGCGCCACAGCCATCTCGGACAGCTGCAGCGGCCTTGCTTCCTACACTTTTCCGATGACCATCGCACAAAATGGAAGTGCTCTATCCGGTGAGAACCCCGGCGGGACTCTTGCCGGAACCCTCTGTGGCGACCGGATTCAGATGAGCGGAAGTGTTCCCGGGCTGGACGGCATTCCAGGGCTGTTTTCCGGAGGGACCACGACGGCAAACCTACAGCTCACCGTCTCCGCGGATGGAAATTCGATGGAAGGTTCCGACACTTGGAATTGGACCATTGGTTCGCAGAACTGTCAGGGGTCGGAATCCCTCAGTGGCACACGCGCTGGCGACGACGTTTGCGACTGGGGGTTCGGCTGCCCGTGCGAGCGCCCGCTCGATGAATACTGCGAAGGCTCCAGTTGCCCGACCTATGAACAGGCCCTCGCCGCGGCTGAGACGTCGGCCGCTCAAGGGTACTGCGTCGGCGACTTCGGCGTTGCTTCCACCGCCGGACGATGCGGGGACTTGCGGTACGTTCACAGGGCTCCCCACGAGGAGCATCTCGAGTATTTCGACGCTTCGGGGACGCTGGTGGCCGCATATTGGTGGACGGACGACTGCGGGCACGTTTGCCGAGGCTCGTGCTCCGTTAATTATGGCGCTCGCCCCGAGTGCGAGTTGGAGCAAGAACGAGACTTCTGCGATCAAAACGACGTGAGCGGGTTCGCTAATTGTGTCTATCCTTCGACCGACGATCGCTGCGAATGCTACCCGTTCGGCGATTTCCCGACCGAGGGCCCATCCTGCGGCCCCGGCGAAAGCTGCTCACTTCGCTTTCTCGAAGGCCGCCCGGATCGGTTTCCAACGTACGACTTGCCGGCATTGGACGGAAGCGACGGCACCAGGACCACGGAGTGTGTGGCCGATGCCGCTCAGCCCGATTTGCGGGGAGAACCTTGCTCCGTTCTGACGGAGTCCGTTGGCGACACGGTTAGCGCCAGACGAGACACCTGTGCAGCGAATCTGTTTTGCGATCTGCGGGGCGTCTGCGTAACGTACTGCGAACTCCAGGACGATTGTTTTCCAGATCCCTGCACGCCAATCGCCTACGGTCCGGATGCACCGATCGGCATCTGCGCCGGCGGTAGTGGCGGCGAGGGCGGTGCTGATGGATTCGGCGGATTCGCGGGAAGCGGCGGAGCCGACGGCAGCTGAGCGATCCGATCCACGTGGGCGCGCCTCGCGTTCCCGGCGCCGGCCGCCACGCTCGAGATCGCAAGATACGAAGAACGTGAAGCCGACCTGCGAAAAAATACGCAGTGCAAGTGCTGCGCGGTGGTCGGCCGACCGGCGAAAAGGGCAATTGTTTTCACGCGCCATCCGGACGATTGCGGCGCAACTTCTGCGCGAGCGAATCAAGTAAAGAATTGCGTATGGCGCCAGTTGCCGCACGTGCGTAGCGTTCTGCATTCCGGAAGCGGGGCGACACGTACGCCGCCTCTTTCCATTCGGGAAAAATGAAGGGAATCAGATCATGAAAAAGGGAATTTTCTTAGCATTCGCCGCGCTGGCCGTGGCCGTCTTTGCGGTTCCAGACGCACACGCCTGGTGGTGGGGGCACCATAAGAGACCGGACATTCAGCTGCACGCCTGGGGAGCCAACCTCATCAGCAGCGATGAGGGTGGAATCCCAACGCCGGTTGGTGCAACCCCGGTAACGGCCTTCCAGAGTGGAAAGACACAGGGCAGCAGCGGTAGGCCTTCTTTGTTTGGGTCAGTGTCGCTCCCGGCATTCAACCCCGAGCTGGTCCCGACTGAGTGTGGGCCCTTGGGTGGAGGTCAACTGTTCCAGACCCTCGTGCTCACCTACAATGATGGCTCGATGCTTTCGCTGGTCGCCGGACCCGAAAGTTACTACTGCACCGATGGCATCGTGTTCACGTTCGAGGCTTTCGGCGAGGTCCGAGCGGGCGCCGGGCGATTCGAAGGCGTGAAAGGCAGATATGAGGCCTCGGGCCGGACACTTCCCCCTGGCGGCACTGGCCTCTTCACCGCAGATCTCATCGTGGACTTCGAATAGGCCGCATAACCAAGCGCGATGACAGAGAAGCCCCGGCGTAGATTGGGGCTGACGCGGCGACCTTCGGATTACTCCGGAGGTCGCCGTCTTGTTCGTGCCATCGCCTGAGGCTTTGGGCAGCAATGACCGTTGTAGCGTGCTCTCGTTCCGCCTTTTTGCGCGGAGTCCGTCAAGGCGAACGTCTTGCGCCGTCAAAGCAGGCAAAGAATTCCGTATAGATCGGTTTGCCTTCGCGTGTTCTGGTTAGCGCAGACATCAGCGGAAACGATCCCGCCATGAAGGAGGATGAAAGCATGCCCACAATCACCAAAAGCATCGATATTGGCGCACCTGTCGAGAAGGTATTTGCATACCTGTCGGACTCCCGGAACAGCCCCGAGTGGTTCGTAGGCATGACGGAGGTGACCGACGTGAGCGGCTCGGGCGTTGGCCATCACAGCCGTTGGACGTACACCATGATCGGGATCCCGTTTCACGGAGACAGCAAACTTACCGAGCACGTCCCAAACCAGCGTTTGGTCTTCGAGCAAGAGGGGGGAATTACAAGCACGATGACGTTCACCTTTGCACCGCATGAGAGCGGCACGAAGCTGGGCCTCGACATCGACTACACCATCCCGGTTCCCGTCTTGGGGAAGCTAGCCGAGAAAGCCGTGTTCAAGCGCAACCAACGAGAAGCCCAGATGTCGATGGAAAACATCAAGGAACGATTGGAGGTCTAGGGCGTCGTTTTCGAACGAGACGCCCTCGCGGGGAGGTCTTCGAACTTCGTGCCTAGCCCTGCATGAACAGGGCCAGCGCGACCAATAGGATGGCGAACGCGGCCATTCCGTGACGGCGCGTCAGCGCGGAGACGCCGCTGTTCTTGTCGATCCATTGCGGGAGGAACAACATCCATGCCTTGCCCGACTCACGGTATGCGCGGATGGACGCGTAGACGCTGTACCAGAATCCGACGATCAAGAGAGCCAGTACGGGCTTGGACATGGGCGCCCCAGCGTCTACCTAGGGGCTGTGGCGATGGACAACAGTTCGTCGAACCTGGCGCGGAATGCGGCGGTGATTTTTTCTGGGTCGGGGACGAGGCCGGCGTCGGTGATGACGCCGACGCTGACTTTGCCGTCGTAGCTGAAGATGCTGACGCCGAGGCCCAGGTGCCCTGCTTGTGGGACCCAGCCCATGATGTTTTCGATTTTGCTGCCGGCGATGTAGAGGGCCTGACCGGGGCCGCGTACGTTGGTTACGACCGCGGTGGCGCGGGACCCGAAGATGTTCAGGCCCTGCTCTTCGACCTGCCGGGGGGACACGCCAAAGAGGCTGAGCAGGCTGTAGAAGGTGACCGCTTCGATCGACTGCTTGATGGCATCCATGCGCTTCTTGGTCTCGCGAAGCCGTTGCACCGGGTCGGCGATGCTCAGCGGGAGAGACAAGAAAACGAGTCCGAAGGCGTTGCCTAGCTCGATGCCGCGTTGAGGCGGGCGCAGGTCCACCGGGATCACGGCCCGGATTTCGAGATCGCTCACATCGGCGTTCCGCGCGATCAGATAGTCGCGCAACCCGCCGGCGAGCGCGCTGAGCATGACGTCGTTGACCTTGGCACCCAAGGCTTTGGTGACGGTTTTGACGTCGGCCAAGGGGACGTTGTTGGACCAGGCGACGCGCTTTTGCACACCGAGAGGGCCTTTGAACGGCGTCTCCCGATCGGGGGTCATCAGCAGCACGCGCCCGACGATGCTCGCCGCTTCGGCCGCGGCGCCGGCGCCCTCTACGATGCGTGAGGGGTGGCGGAGGCTTTCGCTGCCTTCGTGCGCCAGGTAGCGGATGGCGTTTCCGATGCTGCGCACGGGCCGGAACACGGTCGAAATGAAATCATGCGGTTCCGACGCTTCGGTGGCTGGCTCTTCGACTTCACCGATCGGCGCGTCCCGCGCCATGTCCATCAGGCGAAATAGGACGGCGTTCATGGCTGTGCCGTCGCCGATGCAGTGGTGGAGACGCAGGACCATGGCCGCGCCGCCCTCGACGTTCTCGACGAGATGGATGTTCCACAGGGGCTTCGAAAAATCGAGCGGCGTGCTTGCGAGATCGCTGATGAGGCGCTGGAGCTCCGTCATGTCGCCGGGTGCCGGGAGGGCCACCCGATGGATGTGTGCATCGAGATCAAAGTTGGGATCGGCCTCCCAGTGCGGCGTGCCCAGCGGCAGGGCCGGTTCCACCACGCGCATGGTGAACCGATCGAGGCTGAGCAGGCGGACCTCGATCGTCTTGCGGAAGCGTTCGAAGTCGAGCGGCTTATCGAGCAGGGAGACGCCCGTGATCATCATCAGATTGGTGGGCTCTTCCATGTGCAGCCAGGCCGAATCGACGGGGGACATTTGCTTGGTTTTGGTGGTCATGGCTGGGATCTCGAAGTTGGGCTCTCTTGTGGCATCTGGAATTGCATCGGGCGTGCCAGCATAGATCCGTTGGTTCCTGATTGTCTCGCAGAACATAACCGAAAAATCTGCGTTTCGGCTGGAGGAAGCGCAAAGCGTGCGGGGGGCATCGGCCCCTGTTCCCTAGCCCCTGCGCCAGCCGGTGTAGGCGCTCATAATTTTGAAGACCGTTCGCTCGATAGCGCTCGTGCGAAGGGGCAGCGGCGCGTCAGAGACCTTCAGAAGCTGTTTGCCGAGGTTGGCGCCGGTGAAGAGGCGATTGAGGGTCGCGGGGATCTGATCGAAGCCGTGCTGCATGTCGATTTCTTGGATGACCTTGCCGTCTTCGACCCAGTTGTTGAGCGACAGCAGGCCTTCGAGCGCACGATTGAGATAGTCGAGGATGACGAAGCCTCGTGCGGTGCCGCGATTGATGATGAGCGAGGTGTAGTTCTTGATTCCGTATCGTTCATCGTCCGCGGCGTTGTATTGGGAGATCGCCCCGCAGAGGACGATCCGTGCGTGCAGAGCGACGTGCAGCAAGACCTCGTCGAGAATTTCTCCGCCGACATTGTCGAAGTAGACGTCGACGCCCTTGGGACACAGCGCGCCGACGCGTTCGCCGACGTTCTCGTTCTTGTAGTCGATGGCGGCGTCGAAGTTTGCTTTGCCGGTCAGCCAGGCGCACTTGTCGGGGCCGCCCGCAATCCCGATGACTCGGCAGCCCTTGAGCTTGGCGATCTGGCCGGCGATCGATCCGGTCGCACCCGCGGCGCCGCTCACCAGCACGGTCTCGCCGGGTTTGGGTTCACCGATCTCGAGGAGGCCGAAATACGCAGTCAATCCCGTGACCGAGAACGCCAGCAGCAGCGCGGGGTCGAGATGACCGGGGAGCTTGGTCGGAGGAACGAGGTTGTGCCCATCGGGCTCGAAGACGACGTACTCCTGCCAGTTGCAGACGTAGTTGATGATGTCGCCGGGCTTGAACTTGGCGTGTTTGGATTCGATCACCTGCGCAATGCCGCCAGCGCGCATCGGCTCTCCGAGCTCGACCATGGGCATGTACGTGTCCATCGCCATCCAAGCTCGCTGCGTCGGGTCGAACGAAAGGTACATCGTCTGCGCAAGGACCTGGCCGTCGGACAGCGCGGGGACCGGTACTTCGCGGAGCTCAAACAGAGACGAATCGACCATCCCTTCGGGCCGAGCCCGCAATATCCATTGGCGATTGGTGCGTTCAGACATGAATCCTCCCTGGCGCTCGCGACTAGATCGCGAAGCCCTAGCGATCGAACGCACGAATAGGCGCGCAACGCAAGCGCTACCGCTGGCTGCTGAGCTTGGTTTTGATCGCGCTTTTGCATCGCTTTCAGCGTGACGGTCGACTTCACAGCCTCGAACATGGCCATTTCACTAATTCCAGATTTTTTCTTGCTGAGACCTCGGGTGCGATTTTTTCGGCTTTCGAATACACTGGCGCTTCTCCTGGAGGCCCTGTGAATCGCGCGATCCATCCCGTTTGGCTGCTGCTCGTTGGCATGAGCGCCTCGGTGCTGGTGGCAGCCGTCCCCGCCTTCGCAAGCGCTCAGAGTGCGCAAGGCTTGCTCGACAAGATGCTCGAAGCGGAAAGCAAGCGGGCCAAAGGGGTCGACAATTACGCGATGGACATCCGCATGATGGGGCACGAGACGACGCTCTACTACGAGCGCGTGTCGATGCGCGGGCCAAATGGGAAGCCGATGGAGACGTTTCGGCTCGTGTCCTTTGCCGAGATGCAGAATCGGCAGCAGGCGGGACAAGGCATGTCGCCCGAGGCCTGGCAAGCGTACTCCAAAGCAATGCGGGAAACCGGCTCGGCGGTGAGCGGCGAAATGGACAAGGGCATGAATGAAGCCGGGCTCCCACCGGGAATGCGCGACGCCATGGGGTCGGGGGCGGAGGCCGAGCCCTGGGCCTCGCCGAACCCGAGCACGATGATGGGCAGCATGGCCGATTTTGGGGACGCGGCTGGCAAGGCATCTGCCGAGGCCAAAGACGACGCGAATCGGCACCAACAAGAGATGGAGAAGAGCATGGCCCTCTTCAGGAAGCGGGCGAAAATCGTCGGCAAGGAGTCGGTGGGCAAGCGGCGTGCGATCCATGCGCGCGCGGACAAGCTGAACATCGTCGAGAAGTCGGACGGCGAAGAGCTCGAAATTCAGGCCATCAGCCTTTGGATTGATGCAGAGAAGCATGTGCCCCTCAAGATGCAGATGGAGGGGGTGGCGAAACAAGGAAAGAGCGCGCGCGAAATCCTCATTGAACGGCTCGACGAGGACTACCGAACCGTGCCGGGCAGCAAGCTGTACATGCCCTACCGGAACCTCATGCGCATGCAGGGCGTGCTCAGCCCCGAACAGCAGGAGCAAATGGAGGACGCGCGCAAACAGCTCGCCGATTTCGACAAGAAGCTCGCCGAAATGCCGCCCGAACAGCGCGCTCAGGTCGAACGGATGGCAGGCTCGCAGATGGCCATGCTCCGCAAGATGGTCGACGGCGGCGAGCTCGACATGGTGACCGAGGTGCGGGCGATTCGGGTGAACGTCGGGCTCGAGGGGGCGGCTGCGGCGGGCGGGACCACAGGAGCGAAGCCGGGTGCGACAGCAGGGTCCGGGGCTTCGGCGGGAGCGGCTTTGGCGGCAGGCGGCGACCCGCTCGTGCAATCGATTCAGCGCGACCTGATCACGCTCGGGTACGACCCCGGGGAGGCGAACGGGAAGCTGAGCACGCCGAGCATCGTCGCGATTTCGAAGTTTCAGGCGGAAAACGGGCTCGAAGTGACGGGCGAAGCAACGCCGCAGCTTGCGGGCATCCTTGCTGCGAAGCGTGACGCGGCGGGCGGGGCGGGCGCGGCATCCGGCGCGAACACACAGCCGCTCGAAGAAGCCCAAAAAGTGTGCCTGCAGGCAAAGATCGACGCGGCAAAGAAAAAGAAGCGCGCGTTTGGCCGGGTGATGAAGGCGGCCGCAGGCACCGCTTCGCGCTACGGGGGGAGCAACGTCAGCAGCGAGGTCGAAAAAGCGTCGCAGGAAGCCTACAAAGTCGAGGCCACCGGCAAAGACCTCGAAGAAGCCGCGGATGCGCTTGGCTTGTCGAAGGCAGACGTCGAGGCCTGCCGAAATCCGGGCTAGGCGGGCCGTGCGCGGTCTGTTGTTGCCTCGTTTTGGGGCGGCTTGGAATAGCTCGGGTCGCGCTCGTCCGCGTCGCCAAAATGCTTGGTGAAGCCTCGCATCTTCTCGGCCAACTGCGGCTTCGTCCTCACCCCCAGTTTGCGCATGGCGGCAACGAGGGCGTTGGAGACGGTTCCCTTGGAGACACCGAGTCGGTAGCTGATCAGCTTGCCGCTTTCGCCGAGGGCGGCGTAGGTTGCGACTTGAAGCTCGCGCTCGGACAAACCACGAGGGTCGCCTAGGTCAGGGGCGTTGGGGATCGCGAGCACGTAGCGGCGATGATCGGAGTCAAACCAATCCACCATCGACCAGCGGCCGCGCATCAGGGCCAACCAGGTTTCCAGTGCTTCGTCGGGATCGGTGCGTCGTAGCCGGCCTCGCGCACGGTCGACCTGCCGGGCCGACGCGCGAAGTGCGGCCGCGGCACCCTGCTCTTTTCCGCGCCCGGCGGCGTCGGTGACTCTGCAGCTCGCGGGATCCAGCACGGCTTCGGCTCCATGGGGCAGCGCGGTGGATTCGGCTGTCACCGATTCGACGGCTCTCCAGACTCGGCGTCCTGCTGCCAGATGCGCTCCAAGCATCTTCCATCGTTCGCGTTCGTGGAAATCGAGCGTAGTCGGGGCGGGGAGAAAAATCGCGAGATACGCTCCGCGCCCGTCGGGCTCGATTGCGTTCAGCAGAAGGAGGTCCCCAGCCATCTTCGTCTTTGACGCGACCGCTTCGACGAATTGCCGCGACGCTTCGGAGATGCATGAACCGGTATTGACAAGCCCCCGGCGGAACCATTCACGCTCTACTTCCTCCGGAATGCCAGCGGCGTGCTCCATCACCGCGCTTTTGACTTCGTCGGACGCACCCTCATGTCGCCAGGCACGAATCTGCACCCGTCGATCGTTCTGGGTGCGGTCGAAGGTGATGCCCGAAGCAAACACCGAGTGCGGCATCGTCGACAGGCCGGCAGCCAAGACATGCTCGAGCCAGTCCGACTCCTCGTGTGGGAGACGGTATGCCGCTTCGACCAGGTCAATGCCGGCCGAGTTCATCGAATCGAGCGTGCGCATGGGTAGGCGAGAATGGGACCATGTAGTCACGAGAAGTACAAGGGTTTCTAGGACTTGGACTGTGGGCCGCCCCCGAGCCGTTGTTCGTTGAACAATTACGTATTTTCAAGCACTTGCGAGATGCAGACGGTTGATTTCTCGCCTCGGCGACTGGCCTTTTCGAGGCGCGAAGGGAGGCTGTGATGGGACGTCTGGCTTTGTGTTTGGTGGGTTTTGCGATGATCGCGATGACGATTGGATGCGGTGAGGAAAGCAACGCGGGTGTCGGCAGCGCGGGAACCGGCGGTGCAGGTGGCACCGGTGGGACGGGCGGCATGGCTGGCGCTGGTGGCACAGCGGGCAACGGCGGACAACGGATCGAAGTCGGATTCAACATTCGAGGCTCGGACCTTGCAGCGCTCGAAGCGCGTGGACATCTGCGAGGCCGATACCCGCAACTGCGCCACGACCGATGGAGACGGCTCGGCCACGATCGAGCTTCCTGTCGACCAAGAGCTGGTCTACACCGTGTCGAAGGCTGGGTTTGCAGCGGAGCTCTACGCTGACGTCACCGACAGCTCTTTCAGCAGGTCCCGTGCTCACGTCCTCTTTCCCAACGAGGAAATCGACGATGCAGCGGCTGGGGTCATGTCGGTCTGGCCCCACGCGGGTACGGGATGGGTCTCGCTCGGGGTGAACTTGGAAGGCGTCACCTTCGAGCTCATCGATGCGGCAGGCGCGCCGTGGTACGTCGACAGCGACGGAGTCGGTAAGAACACGATTGACGCCACGACGTCTGAGGCTGTCGGCGGGGCTCGCGGTGGGTTCGTCGAAGTTGCGCCCGGTGTCGTCGAGGTCGAATACGGGGGTACGGCGACCGGGTGCACGGTCAACATCGGACTGCCAAGCGAAAGCCCCAATCGCATCAAGCTCCCCGTGCGCGACGCTCACATCAGCTTTGGCTCCATGACGTGCACCCAGCCGTAGGCGCCGGCGCCAAAGACAAGAAGCTCTAGCCCCAACCTCGCGATACCCGGAACCTTCACGATGCCCTGCCCGACGCGGCTTGGGTCGTTGGGAACCGCGACGAAGGGAGGATCGCGCGACGCGTCTTCCCAGGGATGGAACCCGATTGAGTAGGCGGCCCGGTAGTTCATGTCGGCCTCCGGTCGCCTCGGAGAGTACCGCTGGTCAATTCGAAACGCCAGCCCAGGGTCGAAAGCGAACCGGCCGTGCGGCTGGTTGTTTTTGCCGTGTTCAGCGGAGAGCCGCCGGGCGGGCTCGCGCGGTAAGTGCGTGTTGCTAGTCTGGTCCCATGAAGTGGGGAACGGTGGCGACGGCTGCTTTCGTGACGCTTGCGGGGTTGGGGGTGTTGCTTCCGTTGCCTTCGGACGCGTTTGGTTCCGGCGGCGACCCGGCGTCTAACAAGAGCTGCCGCAAAGGGCCGCTTAGCCGACCACGCGCGAACTGCGCGCCGGCTCCACCGCCGAGTACCGGGAACCCCCATGACGACTGTGTCGCCCGAATCAACCAGCTGCGTTGGGAGTGCCAATGCCTGCCGCCGCTCGGACGTTGGAAGGGCGGCGAGCCATGCGCGAACAAGCACGCGCAGTACGACAGCAAGCGAGGCATTCACGCGGGCTTCAACAGCGAAATCTGCAAACCCAAAGGCATGGCGCAAAACGAGTGCCCCGGATGGCCTTCAAAGAGCGACGCCATCGGGGGATGCCTCCAAGCCATGTGGGACGAAGGGCCCGGCAAGCGATTTGCGAAGCACGGCCATTATGTCAATATGAGCAACCCTAGCTACGAGCGCGTCGCATGCGGTTTTGCCAAGGGCGCGGACGGTAAGACTTGGAGCGTGCAGAACTTTCGCTGACTTGGGCGGTTTTGCGTTTCGTTGTTTCGCGGAACAGCCTCGAACTCGCGGCGCAGCAGAGGCGAGATCGCTAAAGAATTACGTATGGAAAGGCGGCGGAGATGACCCCATGTGGGATGCATCGGTGTAAAGGTCGAGCTCTTGAACACCAGGGAGGTTGTGATGCGTGGTTCAGCAAAGGTTTTCGCTTGGGTCTTGGCGGCGAGCATGGCGTGCGTCCTCGGCTGCGGTAACGACACGGAAGAGGAAACCGGTACCGGCGGGACGGCTGGCACGGGCGGGACGGCCGGCACGGGCGGCACGGCTGGCACGGGCGGCACTGCTGGCACAGGCGGCATGGTTGGTGACAACCCGCCGGTGATTGACTACGTCGAGTGGGAGTACGGGCAAGACTGCACGGGCGACGGGCCTACGACCCTCCGGGTCACCGTGAGCGCGAAGGACGCGGATGACCCAACTGGAGAGACACTGACGTACACGGGCACCCTGCAGTACTGCGACAATTTCAGTATCACATCGACCTCGTCGCCGGTGACGGAAACGCTCAACTGCGACCTCTTCACCGGGTTGGAGTCGCTCGAGGTGACCGTCACGGACCCGCAGGACAACGAAGATACGATCGGCGCACTGTTTGAAAGCGCGACTTGCGAACGAGGCTGCGAGGAAAACGACGAGGGCACCGAGCCCTGCCCGTAGCAACTAGACGAAGGTCGGGAGCTGGCGTGTGCGGATTTTGGCTTTGTCGTCCGCAGGGTGTGCGCTCCGCGTGGAAAGCCGTCAGCACTGTGGCCCAGCGTACCGCGCCGGGGTGCCCTACTCTTCGTAGACCTCTCGTCGAGGTCCAGCCACCGTCTGGGCGCGCGAGCTTACGCCGTGGTTGAGCGCGAAAACCTAGTTAGCGGGCTGCTTTGTCTTCCCGAGCCGCTCGAGCGGATATCCCTTGTCCTCGAGTCGGCTCAGAATCGCGGCGTATGTGTCATCGTCGAGTGTTCGAGTGCGGCTGAGGATCCAGAGGTAGTCGCGACTGGGGTGTCCGACGACGGCGTATTCGTAGTCGGGCCCGAGATCGATGATCCAGTAGTCGCCCCAAAACGGCCGGAAGAACGACACCTCGAGCTTGGCGTTGCTCGTACGATCGACGACGCGCGCCCTTCCCTCTGCAGCATCTTCGGGGCCATCGAGGCGGCCTTTGCGGCACTTGTTGAGCACGTCGATCTCGCCGTCACTTCGAAGGGTGTAGGTGGCGGTCGTGCCCGTGCAGCCCTCTTGGAAGCGTTGCGGGTAGCTCGCGATCTCGTACCAGGTGCCGAGATAGCGCTCGAGGTTCACTTTGGGAACCGCGTCGAGCGGTGGAAGCTGCAGGCGTTCCGTGGTGGTCTTGCCGCAACCGGCCAGCGCGATGCTGAAGGTTAAGGTGAGGAGCAGGGCGGTACGATGCATGCGGGGTGGCTAGCATGGAACCGCGGAGGGCGGCTAGCCTTGGAGGCGTGCCGTCGGCGCCTTCGAACCAGGGCTCTTCGATGACCACGTTCATCGTGTGACCTGTGATTCGGGGGACGATCGAGTCGCGTTGGTCTTCGACTAGAGGCCCGTAGCGCTGCCACCATTGTTCGGCATCGGCTCGCGTCCACGGTGGGAGGTCGAGCTGGTCGAGTGCGTCGGCGAGTGCGTCTGCCGACGTGGGGCGGTCGTCTTTGTTCTTTGCCAAGCAGGAGAGGATGAGCTGCTCGAGCGGCTCTGGGACGGGCTCGCCGCGGGCTTGACTCATGGGGGGAGGAGCGGCCTCCACGTGCTGCCTGCAGAGCTCGAACACGGTGTCGGCTTCGAAGACGGGGCGGCCGGTGAGCAAGTAGTAGCCGACTGCGCCGAGTGAATAGAGGTCGCTTCGCGCATCGACCTCGCTCGGCGTGTTGACTCCCTCGGGGCTCAGGTACTGTGGCGTCCCTTGGATGGCAAGGACGTCGCTCGTCTCGGAGTCGTCCGCGTCTGAAATGCGCTTCACGAGCCCGAAGTCGAGGACCTTGACGAAATCGTCGGACCCACCCTGCCGCGTGAGCATGATGTTGCTCGGCTTGACGTCGCGGTGAATGAGCCCGACCGCGTGTGCTTCGTCGAGCGCAAGGGCGACATCGCGCAGGACATGGACGACGCGCGGCACGGGTTGAGGCCCGGTGGCTTCGACGATGTCTTGAAGGCTTGCGCCGTCGAGGAGCTCCATCGCGTAGTAGAACAAGCCCTCGGGAGTGCGGCCGTAGTCGTAGATCGTGATGGTGTGCGGATGCTTGAGCGTCGCCGTGAGCTGCACTTCGCGCCGAAAGAGGTCGTGCACCTCGCGGCCGCCGAGCTCGGGCCGCAGGAGCTTCACCGCCGTGGGGCGCTTGAGCATGCCGTGGGTCGCGTGATAGACGACGCCCATCGCGCCTTCACCGAGCTTGTGCTCGAGCTGGTACTGGCCGAGGCTTCGGATGCTGCTCACTTCGCTCCGCAGGCGATGAATGACGAAAGACGCGATGCTCGACAGACCGACGGTCAGCGTCCACCACATGGTCGTCATCAGGGCGGTCGAGATGATGATGGTGCTCCGTTCGAACCCACGGGTGTCGTAGCCGACCATGCGCCACATCGCGGGGTCGACGTCGCGGTAGTGCAGGGCCATCATGCCGACGAGCGGGACGCCGATGAGGAGACCCAACATGGCGGTGTGTCCCGCGGTGCTCGGCACGAAGACCGCGCGCGAGAAGAGGGCAAACGAGAGCGCAAACGCCGTGATGACATCGGCGCCAACCTCCGGCGGAATCGTCATGCCCATGCCGATGTAGCCCACCGAGGCGAACAGCAGGCCCATCGTCTCGGCGGCGATCACCGTCTCGAGCGGCCGCGGACCGCCGCGGCAGACGAGCCACATCGCCAGGCATGGAACGATGGCCGACGCGTGAAGCCAGAAACCCGGCTCGCCCAACTTCTCGTGCAGCGTCCCGGAGGCCAGCCCGATGACGAGCCGAAAGACCAAGCCAATCGCCCCCGCGACCGCGATGCTCAAGCCAAAGGACGCGACGCGGCTCTGATAGAACGCTTTGGCTTCGGGGCTCGCGAAGAAGGGGCTGGTGGTCACGCCGGGAGCTTACAA
>CAVQHC010000002.1:0-171759 GCA_963712235.1 uncultured delta proteobacterium
ATAGCGGCGGATGTGGGCAGTTTCTCGATAGCCCTTCTGCGGGCCTTCGGGTTTGGCCGATGCCGTGACCTCTGCGGTCGCCGGAGCTCCGATGGCGGCGCCGACCGCCGCTGCTGTACCTGCTGCTGCAATGGCACCCAAAAACCGTCGTCTCTCGGTGCGTTTGGTCGACATGTTTTCACTCACGAGGCTGCTCCTACGCCGAGATAACGGCCTTCGATTTCCACTAACGCCCGACCGAGCATGCCCACCGCCCGATAGAAGCGGGCAGAGGGGGCATTCACTAGATCGGTAAACAGAGTCTGCATCCATGGCCCGATATGCCGGCTGAAAAACCGCTGCTGTTGGTCTAGCTCATCCGGTGATGCATCGGCAACAATCAACGCCATGATTTCGCACACGGCAGCGGCGTGATCTTCGGGTTCGTGCACGCCCGGCTGACGTTCGAAACCCAGCTGGGCCAGGTCATCGCGCAGGTCCGCGAGCGGGCGGTCGTTCAGAAAGCCCGTCAGATAGCGCGAGGCATAGGGAACGATCTCACCGGAGCCGAGGCCGATGAAGAGCGCGTGGTACTCGCGCGCCAATTGTTCCGGGTCAACCGCGGTCGCGGCATCGCGCAAACCGCGCCAGGCCGTCGCTAAGTTGTCGCCGGCGTTGTCCGGGGTCTCGCTCTCTGTGCTCGTGATGCCGAGCAGGCGCTCGAGAGTCTCTGCGCTGGGTGCTGCGGAGAGAAGGTGCGCGATTAGGCCGTACGCATTCGCCCTCAACTCTTGGTCGCGGCGGTCGCCGAATTCTTCTTCCGCAATGTCCCTCTGAGCGGTCACAGTCCCTAGCCCCGATCGGCACGTGAAGAACGAGCTATCCGAATGGCCTGACAATACACCTTTGACCAAAAAACGATAGACCTATCAGGGCTGACCCCGACGGGTGCCATTCAGTTCAGCCTTTCGGCCGAGCGCCACGTCGCATCATGTCGCGGACACGGCAGTCACCACACATTTGCAGTCGGCGGAACGCTTCCTCGGACTGGAACATGGGGTTCCCTTGGAGTTTCCGCGCCAGAGTGTCGAGCATCGAGCGGGTGGCGAAGGGCTCGCCGCAGCTTATGCAGCGCACGGCCTCCTCTTCGTGCAGCACCCGGCGCGCATCGCGCAGCCTTTGGTCCGTCAGCAAGCGGGCGCGCAGGTCGATCGCGTCCTCTGGGCAGGCGTTCTCACAAAGACCGCACTGGACGCAGTTCCATTCCTTGAAGCTCAGTCTTGGAAACTCGCCGCCGGCCATCAGCGCCGAGGTCGGGCATACTCCTACGCAGCTCATGCAGAGGGTGCACTTGTCGGCATCCACCTGAACCTCGCCAAAGGCCGCGTCCGCCGGCAGCGCGATTTCGTCCGGTTGCCGCGGAGCTTGTTCCACCAGGTGCATCAGTGCCAGTTTCAGCGCGGTGCGTTTGTCGCCCAGTGCATCGAAGCTGGCAACGTCAGTCAGCGACGCTTCCGGTAAGCGATCGTCGGCGCACCAGCTCAAATCTGCGTCGCTCTCCTGGCAGACGATTTGCATCATGCGTGGGTCGTAGCCCAATCCGTCCAGCAGGGCGCGGGCATGGGCAGCCTGATGCAGCAATTCCATGCTGATGTTTTCGGGCGTATCTGGCGCAACGATGACCAACACGGCCCGAGCGCCATAGGCAAGGCAGCTCAGCCAGGTATCGAGGCCCACCGACCCGCATTCTTCGACCGGCACCGGCAGCAGATGGCCCGCGTGTTCCAACATGGCCGGGATTACGCTCGCGCTGCGCTCGTCATGAAACACGATGCAGGGGGCCGCGCCACCGTGCTCACCGTACGCGGCCAGGAAGCGCCTGATGTATGTGGCCAGGTCGCCTGCCTGCGGGAGTGCGTACGTAATCGCGCCTGTTGGGCAGGTGGCCGCGCAAATGCCGCCGCCCTGGCACAGGTTTGGATTGATCTGCACCGAATCGCCGAGCGAAATGATCGCCTCGGTGGGGCAGGCATCGATGCAGCGACGACAGCCCTCGAGACCTTTTTGACCGTGCGCGCAGATCGTGGTGTCGAGATTGAAGAACTTTGGTTTTTCGAACGAGCCGCGCATCTCGGCCAGGTCCTCGAGCGCCTGTTCCAGGGCCTGTGGGTCATTGCCGGCGTGGAAATAACCCAGCGGTGGCATTTGCTCGGTCATGCAAGGGGTGTCCGACAAATCCAGCACCAGGTCGGTCCCGGTTTTCGTTCCCGGCAGCAGCTCAGCCAGTCGCAGAGTCAGTCCACTACTGCGAATGCCGACGTCGAACTCACCGAGCCAGCCCCTGATCTCCAGCTGACCACCTGTGATGATCGTATTGCCCCTGATTTTGTCGACGTCGGGCTCCCGCGGGCCGGGCGTGAAAACCACGCAGGTAAATTCAGCGGGCATCCGGGCGGCCGCCTGCAAAGCGGCTTCCGGTTCACCAACGATCAGCAGCCGGCCGGCGGAGCTGAATTCCACGACGGAGGTCGGGGTGACCTCCAGGTCGCTCAGTTCAGCCAGGGAAGTGGCGCGGGCCTGGTGGTTGGCAGTGGTTGGAGGGGCCGCCGTGGAGTCTGGATCAGGGCTCATCCGGGCCGCCACGGCTGCGAGACGGGTCCGCATCTCGGCGGGCACGATGTCGCCGAGCGGAGCGTGCCGGCTGTAGTCTTCGGCGTAATCGTCCAGCCCGTCCGTGACATTGAACTTCGCGCTGGAGAACAGTTTGCGCAGGGCGTCGCGCCGCAGCTTGGGACTCACGGCCCGCGACAGAAAATCACTGTAATCCGAATCGGGGCCGAGGCTGTCCAACGAGGGCACGTCCTCGTCCGACACTTGCTTTTCTGATGACTCGTCTATTGATGGCTCGTCGGCAGGGGTCTCTGCTGCCGGCCCGGACTCGGGCTTTTCTTCCGAGCTCATGATGGATCGCTTTCGGTCCACTTCTGACGCTTGCGCTTCTTGCGTTCGCGCGGCACGTAATTGTCCACGACGAATTTTTCGATGCGCAGGTAGATTTCCGGCGGAATGGGCGCGCGGAAAACCTTATCGTCACCCTCGGTCGAGGCGCTGGCCTCCAGGCCGTCAGCGGTGACGATCATGGGTTGCATGCCTCCGCTCTGCGGTTCGGTGCAGATGACAAACAGCGAAGGCTGCTCGCCCGTGAGGTTGTGCCAATAGCTTTCGCAGCTGTCCAGATAGAGATTGAGGCGGTATCCGCCCCACAGGTACTGGTTGTCTTCGTCCCTGACGAGCACCGGTTCCGAGACCTCACTCCCACTGTGTTCGCCACCCAGTACGCCGACCACATTCCATTGCGGCACCGACCAGCCCTTACCCTGGACGATCTTCTTTTCCAGCAGTACGGCGACGGGAATGCTGAGCGAGTTGCCCATGGCTGTGTATCCGGATCGGTGCGTTAGTTCAGTTGGAGGTCGGCTTCGATCACCAGGGACTTGCCAAGATCAGGAAGCTCCATCGTGACCCGTGCGTGTACGGTGCCGTCGACGTCGAGTTGTCCGCTTTCGACGTCGGCATAGATAGCGCGTTCGATTTCTCGCTGGGAGCTGATTCCCACTCTCTTCAGAAACTTGCGGATCTCGAGGTTCAGCTTGTCGTCATCGGGTTTACCGTCACTCATGAGGCTTCCTCGTTGTTTGTTATTGGGCCGTCTGCGACAATACACCCGCTCCTAGTCTTTCGTAAACCGCCGAAACCCATTATCGAGGGTCCCCGATGAACGAGTTCTCCAACGCCTTTCGAACGGCGCTGCAACTGCTGGTCGAAATGGACTCGGGTCTGTTCGAGATCGTGCTGCTGTCACTGCGGGTCAGTCTGTCCGCCGTCATTTTGGCGGCCGTGTTCGCCCTACCCTTGGGTGCATTCGTTGCGCTGACGCAATTCCCAGGCAGACGCGGCGTCGTCATCCTCATGAACGCGATGATGAGCTTACCCCCCGTCGTGGTCGGACTGGTGATCTACCTGCTGCTGTCGCGTACGGGCCCGCTAGGTACCACGGGGCTGCTCTTCACCCCTACGGCAATGATCATTGCCCAATGCGTCTTGGTGTTTCCCATCATCGCAGCGCTGACCCGGCAAACCGTGTTCGATCTCCATGAAGAGTACGACGAGTACCTGCGTTCGGTGGGTGCCGGCACCCGGCAGAAAATCGCCACCCTGCTCTGGGACGGCCGGGCACGCTTGCTGACTGCCATCCTTGCTGGTTTCGGGCGCGCGATCGCTGAAGTTGGCGCCGTCATCATCGTCGGTGGCAATATCCTGCATAGTACCCGCGTCATGACCACCACGATTGCCCTGGAAACCAGCAAAGGAGATCTGGGAATGGCGCTCGGGCTCGGCATCATCCTGGTGCTCATTGCGGTGATAGTGAACACCGCCGTGGTAACCATCGGGGGCGGCGCGCATCAGCGCACCGTCTGAGCCCGTAACGGAATCCGCATGCAGTCGCAACCTTACATGTTGCCGCTCGTCGTAAACCGCGCGAGCTATGGCGTGAATGGCAAGGCCATCATCGAGGATGTGTCGTTCGCGATCCATGACGTGGGACTCACCGCTTTGCTCGGACCCAATGGCGCCGGGAAAAGCAGCCTGCTGAAGCTATGCCATGGCCTACTGCCCTTGAGCTCTGGTTCGATTCGTTGGGGCGAGGCCGATGTGCGTGAAGTGCAACAGAAGCAGGCGATGGTGTTTCAGCGGCCGGTGCTATTGCGCCGCTCGGCCGCCGAAAATGTCGATTACGTCCTCAAACTCCGCGGTGCATCGTCGGCGGACCGCGCCAGGGTGATCCAGGAATCTCTCGACTGGGCTGGCCTGGCCGACATCGCTCACATGCCAGCGCGCAGGTTGTCGGGTGGAGAACAGCAGAGCCTGACCATCGCGCGCGCTTGGGCATTGAATCCCGAGGTCTTGCTGTTGGACGAACCCACTGCAAACCTCGATCCAGGCGCGACCCGGCGGGTCGAGGACCTGATCCGTTCGTTTGCGCGGGCCGGCAAGAAAGTCATCATGGCGACACACAACATTGCGCAGGCGCAGCGCTTAGCCGATGAAGTCTTGTTCCTCAATCATGGCCGTCTACTCGAGCAAGCGCCGGCAGAGCAGTTCATGAACGGGCCATCGGATCCACTGGCGGCGCGATTCATTGCAGGAGAGCTGGTGGAGTGAAAGTCGACAAATCTAACAAAAAACTCTTTGTGGGCGCGGCTCTGCTGGCAGTGCTCGCAGCGCTGGCGTCCTATGCGCTCCTCTCCTCGCCAAAGGAAAAGTCCATTACGCTTGCGTCGACGACCTCGACGGAGAATTCCGGTTTACTCGGCTACCTGTTGCCGATCTTCAAGCGCGAAAGCGGCATCGGCGTGCGCGTAGTGGCTGTGGGCACCGGGCAGGCCATGCGCATGGCGATGAAAGGCGACGCAGATGTGATCCTCGTGCATGACCTGCCGTCCGAAGAGGAGTTTGTCAATGAAGGCTACGGGGTCGAGCGCATCGCCGTCATGCACAACGATTTTGTCATCGTGGGCCCAGCATCCGACCCGGCAGCCATCAAGGGCATCAAGGATGTGGCCGCCGCTCTCGGGCGCGTTCGTTCCAGTCGTGCGGCCTTCGTCTCTCGGGGCGACGACAGCGGCACGCACAAGAAAGAGCTGCGGCTGTGGGCGACGCTGGCTTTCCAGCCCGGTGACGACGATGGCGACTGGTATCGCCAATCCGGTTCGGGTCAGGGCGCGACGCTGAATATCGCCAGTGAAATGGATGCCTACTGCCTGTCGGATCGCGCCAGCTGGGTCACGTTTGCCAACAAAGGCAGCCTCGAGCTGCTGGTCGAGGGTGATCCGAAACTGTTGAACCCATATTCGGTGATTCTGGTCAACCCGCGGAAGTATCCGCATATCAAAGCGGCGGAGGGCCAGCAATTCATCGACTGGCTGGTCTCGGAGCGCGGTCAGCAACTGATTGCCGCTTACCGGGTGGAAGGTCAGCAACTGTTTTTTCCTGACGCGCTCGCAGTCGCCAGGGAGTGAGCTTCCATGGGCGGGGAGAACATTACCGGAGTAGTGTTGGCCGGCGGTCGCGCAACCCGTTGGGACGGGCGCGACAAGGGCCTCATTCAAGTGTCCGGCCGGCCGATGATCAGCCATGTGCTGGATGCGCTGGCGCCGCAGGTCGCGCGAATCATCATCAACGCGAACCGCAACCTCGATGAGTACGGCGCTTTCGGCTTGCCGGTGATCACCGACGCCAGCCGCGATTTCCGCGGGCCGCTGGCCGGAATCGCCAGCGGCCTGGCGGCTGCACGCACGGGGTGGGTGGCGATTGCGCCGTGTGATTCACCGCTTTTGGCCCCTGACTGCGTGGGCCGTCTGGCATCGGCTTGCGCGAATGATGAGCGCATCGATATTGCCGTGGCGCATGACGGTGAGCGTATTCAGCCCGTGTTCGCCTTGATCCGGCGCAGCCTCCTGGAGGATCTCGACGCCTTCCTGGAATCAGGCGGACGCAAGATCGACCGCTGGTACGGGCAGCAACACATGGTACTTGTGGATTTCAGCGACAACCCCGACAATTTCCTGAATATCAACCGACCTGAGGACCTCGACCTACTCGAAGCGTGCTTGAAGCAACGGAATGTCACCGAATGACGGCTAGAGATAAAGCGGGTTGCGGCCATGACGGCCCGGCGGTGCCGCTGAGCGAGGCCCTCGGTCGCGTGCGCGCGGCGGTCACACCGGTGTCCGGTTCTGAACGCCTGCCGATTCGTCAAGCACTCGGACGGGTCCTGGCGAACGATGTCCGCTCGACAATCAACGTGCCTGCGCATGATAATTCGGCGATGGACGGTTACGCCCTTCGCAGCGCTGACGTTTCGGAAGCGGCACCATTTGAGCTGACGCCAATCGGCGCTGCATTCGCGGGCCGGCCTTTTGACGGACGAGTCGGCGAAGGCGAATGCGTGCGCATCATGACCGGTGCGCCGGTCCCTGACGGTGCCGACACCGTGGTCATGCAGGAACGCGTCAGCGCCGACCACGAGCGAGTGCTGGTCAATGCGTTGCCTGCCCACGGCGACAATGTGCGCCTGGCCGGTGAGGACATCCGAGCTGGTGATGTCGCATTGTCAGCCGGTGCACAGCTGCAGCCTGCGCACATTGGCCTACTGGCATCCATTGGCATCGCTGAGGCGGATGTGCTGCGCCGACCACGGGTCGCCTTTTTCTCGACCGGTGACGAGCTGTGTGAGGTCGGCACGCCGACCCAGCCGGGTCAGATTTACGACAGCAATCGCTACACGTTGTTCGGGATGTTGCAACGACTGGGTACGGAGATCGTGGATCTCGGCGTCATCCGTGATCGACCCGATGAGCTCGAAGCAGGTTTGCGGCGCGCCGCTGAGAGTGCCGACCTGGTCTTGACCTCCGGTGGTGTGTCGGTGGGTGAGGCCGATTACCTCGTGGAGATTTTCGATCGCCTGGGCCAGATCGATTTCTGGTCGGTTGCCCTCAAGCCTGGGCGGCCCACGGTGTTCGGCAAACTGGGCGACGCGCTGTACTTTGGGCTGCCCGGTAACCCGGTGTCGGTCATGGCCACCTTCTACCAGTTGGTGCGGCCGGCCATTCTTAAGCTCAGCGGCCTCGGGCCGCAGGTGCCGGTCCTGATCCGCGCCACCTCCACGGCGACGATCAAAACCAAGGCCGGGCGCAGCGAATTTTTGCGCGGCGTTCTGTCCCGTGATCAACAGGGGCAGTACCTGGTTGCGAAAACAGGTCACCAGGGCTCCGGCATACTCAGCTCAATGACCCAGGCGAACTGTTTCATTCTGGTTCCCGAAGACGCGGAGGTCATCGAAGCGGGGTCGCAGATTGATGTGCAACCCTTCGAGGCGCTGGTCTAAGGCGGTTGCTCCATGACTGACAGCCATCGCGTTACGCTTTTCGTCGGCACACGCAGAGGCCTGTTCCTGGTTCAGACCAACGCGGCGCACACGGAGTGGAACATTGGGCGCCCGCAGATTGAAGGCCACGAGATTGCGCATGTCTGCGCACATCCGACACAGCCTGGGCGATTGTACGCCGCCGCCAATCACCATGTCTGGGGCGCGCACGTCTATGCCAGCGACGATGGCGGGACGAGCTGGGAGCCGCTCGGTTCTTCGCCGCATCATGCCTCGGGCCGATTCGACGAAAGCTTGAAAGCCATCTGGTACCTGGCAATGACGCCCGACGGCCGGCGTTTGTATGCCGGTATCGATCCTGCGGGGTTGTTCGTTTCAGAGGACGGCGGTGATAGCTGGCAAGCGGTAGAGGCGCTCAACGAGCATCCGACGAATCGTTTCTGGGAGCCATCGAAGGGCATCTTCGCCGTGCACTCCGTGTGCTTCGACCCAGCTGATGCGCAGAACATGTTTGCTGCGGTGTCTGCCGGCGGGGTGTATCGCAGCAATGACGGCGGCCTCAGCTGGCACGCTGCCAACCAGGGCGTGCGAGCCGAGAACATTCCGCGCGATGAGCCGGAAGCCGGGCACAACGTGCACCGGTTGATCCTGCATCCGGGTGGGCGCTTGTACCGCCAGTGTTATAGCGGCGTGTATAGGAGCGACGACGGTGCGCGCTCATGGCTGGAGATCACCGGCGACGTGCCCAGTGACTACGGTTTCGCCATCGCAACGCATGTCGCCGACGCGGATATGCTGTTCCGTATCCCGATGTCGAACTCACACATGCGTGCGACCGTAGACGGCCGAATGCGTGTCTACCGGAGTGATGACGGAGGGGCGAGTTGGGCCGAACGCAGCGCCGGTCTGCCGCAGCAGCATGCCTATGTGGGCGTACTGAGGGAAGCCATGGATACCCTGGCCGGCCAATCCTGCGGGGTGTATTTCGGGACCAACGGCGGGCACCTGTTCGCCAGTCGCGATGCCGGCGACAACTGGCAGCTGGCAGCCGCTTTTCTGCCACCCATATCGAGTGTGCTGGCACTGACGACATGACTGACGACGAAATACTCGGCTTGTTCCAGGCGCGTCGAGGCGTGATTTGCGCCGTGGGCGCCGGCGGAAAGAAGAGCACACTGTACAATCTCGTCGCCCGGCACCCGGGCCGCGTGGCGCTCACGGCAACGGTGTTCACCGCGCATTTCCCCGATCACTTGGGGCTGACCTCCGTGATTGCCGAGGAGTCCCAACTGCGAGCCCGGCTGGCATCCCTCATCGAGGTGGATCGGATTGGTTTTGCCGCGCCATCCGCCAAGCCCGGACGCTACAGCGGCATCGCGGCCGAGCTGGTGTCACGATTGCATGCCGAAACGGGGCGCGAGGCAACCTTCGTCAAGGCAGATGGCGCGCGCATGCGCTTCATCAAGGCCCCCAAGGACGGTGAACCGGTATTGCCGCCAGACTGCAGCACGCTGGTCTGCGTGTCGTCCGCCCGGGCGTTGGGCAGGCCGTTGTCGGACACGATCGCGCATCGCCTGGAACACATCACTGCCGTGACGGGATTGCAGGTCGGTGCGGTGGTGGAGCCGCAGCACCTGGCGCGCCTGCTGGTCAGCGACGCCGGTCTGCTCAAAGGTTCCGGGGGCTGTGCGGTGGTACCTGTCATCAACATGGTTGATGATCCAGATAAGGAAGGACTGGCGCGTGAGACCGCCCGCATTGCGCTCGCGGAGACAGGGCGTTTCGACCGGGTCATACTGGCCTCGATGCGCAGCGTCGATCAGCCGGTGGTTGCCGTCATAGAGCGTTGAGTGGAGGCAGCGATTGAATCAAGTGACCGTGCGTATTCCGACTGCTCTGCGACCCTTCACCAGCGGGGCCGCGGAGATCACCGTCGATGCCGATACGCTAGGGCATGCGCTGTCGACGATCGAACAACGTCACCCCGGCCTGTCCGCGCGCATTCTCACGCCTGAGGGTGATATCCGGCCTTTCGTCAATCTGTTTGTCGGCGAGACCAGTGCCCGGTTCTTGGATGGGCTGAATACTCCGGTGGGCGACGGAGCGATCATTTCGATCATTCCCGCAGTTGCCGGCGGGTAGCCCGTTTTGATAGGCAAAACCGATAGTTGGGAGTGGAGGCCATCGTTCGGCGCAGCGGAATGAACGCGGTTCGCGATTCGCCTCGTCCGTGGCGATCTAAAGTCGAGCTCCGCCTCGGCGCGTTCGAAAAAGCGCTTCGCTGAGCTCCCGCGCCGAAACATCGCTTTGTGGTACCTTGCTTCATCCATGCCCCCCACGACCCCCGAACACTTCGGCGACTACGAGCTGGTCGAACGGCTCGGCGTCGGCGGGATGGCCGAGACGTTCGTGGCGATCCGCCGTGGGCCTGGCGGCTTCGAGCAGCGGGTGTGTCTCAAGCGCATCCTGCCGACCTTTGCCGGCGACGCTGATTTCGTCGAGATGTTTCTTCGCGAGGCGCGCATGTCGGCGCTCCTCCATCATGGGCACATCGCGCGCGTGCTCGATTTCGGCATCGCCGACCGAGCCCACTACCTGACGCTCGAGCTGATCGAAGGCACCGACCTTCGCGCAGCGTTGCGCCACCTACGCCGCCGAGGCGAATCCCTCGACCCTGGGCTCACATCGTACGTCGCGCACGCGCTGGCTTCGGCACTCGACTTCGCACACACCGCAGACGAGAACGGCGTCGCCGCCGGTATCATCCACCGCGACGTCTCCCCCTCGAACGTGCTCCTGAGCAACGCCGGCGAGATCAAGCTCGCCGACTTCGGCATCGCCAAAGCCAACAACCTCCCTGGGAGCGTCCAGAGCGGCGCACTTAAGGGCAAAGTCCCCTACATGGCGCCCGAGTATGCCCTTGGCCGTCGGTGCAGTGCGCGCTCGGATCTCTTTTCACTCGGCGTCCTGCTCTACGAGTGCCTCGCGGGGCATCGCCCCTTCGACGGCGGCAGCGACATGCAAACGCTCGACCGTGCGCGCACCGGCCGGCATGAGTTGCTCCAACAAACGGCTCAACAGACCCCGGTTCCGATGGCCGACGCGATAGAGTCATTGCTCGCCGCAGACCCTGAGGCGAGACCCTCCAACGCTGCGGCCTTCATTTCCATGCTGGCGGATGTTCCGCCGCCTCCGCTAGCGCGGCGTGAGCTCGGCATGCTCGTACGCTCGGTCGACAAAGAAAACGCCATCCCGAGCGCACCCGGCCTGGCATCAACGCGCCTTGCGCCTACTCGGCGTCCTCGGAAACGCGTTCCGTCTCGCCGGTAGCATTCCCGTAGGTGTTCTGCTCTTGCTCTTCGAGCAAGCTGAGGCCGATCGCCATCGCTTTCCGCACGCGCGACAGAAGCTCGTCGTCGGTCGCAATTTTTTCGACGGCCATCGAGAGCTTCGATTCGAGCTGTGACTTCATCGCTTCGAGTGACCCGACGCGCGATTCGAGATTGCGCTTGGTCTCCTCGAGAATCTCCAGCTTCGTGCGGCTCGTGTCGAGCTCCGTTTGCAGGCCGTCACGCGCTTCCTTGACGCTGTTGAGCTCGTCCTGGAACCGATCTCGGAGCCCCTGCGTTTCGGTGAGGAGTGTCTTTGTGCCCTCGAGCTCGGTGCTCGTTTCGCTGAGCTTCGATTCGAGCTCGAGCACACGGTCCGCGTTGAGCGTCTCGCGCTCACGTGCCCCCGTGAGCTCCGACTCGGTGTCGGCAAGCTTGCGGCCCAAAGTCGCGAGTTGCTTCGAGTGCTCTTGTTCCTGCGTCTCGAGCTCGAGTTGTTTCTCGCCCTGAATCGAGGCTTCTCTCTCTTCCATGGTGCGCTGCCACTGAGCCTCTGCTTCGGCCATCTTGGTCGCGGCGGCCGCTTCGAAGTCCTGGCTGAGCGAAGCAAGGGCCTCTTGCCGGGCGACGTCGGCTGCCGCGGCGGCCTGCGCCAAAGCCGCGGCCTGCGAATCGGCGAGCTCCGATCGAAGCGCAGCAAGCGCCGTCTCCTTTTCGCTCGCAGCCGCATGCTGAGCCGCTTCGTTGTCTTCGCGGGCGGCTGCCAGCGCAGCCGCGGACTCGGCCTTGACCAGATCCAGCGCTTCTTCCTGAGCCACGCGGAGCCTCGCCATCTCGGCGTCCTGAGTACTCTTCAAAGCTTCGACGTCGGCGGCCCGAGCCTCACGCTCCTGCGCAAGCTCCGCTTCGAGCCCTTCTGTTTTGGCTTTCTCGCGCTCGAATCTGCCCTTGATGTCCTCGTAGCGCTTGTTGGCAGCCTCTTTGTCCTCGGTCAGGCTAGCAATCGATTCTTGTGCGCCGGACAAGGCGTGTTCGAGCTCCGCCGTCTTCTCGTCGAAATCGGCGCGCGCGCGCTCGAGGCCGATGGACTGATCCCTGAGATCGATGATCTCTTTGTCCCGCCCGCTCAACTGATCGCGCAGATCGAGGATCTGCTTGTCCTTCGTGTTGAGCGATTCGCGCAAATCGAGGAACTGCCGGCTCGAGACGCCGCCTGACGACTCGGCGATCTTCGCCTTGAGCCCGGAGATTTCGGAACGCAAGCGCGCCACTTCGATTTGGCCCGCGGCAGGGCCGTCGTTCGGCGCAGGTGGTGCCGTGGCGGGTCGCGCAGCGGCTGGCGGCGCCGAGGACGCGGCTGGCGGTGCAGATGGCGGCACCGTAGCGTGAGAGACCTCGTCGGGCGGAACGTCGGAGACCATGATCACGTCGTCGAGCTCCACGTCTTCATAATCGCCGGTGCCGTCGTCGGTCTCCGCGACGGCCTCTGCGACCTCAGGGCTTTCGGAAGACGGATTCGCCTCGCCGCCCATCAAGAGCGCGTCGAATGCGTTCTCTGCAAACGCATCGATTTCATCGTCGATTTCGTTCGGCTCCCCGACCTTGGTTGGCACATCGCTCGACATGTTGTCCTCCGACATTTGGTCTCCCCTTCGACTCCCACGGCAAGGTTAGCAGCGTTCTCGTCGATTAAACGAAACCGCGTCCAATCCAGGCCCCCAAGACGCATGCAAAGTTACGCCTCTGTCAAAAAAGAATAGAGGCCTACGCTGGTGGCTGTCAACGTAGGAGGCCCTCGAACGCCGCGGTCTTCGAGACTTCTCAGTACGCAACGCGCGCGTTGGCCGCGAGCTGGAAGAGCGCCGGGCGATCCAGGTCTCCGAAAAAGGCGTAGTTCACGCCGCCGTGCTGGCGGATCGTCACGACGTTGCTACCTACATTGTAGTAAAAAACCTCATGGCCCCCCACATGGGTGCGATGCGCGTTCCGCGTGATCTCGGGGGATTGGAACACTAGAAGCGTGACGCGTCGACCGTCGTGGTTGTAATAGAGGGCGGCGGCCGGATGGGCGCCGACCTTGATGTAGCGAGCGCCGACGAACTTCATCCTCGGCTCCGCGAACTGTGCAGGTTTTACCGGGAATGGGGTCTTGCCCTGAAAGTAGCGAACGACGTCTTGCGGCGCCTCAGCCTGGACATCGGAGGGCAAGGCCTGGGCATGCAGATTCACGACGTCTTGGAGCATGCCGGCGCCTTGGTATGCGGTTCTCTCCGGCAGACCCATGACGCTGCCGATGATCAAGACCGCCGCCGCAGCGGCTGCGATTGGCCAGGTCTGACGCCAGCGCATCGGCCGCGCTTCGATCAAAGTTCGCTCGGCCCGGGTCGCATCGATCTCGTCGAAGCGATGAAGCGTTCTGCTCCAAAGATGCTCCGGCGCCTGCACGCCGCCGATCGCCTCGAGTGCCTGTTGGCGAAACGAGCGTTCAAAGGCGAGATGCTCCTGGCAAACGGGGCAAGCTTCCAAGTGCCGTTCAAATTCGATCTGCGATGCAGGGTCGAGCTCGCCGTCGACGAATGCGCCAAGATGACGTCGCACCAGCTTGCAGTTCATGACTTGGCCTCCTTCCTTGCACGAAACGCTTCGAGTGGAATCGGGTCTGTGACATCGCCGTCATCGTCTTCGATGATACCCAGCTGCACGGCGTGCGCTTGAAGAGAACCTTGGAGCTGCTTGCGAGCCCGATGGAGCCGGGACATGACCGTACCGATCGGACACCCCACGACTTCGGCGATTTCTTTGTACGAAAGCTCTTCGACGTCGGCGAGCATGACCATGGCGCGAGCCTCATCGGAAAGCTCCTCGAAGGCACGTCGGATTTCTTGCGCGACGAGGCGACGTTCCGCATCGCCGACCGGGTCGGTCAGGCCACGCATGCTTGCACGACTCATCACGCCCTCCCCGACCGGCGTCGCCATCGGGCCATCGAAAACCTGCCTCTCGCGGCTGGCGCGCCGGTAGCGATTCACGAAGCTATTCATCTGGATTCTCAGAAGCCAGGCCTTGAAGTTCGTTCCTGCCTCGAAGCGATCGTAGAAGCGGTAGGCCCGCACGAGCGTGTCCTGCACCAGGTCTTCGGCATCGACCGGAGACCGGGTCAGTCGCAGCGCAATCGAGTAGAGCGTGTCGAGATGGGGACGCGCCTCAGCCTCGAAAAGACGCCGCTGAGCCTCTACTTTCTTGGATTTCCCTGGCATGCCTGCTCGTAGAACCCCTGAAATCAGGAATTATTCCACGTTATCAGGAGGCTCGTCTTTTGACGAACCCTGGCGAAGCTTCGCCTCGAGCTCCTCGATGCGCGTCTGAAGCCGGAGCACCTCGCCCTGCAGCTGCTTCACGTGGCTCGCCGCGCTCTCGAGGACGCCGCGAACGCGATCGTCGGCGGCGTTGTAGACCTCGGTTCCGAGCTCCTCCGCGCGACCGACCAGCTTGCCCACCGGGCCCTCCTTGAGCGAAGTCAAAAACTTCTCGCGCCCTTGCTGGATGAAACCGCGAAGGCTCTGGACCGACCAGGTCGTGGCGTTTCCGCTCTTCTGCTCTTCGTAGATGATTTGGGCGAGCGTGACTTTGGTGAGGTCGTTCTTCGACCGATTGTCGAGGACCTTGACCTCTTCGCCGTTTCGGACGAACTCGGCGATGCGGTCGAGGGTAACGTATTTACTCTCGCGGGTATCGTAGAGCTTGCGATTCGCATAGCGCTTGATGACCCGAATCTGTTCCGTGTCTGCCATCTCTGCGCTCAGGCTAGCCCGGCGACGCACTGCGTCAAGCTGGCGCTTTGTAATGCCCTCACTAGGCTGTTCGGAAGGGGACGGAGGCCGTGGAACAGGCAACATCGTTCGAGCACCTCTTTCAAAGGCTTGCCCGGCTCGAAGAGATCGACATGCGCGTCGGTCTCCTTTGCGAGCAACTCGAATCCTTGTCAGACGAAGACGGTGTGCAGCTTCTGCATGCTGCGCACCGGGGGGCGGCCCTTGGGGGGGTCGACGCGCAGCTGGTGTTCCTTGCGGTGGGCTGGGCGCTTTTCGAGCCGCGCGTCGAGGCGCGCCGGCTGGAGCTCGGAATGGCCGCACGACGCGCAGAGCAACATGAGGTTGCCGACTTCGTCCTGCCGCCCGCCGAGGACGAGACGCCTGACGAAGACAAGCGACGCATTCCCGACCTCGGCCGCGGTCGGCCGCTGACCCTAGGCGAACGAAAATCGCTCGCACGGACGCACGACCGCACTCTCATTCAACGCGTCGTGCAGGACCCGCATCCGGATGTCGTTCGCATTCTTCTCGGAAACCCTTCGTTGACCGAACACGACGTGATCCGAATCTGCGCGGCGCGTCCCAACGATTCAAACGTCCTGCAGGCGGTGTACCGAAGTCGCCGGTGGGTCGTTCGCTACCGTCCGCGCAACGCGATCATCCGCAACCCCGACACGCCGCTCGATATCGCCCTCCTGCTCGCACCCCTTCTGCGGAGGCCCGAGCTCCGTGAAGCCGCGACATCCTCAGAGCTCGCCCCCGCGGTTCGCCTGAGCTGCAAGAGGATCCTGCAAATGCGGAGCAGTCGAACGCTACCGCCGAAGGACTGACCGCTACTTGGACTCGACCTTGTCGACGACTTCAGCGTCCTCGACACGGGAGGCAGACTGCTTCGGGACCTGCTTGTCGGCCGGAGTGACCTCTGGCGTCACATCGATGTCGTCATCGGTGTTTAGACCGCGCTTGAGGTTACGGATGGCCTTTCCGAGCCCCTCGCCGATTTGAGGGAGCCGTCCGGCGCCGAAAATCAGCATCACGATCAAGAAAACGATGACTAGCTCGCCAAATCCCAGATTGGGCACGGTAATTCCCTCCGTTATCGTTCACGGTACGCTGCCCCGAAGCGGTCTGCAAGCCCAGGGGTATGGTATGGGGAGCCCAGATGGAGAGCTATCGAAAGCTGGATTCGGCGGGTATTCGGGGCCTCGTCTTCGATATCGACGATACGGTTACCCGCAATGGGGTGTTGGAACCGACTGCGTACGGCGCGATGCACCGGTTGGTAGGGGCCGGTTTCGACCTCGTTGCCGTCACCGGCCGACCTCTCGGATGGACCGACGTGCTTGCGAGGATTTGGCCCGTGCGGATCGCGGTCGGCGAAAATGGTGCGGGTTGGGCGTGGGTTGATGCGGCCGGAGCGCACGAGGGCTATTTCTGTAAACCGGCGGAGCGCGAGGCGCAGGCGAGCCTCTTGGAAACGGTTCGTCAACAGGTGGCGTCCAAGATGCCAGAGATCACAACGACGAACGACGATCGCCATCGACGCTGCGACCTCGCCTTCGACGTGGGAGAGTCTCGTTCCCTTCCGCGAGCCAAAATCGACGCGCTCGTCGAGCTGATCGAGGAGCTCGGTGCACGCACTTCGGTCTCGACGGTCCATGCGCATGCGATCCCGGGAGACTGGGACAAGGCCCAAGGCGTGACGCGCGCCCTGCACGAGGTCCTCGGCGTTGATCTCGACGCGGAGATCGAACGATGGGTCTTCGTGGGAGACAGCGGCAATGACGCGGCCGCGTTTGCGCGTTTCCCAAAGAGCGTCGGCGTGGCAAATGTCCGGGAGCACTTGGATCGTCTTCCGGTCCCGCCTCGCTACATCACCGATCGCGACCGCGGCCTTGGCTTCGCGGAGCTGGCCGCACACTTGGTGGACCAGGGTGCCTAAGCGAAAAGGCAGCCGTGGCACGACCGGATCGGAGGCACACTACCAAGACGGACGGTACTACGATCAGGCCTATCGCCGACGCCGGCATGACGTCCGCTTCTACACAAATTTGGCTCTGGAGTCCGGCGGTCCGGTGCTCGAGCTCGGTGTCGGAACAGGCCGAGTCGCGCTGGCGATCGGCAAGGCGGGCATCGAGGTCGTCGGCGTCGAACCGATGGCCCCGATGCTGGCGCGGGCCCAGGAGCGACTCGATACGCTGCCCCGCGCAAGTCGGGACCGGATCGAGCTCCGAAAAGGGACACTTGAACGTCTGCGCCTGCGCCGAAGATTCCCCCTCGTGATTGCGCCGTTCAACGTATGGATGCACCTCTACACACGCGAGGACATCGAGCGAGGGTTCGCCACCGTACGCCATCACCTCGAACCCAGGGGGCGCTTCGCCTTCGACGTCCTGCTTCCGGACCCGATCAGCCTCGCCCGCAAGCCTTCCAAGCGGTACCGCGGCGGCAACGTTCCCCATCCACGCGACGGATTTCGATATCGGTACAGCGAATACTTCAGCTACGACCCGTTGGCACAGATCGAGACCGTGATGATGGACTTCGAGCACCCGGACGACCAACGTCTCTCCTTCTGCACGCCGCTCACCCAGAGGCAGTTTTTCCCTGCCGAGCTCGAAGCGCTGCTGCACTACAACGGCTTCAAGGTCCAATCCCATACGGGCGATTTTGATGGCACTCCGATTAGCGGGGCGACCGAATCTCAGGTCATCATCGCAGCGCTGCGCTAATCCCGGAGCAGGACATCGCAATAGTATTTCACCCGTTTCACCAGCTTGCCGTGAGGTCGGCTGTGGATGTCCTTTTTGAGCGCAAGCATGATGCGTCGTTGAAAGGTGTAGCTGTTGCGTGCGGGTTTTGGTGCGGGGGCGCCGCCTGCCATTTCGACCGGAGCCCAGAGCGCATCGACGGGCCATTGCCAGGCGTCGAGGTCATCCGGGGCAATCCGCGCGATCATCTGCTCGGCCAGGGCACGCTTGTCTGCGTCGTTTGCGAGCTCCGCGGCCCATTTGTCGATCTTATCGGCGACTGGCCGGTCCTCGCGGTTGACGGTGATCGGGTCGCCCATCCCCCTCTTCACAGGATCTGCCTTTCCGTATTCAACCGCGTCGGGGTCGTTTTCTATACCTAGAAAAGCAAAAATGCGCTCGAGCTCAGCGGCAGGCGCCATCACGAGGTCTTCGTATGCGACGTGCAGGAGAGGCACCGGGCGCTCCCGGAGGAACGCTGCGATGGCGGGTACGTATCGTTCCAGGATCGGGTTGAACGCGTGGGCCCCGCGCCAGTCGCCATCGAAAAAGCTATTCGCGTAGGAGCTGAAGACCGCAAGCGGATGTCGAGTCAGCACGACGTACTTCGCGTCCGGGTAAAGCCGCTGAAGAAACGGGAGCACCAGCGCGTTGGCGGGCGTCTTGTCGAGGAAGTAGCTGCTCCCGCTCGTCGACAGCATTCGACCGTAGAGCGTGTCGGTGTACGCACGCAGCGCGTCGAGATAGTCCTGCTCCCCAGCGGGCAAGCCCTGGATGAAGGCTTTGATCGCCTCAGCGGCGTTGATGTGGTCGTAGGGCGCCTTGTCGACGTTGGCGTAGACGCCGAGGTGCGCAATCGGCGTGATCAGATGAGGCTCCGGATGCGTGAAGATCTCGGAATGCGCGCCCATCATTCGCTGGAGCAGCGTCGACCCCGCACGGGGCGGCGAGATTACGAAGACAAGTGACATGACGCCTGAGGCAAGCTCTTACCCTCGCGCAGCGAGCTGTCGCAACACGTACTGCAAGATGCCGCCGTTCAGGAAGTACTCGACCTCCTGGGGTGTATCGATCCGTGCCTTGACGGTGAACGACTTGCCGTCGTCCGTTCGAACCGAAAGCGATTTACCGGGAGCCAAGCCGTCGGAAATCCCAGAGATGCGGAAGGTTTCTTCGCCATCGAGGCCCAGGGCAGCGCGGCCCTCGCCTGGCTCGAACTCGAGCGGGAGGACCCCCATGCCGATCAGGTTGGACCGATGGATGCGCTCGTAGCTTTCGGCGATGACCGCGCGAACGCCTAGGAGCAGCGTGCCCTTGGCCGCCCAGTCACGGGACGAGCCGGTGCCGTATTCTTTGCCGGCGATCACGATGAGCGGGGTGCCAGCCTCTTGGTACTTCATCGAGGCGTCGTAGATGCTCGTCTGCTCGTTGGTCGGCAGGTAGCGCGTGATGCCGCCCTCAGTGCCCGGGGCCAACAGGTTACGAAGGCGAATGTTCGCGAAGGTGCCGCGCATCATCACTTCGTGATTGCCTCGGCGGCTGCCGTAGCTGTTGAAATCCCGCGGCGCGACGCCGTGGTCCCGCAGGTACTCCGCGGCGGGGCCATCGAGCGCGATCGACCCGGCCGGAGAGATGTGATCGGTCGTGACGGAGTCGCCGAGCAAGCACAGGACGCGGGCCCCATCGATGTCGGCGGGAGGCGCAGGCTCCCCGACCTCGACGCCGTCGAAGAACGGAGGAAGGCGGACATAGGTCGAATTCGGGTCCCAGCCATAGCGGTCCGCTTCCTCGAAGCGCACCTCGCGCCACTGCGGAGGGCCTTCGAGCACGACCGCGTAGCGCTCGACGAACTGCTCTTTTTTGACCGAGGACCGAAGCGTCGCGGTGACCTCTTGGTGGCTGGGCCAGAGGTCTCGAAGGAATACGTCCTTGCCGTCACGGTCCTGCCCGAGCGGGTCGCTTTCGAAATCGATGTTCATCGTGCCGGCAAGCGCGTAGGCGACGACCAGGGGCGGCGATGCGAGATAGTTGGCGCGAGTCAGTGGGTTGACGCGGCCCTCGAAATTTCGGTTCCCGCTCAGCGCGGATGTGACTAGCAAGCCATGTGCTTTGACCGCCTCTGCGATTTCAGGGTCGAGTGGACCGGAGTTGCCAATGCACGTCGTGCAACCGTAACCCACCAGATTGAAGCGCAGAGCGTTCAGATCCTCGATCAGCCCCGATTCTTTGAGGTACTCGGTGACGACCTGGGACCCAGGCGCGAGGCTCGTCTTCACCCAGGGCTTGGTCTGGAGCCCTTTCTCGACGGCCTTCTTCGCGACCAGGCCGGCGGCCAACATGACCGAAGGGTTCGAGGTATTCGTGCAGCTCGTGATCGCGGCGATGACGACGGCACCGTTTTTCAAGGTGAAGGTTTCATCCCCGCGCGTGACCTCCACACCCTTGTCCGCCGACGCCTCGAAGCCTTGGAGCACGTTCTGAAAGGAGCGCTTTGAATCGCTGAGGGCGATGCGGTCCTGCGGGCGCTTCGGCCCGGCGATCGAGGGCACGACGTCGCCGAGGTCGAGGGTCAGCGTATCGGTAAAGCGTGGCTCGGGCGCGCTCGCGGTGTGGAATAGCCCCTGCTCTTTGAGAACCCGTTCCACGATATCGACATGCGATCCGTCGCGTCCGCTGAAGCGGAGGTACGCAAGGGTTTCGTTGTCGACCGGGAAGAAGCCCATGGTGGCGCCGTACTCGGGCGCCATGTTCGCGATGGTAGCGCGGTCCGGGAGCGCGAGATTCACCATTCCCTCGCCGTAGAACTCGACGAACTTCCCGACGACACCCTTTGCGCGAAGCATCTGAGTCACGGTGAGAACCGCGTCGGTTGCCGTGGCACCTTCGGGGAGCTTGCCGGTGAGCTTGAAGCCGACGACCTGCGGCAGGAGCATGCTGATCGGCTGCCCGAGCATCGCCGCCTCGGCCTCGATGCCACCCACACCCCACCCGAGCACGCCGAGGCCGTTGATCATCGTCGTGTGCGAATCAGTGCCGACCAGGCTGTCGGGGTAGGCGACGCACTGGCCGTTGGCTTCGCGCGTGAAGACCACGCTGGCCAGGTACTCCAGGTTGACCTGGTGAACGATGCCGGTGCCGGGAGGCACGACCCGCATGTTCTCGAAGGCGCTCTGCCCCCACTTCAAGAACTGGTAACGCTCCTGGTTGCGCTCGAACTCGCGCTTTACGTTGTCTTCAAAGGAGCGCAGTAAGCCATAGGAATCGACCTGCACGGAGTGGTCGATGACCAGGTCTACCGGCTGCAGAGGATTGATGCGACTGGGGTCGCCGCCCATCTTGGCAAACTGATCGCGCATCGCGGCGAGGTCGACCACGGCAGGCACGCCGGTGAAGTCTTGGAGCAGGACACGAGACGGGCGGAATGCAATCTCGGTGCTGGGCGAGGCGGCCGGGTCCCAGTTGGCCACCGCTTCGATGTCTTCGCGAGTGACTGTCTTGCCGTCCTCGAAGCGAAGGAGGTTCTCGAGCAGGACGCGGATCGAGTACGGGAGCGTATCGATGCCCTTGAAGCCCGCTCGGGTCAGTGCGTCGAGGCGGTGAATGACGACCTGACGGCCTCCGGCGTGGGTCGTAACCCGGCTCTCAAAAGAGTCGCTTACTGTCATGAAGGAGTGCCTACCACGACGGGTCTGGCGCGCCACCCCGGTCCTTGGCTAAGGTGAAAACGCTGCGTGACAAGCGCCGACAGAAGCGCTAGACAGTGCAGCCGCGGCGCCGTAGCCAAGTGGTAAGGCAGAGGTTTGCAAAATCTCCATTCGTCAGTTCGATCCTGACCGGCGCCTCCAGTTTCGACCCGAAATGCATGATGTGCGGCCACAGCCCGCGTGGCCCCAGCTACTTGGGCAAATCAGGCTGGTCGAGCTTCCCGCCGCAGTCGAGCGCACCAAGGAACACGACCAGCGAAGCGAGCTCTTCGTCGTTCAGTCCACGGTCGGCTAGCAGCGGCGTCAAATTCTTGTTGGCGATTCCGCCGGTCGCCATGATCTTCACGGCCCCAGAAAGAGTCCCGACCGAGCCATCGTGGAAGTACGGCGCGCTCTTGGAGATGTTGCGAAGCGAGGGCACCTTGAACGCTGCCCAATCGGCGTCCTGTTGGCTCACCGCGTACCTGCCAACGTCGATCTGATCCTCGGCTTTGCCCGCGGTGCCGATGCCCACGTTGTAATAGAGGCCCCCAGGCACCCCCATCGCGCTCGAGAAGAGCGGCGGGGCGTGACAAACCGCGCACTGTCCCTTCCCCATGAAGAGCGAATAGCCTTGCTTCTGTTCGGCCGTGAGCGCGTTCGCGTCGCCTTTGGCATAACGGTCATACGCGGTGTCGTCGCAGATCAGCGTGCGCTCGTAGGCCGAGATCGCCTTCGCAATGGTGTCCGGGGTCATGCCTTCGGCAGGAAAGACCTTCTTGAACTGCTTCTGGTAGCCTTGAATCTTCCCAAGCTCGGCTGCCTTGGCTGCGAGGTTGTCCGCACCAACTCCCATGTTCCCACCGCCCCAGGCGCCTTTGGCCTGCGCTTCGAGGCTCCCCGACCGTCCGTCCCAGTAGAAGGCCTCGAAGTACGCCGTGTCCCAGATCACGGGACTATGCCGCGTGAGCTGCTTCTCCTTTGCACCCACGGCAAGCGGTGTTTCCCCGCCGTTTCCGTGCTCGTTTTGGTGGCAGGAGTAACAGGAGCGCGTCCCATCGACGCTCAGACGTGCATCGAAGAAGAGCTGGTGACCCAGCGCGACCTTTTCGGCCGATTGCGGATTGTCCGCCGGAATTTTCAAGTCGGGAAACGCGGCGGGCGCCGGTGGCATCTCCACCTTTTCGGTGGGCGCCTGACTGGGCGGGGCCGCCTTCTCCTCGGCGGGCTTGCTTTTGCAGGCCGCGAACGCAAAGACGATGAAAAGGGTGGCGGCAAGCGCGCGCCATGTGTTGGATGTGCTCGGCATGTCGCGATTATCGGGACAGCTGCCGTCGCTGGCAAGGCAAGATCGTCGACTTCGCGGAACTCAGGTTTTGGTCGGCCCGATGCGCTCCGCGAGCGCCCGGGCCTCCACGATGTTGTCTTCGATCGAGCAATAGGTCCAAGCCCCGTAACGACCGATTGAATGAACATCCTGCGCGGCAAGAAGCTCGCGCTTGTTCGCGGCCGCCTCGATGGAGCCCGTCGTGATGTGGACGTACGCCGGGTCGAGCAGGACGTCGTGGGAGGCGAGGAGGGTCTGATTCTCGAGCACCCCGCAGGTTTGGAGGTCGGTGAGCACCCTCGCCTTCAGGGCGCCGCGATCGTCCGGCGAGAGCTCGACATCCCAGGGCACCCCGACCTCCACGTAGAGGCTCATGCGATCGGAATCGAAAATGTTGTCGTAGAAGCCGACCCGATAAAATGAAATGTCCCGCTGCGGATAGTAAATCCAGTGGACGTCGCGCGGCCCCTTGCTGTCGAACCCCAGGTTGAAGACCTGAACCCGGTTGTGGCTGAAGACGGCCGAGTCGTACTCAATCCCACACATGCTCAGCAGCGAGATCAACGGTGCGCTGTTGACGAGAACGTCGTAGCTGATTTGCCGCTTGCTCGTCGTTGCGACTTTTGCCTTGAGGTCGATGCTCAGGACCCTTTCGCTCAAGGCGATCCGATCGCCGCGGACCCCTTGCGCGATGGCCTCGATGTATTGGACCGCACCTCCCCTGGGATAGGTGAAGGTCGCGTTGTAGCCGTCGATGCTAGGCGCGTCGGCGTTCCGAACGATTTCCTCTACGCTCGCGTGCGGAAAGAAACGGCCCATCGCGTCGGGATCGAGCGCTGCCAGATTCATGGCGTAAAGCTTTTCGTTGTACGGGATCAGGAACTTGTCCGCGATGCCGCGACCGTAGTGGGCATAGAGCATGTTCTTGAAGTTGCTGCCCTTCTCTTTGGGTCGGTCCTGCAGGTCCTGTAGGCATTGGAGGTACTCGGCTTCGGGAAGCTGATGAATGTTCTTCTGAAACGGGAAATCGATGTAGCGGTCGGCGTACCAAATCCGGCTGTCACGCTCCACGCGCAAAATCTGCTGCTCGCCCATCCGATCGACGAGGTAGGACTCGATCTCCGGGTATCGGAAATGGAAGAAGTGTCCCGAGTAATCCCAGGTGAAGCCGTCGCGCTCGACGGTCCGACAGTAGCCCCCCATCTCGTCCTCGGCTTCGACGATCCAGTACTCGTCGTCTCGGAGCCAATCGGCAAACGAAAGGCCAGTGACGCCAGCTCCAATGATGAGGTAGCGCGTCCGCTCCACGTTAGCGGCCTACCACATCGGGGGAGCTGACGGCGAACCCGCGGATGACACGGATGCCTTGGTCGACCCGCCGGCCGAGCGCTACGGGCTCACCGTCCGGCCCGAAGAGCGCAAGCGACTCCTCGAGCGGAGCCTCCCGCCAGCCCTCGTCGACGACGACCTCCGGACCGATCGGTCGACCGTGTCGGGCGTGCGCGACCCCCTCGTCGCTGAGCTCGACCCGCCGCAAGGTGCCGCAGGCGTCTCTCAGCGGAATCAAATTTCCTTCGATCGCCTCGGCGGTCATCTGGTCTCCGTACAGAGCGGCGTCGATCGAAAACGGGCCGCTCGCGGTTCTACGGAGGTGCATGACGTGCCCCAGCGTCCCGAGGGCCCTGGCAAGGTCGCGCGCGAGGGAGCGCACGTAGAAGCCCTTGCCGCAATGAAGCCCAAGGACGATCGTGTCCGGACCGATGTCGACGACGGTTGCCTCGTAAAGGTCGACCTCGCGTTCGGGGGCTTCCACCTCCTCGCCACGGCGCATGCGGCGGTGAAGCGGCGTGCCGCCGACTTTGATTGCGCTCAGCTTCGGCGCCGTTTGAAGGTGGCGCCCGATGAACGGCAGCAGCGCGCGCTCGACCGCGGTACGATCGAGGCTCGGCAGGTCGGCCGTGTCGGTGATCTCACCGTCGGCATCGAGCGAATCGGTCTCCGCTCCGAGGGCGATGCTCACCTCGTACCACTTGTCGTCGGATTGCAGATGCGAAACGAGCTTGGTGGCCTCCCCGATCGCAACCACCAAGACGCCGGTTGCAAGCGGGTCGAGGGTGCCCGCGTGACCGACCGAGCGCTGTCGAATCGCCTTCCGAACCCGCTGGACGACGTCGTGGGACGTACATCCGGCCGGCTTGTCGACGATCAAGACGCCGTTCATCCGAAGTGCTTGGCAAGCTCGGCGCGCAGCCGCTTTTCAGCCTCGTCGATCGGAACGTCGAGCTGGGTGGCCGCAGCGGCACGGTGCCCCCCGCCGTTGAGGGCCGCGGCGAGCACCGAAACATCGGTCTTGCCGCTCGAGCGAAGGCTGATCTTGGTGGCCAGTCGCTCGCCCCTGGCGTCGTGCACCGGCCACTCCCAGAGCAAGGCCCCGATTTCGGCCCCTTCGACGCGGCGGGCGTAGTTGACCATGCCCTCCACCATGTCGTCGTCGGCGCCGCAGATCTGGAGCATCTCCCGGGTGACACGCATGATCGCAACCCGATCGTCAAACGCGAATTCCAGCGTGGCGATGATCGCCGAGAGCAGTCGAAGCCGGGCTGGCTTCCAACGCTCGAACAACTGGTAGGCAACCTGCCAGGGGTCCGCCCCAGCTTCGATGAGCCGTGCACCGAGACGCAAGGTCGCCGGCTTCGTCGTCGCGTACCGAAATCCACCCGTGTCGGAGACGATGGCGGCGTAGAGCGGCGTTGCGGACCCCTCTGGAATCGACTCGAGGCCGAGGGCCTCGATGATTTGAACGACGACCTCGCCTGTGGCGGCGGCGTTGGTATCCCGATAGACGATGTCGCCGACGTCGTCGTGGGCGTGATGGTGGTCGATGATGATGACCGGGCCCGAGACCTCGGCGCTCGGAAACCCAGGTGGCAGAAGAGCCTTGGCCGCAATGTCCATCACCCAGGTGGCATCGAAGCGCATGCCCTTCGGCACCTCGGCAAGACCCTGCTCGCTTTCCATCAAGAAAAGCAGCGAATCGGGAATCGTTTCGGGCATGAAGAGCGTCGCCTCTTTGCCGATTGCGCGAAGAGTCTTGATCAGCCCGAGCGCCGAGCCGAGGGAATCGGCATCCGGACGACGATGGCAGGCCACCAAGAAACGCTCTCCGTTGCGTGCGACTTCGAGCGCTTTTTCGATCACTTGGAACCCTCCGAACCCGCGTCCGAATCTTCGCGGATCTCTTTTAAAATCGATTCGATGCGAAGGGCCGAGTCCACCACCTCGTCCCAGTAGAACTCCAGCGAGGGAACGTGTCGCAGCTGGAGTCGCTGTCCGATCTCGTGCCGAAGAAAACCGCTTGCTCGCTCGAGAGCTTCGACCACGAGGTCCTGGCTATCAGAGTCGATCTCTTCGAGCACGCGCACGTAGATTCGAGCGATGCTCAAGTCGTCGGTCATTCGCACGGCGGACACCACGACGTCCTTTGCGGCCGGGTCGCGCACGGCTCCCCGAATCATGAGCTCCATCAGCTCAGTCCGAATGCGCTCTGAAACGCGGTCTGCTCGTCGAAAGCCTTTTTGCGCCATGGCCTAGCCCGTCCAGTCCCCAAGCTCACCCAAGGACACCAGCTCCATCGAGCGATTCAAGACCACGGTGTCCGCAGAGCCTTCCACGAACTCCGCAATCGAATCGAGCATCGAATTGGCATGGCGCCGGTCACCAGAAACCACGGCAAAGCCGAGCGTGGATTGCCGATGCGCATCCTGCTGTCCGACTTCGGCGACCGCGACGTTGAAGCGGTTTGCGGTCCGGTCCAGCACCTTGCGCACGATCGACCGCTTGGCCTTGAGCGAGGTCACTCCCGGCAAGGAAAGCGAAATCTGGCATACGCCAACGACCATGTTCAGACCTTTCGGCGCTCAGCTCACTCGAGGGTCGCCTCGACCTGCTTCTCTTCGTAGCACTCGATGATGTCTTGCTCTTTGACATCGTTGAAGCCCTGAAGACCAATGCCGCATTCCATCCCGGCCTGGACTTCCTTGGTGTCTTCTTTGAACCGTCGAAGCGAGCCCAACGGACCCTCCCAGACGACGACGCCGTCGCGCACGAGCCGCGCCTTGCCTCCGCGATTGATCTTCCCTTCGAGGACCATGCATCCCGCGATGGTGCCGATCTTCGGAATACCGAACGTCTGGCGAACCTCCGCCTTGCCAAGATCCTCTTGGACGATTTTCGGTGCGAGGAGCCCCTTCATGGCCGCCCTCACGTCGTCGATGGCCTCGTAGATGACGCTGTACGTTCGAATCTCGACCGATTCCTTTTTCGCGGTCGACGACGCCTTGCCCTGCGGCCGGACGTTGAAGCCGAGGACGATGGCCTGCGACGCACTCGCAAGCATCACGTCGTTCTCGGTGATTCCGCCCACCCCGGTATGAATGACGTTGACCTTGACCTTTTCGGTCGCCAGGTCGGTGAGCGCCCCCTGGAGCGCCTCCACGGAGCCCTGGACATCGGCCTTCACGACGAGCCGAAGCTCCTGGACATCTCCGCTCTGCATCATGGCCTGGAATTGATCGAGGCCCCGAAGCCCGCCGCTTGGAGACGCGCTCGCAGTGCCGGGCTTCTTTCGCGCCCCAGCCACCTGCTGGGCCTTGCGCTGATCGGTGACCTCGTAGAAGAGGTCGCCGGCCGCTGGAAGCTCGGCCAAGCCAAGAACTTCGACCGGCGTCGCCGGGCCCGCGCTGGTCAGCTGGTTGCCGCGGTCGTCGGTCATGGCGCGAACGCGACCCCAGGAGCCACCGGCCACGACGTAATCTCCAGCATCCAAAGAACCGTCTCGAATCAAGACGTTGGCCACCGGACCTCGACCACGGTCGAGATATGCCTCGAGGACGACACCCTCCGCGGGGATACTCGGGTTGGCGGTGAGCTCGAGAAGCTCGGCCTGCAGGAGAACGTTCTCGAGGAGGCCCTCGACGCCTTCGCCAGTGATGGCCGAGCACGGAACGAAAACGGTCTCTCCGCCCCAATCCTCCGGCTGCAGACCCAGGGCAGCGAGCTCGTTCTTGACGTTGTCTGGATTCGCCTCTGGCTTGTCGATCTTGTTGACCGCGACGACGATGGGCACGTTGGCGGCCTGCGCGTGGGCGACGGCCTCCCTCGTTTGCGGCATCACGCCGTCGTCGGCAGCCACCACGAGGACGACGATGTCCGTCGCCTGGGCACCGCGGGCGCGCATCGCGGTAAACGCTTCGTGACCCGGTGTGTCGAGGAATACGACCGTCCCCTGGCTGGTGTCGACGCGATACGCACCGATGTGCTGGGTGATGCCGCCCGCTTCACCCGCCACGACGTCGGCCGCTCGAATCTTGTCGAGCAGCGAGGTCTTGCCGTGGTCGACGTGACCCATGACGGTCACGACCGGAGGCCGATGGGCTCGGTCGCCGGCCTTGTCTTCAAACTCGCCGCGCGCATCGCCGACGATTTGATCCTCGCTCATCGCGACGTTTTCGACTTCGTAGTTGAACTCGCCCGCCAAGACCGCGGCGGTATCTGCATCGAGCGTGCTGTTGATGTGCACGCCCGACACTCCGAGCTCCATCAACTTCATCAGCACCTCGGTGGCCTTGAGGCTCATCCGCTGCGCAAGCGTTTGGAGCTGTACGTTGTCTTCGATGCGAATGACACGCTTCTGCGCGCCCGGCACCGTAATCTCGGTTTGCTTCGGCTTCTTGCCCGGCTGCAGACGCTTCTTGCCTGGGCGCCCCTGCGGTCTACCTGTGGGACCGATCGAAGAGCGACCGCGAATCTCGCGACGCCTCGGCGCATGCTGTTCCCGCTGCGCGGCGTGCTCGGCGACGATCCGTCGGCGGGCCCCCTCTGAGAGGGGTGTCGCGCTCGGGGCCTTCGCCTTTCCGCGACGCATGACGCCCGGCGGCAAGGGATCATGGGAGAAGCGACCCTGCTCGCCCGGAGCCTCGGGACGCTCTTGCTGCGCAAGCGGCTGGGCGGCGCGCTGCTCTTGCGGCTCGACGGGCGACGCCGGCGGTACCGGAGTCGGCTCGGCAGCGACGGGCGTTTCGTCTCTTGGGGGCTCAACCTCAGTGGCGACCTCCGCACTGCTCGTCGGCCCAGCGCTGGGCGCAACCGGCTCTGGCGAGGGATCCTGGGCAGGGGTGGTCTCAGGCGCTTCCGCGGCCGCAGGCGCTGCATCTTCGGTCTTCTTGCGGCGCTTTCGCCGCACGACCGTCGGCCGAATTCGCTCTTCGACCATGGCCTCACTGCGGTCCTTGCCGAGCGATCGCTTGATGCGATCCACTTCGACTGGATCCAGAACGCTCATGTGATTGCGCACCTGAATCCCCAGGGTCGCAATCCGCTGGATCAGGTCGCGATTTTCGACCCCCAACTCCCGGGCGACCTCGTAGACTCGAACCTTACTCATCCATCCTCCGATAGGGCCTCAACGTGCGACAGGCAATCGAGCACCGCGCGCGCAATGCCTCGATCCGTCACGAGGACGACACCAAGCTCTGATCGGCCGAACGCGTCCCCTACGCTCGCCTTTGTCCCCCAAGTGGCCGTCGCGCAACCACGCGCGGTTGCAGCCTGTGCGAGCTCATCCCCGCGACCACGCGAATCCTTTGCGCGGATCAACAGATCCCCTTTGTTTGCCTTCAATGCTGAGCGAACCGCGTCCGCGCCGACGGCTAGACTGCGCGCGCGCTGAGCCGAGCTCAAAAGGCCGAGAGCGCGCCGCTCGAACTGCTGGACGACCATTCGCTCGAGGCTTTCGGGCTCGACCTGGGCGACGCCGCGAAGGGCTCGGGCCAAGCCCCCGCGGAGCGCTGCCGATCGAAGGCAGGCCTTTTTGGCATGCACCGACACGCCTCGGCCTCCTAGGCGTCGTCCGAGGTCGACCGCGACGAAGGGTGCGCTGGGTCCGACCACCAAGCGGACGAGGTCGTCCGGCTCGGTGCGGGTTCCGCAGCCGGCGCACATCCGCCTCGAAGGCTTATCTCGTTCGCTCCTGCCCATGACACCCAGCATCGACGGTAACCCCTACCTGGTCTCCTGGGTGGTCTCGTTCCCGGTCTCGGTCTCGGTCTCGGCAGCCTTCTCAGCCTGCGCCGCCGCCTCCGATTCCGCTGCCGCCAACGCGGCTGCCTCCGCTGCCTCAGCTTCGGCGACGGCTGCGGCTTCCGCTCCCAAGCGCGCGGCTTCCGCCTGGGCGGCTGCGACGCTTTCGAGCATCTTCACCTCGATCGGCGGCCACTCCGTCTGGACGAACTCCGCGACTGCGGCTTTCAGTGCCTGGGCCCGAGCCGCGCCGAGTCCGGACTTGATCGCAAGTCGGTCGGTGTCCTCTTCGCCTGCAATGGCATCGACCGAGGAGTAGCTGTTCTGTTCGAGCTTGTCGGCAACCCGACTGTTGACCCCGCGCACGAGCAGCAGCTTGTCACGCTCGCTCGGCGCCTCCGACGCGTTGATCATCGCGGCCAAACGCTCCTTGCGAAGTTCTTCCATCGCGCTCTCTGCGTCTTCGCGAAGCTTCGTCACATCCTCCGCCGAGACTCCGGGCACGGACGCGAGCTCCCCTTCACTCGCTTCGACGACTTCGTCGAGGCTCCGAAAGCCCATGCGGTAGAGCGAGCGAGAGAGCTCCTCGTTGGTGCTGAGCCGTGACAGCGCAGCCATCGCCTCTTCCTCGATCTGCTGGAAGCGGGACTCGCTCACGATGTCGAGCCGCCAACCGCTGAGCTGCGAGGCGAGCCGCACGTTCTGGCCACGCCGGCCGATGGCCAAGGACAGCTTCGCGTCCGGTACGACCAGCTCCATATTGGAATTGCCCTCATCGATGACGACGCGGACGACCTCAGCCGGAGCGATTGCATTGCAGACGAAGCGAGCCGGATCGCGGTCCCAGGGCACGATGTCGATCTTTTCGCCGCGAAGCTCCTGAACCACGGCCTGCACGCGTGAGCCTTTCATGCCGACGCAAGCACCAACGGGGTCGACGTCGGAGTCACGGCTGCTCACCGCGATCTTCGAGCGTGCTCCGGGCTCTCGGGCCGCCGCCACGATGCGCACGATCCCTTCATAGATCTCGGGAACCTCCATTTCGAAGAGCTTCACGAGAATCCCGACGTCGGTGCGGGAGAGAATGATTTGAGGACCCCGCGCCTCACGGTCGATGTCCTTGAGGAGCGCCACGATGCGATCCCCGGGACGGTAGCTCTCACGCGGCGTTTGCTCGCGCGGTGGCAGAACGGCTTCGACGCCACGGCCGAGGTCGACGATGATGTTCGAGCCTCGCTCGAAGCGCCGCACCACTCCAGTGATGATCTCACCCTGGCGCCCCTTGTACTCGAGGAAAACTCGCTCGCGCTCGGCGTCGCGTACGCGTTGGATGATCACCTGCTTCGCAGTCTGCGCGGCGATGCGTCCGAAGCGGCTCCGGCTCTGCTCGAGGCCCAGCAGCTCCCCGAACTGCTTGTCCTGTTCGCGTGCCTTGTCGCGATCTTCGGGAAGATAAAAAATTTGAAAGCCAAGCTCTTCGCCGATTTCCGCCTCGAGCCCGTGGGTCTCCGCTTCCTCGACCGTAATCTCCTGCTCGCTGTTCTCCACGGCCTCTACCACGGTCATGTACTGGAATAGGTCCACTGCACCGGACTCTGCGTTGAACCTCGCTTCGAGCTCGCGATCGGGACCGAAGGTCTTCTTCGCCGCCGTCAAGATCGCCTGCTCGGTCGCCTCCACCAGAATTTTGGCGTCGATGCCCTTCTCTTGGCTGACCTGTTCAATCACATGCTGAAGCGAGAGCGCGCTTTGCTGCATAGCCATCTACCCACCTAGTTCGAGAATCTGTACACGAGGTTCGCCTGCGCGATTTCCGCGTGTGGAATCAAAAGGACCTTGCCATCTTGGTCGAGCTCGATGTTCTGATCGACGACCCTCAGCAGCCTTCCGCGGAAGCGGCGCTGCCTTTCAATCGGGTTCTGGGTCTTTACTTTGACCTCGTGGCCGGAAAAACGTTCGAAGTCCGAGAGCTTGACCAGCGGCCGCTCCAGCCCCGGCGAGCTCACCTCGAGGCGAAACGCTCCGGACGGCAGCACTTCTTCGTGAACATCCAGGCTGGTCGACACGTCTCGGCTGACGGCGGTGCAATCTTCCAGCGAAACCCCGCTGCCGACCTCCAAGCCTGGCACGGGGCGGTCGATGATCACCCGAATCACGGCGCCCTTCGGCTCCCGCAGGTAGCGCACCTCGACCAACTCCACGCCGTGAGCAAGGCAAATTGGTTCAATTAGCTGCTGCAATGCTTGGACGAGCTGTGAGGTGGCCTGGGTCAATTGTCGCTCTGGGTCGCTAAACGAAAAATGGGCGGGCCGTGGCGGCCCACCCAGTAGAGGCAAACCAAATTTTCAGGGCGGCACGTACCACAGGGCCCCACCACCTGCAAGCAAAGCGACGCCGTAACGCTTTGCGTCGTTGACAGCGTGAAAGGCATCTTGGTATGCCCCGCCAGTAGCCCCGCCGGATCGGCGCGGGAGCAGGAGGAAAGCATGACGCGTTCGTTGAAGATCGGGCACTGGGTTGCCCTTGTAGGCCTGGCTGCCTTGGTGGCCAGTTGTGGGTCGACCCGTGAGTCTGCCTGGGACACCAGCACAAGCTCGGTTCAACTCGATGACGCTGCGCGGGCGCAGGTCGCCCAACTCATGGCCGCTGCGGACGCAGCCTGGGCCAAGCGTGCAGATCCTGCGCAGGCCAAAGCCGCGGTCGACGCCTGGAGCCAGGCCTCCGACATCGACCCGACAAACGTGGCGGCGCTCAACGAGCTGACGCACGCGATCTACTTCTACGCGGATTGCCACCTTCGCTTCGACGAGGACAACCCCGACACCTACAAGAACATGCACGAAGAAGGCACCAGGGCTGCGGAGCGAGCCTTGTCCGCGATGTCCCCCGCCTTCGCAGAGAAGATGGCGGCCGGCGAACGCATCGAGGATGCGATCAGCGTTCTCAACGCTTCGGCGGTTCCAGCTCTCTATTGGCGGTCCTCGAACCTCGGCCGCTGGGCCACCCTCGAGAGCTTCGCAACGCTGCTCTCGTACAAAGATGAGATTCGCGAGATCATGGAGTTCTGCCTCGCAAACAATGCGGACTACTTCTACAGCGGGCCCAACCGCTACTTTGGTATCTTCTACGCCAAGGCGCCCGGTTTCGCGGGCGGGGACATGAAGAAGTCCGCTGCGTTCTTCAACACAGCCATCGAGGCGTACCCGAACTACTACGGCACGCGAACGCTCATGGCCGAGGAGTGGGCCGTCAAAGAAGACAACCGGCCGCTTTTCGAAGAGCTGCTGAACTATGTCCTCAAGGGCGACCCAAACGCCATCCCGGCGATCGTACCGGAGAGCTTGTGCGAGCAGCGCAAAGCCAAGAAGCTCATGTCCGAAATCGACGACACGTTCTGATCTGAATAGGCCCAAGCGCTGTAGCGTCCACAGGGCCAGCCCGAGGAGAATCCAATGCGTAAGTCCATTGTCTGTGTTGCGGCGTTTTTCGCCCTTTCCTTCCTGTTTGCCAGACCCGCTCCGGCATCGGCACAGGAGTACGTGTTGGAGATGGGGACAGTCGTCCCCGCGGGCAGCCCTTGGGCGCTGCAGCTCAAGCGCCTGAAGAAGTACGTCGAAGAAAAGTCCGGCGGCCGGGTGAAAGTGAAGCTGCGTCTTGGCGGCTCGAATGAGCGCTCGCTCGCTCGGCGAGCCCAGATGGGCAGCAAGCAAGGCTTCGCCGGGTCCGTCGGCGGCCTGAGCTCCATCGTTCGAGAGGTCAACGTTCTCGAAGCGCCCTACGTATTCGACACCGTCGAGCAAGCCGACAAGGCCCTCGATGATCCCGAGGTCTTGAAGCAGGTTCGCGCAATCCTCGAAAAGCAGCAGCTCGTCTTCGCGCTTTGGGGGGAGAACGGCTTTCGCTCCTACTTTAGCCGACGGCCCATCCGGACCCCCGACGACATGAAGGGAGTCCGATACCGTTCGCAAGAGGCGGTCGCGCACGTAGAAGCGTACAAAGCGCTTGGGGCGAGCCCGGTCACCATCGACGTCGCGAACACGATGACCAGCCTCCAAACCGGCGTCGTCGACGGTTTCGACAATACGCCGCTCTTTGCGATGGCGACGACCTGGTACCAGGGGCTCGGCGACGACGAACGCAACCTGATCCTCTCGAAGCACTCCTACCAACCAGGGATCGTCGTGTACTCCAAGAAGTGGTTCGACACCCTTCCAAAGGACATCCAGGAGATTCTGCTGACCGTCCCGTACGACCTCACGACCTGGGGCCGCGATCAAGTCCGAAAGATGGAGCCGGTCTTGATCAAGAACCTGGTCCGCTACGGCTACGACATCCACGAGCCGTCCAGCGCGGAGCTCCAAAAGTTCAAGGACAAGGAAAAGGGCGTCCCGGAGAACGTCGCAAAGCAGGTCGGTCCCGCGGGGCAGAAGCTGCTCAAGGCCGTCCGCGCCGCGCTGGCCAAGTAGCCCCCTAGCCAAAGCGTTGACGCTACGGGGTTTCGCCGTGAACGTGAACCCAGGTCCCGGGATTGTCCTCGGTGGCCATCCCGCCGTGCCAGGTGTCCGGCAGGTCGGGCCCGGCCCAGTTGAATAGCCACTTCGCATCGTAGGGGGCCAAGTTGATGCAGCCGTGGCTTCGCGGGCGGCCGAAGCGGTCATGCCAGAACGCGCTGTGGAAGGCGTACGCTCCCTTGAAGTACATGACGTACGGAACGTCTTCGAGCGAATACGGGGGCTCACCAGGCTCGTCGTTGTCCATGGTGGAGGTCAGATGCTTGCCGCGGATTCGGTGGAGGCCCTTGGGTGTGAGGTAGCTCTGCTCGGGGCTGGGCGCCTTTGAGCGCCCCGACGACACCAGGGTGACGTAGCGTGGCTGTTTCCAGTCGTAGGCCACCACGACCTGTCGCTGGAGGTCGACGTCGATCCAACGGTCCCCCTCCTGAACCGCTTCGGGCGGTGCAGTCGGCTCGATGACCATCACCTCGGTCTCGCGAACCAAGCGTTCGTTTCCAACGACGAGGTAGTGATCGTCGTCGATCCGACGGCGCGATTGCACGCCCAGCCAGGATCGATTCGGGAGCCGCTCGCGAGCAGGCTTGAGCTTTCCTCGGTTGTTGAGCCGGTAGACCGTCGTCGCCTCGCGCCGAGTCACAGCCACGGGCAGATTCCAGCTTTCACCGTCGAGGGCTTGGCCTCGAAACCGACTCCAGTCCTTACGACGTAGGTTCTTGGCCGGCACGAAACCATTTTGCTGCGTCCGCCAGTAGGTTTCGCCGTCTCGCTCGAAGCGTCGGTCCAAGGTGACGTAGAATCCGGGTTGAAGGATCCGAAGCACGAGTGGGTTGTCGAGGACCGCGGCCGTCGCCGCTGTCTCGTGGTCCTCCGTCGCCGAACCTTCGACGCCGCCATCCTCGAGGCTGGGAGGGATCGCGTACAGCTCATCGGCCTGCGGGATTCGCTTGTAGAGCGGGGTCTTCCGGCGGACCGTCACGTACTCGTACGGCATGTCGGCGTCGCGCTCGGGTTGCCGCGCGCGAAGCTCCGGGAGACGGTCGCCCGAAAACACGAGAATGTCTCGCTGCCGGCAGGCAAAGCCCCCGGTGTCGAGCTCGTACCAGCCGTCTTCGCAGCCTTCGTAGCCAACCGGCTCGGTCGTGGTCGAGTGCAACAGCGCCCCCGCGCGCAGGTAACCGAGGCGAGCGCCGTCCGGACTCGGCGCCGATCGAATGGGCGTGACGAAGCGCTTGGCAAAAACGCGCTGGGGCGGCCCCAGATCACGCGGCTTCGTTGGAAGCTCCGCCTCGAGGAACGCAAGCGGGTCATCGGCCTGGCAGCCTGCAACCGCAAAGGCAGCCAAAGCGCCGATCAGCACGCAGCCGAGGTCCATCCCTGTTCGTCGTGTGCGCTGCACGGCCTTGGTCTGCTACGAGTTGTCACTAGGATGAGCACGGGTCAACAACTCGAAGCGTTTTCCACGACGTTCGGGCTCGTGGCATCCCTCGCGGCTCACCTAAGCGCCTTTGTGTACATCTCGAGCGCGACGGCACACTACGACTTCGACTTCGCGCTCACGCTGCCGGCGGAGGTCGAGTTTGGTTTGACAAGCGAAATGGAGATGGCCGCCGGCTCGGCACCACCCCGCGCGACAGGCTTCCCCGATCCACGCTGGGCAGGCAACGCAGCAGAGGCCCAAGCCCCAAAAGCAGATCCGATCGACGCTGGCGTGCCGATGCAGGACGCTGGCATTGGCCCTGACGCTGACGCTGGCCCTGACGCTGACGCTGGCCCTGACGCCGACCCTGACTCCTTTCCGGTCGCCTCCCCAACCCTCAGCGGCCCCTCCCGCATTCCCCCCGGGGCGCAGCTGGCGCTGCGAGTCGATCTGCGCCGGGTGCGTCAATCGCCGCTGGGCCCGGATGTCACGTCCTTTTTGCGGGGCGTGCCCGATTGGCAGCTTCTTCTGGACGGATCGGGGATCGATCCGGTCGCGGACCTGGACCGACTGCTCGTTGCGACCCCGAATTTGCAGCGATCGAAGCTCGTGCTGGCCGGACGGCATCGGCGTGACGAAGGCTTTGCTCGGAAGAGCGTGACGCGTCTCGCGCGTTCGCGCGGAAAACCCTTGCGCTGGCGTCGGCGTTTCGGCGTTCCGACTGCCGCCTGGTACAACCTCGACCGAACCCCGCGAACCATCGCGCTCTTGAGCTCCAAGCACTTCAGCATCAGCCGGCGACAAGATCTCGAGCGGGTACTCGCGATGGCAAAGGCCCGGGAGCTTCGAGATTCCAAGAAGGAGGGACTGGTCGAAGTCAGCGGGCCCGATGCGCTTCTCTCCATGGGACCGGACGAAGCGATTTCTCTGGAGGTCGAAGGCGTCCACCGCTTCGTAATCGGCAGCATCCGGCACCTGCCGATCCGTCTGCGTCTGGCCGTACGTGAAACGGGAACCGACGAAGCCACGGTGAGTGTATTGGCCACGTACGATTCGGACGAGCTCGCACAAGACGCGTCCGTGTACTGGAAGAAGGTTGCGGATTTCTATTCGCAGCAGCTCATCATGAGCTTGGCGGGTTTTGGAAAGACCCTTCGCCGCATGGACTTCGCGCCCGACGAGAATCGAATCCGCGTTTCCTTCAAACTCGACGCCGACCAGATTCGCTTCATCCTCAGCTACGCCGAGGGCCGGCTGCGGGGCTCGAGCGACGCGGCGCGAACACGAGCGAAGCCAACAAAAAAGGGGCCCTGAGGGCCCCTTTTTCTCGATTCGTGGTCTCAGTGACTCAGAGGACGAGGTCCTTGAGCTTTTTGAGAGGCGTTGCGCGAATCTTCTTAGACGCAGCCTTGGGCGGAAGCATCATCTCCTCGCCAGTTGCTGGGTTGCGTCCCATCCGAGCGGGTTTCGCTGGGATTTTACGGACTTTGAGCTTGATCATATCTGGAATGACAAACTCCCCCGGACCACGGCGACCAAGTTCTTTCTTCACGAGATCTTGAAGCGCACCAAAGACGCTCGTGATTTCCTTCTTGGTAAGGCCGCTCTTGTCGGCCAGCTCGCTCATGATCTGGGCCTTCGTCATTCGCTTGCCCGCTACCATAGTTCCCTCCTAACTCTGTGACCTGCCCCTTTTGTTCAAAAAGGCCCCCAAAAGAAAGCCCCAGGCAGGAACGGGCCATCTATGCCTGGGGTTTTCCTTGCTGACAAGGGTCTTTGTGCGGTTTCGCAAACAAATTTCGAGGGGTTAATCGATCGCGTACGGCCCGTGACCCGCCTTTCTAGAGCGAAGCGCTCCCGGCAGGCACGCATTCCCACAGCGTATCCACAAGGGATCAAACCCGGGCGCTTCGCTTCCTCAGGACTCTAGGCGCACAGCAAAATCTGTCTTGGTTTCAAATGGATAGCAGTCAAAACGAATGCTCTACGCGAAGAATGTGGTCCAAGGTTGATCGGGCCAACTGCTGGTTTTCCACAGGCTCAGGGGGTCAACGCGCAGCCTCGACGGCGGCCATGAGAGCCTCGGTTCGTACGGTCATCTCGCGCTCTTCCCGCTTGTTGGCGTGATCGTGGCCCAGCAGGTGTAGGAGGCCATGCGCCAGCAAAAACGTCACTTCGTCGACGATCGCACGATCGCGCGCGGCCGCCTGGCGGCGCGCGGTGGGCAGGGAGATCACCACATCGCCGAGGAGCCCTGGGGCGATATGCGGACCGGGCCCCTCGTGCATCGGGAATGCCAGCACGTCGGTCGGACGGTTCTTCTTGCGATATCGAAGGTTGAGCTCACGGATTGTTGAATCGTCGCAGAGCAGAATCGATAGCTCCGCATCCGCTAGGCCGAGGGCCTCGAGCATGGCTTCCGCACGCCAGCGAAGATCGGCGTGACGAACTGGGCGTCGGTCCAAGGCACGCGTGCGAAGCCATACGGGCATCGCTTGGCACCTGTCTCCCGCTCCCCATTGGGTCAAGCCGGAAGGCGGGGTGCCCAGGTCCGGCCGCTTGCTATGCTCCGCGAGTGTTCGAAAAAGTACTGATCCTCCGCCGCGGAGAAGCTGCGACACGCGTCGCCCGAACCTGTCGTCGACTGGGCGTCGAATCGATCGTCGTCGCGCCCAAGGACGAACGGGCCAGCCGGCACATCGAGGCGGCGGATCGGAGCATCGAAGTCGACTTCGACGAGGCCCAGGGTATTCCAACGGAGCAGCTGCCTGCGATCCTCGAGCAGGCAGGCGCCGACGCGGCGCACCTCGGCTACCAGGGCCAGCCAGAGATGTTCGAGCTCGCGAGCGCAGCCGAGAAGGCCGACGTGGCGGTCGTGGGCACCGACCTCGACGTCCTGGGCGCCCTTGCCGACCAAGCCACCATCCAAGCGGCCGCCGAGAGGGCGCAGGTCCGTACGCTCCGCGATCGCGAAGACTCCTCGCGGCCGCGCGAGGTCGGCGTCATGGTTGCCGCTGACTCGCACGGGGCCACGGTCGCGATCGTCGAGTACGACCGAAGCCTTTCCGTCTCCGAGCAGACCCTCATCCACGAGACCCCTTCGCCCGACCTCCTCTTTCGCATGGACGGCGAGGCGTTCCGGATGTCTCTATTCGAGAGCGCGAGGCGTCTGGCGGCCGAGCTGCGCTACGCAGGGCTCTTGGAGGTACGGTTTCACATCGATCCATCGGGCTTGTCCTGGGTGTCGGATGTGACCATCGGCCTGCCGAGGCACCACACGCTCATCGAAATGGTCACCAGGGTGGACTTGGTCGCGCTGCAGCTTCGAATCACATCAGGTGAACCTATCCCCGAAGAGCTCGAAATCCTGACGCCTCGCGGCCATGCCCTGGACGCGTCCGTCTTGGCACTCGATCAACAGGATGCGGTCGTCTCCTCGTACGCCGTTTCGCCAGCGCCGCAGGATCGGGTTCGCGCAACCTCTTCGGCCACCGTGGGGCTGCCCCTGCCCGCGGACGACCGTCCGCTGATCGCAAAGCTCAGCACGCACGCGCCAGTGCGCCACAGCGCGCTCCTCTCGATGGACCGTATGCTAGCGGAACTGCGCATCGAGCCGTTCGCGACGAACATCGATGCGCTGCGGCGCGTCCTCGGGGACTACGCGTTCCGCGCGGGCCAGTACGACTCCGAGTCGGCCCTGCGCTTCGCCGCGGGCTGATGCTGCGATCCGCAACGGGCTGTCAGGCCGCGAAGGTCGACTTGCGCGCGTACACCGCAGCGTCGCCCAGCTGCTCCTCGATGCGCAGCAACTGGTTGTACTTTGCGATCCGCTCCGAGCGCGATGCGGAACCGGTCTTGATCTGACCGGCATTGGTCGCCACCGCGAGGTCGGCAATGAAGGTGTCTGCGGTCTCTCCGCTTCTGTGCGAGATGATCGACGAGTAGCCGTTGAGAGCCCCCAAACGAATGGTGTCGAGGGTCTCGGTGACGGAGCCGATCTGGTTCACTTTGATCAGGATCGCGTTGGCAACCCCCTGGTCGATCCCCATCTGTAGGCGTTCGGTGTTCGTGACGAAGAGATCGTCGCCAACCAACTGAACCTGATCCCCCTGAGCTTCGGTCTGGACTTTCCACCCGTCCCAGTCGTTCTCGTCCATTCCATCCTCGATGCTGACGATCGGATACTTCGAACAGTAGTCGGCGTAAATTTTGACGAGCCCTGCGGCGTCCACCGGCTTCTTGTCAAACGTGTAGACGCCTTTCTTCTTGTCGTAGAACTCGCTTGCCGCGCAGTCGAGTGCGATCGAGATCTCGTGCCCCGGTCGGTACCCGGCAGCTTCAATCGCACGGGCAACGAACGAGAGCGCCTCCTCATTGGTCGACAGGTGCGGTGCGAAGCCCCCTTCGTCGCCGACGCCCGTTGCGTGCCCGGCCTCTTTCAAGAGCTTCTTGAGGTTGTGAAAGGTCTCTGCCCCGGCACGAAGCGCATCGGAAAACGAGTCGAAGCCGTGCGGAACCACCATGAATTCTTGGATCTCGAGCCCGCTATCGGCGTGCGCACCTCCATTGATGATGTTCATCAAAGGGGTCGGCAGAACCTGAGCCTGCACACCGCCCAGATAGCGCCAGAGGGGAAGACCCACTTCCTCGGCCGCCGCGCGCGCAACGGCCATCGAAACCCCGAGGATCGCGTTGGCCCCGAGCTTCGCCTTCGAAGGGGTGCCGTCATGGTCGAGCATGAGTTGGTCGACCTCGGCTTGGTCGAGGGCTTCGGCGCCGATCACTTGCGGAGCGATTTCATCCACCACATTCCCGACGGCTTTCAACACGCCCTTACCCAGGTAGCGGCTCACGTCGCCATCGCGAAGCTCGAGCGCCTCGTGCTCGCCGGTCGATGCCCCTGACGGTACGGCGGCGCGGCCCGTTGCGCCTCCCATCAACTCCACGTCGACCTCGACAGTGGGATTTCCTCGAGAGTCCAGAATCTCTCTCGCGCCTACGGCGATGATCTCGCTCATGATTTCACCTCGCGCTCGGCTTAGCGGCTGATTACAGGCGATGCAAGGACGTGAGTGCTAGGCTCGCCGGCCATGCACGCTTTGCTGTTCATTCCTTGGTTTCGCCTCGAGTCCTGGGACATCCCGCTGCCGTTCTCGGTACCAATCCTCGGCGACACGCTTTCGATTCAACCCTTTGGCGTTCTCGTCGCGACCGGCGTCCTCCTCGGGGCCTGGGTTGCTGGCCGCTTCGCGCTGCGCAACGGCCTCGACCCGGTCGCGACCGGCGACCTCGTGACCTACGCGGTGGTGACCGGATTCATCCTCGGCTACTTCTTGAACGGTCTCTTCTACGAGCGCGAGACGTTCATGCAGATCCTGCGTGACCCCTCTCTGCTCTCCTCGACCTGGCTCGGCCTCTCTTCGTACGGCGGTTTCTTTGGGGGCATCCTCGGCTGCTTCATATGGAGATACCGCAAGAAGATGGATCTGCTGCCCTACGCCAATGCCGTTTGCTTCGGCTTGCCCTTCGGCTGGCTGTTCGGCCGCATGGGCTGCTTTGTCGTCCACGATCATCCAGGCAAGGTCACCCAGTTCGCGTTGGCCGTCTCCGACTACCGTTTTGGCGCCCCGCCTTATCAGCCGCGTCACGACCTCGGCCTGTACGAACTGTTCTTCTCGCTGTCGATCATTGGGCTGTTCCTTTGGCTGGAACATCGAAAGCGTCGACCGGTCGGCTTCTACTGCGTGCTCCTCCCCCTGCTCTACGCGCCGGTTCGGTTTTTTCTCGACTTTCTGAGGGCCGCCCCGCTCGAAGGCGGCGATGTTCGGTACGCTGGGCTCACGCCTGCCCAGTGGTCCTCGATCGCCATGGTTTGTGTTGGCCTGGCGGTGTGGCGATTCGCCGTGAAGCCTCGGATGAACGAAGGCGAACCGCAGACCGCAAACGCATGAGCGCTACTTGAGCGAGACGACGGTCACCTGCGACCCGCCTTCGTCCTGGGTCGCCAGCCGAAACCCTTCAACGTAAGCCGCATCGCGGGCCAGGTGCTCGTGAATCGCCGCTCGGAGGGCGCCGCTGCCAACCCCGTGCACGATGAACGCGTTCGACTCGGCCGCGCCGTACATGCGATCGAGAAACGCTTCGGCCAACGAAACCGCCTCGTCGGCGCGAAGGCCGCGCACATCGAGCGTGTTGTCGCTCGTTCGAACGCTGCGCTGTGCTTTGGACTGCGTGCCGGTTACCGGGCCGGTCTCCTTGGGCGGTCGCTCGGCGGTCTGCTTCAGCCCACGAAGGTCGCTCACGTCGACCCAGAGTTTCATCATGCCCGCGGCGACGCGAACCTTCCCGCGAGCGGGCCCTTCGACGACCTCGGCCGAGCTTCGAAGGCGCTCGACCCAGACCCGATCCCCAACCCGAACCGTTTCGAGGTCGAGCTCTGCGGTCTCGAGCGGCTCTGGCTGGAGCGTTGCGCGGTGACGGTCGATGTCGCCGAGGAGCTCCGCGGCGTCGCTCGAGGCTGCCGATGCCACTGCAACCGATTCGGTCTCGGCGCGGTCGCGAAGCGATTTCTTGGCTTCATCGAGCCGGCGATGAATGTCTTTCAGCTGATCGACGAGCCTCTGCGCTTCCTTGCCAAGCCCCTTGGCTTCGCGCGCCGCAAGCTCTTGGCGACGCACGTCGAGCTTCGCGCGCTCCTGGCTGATCTTCTCGCGTTCGTCGTGGAGGGCCGCTTGCTCCTCCATCGCCGCCTTGGTCGCGGCGTCGAGCTTGGCCACAAGCGTCTCAAAGCTCCTTGAATGCTCCGGCAGCGTCGTTCGAGCGGCGTCGACCACGTCAGCGGGAATCCCAAAACGGCGCGCCACCTCGAGCGCGTTTGAGCCCCCCGGCACGCCCATCCTCAAACGAAAGGTGGGCGCCATCTCGTCAAAGTCGAAGCCCACCGATGCGTTGTGCATCTCGCCGCGCTCGGCCGCGAGCGCCTTCAAGGCTTCGTAGTGGGTCGTGACGGCAACCGCAGCGCCCCGTTCGACGAGCCTCGACACGATTGCGCAAGCCAGGGCTGCGCCAGCCTCCGGATCGGTCGCACCCGCGAGCTCATCGAGGAGAACCAGGACGCGTTCGTTTGCCCGTTCGAGCACGGCTTTGAGTGTCACCAGATGCGCGGAGAACGTCGAAAGGCTGCGCGCGAGACTCTGCTCGTCGCCCACCGCCGCGAGAACCGGGGCGAAGAAGCCACAAACGCTCCCCTCTGCAACCGGGACCGGGAGCCCGGCGCGGGTCATGAGCGCCGCCAGGCCGAGCAATTTGAGCGCGACCGTCTTGCCGCCAGCATTGGGCCCGGAAATCACCAAGGCCTCTCCCCCTTCGAGATCGATGTCGTTTGGAACGACCTCGATGCCCCGCAGAACGAGGAGCGGATGGCGAGCCGCGCGCAACGAGATCCGTGGCTCGGCGGAGAGCTCGACGAACTCCGCACCTAGATCGACTGCCAGCCTGGCGCTCGCGCCCCGCAGGTCCGCATGATCGAGCGCTTCGGAGGCCGCGCGCAGCTGCGGAACGTATTGGCGTACCAAGTCGGAAAGCGCCGCGAGGATTCTCCGCTCTTCACGTTCGAGCTCGGCCTGGGCCATCTTGAGCCGGTTGCCACGTTCGACAAGCTCGCGAGGCTCCACGAAAATCGTCGCGCCGCTGGCGCTCGATCCGTGGACAATCCCGTGAAAGCGCTCGTGTGCGTCGGCGCGAACCGGAAGCACGTAGCGGCCCTCCCGAATCGTGTGGAACGAGTCCTGTAGGATCGCGCTTCGTTTCTGGATCAAGTCCTCGAGCTTTCGGATGATGCGAGCGCGAAGATTTCCAGCCTCTTCGCGAAGACGAGCCAGCTCGGCGCTCGCCGAGTCGAGGATCGTGCCGTCGTCGCCGATCGACATCCCGATCTCTTCTTCGAGACCATCGAGCGTGGGATCTACCGCGCACGCGCGATACAGGTGCGGAGCGCTGTCTTTGCGCTGGCCAAGAAAACGTCGCAGCGCCCCTGCCGCGCGCAGGGTCATGCGGACGTCTTTGAGCGCGCTGCCTTCGAGGACTCCCTCTCGCTCCAGATGCTGCAGGGAGGATTCGATTTCGCAAATGCCGTCGAGGGGCAGCGGCTCGTTCCGGACGAGCATTCTCCACGCTTCTTTGGCTTCGTCGATGGCTCGTTCGGTCTCGTCGAAGGTGTCAGCGAGCTCGAGGGAAAGTCCATCGCCGAGCGGACCCCGGCATCGTTCCGCGACCGCCCGCTCTACCTGGTCCCACTCGAGGTCGGCTAGCGTCTTTCGTTCGGCCTCATTCACTGAGCCCACTCGGGAACCTTGAGGTCCGAGGAGCGGGCGGGCGCCTGACGCTTCGGCTTGGGAACCTGCACGCTGCGAGGCTTTGGCGTGGGTCGCTTGGGGGCCAGGAGCTCGATCAAAACGGTTTCCTCTTCGCTGGGGGTGATCGCGGTACGTCCCCTTCGCTTACCAAGCTTTCCGTGAAGCACCAGCGTCGCGCCCCGTGTGACCTCGAGCGTGCATGGCGTCGAGGCACAGGCCTCCGAACCGCCTTCGTACGAAATCCGGGCGCCTGCGGGGTCGGTCGCCACGTGAACCTTGACCCAGAGCGGTTCCTCCGCCTCCGCTCGCTTCGAGGATCGGTGGCGGCTCCTCGACGACCTCCGGCGTTTCGGCGACGGGCGGCGGCTGGCAATGGAACCGCACTTGCCTCGGCCTCGCTCGCCTGGCCGGAGAGCGAGCCGAGGGCGGACCAAAGAACGAGGCCAGCGGCCCCCATCGCCGCCGCGGCCCAAACCCAAGGCGAGGTCTTCCGCCTCGGCACCGAGTCGAGTGGACTCGCCAGCGGCGAGCCGAGCGCCGAAGGCGGGGTTCGCCGCGTTGCACGGCTCACCCGGCCATCGAGGGCGCACACGATCGCCTCGGCGAGCTCCTCGGTGTCCTGGTAGCGGTCGTCAGGGCTTTTAGCGAGCGCCTTTCGAATCACCAGCTCGAGCTCCTGGCTGACCGACGCGTGCGGATTGACCTCGTCGATGGCTGGCGCTTCCGCGGTCAGGTGCTGGGTGAGGATTCCCATGAACGTATCGCCTTCGAAAGGCACGCGCCCCGCGAGGCATTCGTAGAGAATGATGCCGAGGGCGTACACATCGACCCGGTGGTCCAGGTCCCTCCCGCCCGCTTGTTCCGGTGACATGTATTCTGGAGTCCCGAAGATCATTCCCGTCTTGGTGAGCTTTCGCCCTGGCGCCCCATCGGTCTCGATGTCGCTCATCTTGGCGATGCCAAAGTCGACGATCTTGACGAAATCGTCGATGCCGTCGCGTTTCGTGAGAAAGATGTTCTCGGGCTTGATGTCTCGGTGGACGATGCCCTTGGCATGCGTGGCGGACAGCGCACGGCAGCACTGCAGGACGATGCCGCAGGCGCGCTCCGCTTCGATCGTGGCCTTCTTGCCAAGGACGTTGCCGAGGTCTTCGCCCTGCAGGAACTCCATCACGAAGTAGCTGGCGCCGCGCCTGGTCTCGCCGAAGTCGAAGATGTCGACGATGTTCTCGTGTCCGATGCGCGATGCGCTCCTGGCTTCCTGGCGAAAGCGCGCGACGACCTCGGGGCGCCGGGACAAGTCGTCACGAAGGACCTTGATCGCCACCCGCTTGTCGATGTCGCGATGGAGTCCTTCGTAGACCAGGCCCATCCCACCCTCGCCGATCCGGCTCTTCACCAGATAACGACCGGCAAGCACGTTGCCGATCAGCGGATCGTTCGGGTCGAGTGGGCTGGCACTCATTTGCGACGTGGTGATTAGACGCGTCGCGTCGACCGGACAGAACACCTCTCCGCCGCCATAGTCGATTCTGCAGGCGGGACATACCTTCATCTTGGTGAATTCCCTATTAACTCCCCACAAAACACGGTAGCATTGCGATTAACGGAGGGTCAACGAAGGCGCCGAATTCGCAGGCCCGCGTTGCCAATCCAAACCAGCTTTGATAGGCGCAGGCCGTGGCTTCGACGGTACGATTGCTCGACGAGACGCTGATCGACCAAATTGCCGCTGGCGAGGTGATCGAGCGACCTGCCAATCTGGTGAAAGAGCTTCTCGAGAACGCCATCGACGCCAAAGCAAGCTCGATTACCGTGTCAGTGGAAGACGGCGGACGCGCGCAGGTTCGCGTGACGGACGACGGGATTGGAATGTCCGCCGAAGATGTGACCCTCTGTGTCCAACGGCACGCCACCAGCAAGATCGCGTCGTTCGACGACCTGACTCGCGTCTCGACGCTAGGGTTTCGAGGAGAGGCCCTTCCCTCGATCGGTTCGGTTTCCCGTATGACCATTCGGAGTCGAATGAAAGACACGCTCGAGGGGACCCGGATCTTGGTCGAAGGTGGAGAGCTGCGCGAGGTGTCGCCGGCCGGGTGTCCTGCGGGCACCACGGTCGTCGTGAACGATCTCTTTTACAACGTCCCGGCGCGAAAGAAGTTTCTTCGGGCACGCCAGACCGAAACCTCGCGTATTTTCGAGGTTTGTCAGCGCCTTGCCTTGAGTCATCCGGGCCTGCGCCTGGTCGTGACCTCGGACGGCAGGACCGCCCGTCAATACCTTCCTGCCAGCAGCCTCGCTGAGCGGGCCTACCAGGTCTTCGGCGACCTCGCCCTGAAGGAGATTCACGCCGAACGGGACGGCCTGATCCTCGATGCGGTCCTCGCCTCCACCGAGCACGCTCGGGCCGGGGCGCGCCACCTGTTTCTCTTCGTCAACGGGCGTCCCGTGAACGACCGCCGGATCGCCCGCGCGATCGCGTTCGCGTATGGCGACCGGCTCCCGCCCGGCCACTATCCGCGCGGAGTTGTCGCGCTGCGACTCGATCCTGAAGACGTCGACGTCAATGCGCACCCGCAAAAAACCGAAGTGCGCTTCAGACGGGCCGCTCAGGTCGTCGACCTGCTGACCCGCATGATCGCGGCCCGGCTTCCCGCAGTTCCTGCAGGCGACGCGTACTGGGAAGCGCGAATGGGCGCATCCGGACCGCTGCGCAGCGAGGAGGCAAGTGCAGCCGTCGAGGTCGGGTCTTCGGCGGAAACCCGCGTTGCACAGCCGATCGGCGAGTACGCGTCGATGAACCCAAACGGGCTTCGACTCGTTGTTCAGGTTCGCGACCGCGTTTTGATTTGTGAGACCCGGGACGAGATCCTGCTTGTGGACCGCGAGCGTGCAGAACAACTCGTTCGCTACGACGCCCTTCGCGAAGCTGCCGATGCGGGCTCCGTCGCGCGACAGAACCTCCTCTTCCCCGACCGACTCGAGCTCACGGAGTCGGCGGGCGCGGCGATCACGCACCATGAGACCGTCCTTCGCTCCCTGGGCTTCGACTGGTCCGAGCTCGGCAAGGGTTCGTACGTCGTTCGCGCGGTGCCCGCTTTGCTGGCCGATGCGCGGGCCACCTCGCTGTTCGAAGATGCGGTCACCGCCCTGCAAGCCGGCGGCAAAGACTCCGTGAGCGCGGCTCTTCGCGCCTTGGCGGATCGAGCGGCGACCGCCAATGGCCAGCCGCTCGACCAGGCCTCGGTCGAGCGCATCGTCGCCAACGTTTGGCCGAACCGTGAGGCCCATCGCTCCTGCGTTCTTGGACGAGTGCCGATTCCCTTCGGGGGCGCGGAGGCCTCGCTTGACTGAGAGCCTACCGACGATTCTGGTGATCGCGGGCGCAACTGCCACGGGCAAAACCGGCGCAGCAATCGAGCTTGCGCGTCGATTCGACGGCGAGCTCGTCGGCGCCGATAGCGTACAAGTGTACCGCGGTTTCGACATCGGGTCGGCAAAGCCAAGCGCCGCGGAGCTCGCCGGCGTCCCCCATCATCTCATCGACGTTTTCGATCCCAACCAAGAGGTAGACGCGGTTGCCTATGCCGACCTCGCCGACCTTGCGATTCGAGAGATCCGTCAGCGCGGACGGCTACCGATCGTCGTCGGTGGGACCGGGCTTTGGATTCGGGCGCTCGTCCGGGGGCTGGTCGACGTTCCAGCCGTCGACCCGGAGATCCGCAAGCGCCTGGAAGCCGCCGCTATCAAAGAGGGCGCCCCGACCTTGCATGCGTGGCTGGCCGAGGTCGATCCGATCTCCGCCGAGGCGATTCATCCAAACGACGCGCTTCGCATCGTGCGCGCGCTGGAGGTCTATGAACAAACCGGCAAGCCGCTTGGCAGGCTCCGCGCAGAGCACGCGCTCGGCCAGGCTCGGTATCGTGCGGTCTTCATGGTCCTCGATATGAACCACGAGCAGCACGGCCTGGTCATCGAAGCCCGTGCCAAGCAGATGCTCGCGGCTGGCTGGATCGACGAGGTGCGTTCGCTGCGCGCGCAGTGGGGCGACGAGATCCGCCCGTTTGGAAGCGTTGGGTACCGCGAAATCCTCCACCATCTGCGCGACGGAGTTCCGGTCGAAGAAACCCTCCATACGATCCGGAAATCGACTCGGGTCTACGCGCGCCGGCAGCGAACCTGGTTCAAAAGCGAGCCCGGTGTAAGCTGGAGAGGTGAACGCGCCGAGCTCAGCCAGCAGAGCAGCCTCGACCGGATCGCAGAGGAACTGAGGCTTTGAATTTCTTTGGACATGCTGTCGTTGCGAGTTGGAGCGACCGCCGGGCGGGGCATCTGCTCGGGAGCATGCTCCCCGACTTCGAAGCCATGGTGGGCGTACCTTTGTCGCGGGTCCGCGATCCGAGCATCCAGCGCGGGATCGAACTGCACCATCGTACCGACGACGCGTTTCATCGCGCGCCTGCCTTTCTCGCGTCCTGCGCAAACGCCCTCGATGCCTTGACCGCGTCCGGCGTGCGGCGCGGCACTGCGAGAGCCGTTGGGCACATCGGAACCGAGATGTTCCTCGACGGCTGGCTCGTGCGCGAGCAGCTCCACATCGACGGATACCTTCGGGCGATCGAGCTCGAAACCAACGCCCTTCTCGAATGGAGCGATCAGGGGATGGCGTTCTCCAAGCTCCAGGCTCGCCTCGCCGTCTGGGGAGCACCCCACGATTACGCGGAACCTTCGTTCGTCTTGGCTAGGCTCCGTGACGCGCTTCGACTCCGCCCCTCCTTGGCCCTGCTCGACGATCAGTCCGATCAGGTGTCGGACTACCTCCCTTTGCTTCAGGAGCTGGTGGAACGACGCGCCCCAGAACTGCTCAAAGGGCTCCAGGACGCGCTAGGCTTCGGGGACTGAGATGCTCGATCAAGGGGGATCACGCAGCGCGAGCGGCGAGACGCGCCGCCGCTATCTGAGGTGGGGCCGGATTGCGGTCACCATCGCAGCGGTCGCGTACCTCGCGAGCCGCGTAGAGCCCCGGGAGGTTCTGGAAGGATTTCAGAGGCTGTCCCTGGGCGCCGCGCTGGCCGCGATCGCCGTCGTCGTGCTCGGCCTATCCTGCGGCATGCTTCGCTGGCGGCTCTTGCTGCGAGCCTACGGCGCGATCGACATCCCTTCTTGGCCTCGTACCGCCCACCTCTACTTGGTCGGCCACTTCTACAACACCTACGCGCCGGGCGGGGTCGGCGGAGACGTCATTCGAGGAGTCGCGGGCCGGAAAGCCTTTGGGGACCTCGACTTGGCAAGCGCCACGAGCGGCGTCGCCGTCGTCTTCATCGAGCGCGTCATCGGAGTCTCTGCGCTTCTCGTTCTTGCGACCGGCGCCTATCTGATTCAACCGATTCCCGGAATCGAGAACGTCGGACTTTGGGCTGTGGTGGGCCTCGGGGCGGCGGCAGCCGCGCTAATCGGCATTGCGGTCGCACCTAGGCTGGCTCCCTTGCTTCCCGAGAAGCTGGGCAAGCACTTGCGTGCGCTCCCTCGCCTCTTTTCGGTCGGCCCTTTCTTTGCAGCGGTCTTCCTCTCGCTGATCATTCACCTCCTCAACGTAGTCGCTGGACATGCGATCATGCACTCGCTCGAGCCGTCGGTGACCTTCGCGCAATCGGCAGTCGCGATGCCCCTGATCGGCGCAGCCGCGTTCTTCCCCTTCACCGTGGGCGGTGCAGGCGTTCGCGAAGCGGCCTTTGCGGCGCTTTACGGAACCGTCGGCGTTCCCGAGGCGAGTGCATACGCCGCGTCGCTCAGCTTTTGGGCCATTCAACTGCTTACCGCGGGAGTCGGCGGCATCATCAATCTTCTCGTTCCGCTTTCGGGAAGAGACCGTGGCTAAGCGACTGCTCGGCCTGCCGGTCCACTCGCGGCGCATCACTGCCGCATCGACTTCAGCGCTACTTGTCTTCTACGTCTTGACGATGTGTAGAAGCCTGTCGATGTACGACAGCCCCGAGCTCGCCATGGTCGCCGAGCAGCTCGGTCTAGGCCATCCATTCGGTCAACCGCTGCATACCATTCTCGGTGCGATCGCCAGCCGACTGCCGGGCGTCGATCCGCTCGTCGGCTTGAACGGCCTCTCCGCGCTCTTTGGGGCCCTGACCGTCATCCCTGCCACCAGCTTCGCGGAGACCCTGGTCCGACCCGACGCCGATTGCCCCGAAGGCGACGTGCGCTACGTCGCGCCATGCATCGCGCTCCTCGGCATGCATCCGGCGCTCTGGGAGCCGGCCACCCGGATCGAGGTCTACCCTCTCGCGGTTTTCTTTGCGCTCTGGGCTGCCGCACGATTCGCGGGCGCGGTCCTCGACGAGGAACAGCGACCGGGACCGTATTTCGCAAGCGGCCTGGGCTTGGGCCTCGCCGCCAGCGCCAATGTCGTTTGCGCGTTTGGCGTCGCCTTGGCGATGACCCCGCGGCTCCTGATCGGAATCGCGCGCCAGGAGATTCCCCGGCGCGCGCTCCGGATGCTCGTTGGCGGCGGGCTGCTCGGCCTCGCCATGCATCTGTACGTTTTCGCCGTCGCCGGCCGAACCGACGTCGTCGTCTGGGGCGCGCCGACCAACGCACAATCGATCGTGCACTACTTCACGGCGGCCGACTTCGCGTCGAAGGGGGTCGAATCCTGGTCCGAATGGTGGGAGCACATCGGCGAGCTGCTCTTCTGGTCTCTACGCGACGGACTACTGGCCCTGCTGCTCGCCGGTTTCGGCGGATACGCGCTCTATGCACGCAGGCGGGGGCTCGGCCGATTCTTCTTCAACGCGACATGGATCTTCTTCGTTGCATTCATCGCGCGCAACGGCGTGTTCGCGCCCGACGTTCTCGACTACAACGGCTACCTCGCGATTCCCGCCTGGCTGGCGGCGTCCGGCGTAGGACTCCTGCTGGCCCACCTGGGCTACCACCGCGCATCATGGGCCCCCGTGATGCTCGCAGCGCTTCTGCTCTTGGTCATGGTTGCACCTCCGGTTCCGTATCAACGCAGCCGGGACCGCGACACGTTCACGTCAGACATCGGGCTCGAGGCCCTGCGCGCGGCACCGCCCAATGCAATCCTGATCGTTGAGCGGGACCATTGGGTGGGCCCGATGTGGTATCTCCAAGAACGGCGGCGCATTCGTCCGGACGTGACGCTGCTGGCCCACGGCCTCGCCTCTTCCGAATGGTTCTGGGACCATCTCTACCGGCGCCATCCGGACCTCGATCCGTTCGAGCTGCGCGGGCCGGGGGGACGAGATGCGAGGGTGCGGCGCTTCCTTCGTGCAAACCCAGGCCGGCCGATTCAAGTTTCGCGAGCGGCCCTGGCCGATCGGCTCGGCGTGCCGACTTGCCCAAGCGAATGGCTACTCGACGTTCGCTCACGATGCGGCGACAGCGCGCACGAGCCGGAGCTTGCGCGCTACGCGAGCGTCGCGCTTGCAGAGCTCCGGGAAGGGTCTCCGGGTACCGACGCTCTGATCGCTCTGGTGACCCTGGATCGCGGTCACGATCTGTACGCCCAAGGTTTCCCGCGCGCGGCCATTTCGACGCTCTTGGCCGGGGTCCCTAGGCTAGACGGATTTACCGAAGGCAGTCTCGCGGCGGTGCCCGCTCGCATCCAGCGCATGGCCCGGCCCGAGCCTCAGTACGACCCGCCGGTCGCCCTTGGGCACCCCGCACGCAATCTTCACTATGCCTCTCGAATTGCGGAAGCCACGGGTGCGAAGGGGCTCGCCCGCTACCTTGCGGACTTGTCCGACGCGATGGGCCCGGTTGAGCCGAAGTTTGCAACCTTGCCGGCCTCTCCTGCTAACCTCTGAGCGATGCGGCACCGCAGTCACGGCGACGGTTCCTTTCGCGTCGACCAGTTCGCGCGCTGCGGTCCCAACTGTGTCTTCGAAGCGGGCGTTCTGGTCTTTCACCCTGAGAACATCGAGCTCGGCACCAACGTCTACGTAGGACACCAGGCGATTCTCAAGGGCTATCACCGCAACACGATGCGCATTGGCGACCAGACCTGGATCGGACAGCAGGCGTTCTTCCACAGCGCTGGCGGAATCGACATTGGCGCGCGCGTGGGCATCGGCCCGGGGGTTCGGATCCTCACGTCGTTTCATGGCGAAGCGGGGCGCGACGTTCCGATCCTGAGCTCACCGGTCGAGCTTGGGCCCGTGGTCATCGAAGACGACTGTGACCTGGGCGTCGGCGCGATCGTTCTTCCAGGCGTTCGCATCGGCAGGGGCGCGCAGATAGGCGCCGGCGCCGTAGTGGTTGAAGACGTGCCCCCTTACAGCATTGCGGTCGGCGTTCCCGCAAGGGTGACGCGGGAGCGGCCAAAGTGAGCGGGCCCGAGCTGAGCGTCATCCTCTTCGCCTTTAATGAAGAGGACAACATCGCGCCGGTCTTGCTGGAGTTGCGCCAGTGGCTGTACAAGCACGAGCCTTCGGCCGAAATCGTCTTCGTCGATGACGGCTCTTCGGACGGCACCTCCGCCGAAGCGTCCAAGGCGCTCGCCGGTGCGCCTCATCAGCTCCTTCGCCACGACAGCAACCGGGGGATTGGCGCGGCGCTGAAGACTGGCGTCCGTTCGGCCAAAGGCGACTGGGTGACGTTCCTACCGGCGGACGGTCAAATCGCACCGGATGCCATCGGGACCCTACGCAATGCGGCGGCCCGAGATCGGAGCGAGGTCGTGTTCAGTGTCTATGACCACCGGGACGACGGTCTTCACCGGAAGGTCCTCTCGGCAGGCGTACGCGCGCTCATCTTCATGGTGCACGGCGTCCGGATGCAGAGCGACGGCCCCTACTTGTTCCGCCGGTCGCTGTTTGATGCCGACCAGTTGGTGCCCGACACCTTCTTTTTGAACTTCGAGTTCCCGATTCGCATCCTAGGTGCGGGCGTCCCCACGACGGTGGTCACGATCGCGTGCAGGCCCCGTCGCTCCGGACAGTCGAAGTCGACCGGCCTCAAGCGAATCTATGGAGTGGCCCAAGACCTCCTCGAGCTTCGCATTCGGCGCGTCAAAGAATCGCGCCGTCGGACGGCCTAGCTTCCGACCTACGACGCGCCCTGAAGCCTGTCGCGAAGCGTCGACCTCGGAATGCCCAAGGCTCGAGCCGCGGCGGACAGGTTGCCGCCGTACTGTTCTAGTGTTTCGCGGAGCGAGCTAGCCGATGGACGGCGAACGGAAGGCTCCGCGCTTCGACGTAGCGCGCGTTCGACCGAAGCCAGGTCGATTAGGGCGCCGTCGCAGTCGACCGCTGCAAGCTCGAGGAGGTTTCGCAGCTCACGCACGTTGCCGGGCCATGAATACTCCTGGAGGCGTTCGAGGGCCTCGGGGGCAAGTCGACGGTCGCCGACTTCCGGCTCCATTGCTCGGACGAAGTGCGCGGCCAAGGGCGCGATGTCGTCCGGGCGTGCGCGCAGCGGGGGAACTTCGACGACCAGGCGGTGGATTCGGTAGTAGAGGTCGGATCGAAAACGCCCCTCACGCACCATTGCGCGAAGATCTCGATGGGTGGCGCAAAGCAACCGAACGTCGACGCGCCGCGCCGACTCGCTGCCCACGCGACGGACTTCCCAGGTTTCGAGGACGCGAAGGAGGCGTGTCTGAAGATCGGGCGCGAGCTCGGCAACCTCGTCGAGGAAGAGCGTTCCGCCATGCGCCTGCTCGAACGCGCCGCGATGCGTTTGAACGGCGCCGGTGAACGCGCCGCGTTCGTGCCCAAACAGCTCGCTCTCGATGAGCTCGCGCGGAAGCCCGCCTCCATTGATCGGAACGAGGGGGCCCTTTCGCCGCACCCCGCGTTGGTGCAACGCCTGAGCGATGTGCTCTTTGCCCACTCCTGTTTCACCCTGAATCAGGACGGGCCATGGCAGCGTCGCAAAACGATCGACGTCGGCCATGACGGCGAGCATCGCAGTCGATGCAACGACGAGGTCCGAAGGCGAGCTGCAATTACGGCCTCGGCGAACCACCCGCAGCTCGGTCCGGCCGACCCGAAGCACCGCCCCCGGCCGAAGCTGGTGTCGGCGGATTCGAAGACCGTCGACCCAAGTGCCGTTGGTGCTCCCGAGATCGCGGACGGAAACGCCTTGCGCCGAGGGTTCGATCCGACAGTGATATCGACTGACGGCTCTGTCCGACAGGGTCATCGCGTTGTCCGGAGCCCCGCCGAGCGACAGCGGCTCTTCTCCCAGGTGGAACGCGCGCGCCGCTGCCCCATGGCCGCCGATGAGCGAGAGCCGTGCCGTTTCGCGGCGCCGCGCGCGAAGAAGCTCGGTGCCGCCGCGCTCGGATGGAACGGCCTCGGCTTTGAGGCGAGTCACCGTGTACCCAGCACCCACCGCCAGCGGCCGCCCGATCGGCAAGACCGAACGAGCCCCGAGGCCGGGTCGCTCGTCCAGGTCATAGATAAAAACGGTGCCTCCGTGAGGCTGAAACAGCTTCGCCCGTGGAGGCACCGCGGCAGCATGGATCACGATATCGCAGTCCGGGTGCGAACCGAGCTCGAGCGCTGAAACCCCTATCGGAAACGACCGAATGTGCCGCCCGGCGCGACTGAGACAGAGCGTATCACCCAAAGCCACGGAGCAGATATCGACCGGCGCGGCCGATAGTTGCGCAGAGCCCGGTCGACCCTAAGCTCCGTCCACCTTGACCGAAGTACTCCGTGAAACCTCGCTCACCGACGAGCACCGGGCCCTCGGCGCCCGACTCGTTCCCTTCGCCGGTTGGCTGATGCCCGTTCAGTACGCGGGCATCAAGAAGGAACACGAGGCGGTTCGCAGCCGCGCAGGCCTCTTCGACGTGTCCCACATGGGCGAAATCCTAGTCGAAGGACCCAACGCCGTCGCGGCAGTGGATCACCTGGTCACCAACGACGTCTCGACGCTCGACGTTGGGTGGGCGCTCTACACCACGTGCTGCAACGAGGCCGGCCACATCCTCGACGACCTCATCGTGTACCGCTTGGAGGACGAGAAGGTCCTCGTCGTTTGCAACGCATCGAACCGCGACAAGATCGTCGCGCACTTTGCCGAGAACCTGGCTCTTGGGACGCCGTGGAACGACGTGTCGGATGCTTGGGCGCTCCTGGCCCTGCAGGGGCCGCAGGCGGTCGCCATCATGAAGGACCTCGGCGCGCCGCGAGAGGTCTACGACCTCCCCTACTTCCATGTCACCCGCTCGAGCTTGGCCGGCGTCGAGCTCTGGGTTGCCCGGACCGGGTACACCGGTGAGGATGGCTTCGAGCTGTTCTGCGCAAGCGATGACGCCGTGACCCTCTGGCGCGCCCTGCTCGAGGCCGGTGCATCCCACGGGCTCGAACCGGCCGGACTCGGCGCTCGCGATACCCTCCGGCTCGAAGCGCGGCTCGCGCTCTACGGCAACGACATCAGCGAACAGACCCATCCCTTCGAAGCGGGCCTCGGCTGGGTGGTGAAGCTCGATGCGGGCGACTTCATCGGACGTGATGCGCTCCGCTCGATCAAAGCCGCAGGGCTCGAACGAAAGCTCGTCGGGTTCGAGATGACCGGACGCGGAATCGCCCGCCATGGCTACCCGATCGTCGCCAATGGAAAGCAGGTCGGAGAGGTCACCAGCGGCTCCCCGGGGCCGACGGTTGGACGGAACATCGGTCTCGGCTATGTGCCCTTGGCCCTCGCCAAGGTGGGGACCAGCCTGGGGATCGAGATTCGTGGCAAGGTGGTCGACGCCGTGGTAGTGAGCACCCCGTTTTACAAGAGGTGATGACAGTGACGTACCCAAGGGACCTCCAGTACACCCGCGACCATGAATGGGCGCGTATCGAGGACGACGTGATTCGCGTCGGAATCACTTCGTACGCGGTCGAACAGCTCGGCGATATCACCTTGGTCGACATGCCGGCTCCTGGGGAGGACGTCCAGGCACACGAGCGGTTCGGCGACATCGAGTCGGTCAAGACCGTGAGCGAGCTCTTTGCCCCGGTCAGCGGCGAGGTGGTCGACGTCAACGCCGCGCTTGAATCGAGCCCGGAGCTCGTCAATGAGGGTCCCTACAAAGACGGCTGGCTGATCACGATTCGCCCCTCGGACCAGGGGGAGCTCGAGGGCCTGATGGATGCGGCCAAGTACGAGGAGTACCTCGGAACCCTGGACGGCTGAGCAAACGGCACTACCTCTCGAAGATGAGATACCTGCCTCATACGCCGCAAGAGATCCGAACGATGCTCGCCCGTGTCGGCGTCGAGCGCATGGACGATCTATTCACGGCCATCCCGGAGGCGGTTCGCTTGAATCGGGCGCTCGATCTGGAGCCTGCCCTGGACGAACCCCGGCTGATGGAGCACCTGACCGCCCTGTCGGACGCAAGCGCGGGTGCGAACATGCTGTCGTTCCTCGGTGGAGGCATGTACCGGCACCATGTGCCGCCGGCCGTCGACCAGCTCCTGCAGCGAAGCGAGTTCTACACCGCCTATACGCCGTATCAGGCTGAGCTTTCGCAAGGAACGCTTCAGGCGATTTTCGAGTTCCAGACGATCGTCTGCGAGCTCTTGGGCACCGACGTCGCCAACGCGTCGATGTACGACGGTGCGAGCGGCGCGGCCGAGGCCGTCCTGATGGCTCGACGAATCAAGCGGCGGACGCACGTCCTGCTGAGCGGGGGACTGCACCCCGAGTACATCGAGACCATTCGCACCTACGTGTCCGGCCTCGACACCGAAGTCACGATCCAGCTGATTCCGATCGCCGCCGACGGTCGGACCGATTGGCAGGCCGCGAAGGGCCTCATCACGGCGAAGACGGCAGCTGTTGTGGTGGGCTACCCGAATTTCTTCGGCTGCGTCGAGGATCTGAACGCCGCGCGCGCGGTTGCGGACATCGAGGGCGCACTCCTGGTCACCGCGACCGCCGAGCCGTATGCGCTTTCGGTGCTTCAACCACCAGGCGCATGCGGCGCCGACATTTGCGTAGGCGAAGGACAGGCCCTGGCGGTGCCCCCTCAGTACGGCGGCCCTGGGGTAGGCCTCTTTGGTGCGTCGCAGGCCTTCGTTCGGCAGATGCCCGGCCGGCTCGTTGGTCGCACCGTCGATCTGGAGGGTCAGCCAGGGTACGTCCTGACCCTATCGACCCGGGAACAACACATTCGCCGCGAGAGGGCGACCTCGAACATCTGCACCAACCACGGCCTCATCGCGCTCGCGATGGGGATCCGAACCGCCATGCTCGGACGCCAGGGCTTCCAACAGGCCGGGCGACGCTGCCTGAACGCCGCAACCTACGTCCGAGCAGGCGTTGAAAAGCTCGATGCCTTCGAGGTTCCATACTCTGCGCCGGTCTTCAACGAGCTGGTGGTACGAAGCACAGGCCCTGATGCGAGCGAAGTCCTCGCTCGCCTCGCAGCGCGCAACATCCTCGGCGGCATCGACCTCGGTCGTTTCCGGGACGACTGGCGCAAAGACCTTTTGGTTGCGGTCACCGAGCTGCACACCCGCGAGAACCTGGATCAACTGCTCGCCGCACTGGCTGCCTGATCCCGGGCTCGATAGGATCGCGATTCCGCCGACTCCGAGAGACTGCAAAGATCCGCCAAGCGCGCAAGCCCGTCCGCCAGATCTTCAGTTGGGCATCTACCTAAACAGCTAATATGATTGATGTTTAGGCGCTAGCACTTGACCTTCCAGGCCGCGGTACCCACCTAGCTAGTTCGACTTGCGCGTCCCGTAGAGGCGTTGGAAACTCGCCCGACTTCGAGAGATTTGATGCCGCTGCAGAGAATCCTCCGGAGGCTGCAACATGACTGACCAGCGACGACACTCTTTCATCAACTTCCGAGGCCTGGAGGATTCCGATCCGGAAACCGATCCAGTCGCCTGGAGGGACATCTGCGGCGACGCGAGCTGGGAGGGCCGTTGGGTCGCCCTCGACGGCTGCACGTACAACGACGCCGGTGAAGCGACCGCGGGTCTCGTCGTGGACTACGACGACAATCTGGCCGAGCTGTGCGCTCGTCTCAGCGCCGAACGGCGCAAGAGCTGCTCCGTAGTATTCTGCGCTCCCGCCGAATCGGCCGCCTAGCGCGAGCTCTAGCGCCGCGGGCGACGTTCGCCGCAGAGGCCGGGCCAGGCTACTCGTCCTCGTCCTCATCCCAGGGATGGGGCCTGTCTTCGAGGGAAATGGGCTCGTCGACGCCGGTGCAACGGTCCGGCTGGCCCTTGCGCAGCTTCACCGCGTTCCAGGGTCCACCGCCCGCCAGGTCTTCGTCCATGCCCCATTCGCCCTTGAGGTACTGGTCACCATCTTCGCCGAACTCGAGTCGGAAGTAGCCGCGGCCTCGCCGAACCTGCGGCTTGCCGATCACCAGCTCCCGGCGGTCCTCCCATTGAAAGAGCAGGAGGTCGCCCTCGGCGTCGCCCTGGATTCGCCCGGCCCGCTCGTTCTTGACGTAGTCGCCCACCACCTGCCGGCCACTCTGACACAAGTGCATATTGCCGTACTGGGGTGACTGCCAGACCCCGTAGAAGGTCGCTCCCTCGGGCAACGGACCGGCTTTCGGCTTTTGAGCGCCCCCGCAGCCGAGGATGACCCCGAGCACTAGGGTCAGCGTGATCTGCTTTGCCTTCATCGGTCCCTCCCCGCTCCCACGATAAACGACCCTCGCACGAAAGCGTAATTTCGGCGGCTCAGCGTATCCGGGGGAGCGAAATTGCGTGGTAGAGAACCGCCGGGCTCTCGGAGAGCAGGAACGCCAGGTCCCGCAGACCCTCGAACACGGAGCCATCGAGGCGAAGCAGGGCTGCCGGTGGCGGGGGCTCGAGGCGGTAGCTCGCCAGCACCATCGGGCGCAGCCGCTCACGAAGCCTTGGAGGCACGTCGATGGTTTCCTTGAGGAGCTCGAGGGCCTGGTCCATGCCGCCAAGCCGGTCGACCAGGCCGTGACGATGGGCATCGGAGGCCAGCCAGACGCGGCCTCTGGCCAGTGGCTCGATTTCGTCGACCGTCCGCCCCCGACCGTCGGCGACCAGCGCGACGAAGGATTCGTAGAAGGCGTCGAGCTCCCGGTTCATGAGACTACGCTCCTCCTCGGTCAGCGGGCGATGAGGCGAGTAGAGGTCGGCATGAGGCCCCGTCCGAAGGACTTCGGTTCGAATCCCAACGCGGTCGAGAAGCTGGGCGGCCAGCAGGCGCGCCGAGACCACCCCGATCGAGCCCGTGAGGCCGAGGGGCTGGGCGACGATGGCGTTGGCGTGTGCCGCGACGTAGTAGCCTCCGCTGGCGGCGACCTCACCGAAGTACGCGACGACCGGCTTCTTTTCGCGGACTCGGACGACCTCACGGTGGATCAAGTCCGAGGCTTCTGCGGAACCTCCCGGCGAATCGACCCATAGAAGGACACCGAGCGCCCTGCGATCCTGTCGCGCCTGTCGAAGGGCCGCCACGATGGACGCTCGCCGGCCCATCGGAGCGCCGGACTCCGAGATGGCGCCCTTCACCGTGACCACAGCGATGTACGGCTCGCGACGCAAAGGACGGAACAGCTTTGCTCCCTTGAAGGCGAGGAATCGGCCGCCCTCGATCAGCCCGGTCTTCTTCTCGTCGCCGGTGCCGAGCTTCTCGGGCAGCTCGTCTTCGTACGCGAGCGCATCGACCAGTTGCGCATCGATCGCGCTCTGACCACGGAAGACCCCTGCTTCGAAGAGCGAACGTGTTTGCTCGGGCGTCGTGCCTATCCGCTGCGAGAGCGCGTCCAGAAATGCTTCGGTGTGTCCGTCGATCAGCGCCTGCACCTGTTCGCGCTGGGGCTCGCTCATCGATTCGCGACTCAGTCGTTCGGCGGCGGTCTTGTATTCCTTGCGTGCGAACGGCTCGACCTCGACGCCGATGCGATCGAGCATCGGCTTCATGTAGTGCGACTGTGCGGAAAGGCCGAGAAGGGTGACCGTCGCCTGCGGCGCGAGATAGATGTGGTTTGCAGCCGACGCGATGTACAATTCTCGATGCCCTCCACCTCGGGGCAGGAGCACGCAGGTTTGCTTGCCGTCGTCTCGTAGACGGAGAATCTGCTCGCGAAGCCCGGAGCAAACCGACCAGCCTCCTTGGATGGGGGGCAAGACGAATGCGACCCCCTCAATTCGAGGATCCCTGATCGCATAGTCAGCAAGCCTGCGAACGCCGGCAAGCGACGAGGTGCGCCGGAGCGTGTCCGCGTCGAGGAGGCGGCGGAGCCACGGCACAGGCTGACGCGCCTCCACGAGGCGCGGTTTGAGACGAACGACGATCCAGCGGCCTTTGGGTCGCGATAGCCATCGGGCGATCGTCCACAGCGGTAGGAGCGGCACGCACAGTAGATTCCTGAACAAGCGGTAGAGGAAACGAAGCATCGATTTTGCCTATAGTGACGGCCTGTTATGCTGGGAGTGGTGGGGCCGGAAATCTTTACCGGTGACTAGCGCTCTGCTAGGAACTCATAGCACTGAAGAAGGCGAAGGAGCACGGCTCAGAACATGGCAAGCCCCCAGATGGTGATGTACGAGGAGGAGTTTGCCCAGGTCCAGGCCGTGACCAATCGGCTCGTCCAGGATGCGAACGCACGCGTCGTGTTTGTCATCGACAAGAACGGCCAGCTCATCAGCGCGTCGGGCGATACCGGAGATCTCGATACGACTTCCCTCGCGTCGCTCACTGCGGGTACCATCGCCGCAACGGGAGGTATCGCGGAGCTGCTGAGGGAGCAGGAGTTTGCGACGCAATACCACGAGGGGGTTCGGCAGAACGTTCATATTCAAGTGGTCAGTGGTCGCGTGATTCTTGTCGTCATCTTCGACAATCGGACAAGCTTGGGGCTTGTGCGGCTTCGCGTGAAGCGCGCCACAGAGCACCTGACACGGATTTTCGAGATGGTGATGGCCAAGGCGCAAGATCCTTTTCAGAGCTCACCTTTCGCTGAGATAACCGATGATGACATCGACAACTTGTTCAACGACTGACTAGGAGAGGCTTAGGGGGATGTCTTTCATCAACTACTTGTCGCGCGAGATCAACTGCAAGATCGTTTACTACGGTCCTGGGCTCTGCGGTAAAACGACCAATTTGCAGTACATCTACAATCGCACCAACCCGGATGCGAAGGGCAAGATGATTTCGCTTGCGACCGAGACCGAGCGAACCCTCTTTTTTGATTTCCTGCCGCTCGAAATCGGCGAAATCCGCGGTTTCAAGACGCGATTCCATCTTTACACGGTCCCCGGCCAAGTCTTTTACGACGCGAGCCGAAAACTGATTTTGAAGGGCGTCGACGGCGTCGTTTTCGTCGCAGACTCTCAGATGCTCCGCGCTGAAGCGAACATCGAGTCGATGGACAATCTGCGCACCAACCTCGCCGAACAGGGCTACAACCTCGACGCCCTTCCCTATGTCATCCAGTATAACAAGCGCGACATGCCGAACATCTCGCCCGTCGAAGAGCTCCGCAGCCTACTCAACACCGGCAACGTCCCCGACTTCGACGCCATCGCCACGACCGGTGAAGGCGTCTTCGAAACCCTCAAGTCCGTCGCCAAACTAGTCCTCACCGAGCTAAAGCGCGGCGCCGCCCGCTAGCCGGGACACTCTCTACCCTCATAACTCGCCGGAACTACGGGCGATCTCAGGCAAAGATCGCAGCGGCCAAGTTGCAGCGAACTCCGTTCCGTTCTTGGCCGATGAAACGGGCATGCCGAGAGCCGCCCGTCAAGTCCTAGAAGGTGTTCCCCATCACATCGTGCTGCGTGGAAACAATCGTCGCCGTTTGTTCTCGTATCCTCGCGACTATCTCTTCTTCATTGGGCTGATGAGCACCCACCTCGTACGTTCGGACGTTTGTGTTCACGCCCTGTGTCTGATGCCAAATCACGTTCATCTGCTCGCGAGCCCCTTCGCAGAGGACGCCTTCGGGCGATTCGTGAAGCGTGTCGCTCAACGGTACGCGCAGGTTCGCAATAGGCGGTACGGAACCACCGGAAAACTCTTTGAACAGCGTTACTACTCGAAGCCAATGAAGTCAGAGGGTCACCTCGCGGTAGCCACCGCGTACATCGACCTCAATCCGGTCCGAGCGCACCTGGTCGAGGATGGCGACGACTACCCATGGTCCACTTACCGCATCCATTCGGGTTTGCCTCGCTCCACCGCTGGCCTGACTAAGCTCTGGACCCCGACGAACTGGTACCTTCGCCTCGGCCACGAACCTGCTGCACGAGCGGCCGCCTATCGGGACTGGATCTTCGAGTGCCGTGAGCGCGACGAATGGGATGAGATTCGAAAAGACCCCGAGGTTCCAAAAGGGGGAGCTCCAACCCGCCCAAACCGCTCCCGCGCAGCCGGCTGAGGCGTCGGTCAGCAGTCGTTGCGATCCTTGCCGCGGGAATCGTCTGATTTCAGCAGGTTAGAGGGGTGGAGAGTGTCCCCTAGAGGATGAGGTTTAGGATTTTGCCTGGGACCCAGATGGTTTTGCGCAGGGTTTTTCCTTCGAGTTGGTTTGCGAGAGCTTGGCGGGCAGCGGCTAGGGCTTGCTCCTCCGTGGCATCCTTTGGGACCGTGATGCGGCCTCGGACCTTGCCGTTGATCTGGACTGGGACTTCCACTTCGTCTTCTTCGCAGAGCGCCGGATCGTACGTCGGCCAGGGCTCGTTCTGAATGCTGGGGCGGCGGCCGAGCATCTCCCAAATTTCCTCACCGAGGTGCGGGGCAAACGGGTGTAGAAGCTTGGCAAGCACTTCGACGGCTTCGGTCGGCACAGGGTCGAGCTTCATGAGCTCGTTGCTGAGTACCATCATGGCGCTGATGGCCGTGTTGAAGCGCATGCCTTCGATGTCTTCGGTGACTTTGCGGATCGTTCGATGCAAGAGACGCGTGAGCGCGGCGTCGGGTTTGGCATTCGCATCGGCCCGCACGGTCACATTGAAAACCCGGTCGAGGAAACGGCGTACGCCGGCGATCGAGCTGGTGCTCCAGGGCTTGGTGGCTTCGAGCGGCCCCATGAACATTTCGTAGATGCGCATCGAGTCTGCGCCGAACTCTCGGACGATGTCGTCCGGATTCACGACATTGCCCCGCGACTTGCTCATCTTCTGTCCGCCCTCACCGAGAATCATCCCTTGGTGGACCAGCTTCTTGAAAGGCTCCTTCGTCGGGACGACCCCGGCGTCGTAGAGGACCTTGTGCCAAAATCGCGCGTACAAAAGATGTAGAACCGCGTGCTCCGCTCCGCCTACGTAGAGATCAACCGGAAGCCACTTTTTCGCAAGCTCCGGGGCGCAAATCTCTTTGGCGTTCTCGGGGTCGATGAAGCGCAGATAATACCAACACGAACCGGCCCACTGCGGCATCGTGTTGGTCTCGCGTGCAAACCAGGCACCGCCCTTCTGGAAGAAACGCCAGTCTCGTGCGCGCGCCAGAACTCCAGCCGGGTCTTCCCCGGGCTTGTAGTCCTCGAGCTCGGGCAATCGAAGAGGCAGCTCGCTCTCGTCGACCGCCATAGGCTGCTCGTATTGAATGCGGAAGTCGGCGCCCGCGCGCGGATCGCCGTCGGTTTCAACCGGGAAATAGATCGGAATCGGCTCGCCCCAGTAACGCTGCCTCGAGAAGTTCCAATCGCGAAGCTTGTATTCGACGCGCGCCGCTCCGTGGCCGGCCGCCTCGAGATCCGCTGTGACCTGCTTCTTGAACTCCGCCGTCTGTAAGCCGTCGTACTTGCCCGAGTTTACCGCAACGCCCTGCTCCACCATCGCCTCCTTCAGAGGGACTTCGCTCGGCGTACCGGTCTTGCTCACCACCTCGACGATGGGGATCCCCTGCATGGTGGCGAATTCGAAGTCACGCTCGTCGTGCGCGGGGACAGCCATGATCGCGCCAGTGCCGTAGCCCCAAAGCACGTAGTCGGCGATGTAGATGGGAACCTCCGCGCCATTGACGGGGTTGATCGCCAAGCCTCCGGTGAAGACGCCGGTCTTCTCCTTGTTCGCCTGGCGGTCGCGTTCGCTCTTGTTCTTGGCCCGGGCGACATAGGCTTCGACTTCGCCACGTCGTTTGTCGCTGGCAACCTGTGCGACCAGAGGGTGCTCCGGAGCCAACACCATGAAGGTCGCGCCAAAGAGCGTGTCCGGCCGCGTCGTGAAGACTTCGACTCTCGCGTCGTGGCCGACGACATCGAACTTCACCTCGGCACCTTCGGAACGGCCGATCCACTCCTGCTGCATGATGCGGGTGCTGTTCGGCCATTCGACGCCTTCGAGGTCCGCGAGGAGCCGATCGGCGTACGCCGTGATCTTCAAAACCCACTGGCGAAGCGGCACGCGCTCGACCGGGTGTCCGCCTCGCTCGCTCAGACCGTTGATGACCTCTTCGTTTGCGAGCACCGTACCGAGCGCCGGACACCAGTTGACTGGAATCTCGCTCTGGTAGGCCAGACCGCGCTCGAAGAGCTTGAGGAAGATCCACTGCGTCCACTTGACGTAGTCGGGTGAGGTCGTGTCGATCTCGCGCGACCAATCATAGCTGAAGCCGAGCATCTTGAGCTGACGCTTGAATGTCGTGATGTTCTCGGACGTCGTGTCGCGCGGATGGGTGCCGGTGAGGATCGCATGCTGCTCGGCGGGCAGGCCGAACGCATCCCAGCCCATCGGATGAAGCACGTCGTAGCCGACGGCGCGGCGATAGCGCGCCATGATGTCGGTTGCCGTGTAGCCCTCGGGATGCCCTACGTGCAGGCCCGAGCCCGACGGATATGGAAACATGTCCAGAATGTATGTTTTCGGACGGCCGGTCTCTTCGGGCGTGCGGAACGTGTCGTCCTTCTCCCAAAAGGCCTGCCACTTCGGCTCAATCGTCGCTGGCTCGTAGCGCGTCATCGCGCCTGCCATAGCACGGCGGCGCTCCGCTCGCGATCCATGGACAGCTGCGGACCTGGGAGATCCACTCGCTGAGGAGCTGGGTTCCGAACGCGTCGACGGTCGAGGTCCCGATCGAGGGCATTCGTTGCGCGTCCTCGATGACGAATCGTTGGATGATTCCGGAATCCGCTGGAGCTCTCGGCGCAATCCGGGGCGTGCCTTCCCACTCGGGGAAGCACCTCATCGGCTCGCAGAGTCCGCTCTGCTCGATGGAGACTTCGTAGCGCAGGTCGAGCCCGTGCAGCGCAGTGTCCGCGTAGGCGTTGGGTCGGTGGCAGTGCGCGCAGTTTGCGTCGAGATACGCGCGCGCCCGCGGCTCGACGGCACGGCGGCTCTGTGGATCGCCTTCATCAAACTCGAAGCCGAAGACCTTGATCAACACGCTGCCGTTCGGAAATTTCCACGAGCCGAGCTCACGTCGTACCCCGGCAGACAGGTCTGCACCAAGGGACGCTGCTGCAGGGCCGGCCCTGACCTCATCGAGCCCTCCCCTCCGCAGCTGAGCATGGCGAGCAGCACAAGGCAGCCCCCGGTTTGCCTACACCCCATATCTGTTCTGTAGCGGAAAACGGGACATCGCCCAAACCCGGGGACGCGACTATTCGGCGCGAGCGCTCGCTTCGATCTTTTTCCAGCGAAAAGGGGAAAGCAGGTGCGCCCAGTAACCTCCCGGGAAGTTCGGCAACGACTCGATGCCGATCTCCGTCGGCGGCTGGCGGTCGCCTGGCAAGAACCGGGAACCAAACACGATATCCCAAAGGATCAGATTGGCACCGTAGTTCGTGTTCGCCTCCTCGAGATGCTTGGAGTGATGCCAGCGGTGGAGCTCCGCCATGCTGAACAACCAGTTGAGGGGGCCAAGTTTTATATCCACGTTGGCGTGCTGGAACATCCCATGAGCGGCGGTGAAGAGCGTGTGCAGCGCGATGATCCGTACGTCGGCGCCTAGCAAAACCAAAGGCGTCACCCCCAAGAACTGCTGTGCGAACAAGTCGAGCGGGTGAAAGCGACCCGCGTTGAGCCAGTAGAGCCGCGGCGCGCTGTGGTGCGCTGCGTGGAAGCGCCAGAGCAAGGGGCGTTCGTGCATCAGGCGATGGATCCAATAGGTCCCGAGCTCCGCGATGACGAGCGCGAGCAAGAGCTGCGCAAGCAGCGGCCACGACCTTGGCCAAAGTTTGGCGCCCAGCACATTGGACAGCCAAGCTGCTGCGATCGTGAACACACCCACGAATGCAACCGTGTACACCTCGGGGATCCAGAAGTTCACCAGGTTGTGGATGAGGTCGGTTCGGATGTCTCCGTGACTGTGAAGCCACTCTTTTTGGTAGGGGTGGACGCGCTCGAGGACGAGCAGAAGCAGAACCACGGCGCCGGTGAGGCCCACCGCGGTGAAGACCGGATCCCAGCCCTGCGCGACACCGTAGATCCCGAGGCCCATCACCCCCCCGAACACCAGCGGAAAGGTCCCGTACGTGAGCGCGGCCGCGATGAGCGTGGGTTTGGGCATAGGGTTCATCGTGCTTGCTTTACGCCTTGCATCGGCGTGGTCATTTTGCTTTCGTTGAGGCGCGGAGCAGCGGAGGATAGCTGCGCTCCGGGGACCATGCTAGAGTCGGCGCTCGCTCGGGGCGCCACAGTAGGCTGAGAAGAACCCGTCGAACCTGATCCGGCTCACACCGGCGTAGGGAAGCGAACCATCGGCTTCTTCCCTACTGGAGAAGCATGATGACTGATTTCAAAATTCCGCTCCGCGGCGCCCACAATCCCTCGACCGACCGCGCTGGTACGACGCCGGGTTCGTTTGCAAATGCGCCGGACATCGGCGGCCCGCGAACGTTTTCTTCGCCGGACACCCCCGGGATGCCTCAGCCGAGCGACAAGACCGCCTGGGACTTCATGCCCGCGGATTGGCGCTTCGAAGACGGTCGCTGGCGGCCGCCGACCGGCTTCGTCCCAGTAACCCAGCTCGAGCATGCGCGACTCGGGATCGTGACCCCGGAAATGAAGCGAGTCGCCGAGCGCGAAGCGCATCTGAGCGCCGAGCAGGTCCGAGACGAGGTCGGAGCGGGCCGGATGATCATTCCCGCCAACAAGGTGCACCTCGGCTACGAGCTCGACCCCATGTGCATAGGTCGGGCCGGCCTCACGAAGGTGAACGCGAACATGGGCGCGTCACCCGTCTCTTCAGGTACCGACGAAGAGGTCGAAAAGCTGCACTGGGCAGAGCGCTGGGGTGCGGACACGGTGATGGACCTCTCGACCGGCGGCGACCTCGATGCGACCCGCGACGCGATCATCCGTCATGCGCGTGTGCCCATCGGAACCGTGCCCATCTACTCGATGATCATCGGCCGCAGCATCGAAGAGCTGACGCTCGACGTCATTCTCGAGAGCTTGCGACATCAGGCACGTCAGGGGGTCGACTATTTTACGATTCACGCGGGAGTTGCGCGGGAACATCTGCCCTTCATTCGCAAGCGGCTCATCGGCATCGTTTCACGCGGCGGGTCCCTTCTTGCCAAGTGGATGCTGCACCACGGGCAAGAGAATCCGATGTATACGCACTTCGAGGCGATCTGTGACCTGATGCGCGAGTATGACGTGTCGTTCTCACTCGGCGACGGTCTGCGCCCAGGCGGCCTCGCCGATGCGACCGACGCAGCGCAACTCGGAGAGCTCGATCGCTTGGGTGAGCTGACCGAGCGCGCCTGGAGACGAGGCTGCCAGGTCATGGTTGAAGGCCCCGGCCACGTCCCCTTCGATCAGATCGAGTACAACATGAAGCTTCAACGGCAACGCTGCCACGGAGCGCCGTTCTACGTGCTCGGCCCTCTCGTGACCGACGTGTTCCCCGGGTATGACCACATCACGAGCGCCATCGGTGCAACGTCGGCCGGTTACCACGGTGCTGCGATGCTTTGCTACGTGACCCCGAAAGAGCACCTCGGCCTACCCAAGCGCGACGACGTCAAGCAGGGCTGCATTGCGTACAAGATCGCGGCCCACGCCTCGGACGTCGCCCTCGGGATTCCAGGCTCGCGGGACTGGGACGACGACCTGACCCGCGCCCGTGCCGCCCTGAACTGGGAAAAGCACTTCGACCTGGCGTTCGACAGCGATACCGCCCGCGCGTTTCACGACGAAGACCTCGACGTGGACACGGACTTCTGCGCCATGTGTGGGCACGATTGGTGCTCTGTTCGCATCTCCAAAGAGATCGTCGAGTTCGAGTCGGGCAAGGCGGACGGCTTCGAGCGAGACAAAGCGATCAAGTCCCCGGCGCTCACAGCCGATCAGCAGGAGATTCTTCGTACGCGCGGCCACCTTTCGCCCGAGGAGATTCACCGCCTTGCTGGGAAGACCAAGAACGCCGTCGGCGCAACGCAAAAGGCGGCGTGCCACAGCGACGTTGCAAAGGACGAAACGGACGCTTTTCGGGTCCAGGGGGAAAAACTGCTACAATTGCGACGCAAGGGGAATGAGGGAGCGCCGCGCGCGTAGCAGCGCCCGAGGAGGGGGAAAGATGGGGAAGAATCTGATTGCAGTCTCGATGATCGGTCTGTTGGCGTTCGCGTTTGCTTGTTCGAAAGAGTCCAGTGGCACCACCGCACTGTCGCTAGCGAGCTTCGAATTCCCGCTCGAGTCGACCGACGTCGCAACCGGCTCCGAGGTTTATGCGGAGTTCTGCGAAGGCTGCCACCCTGGGGGCGAGGCAGGCGACGGCCCGAAAATCGCCGGCGACATGGAAACGCCCGCTGAGCTGCGCTGGAGGATTCGCTCGGGCGGCGACGACATGCCCGCCTTCGGCCCCAACAAAATTAGCAACGCCGACCTCGAGGCGCTCTTGGCCTTCACCGAAACGTTCGGCGCCGTCAAACGCTAGCGCGTTGCCGCGGCCAGTCGCAGACGCCGTCCCTAGGGCAGCGTCTTACGGGCTAGCTCGGCAGGGTCATCCCCAGCGCGCAGCGCTCTCATCCAGAATCGGTAGCCCTGGGCGTCCGCCTCGATGATGTAGTCCCTCAGAGGCGGCCTAGCCCAGGAGTTGTCGCCCGCCACGCCGCGTTGGGCGCGGTCTAGACTGAGATGGACTTGGCCGTCGGCGACGAGCTCGTAAGGATGCTTCGCGCCCTCGAACGCCTCCAACGGGAACTCCGAAGCGTTGACACTCAGCAATGGGGCGCCCACCGCGAGCAGGCCCTTTCCGGAGGCGTCGGTGAGCGCCACGAAACGCACGTCGGCCTTGTTTCCGCTTTCCTGCGGCCGCGCATAGGGGACGAACTGATCGGCGACCAAGCCCTCGTACAAGCCTACGGGAAGCAGACGGCGGTCCGAGTAAGACGGCTCAGGCCCGGGGCCAAGCCACTGGACGCGGTCGAAGGCTCCGCCGAGCGCAGCTCGCATTCCAAAGCGTGGAAGGTCCGGCAAGGTCTCGTTCGGCGTGAACGACAGTTCCACAGCGACCTCACCGGAGGCAAAGACGCGATATACGAGCACGAAGACGGCGTCGATGTCATCGGCCTGGGCCTCGGCCGTGAGAATCGTCTCCTTGTCGGAGCTGGAGTCGACGGCAAACGACGTCACCAGCAAACGGTCCCCCAAGTCCTTCCAGACCGCAGCTCGGCTTCGAAGCGAGCTCCCGAGGTCGTTGTCGGTCATTGCGCGCCAGAACTGGGGGCGAAGCGGCGCACGCAGAACCTCGGTCCCATCGACCAAAAACGAGGTAAGCGCGCCGGTCGCCTTGTCGACCGTGACGGCGAATCCCATTCCCCTGACCTCGGCACTGCTTTCATCCTGCAACACCGTGAGGGCCGGCGCCGCAGCTGGATCGATGGGAGGCCCGGGAACCGAGGAGGGCAGCATGAAGTCGGCCCATGCGACTTCGTGCCCAGCGTCCGCCCAGAGCTGGTCTTCCTTCAAACGGAACGAAAGCCGAATGCGCGGCTCAGCCCCTGGCGCGAACGCAATTTCGGATAGAGGTACGCTGATCTCGGCGCTTTCGCCCGGCGCCAAGCTGGCCAAGGCGGTCGAGCCCTCGTCGATGACGGTGCCGTCGACCGTGAGCTCGTAGCGTCCCTCGAGCAGGTCGGTCCAATCGATGTGGTCGTAGCGATTGGTCACCCTCACACGACCTGCTGCGAGGTCGACCGCTTCGACGAGAACGGGCTGCATGACCTTCTTGACGACCGCGAGCGCCGGATGCGGCGTTTGATCTGAGCCGAGCAAGCCATTCATGCAGAAGTTGTTTCCGTAGATCCCGGCGAATCCTTCGACCTCTGGGGCGGCCGGCCCGACGTCGCCGCCATAGCCGAAGAAAGTCTCCGCCGCGGAACCAGGAACGGGCTGCCGAATTCCCTGGTCGGCCCAATCCCAAATGAAACCACCCTGCGCCTGCTCGTATTCGTAGAAGACGTCCCAGAACTCCTTCATGTTGCCGTTGCTATTGCCCATGGCGTGCGCGTACTCGATCAGAATGATCGGACGCGGCTGTGGCTCGCTCAGGTATTGCTCAACCTGCGAAGCGCTCCAATACATGGGGCTCTGGATGTCGCTATGCGAAGCGATGATCTTCGCCCCACCCTTCGCCGAGCCCTCGTAGATCACGACGCGGGACGGATCGCGCTCGTGCAGCCAGTCGCTCATCTCGTCGAAGGTTTCGCCGTCGCCAGCCTCGTTCCCCATCGACCAGATGATGATCGAGGGATGGTTCTTGTCTCGCTCGACCATGCGTTCGAGCCGCTCCTGGTGCATCGGCTTCCATTCGGGAAGCCGCCCCAGGTTCAGACCGAGCTCTTGCCAGAGGCCATGCGACTCGATGTTGGCCTCGTCGACCATGTAGATGCCGTACTCGTCGGCCAGCTCGTACCAGCGCGGTGTGAGCGGCTAGTGCCCGGGACGCACGGCGTTGAAGCCGTGTTGCTTCAGCAGCCTCAGGTCGGTGAGCATCTGCTCTTCGGTCACGTAGTGGCCGGTGTCCGGGTTGTGCTCGTGCCGGTTGACCCCTCGAATCAGGATGGGCTTACCGTTGACTCTGAGTTGGCCGTCCACGATGCCCACGTCGCGAAAGCCAATGCGTCTGATGAAGATCTGCTCCTCGCCCGATTCGTCGGTCGAGGTGATCATCAAGCGGTAGAGATTTGGCGCCTCGGCGGACCAGAGCCAAGGGTCGTCCACGGTGCCCGCCAGCCGCACGCGCGCTTCTCCGCATGGCGCGAGCTCAGTGCGGGCGGACGACGCGAGAACCTGATTTCCCTCGGGGTCGATGAGCGTCATTTCGAGCGAAGCGGTCGCCCCCGATCGAACGAGTCGTCGCAGATCGACTTCGACCGTCAGCTCTGCCTGCGAGTAGCTCTCGTTCAGCGTGGTACGCACCTCGAAGTCGCGCAGCTGCGAATCGTGCGTAGCCCAAAGGGACACATCACGAAAGATCCCGCTCAGGTTCCACATGTCCTGCTTTTCCAGCCAGGTGCCGTCGGACCAGCGATACACCTGTACCGCGACAGTGTTCTCGCCCTCCCGCAAAAACGGCGTGAGGTTGAACTCCGCTCCGGCGCGGCTGCCTTGGCTGTAGCCCACGCGCTGTCCGTTCAGCCAGAGGTAGAACGCCGAGTCGACGCCGTCGAACCGAATGAAGACGTGACGGCCGTTCCAGTCCTGAGGCACCTCGACCGAGTCCCAGCTCGAGACGTCGAACTCGACGGCTTCGAAGCCTTCCGGCCGCGAGTCGGGCGACTCTACGAAGGTGAAGCGCCAGGCCCCGTTGAGCGACACCTGCTCAGGCTCGATCGCGACCTCGTCATCGAGCGAAGCCATCGCGACGAACGAGGCGCGCGGACGCTCGCGGTTGACCGCGGTCACCTCGATGTTGTTCCAAAGCGGCTCGGCTGCATCGGGCCACGCCAGGTCGCCGGAGTTGCACGCAGCTGCATCGGAAGCCGGCTCCGTCTTGCAGGCCCAAACCGACAGGAGCAATAGGGCAGACAAAAGCGCGCCGGAGCGCGAACGGAAAACGCCAAGCCAAGACATCGTCGAAACCTCGATTGCGCCGCTTACTCTATCGGTCGGAGCCCCGCAATCCCGAGCCCGGTTTCAAGCCGCGCCCTCCGCCCTAGCCGCTGCTCAGGCGATAGACCTTGATGTTGCGGTCGGTTTTCGTGACGTAGGTCTTCATCTGCGGAATCGTGTCGGCGATTTTCGGCCAGAGAATGGCCTTTTCCGAATCGGTCAAACGCGTCGCGACGACGCTTCTGTCCTCCGGGCCAAGGCGGATTTTCGCAGATGGATTCGCGTCGAGATTGTACGACCAGGCTGGGTGGTTCGTGCCTCCGAAATTGCTTGCCACGATCAGCACGTCGTCGCCGTCCGCGGTGTAGCCGAGTTGAACGGTGCGCTCCTTGCCTGACTTCCTGCCGACGGTGGTCAAGGTGAGCTGCGGGATCGTAAGCGGACCCGAGCTCGTGTATCGCCCGCCGGTGAGCCTGTAGACCAAAGGGTCCACGCGCGCTGCGAAGGTCTTGACGAGCCAAACCCCGAACGGCGTGACCGACAAGTTGTTGATGAAGTCCCGATAGCTCATGGCGCCTCCGCTCGGACGGAGCTTAGCACGTGCGCAGCGTTACAACCCGAGCCAGCTACGGGCGTCTAGCGGTCGCGTTCCTCTACGAACTTCGAAGAAGAGAATCGCGTCGGGTCCTGCGCTCTCGAGGGTCGCTATCCGGGTGCTCATCCCAACCCAGTCGCCGACCTCGACGTCGGTCGAGCCGAGACCGCCGTACACGGTGTAAAAGCTGCTTCCGTGGTCGATGATGACCATCAGGCCGTAAGCGCCGTAAACGCGGGCAAAGGCCACCCTGCCATCCGCTGCGGCGCGGATGGGGCCGCCCGGTCGCCCGTAGAATTCCAAGCCTGGCGCGCCTTCCCGAGAGCTTTCGCCGATGCGCATCGAGCCCTGGACCGGCAGAGCGAGCTGTCCGCGCATCTGCGCAAAGCCATCGCCGAGGTCATCCATGTCGCCGGAGACTCGAATGCGGCCGTAGCTCATGCTCGCGTCTTCGCGCGGAGCATCTTCCCGCTCTCCTCGGAGCGTATCCTGGAACAACGATGCGCTTCTGCTGCTGTGCTCGAGCTCTACCTTCTTGCCTTCGAGCGTGTGCAATGCCAGCTGCGCTTCCTTGAGGACATCGGCAAGCTCGCTCTTCTCGACGCGGAGCGCCGAGCCTCGTTCGCCGAGGAAGTCCATCGTCTCGAGGTCGCTTTTAACCATGCGCGAGAGCCGCTGCACGCGCGCAAGGTGGCCCATCAAGGCGTCGAACCCGCCCGCGACTGGCAGCATGCCAGCGCGTCGAATCCGATAGAGGGCCCGCGCACGTTCATGCAACCGCCCTTCGGCCTCCTCGCGCTTGGCGGCCAGCCCGGAGATTTCGGTATCGATCTGCGCTCGCCGCGTCTGCGCGTGCTCCACTCGGGCGAGATTCTCTGCGATCTTCCCCTCGACCGCCGCTACGTCGGTCAGGCCGCCGATGCCAATGTCCTGCTCGGCCGCCGCACCCGCGGCCAGGACAAAAAGCCCAACTGCAAGCCAAACCCAGAATCTGCTTTTGGTTTTCATGTCACGCCGAGAGATAGCGGCGCACCGAGACGGCGCTGCCGATTGCGCCGATGAGCGCGCCGCCGACCAGGAGCGCTACCAGCGTCCAAGCGCCGAGGAACACCACGCGGCTTCCAGTCAGCGCAGCCAAGGTCGCATCCACCGGTTCGTGAAGGGCCAGATAGCCGACCAGAAGCGCAAGCACGGCGAGGAGCGCCGAGGCAAAGCCCTGAAACATCCCTTCCAAGACAAATGGCCCGCGGACGAAACCGTTGGTGGCTCCACAGAGCTTCATGACCTCGATCTCTTGACGACGCCGCGCGACGGCCAATCGGATCGTGTTGCCGATGACGGCCACCACGCAGAACATGACCAGCAGCGCGAGACCCAGCGCCAGCATTCGTGCTCCCCAGAGCAGCTGGTCCAGCTTTTGAAACCAGGCCCCGTAGCTTTCGACATCGCTGACTGCGCGGAACTGCGCGAGCCTCGACGCGATCGACTCGCTCCGTTCTCTGGTGACGCCGCTGACCAGCGTCACTTCGAGCGAGGCCGGAAACACATCAGAAGGAAGCGCGCTCAGGTCCGCGCCGACATCGGCCTCTTCGAGGAACGAATTGCGTGCCTGCGATGGCGTGGTGTGCGTGACTTCTTGGACGTCCGCTAGACCTTCGAGCACGACGCGAAGCTGAGCGACGTCCTGTGCATCGGCCCCGTCCTTCAGGAACACCGTGATGCGTCCGCTCTGCCCCCAACGTGTTGCGGCTGCATCGAGGTTCGTCACCCCGAGAAGCGTCGCCCCCAAGCAAATGAAGGCCACGGCCAAGCTCGTCACCGCCACGACGTAGAGGCGCCGTTCTTCGCGAAGTCCTCGCCTCGCCCGCACGATTGCGTTCTTCAAGTCCATCGTCTCACCCCGCCATCGTGTGAATGCCGCTGCCTGGCCAGTGCTTGAGACCCTGCTGAGACTCCAACACGCGGCCTTCGTCGATCGAAATCAAGCGGTGGTCCCGCTTGGAGATGAGGGAGTGGTCGTGGGTTGCGAAGAGCACGGTGGTCCCGGTCGCGTTGATCTCCTCGAACAGAGTCAGAATGTCGATGGCGAGATGAGGGTCTAGGTTCCCGGTGGGCTCGTCGGCTAGGATCAGCGCTGGCTCCGGCACGATGGCCCTCGCCACAGCCACGCGCTGCTGCTCGCCGCCCGAGAGGTTCGTGATCAGCTCCGGACCACGGCCGGCGAGGCCAACCCGCTCGAGTGCTTCTGCAACCCGCGATCGGATGAGCCGCTTTGGCATCGAGACAATCTCGAGCGCAACGGCGACGTTCTCGAAGACCGTCCAGTGGTCGATGATCCGAAAGTCCTGAAAGACAACCCCGAGGTTTCTTCGCAGGAACGGAATCGACTTGTCGGTCAGCCTGCAAATGTCTCGACCGCAGAAGAGCACCCGCCCCTCGTCCACCGTGAGCTCGCGGTACACGAGCTTCAGAAGCGTGCTCTTGCCGGCGCCGCTGGGGCCCGTAATGAAAACGAACTCCCCACGCTCAACCTTGAGGTCGACACCGCGTAGTGTCGGCTGGTCAGGCCTAAAGAACTTGTAGACGTCTTCCAACACCAGTATCGGCTTCGACAGCTGGGGTTGACTCGCGCGTGCGCCCGCCCGAAAAAACGGAAACGGCCGAACAACCTTGGTTTCCTGCATAAAGTCCCGCTAACCCGTTCAGCGTCCACCGGGCAAGAAATCGGCCAAGAACCCGCGGTTGCCGAGGGCCCTGGGCCGACTAGAGTAGCGTCAGCATGAGCGAGCGAGCGGTCTTGTATGAGGCGGTGGACCGGATCGGGCTGGTCACCTTGAATCGCCCCGATCAGCGAAATGCGATGACTCCAGAGCTCTTGGACTCGTTTTCCGAGGCGATCGACGAGGCGCTGGCCGACCGGGAAATTCGCTGCCTGGTCATCACGGGCAAGGGCCGCTGTTTCAGCGCGGGCGCCGATCTTCGCTCCTCGCTTCAGCGAAGCGATCTCGGAAAGCCGTCCAAAGAAGCCTCGTTCGCCATGTACGAACCCTTTTTGCAGGTGCTGGACCTGGAGGTTCCGGTGATTGCCGCGATGAACGGACACACCGTTGGCGGCGGTTTCGGGCTTACCCTACTGGCGGACATTCGAGTGGCAAACATCGATGCGAAATACGGTGTGAATTTCGCGCGCTTAGGGATCCATTCTGGACTCGGAATCAGTTACGTGTTGCCCCGGCTCGTGGGTCTCGCCCACGCATCCGAGCTCCTTTTCACGGGCAAGCTCATCCGGGGTACCGAGGCGCTCCAAATCGGCCTGGCGACACACGCGGTGCCAGCCGAAGAGGTCTTGCCTCATGCCATGGGGCTGGCGCGCGCAATCGCAGGCTCGGCCCCAATGGCCGTCCAGCAGATGAAGGCCTCGATTCGCCGCGGGCTTCGCTGGGAGATCCGAGATGCGGCGCTCGAGGAGGCCGGCCTTCAGGCAGCGAGCCTCGACACCGCGGATGCCACCGAAGGCATCGCCGCGATTTTGCAGAAACGGGAACCCGAGTTTACGGGTCGATAGGCAAATGCTGTCGATTCCCCAATTACCGCTACCCATGGACGCCGTGCCCGAGCGGCTCCGCCGCTTTGCGGACCCCAAGGCGCCGACCGCCGCGAAGATGATGGCGGCCCGCGGGATGGTCCCCGTCAAAGGCGGCGACCTCGTGATGCTGCTTGCGCAGCTCAGTGCAGACACGGATCCCGCCGTCTCCAAATCCGCGGGCGACACATTCGCAGGCTTACCCGATAACGTTCTTCATCCGGCGTGCCAGGAAGACCTGCATCCGGCGGTCTTCCACGAGATCGCGATCCGATTCTCGAGCGATGAGGAGGTTTTGGCCCGCTTGGCGTCGAACCACTCGGTCGCCGACGCTACCATCGCCAAAATCTCCGCGCATTGCCCTGAACGAATCACCGAGATCATCTCGGTGAACCAGCAGCGGCTCCTCGGCGCGCCCGAGATCATCGAAGCGCTCTACAAGAACCGCAACACCCGGATGTCGACGGCCGACCGGCTCATCGAGCTGGCCGCCCGGCGCGGGGTCGAGCTGACCGGCATCCCCATGTTCGAAGAGCTCAAGAGAGCGATCCAGCGCAAGCTGATCCCCGAGCCGAGCGAGACGCCCCTGCCGTCGGATGAGCTCTTTGCAAGCGCGCTGGCCGAGGATGACGAAACAGACGCAGTCGAGCGCGACAAGTTCGACGGGACCGAAGAAACCAAAGAGGAGTTCATCCCGCTTCAAGCGAAGCTTCGTGGAATGAGTGTCGGAGAGAAAATCAGAATGGCTCTTCTGGGCAACGCCGCCGCGCGCTCGATTCTGGTGCGGGACCCGAATCGCGTGGTTTCCATGGCCGCGGTTGCGTCGCCGGCGATGAGCGAGAGCGAGGCGAAGAACGCCGCGCAGAGTCGCGAGGTCTCCGAGGATGTGCTTCGCTACATCGGCCGAAAGCGGGAGTGGCTGAAGAGCTATGAAATCAAACGCCACCTCTGCAACAACCCGAAAACGCCGATCGCGATTTCGATGACCTTTCTGAACCATCTTCGGCGAAACGACCTGCAAACCCTGTCGCGGAGCCGCGGGATTCCCGGGCCGCTCAAACAAGCCGCAAAGCGAAGGTCCAAGCAGTTCCAGTAGGGCATGAGTTTCCTCAAAAAATTGTTTTCCGCTGACCCGGACGCGCTCGAGAAGAAGGCTGACGCGCTCTACGCCGCCGGGGACTACGGCCCGGCCAAGCTCGCATACGAAAAGGCAATGGCCGCATCCGCCGAAAGCGCGAGGGAGACGTTTGCCGAGAAGGCTCGACTCTGCACCGATGGAATCGCACGGCAGCGGATCGAGGAGGCGCGGGCGTATCTCGCGCAGGGCTCGATCGAGCTGGCCGAGCAGGAGCTCGAAGGTGCCTTGGAGGTCGTGAGTGACGCGTCGCTGCGGGCGCAGGCCCAGGCCCTGCTCGATGGGCTCGAGGCGCGAGAAGCGCAGGAGCAGGCTGCATCGCCCGAGATGACCGATGAAGAGCGTATCGCCTTGCTGATGGGTCAGTGGGAGGAAGCCCAAGCGAACGAGTACGAGGGCTATGGCGACGTGTTCCTCGAGGCGCTGCTGGCCATGCAGCGAGAAGAGTTTGCCGAGGCGCGGGTCCAGCTGGAGGCGTTGGTCGCTCGGGCGCCGGACCCGAGATACCTATGGCTCGAGGTCGGGCGCGCCCGGCTCCTCGGCGACGATGTCGCGGGCGGCAAAGAGGCCTTGCAGAGCTTTCTAAGTGCGCTCCCCGACGAGGAAGGCGGCGAGACGAAGCTCGCCGCAAATCTCGCCCTCGCCCGTCTGGCCGACGAAGCCGAGCAGTTCGAGGAGGCGATGGGCTACTTCGAAGGAGCCGTGCATGCGCTCCCGGAGGACTACCGCCCCTACCTTGCGATGGGAGCTTTCCTCCGGGGCAAGGCGCATGGTCAAGAGGCCCTCGATGTCCTGCAGACCTCGCTGGAGCTGAGCAAGACCGCCGGGACGGACTGGCGACTGCTCGAGGAGCTCGGGCTGGCTTCAGAGCTGGTCGGCAAATCTGACGATGCACGGAGCTTCCTCAACCAAGTGATTGAGTTCTTTACCCAACATCAGATCACGGACTTTCCTCCAACCACGGCGACGACCTTGGCCAAGCTCTACGAAGCCGACGGCCGATTGGATCGTGCGGCAGACTTGTACCGCGCGCTGAGCCAAGGGAGCGACGGAGATCGTCATGCGCTCTACCACTACGAAGCGGGACGGCTTCTCCATGCGCTCGGTCTCGACGAGGAGGCGCGAAGGATGCTCACGCGTGCGGACGCACTCCTTGGCGAAGACGATGGAGAGCTCGGCGAAAAGGTCGCCGCTCTGCTGCAGGTCTAAGGGCTAGCCGCCTGATTTCACGACCCTTTTGGGGCCGATGACGCATTCGAAATCGGTGCTATCTTTATGGGGCGTAGCGGCGTGGACCGGGAATCGACCTGGCCGCGACCAAAGCGAAGCAAATCCATGGAACGAGGACACGCCCCTGATGAGCGGCCCGTGACGGCGCCCCGGCTTCGCAACATGAAGCGTCGGGGCACCCGGATCACCATGGTGACCGCATACGATGCAACCTTCGCGCGCCTCTTCGAGGAAGCCGGCGTCGACGTCCTGCTGGTGGGCGACTCGCTCGGAATGGTCGTTCAAGGGCTGGACTCCACGCTTCCGGTGACGGTCGACGAGGTGATCTACCACTGCCGAGCGGTCTCGCGCGGCACGCGACGCGCCCACGTCGTCGGAGACATGCCCTTCCTCAGTTGGCAGCTCGGCTCCGAGCAGGCGCTTCGCAACGCCGGACGCTTCCTGTCCGAAGGGGGCGCGCAGGCGGTCAAGCTCGAAGGTGGCGTCGACGCGGCGCCCACCATCGAGCGCATCGTTCGAGCTGGCATCCCGGTGATGGCGCATGTTGGCCTCACTCCGCAGAGCGTGCACGCGATGGGTGGATTTCGCGTGCAGGGCAAGACCGAAGAGACGGCCGCCCGGGTTTTGGCCGACGCGAAAGCCGTGGCAGAGGCCGGCGCGTACAGCCTCGTACTCGAAGGTATTCCAAGCGACCTCGCCCAGCAGATTACCGATGCCATCGAGATCCCAACCATTGGGATCGGCGCAGGTCCTCACTGCGACGGGCAAGTTTTGGTCTGCTACGACCTGCTCGGCCTGACGCCTGATCTGAAGCCCAAGTTCGTCAAACGATACGCGGAGTTCTTCGAAGAGGGCGTGGCGGCTGCGCGTCGCTACTGTGATGAAGTTCGCGACGGCGTCTTTCCTAGCGAGGAGTACAGCTTCGGCAACGTGAAGAAAGATGAGGCGCCTGCGTCGGGGCTCAGCCTGGTGCAGCACGTTCGCCCTGTCTACGGACCAAAGGGATGAGCAAAATCGTGCGCAAGCCTGCCGAGTTCCGGCAGGCCTGCGAAGAAGCGCGCGCGGCCAAGCGGCGTGTCGGGCTGGTGCCGACGATGGGCGCACTGCACGACGGCCATTTCTCGTTGCTGGACGAAGCCAAGTCACGCGCCGACTTCATTGTCCTGACGATTTTCGTCAACCCGCTGCAGTTCGCGCCCGGAGAAGACCTGGAGCGCTATCCGCGGACCTTCGAGAGCGACCTCGCTGGCTGTCGTGAACGCGGGGTTGATCTCGTCTTCGCCCCTGAGCCCAACGCGATGTATTCGCCGGCGTTCCAGACCGAGGTCTCGGTCAAAGAGATCGGCAAGCCCCTCGAGGGTGGATTTCGCCCGTCGCATTTCGACGGTGTGACCACGGTCGTGACGAAGCTCTTCAATCTCGCCGGTCCCTGTATTGCGATGTTCGGCCGCAAGGACTATCAGCAATGGAAAGTCCTTTCGCGAATGGCCCTCGACCTCGACATGCCGATCGAGCTGGTCGGCTGCCCCATCGTTCGTGAGGCCGATGGCCTCGCGCTCTCCTCCCGCAACCGCTATTTGAGCACGTCGGACCGCAGGCGTGCGCTCGGCATCGTCTCGGGGCTTCGTCAGGCGTTCGACGCATGGGAGTGCGGTGAGCGCGACCCCGATGCGCTTCGGTCGCTGGCCGAGAAATCGGTTCGTCCGGCGTTCGATCGCCTGGATTACGTCGCGGCCGTCGATCCCGAAACGCTGGCGGCCCCACCGCCTTCCCCGAGCCGCCTGCTGATCGCAGTGGCGGCCCACCTCGGAGCGACCCGCCTCATCGACAATGTGGTGCTCGGCGAAGACCCGCGCCCCTAGTTCGCCGCGATCATGACTCGAACGACCGCTTCGCGTATGCTTGAAGCATGAGTCGACCACCTACGCCCAAGCTCAATTCCGAACACCTGGCCGACATCGGTTTATTCGGAGGCCTGAGCAAGGAGACCCTCGAGATCTTGGCATCGTCGCTGCCGACCACCCGCGTCGAAGCCGGGCAGATCGTCGTCGAGGAGGGCGACATGTCGACGCAGATGTTCGTCGTGATCGCCGGCGAGCTCGAGGTCATCAAGAAAGGCGAGTCAGGCGGCGACGTGCGTGTGGCGGTCCTCGGTCCGAGCGACTGGTTCGGCGAGATGTCGATCATCGACGTGCAGCCGCGATCGGCAAGCGTGCGCGCGGTTGCGCCGACCTTGGTCGTCTCAGTGACAGCCGACCACGTCGAGAACCTTCTCTACCGACGCGACGTCAAAGACTATGCTCTGTTCATCATGAACATCGCGCGTGAGCTCAGCCGCCGCCTCCGAGTCGCAGACGGCATCCTCGCCCAGTTCTACGCCGCGCTCTCTCATCAATACGGCCCGACACCAAAAGGCTAAGGGCCACGGGACCGAACCCCTAATAGACGCCAGGCGGTGGCGAGGTCAGTGCCTTGATCCCGTCGTGGTTCTTGAGTCCCTCGAGAATGATCGTCGCCGTCTCTTCGATGGCGCAGTTCGTCACGTCGATCACCATCCACTCGGGGTTGCTCCGCAGAATGCCGTGCGCGTATTCGAGCTCGGCTTTGACGTGGTCGCGAAGGCCGTAGTTCGCGTCGGTGGGCATGCCGAGCTGCTGCAGGCGCTGTTGGCGGATATACATCAACTGGTCGACGTCGATGGTGAGGCCCACGACCCGAAAGCCCGGAAGCTGGTAGAGCTCTTCGGGTGGCTCCACGCCCAGCACGAGCGGTACGTTCGCAACTTTGAGCCCGCGCCCTGCCAAATACGTCGACAGCGGCGTCTTGCTCGTTCGGCTGACACCCACCAAGACCAGGTCGGCCTTGTTGAGATTGCGAGGCTCCTTGCCGTCGTCGCTCTTCACCGCGAACTCGATTGCCTCGACTCGGCGGAAATACTCTTGGGAGAGCGGCATCTCGGCGGTCGGTATGTTCACGGGGTCGGCTTCGAGATAGTGACCAATCTGAGCGATCAGCGAACCGATCACGTCGACGTGACGGACCTTGAGCCGAGTCGCTTGCTCATTGAAATGGTCGCGCAGCTCTGGTCGAACCAGAGTGAATACGACCATCGCTTTGTCCGCGGCGGCGCTTTCCAGAACGGCCGTCAGCGCGCGTCGATCTCGTAGGCGACGCTCGATTTTGAGACGAACCCCATGATCGGGGAACTGAAGCAGCGTGGCTCGCGTCACTCGCTCGGCTGTTTCACCCGTCGAGTCGCTGACCACATAGATGACCTTCGCATCCATCGAGGCCGTGCTCAGAGGCGACGGCCCAGCTTGCGCCCGTGCATGCGATTGACGCGACGACGGTTCTTTGCCTTGCGCTTGGCATTGCGGCGCGCTGCCTTGTTGCGCTTACGAGACCGGTCGCTGTTCACGATGTTCAAGTACATGGAAGACTCCTGCGGAGCCGCATGTAGGGGATGGCTGGGAGCTGCGCAAGCCGTCAGCGGTCAGCGATCTCGTCGCGGGACGAGCAGCCAATAGTCGAGGTCGAGGACGACATCCTCGTCATAAACCTCTCTCCCGTCCTTGGAAACCTTGAGTGGAAAGCCGGCGCTGGTCGGCTGAACGTCTCGGAGCGCCACCAATCTGACCCGCAGGGCCCCACAATCGCTGCGGCCCGGAAGGTCGGCTTTGTCGAGGATCTCGCTGTAGGCGTAGATGGTGTCGCCGGCGAAAGTGGGGTTTGCGTGAGCGCCGCCGTTCCAGGCAAGGATTCCGAGGACTTTCTCCATCCCGTTGAAGGACAGTGAGCGCGCAACACTGATGACATGACCGCCATACATCAAACGACGACCGAAGCGTGTATCTTTCGTTTGGATCGCGTCGAAGTGAACTTTGGCGGTGTTTTGATACAGGCGCGTCGCGGTCGCGTGCTCCGCCTCTTCGATCGTCATCCCGTCGACGTGGTCGATCTTCTCGCCCCGCTCGTAATCTTCGAAGTACGCGCTGCCGCCCGCGGGCCAGTCTTCGTACGCGCTGAGATCGAGAGCGGCGGGCACCACGAGGTCCGCAGGAGCCACTTCTTTGGGCATAGGCGGTCGATCGGCTGCGCCGGTCGGCGTGGACGGGTCTCGCTTGTGGACCATGACCCAGCGGTAGAATTCGAGAACCGCTTCGCCGCGTTGATTGGTCCCGACCGTCTTGACCCAGACCACGCCGGTCTTGCCATTGCTGTTCTCTTTCTTGCCGATGACTTCGGAGACGGAGCGCAGCGTGTCGCCGGGATAAACTGGCGCCAGAAACCTCACCCCGGCGTAACCGAGGTTCGCAACCGCGTTGAGGGAGACGTCGTTGACGGTTTTCCCGAACACGATGTGGAACGTGAGCATGTCGTTGATCGTCTCGCGTGGATGGCCCAAAGAGCGCGCGAACTCCGCGGAGCAATGCAGCGGATAGCGGGAGCCCGTCAGGCCGATGTAGAGCGCCGCCTCGCCCTCGGTGATGGTGCGCGGTACGGCGTGAACGAGCTCCGCACCCACTTCAAAATCCTCGAAAAAATTGCCTGGATTCGTCTTGGCCATCTCATTTCCTCGTCTGCGACGGACCGACTCTAGCCCGGAAAGTCCGTGCTGTCGCGCTGCGCGCTTGGATGCTATCTAGGGGCGCAGTGGACATGGGGAAAGAGCGCGCCGCCATGGTGGAGCACCAGCTTCGGCGTCGGGGGATCGGCGACACCCGAGTGCTCGCCGCGATGGGCGAAGTGCCGCGCGAGGCCTTTGTCCCCGAAGCACAGAAGCTGAACGCGTACGCGGACAGTGCTCTTCCGCTCTCGCACGGGCAGACCATCTCGCAGCCGCTCATGGTTGCGATGTCGGTGGAGGCCCTGCAGCTCCATGGGCACGAAACCGTTCTCGAGATCGGAGCGGGGTCCGGCTACCAGGCGGCGGTTCTTTCGAAGCTCGCCAAGAAGGTGTACGCGATTGAGATCATCCCCGAACTGGTCGACCATGCGCGGCAGGTGCTGCAGTCCTTGGGAATCGACAACGTCGAGGTCCTCTGCGCCGACGGGCGCAAAGGCTGGCCCGAAGGCGCCCCGTATGACGGGATTGTCGTCGCCGCGGCCGCGGAAGAAGTTCCTGCAGCGTTGATCGACCAGCTCCAAGAAGGCGGCCGTCTCGTCATTCCGGTAGGCAGCAAATGGGGTCAATCGCTTCAGACCTCGCGAAAGCGAGGTGACAAGCTCGAGACAGAAGACCTTTGTCGATGCGTCTTTGTGCCGCTGGTCTATGGCAGCTAGACTCCGGCCCGCGGAGGAGCACGCAATGAGCATCATCGTCTTTCGATACCTACACTTTTTGGGGATTACCTTCTGGATAGGCAGCGCCGTGGCGGTCGCCATCGCGGCGTCGGCGCCGAGCCCCTTGGAAAGCGGCATCGCCCAATCGCTTCGCAAAATCTCGCTGCGCGTTACAACCCCAGCCATGCTGTTTGCCTTTGCCGGGGGCTTCGGAATGCTGATCCCGAACTTCGCGGAGCTCTACGCCAAGCAAGGTTGGATGCACGCGAAGCTGGCGCTCTTGCTCGTCCTGGCCGGGGCGACCGGTGTGCTAACGGGCAAGCTCCGGCGCTGGGCCGAAGGCCAAGACGTTTCGCCCAAGGTTTTTGGAAAGCTCGCCTGGGCCTCGTCGATTCTCGCCGTGCTGATCATCACGCTCGCCATCTTCCAGCCATTCTAGCCCTAGCCACGGAGCTGCGACGCTAACCGAAGCGCTCGATGCGCGGCGGTAGCAAGTACGGGTACGGTTTTCGCAAGATCTTGCGATAGAACCAGCGGTCGGCGCGTCGCGCAGCTTGCATCAGCTCCCAGGTCCGAGCGTCGCTTTTGTAGTGCGCGCGCACCTCCTTTTCGGTGATCCCCGGAGTCAGATCGAACACGGCATTGGCGACTGAAATCAAGGGCGGGAAAATGTCTCCCAGGCCTTCCTTGATGAGGTTGCCGAGGAAGTCCACGGCCTGTCCGCGGGTCGAGTGATAGGCGCTGAGAATCTCCCGGAGCATGAAGCGATCTACGATCACGCGCACGGGTGCAGGCAGGGCTCGTGTCTGTTCGGTGAAATCGACGAGTGGCCAACCTCGTTCGTCGCGTAGAAATGGTGTTCCAACGTCGAGGTAGCGAAGTCGCTCGCCTTCAAACGCCCAATTGGAGAGCTGCCCGTCCGGAGCGAGCAACGGCGACACCGAAGCCTCAATCTTCTCGAAGATCCTCTGCACGTAGGGAGCGGCTTCTTTTGCAGTCTTGCCACGAAGGACATCAGGACCCAGCGTGCCTGGAGCGAGAAGAGGTTGCACGCAGTACAGGACGTGCCCTTGTGAGCGCTCCAAGATCGGTGTTTCCGTCTCGACGACATCGAAGCCGCGAGCCCCGAGCTGCTCGACGTAAGAAGCGATGAGGGCAGCGTATCGCTCGGCCGCCTGGCGCGAGGAGAAGGGCACGAGCCGCTTGCATGCGAACTGGCCATGCCGTGTCGAGAGTTTCACGGCGATAGTGATCTCGCCATAGCCGATGACGTCGAGGTCCTCGGCATGGCCCGTTCGCACCGCCTCATCGAGTCTTCGCTCGAAAGCTTCGATTTCCGTGCGGGTGACCAGCGCCACTACGCAAACGCTTTCATCATCCGCGCGATCAAGTCTTCCGCTTGATCGTCCGTCAGAATCAAGGGCGGCAAGAACTGAAGCACGGTTCGGTCATTGCCTGCAGGAAAGCAGAAGACCCCTTGCTGCATGATCCGAAGCAGCGCGCCGAGCGCCTCCGTTTCACTCGAGAAACGAAGTCCCATGAAGAGGCCTCGGCGTCGGAGCTCGAAAGGCAACGGCTCGAACGCCTTGGCGAATCGGTCCGACAGGACGCCGACGTGGTCGAGAAAGCCGGGCTCGCCAACGATGTCGAGCACGGCCTGTGCCGCTACGCAGCCGAGCTCGGATCCCCCAAAGGTCGAAATGTGAACGAAGGGATTGACTTCGGAGTCGAGAATCTCGTGCATGTCGCGTGTCATCAGCGTTGCCGTGATCGGATAGATGCCGCCCGACAGCCCCTTGCCGGCGACGAGCGCATCCGGGATGACCTCTTCGTGTTGGACGCCCCACCAGCGCCCTGTGCGACCGAGTCCCGTCTGGACCTCGTCGACGATGAGAAGAGCGCCCCGATCGTTGCAAAGCTTTCGAATGGCGCTGAAGTAGCCCGGCTCCGGAATCGGCATACCCAAGGTGGCCGGTACGGCTTCGAGGATCACCGCTGCCGTGTCATCGTCGATGGCCGCTTCCATCGCGCTCCGGTCGTTGAACGGAACCTGCGCGAATCCTGGGAGGTTTGGACCAAACGGGTCGCGGAACTGAGCATCGCCAGCGGCCAGTGAAAGACCCGTGTGCCCGTGATAGCCGCCGTGCACGGAGAGGATCTCTCCTCTGCCGGTCGCGCCTCGCGCCGCTTTGATGGCGACGTCGATGGCCTCGCCTCCAGAAACGCCGAACACGACCCGTGGAAGCGCATGGTCGAGGGTTGCCGAGAGTCGCGCGGCTAGCTGCGCACGCTGACCAGACACGAAATGATGATTGCCGATGTCGAGCTTGCCCAAAGCGTTGGCCACTGCTGCCGTGACCCGAGGGTTGCAGTGCCCGAGGCCGAATACCCCGCCGTTGCAGTGACAGTTGATGAGGCGAAGTCCGCTGTACGCATCTTCGAACCAGATGCCCTCCCGTTTGCCCATGACCATCTGGAGGCCCATGCGCTGGTAGTACGCGAGCTTGTTGGGCGCGACGTGCGTTCGAAAGACGTCGAGCAGATCTTCTATTTTGCCGAACCGCTCTGGGACTGAAGGCTGGGACATCGTCGGGATTCTACCCGAGCTTGCTCTTTATTGCGGCAAGGCCCGAAACGAAACCACGCAACGACTGCACGGAGGTCGCGCACTCGCGCAGTTTCTGCGCGTGAGGCCTCGGAAACACGGTCAATTGTCTCCCTGAACGGCGAGCTTCGCGGCGCGGCACGCTGGTTGCAGGCTAGAAGCCCGACCAGCAGGGCACGTCGCGCCGAGGATGACGTCTACTTTGACAAAGGACGAGTCACCGACCGATCTTCGCAGTTCGTTGGAGCGCTCGAGACCACCATCTGAGATCATGCAGGTACGCGGATACACTCATCCGGATTTTCGTTCATTGCGGGACACGGTTCGCTGGTGCACGCCCGCCTACGGACCGGGGGGCGTCGCCATCGCCGTGTATCACCGCGGGGAGCTCGTTGCAGATCTCGCTAGCGGAACGCGCGACAGGAATGGAACCCCTTTCGAGCCGGAGACCCTCGCCTTGAGCATGTCGACCGGCAAGGGCGTCATGGCGACCTTGCTCCACCAAATGATCGACCGTGGTGTTCTGGACCTCGATGCGCCGGTCGCGAGGTACTGGCCCGAGTTCGGCAAAAACGGCAAGGGCGCCATCACGGTGCGACAAGCCGCGTCTCACCGCGCAGGCCTGTATTCGATCGCCCGGATCATCGACTCGTCCGAGGAGATGTTCGATTGGGATCACATGGTTCGCGTCATCGAAGACATGTGGCCGGTACACCAGCCGGACACGGACTTTGGCTACCACGCCTGGACGGGAGGCTGGATCATCGGCGAGGTCCTCCAGCGGGCGACCGGCAAGACCTTCCCGCAGCTGATCAAGGAGAATCTCGCTGACCCACTCCAACTCGACGGCCTCTACATGGGGCTCCCCGAGAGCGAGCTGCCCCGTGTGGCCGAATTCCTCATCCCGAAATTCCCGCGCAAAGTGCTGCGCGGGCGACCGCGGGGCGTTCGCGCACAAGTTCGGCGCACGGCGTCCACCACCGCACGATGGCACTCCGCGGTCGGGCAGTTTGTCGATGCGATGATCCCGCCCGGGCTCGGCGACGTCCTCGGCGACCCGCGCTGGCTTACCTCGGTCATTCCATCGGGAAACGGTGTGTTCAACGCCCGCTCCTTGGCGCGGCTCTACGGCGCCCTCAGTCGCGGGGGCGCACTCAATGGAGTCCGACTCTTGTCGGCTGCGGCCCTCGCCAACGCCACCGAAGATCAGAACCGGCGCATCGGCCGAGTGATCCCTTTTCCTCTGCGCTTCAAGGTCGGATACATGCGCCCGGTCTCTCTCGGCTTGCGTTTCTCCGTCGCAAAGCGTCACTTCGACCTCGGGCTCCCCAACCCCCATGCATTCGGTCACTTTGGTTTTGGTGGTTCGGGCGCATGGGCCGACCCCGAACGCGAGCTCGGGGTCGCCATCGTCACCAATTGTTTTGGTGGGCGCATACCGGGCGACCTGCGACCTGTTGCGGTGGCGACTGCAACGGCCCGCTGTGCCGAGCGGCGTGCGGGCTAGCTTCGTCGTTGCCGCCTGACGTATCCAGCGCCTGCATGCTGGTCCTTGCCCTTCTTTTTTTGTTATTTGCAGCGCTTTACGCATCGGTGGGTCTGGGCGGCGGGTCCACCTACAACGCGCTCTTGGTTCTCGCAGGCACGGACTACCGCATCCTTCCGTCTCGCGCACTGAGCCTCCGCTTTGCCTTTCCGTTCGTGGCGCTTTCGATTCCAATGGCCTGGTTCGGCGGCAGCGTTCCGATTCAGCGAGACACCTTCGTGCTCTTGCTCGGGCTTTGCTTGCTCGCGGCCGGCCTCGCGATGTGGTTTCAGCCGTCAGAACCGAAAGCGTCGGGACCTCCCACCGCCGTGCTCAACTGGCTAGCGGGGGTGCCCCTCGGGGGTGCGATTGGTTTCGTTTCGGGGATGGTGGGTATTGGCGGTGGCATCTTCTTGGCTCCTGCGCTGCATCTGCTCCGACTTGCCAATCCCAAGCGAGTAGCCGCGACCTCGAATTTCTTCATCATGGTGAACTCGATCGCGGGGCTGGTCGGCCAGGCGATGAAGCAAGGGACGACCGCGTATCTGCCAGAGCTCTTCGACTACGTCTGGCTTGGCGTCGCTGTCTTCATCGGCGGCCAGATTGGAAGCCGGCTCAGCGCCCGTGTTCTTTCGGGCCGCGTCGTGAAGCGACTCACCGCCCTGCTGGTCGTCTACGTCGCCGGCCGCCTGCTCTTCATGAGCTTCGCATGAGCGACCGTCATCGACGAAACGGCCAAGGCTTGGCCTGCTCGAGCTGGGCCGCGAGCCTCAGCATGCGGGCCTCGTCTCCGTACGGCCCAAGGAACTGCACGCCTACGGGCAAGCCCTCGGTGGTTCGATGGAGCGGCACCGACATCGCCGGTACTCCAGTTAAGTTGGCCACCATCGTTCGATGGAGAACCTGCCGCGAGAATGCCTCCATCTGGGCATCCATGACGCGCTCCCGGAGCGGGCGAACTCCGAAAAGGCCCGCCGCCGGAGCGGAGACCAGGAAACGGAGCAGCCGCCGCTCCTGCGCGGTCGGCGCCGCCTCTTCGAGCGGCACGGGGATGCGCCCCATGGTGGGGATCAAGAGCAGGTCATAGCGAGTGTAGAACTTGGCCAGAGCGAGACCTACACGCCGGCCTGTCCACCGAGAGGAGCCCACCTGCTCGGCCGGAAGGGCCTTGCCCACCGCCGCAAGCAGTCGGACGACCTCTTCGAGCGAGCCCTGAACCTTGGCGCGACCGTATCTCGCCTCCAACTCAGAGACGACCGCCGCGGTATTGGTTGCGCCGAGGACGATGGACGCCCGGAGCACCCCCCATTCGTCGAAGGGGAGCGGGACTTCGTCGACGATGTGGCCCAAATCCTGCAAAAGACTGCCTGTCGTGCGGACCGCATCGATGCAGGGCCGGTCCATCGGCACGCCGAACACCTTCGTGGCTGTCGACATACCGACACGCAATTGGCCCAGATCGGCCTCGAGACCGGCCCGAAATCCAGTTGGTCCGGGCGCCACATAGGGCGATCCAAGCTCGGGGCCCGCGGTTGCGTCGAGCATCGCGGCGCAATCACGGACCGTTCGGCTCACGATGTGCGAGGTCGACTGCCCTTCGTACTCCCAGCCGAAGTCCGGCCCGATCGGATTGCGTCCCCGACTCGGCTTGAGGCCGAAGACGCCGCAGGCCGAGGCCGGCATCCGGATCGAGCCCCCTTCGTCGGTCGCGGAGGCCATGGGCACAATCGCGGCCGCCACAGCCGCCGCTGAGCCCCCGCTCGAGCCCCCGGCCGAACGGCTCAGGTCCCAGGGATTTCGGGTCGCGCCCCAAGCCTTGGGCATGGTGAAGACCGAGAGCTTGTACTCGGGGGTGTTGGTCTTTCCAAAGACGACGACCCCCGCCTCGAGGAAGCGTCGAACGATTTCCGCGGTGAACAAAGACCGCTCGCCTTGATGAAGCCGGCTCCCATTGCTCATGGGCGTACCTTCGAGCGCATGGTGGGCGTCCTTGAGCAGAAAGGGCACCCCGGCGAACGGACCGGAAAGCTCCTCGTGCGCGCGTGCGCGTGCATGGTCGTAGAGCGGGGTCACGATGGCGTTGAGCTCCGGGTTCAGCTTCTCCGCACGTTCGATGGCAGCCTCCAGAATCTCGCTCGGATGGACTTCCCGGTTTGCAACGAGCGCCGCAAGGCCTAGCCCGTCGTAGTCGACGTAGTCTTCGAACACGTCAGGATTCCTTTCGCGGACGCTGCGCGCGGGCGCGCGAGTTCAAGATGGCGAGGATCGAACCCAAGGTGACGGCGGCGATCACGTAGGCGCCACCGTGATCGAAAATGTGCTCGTGTACTTCGTAGAGCCCGAGACTCGCCCCGATGCCGACACCGAACGCGAACCAGGGTTGCTCGCGCAAATTGATCGTCTGTCGTTTGGTGATGGCCGCGACGAACGGCCAGAACGATGTCGACGCGACATAGGCGCGGTAAGGCTCTCCAAGCTTGGCGATGAGCCGGCGGTCCTGGTGCATGCCTCCCACGAACGAAAGGACGAACACGCCGATGAAGAAGACAAACGTCACCCTCGACGGCGAAAGCAATGCATGAGAGGCAGCCCAAATGGCGATACCCGAGAAAAACGGATGCCGGGTGATTTGTTGAATCCCGCGCGCGGGCATGACCCGATGGCGAAACGTCGCCATTGGAAGCCTCGGGTAGATCAGAACCCCCGCGACGAACAGCGAAAAGCCGATGACCGAAAGCGCGATCAGCGCGCCCCGCACAGGAGGAATCGTCACCAGAAGAGGGGCCTGCGGCTCTGCGAAGCGATGCAGCGCAACATAGCGCACGAGCGCGGCGAAGGTTCCGATCGCCACGAGCGAATAGACGAAAACGAAACCCACCTCACCGAGTCTCGCGACGATGCGCGCGCGAATTGACCGAATGGAAAGAACGACATGGCTGCCGCCAAACAAGAGCCACAAGAGCGCGGTGACCAGTCCTTCCTGCATCGGCTCCGGCAGCCTACGACGGTTTGTGCCCGTTCTCCAGGCGGGCTGCTAGACTTCGCGCGTCATGAAGGTGCTCCACGTCTGCGCGGTGGCGTTCGGTCTCGAGACCCTGCTGTTGCCGCAGATCGACTACCTCAGGGGGCGCGGGCTGTCGGTCGAGGCCGCCTGCTCGCCTGACCCACGCGTGGACGATCTCCGGGCCCGCGGCTACACCATTCACGAAGTTCAGATCGACCGAAAAATCTCTCCGGCAACGAACTCGAAAAGCGTCCTAGCGCTCGCCAGGCTCATGCGCTCCCAGAACTACGACCTGGTCCATACACACGCCCCGGTCGCTTCGGTCTTGGGCCGAGTCGCGGCGAAGCTCGCCGGTGTCAAGAGAATCGTGTACACCGCGCACGGTTTCTATTTTCACGACGACATGCCTCGGCGCAAGTACGCACTCTACCACGGCATCGAAAAATCGGTTGCGCAGATCACCGACCGCATCCTGGTACAAAGCGAGGAAGACTTCGACACGGCCGTGACCACGGGGCTCGGCTCGGCGGCGAAGATTCGGTATCTCGGCAACGGCATCGATCTGAAACGTTTCGAGATGGCGGCCCTTCACGAGGAGGGCCGCGCAGCACTCCGAAGGGAGCTAGGTGTTCCGCAAAGCCGTGGACCGATCCTCGGCATCACCGGGCGGATCACCGAAGAAAAGGGATTTGGCGAGCTCATCGAAGCCTTGTCTTTCCTTCACGAAGATTTCCCAGAGGCACACTTGATCGTCATTGGTGGCCAGCTGTCGACCGAACGCGATGCTTTTCAAGACCGGCTCGTCGATTTCATCGGCGAACACGGGCTTGATTCTCACGTCACGTTCACCGGGTTTCGCAGTGACGTTCCGGAGCTTTTGAGCCTTCTCGATGTCTTCGTTCTACCCTCCTATCGCGAAGGTCTGCCCCGCTCGATCCTCGAAGCGATGGCCATGGAGCTCCCCGTCGTCGCGACGCGAATCCGCGGTTGTCGAGAGGCCGTGGTCGATCGTGTCACCGGCTTGCTCGTGCCAGCTCGAGACAGCCGCGCCCTGAAGGGGGCTATTTCGCAAATCCTGTCCGACCGTGAGCTTGCGTATCGGTTTGGAAAGGCCGGGCGGGAGCGCGTCGTGCGGACATTCGACGAGCAATTCGTCTTTGCGCGCTTGGAGAACGACTACCGCGAGCTCGGCGTGAGCTTCGCATGAGGGTTTTGGTGACGGGGGCCACAGGCTTCGTTGGCAGGCATCTTCTTGCAGCGCTGGAACGTGCCGGTCACTCAGTTTGCCTCCCATTGCGGGAATCCGGCGCCAAGGCTCGCCTGCCCAAGACGATGGCGCCCGATGCGCGCCGCACCTTGGTCGTTGGCAACATCGACGCGCAAACCGACTGGCGCGAAGCACTGCGGGACGTCAACGCGGTGATTCACCTCGCAGCGCGCGCGCATGTGCTCGACGAGAGAGCCGAAGACGAAGAAGCGTTCATGAGCGTGAACGCCCACGGCACATCACGGCTCGTCGAGCAATCTGTCGATGCAGGCGTAGAACGGTTCGTTCTAATGAGCTCCATTGGCGCCGTGACCGCCTCGTCGGACAGTCTGGTCACGCTCGACACACCCTGCGAACCGGAAACGCCGTACGGTCGAAGCAAGCTGGCGGCCGAGCGCGCGCTCGTCGATCGATGCCGGGAGACGACGATGGCCTGGACGATTCTCCGCCCCACCCTCGTCTATGGACCAGGCAACCCCGGCAACATGGGCCGACTCGTAGGTCTGGTGCGCCGCGGCCTGCCTATCCCTCTCGGCGCCGTCGCAAATCGCCGCAGCTTTACCTTCGTCGAGAACCTCGTCGACGCCACCATGATGACCCTCACGCATCGGAACGCCACTGATGCCGTGTTCTTGCTTGGCGACGGCGAGGACCTATCCACCGCTGAGCTCGTTCGCCGGATCGCGGCGTTCACCGGGAGCCGCACGCGCCTGGTTTTCGTCCCGATGCCCCTCTTGCGGAGCTTCGCCCGAGGGGCAGATGCCGTCGCCAAGGCAACGGGCTGCTCGCTGCCCATCGACAGCGCAACGCTTCACCGCTTGGAATCCTCGCTGTACGTGGACATCGAACCGCTTCGCGAAAAACTCGGCTGGACTCCCCCAATTCGCGTAGACGAAGGCCTGCAACGCATGTTGGCTGCACCATGAACTGGACGCTGCTCTCGGTCCTCTCGTTTACGCTGAGCTGGGCCGGAATTTGGATCGTGGCGCGCCGTTTTTCCGACCGATTCATCGATGTCCCGAACCAGCGAAGCTCGCACACGCTCCCTACGCCACGGGGCGGAGGCATCGCATTCGTGGCCGCATTCTTGGTGACAGCAGCGCTCGCCAGCATTCTCGTGCGCGAGGGATCAGACGGCACGCCGTCGCTTTTGGAGGGTTCCATCCTCGTGCTCTTTCCGCTGTGGGCCGTCGGCACGGTCGACGACGCGCGCGGCCTTTCAGTTCGGTTTCGCTATGTCGTTCAGCTCTTCGCGGCGGGTCTCGCGGTGTTTTTCTTCGGTTCATTCCCCGGCTTCGACGCGATCCTCGGGCAGCTCGGCGCCCCGTGGCTGACCGCAGTGCTCAGCGTCATTGCGATCACCGCGCTCATCAACTTCTACAACTTCATGGACGGCCTCGACGGCCTGGTCGGTGGCTGCTGCGCTGTCCAACTTGCGTTCTTCGCCCTGTACCTGCACCAGCCCAGCTGGTGGCTGCTGATCGCAGCTCTCATCGCCTTTCTCTCCTGGAATTGGCCGCCAGCCAAGATCTTCATGGGGGATTCGGGCAGCACCGTCCTCGGCGGCGCGGTTGCGCTGGCCCTGCTCCGCGCACCGGATGCAAGCACGATGTGGTGGGCCGGCGCCGTCACCCTGCCGCTCCTCGGGGACGCCGTCTTCACCCTGACGCGCCGCGTCCTCCGGCGGGAGAACATCTTCGAGGCCCACAAGTCCCACATCTATCAACGACTGAATCAAGCCGGCTGGTCGCATCGTCGCGTCGCGAGCACCTACGTGGTCCTGACGATCCTGATTGCTGTCCTCGTCGCGGCGATGAGCTGAGGCGCACGCCCTCCCAGCCTCACGTCACGGCGATGCGCAAGACCTGAGCGTAGTTCTCGGCAACGCACGCTCCCTCGAGCAGCCCACGTTCCGTCATCATGGCGTGGAACTTCGGGAGATTGTAGTGCGGAACGGTCATCACCAGGTGGTGCTCCAAGTGGTACTGAACGCAGTTCGGCGCGATCAAGAGCCGTTCGAGCCAACCGGCACGGACCGTTCGCGTCTGGCCGCTCGGGTCGGTAGGATCGGGAACCACCGCATGCTCGGCGATCGACCGGATGCGGGCGACGAGATTGTTCGTCGTCATCCACGCGCCAAACCAGAGCAAATACAGCAGGGGATGGCCGAGCGACCACAACATTCCAAAGAGGATCAGGTTGGTGAGGACCGTTCCGACGAGCATGCGCACCGCCAGCCCACGCTCCATTCGCATCGGCAATGTTCCGGAATCGACTTCTTCTCCGCCGATCACCTTAATGACAAGGTACGTAGTGCCAATCAGCTTTTTCAAGCCGGTAATGCCGAGGAGGTCGCGCATGACTTTTCGCGCCATGCTGGCCTTCGAGACCGGGAACGCCGTCGCAAGAGACAGGTCCGGGTCGCCGTCCGTCCAGGTCTTGGCGTGATGTTCGAGATGATGCGATCGGTACATGTTCGCGCTCAGATAGATTGGGTAGCCCGCGAGCCAGTTGCCCACGAAGTCGTTGAGCTTGCGATTCTTGAATAGTGTGTAGTGGGCGCTTTCGTGCATCACGACCGCAAACCCTAGCTGTCGCGCCCCGATGATGAATAGCGCCAAGACGACCGTGAAAACGTTTGGCAGGTAGGCGACCAAGGCCATCGACGCCGCGATCAGTCCGTAGTTGACGAACAAGCTGAGCCAGGCGCGATGCGCGCGAATGGCGCGAAGCTCCCGGATCTCGTCGGTCGTGAACTGCTCGAGCCAGGCTTTGCTGCTCTTCGGCACGAATCAACCGCGTCGGATGTATTGCTCGAGTTGCTCGATCGTCATGTCCTGCTCGGCAACGATACTGCGCACGAGGTCACCGATCGACAAAATGCCCAGGAGCTCTTCGCCCTCCATCACCAGCAGATGCCTGGTTCGCTTCCCCGTCATGATGGCCATACATTCCCGTGTCGTCTCCTTGCGTCCGACGGAAAGCACCTCGTCGGCCATCGCGTCACGCACGGGTGTGGTCGGGGAAGCTTTGCCGAGGAGAAAGACGTTTCGGGCGTAGTCGCGCTCGGTAATCAAGCCGACGACCTTTTCCCCCTCGATCACGACCAGCGCGCCGATGTCGAGATCGGACATCCGTTTGATGGCGTCGTAGACCGTGTCATCCGGAGATACGGCCTGGATATCGTGGCCCTTGTGCTTGAGCAACTGCGCTACGGTGGTCATTGGCAGGAGGATACCACCCTTGCCCAATGCGTAGAAGCCGTCGCGGCCTGCGGCCTTGTACCTGACCCCGTCTCATCGCAAAACAGGCGGCGATCGCGGCCTCTGCGCTCCCATTCATCGAGGGTGAGCGGCGTCTCCGAACTCTTCGATGACCTCTCGCACCAGCTCGACATAGCGATCGGTGATCACATCGGGATCGTAGCGTCGCATCCAGTCGGCGCGCTCCTGCCGTCGCGCCGCGTGACCGACGTCGGCTCGATCGAGCTCGGCCAAGAGGGCCATCGCTAGCGCCGAAGAATCTCCAACCGGGACGAGCTGGCCCCATCGGCCTTCGTCGAGCACTTCGCGCGGACCGAACGGGCAGTCGGTCGAAACGATCGCCGCGCCGGCTTCGAGGGCCTCGATCAGTGCCCCCGGAAATCCCTCATTGCGCGACGAAAGCGCAAACACGCGCGCGCGACGCAGGTAGGCCTCCGGGTTAGGGATGAAGCCCGAAAAAAAGACGCCATCATCGATGCCCAGAGCCCGCGCCTGACTCTCGAGAGCAGCGCGTTCGGGACCCTTCCCCAGAATGACCAGATTGAGGTCGCGCTTCGGAGCGACCTCGGAAAACGCGCGAAGCAGCGTCGCAAAGTCTTTCTGGGCGGCGAGACGCCCAACGCCGAGGACGACGGGTTTGTCGAACCAGGCTTCGTGCTCTGGAGCGATTTGCAGCGATGCTTCCCTCGAGCGCCGCGGGTTGGGAATCGATAGCACCTTGTCAGGTGGAAGGCTGAAGAGCACCGCCGCTTCGTCTGCAACGCCCTGGGAGACCCCCACCACGCGAGCAGCGCGTTTGTAGAGAAAGCGCTCGGTTCCAAAACCAAACCACTTTCGGAACCACCACTGCGCTCCGGGATCGCACCGCAGAGCGATCCGGAGATTGACGATGATCGGAACGTCGGAATCGAACCGCGCCCCGAGTCCCGAAGAGAAATTGGCCGTGTGAATCATGGACATGGCGCAGCGCGGCCGAACGCGCCTGATGTAGCGAATCCACGCCGGAGCGGCGAGAATCTCCGTCAGAGCCCCGAGCTCTACCTTGTTCACGCCGGGGAGCGGTTCGTCGCGGAGCTCGCCATGCGCACAGGCGACGACGAGATCGACGCGGAGTCCAGACGCAGCAAGGGTGCGAGCCAGAAACAAGGCGACGCGCTCCCCTCCGCCGCCCGCATACGAAGGAATCAAGAGCGCGAGGTCGGGACGCGTAGAGTCGGCGGTAGCAGCAGCAGGCATGTTCAATCGGTTCGGATTGCGGGCCACGATGGGTCATCCATGGGTGCGCTGCAAGTCCGGGGCGCTTGACGCGCTCGAGACCATGCCCAACTATCCGGCACTCTTCTAGCTCGAAGCGGGGGCCTTTTTCACGTGTGCGGCATCGCAGGATTGCTAACGTTCGATCAGAAGACCGCACCAGAGGCCGACGCGGTCCGTCGCATGTGCGACGCGATGACGTACCGCGGCCCGGATGACCACGGCCTGCGGACCGACGGCCCCTGTTGTCTCGGACATCGCAGGTTGTCCATCATCGACCTGAGACCCGAAGGCGCGCAGCCCATGACCAACGAAGACGACAGTATTTCGGTCGTCGTCAACGGAGAGATTTACAACTTCGTCGCGCTTCGCCATGAGCTCGAGCAGCGTGGACACCGCTTCAAGTCTCGCTCGGACTCCGAGGTGGTTCTTCATCTGTACGAAGAGCATGGCGTCGATTTCGTGGACCACCTGCGCGGCATGTTCGCCATTGCGCTTTGGGATGCGCCGCGCAAACGCCTCGTGCTTGCCCGGGACCGCTTCGGAAAGAAGCCCCTCTTCTATCACGCCGGCCCGCGCGACCTGGTGTTCGCCTCCGAGCTCGGCGCCCTGGCTGCGTCGGGGCGATTCGACAAGCGGCCGGACCTGGACGCGATCGACGCCTTCATCACGATGCAATACGTGCCAGCGCCGATGACCGCGTTCGAGGGCGTGAAGAAGCTCCCCGCGGGGCACCGACTGGTTTGCGAAGCTGGCGTGTTTCATGAGCCCGAGCGCTACTACCGCCTCCGCTTCGACGAACCCCGCGACGGCAGCGATATCCACGCGCTGACCGAGGAGTTGCGCGCGATCGTCGAAGAGTCGGTTCGAGTGCGCATGGTGTCCGATGTCCCTCTCGGTGCATTCCTTTCTGGAGGCATCGATTCGTCCTTGATCGTCGCCCTGATGGCACGCGAGTCGTCGCAGCCGGTCAAGACATTCTCAGTCGGTTTCACGAGCAAGGACAAGAGCGAGCTTCCTTACGCCAAGCTGGTGGCCGAGCGGTACCAGACCGATCACCACGAAATGATCGTCGACCCCGACATGACCTCCGTCGTCCCACAGCTCGTGCGTCACTACGGCGAACCCTTCGCCGACACCTCCGCGCTGCCTACTTGGTACCTCTGCGAATACACGCGGACCGGCGTCACCGTTGCGCTCAGCGGCGACGGAGGGGATGAGGCCTTCGCCGGCTACCGGCGCTACAAGCATTGCCGCACGGCGCGGAACATCCGCCGGCTGCCCTGGCCTGTGCCCCAGGTGTTGGCCAGCCTCCTCACGCACGTTCCCACACCCCAGGCACAGGAAGTTCGGGACTACGGCGAACGAATCATGCAGCCCGAGTTTCAACGCTTCCTGGGGCTGACCGCACCCATCCCGCACAAAGACCGCATGGCGATCTACACGCCGGCGATGCGGGAGCGCTTTGCGCACGATCAGATGGCTGTCGAGTTCGAACGGCTGTTTGAGGCCTCGCGTGCGAAAGACCCGGTCAACCGGCTTCTGGACGTCGACATTCAGACCTACCTCACCGACAACATTCTCACCAAGGTCGACATCGCCTCGATGGCCCATTCACTCGAAGTCCGCTGTCCGCTGGTCGACCAGGAGCTGATGGACTTCGCTGCATCGCTGCCGGGCTCGTTGAAGCTCCGCGGATTCACGACGAAATTTCTGCTGCGCCAAATGTCCGAAGATCTATTGCCGAGGCCGATCCTGACGCGCTCCAAGCAAGGGTTCGGGCTCCCCATCGATCGCTGGATGCGGGAAGATCTCGCGCCTCTTTCGCGCGACGTGCTGCTCGACCAGCGCGCTCGCGAGCGGGGCATTCTCGACCCAGTCGCCGTCGAAGACATGCTCGCCCGTCACCAACGCGGCGAGCCCCGTGGGTTCCAGCTCTGGACCATGATGATCTTGGAGCTCTGGTACCGCGAGTGCCTCGAGAGTGGCGCCTAGCCGCGGACCGCCATGATGCTCCAGGCGATGATGAGCTGCGCGGCGTAGTACAGAGGCAGCCCCCAGAGGCGATTCACGAAACCCTCCGAGACGAATCGGTCTCGCACCACGGCGATGTCGGACGCGGTAAACATCAGCGCGCCGACTGGTACCATCCAGGGAGCCCCTGCCCCACCCGCCCCGATCGCGACGACGCACATCGCGGAAATCACGAGCATATAGGCACCGATGGGACCACGCATATCTGGCGCGTGCGGGAACACCCAGCGCGCGATCACGACCATGAGCACCGCGATCACGCCTGCGCTCAGCAGCGCAATCGTCGCGTTGATGGGAAGGCCGGCGAACGCGATGACATAGGCCAAGTGACCGAGCAGGAACGCAACGAGGCCGGCGATGAAATACCGCTTGGCCGAGCCCAGTAGACACACATCGCCGATCGCGCCGAGAATCAAGCCGAGCAGCACGAGCTTTCCGTAGCGCGACTCCAACGCCCCAAAGCCAACGGCTGCGACGATGAATCCGAGCGAGGCAAAGGGCTTGCCTGCGGCGCGCAGTCCGGGCCGGTCTTTCCATTCGCCGTAGAGGAGAACGGCAAGACCTACCGCCGTCATCCATTCGCCCAGTGCATTTAGACCCATGGCTCGATTCCTTTGGTTCGCGCTATCGCCAGTTCGGTTGACGCGTGCTGGACAGCACCGCGTTCCACAAGTCGCTCTCGAGCGACATCCGCTTCTTCTCCGCCACTGCGGTCGAGATGGGCACGTAGACGATCTCTTGGTTCCAGTAGCCGACCATGGCGTCGGTCTTTCCGGCCATCGCGGCATGGACAGCCGCACGCCCCATTCGGTCGGTCAGGATCCGGTCCCAGGCGTTGGCCGGTACACTACGAATCGCATAGCTCGGATCGATGTACTTCATGTTGAGCGTGAGTTCGCGCTCTTTGAAATGGCGCTTGATTCGGTCTCGCAAAAAGATGCCGATGTCTTCGAAACCGACGTTGCCCGAGGCGTCCCGTTCGGCTTTCTTGTCGGTGAACAAATGCTGTCCGGCCCCCTCTGCAACGACGACAACCGCGTGCCCGCGGCTCAGAATGCGTCTCTCGAGGAGCTCGAGCAGGCCGCCGTCGCCCTCGAGCGGAAACGGAACTTCCGGTACGAGAACGAAATTAGCCTCCTGACTCGCGATGGACGCGCCGGCGGCGATGAAGCCCGCTGCGCGGCCCATGAACTTGACCAAGCCGATGCCGTTCGGGGCTCCAACGGCTTCGACGTGCGCGCCGCGCAGCACCTCACTCGCCGCCTCGAGGGCGGTCACGTAGCCGAAGCTAAGCTCGACATAGGGCACATCGTTGTCGATCGTCTTTGGAATCCCGACCACGGACTTCGGGAGACCGCGCTTTGCAATCTCGAGTTGAATCGCATGCGCGCCGCGCTGGGTGCCGTCGCCGCCGATGCAGAACAAGATATCGACCTCGCGCGCCTCCAAGAAGTCCACGATGACCTCCGGCTCCTGGGCACCCCGTGAGCTTCCGAGCACCGTTCCACCCAGGTGGTGAATGTTCCGGACGAAGCGCTCGGTCATGAACGTTGGCTCGAGTCCGGAGTCCGGATTGAGCCCTGCGTAGCCGTTTCGGATTCCCAGGACACGCTTCACCCCGTAGTTGTGGGTGAGCTCGAGAAATCCGGACCGAATCACGTTGTTGAGGCCGGGAGACAGGCCGCCGCAGGTGACGAACGCCGCAGTCGTTTCCGAAGGATTGAAGAAGAGCCGGCGCCGCGGGCCGGCCTCCTCGAAGGAGAGCGTCTCGGGCTCAGCGGCCTCTTCGCGGATGTGGCGCTTGACCCGGACCCGAATCGACTCGTCCGCGAACATGCGCCCCCTGGCCTGAAGGGGTGACTGAAAGGCGCAGGGCCCCAGGGTCGGAACGATGAACTCACGCTGTGTGGGCATATTCGGCCTGCAGTATGCACCGAAACGAGCCCGATCAAACTGACTCGGCGCGACTTCGTTCATAACAGCCCCGCCGGGCCGACGGAGACCCCTCATTCAGTTGACGCTGAATACGTTGTCCTGGAGCTCGGACCCAATCGAGGTATTGCGCCGGATGATATCCGCAAGCGTCGTGCTCTCGACGATTGCGATCTCCTCAGCGGTGAGTGCCGCTTGGTACCAATACCTATCACCGTCTCGCAACGCCGTGAACTGACGGCTAATCACTTTGAACGCCAGCTCGCCGACGTGTCCGCCGTCCACTGGCTCCTCCGAAAGGGTGCCAACCCAGAGATCGATATCGTCGACGTCCGCATAAACCGACGCTAGCTGCGCTTGCACGTCAGGGTCGCTGTTGACATCTGCGAAGCTTGCTCGCGGGGAGAGCCCCAGCATCCAACGTGCGTCGCTGTAGCTGGGTAGACCGTGGTCGCGACCGCGTTGGATGTTGAGCGACGCCAAATCAAACCCACCCGATCCGGGAACACCGAATAGAAAGTTGCGCACATCGTCGACCAGCTGTGTGTCGATTGGCGAACAGGCCTGGCTCGCGAGACCCCTCAGAATCGGCTCGATGCCGCCTTCGTCAACGATTCGATCAGGGCGGAAGAAACCGTCTCGAAGGGGCAGATGCCCCTCGGGGATCGCGCTCCCCGTCGCGTCGAGACGGAGAAAAACCGGACTCAGCGCGCTGTGCCCAAATCGGAAGATCGCGGTCGAGAATTCGTTGCTGATGGCCGGGCTTACGGTCCACCGGTAGCCACGGTACGGCGTCAACGCATTGGCGCCCAACAGGGCGGGCAGGAACTCGTTGTATGTGATGGACTGCATGAGAGCTCCGACGAAGCGCCGGGCCTCCTGATAGATCTCTTCTCCCGTCAACTCTGGACTGCTGCCCGCAATCTCAGCTGCCAATCGGTTGTGCTCACGTACGAAAAGGGCGTGCATCGCGGTCAAGCCCACTTGCTCGTTTGCCCTCACGTCCCCCGCAAGAAAGAGCTCCGGCCCGGTCCCACCTGCATTCGGCAGACCCGGGCTGTTGAAGGGAAGCAAATCGCCCGCGCTGACCAAGAGGCGCCCTGTACCATCGTTGGTGCGCAAGGCAGCGGCGCGAACGTCGTCCGAGCCGTAGACATTCGACGCGTCGATGAAGTGCGTAATCTGGTTCACCTGCTGGCGGGGGTAGGCCGGGTTGTTTCCAGTTCCCGGATGATAGCCCGATCTAATCTCCGAATTCGGCTAGCCCATGGATAGGGCTCGGTTTACAGGCGGTACCCAGTTGTGCGGTCGCTCACCTTTACGGTCCGGCTCCGCGCCTGTCTTAGGGATGCCGAAAGTACAGATAATAGTTTTCCTCGAGAAGGTCCCTTTCGGACTCGAAGAGGAAACCGGCTTGCTCGACCTCCGCGATGACCGTGGACTTGTCCGCGCGGACGTGTCTCAGGACGGCCGGGCTGCTTTGGCCCTCGGGACGCTTCATGTCGACCAGCACCAAGGCTGCACCTGGCCGCAGTGTCTCGAACACCGAGCGCATGTAGGCTACGGGGTACTCGATGTGATGGTAGGTGTCGCACATGAACGCGAGGTCGAGCGAGGCGGGCTCTAGTCCGGTCGCTCGTTCTTCTCCGCGCACGGCAATGACATTTGTCAGCCCTTCCGCCCGCGCACGCTCCCGAATCCGCTCCAGAAACGCCGGCACGATGTCCACGGCGAACACCATCCCGCGCTCCCCAACCTGCTTCGCCATCTCCATGGTGAGTAGGCCCGTGCCTGCTCCGATGTCGGCAACGACCATTCCTTCATAGAGCCCGATTGCGTCGACGATGTCGCTGCGCCGCTGCACGATCTCGCGGGTTTCGGATTCCAGAATGCGAGTGTACCTGTCGAGCCCGTCGTCCCGGAAGTAGGGATCGTTGATGCCCGGCTTGACGCTGGGTTCCTCCAGGGCCGGAATCGGCTCGAAACCGGCGGTCTCACTGGGTCCGGGCGCCACGCGAGCGACGTTGATGGCATCGTCGGGTGCCGCAGTCTTGGCGGCGCCCGACGCGCACCCAAGACAACCGATGGCAGCTACGAGAAGCAGCCACGTGTAGACGGGAGGGAACCGCATCGACAAGAGTCTACGATAAGATAGGTTCAAGCCAAGGATGTCCCGTGCAACGAGTGCGGCAAACGAAGACAAGGCCAAAGGTTCGGCTGTGAAGCGCTTCATCAAGGTCGACGACGAAGGAGTACAAGCCCTGCCCCTGGCGGGCATCAAGGTAGTCGAGTTCACCCACATGGTGATGGGCCCGGCCGTGGGTCTCATCTTGGCCGACATGGGCGCCGACGTGATCAAGCTGGAGCCGCTCCATGGGGACAAGACCCGCGGCTTGCCGGGCTCGGGCGCGGGCTACTTCCCTGCTTACAACCGGAACAAACGATCGCTCTGCGTCGACCTCAAGTCGCCGCTGGGGAAAGCTGCTGTATTGCGCCTCGTCGACGACGCGGACGTGCTGGTCGAAAACTTTCGCCCGGGCACCATGGATCGCCTGGGATTTGGCTACGAAGCACTCCGGGAGCGCAACAAGGGTCTGATTTATTGCTCCGAGAAAGGCTTCCTCGCCGGTCCCTACCAGGACCGCACGGCGATGGATGAGGTCGCGCAGATGATGGGCGGACTCGCCTACATGACTGGACCGCCTGGGCGACCTCTCCGCGCCGGCGCGTCCGTCATCGACGTTCAGGGCGGGATGTTCGGTGCGCTCGGCATTCTCGGAGCATTGCTGCAGCGCAAGGAGACGGGCGACGGTCAGAAAGTCATCGCATCCCTGTTCGAGAGCACGGTCTTTCTCGTGGGTCAGCACATGGCCCAATACGCGGTCACCGGCGAGGCGGCTGCACCGATGCCGGCGCGCATCTCTGCCTGGGCGATCTACCAGGTCTTTGATACCAAAGACGACGATTTGGTGTTCGTCGGAGTCGTGAGCGATAAGCAGTGGGAGATCCTGTGCGCAGCGTTTGGCCTACAAGACCTGGCCAGCGATGAATCGCTACGGACGAACGACGGGCGCGCTACCAACAAAGAGCGACTGCTGCCAATCATCAAAGAAGTGTTCGCGCGCTACACGAAGGCGGAGCTGATGGCCAAGCTCGACGCAAGCGGGCTTCCGTTTGCCCCGATTACTCGGCCGGACGAACTCTTCGACGATCCGCATTTGAATGCCGGAGGGGGTCTCGTGCCTTTCACAGTCACGGACGGTGAACGCAAGGGACATCAAGCGAAGCTCCCGGCCTTGCCGCTCGAAATGGACGGGCGCCGCTTTGGCCTGCGTTTGCCAGTGCCGCGTGCAGGTGAGCACAGCCGAGAAATCCTGGCCGAAGCCGGGTACTCGGAAGATGAGATCCAGAGCTTGCTAAGCGCTCAGGTCGTGACCGGCGAGTAGCTCTGTCTTGACAACGACGAGCGGGAGCGAGACGTTCCAGCTCCCATGATTCACCGCACGACCCACTACGTCGGCTCGTTTCTGTCGGCTCTCCTGCTTGTGTCGACCTTGTCCGGCTGCGAGAAGGACACGGACCAAGCCGCATCCCATCATCGGGTCCCACCAGCGGTCCATGAATGCCACGGCGGCGTGGTCCTCGTATTGGAGGCTCTCCACGTCGAGACCCGGTCCCCCTCGATCTCGTCTCATCGCTCCAAGGCCGTGCGGCCCATTCGCAACCCATTCCTTCATGAGCTGCACGACCTCCTGCTCGAAGCTGTTCAGGTCACTGACATCCCCGAGCACTTCGAAGACGCGGGGCAGCACCTCCTGGCCCCTGAGGTCCGTCATGCCCGCGTCGATCATGATCTGCACCATGCTCGCTCGCGTGTGAAGCGGGGCTCCGTCCTGCGCCCTGAAGGCATCCAGCCGCTTCGAAAGGAGCTCGGACCGGAACACGCGACCGTAACCGGTCTGCGTGTCGTTGGCGTAGAAACCAGGCGCCTGAGCGTTGTTCCAGTTCGCGAAGTAGCCAGCCGGCGGATTCGCCTCTCGGGGGTGGTTCTCGAGGGGTAGGAAGTTGTCGAAGCTGAATCCCGGGTTGATTCGCCCGGTGCTTGTCTGCTGCCAATCGAACTCACCCGTTCCCCACTGGGGCAGATCCGGATGGATGCCCGCCGCACGAATCGGAAGGAGCCCCGAGTTGAAGTACGCGATATTGCTCGCATCCACATAGAACCAGTTGAACGTCCCCGTCAGGCTGTTGAACACATCGAAAAACGCGTTTGGGTCGACCATGTCGTTGCGCCCGGTCGCAAGGAAGGGGCGAACCGAGTCGACCTCGCCGAAGAACGTGGAGCGCTGTACGACGAGGGCAACAGGTGCTCCCTCGACCGTTGCCGTAGCAAACACCGGGCCGTAGTCAGGAGCACGAAGGATGTTCCGAGGGACACGTTGATTGGGCGGGCCCGCCGTCGTCAGATTCGTCTCCGCGGTCCAAGCATCCGTTCGCTGGAGCATCGCCGTGCAGATTCCGTTGTAAACGTAGCTCCTCGACTCCCGGGTCGGTTCAGCTCCGTCCATTTCACAAAGCCGCAGCACCCTCACGTCGGTGATATCATCCCCGGACGAGGTCGCGCTCCAGGCGTGGTCGATCCCAGGACCGATGATCACATAGGGAAGCCCCGCGAACGCCATCCCCCTGCTATGAATGCCGCCTCCCTGCTGAGAGAACTCGACGAGAAACTGCGGCGAGAAGTATCCCGTCTGGGGACCGAACACCGCGATGGGATGACCGTCCTCCGTTTGGTCCGCATTCACGAGAATCGCATTCGACATCGCGTCGGGGAAGCTTTGCTGGTTCAGCGCCAGCCGCACCCCTTCAAGCGTGGCTCGAGCCCGCGCGCGTCCCGTGCGCAGCGCATCGGGGCTCGGCTGCTGCACGCGATACGGGATTCCGCGCGCGAATTCATCACGTTCGGTTTCGCCGAGTCGGAAGATCATCATGGCGCTTGCCGACGCGACCGGCTCTTCGACGACGTCCTCTCCAAGCGCCGGGCACTCGATTTCCCCGGGCATCGCCACGCCCGGATCCACGCAATCCTCGATCGTCAGAAGCTCCAAGTCTTGAACGCTGCCCTCGTCGAACAACGCCGCACCCGGATACGCTGCGGCGAACCCCGCCCGGAGCGGACACGCATCTTCGTCGATTGACGGCGGCACAGCGTCTCGAAGGTGAGCGGACTGGTGTTCGGACGCTCCGGATCGTTGGCTTGGCGGATGTCGCGCCAGGTCTTGATGCGGCGTCGGGGTCCCCGGGGAACAAGCCCGCCAAGCCTTGCAGGAGCTGAAGCTGCCGATGCTCGCCGCCTCCTCCGGTTGCAAAGGTGGACTGAACGAGGGCCGCAATCGCGAGAACATCCCGCGCGTGAACGGTCGAAGCTCCAAGCAGAGGGCCGCATACTCTACGGGAACCCTCCGGCGCCTTCTGCGCCGCTCTGAATGTCATCGATGTACTGGTTGATTCCGCTCACGAAGTCATCGACGTCTTGCTGTGCCTGGACCCAGTCCGCCCGAAGCGAGGCGCGAGTTGGTCGATCTGATCCTGCACTCGTGCTCGTCGTAGCCGCCGAAGCGCGCAAGGCCTCGATCGGAGGAGTAGTTCCCGCCGGCAGGTCCCAGAAAATCGCTCATCCGGCATCGGCTCACGTGACGCAAGACGTCGATCGAAACATCCGGTGGTGGCAGTCGCGTAGCCAGTTCCAAACAACACATCAGCCCGCGCCTCTCCAAAAACATGCGGAACGCCCATCACGTCGCGGCCGATCCGCGCGCCGAGCGTGCCGTTGCTTACCGATTGCAAGGTGTCGAATGCGGTCTCGTCCAAAAACGGTTCATCTTTCAAGAGTCGGGAACGAGGTCGCCGTCGTTCAACTCACCTGGTGTTGGATAGGCATCGCTGAATACGAGATTCTCGTACATCACCAGCTGGTTGCTGGAGTTCGGGTCGGTCGCGATGTTTCCGTCGTTCGCGTCGGCGGATCCCGGTGGCAGCACGTGGAAGAACACACCGTTGTCGCGAACGGGTCGACCTCAGGCCCGGGCGCGGCGCCCGAGTTTTCAATCCGACGAGCAGCTCATCAGCCCCAGAGGGACGCAACCTACCAAGAACGAGAGACAAAACGGGATTGCATGCGTGCGAGTCTAGCCGAACTTGGCTACGAACGGGGCACCGTTTGTGGCAATCCGCTTGCTGCAAACTGAGCGAGCCGCGGAAGGGGGCACGCCGCTCAGAGCGACCTGAGGAAAGCGAAAAGCGCCTCCCTGTCGCGCGCACTCAAATTGGCCGCCTCCGTCCGGGCTGCAGAAGCTTCTGCTGCGTGCTCCGTGACCGCTTCTTCGACCGTGGTGGCGCGGCCATCGTGTAGGTACGGCGCCGTGCGGGCCAGGCCCCAAAGAGGGGCCGTCCGGAACTCGTGGATCCCTGCGTCGCCTTGCTCGATTCCAAGCGCATTGGGGTCTGCGATGTCATGCAGGAGCAGGTCGGTGTACGCGTGGACATCGACGCCGTCCGCGGTCCGCAGCGTCGGTACATGGCAATTGTTGCAGCCAACCGCATTGAAGATCGCCTCGCCGCGATCTTCGAGCGTCGTCTCGTTGCGGGTTCGTGGCGGCGGCGCCAGGCGCTCGATGAACGACGCAATCGCATCGATGGACTGGACGGCCACTTCGGGGTCGGTGCTTTCGTCGTCGTCCTCCTGACTTCCAAATGAGAAACCGGGCTCGTCTGGAACGGTCATGCCGAGCTCGCCGCTCAACGCGTCGCGAACGAATTCTCGAATGGACGGCACGTCGGCCTTCCAGCCAAACCGGCCGAGGCGTCCGTCCTCGAGCACGTGGGCGCGCCCTGAAATCCCATCTTCATCCTCGTCGGCGGGGTCCTGGAGCGCCTCGATCGCTTCTCGCGGGACTCGCTCGAGGAGGCCCAAGCCAAACGTCGGCGGAGTCTGGCGCGGCTCGAAGAAGTTCGCGTCTGCGCTGGCTTCGGGCCGAATGGACGCGACAGAATGGCGCGGCAGCGCGGTGCCTCCATCCGGGGTGCGGAAGATGAGCCCGGTAAAGCTCCCCTGCCGCATCGCGTCGACGCCGGAGGGCCCTGCCCCGCCGATGACCGGATCGAAATGACACGAGCGACAAGCGTCGCCGTTGAACCGTGGGCCCAGGCCGTCGCCGAATCCATGGTCTCGATCGAACAAGATGCGGCCCTGATCAAAGAGCGCGCGCTCGGAAGGCTCTAGCCCTGGAAGAGGGGCTCCGTATTCGCCTTCGGAGGGGATTTCGGCCTCCGGAGGAAGCAGGCCCTCCGTCTTTTCGGTGCGACCGCCAAGCGATTCGAGAAAGGCGATCAGGTCGTCGCGCTCCCCCGATGCAAGCGCCAGGTATGCATCGCGGATCGCTGCCGCTTCACCACCGTGCCACCAAATCGCGCCGTCGATCGTGTCTGCACGCCCGTCGTGCAGGTACGGGCTCGACGCCGTCACGCCCCAGAGCGGCTGTGTGCGAAACTCGCGCCCGCTGGCCTCTCCCATCGGAAAACCGTCCGCGAGATCATCCCCCATGTCGTGGAGAAGCAAATCTGTGTAGGCCGGGATTGCGCCTCTGGGGCTTTGAAGCGACGGTCGGTGGCATTTGTCGCAGCCGATCTCACGGAAGGCTGCCAATCCGCGTTCAGTCGATGGGCTTGGCTCGTCCGGCTCGGGCGCAGCGAGGAGCAGCGCAAAGGAGACCAAGTCGAAGAGGTCCGCGTCGGAAAGCTCGGGATCGGCTGTCGCGTCCTGGTCGAAGGTGGACTCGTCTGGAATGATGGCCTGCGCGGCGAGGACGGAGCCGACGGGAGCGATGGAACTTGGCGCCGCGAGGGGCGAGACGCGCTCGAACTTTGGCAGCGCCGCTCTACGTGCGTCGGAGAGCGGGTCGGACGTGATGCCCATGTGATTGAAGAGCGGGCCGCGGATGAAGATCTCAATCCGCGCGGTTTGCGCTTTGCGCCCGAACCGTCCGACGCGCATTCCGTCGAAATTGACCCGTCCACTCACTCCGTCTCCATCGGCGTCATCGGGATCGGCGTGACTCACGATTTCGAAATCCGAGATTTCAGCAAGCAAGCCTGCGCCGAAAAACGGAATCGGGTTACGAGTCGCGCTGAGATTGGTGAGCGGATCCGAAGCCGACCTCCCCGACGCGAGCGAGAACTGCCGTTGAACACCGTTCTTGCCTCTTGGCACGACCACGTCTGGAACGAGTGCGTCGCCCACGAGCAGGAAGTCTCGATAGCGGCTCGCGCTACCACCGAAAACCGGCTTTTCGTGGCAGCCCGCGCAGAACGTGAGATTGAACTCCGGTCCGAGTCCGTCGTCGGGCGTGAACCGTCGGAGCGCGACCTCCCGGCCTCGTTCGAACGCCGCGACCTGCTCGGGCGTCGCCGACGGGAGGGGCGAGCCGAGCTCGGCGAAAATGCCGTCCGCACCTGGAACGGGCGTGTCGGGGGCGCATCCATGCACAAACGCGGCGCCAATGAACAGCGCGAGCCCCACACCCCGAACGAGCCTCTCGAAAATTGAATCAAGCAAAGTTTTCAAGTCAAATATACCCTCTGTCCTCCTCCAGACAATGTAAGGTTCCACTGCCGAGCTCGATGGAGATACTTTCCAGCCGTTTCATGCTTCACCCGCGCGACTTCGACCGCAGCGTGGCGTTCTACCGGGACACCCTCGGGCTTCACCCCATGCGGGAGTTCGGCGAGGGCAGCTCGCGCGGTGTCGTGTTCTTCTTGGGGGGCGGCTACCTGGAAATCACCGACCGGCAGGTCGATCCGCCCGCGTCGTCGACAGAGCTCTGGCTGCAGGTGCGTGACGTGCGTCAGGCGGAACGGGATCTGCGCAGCGCAAGAGTTTCGATCACCGAAAGCGCGGTCGAAAAGCCCTGGGGCCTGATCGAGCTCCGCGTTCGGGACCCAGACGGTTTGACGCTGATCCTGGTTGAGGTCCCCCCCGAGCACCCGCTGCGGCGTGACAGTCGTTCGCCTTTGTAATTTGCAAGCGGGGCGCGTTCCTACGTGTGATCAACAGCACAGTGATCCGACGTGAGTTGGCGCTCGGGCGGTGGCTGGCGCTAACATGCTCCTGGGAACGGTGGACCGCAGGGGCGGCCCGCCGTCGGCTTCGTGTTGAAGCACTCAGACAAGAGTTACGGGGGATCCGGTATGCGTTTTGTGATTGCATTGGTGTTGGGAGGAGCGCTTGCGCTCAGCGGTTGTGGTAGTGACGATGCTTCTGAAGGAAGCGCGGGCTCTGCGGCCGGCGGCCGGCGGACAGCGGCTCGAGCGCGGGCAGAAGGCGGTGAGGCGCCGGTGATCACGATGGTCGCATGGGCTCCGGACGGCGCCTGCACGCCTGGCACGAGCTCCGACTTCACGGTGACCGTCACGGCGACCGACGCCGACTCCGATGCGATGGACCTCATCTACGATGGGAGCGTGACGGGCTGCCCCGGGGATATCGACGACGCGACTTCAACGGTCACCTGCCCGAACGCGGCTCCATACGGCGGCACCGTCGTGGTCTCGGACGGCGACGGGAATGACTCGGACCCGGTGAACTTCACGATTAGGGTCTGCGAGACGAGCAGCGTCACGCCGTAGGCACCATTGCGCGTCGCTACCCGCCCAACGCACTTCAGGAGCTTGCCGAAGGACTGCGAAGGGCGGGACGCGTGGATCGCCTGAGCGAGAGTCGGAACCATGTCGCGCTTGCTGGCACGAATAGGGCCAGCTTCACGAACCAGGGAAGCACGACGCGGCCGAGCAGGGGATTGCTCTTGTGCTTGCGCCGAAGGCGACGCCCGATTCCACGGTACAGACGACTTGCAACGAGGACTGCCCAGCGGGCGCGCGCTGGGAGAAAGCCCATTCCCTCGTCTGCGCTGCGATAGTAGACCTCCGCCACGGCCAGCACGTCGTTGACGACCAAGCTGACCCCGCGTGTGTCCGCGCGTCCTTCGATGAGGTCGTCCTGTTCGACGCCCGCCGCCCGAAGGCGATCGGCGGGCAGGTAAACTCTCGATGCCTGCGCATCCTCGAGCACGTCGCGTGAAATGTTGGTCAACTGCATCGCGATGCCGAGGTCGACGGCGCGTCCGAGGGCCCGCTGATCCCGGACGCCGAGGACCGCGCACATCATGAGCCCTACTGTGCCGGCCGCTTGATAGCAGTACTGAATCAAATCGGCGTCGGACTGCACACGAACCACGCCTAAGTCGGAGATCATGCCGTCGAGCAGCTCCTCAACGACTTGGAACTCGATGCCGCATTCCAGACAGAGCTCACGAAACCAGAGGTACTCCTCGGGCCACAGCGACCGGCCGTCCGGCTCGGCAGCCAGCGCCTTGTGCAAGCGCTCGAGGTCTTGCTGAGCCTCGGGCGTTACGCCCTGCGCGTCCGCCAGGTCATCAACCGCCCGGCAGAAGGCGTAGAGACCGGCGACCCGGCCTCTCTGGGCTGCACTCAGAAAGGCGGAAGCCCAGCGAAAGGAACGCGCACGCGCTGCGAGAATTCGCCAGTGTGCGTCCTCGCGTGCTTTCGCCTCGGCCGAGCTCATGCGGTCACCGCCTTCGGGAGCGAAAGCAAACGACTGGCCGCGGGTGCTGGAACGACTCGATCGAGAACCTTCGCAGAGGAGAGCACACCGGGAAGACCCGCGCCCGGATGCACCCCAGCTCCGACGAAGTAGAGGCCTTCGACGTCTTCGGACGCGTTGTGAAAACGGAAATAGGCGGATTGACGCAAGGTGGGCTCCAAGCCGAACGCAGCTCCCTGGTACGAGCGAAGCTCATCTTGAAAGTAGGTCGGATCGACGTGGAACTGGGTGACCAGATTCTCGCGCAGTCCTGGCAACTGCTCCGCGTCGAGCGCGTCCAAGATCCGATCCATATAGCGGGGGCCCTCGACCGACCAGTCGAGTCCGCTCTTCTGATTCGGGACGGGCGAAAGGACATAGAAGCTCTCCCCGCCGGTCGGCGCCAAGCTCGGGTCGGTCCGGGTTGGCGCATGGAGGTACAGCGAGAAGTCATCCGAGAGCGTTTTTCGGTCGAAGATGTCCGTGAGCAGCCCTCGATAGCGAGGACCTAGGAGGATCGAGTGGTGCGCGAGGTCTGGATAGGTCTTTTTGGTTCCGAAATAGCCGACGAAAAGACTCATCGAGTAGCGCTTGCGCGCAATCGCGGCATCGGAATGCTTCCGCCGCGCCGAGGCGTCGATCAGCTTCGTATACACCGTCGCCGGGTCTGCGTTCGACACGATGATCTCGGATTTGATAAACGTTCCGTCCGCGAGCAAAACCCCCTTGGCCCGACCGTTCTGCACCTCGATGCGCTCTACCGGCGCGTTGAGCCTCAGATCGACACCCACTTCGCCGAGGAGGCGAGTCAGGCCCTGAACGATGGCGGTAGTGCCTCCCATCGCGAAATGGATTCCCCATTTGCGCTCTAGCCAATGGATTAAAAGATAGATCCCTGGAACCCGGAATGGATTGCCACCGATGAGCAGTGGCTGAAAGGTAAACACCTGCCGGAGTGCGTCGTCTTTGATGTAGTGCGCGACCAGGCCGTACAAGCTCTTGTAGGCTCTGAGCCGAATCAAGTCGGGAACGATTCGCATCATGTCGCCGAACTTGGAGAAGTCTGCGTCGACGAGCTCCGTGTATCCAACATCGAAAATCCGCTGCGAGTGTTCGACCAGCCTCTTGTACCCGAGGACATCGGCCGGATTGAATTTCGCGATCTGAGCGAAGAGTCGCTCATCGTCGCCAACGTAGTCGAAGCTGCGTCCGTCCGGGAACACGACGCGGTAGAATGGATCGACCGGCACGAGCTGGAAGTAGTCTCGGCGATCCTTGCCGAAGAGCTCGAACAGCTCGTCGAAGAGATAGGGAGCCGTGATGACGGTTGGGCCTGCGTCGAAGTGAAAACCTTCGCTCTCGAATGCCCGCGCGCGTCCCCCCGCTTGGCCCCCCGCCTCGAGGACGGTGACATGATGACCTCTTGCGCGCAGCCGCGCTGCGGCGGCGAGTCCGCCGAAGCCGGCGCCGATGACGATGGCCTGCTCACTCACGATGAGCTCCTTTCACGGTGTCGAGCGGTGCGAGCACACGATGTACGAGCTCTTGTGCCACTGTGTGTATGCCGGGCGCTGCCCTGAGCGCATCGGCGTCCAGCAACTCCGAAGCCAGGAGCTCGATCCGTTCGAGAAGCTGCTGGGTGCATCCCTTTTGGACGAAGCGCTCGATGAGCTGCGCTACGTCGCGCGGCGTCGTCTGTTCGCGCGGCTTGCAGAGGACCGCGAAAATCTGACTGGAGTCGTTCGGGTGAAGGTCGAGATGGGTCAGCACCACGGCGGTCACTCGCCCCTCGTAGATGTCACTGCCTCTCGAGCCGCGGCCTTTCGCATCGAAGAGGTCGAGCAAATCGTCCTGAAGCTGGTAGAGAACCCCAATCGAAGCGAAGGTCCGCGCGAGCTCGGTCGCATGCTCGGTCGATACCCTTGCAAGCTCGGCCGCGCCGCGCACGGGCAAGGCAAACAACGTGCCCGTCTTTTCGGCCACCGCGTCGAAGTAGGCTCCCCAGTCGCCTGCAGTCGACGCGGTCAGATCGCGTTCGCTGATCTGCCCGCGGACGGTGCGCTCAGCATACTCGGCTAGGATTTGCACCAAGGCCACCTGCTGGTCCGCCGGGTAACGGGCGAGCGCGCGAAACGGAAGCATCAGCAGCAAGTCGCCGGCGTTGATCGCCTGGGGCGACCCGTAGCGCGCCCACAGGGCAGCCTTCCCGCGCCGCATGCGATCTCCGTCTTGGATGTCGTCATGCACGAGCGAGGCGTTGTGCAGAAGCTCGACCGCTGCGGCCCAATCGACCGCGTGGTCGGCACGGCCTCCGAGAGCTTCACACGCCGAGAGGGCAAGCTTCGCGCGGAGGCGCTTGCCCCCTGTCTCGAGATGCTCGTGCACCATGTTTGCGCCGGCATCGGTTGTGCGGTTGCCGGCAAGCTCGCTCATCCGCGTTTCGACGCGCTCCAGCAAGTCGCCGTGGTCCAAGACACCGGACGCCCTGGCGCGCGCGCGGCGGAGTGCGGTTTTCGCCGTCGTTGCTGCTACGTTCATCTCACACCTGGTTGGAGAACCGATCTCGCAAGCGGAGCGACGCCGGCAAAAAGGCCCGTTCGGACCAGATGCCAGCGCACCGATGACGGCAAGCCGTGAAAGAGGTTCGTCATGACGGAGCCTAGCCGAGACATGGTGAGATCGCCTCTGAGGAACCCCGACCAGTCGTCCTGCGGGAGGCGGAAAAACGAATCGAAGAAGCAATGGGTTTCCGAAACGCTCATGCCGACGAGGGCCTCGAGACCGAACCCGTAAATCTCCCAGACCCGTCGCTGCGCTCGCGGCCACAGCGCGGCATTGCCCGCGGCCACCGCCGCGTCTACGCCGCCCGAATCGAGGCCGTTCAGAATCGACTCCGCGACGGGCACCGCTTTGCGCAGGACATGCGCCATCAGATAGCCGGACGCCGGGTGCACCATCCCCGCAGCAGCACCGAATGGAACGAGAGGTTGTACCGGCGCGGGTAATCCGAGTCCCATCGCGATCGAGCAATGCTCCTGTCCAATCCTCCTGCTTCGAGCAAGGCCCAGTGACGACAACCGGGCCTCTAAACGCTCACGTAGCACGTCCATCGACATGGCTGGGCGGCGGGCGAGCGAGGTCTCCTCGACGAACAGTCGACCGTCGCTCATGGGCAGGACGTACAAAAACGAAGGCGGCTCGCCGACGGCGTTCGGTCCAGGTCGAAAATCCATGAGCACCATGCGCGAGGTATCAAAAGCGTGCCCGGGCGCTTCCAAGAGAAGGCCGTACGCGGTTTGGAAGGCTGGCGGGCGAGCGTGAACCCGTCGGACAAACGGCGTGCCGGCGCCGGATGCATCGATCACTAATCGCACCCGGTGCTCAGAGCCATCGTCTGTATGAATCGTCGTCGAGCCCGGCTGATGGCCCAACCCCGTGGCGCGTCTCGGCACGACGCGGAGGGCACTCGCTCGAAACGTGTCCCAAAAATGGAACTGGAGCGCTTCGGTGTCGAGCTTGACGTACGGGCGGTCGAGGGTCCGGCTAGCGAGCGTCGTAGCGACCGACGCCTGGGGCCAGAACTGCTCGGTCAGGTCCTGGAGCTCGAGGGGCACCTCGTCTGCCCAGAGGCAGTAGTTGGGTAGCCAAGCCGCGTGGGGTTCGGGCGAGACGAGCACGACCGAAGCCCCTCGGCGAACGCAGGCGGACGCGACCGCCAGCGCAGCCGGTCCGGTTCCCAAGACCCCAATATCGAGCGGGCCAGTCATCGTTCCCCAGACACTCCGTGCGTATATGGCCTTCCGGCGCCCTTGACAAGACCTGGACACCATCTAGACAGACGGTGGATGCGCATTGCTGCGAATTCGGAGCATGGTACAGGAAAAAGGGGTGTTGAAGTGAGCATTTGGTGGTGGGCGGCCGTGCTGCTGGCCCTGGTGGTTTGGCTCGCCGTGCGCGGTGGGCGGCCGAAGCGCGCCCTCGGTCGTCTCGTCGAGCGAAAGCTTGGGGGCTACCGCCACGAAGTCGAGCCGAGTGACCGCGCGCTCCCACGGAACGTACGCGCTGGGGCGCCCTCGGTGGCCGTACTGGGAGGGGGGCTCGCGGGCATCGGGGCGGCTGCCACGCTTGCCGAACGTGGCATCGGTGTGACGCTGTTCGAGCGCAACGCGTACCTCGGCGGAAAGATCGGCGCGTGGAAGGTTCCCGTGGGGGACGGAGTGCAGACCGTCGAGCACGGGTTTCATGCGTTTTTTCGACAGTACTACAACTTGAACGAATTCTTGGACCGATTGGGGGTCCGAAAGGATTTTCGCGCGATCGAAGACTACGTGATCCTCCACTCCGACCTTCAGCCGCAGAGCTTTGGAGAAGTAGACACCGCTCCAGCGCTCAACATCGTGGACCTCGGCCGTCGCGGCTTCTATCGCTGGCGCGATGTGATGCGTAAGCGCACACGCGAGCGGCTCGATTCGTTTGTTCGGTTCGACATGAAACGCACCTACGAGGCCTTTGATGCGATTCCCTTTGGTCAGTACTGCGAAGACGCCGATGTTCCGCCAGAGCTCCGGCTCTCCTTTCGTACGTTTGCCCGAGCGTTCTTTTCGGACGAGGCCGAACTATCGACAGCAGACGTGCTTCGTGCCTTTCACTTCTACTATCTCAGCCATGACCACGGACTTCTCTACGATTACCCGGCGGGCGATTACGAGACGACGCTCCTCGCCCCGATTCGCGCGCATCTCGAGGCGCATGGGGTCGAGCTTCGAATGGGCTCGCCTGTGTCCTCCATCGAACGGGGCGAAACCAAACGTTTTCGCATTGGATCGGACGAGTATGACTGGGTCGTCCTCGCCACCGACATTCCGGGGATGAAGTCGATTGTCGAGGGTTCTGCTTGGTTGCACGAAGCCGACCCTAAGTTCGTCCGCAACATGCGCGCGCTACGCACTTCGCACGGCTACGCGGTCTGGCGAATCTGGGTCGATCGGGATGTCCGACCCGGCTTGCCCACGTTCATCAACGTCGAGCGCAAGCGCGTGTTGGACTCGGTGACGCTGTATCACCGCGTCACCGACGAAGCATCGGCCTGGGTCGAGGTGAACGGGGGCGCCGTATTAGAGCTGCATAGCTATGCCCTGCCCCGCGACCTCGATGGAGACGCGGAGATCCGCCAGGTCTTCTTGGACGAGCTTCACCACTACTTTCCCGAGCTCGAGGGTCTGACCATTTCGGACGAAGTACTGCAGGTCCGCCACGATTTCCCCGCCTTCGCGCCGGGTCAACATGCGCTCCGGCCCGCCGCGGAAATTCCCGTTCAAGGGTTGCTCATGGCCGGAGACTGGGTGCGACTGCCCTACCCGATGACCCACATGGAAGCCGCCTTCGTCTCCGGGCTGCTTTGCGCCAACGTCATATTTCGTGAGCTCGGACTTCGCGAAGAAACGGTCTTCACGGTTGCACCGCGCGGCCTCCTTGCACCGAGACGCGTCAGCGCTGCGCAACCGGCGCTTGAAACGCCGTGAGAATCTCGTTGCGCCTCAAGAACCAAGGCTTAAACGGCGCGTCGTAGCGCGCCCAGATCGGCTCTCCGGTCGCTTCGTATCCTGCCGTCCTCAGCGCACCCAACAGTAGAGCCAAATGTTTCTGATAGTTTCGCTCCGACCAGGTGCCCGAATATCGAACCGCTGCAACGCTGCGAGCTGGAATCTGCTGGATCGCGATTCTTGGATCGATCGGCTCTGGTAGTTGCTCGAGGGAGTACTCAGGCGGCATCATGAACCGAATCGTGTACTGGTCGCCAACCTTCTCCTGGGTGACCGGCGACGTCATTGCCATGGTCGTCCCTTCCGCCCGCTCTTGGACCACCGGCGACGTCATCGCGATTTTCTGTCCGCCACGGTTATTACCGAAAATGTATTTCGCCAAGATACGGAAGCCCTGGTTGCCCGCGCTTTCGAGGTTGCCGTCAACCACGGTCTGGGCGACCAGGTAAGGCTCGTACTCGCGGATCTCGATGTCACCCAGCGTCTTGACGACTCTGTACTGCGGACTGTCGTAGGCCACGGTCTCACCTCCAAATACAACGGCTGCGATCGCGGCCATCAAAACGACCAACCCGATGACAGCTCCAACCCGCTTCATCTCATGCCCGCCGATAGCTGCGCATGAACGCGCTGCGTACGTCGAGCGTGCAATCGAGCGACTCGAGCAATTCGTGGAGGGACGCGAGGTACATGCCGAAAGCGACGAAGTTCGGGTGCAGACTTCCGGGTTGGCCGAGATGCAGCTCCGCAATCGCCCGGAGTGTGGACTGCAAATGGGAGGAGCTGAACCGGACACCCCTCTGGCTCCCCTGGCCCAGGTGGCGCAGCAAAAGATCACCGGCGGAGCCTAAACCAAGTCGACTCAGACCACCCTCGAACCGAGATTCCTCGTCGAGGAAGAATCCGGCGTACACGTCCCGAAGCGCAGTCGCGAAGTCCGCATCCCAGCGAATATAAACAGGGCGCGGGTTCCAAATCGCGTCCCCCGAGGCGTCGATTCCGAGGCGGGAGGGCCAGAGGTCGATGACGGTCGTGTCGCCTTGAAATAGCTGCGTGAAATAGAGTTGTAGAATGATTTGGCCGAGCCATCGGCGCTGTGACCGTTTGAGGTCCGCATGCGGGAGAAGTGGGCGCGCGCCGCGGTTCTTTTCGATGAGAATCGGAATCCGCGCGGAACGGAGGGTGGCCTGGGTGGCAACGAGAACCGAGGCGTAGCGTCGGGTGTTGCTCGCGTTCGACAACAGCTCCAATCCCTGACGAGCAACCTGCGTGGTCGTGAATAGATCAAAACCTGCGGGGACCAGGTCGAGCAGGGTGAACCAGTCGTTCTTCGGACGCGCGGCGGACCGCAGAAACTTCGAAACGTGCATCTCGTAGGAGGACATCGGCCTATCTCCGGTTCAAAGTCTCTTGGGGCTGCGTTCGGACCGGGGGGGCAGGCCGCTCTTCTGGCGGATGATACGAGTTGACCGGCGTTTCGTTCGCCCGGTGACGGATCGCGATGTATGCACCGGCGACCGAGAGAAACGAGACCATCGCTCCGGCGATGAGAAGGTCGAGATCATTCATGGTGGCTCCGGTTTAGGAGTAGACCCCCGGCTGAGAGGATCGACGGAACCCACAGCCCGACGAAGAGCCCGCGTTCGCGGTCACCTGAAAACCAAAGCCAAATCGACAAGAGGAATGAGAGGCCCGCCGCCACGAAGAAGAGGACCTTTGATGCGCCCAATACAGCAAGGACGCTGCGGGGACTGATGGTGGAATTGGTGCGGGTAGATGCTTGATTCATGTTTTGCCTCCACCGCTAGTTCTAGGAGCTGTCTACCCTTTGTCAAGCAAACATGTGGACAAACCCTAGACAAGCAAGTTCGAGGCGCTTTTCTGGCCGCTTCGAAGGAGCTGGCCGCGCGGACTGCCCCCGCGCCCAATCGAACGCCACGGGTCTTGGCACAAGGCCGCGAGGGTCCGATAAGTCGTCAGGGGAGTCGTTCATGCAGCTCGAAGGTACGTCGCTCGTTCAGGGCGCAAGCCGCGGAATCGGCTTAGAGCTCGTCCATCAGATCCTGCGGAACCCGTCCGGTGGTCGTGTCATCGCAACGTGCCGACGTCCTGCAGAGGCCGCGGAGCTCACGGCCCTAGCGTCTCAGCAACCCGGGCGGCTTCGGGTCTTCGAGCTGGACGTGCAAAATGAGAACACGATCGCGGAGGCAGCCGCGGCCGTGGCTCGCGATACCAAGGAGCTGCTGCTCATCCTGAATGTCGCCGGGGTGCTGCACGGACGGGACTTCAGTCCCGAGAAGAAGCTGGACCACATCCAACCCGAATCGCTCCGGCAAGCGTTCGAGGTCAATGCGTTCGGTCCGCTGCTCGTCGCCAAGCACTTCCATCGCTTCCTTCGACACGACAAGCGGTCCGTATTTGCAAGCCTCTCAGCACGTGTCGGAAGCATTTCGGACAACCGCTTGGGTGGATGGTACGCGTATCGGGGCTCAAAAGCCGCCCAGAACATGTTCACGAAGAACATTTCGATCGAGCTGGCGAGAATCGCTCCAAATGCGATCGCCGTCGGGCTCCATCCCGGCACCGTCGATACGGACTTGTCGAAACCGTTTCAGCGTAACCTTCCCGAGACGCAGCTGCTTTCACCGAGTAAGTCCGTGGCCGCGTTGCTCGGCGTGATCGACGCGCTCGACCGCGAGGACAGCGGCAAGGTTTTCGATTTTCGTGGCAACGAAATCACGCCGTGAGTAGTCACTTCTTGTCCCACAGATAGTGGGAGACGAACCACTCGTCTCCACCGCGATACGCGAAGAGCTCAGAGCAGGCGATGAAGAACAACCGCCAACGGTGGAACCATCGCGATGCGTCCGAGCCATATCCATCGGCAAGAATCTGGAGCGCGTCGTCTCGATTTTGATCTAGGCGTTCGAGCCATGCGTCACATGTGCGCTGATAGTGGCGCCCATTGACACGCCACTGCTGACGTAAAACGAGATGGTCCTGGTAATGACGAAACATCTCTTCGGAAGGCATCATCCCCCCGGTGAAGAAGTTCTTTGCCATCCAGTCGCTCGGATCGCGGTGCTCGTAGGTGTACGCGTGAGACCGATGACAAAAGATGTGGGAAAAAGCCAAGCCACCCGGAGCAAGCCAACGCGCGATCCGCTCGAAGAGCGCCCGATGGTTGCGCACGTGTTCCATCATCTCGATCGAGACGAGCCTGTCGAACTGTTCGTTCGGTTCGAAGTCGTTGATGTCCGCCGTCTGGACGCGTAGGTTTGTCAGCCCTCGCTGCGCAGCGCGGGCTTCGATGAAGCTACGCTGGAGCCGCGAATTCGACACGGCGAGAATCCGTGAATTCGGAAACCGCTCCGCTGCCCAGAGCGAGAACGACCCCCAGCCACAGCCTAGGTCGAGGAGACGCATGCCATCTTCGATTTCAGCCCGCCCGGCGGTGAGCTCGAGCATGGCTTTTTCGGCTGCGGCGAGGTCGCGCGTCCTGCTGTCCCAATGGCAACAGCTGTACTTGAGCCTCGGGCCGAGCACGAGCTCGAAGAAGGGAGCGGGAACCTCGTAATGCTGCTCGTTGGCTGCCGCGACGGCAACCGCGATGGGGCCGTTGGCGAGCCGGTCCATGAGCGCGTTCTGCTCCCGCGTTCGCGCTTCGAGCGAGCCGCTCACGCTCTCCCGAAGCCGTCGACGAAGCAGATGGCGTGTGCCCGACCTGAGTACCAAGTCGGGGAAAACACCCGCTTCTGCCATGCGCAGCGCCAGCCCAATGGTCGAGCGGGATTCTTCTTGCGGAGTTTCGGTCAACGATTCCATTTTCATTTCCGTAGGTATCACTAGAGCGCGTGCTCAGCCGAACAAGTCTGGCCTTGGCGAATTCCCATAACACTTTAGAGTGGCTGGAATGGAACCTTCCCTGCGAACCATTGCCGTCACCGGTGCGACCGGTTTCGTCGGCCGGCATGTGGTGAACCGATTGCTGACCGAGCCAGACATCACCCTTCGATGCCTCGTTCGATCCGAGGCCTCCGCAATCGAACTGGGCGGCTTGGATGAAAGGGTGCGCTGTTTGCGAGGCGACATCTGCGAACCCGCGTCGCTTTCCCCGCTGACACAGGGCGCCTGGGGCGTCATCAATCTCGCCGGATACCGTGATTTCTGGAGCTTGCGGCCTGAGCTCTACTACGAGCTCAACACCGACGGGGCCAAGAACGTGTTCGAGGCCGCATTGGCGGCAGGGGTTCAGAAGGTGGTCCAAGTGAGCACCCCGCTCGCGTTCGGAGTGCCAGATGAGATTCCCTTCGACGAGCAGACCGCGCCAGGGCCCCATCCGTCCAAGTACGCGCGGAGCAAGTACCTTGCCGATCGAATCGGCTGGCGCATGCACGCCGACCGAGGGCTCCCGCTCACCGTCGTCCATCTGGCAGCCGTGATCGGCGCGGGAGACCCTCGGCCGACCATGGAGGTGCGGCGCGCCGTCGAGCGACGGCTTCCTGCGCTCGTGGGGGCGGATACGACGTACACATACGTCCACGTCGTGGACGCCGCCGAGGCCATCGTCCGCGCACTTCTCAACCCTTCGAGCACGGGGCGGCGCTACCTGATCGGCACGGAGCGCGCGACGACACGGGAGTACTTCTCCATCATCGGCGACCTTGCAGACGTACCGGTGCCGAAAATCAACCTCCCCGAACGAGTGCTCATCCCCATCGCGCGACTGCTGGAGCGATGGGCGCAATGGACGAAGAAACGTCCAGCGATCCCACTGGACATCCTCAAGACCACCGCTGCTGGCTCGTTGACCTTCGACGGAACGCGCGCCGAGCGCGAGCTTGGAATGCAATACACGCCGCTGCGCGAGGCGCTTCACGAAGCGGTCGAAGAGATTCGCGCCGATTTGGCGGAACCATCGGCTTAGACGCCGTCGGTGAGCGCAATCTTCGGGCTCGTCGAGCCGAGGATGGTGAGGTCGATGCCGTCTGCTTCGGCGTGAGTGGCGAAGTCCTCGATGACCTCGCGCACATCGTGGTCGAGAATCCGGGTCGACGACATGTCGATCGTGAGAGCGGAAGAGGGGGGGATTTCACGAAGAAGGCGCTTGAGCGAGGCCTTATTGAGGAAGGTCATGTGCTCGGTGAGACGAATGGTGAACGAGCCGGCGCTCGTCTGCTCCCGGTAGAAATTGAGCTGGTAGTTGAAGATCAGGATCTCGAAAAAGGCGACGGCCATCCCAAGCATGATCCCGGTCAGCAAATCGGTGAAGACGAGGCCGACGATCGTCACAATGAAAGGCACGAACTGCCAGAACCCCTCCCTCCACATCGCCTTGAACAATGACACGCGCGCGAGCCGGTACCCGATCACCAGCAAGATGGCGGCCAGACTGGCGAGCGGAATCTCGTTGAGCAGCCCGGGAATGGAAGCCACACAGATCAAAAGCAGAACGCCGTGGATAAACGAAGCGAGGCGTGTCTTGCCACCGGACTCGATGTTCGCCGTGCTCCGCACGATGACTTGCGTCACCGGAATGCCACCGAGAAGCCCCGAGACAATGTTGCCGAGCCCTTGCGCTTTGAGCTCCAGGTTGGTGGGAGTGACTCGTTTTTCGGGGTCCAGATTGTCGGTGGCTTCTACGGAGAGCAGGGTCTCGATGCTTGCGATGAGCGCCAGAGTCAGACCGATGAAGTAGACGTCGGGGTTCGTGATCTGCGAGAAATCAGGTCGTATGAAGTTGGAGAGAAACTCGCCAACGGAAGAGGAGAGCGGAACGGTAACGAGGTGCTCATTGGAGATTGCAAGCTCGGGGCGAAACGCGCCGAATATCCGATTGAGCCCCACACCGAGCAGCACGACGAGCAGTGGCGCTGGGAGAGCCTTCGCGAAACGGCGTTGCTTGAAGCTTGGACGCTGCCACAGGAGCAGAATCGCCAAGGACAGGACGGTGACCAGAATCGCCCCCGGACTCAGTGCCTCTAGCGCGTATCCGATTTCGGTGAACGTGTTGTGGCCGTCACGTTGAAAGAACTCGAGCTCACCCTCCCACGACTGATCGTACCCGAACGCATGGGGGATCTGCTTGAGGATGAGGATGATCCCGATGCCTGCCAGCATCCCTTTGATGACGCTGGACGGAAAGTAGTGCGCGATGACGCCGGCCCGAAGAAAGGCGGCGACCAGCTGAGCGATTCCGCAGACGATCACCGCCAGGAGGTAGGCCTCGATCCCGAGCGTTTCGATCCCGGCGGCCACCATGACCGCGAGCCCCGCCGCCGGCCCGCTCACCCCGTGCCTGGACCCACTGACGACGGTGACGACGATCCCGCCCACAATCCCGGCAATGAGCCCGCTGAAAAGTGGAGCCCCGGACGCGAGCGCGATGCCTAGGCACAGGGGCAGCGCCACGAGGAACACTACAATCCCTGCCCGGACGTCGTCCGCTAAGTATCGCCGGTCGAAGGTCATGGCTGAGGTCTCTGGGGCGCGGAGGCCCCGCGGCTAGAGCCGGAGCCTAACCTTAATCGTCTTTGGATCGCCAGCGTACGAAAACAAAGCCGCTTCGTACTTTGGGGGGCCGAATCGTTCTGGAGGAACATTGTTCGAGACACCCCACCATTCCTTTGGGCGCCCAACCATGCTGGTCTTGAGCTCTCCGTCCTTATCTTCGTCGTGCATGACGGAAACCGCGTACTTGCCGGGCTTCAGGCCTTTGAAGACGCAGGTCGCCTTCCCGGCCTTGGACTTGACGAACAGCATCGAATCCGCTTTTTCAGGCTTCGAGGGGAAGCCCTCTTCTTTCGAGTACAGCGAGCAACCGATCTGCCCTTTGTCGTTCGGGACGTTCGACACGTCTACGGTCAGAGCCGGAGGAGGGCTCGCGGCTTCTTGGTCGGCCGCCGCAGTGGAGGACAGCGCGAACGCCACCAACGCCAGTATCAAGGTGTGAAGTGTGTCGCGACTCGCCATGATCAACTCCTGAACTCCGTACACGTGCGCATTTGATAGAAGCACTCGGGCATTGGAACGATGGTAGCCGACTTCCTACTCGCCGTCAGCTTCCCGCCGGTCCATTCAAGATGCGGTGGCCGCGACGGGCTGCTGCAGGCCCGCCTCCTCGATTGCGCGGCGCACGAGCTGCAATACACGTGGGTCGAAGCCCAACGAGAGGTGGCTCGCATCCACCTCGATGTGCTCGCAGTGCCCATTGTAATGGTCGATGCAGGCCTCCCACTGAACGACGGCGTCGCGGCGACTGTAGATCGCGGTGAGCGGGACCGAAATGGGAATGCGGTTTCTTTCCTCGACGGCCTGTTCGATGGCATCGAGGTCTTCCCCAAGCACGCGTTTATAGAAGGCTGCAGCCCTGGTGTACTTCGGCCCTCCGACGATGGGCGAGCCCAAGGTCACCACGCTCCTGACGAGCTCTGGACGCTCGCGCGCCACCTCCCGGGCAAGCACGCCGCCAAGGCTCCACCCGACGAGCGCCACCGGTTCGCGATAGCGTTCGTAGAGCGCTTCGGTCCGCGAAACCACTTTCGGAATCAGCAATGGAACACGGCCGCGGTTGACGCCCAAGCGCCATCGGTGAACCTGGTAGCCTGCATTCTGCAGGTAGCGTCGAATGACGAAGGTCGAGAGGTCGCCTGCGCTAAAACCAGGGAACACCGCAACGGGGGTAGCCATTGCGGATCCCTAGAGGTCTGCGCGACCGCTGGCAAGTACTGGCTCGGCAGCGCCCTCTCCTGCTCGAGCAATGTTCGACAAGCCGCATCCCATGCTGCTATGGGCCACAGAATCATGGCAGTTAAGCGCATCGCCCTCGCATCGACGGCTGTCTCCGCAGCGGTGATGGTCGCCGCGGCCGTCGCCTGGGCGGGAAGTCACGGCAGCGAAAAGATGGGCGGCATTCCCGCCCTCTTTTGGTGCGCCGCCATCGCATTCGGCGTGCAGTGGCTGGCTTTCGTGCCGGCTTATTGGAAGCAGACCGAGCAGTTCTACGATCTCGTTGGCAGCCTGACGTACATGCTGGTCACCGGTTTCGCCATCTTCATTTCCCGGCCGAGCGACGTGCGCTCCGCCATCCTCGCGCTTTTGGTTTTCATCTGGGCGGCGCGCCTCGGCAGCTTTCTGTTTCGACGCGTCCGGCGTGCGGGCTCCGATCCGCGCTTCGACGAAATCAAACCCAGCGCCTCGCGGTTTCTCGTCGCGTGGACCCTGCAAGGCCTCTGGGTGTTCTTGACACTCTGCGCGGCGCTGGCTGCTATCACCACGGTGACGCCGTCGCCGGTCGGTGTGCTCGACGCCTGCGGCCTTGGGGTCTGGGTGATCGGTTTTGGGATCGAGGTGGTCGCCGATCGTCAGAAAAGCGCGTTCCGCGCAAACAACCCAGGTCACTACGTCCACACGGGCCTCTGGGCCTGGTCTCGGCATCCGAACTACTTCGGCGAGATCGTGCTTTGGTTCGGCGTCGCTCTGATTGCGGCTTCCACACTGAGGGGCTGGCAGTGGGCCACGATGATTTCGCCGATATTCGTGATCGTTTTGCTCACGCGCGTCAGCGGAATCCCGCTCCTCGAAAAGCGGTCCGACGAACGCTGGGGCGATCAAGACGACTATCGGCAGTACAAGGCCCGCACGCCGGTCTTGATTCCTCGTCCACCTCGACGATGAGCCTCCGCGCGACTGGAACTGGCCACGCATGTCCACGAGCCTTAGGTTTGGCACGATGAGCGAGACCGATTTTCCGAGTCGCTATGAGAACCGAGAGGAAGCCCGACGGCAATTCGGAGACGATGCCGATCGCTACGCGAGCTTTTATTTCGTCGGCGACCCGCCGGCCGATGCGCTGGTAGAATGGATCGAGCGCAACGGCGAGTCAGCCAAGGCGCAGTTCGAGCTCGCCCTTCGCAGCGGCATCTCCGCGCTTCCCGGGGCCCCGCCCGAGCTCGTGCGGTTCTTCGAGCGCGCCGAGACGGTGCCTGCTTGGGTGGACTTCGATCAGATTCGACTCGGCGCCCTCGCGTACCAGCGATTTGGAGTTTTAGGCATGATCGTGCTCAGCGCCTGGTCCCTCATCAACGGGTACCACTCGAGCGCCGCCGTCAAGCCCCTGGCGTTTACCGGAGAGCTCAGCCATCGCCCGCAGCGGCGGTTGGCCGAAACCGCGCGGTTCGTGAGTGAGGCAACTCAGGTCGACGGCCTCCGATTTGGACGCCCCGGTCGAGACATCTCGCTGCGCGTGAACCTGATCCACTCGCACGTGCGGCGCGCGTGTTTGGACTCGGGCCGGTGGCGCAGCGATCTCTGGGGCCTACCGATCAACCAGGCCGACATGTTCGGAACGCTCTTGGAGTTTTCCCTCTTGATGATGGACGGCGCGCAGCGCCTTGGCTTTTTTCTCACCTCGCAAGAGCGAGAAGCGATCCTCGCCATGTGGCGATACTGCGGGCATTTGAGCGGGGTCGACCCTTGGCTGCTCGAGCACCTTGGAAGCGAAGCAAATACCCGTCGTCTCGCAGAGCTTCTGCGCCTGGTGCAGCCCGGTCCCGACGAGGATTCGCGAGCCCTGACCGAGCAGCTGCTACAAGTGCCGGGCCAGAACGCAAAAGGCAAAGGGCCACCGTTCCTCGCGCTCACGGTGAGCCGAATCCACAACGGGCTCGCGCGTGCGTTCAACGGCCCCGAGATGGCCGACGACCTCGGCATTCCCAACGACCTCTGGCAGTACTCGGTCTACCCAATCCGCGCGGCCGTCGCGCCATTCGAATGGCTTCGCCGCCGCGTGCCGGGCGCAAGTGCGCTCGCCTCTCAGGTTGGGAACCGGGCCGTTCGAGGCGACCTCACACGCATCCTGCGCGGCGAAGAGCCTTCGTTTACGATTTCCTAACGGCTTCTTGGCGCGCGGCTCAAGCGACCGGATGCCAAACGAATACCAGGACGTCCCAAACCAGGTGCGCGACAAACGGTGCCGCGAGCCCCTTCGTGCGCACGCGCAAGGCGCCCCAGAGCAGGCCGCAGCAAAGCGCCACGATGATGAGCAAGGGCGAACGGAGGGCGACCTGCGGAAGCACATAGAGGAGCGCAGAGAGGACCATCGAACGCCATGGACCGAGCGATTTCGAGAAGAGATCGATGGCGACCCCTCGCCAGACCAGCTCCTCCGCCGCGACGACCAGCAGCAGCAGCGGGAAGGCGCGAACGGGACCAGGCGCTTGACGAAGCAGCGTGTACAGGGTCTCGACCTCTGTCTGAATCGGCGGGAACAACGAGACGCTCAGCGGATAGAGCCACCAGGTCGCCAAGGACATCAGGACACCGACGGCGAGGCCGATGAGCAAATTGGCCGCGGCCGGCGCTCGGAGGTTGGATCGAAGCACAGGACGCGCGCCGAGCCACAAAAAGAGCACGGAGCTTAGCGCGGCAGAGCCGGTTCCGATCCAGATGTTGAGGACCTCACGCAGGCCCATCGCGAGGCAAAACGCGGCCACGCAAGCGGCCAGCGCCACGGCCTCGGCTCTCTCGACGCGCTCCACCTAGCTGTTGCCCCTCACTCGGGCCCGCATCCGCGCTACCAACTTCGGGGTCGGGGTATGCTCGGCCGTCTCGTCTTCTAGCGCCTGGTAGACGGACGTCTGGAACTCGGTTGGACGTTCGTCGCCGAGGCGCTCCCAGATCGTTTCTCCGCTCGGATCCAGATCGCTTTGCAGGCCTTGAACGAGCTCCTGTGCGAGCGCTAAGTCTGCGCGGGTCACCAGAGCGATCCAATAGCTCGAGAGCCTGGGCGTGATGACGGGCACGCCGATGAGCCTAGGATCTTTGCCCATGCTCTTGGCGATGCGCGAAAGAAAGTTAGCGTGGGTCATGCGCTCTCGCCCCGGCACGTCGTACCAAACGCTCCCTCGATCGGGTAAATCGAGCGCCCGCACGATCGCGAGGACGACGTCTTCGATCCAGACAGGCCACGAAGAGAACTGAAGCCAGCGCGGCAGAAGCATCGCGGGAAGTCGCGCGGCCAGATCGCGAACCATCATCCACGAGCTGCCTCCGGCGCCGATGATCAGCCCACAGCGAAGCTCAATGGTCGAGACCTTCCCCGAGCGAAGGATTTCGCCGGTGTGCAATCGGCTGAGAAGATGTCTGGAGGCTTTCTCCTTGGGCGCAACGCCACCCACGTACACGATGCGCCGGACACCAGCCCGCTCGGCGGCCGCAAGGAACGCTTCCGCTCCACGTGCCTCTCGCGCCGGGTAGTCCTTCGTGTCGTCGATAGAGTGGATGAGGTACACGGCAGCGTCGCAGCCAGCGATGGCCGGGTCGATCGAGCTCGGATCGGACACATCGAGATATACCCAGCCCGGCTGAGAAGCCGTTTTCGGATTTCTGGTCGCACAAACGACGTCCCAGCCGGTCTCTGCGAGCGCGGCGGCGAGATGCCGGCCGACGAAGCCGGTGGCGCCGGTGAGCAGCAGCCTTGGAGTTTTGGCTTGGTCTTGCGTCATCGCGTGCTACTCGCGCCCGTAACTCCGCTCGAACGCCCCGCGCACATCGAACTCGAGGTCGAGTGATTCGAGCACGTCGTAGAGACACACCAGATAGATGCCGAGCGCGAGAAAATTTCGGTGGAGCGCCACGCCTCGATCACGGCAGGCCAAGAACGTGTCGTGAAAGCTCGTGTGAAATGCGCTGGTTTCGAATCGGACGCTTCGCTGGTCGCCGCTGCCCAGGTGGCTCAGCAGCGCGTCACCGGAATCCTGTAAACCCAATTGAAGCAGGCCTGATTCAAAGCGCGGTTCGTCATCGAGGTAGAAGCCCGCATAGAGGTCGCGAAGCCCTGTGACAAACTCGGGCTGCCACTGCACGTAGAACGCTTTGGGCCGCCAATGCAGAGTAGACCCTTCGGTCGTCGAGAACGAATCCGGCCGAAGGTCTAAAATCGTATCGAGGCCTGCGAAGATCTGCGTAAAGTAGATTTCAAGGATTCGATGGCCGGTTTCGCGCCGAAAAGGCTCGGAGAGCCCGAGGGGCGACAGGCCCTTTGCGTTGTCGTCTTGCGTACCGAGCTCGACGTCGAGGCCGCGTGCGTGGAGCGAAGAAGCGATACTCTCGCGCACTTTTACGTAGCGTCGCGCGTCGGAACCATTGGAAACGAACTCTTTGCCCTGGGCCAGGAGCGCCCGGAGCGGCATGACCTCAAACAGCGCGGGCGACGCGTAATCCATGAACTGCGACCAGGAGCTGCCCTTCGCAGCCCGCCGGATCACATCGCGTACGCCCTTCGCCATGCCCAGCTTCTAAAGCCGGGTGAACGGTTTGCCAAATCTCACCGGAACGGATGGCTCATTCCTCGAGCAAGCTTCGAAGCATCCAGGCGGTTTTCTCGTGGAGCTGGAGGCGCTGTGTCCCGAGGTCGGCGGTGGCCTGATCGCCAGCCTCCTCGGCGGCGCGCACGACTTCGCGCGCGGTGCGGATGACCGTCTCGTGCGCTTCGACGAGCAGCCTGACCATCTCAAGCGCCTTTGGAGCCCCATCGGTGTCCGGCACGCTCGCGAGTCTTCCGAACGCGGCGTAGCTCGCGGGCGCAGGCAGGCCTAGGGCTCGGATGCGCTCGGCGACCGCGTCCACGGCCATCGCGAGCTCGGTGTACTGCACCTCGAACATGGAATGAAGCGTTTGAAACATCGGCCCCGTGACGTTCCAGTGGAAGTTGTGCGTCTTGAGGTACAGGGTGTAGCTGTCCGCCAAAAGCCGCGATAGCTCCGCTGCTAGTTTTTCGCGGTGCTTGGATGAGATGCCGGTATTGAGATCCATAGCGAGCTCCTTCTGAAGCAAGCTTTTAGGCCCTCACTCGACTTCGGCAAGCCCTCGCACGGCAGACCGGAGTGGGGCCAAGCTAAGGGGAAGGCCCGCCGCACTGGACGCGGGTGGTGGTTTCCCAGCGGGTTCGCTCGATCTCGGCGAGCGCGACCGCCTCGATGTACCGCATCCGGGCCATGGCGGCCTGCTGCTCGCGCAGATTGACGAAGATCAGATTGCTCGACCCGACCTCGAATCGCCGACGCTCTCCCTCGGCCAGCTCGGCGGCCGTGTCAACCACCTCATCGGTCAACCCGGCGCGCCGCTGGGCGGCCTCGACCGCCGAAGCCGCGTCGAGGGTTCTGGCGCGGAGCTGGTCGGACACGAATCGCAACTGAGCCTCTTTCTCGGCTACCGCGGCCCGTGCTGCCCCGGCCCTGCCCCGCTCCTTGCGAAGGAGTAAGGGCATCGACAACTTCACGCCGGCCTCGAACACATTGCCCGGAAGCGTGAAATCAAGCTCCGTGCTGGTGAGATCCCCGAGGTCGCGGGAGTACGCAAACACGGCCCTGAGCTCGGGAGCGACCTCGTTGCGGCTTAGCTTCTGATCGACCTCAGCCGCTTCGAGCTCGGCGCGCGCCTTCTCGAGCTCGGGGTGACAGGCCAGGACTTCGTCGATCGCGCGCTCCACGGAGAGGTCATCGATGGGCGCGACCGACACTCGCTCGGGCACGCGCTGAGCGCTTGCGACGATCGGCAGCCCCTGAGGATCTCTCAGAAATAGGGACAGCTCGAAGGTCGCCTTCTCGAAGGCGCGTTCTGCGGCGACCAGAAAAGCCTTTCGCTCGAGCAGGATTCGCTCGTTGTCGAGGACGTCGAAGGACGCGATTGAACCGGCCGCGAGGCGGCGTCGGAGCTGCGCGTCGCGCTGCTCGGCCAGGTCGAGCAAGGCTTTGGCCACCTCCCTGTTTTGCCCCGTGCCAACCCAATTCCAGTAGCTTCGCGCCGCTGCGAGCTCGAGGTTGAGCTTCGCCGCCGACAAGGCTTGGCCGGCGGCTTCTTCGAGCTGAATCGCACGGGCACGCTCGGCGCGCTCCGGGTCGATGAGCCCACCGCGCCAGATCGGCACTTCGATCCCTGCACGAACCTCGCCGCCCGAGAGGGTTTGATCGTCTCGATAGGTCGGCCAACGCTCGTTGATGCCAAGACCCACGCGGTAGCCCACGAAGAGCTCCGAGCCCCAAAGCGTCGTGGGCTGACGAAGCTCCACGTTCGCTTGTCGTAAATCGTAGTATGCGCCGGTGAGGATCTTCCCATCGCCTTCGAGCCGCGGATCAAACGCACCTCGGGCCGCGGTCGTTTTGGCCTCGGCCTTGCGCAGCTGCGCAACCGCTTGTCGTATTCGCGGGTCATGCGCGCTCACCGATTGCAGGACTTCGTCGAAGTGAAGTGGCCGCCCTGGCTCCTCGCTCGCGAACGCCAGCATCGGCGTGAGTGTGCCCAAAAGCAAAACACCCAGCCGTATGGCCCGGCTCATGGGGCCTCCTTGTCGCTCGTCGCCATGGGCGGTGGGTCGGTCGTTGGCGGGAATCCGTTGAACTGCCGCCAGACCTCGAAACCGAGTGAGACCCGGTTGAGCAAGACCCAACCCTTGGCCAGGACGCCCTGCCGCAGATAGCTGGCAGCGGGCCAGGGGCTATCCTCCGGGTCGGGAATGATGACGATGCGGAAATCTCCTCGCCCGTCATCGGTGGCATCGACAAACGCCACCCGCCCACCAAAGGTCCCGACCGCCACCGAGGGCCAGCCGGAAAACTGCACCGCCGGCCAGCCTTCGAACTGAAGCCGCACTGGGCTGCCTGGCTTGATCAGAGCGGCGTCATTGCCGTCGACGTAGAGCTCGACCGCGCGATCTTTGGTCTGGGGCACGAGCACGGCGAGCACCTCCCCTTGCTTGACCTGCTCTCCGCCGAGGCGACCGACGACACGAAGGATGGTCCCGTCGACCGGAGCTTTGATCGTCTGGGCCTGTTGGCGCGAAATCCCCACGTCGAGGCGCGCAAGCGCCGCATTGGTCGATGCGACCTCGGTCTCTGCGCTACGCCAGCTTGCCTCTGCGTTCTCGATCTCCGCCTCGGTCGAAGCGATGACCCGGCGCAGCGCGGCCCGGCTCTGAGAGAGCTTGTTGCGGGAAGCCGATAACCTTGCCTTGGCGGATGCAACTTTGGCCCTGCTCTGCCGCGCGGCGAGCTCTGCAAGCTCGAGCTCTCGTTCAGATGCGAGGCCATCGTTGAACAGGTCACGCTGACGACGAAGGTTGAGCTCGTTGGTTTCGAGCTCCGCGGTTGCGGCTCCAACATCTTGCTCCGCAGCCTCGATCCCACGCTGCGCGATCTGGATGTTCGACTCGGTCGCTGAGATTTCAGCCCGCTGCGAGCGGCGAATGGATTCGATACGGCTGCTCAGCGATTCGGTACGCTGCGCCTGCGCGATTCGTCGGACCTCGATGGCTGCCCGCTCCGCGCCAAGGTTGGCAAGAAACGATTCGTCGTTGTCGGTCAACTCTACGATAGGGTCGCCCTTCTTGACCTGTGTCCCCTCCTGCACGAACCACTTCTCGACGCGCCCCGAGATGGTCGCTTCGATGGGCTGCTGACGTTGGTCGGGTGCATAGGCGAGCACGCGCCCGCTTCCACGGATGTTCTGCGTCCAGGGCGCGAGAAGCGCGGCGAAAGAAAACAACAAGAATACCGACACCAAGACTTTGGCCACCACGACCGCTCGTCGTGGCGCGGGCACGCCCAAGGTCTCCGGTAGCGTGTCCCGCTCGAAGCCAGACCAGTGCTCGGCGTTGGCCGGTGTCTCCTTCATGCTGCCTCTCCTTCCTGTTTGATAGATTCCGGAATGTGAAGCTGCCTATCCATCCGTCGCCCGATCGCGGAGTCTTCCGAAACGATCAGCAACGAGCTGTCGCGCATGGCCGACAAGCAATCCGCGATGCGGATCCCCGCGTCGGGGTCGATTCGATCCAGGGTGCGGTCGAGGATCAGGAGAGATGGCCTTGCAGCAACGGCTCTTGCGATCGTGAGGGCAATCCCCTGGCTGCGCGAGAGTGGCGCTCCATCTCTAAGAATCGGAGTTTGCAGACCCGAAGGCAGAGACTTCACGGCCGCCGCCAGACCCACGCGGCCCAAGGCCTCCCATGCCTGCTCCGCGGTCAGCTCCGGGTTTGCGACGCGAAGGTTGTCCAGAACGCTGCCGGAAAAGATCTCGGCGCCTCGAACGAGCGAGACACGGCTTCGCAGCTCGCGCAGAGCGAGGTCGCGGACGTCATGCCCGTCCATTTCGATGACACCGGCGCTCGGGGAACGCAGCCCGAAAATCGAATCGACGAGCGCCGCGGTGTCGCGCTCCGTGCCGTCGATTGAGACGCGCTCCCCCGGCTCGACTCTCAGCGAAACATGAAGCGGATCCAAACCGGCTTCTCGATCGACCTCCACGTTCTCGAGCACGAGCCCGAGCGTAGCACCGCTGTCGGGAGGAAGGATCTCGCCATCCGGACGTTCCAGAGGGAGGTCGAGGATTTCGCCCAGCTTGTCGACCGCGGCCACGAGGTCGTAGAAGGTTTCCACCTTGCCTCCGAGCTTTGCGATCGACGCCACGACCGCGGTCACGATGAGCTCGGCGGCGACGAGTTGACCGATTGAAAGTTGGCGCTCGATCACGAGCAACCCGCCAACCGCCAAGAGGGCGACGCTGGCGATGACCTCGATGCTGAAAGCTCCGATTAGCTGACGAAAAACGATGCGGAAGTGTCGGTCTCGCTTGTCGAGATACGATTTCGCGAGAGTCTCGACTTGAGTCCGTGCGAGCTGCTCGCCTCCGGCAAGTTTGAACGAGAGCGGATGGCGCGCCATCTCCTCGAGCCATCCGGCCACTGCGTACTTGGCTTTGGACTCGGCAACACTGGTGCCGGTGCCGCCCCGCCCTAGCGGAATCAATACCAGCACAGCACCGACGATGAGCACCAGATCGAACGCGAGCAGCACCGGGTGATAGAACGCCAGAACGATCAGACCGACGAGCGCGATCAAGACCGCGTCAACGCCACCGAGGAGCAAGGCGGCCACGCTCTTTTGGATCGTGAACACGTCGAAAAAACGGTTCAGGAGCTCGGGCCCGTTGGCATCCCGCAGCGCCGTGCCGCTCACGCGCGGCAGACGAGCGCCGATCTCCGACACGATGCGGACGAACAGCCTTCGCTGTAGCATCTCCGCGACGCGCACTTGAAGTGCGCGAAGAATGGCGGCCCCCGTGAGCGCGACAGCCAGCAGAACCGTCAACACGACGAGCGGCTGAATCAAGGAACCGAAGGCAACCGTATTGACGAGCGACTGGACCGCCACCGGCACCGCGAGCGAAAGGAGCCCGAGCGCGACGCCGTAAACGACGATGACGCCGATGTCCTGACGGTCGAGCGCGAGAAGCTGACGGGCGCGGCGAAGCGGCGTTGGACGCAGCGGAGCTTTGGAGGAAGGCCCTCTATTCATGATATTCATAACATGATATAAAATACAGGCTTGTCAATACGTGTTTTGTGTTTTATGTAATAGAAGTCAGATGAATACCAACGGGTCCCAAGAAACCTCCGCCGCATGGACTTTCCTGAGTAATCACGGGCATGTACTGGTCTGCATCGTTCGGGACCCGAACGTTCGGGTGCGCGAAATTGCCCAGGCTGTAGGCGTCACCGAACGTGCTGTCCAGCGAATCCTGAGCGAACTGGAGGAGGCCGGCGTGATCGTGCGCACCCGCCAGGGGCGCCGAACCCACTACGAAGTGAACGAGCGCCAGCCCCTGCGCCACCCGATCGAAGCTCGTCATTCCGTTGGCGAGCTCGTGCGGGTGGTACGGTCCTGAGGTGACTCTTCTCATCCAAGTCGCCACCACCTGGGCGATGACCGGCATCATCTGGTTTGTTCAGCTGGTCCAGTATCCTTCGTTCGCGCACGTGGATTCCGGGTCGTTCACCGCGTTTCACAGCCATCATTCGAGCTCGATTTCGCTCATCGTCGCACCTTTGATGATCGCCGAAGCGATATCAGGCGTCGCTTTTCTCTGGGCGCCGCTGCGCGTCCAAACGTCTTGGCAAATCTGGCTCGGAATCGGCCTCATCGGGTTTATCTGGGCCTCGACTTTTCTGCTCCAGGTTCCCGCACACAGCCAGCTAGGCTCCGGTTTCGACGAATCAAGCTGGCGAATGCTCGTGCGCTCGAACTGGCTCCGCACGATTGCCTGGTCGGCAAGGGCCGGGCTCGTAACCTATTGGCTGCACCAGACCCTCGATGCAGGCAGCGCGATGGGCGTCTAACGCCGGATCGCGCGGAACTCGACGCCAAGGCTTACCGTGATGAAGTGGAGCCAGTTCTTGGTGTAGCCGTCGCTCCCAGGGTCAGGGTTGCTGCTGGTTCCGACGGCGCCTCCGCCCAGGTAGCGCAGGTTGAAAAAGCCCGCGACTCGGTCGGTGAAGTCGTAGCCCACCCGTAGGCTCGCATCGAGTAAAGCCCCTGTGACCTCGTTGCTGCTCCCGTTGATCCCGCTGATCGGCGCATAGATCCCGTCGATTTCGGTCCCCCACCAGACGCCGTTCTCAAAGCCCCAGCGGCCCCGAAACTTGAGCGCCGGCACCGGCCCAATGTTGCGTCGATCGGCGCGGAGCGTGCCATCCGCTGAGGTGAAGGTGATCGTCGAGTCTCTGATTTGAAGCGAAAAGCCGATCGACACCTCATCGCCCGACCTTCGTAGAAAGTCGTACAGGTAGCTGATTCGCCAAAACGGGAACAAGTAGCTCGAGTTCAAAGGTGTTCCGGCAGGGAAAAGCACGTCGTCGAAGGTCGTGTCCTCACTAAGCACGGTCTCTCCGGTGAGCTTCAATGGCTGGTAGAGGAACACGATCGTGTGCCGACCCTTGAACTTCAGATCCGTGCTGAGCCGGAAGAACGGAAAGAGCACGTCTTGGCCACCGTCATCTCGATAGTTGAACCGAGTGCCGTCGTTCCCGAGCTGCACGATGTGGCTGGCCACGGCGAGAAACCCGAGCTCGGCTCCGAGGAACCACTCGATGTTGGGCGGCTTCTCGAGCGTCGCTTTGTACTTCGCGGCAATGTGGCTCTCGTCGACCGGCGGAAGGTCGTAGATCGACCTTTCGTTCGCGCTGTCCTGGGCATACGCGGACGTCGACAGGAGAGATAAAAGGATGGCGGCGCTGAGCCGGCCACCCCTAGCGCGTCGCTTTTCATTCATTCGTGCGTGAAGGTAGCACAGCGGTAGATCGGCCCTGCCGATTTCCTGGTTTGGCCTTACAACAGCGGGGATGGATAATGCCGACGTCGTCGTGATTGGAGCTGGCTTCGGAGGCCTTGCGTCCGCGCTGCGGCTGGCCGAGCTCGGCGCCGACGTCGTGCTTTGTGAAACACTTCGATATCCGGGAGGCTGCGCAAGCACGTTTACGCGGAGCGGCTACCAATTCGAAGCGGGAGCCACGCTGTTTTCCGGCCTGGGCGACGGGCAGCTGTTCTCGAACTGGAATGACAAGTGGGACCTGGGTGTTCGCTTCGATCCGCTCGACCCGCTCGTCGAGCTTCGAACCGAGCATTGGTCGCTCGCCATCCCCCCGGACCCAGACGCGTTCGTTCGACGGTTCGCGGAGCTGCCGGGCGCTGATCCAAAAGCGCTGCGCGCCTTCTTTGGCACCCAGCGCCGCGTTGCGAACGCGCTCTGGAAGCTCTTCGAAGACCCCACCCTCCTCCCGCCACTGAGCGGGAGCTCCGTCTTGCGCCACCTGGGCCGGTCGTTTTCCTACGGCCCCGTCGTCCGTTGGATGGGGCGACCCCTTTCGGACGTCGTGTCCAGTCACGGTCTCACGGGCTGGGAGCCACTTCGGGTCTATCTCGACGCGGTTAGCCAAATCACGGTGCAGGCCAGCTCGGCAGAGGCCGAAGCACCTTTTGCGATGGCCGCCGTCGACTACTTCTTTCGCGGCACCGGCCACGTGCACGGGGGCATTGGGAGCCTTGCCTGGGCTTTGACCGAGGCAATCGATCGAGCCGGTGGCAAGGTCTCGCTTGCGAATCGCGTGCGGGGGCTTCGACGCCACGACGGGCTGTGGCGCGTCGACACACGAAACGGGGAGATCCAAGCGCGAACCGTCGTCGCCAACGTCCTGCCTCAGTCCCTCCCTGGGATGGCCGGGCCCGAGGTCAATGGAACGCTGCACGATGTTGAAGCTGCGGTGGAGTCCGGATGGGGCGCTGCCATGCTTTACCTCGTCATCGACTCGGATGCCGCGGGTGGACCACATGCAAGGCACTTACAGCTCGTCGATGACGAAGCCGCGCCGTTCATCGAGGGCAACCACGTTTTCTGCTCGGTCAGCGCAGCCGACGAACACGAACGGGCTCCCGTCGGACAGCGAACCGCAACGATTTCGACTCACGTCCCCATGCAGAAGCTTCGCGAGCTCGAGCCCGAGGACCAAGGCGTCTACATCGCGGGCGTTCAGAACCGAATGCGAGAGACCATTCGGCGCCGCGCACCCGAGCTGCTCGCCAGTGCGACGTTCGAAATGACGGCGAGCCCTCGCACCTTCGCGCGCTTCACCGGGCGGCACTTGGGGTACGTCGGAGGGGTGCCGAGGCGCGTCGGCTGGACGCACTATCGCCCTCGGGCGCTTTGGCCGCGCCAGGCGGCGCCGGGCCTCTATCTCGTCGGTGACTCCGTTTTGCTCGGGCAGAGCACGCTTGCCGTGGCGCTCGGCGGCGTACGAACCGCCGAGGCGATTGCGAACGCATAGCCGTCTAGGCCCCGCAATGGTTCACGGAAGCGTCAGAGCTCTAACCAGACGGCGCGATGATGATCGAGGACGAGCCCATCGGCGAGCGAGACGCGCTGCCCGCTCAAGTGATCGAGGGCTTCGCCTTCGGGAACCCAGGGCAGCATGAAGCGGGCGTCCAACGCGTGGGACGATTCGGAGAAGTTGGCAACCACCAGGAGCCGCTGCTCGTCGTGCGACCGAAGGTAGGCGAACAAGTGGGGATTGCCGGTTTCGACGACCTCCATGCCCCCATCGTAGAGGGCGGGGAGCCGCTTTCGGAGCGTGAAGAGCTTCGAGGTCTCGCGGAAGAAGCGCCACTCGATCGTGTCGACGTCGGCAAGATCCTCTTGAGCCTCCCAGCGCTTTCGGCAGCGGTGGACCCAGCGGCTGTCGTTGACCTTGCGGGGGTCGGTAAGATACGTGTAGTCGTTGATCATCCCGTACTCGTCGCCCGCATAGAGAAGCGGGAGACCGCCGATGCTCACCTGAATGCCCATGAGCAAGGTGATCCGCCGGACTGCGCGCTCGATCAGCTCGCTGTCGGCTCGTTCGATCGCCTCCTCGAGGCCGGCGAGCGAGGACAGCGTCCCGGCGACGCGGACATCACCGGTCAACGCGTTTTGCTGGAACTTCTTTCCTCGCGCGTAAGAGCCAGGGAACTCGCCGGTGTAGAAGCGGCTCAAGAACCGACGATGCGCGCTGGGGTCGATGCCGACGCTGCGCGCGTCGTCGTCGTCGAAGGTCCATCCGATGTCGTCGTGACAACGCAGGTAGTTCACCCAGGCACAACCTGCAGGAAGCCGGTAGCGGGTGCGCATCGAGTGCGCGAGGAGCCGCACCTCCTGGGTCGCAAGGGCCTCCCAAAGTAGCGCCATGAGCAGCGGATTGTAGGAAAGCTGGCACTCGTCGGGGTGGACGTAGCGAATCACCTCGTTCGGATGAACGATCGCCTCTGATTTGAAGAGCAAAGCCGGAGCGGCGATTCGGGCCATGGCGTTGAAAGCTCGGATGATCGTGTGCGCCTCGGGTTGGTTCTCGCAGTCTGTGCCTAGCCGCTTCCAAAGAAACGCGACCGCATCGAGCCGCAAGACCTCGACACCGCGGTTCGCGAGAAACAGCATCTCCTCGGCCATCGCGCGAAAGACCTCTGGGTTGGCGTAGTTCAAGTCCCACTGATAGCTGTTGAACGTCGTCCAGACCCAGCGCCCGAGCTCCTCGTTCCAGGTGAAGCTGCCGGCACGCGCCTCGGGGAAGATGTCCCGAAGGTAGCGCTGGAACTGATCGGGGAGCTCACGATCCGGAAACGTGAAGTAGAAGGCCATGAAGTCCGGATCGCCAGCCTTCGCGCGCAGAGCCCACTGGTGTTCGTCGGAAGTGTGGTTGAAAACCAGGTCGAGCACGACACTGATGCCTTCGTCACGCAGCGCCGCAGTGACCTCTTCGAGATCGTCGATGCTTCCGAGGTCGGGGTTGATGGAGCGGTAGTCGCTCACCGCGTAGCCACCGTCGTTTTCGCCGTGTGGAGAGACGAAGAGGGGCATCAAGTGCAGATAGGTGAGCCCAAGCTTCTTGAAGTACGGGATGTGGTCCTTGAGCTTGGCCAAGCGGTCGCTGAAGAGATCGACGTAGAGGACGATGCCCACCATCTCCTGCGACTGGAACCACTCCGGATCCGTTTCACGCGTCTCATCGAGACGACGGAGGGGTTCGGGACGCTCGAGCCAGGCCTGAATCAGTGAGCGTAGAATGCGCTCCAAAGTGTAGTGAAAATCGTACTGCCAGCCGTAGAGATCGTGCAGATACGAAAACAAGCGCTCCCATTCGCGATGAAGTCGATTCTTGAACCGGTGCCAGTCGAACGCGACTGGCTCGAGTTGCGCGGCGAAGGTCTCTTCGAGCTCGGGAAGCAAGCGGCGCAAGGACTTGCGGGCCTGCTCGGGCTTCCAATCATGGCCTCCGTCCGTCACTCAGCTGTCCGAGTCGCTGGCGCGAGCACCAAAGCGGTCCGTGACGGAAGGTACAGGCTCAGGAAGTGGCGTTGGATTCGGTCGGGCATCGCATGATGGGAAATGTCGGCGGCCTGTCGACTGAAGCCGCCGTACTCGGGCCGATCCGTATCGAGGACCGTGCGGTACGCTCCTGGTGCCGCAGGAATCCTGTAGTCGGTGAAGGAGCGACTCGGGTGGAGGTTCATGGCAAAGACGAGCTCCCCCCGCAGCCAGGCCAAGATCTTGTTTTCTTCGTCGCTGTGAAGCAGGAACTCGTCTTGGCCGTCGGGTATGCCGTAGGCGCGGGCCAACGCGATCATATCGCGGTCGAAGGCGGCAAGGTGGCGAAAGCGTAGCTCCTCGTCGTCCGCCAGCGGCCACTGCCGCCGCGCATAGGCATAGGACCATTGGTTCCCCTCACGCGGAAAGTCGATCCATTCCGGGTGTCCGAACTCGTTCCCCATGAAGTTGAGGTACCCTTGGCCCGCCGTCGCCAAAGTGGCGAGTCGAATCATCTTATGCAGGGCGATACCGCGCTCGACCGAAAGGTCTTCGCTCCTGACCGACATGCTGTCGTACATGCGCGGACCGATGAGGCGGAAGATGAGCGTTTGGTCGCCGACCAGGGCCTGGTCGTGAGACTCCGCGTAGCTGATGGTTCCTTCGTCGCGCCGGCGGTTGGTCAGCTCATGCCAGAGCTCGGCGATCGACCATTTCTCGTCGGGCACGTCTTTGGTGAGCTCGATCCAGGTGTCGGCGACCCCCATGGCGAATCGGTAGTCGAAGCCCGCGCCTCCCTCAGAGCTTGGCAAGGCCAGCCCTGGATACCCGGACACGTCCTCGGCAATGGTGACCGCGTCCGGCCAGAGCTCGTGGATGAGCTCGTTGGCGAGGGTCAGGTAGGCCAGCGCGTCCTCGTCTACATTCGGACCGAAGTAGTCGTCGTAGCTCGAGAAGACCCGTTGAAGGCCATGGTCCAAGTAGAGCATGCTCGTGACGCCATCGAATCGGAAGCCGTCCATCCGGAACTCGTCCATCCAGAAGCGGCAGTTCGAAAGGAGAAAGTGGAGGACCTGGGGCTTGGCGTAGTCGAAACAGCGCGAGTTCCAAGCGGGGTGCTCGCCGCGCGGGCCTTCATGGAAGTACAGGCTTGGTGTGCCGTCCTGCGAAGAGATGCCTTCGACCTCGTTTCGCACCGCGTGAGAATGGACCAAGTCCATGAAGATGCGCAGCCCCATTCCGTGCGCGTCGTCGACCAGGGCTTTGAGCTCCTCCGGCGTCCCATAGCGCGACGAACATGCGAAGTAGCTCGACACCTGATACCCAAACGAGGCGTAGTAAGGATGCTCGGCGAGCGCCATGATCTGCACCGCCTCGTAGCCCGCGTCACGAATTCGCGGCAGGACGTTCGTGCGGAACTCTTCGTAGGTTCCGACCTTCGGCTCCGCTTGCGCCATCCCAACGTGGGCTTCGTAGACGAGCAGCGGCCCCGACGGGCGCGCCGGCCGCGGATGACGCCATGTGTAGGGATGCGCGGGACGCCAGACCTGCGCGTTGAAGCTGCCCGACTTCTCATCGCGCACCACCCGGCGCGTCCAGGCGGGCAGCCGATCGCCTCCCCCGCCCGGCCACCGAACTTCGAGCCGATAGGGGTCCCCGTGCGAAAGCATCGCCTCTGGGAGCTCGATCTCCCAGACGCCCTCTCCTCCTTGACGAGCGAGCGCATAGTTTGAATCCGCTCGCCAATCGGAGAACGGCCCCTTCAAGTGGATCGAAACCGCGTTGGGAGCCCACTCGCGAAGCACCCATCGGCCGTCCTTGAAGTGCAAGCCAAAGTACTCGTGCCCGGATGCCAGCTCGCCAAGACCGATGCGACCCTCGGTCATGCGGAGGCGCGTTGCCTCCACGTTGTGCGCGCGGCGCGTAACGACAGAAGCGTAGCGCTCCAGAAGTGGATCTCGTCGGATCATGCGCGCGGCTCTTTGCTCGGGCGAATTGGGCGTTGAAGCGTTCACGCGCTGTTACTCAAGCAGGTGCTCAGGCTCTTCGCGCCGCGGCTGAAGGCGTTCGCGCTCGATGGTTCGGGCGCAGGCATTCCACCTCAGGATTGCATCATCGACTCCAGGCGGCTTGAGCGCCTCCGCCTGCTCGTAGTGCTGCATGGCCTCGTAGAGCCCTTCGTACGCAAACGTGCGCGCCATCCCGCCACGCAACAAATGAGCCCGGCCCTGTCGCTCGGCCACGAGCCCGGCGTAGTATGCGCGCGCGTACTCTCCCCCAAGCTTACCAACCTGCTCATTGGCACGGCGGACCGCGTGCGTCCCACCACCTCCACGAAACTGGTCGGTGAGCGACAAGATCAACTGTACCCGCGCCGGCTCGTTGCGATCATCGACCGCCAAGATGTCGAGACAAATGCTCTCGGCCTGCTCCGGGTCGTTGAGCAGTCGGTAGTGTTCGGCTCGCTCGACAGAGCGTCCGATGGCGTCGGCGGAAATGCGCTTGAGATCGAAACGATGGGTCATTCTGACTGCTCCTCCGAACGTGTCTTCGTGCGCATTGTACGCCCCGCGAAGAGCCGCGCCAGGCGGGCGAGCGGGTCGTAGTATCGATCCACCACACGCTCTTTGAGGGGAATGATTCCATTGTCGGTGATGTTGATGTGCTCCGGGCACGTTTCCGTGCAGCAGCGCGTTATGTTGCACATGCCAGAGCCGTACTCTTTTTTGATCTCGGGAATGCGGTCTTCGTCGTCCAAAGGATGCATTTCCAAGCTGGCGAGACGGATCATGAACCTCGGGCCGACGAAAGCGTCCTTGCGGTCGCGGTCCCGAACCACGTGACAGACGTCCTGGCACAGAAAGCACTCGATGCACTTCCGAAACTCTTGCACCCGATCCACGTCCTCCTGGTACATCCGGTGCTCTCCGTCGCGACCGCGTGGCTTGGGCTTGAACGGTGCGATCCGCTTATTCTGCTCGTAGTTCCAGGAAACGTCGCAGGTGAGGTCCTTGATGATGGGGAACGCCTTCAGTGGCTGCACCGTGATCACCTCGTCCGGCCCGAAACTGTTCATGCGCGTCATGCACGCAAGCCGCGGCCGGCCGTTGATCTCCATACTGCACGAGCCGCACTTCCCCGCTTTGCAGTTCCACCGGATGGCCAGATCGTTGGCCTGAAGGGCCTGAATCCGATGCAAGACGTCGAGGACGACCATCCCTTCGTCGACCTCCGCGTCGTACGCGTTGAACTCACCTCCGCGGGAATCACCGCGCCAAATATTGAACTTGCGTTGGCTCATTCGACTAGGCCTCCTTCGAGCTCTTCGAGTGTCGCATAGGCAATCGCTGCGAGCTCCTTCGGCGGCTCGGGGCGCTCCACCTTCGAGACTTGCATCTCACCGCTCGGCCCCTTCTTCGTGACGACGTTGAAGCGTGCGCACTCCTCGCGCTCACCCTCGAAGTCGAGGCGCGTGTGTGCGCCCCGGCTTTCCTCGCGAATGTACGCGGCTCGAGCCACGGCCTCGCCAACGACCAGGAGCGACTTCACCGTTAGCGCCTCGTGCCAGCCTGGGTTGTACTGACTGGTGCCGGGCGCCTTGAGGTTTTGGGCACGGGCCTTCAAGACTTGGAGCTGCTCGACCGCGGTTTGCAGCTCTTCTCCGGTTCGAACGATGCCGACGTGGCTGCTCATCACCTCCTGAATCGCTTCGTGCATCAGGTAGGGATTCTCGCCCGATTCACGGTTCAAGATGCCGGTCGCCTCACGAAACGCCGCAATGATTTGCTCATCGTCGGCGCGCGGGGTCCTCCCCTGCTCTGAGAGATACGCAGCGACACCGATGCCGGCGAGGCGCCCGAAGACGATCAGATCGGAGAGCGAGTTGCCGCCGAGACGGTTCGCCCCGTGCAACCCCGCCGCACACTCGCCGCAAGCGAACAAGCCGGGCACGTTGGTTTGCTGCGAGTCTGCATCGACGCGAATCCCGCCCATGAAATAGTGAAGCGTCGGGCCCACCTCCATCGGCGTCGTGGTGATATCGACCTCCGCGAGCTCTTTGAACTGGTGGTACATCGACGGCAACTTTCGCCGGATCGCATCGGCAGGCCGGCGCGATGCGATGTCGAGGAACGCGCCACCATGCGGTGAGCCGCGCCCGGCCTGCACCTCGGCTCGGATGGCCCGCGCCACCACGTCCCGCGTAAGAAGCTCTGGCGGACGGCGCGCGCCGGGGTCGTCGGGCCATCGATCGGCTTCGAGAATCGTGTCCGCCGTCTCCGAGGCGAAGCGCTTCGGGATGTAGTTGAACATGAAGCGCTCGCCCTTGGTGTTGAGCAAGATGCCGCCGTCGCCGCGAACCCCCTCGGTGACCAAGGTGCCGCGAACCGAAGGCGGCCAGACCATGCCCGTCGGATGGAACTGGGTGAACTCGAGGTCCATGAGCTCCGCCCCCGCCTCGTACGCAAGGGCCGCTCCATCACCGGTGTACTCCCAAGAGTTGCTGGTGACGTTCCAGGCCTTGCCGCCGCCACCCGTGGCCATAATCACGCAGGGCGTGCGGAAGAGAACGAATCGACCCGTGTCACGCCAATACCCTGCGGCGCCCGCAATGCGGCCCGCGTCGAGCAGGAGTCGAAGAGCCGTGCACTCCATGTGGAAGTGAATGCCCTGGTGAACCCCATGGTCTTGAAGCGTCCGGATGAGCTCGAGACCGGTGCGGTCGCCGACGTGCGCAAGCCGCGGGTAGCGATGGCCGCCGAAGTTCCGCTGATTGATCAAACCATCCGGGGTACGATCGAACACCGCCCCCCACTCTTCGAGCTCGCGAACGCGCTCGGGCGCCTGCTTTGCGTGCAGCTCGGCCATGCGCCACTGGTTCAGGAACTTCCCGCCTCGCATGGTATCGCGGAAGTGGATTTTCCAGTTGTCGCGCCGGTCGACGTTGCCGAGCGAGGCAGCCATGCCGCCTTCGGCCATGACGGTGTGCGCCTTGCCGAGCAAGCTCTTCGAAATGACTCCCGTGTTGAGGCCACGCGCGCTGCATTCGATGGCAGCGCGGAGGCCCGCACCGCCCGCGCCAATGACGAGCACATCGTGTTCGAAAGTCTGAATCTCGCCTACGTTCATCGACCCTCAGTTCGTCCAAGTATTGAGGTCGGTGATCACGCCCATCGAGACCAGCCGGACATAGACGTCGGTAAACCCAACCCAGCAGAGGCTGATCCAAGCGAAGTTGGGATGTCGGGCGTTGAGCCAGCTCACCTTTTTCCACGCGCCGTAGCGAACCGTTTTCTCCCCGCACGACAGGCAGTCCATCCCGCCTCCGACGAGGTGCCGAAGCGCATGGCAACCAAAGGTGTAGCCACCGAGAAACGTGGCGTTGAGGAACAGCACGACGCTGCCGACGCCAATGCCAAACTCCCCATTGCGAAAGAGCGAAATGAAGGCGTCGTAGTAAAGGATGAAGATATACGCCACGGCGAAGTAGAGGGCATAGCGATGAAGGTTCTGGAAAATGAGCCAGGCGGTTTCGCCCCGATACCTTCGATTGGTGACCGGATTTACAGAGCATGCCGGAGGGGACCCGGTGAACGCGCGGTAGTACGCCTTCCGGTAGTAGTAACAGGTGAACCGGAACACCCCGGGAAAGAAGAGAATGAGCAGCGCCGGCGATACCGGCAGGAAATTCGGCCACCAGGCTGGCCATGCCCCCAACCAAGCATGGGCGATAGGCGCCGCGCCCGGGACGGAAGGGTCCGTATAGAGGACGGGTGAATAGAGTGGGCTGAGGTAGGGATTGGCGTAGTAGTTTTCGCCCTGAAAAGCGGCCCAGGTCACGTAAACGGAAAAGATGGTGAGCACGGACAGCGTCGCCAACGGCGACACCCACCAGTTGTCTTTGCGGATCGTTGCGGCAGGGCCTGTGGGATGACCACCGAGGACAGTGAGTTGTCGAGCCGGCATGATTCGGCCGACTATACCGAAACCGCGGAGCTCTGAACAAGGATTTCCGAAGAGAAGCGGTTCCGCCTAGCCCTCGAGCATGTCTTTCACATTCAGAAGAGAGGAACGGAGATCTCGTTTCATACGGCGAACCGTCAGGTGCTCGGCCAGCTTTCCAAGCACCGCTCCTGGGAGCGTGTATTCGACCTCGACGGTGAGCTTGGTGCCATCTTCGTGGGGCTCGACGATGTTGGTCCAGTCGCTGCTGAGCATGCCAATGGATTGATGGGTGCACCACTCATTGGGCACGCAATCGACGACGACGGCCGCGCCGCGAAGCTGGACCCCAATCATCTTGAACGTCCACTCGCATTGTTGTCCCACCCCGGTCCCAATCACGTTGCGAACCTCCACCAGCCCCGTCAGCCAGTCGGGCATCGTGCGGAGCTCGTTCACGTAGGCGAAGACCTCGGGCAACGGAGCCTCGATCACAATGCTATCGTCGTAGGTGATCATGTGGCTTACGCCTTTTGCAGCAACGGGCGGCCGAGAATACTGCCCCTGTGACGGCTGTCCAGAAAGACTTCAGCGAGATCGAACGGTTGGGCGGTGAACGCGTCGACCGTCTCCTTTCGCTTCAGCCGCAAGAAACGGGATGATCCTAGTCCCAGGTCCGCTTACTGAACTTGCCTCAGCAACAGGGAGAGCTCTCGTGCGACACTACGACCCGGTGCCCCGTCCTTCGATACAATTGACCGAAGACCCCGACGATTGCCGCTGGCGAGCGGTCGTGGAACGGGACGCCCGTGTGGATGGGGCGTTTGTCAATGCCGTGACTACGACGGGCGTCTTCTGCCGACCGTCGTGCTGCGCATCGAGCCGGTTCTACGAAGCGAGCAAGGGCCGGCACGGGATGACCGCCACCCAGCTGCGCAAGGGTGGGCAGGGGGTCGAGATCAGATACGCGTTCGGAGAGTCGGAGCTTTTCGAGCTTCCACTCGATGTGCGCGGTACCGCGTTTCAAGAACGGGTGTGGCGGACCTTGCATGACCTGCCCGCAGGGAAGACCGCGTCGTACAAAGAGATCGCCGCGCGCATCGGGCAGCCCAAATCGGCGCGAGCGGTGGCCGGAGCCTGCGCGGCCAATCCGGTCGCGGTGATCATTCCCTGCCACCGCGTGGTCCGCGCCAATGGCGACCTGAGCGGCTACCGATGGGGAATCGGCAGAAAACGCCAACTGCTCGATCGCGAATCGACGAAGTGAAACCGCCGCGCAGGGGGACGCTAAGTATGACACGACATCAGCTTGCCTGGCTCCTCGGCGCCGCCCTGATCGTGTTGCTCGCGATCGAAGGTCACCACCTCGCACATTTTCTTCCGCAGGCCGAGCGTGCCCTCGAAGAGCTTGGACCTTGGGGGCCGCTCCTCTACGTCGCTGCGATCCTCGTGTTGGAGCCCTTTCTTTTTCCCAATTTCATCTTCGGAGTGATCGCAGGAGTGGTGTTTGGCCTGTGGAAGGGCTTCCTCTACTACTTCGGAGCCGTCTACGCGGCGAACCTGCTGGTGTACGTCATCGGCAGGCGCCTCTTGAGGAAACCCGTCCTGCGGCAGCTCGAGAGAAGGCCCAAACTCCGCGAGGCAGCGGTTGCCGCAAGCACGGAGGGAACGGGCCTGGTGTTTTGGCTGCGCCTGATCCCCGCCAATCCCGCGATCCTCAGCTACGCCCTGGGCGCACTCCGAGTTCTCCCCCGCTCCGTGGCGATCGGGACGCTGGGCATGGCTCCGCACATGTTCGTCGACGTGTACTTAGGCAGCGCGGCGTCGCACGTGACCCAAATGGCTGGGCAAGGCCATGCGAGCTGGGAGAGCAAGGGGGTAGGCCTGCTGCTTGGGCTCGTTGCCGTGGCCGTGGTTTCATGGCGTATCGCACGGATCGCTCAGACACAAATCCGCGCCGCCGGAATCGCGCAGCGGCCAGTCGATGCCGGGACCCCATGAAAGGAGCCCTGCCCTTCGCGCTCGTCTGCTGCCTTGCGTTGCCTGAAGCGGCTGCTGCCCAGCAAGAGCCTGCGACCGATGGCGACGCAGGGAGCTCATTTCTGGACGGCCTTCAATGGCAGGTGATGGCCAGCGGCTTTTATCTGTTCAACGCCCATCGCGTCACAGGGGCCTACAACGAGCTCGGGTACCCGTACACGAACTACATGGGTTTCGGACTCAACTTCGCCGGCGGAGATCTCAGCTACACGGGAGAGAAATTTGCGCTTACCATCGGCCTGCGGTTTGGAACCGCTGCGCCACTTTTGAGCGCCTTGGCCCCTCTGAAGCAGGGCTTTGTCAGCTGGTTTCCACACCGAAAGCTGGCGCTCGACTTTGGTTGGTTCGACACGATCTTCGGCGCGGAGGTCGCAGACGAATGGCAGAACCCAACCTTCACACGGGGCGCGCTTTACTTTCTGCAGCAGCCGTTCAACCACATGGGTATTCGGATGGGAGCAACGCTTACGGAGAAGGTGACGCTCAAGTTTCTGCTGGTGAACAACCGCGTTCGCGTCGGAGAGCTCGGCGGCTCCCCAAAAGCCGGCGTTGAGACACCCTCCATCGGCGCACAGCTCAATGTCTCACCTGCCGATGCCTTGACGCTCCAAGTCGGTTACATGGCCGGAGCCGGCGGGCAGAGTGGAAACCGGGCCTGGGGCCAGTTTTTCGACCTGATCTTGACCGCTAGAATCGAGCGCTTCACTCTCATCTTCAACGGCAGCGCGACACTCGACTCCCCAGCCCGTAGTGGGCAGTACTCGTATGGGATGGAGCTTCAGGGCGACATGCTGGTCCACGACCATTGGAAGGTCGGCGCTCGCGTCGAGTACCTCGGTGGGACGGTCGACGTCGCCACCGGTTTGGATCCCGACCTTCTCACCGTGACGGCGATCGTGCGCTACCTTCCGGTCCAGCACCTCGTCATCTCGCTCGAGCCGCGGTTCGAGCTCTCGCAGCAAGACCTCTTCTTTACCCGCGGCTCGCCCACCGACCCGTCTACGGGCGACCGAATCGCCAATTCCGGCATCTATTTCGGCTTGGTTCTAGGTGTCAGCGCTTACATCGGCAACTGAGCCACAGCACGAAAGCGCCCATCAAAGCACCAGGCGAACGCCGCCAAGCTCTTCGATTCGGTGCGGAAAGTGATCGCCCGGAGTGCCGATGAACATGTAGTTCTTGGGAATCTTGAAGCGGCGGGAAATCGCCTCGATGGTCTCGGGCGTGAAACTTCCCCGCACGGCCACGAAATCGATTCGCAGCTGCGGGTAGAGATGGTCGATCGTCCTCAAGTTATCACCAAGGGTCGGAGGGATGTCGGGTTCGTTTTCGTAAATGTGAACCACTTTGAGAGTCGAGGTTTGCTCGTTTGCCAATACGTAGAGGACCGCCCTATTCAGGGTGACCATATTGTCGCCGCGTGTGAAGTACACCACGCCGGACTCGCTGATCCGATTAATCTCGCCCATGATGGTTTTGTGGATTTTGGTGCTCGCCGAGCCGAGCTTCTCGACGAACGCCCGCGAGACATAGAGCGCAACCTTCAGAATCTCGCGGCGCAAGAACATCAGCGCGACGAACGCGGCGGTAACCAGGAAATAGGTCTGGAAGATCTCCACGTTGATGGGATCCAAGATGATGTTCCCGAGGAGACCCAAGAGCACCGCGACGAGTCCAAACGTTACGGTGGGCCAGCTCGCACGGACCGCCCGAGGAAGCCTCGCTCGCTTGACCTTGAGCAGCATGTTCCCAATCGCAAAGAGAGCCATGACACTCAAGAACGCCAGCGTATAGACGCCGGCAAGCGATGAGATCTCTCCGCGGGTGATCAGGAGAATGGACACACAGAGAGCGAAAAACCCGATGAGGATCCAATGATTGGTCCCTCTCGTTTTGTTCTCGCGCAGCAAAAACTGCGGGAGTACTCGATCGAGCGCCATGCGGCGGACGAGCCCCGTGACGCCAACGAAGCTGGTGAGGACCGCGCCCGACAAAACCAGCACCGCATCGAGGCTGACGAGAAGCCCGAGCTCCCGTCCCATGGCGACCTCTCCCATTCGAGCGAGCAGGTCGGGGGGGACCTCTTGAATGTCCGCCAAGGGGAGCAAGCCGAGCGACAGGAGGCTCATCAGGGGGTTGAAGATGGACACCGCGATCCACATGTTCCGTAACGTCTTCGGAAAGACGCCGGGCTTTTGCTCCTCGATGAAGTTGGCCGAGCTCTCGAAGCCACTGATTCCCAACATCGCTGCGGCGAAACCGAAGAACAGCGCGTGCGGAATGCTGGTAGCGGTTGGGAGATGCCAGTTTTCGATCAAGAGCGATGGATCCTGAGCCACGATGATGGAACCGGCCACGGCGAGGATCGTGAGCACCGTGATGTGAAAAACGAAAATCACCACGGCCACCACCGCCGATTCCCCGATACCGACGATGCCAAGAAGCGCAAACGCTCCAAGCACTCCGACCGTCGCCCCGAAGACATCCAAGCCGCTCCAGAGGTTGTGGGCATAGTGCATGCCCTCACTTGCGCTGATGACCGCTGTGGCGATGTAGGAAAGCAACGTCAAGCACGCTGCGGCCGCCGCGACGCGTTTGTTCGTGGTGTTGAGAAGGACGGTGTAGGTCCCGCCGTTCAGCGGCAGCGCGCTGCCAACCTCTGCGTAGACCTTCCGGTACAGGTACAAGACCACGGCGACGATGACCAAGACAATTGGCGCGAGCGCGCCGGCTTGGGCGGCGCACAGCGCAGACACGTAAAGGACGCTAGAGGTGATGTCGTTGCCGCAAATCGCTGTGGCCCGCCAAGCTCCGAGCGTATGCTTACCGGGTTGGTCCAGAGGCTTGAGCTCGAGGTTGGCAGTGTCGAGGCCCGTAATCCGCTCGGCACTCCCCCAACCGGCGAACTCCCAAGGCTTGTCTGCATTACCCGAGGCTGAATCATTCATGTTTGGGTTCGCTTAGAATCGGACTTGCAAGAGCACCAAAACATCGACGTGATTTTCGGTTGGGCCGTAAGATACGCCCATACCTCGAAGGGTGGCCGGATTTCTGCTTCCGAAGTCACTCGTTCGTCCGTGCTACCGTCATCGTGTCCGCGCGCACCCGGTGCCGCTCGGACCGTGAGGAGTGGAGGATGAGTGTCGCACCAAGTAACCGCGCCCGCGGCATGTTCGCGCGGTTCGTCCAGTCTGAGGCCACCGCCAGCATCCTCCTCTTGGCTTGCACCATCGCTGCCCTAGCCTGGGCGAACTCCCCCTGGGCGGAAAGCTACTTCGACCTGAGCCACGCCGAGCTCGGTTTCAAAATCGGCCCGACGGAACGGACCCTGTCCCTTCACGATTGGATCAACGACTTCTTGATGGCGATTTTTTTCTTCGTCGTGGGCCTCGAGATCAAGCGGGAGATGGTCGTGGGCGCGCTTTCGACTTTTAGGACGGCCGTCTTGCCAGTCGCAGCCGCCATCGGCGGAATGGTTGCGCCTGCGATCCTTTACCTGATCTTCAATCCCGGTGGAGAGGCGAGCCATGGCTGGGGCGTCCCGATGGCTACCGACATCGCCTTCGCCCTCGGGGTGCTGGCGCTTTTCGGGAAACGGGTGCCGATCGGGCTGAAGGTGTTCCTCACGGCCCTCGCAATTGCCGACGACCTCGGCGCGGTCCTCGTCATCGCCCTGTTCTACACGAGCCACCTCGACTTCACGGAGCTGATCGCCGCCGGCGCTTTCCTCGCCCTGATCGTCCTTGCCTCGCGGCTCGGTGTCCGTAACCCGGTCATTTACGTCGTCCTGGCGCTCGGGGTCTGGGTCGACGTCTTCGCCTCTGGGATCCACGCCACCGTGGCCGGCGTCGTTCTGGCCATGCTGATGCCGGTGCGAGCCGGCCGGGATCCCGAACATTTCTTCTCCGAGGTGAAGGACCGTTTCGAGGCCCTGCGTGCGAGTCAGCTCACGCGGGACAGCATGATCCACGACCGGACCCAGCTGGACGCCATCTCCAACTTGCGGCGCGCTGCACAGGACATGCAGCCGCCGGGCCTGATCCTCGAGGAGCTCCTCCATCCGTTCGTCGTCTTTTTCATTTTGCCGCTTTTCGCATTCTTCAACGCCGGGGTTCGGATCGATGGCGGCATCCTCAACACGCTCCTGAGGCCCGTCGGCCTGGGCGTGATGCTAGGTCTCGTCCTCGGAAAACAGATCGGCATCATGCTGTTCAGCTGGCTTGCGGTGAAAAGCGGAAAGGCGGCGCTGCCGGCCGGAGTCGGCTGGGGTGAGCTCTACGGCGCAGCCTGCCTCGGCGGCATCGGCTTCACCATGTCCCTCTTCATCTCGGAGCTTGCCTTCGCGAGCCCTGTTCTCGTTGCGGAGGCCAAGATCGGCATTCTTGCCGCATCGGTGCTCGCCGCCATCTGGGGGTCCATCGTCTTGTCGCGTACCCTGCGTCGGTCGACGATGAGCGGCTAGATCGGCGTCAGGGGATGGTGTATCCCACTCCCATCAATGCTGAGCACGGCACACCAGTCACTGATCGCCATCGGACTGATTGCGTTCCTCGAGCTCGCCGTGATCGTGCGGATTCTGCTGCGGCCGCATCGCGACCCCGCTTCGCGAATCGCTTGGGTGGTGGTCGTCGCGGCGCTGCCTCTCTTCGGCATGCTCGCCTACCTTCTACTCGGCGAGACCAACATTGGTCGAAGCAGGGTCGATCGGCTCCGTGCGGTGCTGGCCGGGATGCCGTCGGTTCTGCGTGCCGGCGATGGGCACGACGCGAGCGCTACGACCGCCCTGCCCGAGCGTCACCGCCACCTGTTCGACCTCGGACAGTCGATCAGCGGGTTTCATCCCGTCGAAGGTAACACCGCACATTTGCTCGCCGACTCCAATGCCACCATCGACGCGATGGTCGCCGACATCGATGCGGCCGAAGATCATGTGCATATCCTTTTCTACATCTGGCTGGCCGACAATAACGGCTGCAAGATCGTAGAGGCCTTGAAGCGCGCGGCGGCCCGTGGTGTCACCTGTCGAGCCATGGCGGACGACCTGGGCTCTCGCGCGATGATCCGCTCCAAGCATTGGGCGGCGATGCGAGACGCGGGGGTGCACGTGGCTGCGGGCCTGCCGATCGGCAATCTGCTGCTCCGAGCGTTCAAAGGGCGCATCGATCTGCGAAATCATCGAAAGATCGTCGTCATCGACGACCACATCACCTACTGCGGCAGCCAAAACTGTGCCGACCCAGAGTTCCGAGTGAAGCCCAAGTACGCGCCCTGGGTCGACGCGGTCATGCGCTTCGAGGGCCCGATCGCGCGCCAGAACCAGTTCTTGTTCGCGAGCGACTGGATGACCTATGTCGACGAAAACCTGGACGACCTCCTGAGGAGGCCCCTCCCCGCGCCCGCCCCGGGTGGCGTGCCGGCCCAGGTCATCGGCACCGGCCCCACGGTGCGGTATTCGGCCATGCCCGAGGTGTTCGAGTCCCTGATGTTTGCAGCGCGGCGAGAGATCATCATCTCCACCCCGTACTACGTGCCCGACGACTCTCTGCAGACCGCGCTCTGCACCACCGCCTATCGGGGCGTGGACACCACCATCATCTTCCCTGCCACGAACGACTCGTGGGTCGTCGGCGCCGCGAGCCGAAGCTACTACTCGGACCTGCTCGCCGCAGGAGTGAAGATCCACGAGTACGTAGGTGGCCTTTTGCACACGAAATCGCTCACGCTCGACGGCGAAATCACCCTAATCGGCTCCGCGAACATGGACCGTCGAAGCTTCGAGCTCAACTACGAAAACAACATCCTTTTCTACGACCCTGCGCTCACCAGCGAGATGCGGGAGCGTCAGCTGAGCTACATCGCGAGCTCGAATCCGGTCACTCGGGAAGCCGTCGACGCCTGGCCGGTCTCACGGCGACTTTGGAACAACAGCATCGCGACCCTTGGACCCGTGCTTTGACGCCGTTCTCTCGGGTGTGGCCTTGCGAGGCTTGTTCCGCAGGACCGCCGGGCGGGGAAGCCGCTTGTGAGGCTCGGTTTCGGGTGGCTCGGCGCGATAGTAGACGGACACCATCCACGACGCGTAGCTCGCATCGAGCTGCTTGAGAGCATTCGCGATGCCCTCTTTGATCGGGCCTTCGATCAACTGGCTCTGACCGGGCCAGACGCGAAACTTGATGCGCACATATCCATAACCTGCGCTGGTCTCGCGGAAGCCCTCGACCGTCGGCGCAACCAGCAGAACGCCCGGATACTGTTCGTATGCAGCATGCGCAGTTCGACGAAGAAGCTCCATGGCTTTGGTGCGTGTATCCTCGTCGGTGCTCGGGACCCGGGCGTCGACATAGGCCCGAATGTAGCCGTCTGGGTAGTTGATTACGTTGCCTATCGTGCGGTTGGGGACGAACACCCGCTCGCCCGCAAAGCCGATCAGCGTCGTAAAACGCATGCCGATGCGCTCCACGATGCCGACCTGTCCCCCGACATTGGCCATATCACCGACGTCGAGAGTGTCCGAGAATACGACCGTAAGGCCCGTGATCACGTCCTGCACGACGCCTTGCGAACCAAAGCTGACCGCGAGACCGATCACCGAAGCGCCCGCAAGGTAGGTTGTGAGTGGGACGCCGAGCTCGTCCAGCCCAAACCCGAAGGCTCCGAAGTACAAAACGAACACGAGAAGGCTCTGCGCAAAACCGGTCACCGTCTGCGCCTTCGCCTCGGATCCGAGACGCGACGAGAGCAGCCGACGACCGAGGTGCCGAATGATGATGACTCCAACGTGAGCCGTAACTGCGATCACCGCGATCCAGATCAGGCGAGTCAGGTTCGGAGTATGCGTCGCCAAATCCAATCGGGGTTCCCTGCCGACGCTATGGTCCAGGACTGTCGACTTGACCAGCAGTGACCCTGCATCTCGTTCCGGAACTGGCGAGCGCGACGGAACCGAGGCTCGAATATGACCGCTCGACGAACGCGCGGGTCCGGCGCTACATTCGGCACGCAGAGGAGCATTAGCGGATGCAATTGGGAATGATCGGCCTCGGCCGCATGGGAGCCAACATGGTGCGTCGCCTGGTGAAAGGCGGCCATGAATGCGTGGCGTACGACGTGTCGGCCAAAGCGGTCGCGGACCTGGTCGGCGAGAAGAAGGTCGGTGAAAAGGCGGTGGGCGCGGCCTCCCTGGCAGAGCTGGCGGAGAAGCTGGCGAAGCCCCGCGCGGTCTGGTTGATGGTCCCGGCGGGTGTGGTCGACGAGACCATCGCCAATCTGGTTCCTCATCTGGACCCGGGCGATATCGTGATCGACGGCGGCAACAGCTACTACATCGACGACATCCGCCGGGCTGAGGAGCTTACCCCAAAGGGCATTCACTACGTCGATGTCGGCACCAGCGGGGGCGTCTGGGGGCTCGAGCGGGGCTACTGCATGATGATCGGCGGCGAGACCGACACGGTGGAGCACTTGGACCCTCTCTTCACCACCCTGGCACCGGGACGAGGTGAAATCCCTCGCACCCCGGGACGAGAAACGGCGGGTGGGACGAGCGAGCACGGCTACTTGCACTGCGGTCCGAACGGCGCCGGTCATTTCGTCAAGATGGTACACAACGGAATCGAGTATGGCGTAATGGCCGCGTACGCGGAGGGAATGGCTATTCTCAAAGCGGCAAACATCGGGAAGAAGACAGACGCGGTCGACGCTGAAACCACGCCGCTTCGCCACCCGGAGCACTACCAATACGATTTTGACCTTCCGGACATTGCCGAGCTCTGGCGCCGGGGCAGCGTGATCGCTTCCTGGCTCCTCGATCTCTCGGCCGCCGCGCTGATCGAGGATTCCGCGCTCTCGGCCTTCGAAGGACGCGTTTCGGACTCCGGTGAAGGGCGTTGGACGATCAAAGCCGCCATCGATGAGGCTGTGCCGGCGCACGTGCTGTCCTCCGCCCTCTATGAGCGGTTCAGCTCTCGTGGCGAAGCGGATTTCGCCAACAAGCTTCTTTCTGCCATGCGCCACCAGTTTGGCGGGCATCTCGAAAAACCGGCGAAATGAGCCTCATGACGCATGGCGGGCTCGAGCAGCTGTACGTCGATGCAACCATCTAGCCAAAACAGGGGGACGAGCTGGGGAGAATGCGCGGACGAACCGAAATACTCGACGATCCACGAGCGCTAGCACGCCACGTCGCCGAATGGATGACCACAGCGGCGCTTGCATCGAAGGGTCCGTTCCGTGTCGCACTCTCCGGCGGTTCGACGCCCAGGATCCTCTACGAGCTTCTCGCGTCTTCTGAGTTCCGAGAGCGTTTCCCTTGGGAGCGCGTCTTTTGGTACTGGGGAGACGAACGCTTCGTTCCCCACGACCACCCGGACAGCAACTACCGGATGACGGTCGAAGCGATGCTCGCGAAAGCACCCGTGCCACCAGGGAATGTCTTTCCGGTGCCTGTCGACGGAACCCCCGAGGAGGCTGCTTTGCGCTACGAGCGGACGCTGCAGGAGGCCTACGGGGGAACCGTGTTGAATCCGGCGATGCCGCTGTTCGACATCAACGTGCTCGGCCTAGGGACGGACGGCCACACAGCATCACTCTTGCCCGGTGAGCCGGTCTTGAAAGAGCGCGAGCGCTGGGTCGTTGCCGTGCCGCACGGTCGGCCCGAGGTTCGCATCACGATGACCTATCCGGTGCTCGAGAGCTGCCGTCGAGCAGCCTTTCTCGTGGCAGGTCATGAAAAGGCCCATATGCTCAGCGCCATCCGGGCGGGCGGAAGCGGAGTGCCTGCAGCCCGTATCGAGCCAGTCGGCGAGCTCATCTGGTTTCTCGATCGCTCGGCCGCGGGCCAAGCTCGACCGTAGGAAGCCTGCCGCGACACTCGACCACCCTTGACCGGCAAACGGCACACGGTTAGTTGATCTTCACATGGCAAGGTTTTACAAAAAGCGCGACGAGAGCCGCGGTCTCGCTCCGGGCTCGCTGGTGTTCATCGGCGAAAAGAAAACCGATCAAATCCGCATCCGGTTGATCGACTACGACGGAAGCGAGCTCCAGGAAGATACGCTTCAGAGCGTCGCGAAGGGCGCCGACTTTGCCAAGACCCAAACGGTCACTTGGATTAACGTCGACGGACTACACGACACAAATCAAATCAAGGAGATCGGAAAAATCTTTGATCTGCATCCCCTTCTCATGGAAGACATCTTGAACACGGGGCAACGCCCCAAGATGGAGGAGTTCGACAACTACCTGTTCATCGTGCTCAAGATGCTTCGCTACGATGAGGAGCGTCAGATGATCAGGGCCGAGCAGCTCAGCATCGTGGTCGGCGCGACCTTCTTGTTGACCTTCCAAGAGCGGCCCGGAGATGTCTTCGAGCCCGTCCGCGAGCGAATCCGGAAACGGAAAGGCAGGATTCGAGTCTCAGGCGTCGATTACCTGGCCTACGCTTTGCTCGACACCGTCGTCGACAACTACATCTACATCGTCGAAAAGGTCGGGGAGAAGATCGAGGACCTCGAAGAGCGGGTCTTGAGCGATCCAGACCCCTCCGTGATTGCTGAAATCAACGCGCTGAAACGCGAAATGGCGTTCATGCGGAAATCGACGCGCCCGGCCCGTGAAGCCATCACCATGCTCTCGAAGCTCGACAGCGAGCTCATTCGGGAGCAAACGCGGCCGTTCCTCAAGGATCTCCTAGACATCATCTCGGGCGCGTCGGAGGCCATCGACACCTACCGCGACATGCTTTCCGATCAGCTCAATATCTACAATTCGCTCGTCGCGAATCGCATGAACGACGTCATGAAAGTACTCACGATTTTCGCCGCCATATTCATCCCGCTGACGTTCATCGCCGGCATCTATGGAACGAACTTCGAGTACCTCCCCGAGCTACATTTCAAGTACAGCTATTTCTATTTTTGGGGCGTGCTCGTCACGGTCGCAGTGGGGATGCTGTACTTCTTCAAGCGCAAAGGCTGGCTATGATTCGGCGGCGGCGGAACCAACGCCAACGTTTCTCACGGCCGGCAGCGTCCCGAGAGGCTTGAGGCCGATCTCGCCCAATGATGCACAAGCGACGAATGATCCAGACGATTCCCATGATCTTCGCCATGGCGTTGCTTTTCGGCCCCGACGGGGCGATGGCGCAGACCGCTTCCAAGGGCGAAGCACCGAGGCTCTTTGCGGACATCGCCTCCAGCACCCGTATTTACCCAAACGCGGACGCCGCGCTCACCGGGTTTGCGCTGGGGTCGTTTTGGAGGCCATCGGAGAAGTGCGTCCACCTTGCCGGTGAGCTCTTTGCCCGCTTTGGGCGCAAGGACGGAACGCCCCAGGATCTAAAGATGCGCAACGTCGGAGGCACCATCGGCGCCCTGTGGGGCACGGGCGACTGGGACCGATGGTTTGGGGCGGGCGCGATGTTTGACCTCGGCTGGGGCCGGGTGGGTCCGCGCGACGAGTTCGTCTCGAGCGCATACCTTCGCGCACTGCTCTACTGGCGGCTGCGCGGGGAGTTCTGGTTGGGCCTCGATGTGCGCGCGGGCTACGTCATCGCGCCCGTCACCGTGAGCGGCGTCGGCATCAAGGGGCCCGTGGTCGGACTTGGGATCGGCGTGTCCTGGGGGAAGGACGAAGACGAGTACACGCCAGAACCCGCTGCCAGCTTGTAACCGGGCCGGTCGAATCGCATCGGAGCGCGAAGCCTCATGGCGTCCGAGGAGGACCGACTCTAGAGTTACTCAACGCATGCCCCAGCGAACACGCCGCGCGGTCTTGGCCGCCTCGATCCTCGCTTCTATCGTCCTGACGGTTTGGGTGGGCGCGAGCCTCGCTCGCTTCGTGGCCGAGGGATGGTGGCTCGCCGTCTTGATCGCCCTCCCCCTCGGCGTCGCGACGATCGATTTGCTGAGCGGAGTCGTCCACTGGGCCTGCGACCGGTTCGGCGACGCAGCCACGCCGGTCCTCGGGCCTTTGCTCATCCGCGCCTTTCGAGAGCACCACGTCGATCCGAGGCGGATGGTCGAGCACGACTGGATCGAGACCAACGGCGAGCCTTGCTTTTTCTCCGCCCTCGCCCTGGTGATCCTGGCGTTGTTGGCGCCCAGCGTTCAGTCCGCGCTCGGCGCCGCGGCCTTGGCCCTCGTTTGGACGATGGCCGCCGTCGGGTCCTGGGCCAATCAGGTTCACAAATGGGCACACATGTCGCGGGCTCCGAGGCTGGCGCAGATTCTGCAGCGCCTACGTCTGGCTTTGCGCCCGGAGGAGCATGCGTGGCATCATCGGGCACCCCACGATTCCGGGTACTGCATCAGTACGGGCTGGATGAACCCGCTCTTGGATCGCACTGGACTTTGGCCTCGGCTCGAACGCTGGCTTAGGAGAACGACTTGAAACTCACAGACTGGTTGACCGAACACATCACCGACGACCCGCGGGCTTTGGGCTGGTTCGACAGCCCCGACGCCGAGGACCGCATTGCGCGCTGCTACAAAGAGCTGTTGAACGGCTACGAGATCGACCCGTCGACGATACTCAAAACGACACGAATGGTCGGCCCGAACGAACCGAGGAGCGCGGTGGAGGTCCGAGACATCGTGTTCTACTCAATCTGCGCGCATCACTTCCTTCCCTTCTTTGGGCACGTCAGCATCCGCTACGTCCCAGGCGATCGCATCCTCGGGCTCGGCAAGTTGCCCCGCCTGGTCGAGGCGTACGCACGCCGTTTTCAGATTCAGGAAGACCTCGTTCGGGATATCGCTCAAGAGATGATGCAGTCGGGCCATGCGCAGGGCGTCCTCGTGCAATCGGAAGCGCAGCACCTCTGCATGCTCAGCCGCGGCCCCCAAAGCGCCGCCTCGGTCACGCGCACCGAGATCGCGCTCGGATCCCTCAGCGACCAGGGTGCATGAGACTCGCTGCGATTGCGTTGATAGCCTGGAGCCTTCTGGGTTGTAGCCGCGGCGACCTAGGTTCAGCGCAAGATGGCAAGCCCGCCGAGGTCGCAACGGTGCTTCCCGACGACCCAAGCGCACGCTCGATCGATTTTCGGCTCGAGTCGAAGCCGGTGAGGTCGCTGACGGTCGAAGACATGAAGAAGCACGCGAAGCCTCTCCGCGTCGAGGTGTTCGAGCCATACGAGCAGGCGAACGTGGCGTTCACGGCGGTTGCGCTCGACCGGGTGCTCGATGAAGCATACGGCCCCTCTTGGCGAACGGAGCAAGCCATCGTGTTCAGCTGTCGCGACGGCTACGAGCCCACCATTCCCGTCCAACGCGTCTTGGATCACCGCGCGTTTTTGGCGATTGATCGGCCCGGCGATGTGGGGTTCACGATCCTCAAAGACGAAGAGGGCACGACACGGCGGATCCCGCTCAGCCCGTTCTACGTGATCTGGGAAAACCTCGACAACGCCCGAGTGCGCATCGAAGGCGATTACGGTTGGCCCTACCAGGTCGTTCGCATCGACCTCGTGTCCTTTCGATCGCGCTTCCACGAGATGGCGCCCCCTCCGAGTTCAAACGCGGATGTTCTGGCAGGGTTCGACGCCTTTGTCGCGCACTGCTCCAAGTGTCACGCGATCAACGGGCACGGCGGCGCGATCGGTCCGGAGCTCAACTATCCCGCCAATCCAACCGAGTACATGACCGAGGAGTGGCTCCGGAAGTGGATCGACAATCCGACGCTCATGCGCGTGGCTCCACGGATGCCCCCGCTCAATCCGGACTTGCCCAACCGCGCGCGAATCATCGATGAAATCGTCGCCTATCTCGGTGCGATGGCATCCCACAAAGTCGAGCCCGGCGCGCCGTGAGTTACGCCGAGTTCTACGATTCGTTCATTCAGCATCCGTTGCTCCTCTGGGCGGCAGCGATTCTCGGGCTGTTATTGGCGCTGTCAGGCCCTGCCCTGTCCGTCACGGTGCGCAGGTATTGCATCGCGCTTGCGAGCATTTCGCTTCTCGATGCCTGGCTGACCACCGACGACGTGCCTGGCATCGGTCCGCTGACCGGCGCGGCCGCCTCGTTCGTGCCGCTGGCCTTCGTTCTGATCGGTGATTTTCGCTTCTTCCTCTTCATCGAGAGCGCGAAACCAGACGGCACCCTCGCAGCAAGCGCGGGTGCATGGATGCGGGCGTCGGCCTGGACCCTGGTCGTGCCAATGGCATCACAGCTCGGCGTCCTCGCGCTGGGTTCGCACGAGCCCCGCCTCCGGTTCTTCGTCTACGAAACGCTCTTCGTCTTGCTGTCTATTGGCTTGGCGCAGCTGTATCTGCCTCGGCGCAGCCGCGCACTCCTGTGGACGCGGCGGGTGACCAGGTTCGTCATCGTCTACTACGCCCTGTGGGCTGCAGCCGACGCGATCATCCTCACGACCGGCGCCGATGCCGGCTTCCTTCTGCGCCTGCTCCCGAATGTTCTCTACTACGGAGGCCTAGTACCCGCGATCGCCTGGGCCGCGCCCGTCGCGGACAAACCCGGTGCCGGATTGCTCACCCCTCACGGGTCATGATAGACCTCGCGCAGCCTAAGGAAGGTTCCATGAGCGCTCCCCGTCGCGTCCGGCTCCCCGAGCACACCGTCGAAATCGTCAGCGACGCGGGCGAAGGTGCGCAAAAAGCGGCCATCGCGTTTGCCCAGCTCTGCGCGAAATCAGGCAACGGCCTTTGGACGGTCGAGATCATACCCTCCGAAATCCGGCCTCCGCCCCACACGACGGGGAGCGCGAGCGGCAACCGGATTCGCCTCGCGGAGCGGGCACGGGTCACCAATGCGGGCAACCGCGCAGATGTGGTGCTGGCCTTCAACGAAATGGCCCTGCTCTCCCGCCTCGAAGCGGGAAGCCTGGCCGACGATGTTCTCGTGCTGATCGACGATCAGTGGGCAACGCATGACGACGAGCGGTACCGCCTGTCTTACCGCAAGGTGCTCGACGAGTTTCGTTCGAACGGAGCGACCATCATCGAGGTCCCGCTCGAAAAAGAAACGCTTCGTCACGCCGCAGACGCACAGCAGGGCAAGAACATGTTTGCGGTCGGTATCCTGTGCGCGCTCTATAGCAAGGACCTGGACCTTCTCGACGATGTGATTCGAGACATCTTCAAGGCCAAGAACCGCGACGTGATCGAGCTGGCGGTGAGGCTCGCTGCCGCCGGTCATCAATACGGAGTTTCGCACTTGGATCGATGCTTCGAAATCGAGGCGCACCCAACCGACGTTGCCAAAGTGGCGATGAACGGAAACACCGCCTTAGCGCTTGGCGCCGTCTCAGCCGGATTCGAAATTTGTTCGATGTATCCGATCACCCCGGCGACCTCCGCTTCGCACGCCCTGTCCGAGATCTTCGAAGATTTCGGTGGCTTCGTGCATCAGGCCGAAGACGAAATCGCCGCAATCGGAGTGGCGCTCGGAGCCTCGTACGCCGGCAAGACGGCACTGACGATCACCTCGGGGCCCGGGATGGCCCTGAAGACCGAGTTCCAGGGCTTGGCGGTCATGACGGAAACCCCGCTCGTGATCGTCGACGTTCAGCGGGGCGGACCGAGCACCGGCTTGCCTACCAAAATCGAGCAGTCGGATCTGCTTCATGCGCTGTACGGCGCGCCAGGAGACGCACCCAAGGTCGTGATCGCGCCGAGCACCATCGAAGAGTGCTATTATGTTCTGTCGATCGCGAAAAAGATCGCCGAAGAGTTCCGCATGCTGGTCATCGTCCTTTCCGATGCCAACCTCGCGACCGGGCAGCAGCTCTTCGATCGGCCCGATGTTTCCCAGACGCCACGACGGCCTCCGCTCGACCTTAGCCCGGTGGCGCCGGGCGCCCTGCCCTATGATTGGGATCCGACGACGGGTCTTTCGGAGCGTCTGATCCCAGGTCAGCCCGGTGGCATGGGCGTGACGACCTCGCTCAACCACGACCGCAATGGGAAGGCTTGTTACGACGCCGAGCGCAACCAGCGCGGCCACGCTATGCGCAGCCGGAAGCTCGCAGCGTTGCAGCAGACTTTGAACCCGCCGAAGGTGCACGGAGCGCCTGAAGGCGACCTCCTTCTCGTGGGTTGGGGAAGCACGCGCGGCGCGATTGAGGAAGCCGTCGACATGGCGCACAGCGAAGGCCTCTCGGTTTCTTCGCTCCACATTCAGTTCCTCAGCCCCCTGCCGCCAGGGCTGCACGAGATTTTCGGCCGCTTTCGCCAGGTCCTGACCGTCGAGCTCAACTACAGCGACGATTGGAATGACCCGCTGATTACCAAAGAGAATCGTCGCTATGGCCAGTTGGCCTGGATTCTGCGGGCGGCCACCCTGCACGACATCGACTGTGTGGCGAGGGTCCCAGGCCGCCCGTACATGCCGGTCGAAATTCTCGATGAAATCAAACGCGTCCTCGGCGGTCGAACGGAAATCGCGACTCCAGCCCCGACGCTGGCTGCAAGCAAGGGAGTACACTGACGATGTCTAGGCTGACGGAGCTATGCCTGCTCGAAAGCGATTCGAGTGACGCACACACCCTCGAGGACTACGACGCCGAACAACCCCGCTGGTGCAGCGGATGCGGCGACCATGGCGTGCTCGCTGGGCTCCAGCGTGTGCTCCGCAAGCACAACCTCGATCCGGAGAACGTCGTTTCGGTCTCCGGCATCGGCTGTTCGAGCCGCCTCCCCCACTATCTCAAGACTTACGGGTTTCACGGCATCCATGGTCGCGCGCTGCCGATCGCCACGGGCGTGCGCCTCTCGCGTCCTGAGATTCCGGTCATCGTCATCATGGGCGACGGCGATTGCTTCAGCATCGGTGGCAACCACTGGCTGCATGCGATTCGATACAACATCAACGCGGTCGTGCTGGTGCTCGACAACGAGGTGTATGCGCTTACCAAGATGCAGGTGTCACCCACCACCCCGGACGGGTGGAAAACCAACACCACGCCGCGCGGAACGTACCTGAAACCGATGAACCCTCTCAGCGCGGTCATGGGGATGACCAACGTCTCCTTCGTCGCCCAAACCGCGACCTGGCTCCCCGCGCACCTCGACGAAACCATCGAGAAGGCTTGGGAGCATCATGGGCTTTCCTTTGTCCGTATCCTTCAACGCTGCCCGGTGTTCATGCCCAAAGCGTTTGGCGAGGGCGGAGTGCACTTTCCCGTCGTGTTCCTCGAGCACGAAGAAGGCATCCCCGTTCATCCGTCACTACTCAAGCGCGGCCCCGTTCAGGCACACGACCATCGCGACATCAACGAGGCTCAACGCGTCGCGGTGTCCGTCGACCCTTGCCCAATGGGTCTCGTTTATCAAAACCCAGATGTACCGGCCTATGAAGAGATTCGATGGCAACGCCAGGAGCGGCCCGACCATCGAACCTTCCTGCAGCGCCTCGACGCCGCGATGGACCGCTACACCGTCGCCTAATTCTCGTGTCCATCATGAAAGAGCAGATCCACCAATCCGTCGAAGATGTTTTGCGTCAAGCGAGCACCGCTCTCGACGACGCTTTTGAGGAAAGCATCCGCGAGCTCACGGCGCTCGTCCGTCTCGACGAGCATCATCGGCATGGGCACGATCCCGATCAGCTCGAGCGCTCGCTTGGACCCCTTGCCGCGAGCAACATGGACGTCGGTTCCTTGTCGCGCGTACTCGGCGAGAGCAGGCGCTCGCGCGCGATGACACCGGAGCGGCTTCATCGCGTCGAGGAGCTCATCGAAACGCTCGTCGAAATGAAAGAGGCCTATTCGGCCCGCCCGCTCGATGCTGCCGCTGCGGAGATCGAGAACGAGGAGCGCGAAATACTCGAGCTCGCCGAAAAACATTTCAATCGGTTCGCGCGCGTCTTTCGAACCGTGCGCATCGCCCAACTCGAGCTGCGCGCCAAGTACGATTCTCGAATCCACGACCCGATCTTTGAGAACTTCACCTGGCGCCAACTTGGCCCGGCGGAGCTCAGGGCCTGCCCTCCCTTTGTGGTGATGGCCCACCTCGATGGCAACGGTGGCAGGCAGTTGGGCAAGGTGATGACGCTGCTCCAAAGCGGAATGCCGATCAAGGTCGCGGCTCTACGCTCGAGCCTCCGTGACGCGCACTCGGCTTCGGTCGACGCGGGGGTGCCGCCCACGATGACCTTGGAGACGCTGCCGCTCGCGCTGCGCGGCGTCTACTTCGTCCAGACCTGCGTGGCCGCGTCCGATTTTCAAAAGCAACTGGTCGAGGGCCTCACCGCCCCTCGTCCCGGCGTGATTTCGGTCCTCTGCCAGCGGGACGACGAGGAGCAGGCCGCGTTTCGAGCTCGCGCCGAACGCGCCGTCCGAGGGCGGGCCTTTCCGATGTGCACCTACGATCCGGATCGCGATGGCCGATTCGTACTGTGCTTCGACCTCTCGTCGAATCCATCGCCCGACATGCTTTGGACCCGCGACACCCTCTCTGCTTTTGACGCGCAGGGCCAGCCCATGGAAGTCGAAGAGCCTTTCACCTTTGCCCACTTTGCCGCATCCGAACCGGAGTTTGCTGCAGAGCTCAGCGAGCCGGCGGCGACCGACGACAATCTGGTCTCATTGACCGATTTTCTGGAGCTCACGCGACGGCAGCGCGTCGGGAAGCTCCCCTTCATCTTACTCGCCGGCAACGATCGCAGCATCGTTCGCAAAGTCGTTTCCGCGAGGCTTGCCGCTCAGTGTTTGGAGCGCCTCCACCTCTGGCGCACCCTCCAGGAGATCTCCGGGATCGACAACCCGTACGTCGACAGCAGCCGCGCCACCCTGCAGAAGGACCTCGACGCTCAGCAACAGGCAGAGCTCGACACCCTGCGGCATCAAATGGAGGACGACGCCGCGCGCCGCGAGCAGGCCGCCGCCACCGCCGCGATACGCAAGCTCGTCGCCCACCTCACTGGAATCGAACCGCCCGGCGGGTCATGAGGGTGAAGCTAATGGATGGCGCTTCTCAACGTTCACTTCTGAGGCGGCGTCGAGGCGGTCGCCTAGTCCCTCTGGTCCATCGAGACGTAGTCGCGACGCTTGGCCCCCATGTAGACCTGCCTGGGTCGACCGATGCGCAGATCCGGATCTTCCATCATTTCCTTCCAGTGGGCGATCCATCCTGGGATGCGACCGATGGCAAAAAGGACGGTGAACATCTCCGTCGGAATACCCATCGCCCGATAGAGGATGCCGCTGTAGAAATCGACATTCGGATACAGTTGACGCTCGATGAAGAACTCGTCGGACAAGGCCACCGCTTCGAGCTGGCGCGCGATGTCGAAGAGATCATCATCGATGTTGAGATGGCTCAATAGACCGTCCGCGTAGGTCTTGAGGATCGACGCGCGAGGGTCGAAGTTCTTATAAACGCGGTGGCCGAATCCCATGAGCCGGCGTTCTCGGTTTTTCACCTGTCGCACGAACGAGCTGCAGTCGCCGCCTTCGGCGCGGATTTCTTGGAGCATCTCGATGACGGCCTGGTTGGCGCCGCCGTGAAGCGGCCCCCACAAAGCGGAGATGCCGGCACTGATCGCTGCATAGAGGTTTGCGCGGCTCGATCCCACCAGTCGCACCGTCGAGGTCGAGCAGTTCTGTTCGTGATCCGCGTGCAAGATGAGCAGGACGTTGAGCGCCTTCACGAGCGCGGGGTCGGGCTCATAGGGACGTTCGGCGGGATGCGAGAACATCATGTGAAGGAAGTTCGCACAGTATCGCAAGTCGTTTCGGGGGTAGGCCAGGGGCCTCCCCTGCTGTTTCTGAAAGCTGAACGCTGCAATGGTTCGGACCTTCGACAGCACGCGCGCGATGTGGTGTTCGTTATGCGTGTCCGGCGTCAGGCTGTCGGGATAGTACGCCGAGAGCGCGCTCACCATCGAAGAGAGGATAGCCATCGGATGAGCATTCGAGGGGAATCCGTCGAAGAGGTGACGCATGTCCTCATGCAACATGCTGTGATAGGTGAGTAGCTCTGAGAACGCTTCCAGCTGGGTCGGCGTTGGAAGCTCGCCGTAGATGAGCAGGTAGCTCGTCTCCACGAACGTCGAGGCCTCGGCCAACTGCTCGATCGGGTAGCCCCGGTACAAGAGGATGCCTTCCTCGCCGCTGATGTAAGTGATTTCGCTCGTTGTCGAGCCCGTGTTCATGTAACCGGAATCGAGGGTGATGAGACCGGTATCTTTACGAAGGCTCCGGATATCGAACGCCCGTTCGCCGTACGTTCCTTCGACGATGGGCATGTCGTAGCGCTCGCCGTCGTGGTCCAGGGTTGCTTTTGGGTTCATCGATTGCCTCCGACTTCTACCGTGAGCGTACGGTCCGTTCGAAAGCAAGCCAACCAAACGGACCCACCCAGCGCGAAACGGCGAGCGCAACAATCCGAGTGCAATATTTGCACTCAGCAGCAGAGCAAATCTTGCACTCCCCCCTCGGAGGGCGGTCCATTCCCATCACGCCAAGCGTTGTCCCCGAATGGCATCCATTGTGCATGGCAGCGGGCCGCGTGAGCGCCGGTGGCCGTTGAACACGGCGGCACGACCTCTCCTCGGGGGCATTTCAACTATTTTTATGAGGGATTACCATGATTCATCCATCCACTGAGCTCCGGCACATCGACGCCGAGCTCGGCTATGGGGTCTTTGCAACCAGGCGCTTACCGAAGGGGACCATCACCTACGTGTGGGACCCGCTCGAAGTGGAGGTTTTCCCCGACGACCCGAGGCTCGAGGAGCCGGCCTTGCGCGAACCGATCGAGCGCTACTCCTACATCGACTCCCGGGGCGTGCGAATCATGAGCTGGGACCACGCCAAGTACGTGAACCATTGCTGCCAGTGCAACACGATGAGCACGGCCTACGGATTCGAGATCGCGGTCCGCGACATCGAAGCTGGCGAACAAATCACCGACGAATACGGGATGTTCAACCTGCGAGAGCCCATGAAGCTCCGGTGCTCACGGGGCCCTTGCCGCGGGGAGGTGCAAGCTGCGGATCTCGACCGGCTGTGCTTCGTCTGGGACGAGCAAGTCCAGGCGGCTCTTGGAGTCGTTGAGCTCGTCGAACAACCCCTATGGCCGCTCGTCGACTCGGTGACAACCACCGCGGTGGAGCGCTTTGCCCGTTGGGGCGAAGGGTACCGCTCGGTCCGGGAGCTCGGTTGGACTCAGAGTGGCATGGAAAGTGCTACCGGATTTCGCGTGGGGGGTACCCCGTGAGAAAGCGAGGTCGACGATGCGTCTGCAACGCAAAAGAAGAAAGGGTGGCCGGACTCGCCGCCAACACAGCGAGCTCGACTGGTTCGCAGAAGACCCTTGGGCCGAAACTGAGGGTCCGGCCGCGCCGCTCAGCTTGAAGGACTGGCAGCAAGACCTCGCGTTCCTCAGCGAGGACGACCTCGGCGATGTGGAGTCGTCCGGGGATGAAGAATGGGGTGAGGACGAGGACGAGGATGAGGACGACGACTTGGGGTCCGATTCGGCCGCGGCGTGGCCCCCCTCGCCGTCCATGAGCGTTGGCGACCCCGACGGCTCATCCAAGCCAAGTTGCGCGTGCGCTCAGCCCTGCCCTTGAGCGAGTGAGTAGCCCTGCGCACCATCGATCTCGCGCAGCCATTCGGCGCCACAGAGGCGAAACCGTTCGCCGACCGCTCCGAGCTGCGAGACGATCTCGTGCTGGGATACCGGTCCCTCGCCTTCGAACCTCGCGCGGTAGTGGTTCACGCAGTCCGTGTAGGCGGAGCCCACGGGCGTCACTTGGGTGCCCCGATTGGAAATCATCGTCAGCTTGAGCCAACCGCCGAGCTCGGCGAGCTGCGACTCGACTCCTTTGGGCGACAGAATCGGACTCCAAAAAGACGTCGACGCCACGAAGCACGGTGCTCTCGGGGTGCGGGCTCACCCGCATGGTCGGCTCGGTTCGGCGCCGAACTTCGAGGCGAGGCAACTGACCTTGGGGAATGTGTAGACCGTCGAGCGCGTCCAGCATCTTCTCGGTGAACACCGATGTTCGAAAGAGCGGGATGGGCTGACCGAGATCGGGCCGCTTATGCATCGCGCGTAAGGTCCGGTCGAGCGCGCTCTCGATGACCGCTGCGTGGCGCAACGAGGCCGAGGTGTCGAAGCATCATCGTGCCGCTCAAGAGCAGCGCGGTGGGATTGGCCGCGTCGCGTCCGACGATGTCCGGCGCCGTGCCGTGGACCGCTTCGAAGATGCAGATTCCGTCGCCGATGTTGGCCGACGGCGCGTACGCGAGGCCGCCGACGAGCCCGGCTGCGAGGTCCGTGACGATGTCACCCTGGAGATTCGGAAGGACAACCACTTCGAACTCCGATGGATCGAGAACGAGACGCATGGCGAGGGCGTCGACGATGACGTCATCCGCTTCGATCTGCGGGTAGTCCTTCGCCACGTCGTAGAATGCTTCGAGGAAGAGCCCGTCGGTCATCTTCATGATGTTGGCCTTGTGCGCGCAGGTGACGCGCCGGGCGCCTTTGCGCGCCGCCATCTCGAAGGTGTACCGGTGGACCTGCTCGCTTCCCGGCCGTGTGATGAAGCGTCGGCACTGGGCGACGTCGTGCGTCTGCATGTGCTCGATGGCGCCGTAGGTGTCCTCGATGTTTTCTCGCACCATCGTGAGGTTGAGCCCGTGGACACCGGTCGGTGTCGGGACTCCTGGGAGTGAGCGATACACGCGTTTGTTGGCAAACGTACCCCACATCTTTCGGGCCGTGACATTCACGCTCTTGTAGCCGCCCCCCTTCGGCGTCTCCATCGGGCCCTTGAAAAGGATCCCCGTGGATTCGACCGATTGGCGAGCCGATTCACTGATTCCTGTCCGGTTGCCGCTTAGGACGACTTCCTTACCCATCGGAACCTGCTCGTATTCGAGCGGAACCTGCGCCTTTTCGAAGATGTCGAGAACCGCCCGCATGACCTCGGGTCCGATTCCATCGCCTTGCGCTACCGTGACTTTCATTGTTCCTCCAATCAGCTCGTGCATGACGTCTCCATCTCCCTAGGCCACCAGGCATTTCGGAGGCGTGAGTGTTTCCAAAAGCGCCTCACCGGTCAGGAGGGCGCGCTGCGGGTCGTCGTCGAGCAGGAGCACGTGACCCATCTTTCGGCCCGGTCGCGGCTCGGTCTTTCCATAGAGGTGAAGCCGCGCTTCGGGTAGGGCGAGGATGGGCGTCCAGTCGGGATCACCGTCGCGCCAGAGGTCGCCGAACAAGTTGAGCATGACGGCGGGGCGTGAAAGTGAAGGGTCGCCGAGAGGAAGACCGAGCACGGCGCGGACGTGCTGCTCGAACTGCGAGGTGGCGCAGGCTCCAAAGGTGTAGTGCCCGCTGTTGTGAGGACGCGGCGCGATTTCGTTCACGAGCAACTCGGAGCCGACGAGAAACATTTCAACCGCCATCATTCCCACATGGTCGAGCTCCTCCGCGATCGACCTCGAAATCTCCATCGCATCCCGCTCAACGAAGCGCGGAAGGGGCGCGGGTGCCATCGTCGCGTGGAGGACGTGGTGTCGGTGCACGTTATACGCGACCGGATAGATCTGCATTTCTCCGTTGGGGGTTCGTGCAAGCAGCACGGAGATCTCCGCGTCGAAGGGCACCAGCTCTTCGAGCATGGACGAAGCGCCACCCACCTTCTCCCAACTCGCTTCCAGCTGGTCGATGCTGCGGATCACGGCCTGCCCTTTTCCGTCATAGCCGGCGTGACGGCTCTTCAGCACACATGGGAACCCGACCGTGTCCGCAGCTTCTCCGAGCTCCACCAAAGAGTTCACTGGGAGGCAAAGAGGCTGTGGCGCCCCGATTCGATCCAAGAAGCGTCTCTGTTCGTGCCGATCCTGAATCGTGCGGAGCACGCTAGGCGACGGACGAACGGGGCGAATGAGCTCGATGTAGGCGAGCAGGGATGCAGGAACGTGCTCGGAATCGACCGTCACGACGTCGGCAGACTTCGCGAGCCGTTCAGCGGCGTCGACGTCGTCGATTTCACCGGGAATCCAGAGGTCGGCGAGCGGGACTGCAGGGTCGTCCGCCTTGGGCGCTAAAACGCAAACCCGATACCCCATGCGTCTCGCTTCGAGAGCCATCATGCGTGCGAGTTGACCGCCACCGATGATCCCGACCGTTGCTCCAGGTAGTTCATGCGTGCTCATAGCTCAGCCTCCAAAACTTTTGCGACCTGAGCCGACCGAAACGCTTGGAGTCGGCTCCGAAGTGCGTCATCGCTCCGGGCGAGCATCGCCGCTGCGAGCAGTGCAGCGTTCGCGGCGCCCGCATCGCCGATCGCGAGGGTCCCGACGGGCACCCCCTTTGGCATTTGAACGATGGAAAGAAGCGAATCGATTCCGTTGAGCGAGCTGCTCCGAACGGGAACGCCGAGAACCGGAAGCAGGGTCTTGGACGCTGCCATGCCGGGCAGATGGGCCGCTCCGCCTGCGCCTGCGATGATCAGCTCAATCCCCCGTTCCTCCGCCTGCTCGCAGTAGGTGAAGAGAAGATCGGGCGTCCTGTGCGCCGAGACCACCTTGCGTCTCGTAGGGGATTCGAAGCTGCCCGAGGACCTCAGCCGCGTGCTTCATCGTCGGCCAATCGCTCGCGCTCCCCATGATCACGGCGACCCGCGCTACGTCGTGAGCTTCTTTCTGTGAAGGGTTTGTCATGCGCTAACGTATTCGCGAAGTTGATTTCAGGTTATGTATATCGCCCATTCACGTCTGGCGCAAGCCCGTGTTCGCGTTTTTTTCGTCGCCCGACCGTTACCACGCGATTTGACTCAGGAAATCCGGATCGTGTATCCTCCTCGGAAGGGGCTCCGAGTGGCAAAGACAAAAACGAAAGAGCAGTCGCCGGAGGCCGCGTGGACCTTCCTGACGAACCATTCGCATGTGCTGCTCTGCCTTGTCCAGGACGCCGAGGCGCGGATGCGTGACGTCGCCGACAAGGTGGGAATCACGGAACGCGCCGTGCAGCGGATCGTCTCCGAGCTCGAGGCGGCGGGCTACGTCTCCCGCACACGCGACGGGCGCCGCAACACCTACGAGGTCAATGGCGCCCTACCTCTCCGCCACGCGGTGGAAGGCCATCAGACGCTCAACGCGCTCATCAAGC
>CAVQHC010000003.1:0-414983 GCA_963712235.1 uncultured delta proteobacterium
AGCCCCATCACCTTGGCGAGGACCACGGTGATGTTGTCGGGGCCGCCCGCTTCGTTGGCGCTTTCGATGAGCTTGTCGGCGGCGGTCTGCAGGTCTTGATGCGAACCTACGATGCGTTGGATCTCGGCGTCGGTGACCGGGCCGCAGAGGCCGTCGCTGCAAAGCACGTAGATGTCCCCGATTTCAGGGCGGTCGAGCACCGTGTCGACTTTGACGGTGGACTTCATGCCGAGCGCTCGAACGATGACGTTCTTGAGCGGGAAGTTTTCGATCTCCTCTTCGGAGAGCCGCTTCATCTTGATGTAGTCGTTGAGCAGCGAGTGGTCGCTCGTGAGCTGCTCCATTTTTCCATCGCGAATTCGGTAGACGCGACTGTCGCCGACGTGTCCGATGAGCACGCCGTCTTCGACGACGAGAATGCCACAGACCGTCGTGCCCATGCTGTGCATCCGCGGGTCTTTTTGCGCCGCTTCGTGGATGCGAAGATTGGCGAGCTTGATCCCGGTGATCAGGCGGTTCTCTTCGTAGCCGCGCGCCTTGTCCATCTTGTACGGCCAGGTCGCCTCGGCGTCAGCGCTGGTGGCGCGGAAGAACTCGCGAAGCGTGTCGATGGCCATGCCGCTCGCGACCTCGCCCGAGGAGTGCCCGCCCATGCCGTCGGCCACAACGTAGAGGTTGTCCTCCTCGGCCAGCATGAAGCTGTCCTCGTTGTGGGTGCGCTTCATCCCCACGTGGGTATCCCCAATGGCCAAGACCCGAGCCCGTGACATCTTCCCCTTCGAATCCCCCTGGAATATGAGATTAGCGACCCGGTGACGGCCAAGTCAACGAATCCGGCCTATACTCGCTCCGCGGTGCCCAGCGAACCCGAAAACGAGCTTGCCTCGGTGATCGCCAGCGCGCGCGAGCTTCTGCTCTGGGAGGAAAGCCTCGGCGCTCAGGGTTTTCCAGGGTCGAAGCCGGGCGCGCCGCAGTCGAGAACGGCGGGGGAATCCGCGCGTTCCGAGGCGATGGAGGACTGTCAGGCCCGCCTGAAGGTCCTGGCCGACGAAGCCGCCACCTGCGCGCGCTGCGACCTCAGCAGGGGTCGCACCCAGAGCGTCTTTGCGCGCGGGACGCCGGATACCGACCTGGTCTTCGTCGGGGAAGGCCCCGGCTATCACGAGGACCAGGAAGGCCTGCCGTTCGTCGGGAGAGCCGGCCAACTGCTCGATCGGATGATCGCCGCGATGGGCTATCCGCGCGACGGTGTCTACATCTGCAACGTCGTGAAATGCAGACCCCCCGAAAACCGGACGCCCCTCCCGAGCGAAGCGGCCGCGTGTGCACACTTCCTGGTGCCACAGCTCGAGCTGGTGCAGCCCAAAGTGATCGTCGCGCTCGGCCGCTGCGCCGCGGAGAACCTGAAGTGCGTGCCGCCGGCGGGGCCCTGGCGAGGCGTGTGGGGGGAGTGGCGGGGCGTGCCCGTCATGCCGACGTACCACCCGGCGTTCCTGCTCAGGAGCCCGGTGTTCAAAAAGCCGGTCTGGGAAGATCTACAGACGGTCCTCGGCGTGCTCAACCGCGAAGTGCCGAAACGCGCGCGCTGAACGCGCCTACTGCCGACGGCACGCGCCGAATGCCTTCGGATCGCCGTACTGCGAGTCACCGCTGGTCTCTCTCTTCTCGGTCATCGCGGGCCCCACGCTCAGCATGACCGGCGGCTGCGGATCCGCGTCGGTCCAGACCGAGCACTGCAGCCAGTACTCGCAGTCGTTTTCGACGTACACCAGGTGCTGATAGTACGAGCCCATCTTCTGGGCTTCCACCCAGATCTTGTAACAGCTAAGGGCGCTGGCTTCGCCGCCGCTGAGCCGCGGTGCAACAGACGAGAGCAGCGCGAGCAACAAAGCTCCAGTCGAGAACACGCCAACGAGCATCTTGATCATAGGCGGTAGTCTGCGCCACCGGCCCGGCCCGTGCCAGCGTCAGCGGCGGCGATAGGCCTCCCACGCACGAAGGAGCTCCCAGCCTCGCAGCGGGACGTAGAGGAGCTCACCCGGTCGCATTCGAGCGGTTTCGCTAAGCCGAGAGCCGTTTGCGTTCCCGCGTCGAAGGTCCATCAGCTCGCGGAAGCCGAGCCCGGAGGGAAGCGCGGTCGGCGGCTCACGACCGGCTGCCAAATGGGCGATGGTGGCGCGACCGCAGGCCGCGCATCGACCGCAGGGAGGGTCGGTGCCCTCGTAACAGGAGTAGGCGTACTCTTCGAGGAGGTTCGGTGGAGTAGCCGCGATTAGCTTGGCCTTGGTCCAATGGCTGAACGGTCGGCGAACGCGGTAGCCGACCCCAGGCTGTGCGACCCGCAGGGCCAAGCTGGTCGCAAGCGTGAACGTGAGCCGCTTGTCGGGCGCCCAGTCCGCGGGGGCCGACATCACGATGTCGTCGTAGCCAAGCGCTGCGGCCCGGACGGTCATGACGAGATTGCGAAGCGGCACCCAGCGATCGTCCTGTTCCTTTTCACCGAGCCAACGCATGTCCTGCACCGGCAGAAGCTGCGGGAACGACCTGCGCAGCCTTTGGTACCGGTCAAGTTCGGGAGCGGTGTACTGCGAGCCGACGTCGAAGTAGACGGCGGTCGGACGCCCAAGCTGATGCCAGGTGCTCAGGCTGTCGTAGCCCATGCTGAGCAGCACGATCGTGTTCGGTCGCACCGCACCGGCCATCGGTCAGTCGCCTCGGTAGGAGCAGCCCGAGGTGCAGGTTTCGCTGACCTCAATGCAGCTCAGGATGGGCAGCACCGGTTTCAAATGGCGCCAAATCCATTTGGCCAGAACCTCGCTAGTTGGGTTTTCGAGGCCCTCGATCTCGTTCAGGTAGTAGTGATCCAGCCGGTGTCGAATCGGGTCGCAGGCCTCCTTGATTTCGGCAAAGTCGACGACCCAGCCGAGCTCCGAATCCGGCTCGCCTTCGACGCAGACCCGAACGCGATACGAGTGGCCGTGGAGGCGTTTGCACTTGTGACCATCGGGCACGTTCGGCAGCACATGTGCCGCCTCGAAGCTGAACTCTTTCCAGATCTCCATCGAACGTGGAGTCTGGGCAGCGCAGCGCGGCGGCGCCAGTCAAACAAAGTGTGGCTCGATTCGAGCTCCCTCAGGGGCTCCAGCCTTCGGGCGCCAGCTCGAATCGTTCGAACTCGAACGCCGGGGACACGGTGCAACCGACCAGCGTCCAATCGCCAAGCGAACGGGCGGCCTGCCATTCGCGCGCCGCGACGACGACCTGAGGGCGCTGTTGGGTCGCGAAATCAGTGCCAAGCACACGACGCTGCACGCCCTCACCGTCGCGACAGGTCATGAGCTCGAGCGGCGCGCCGGCGTAGAAGTGCCAAATCTCCGCAACGTCGATGCGGTGCCAACGCGAACGCTCACCGGCCTGGAGCAAGTAGTAAATCGCAGTCCCGGCACCCCGCGCATCGCCTCCGTCATGACGCCATGTTTCGGCGTAGTGCCCACCCTCGGGGTGAGGGAGAAGGTGGAGGGTGCGGATGATGTCGAAGGGGGTCACGGGAGGAGTGTAGGGCAGGGTCAGCGGCAGGGTCAGCGGCAGCGGCAGTGCCCGGGATCGAGAATGTGACCGGTCGGCGGTGAAACCCACCCAAATTGGGGGTCCGCCTCCGCACTCGCTATCCTTGAATCAGTAACGTGGCGCACAACTTGGATACCGACCTCGATACGCTCGAGCTTTGCCTGCGGGAAGGGATTGCCGGCAATGAGTACGCCGACCCCCGAGAGGCGCTTGGCTGCGAACCCGATACCGACGACGCCGAGGTTGCACGCGCCTTGGTGCGGATCGTGGCGGCGCATGACCTCGCACAGCTTGGGATGCAAAGCGTTCACCCCGAGGCTGCGCGCCATCCATCCGTCCGCCCGCCCACCGAGGTGACGGCGGATCCCTCCTTTCTCGGTCGACTGAGCACGACCGGCGATGAAGGGCTTTCGGTTGAACGGATCGAGGACGTCCAGACGCTGCTCGCGGTGCTTCGCGCCGGGTCGAGGCGGCAGCGGAGCGCCGCGCTTGCTCGCCTTCGGGAGCGGCTCGCCGACCGGCGTCTGCTGCACAGCGACGAAGTCCGAAAAGCGATTCAAGTGATTTCGAGGCTCCGCGACGTCGAGCTAGGCTACGAGCTCGCCCAGCTTCGAGCCGAGCTTCCAGGCACTCCCGGTCGCACGGCGCGTCAGGAACGCGAGCAGTGGAAACGCTTGGCGCAACGCACCGAAGTCGAGATTCGCGCGTTCTGGGACGGTCAATCGAGCGTCGATGCGATTCGTGCTCTGCCCGGAGACCAGCGCGCGCTCTTGCTGATGCGCGTCTCGGAGCTCTCCGACCTGGTCGTCCACCACATCACGGCGATCATCGAGGGCAGTGACGGCTGCGTGCCGTTGGAATCCAGAATCGGGCTCATCACCTCGCTTCGATACGCCAGGGACCCGCGGCTGGTGCCCGCACTGGTGGCCGTGCTCGAGGCCGAACGTGGGGAGCTGGTGGCTAGCGCGGCCCGCGTGCTCGGCGGCATGGACGACGCCAGGGCGCAACCCGCGCTCGCGGAGCGCTTCGAACGAAGCTTCGTCGCCGAAGAACGGATCGCCCTTGCTGGTGCGCTCGGGATGCACGGGGACCTGCGCGGGCTGGGCGAGGTGCGAAGCTCGCTCGAAGAGGATCAGCCGAAGCTGCCGCTCCAGGCCCTCGAGGCGATGGAGAACCTGGGCTCTGCGGAGAGCACCGACCTCGTGACCAAGTTTCTGGACCATGCAGACGCGAGCATCGCCATTCAGGCTGCGCGAACCTGCGCGCGCATCAGTGACGGGCGCGCCCTCGACGAGCTGACCGACCGGTACAACGCGACCGCGGTCCCCGCACTTCGCGCCGCGATCGAAGATGCGCTCTCCGCGATCGCAGCCCGCATGGAGCTTCGGGGCGAGGAAGCGGCAACCATCGACTGGTCCGAGGTCGGCAACAAGCCTGCGCCCCGCAAGGGCCGGCGCGATAGTCTTCCAGCGATCAGCTTGGGCTGGCGAGACTACTTCATGGGGCGCATTTGGCTTCTGCTCGGGCGCGTGACCTGGGCGATTGCGCGATTTGAATCGGCCGCGGCTCGACGCGACGACTGGGCCGTTCCGCTGATCGGAATCGGGATGGCCTTCACGCGCCGCGAACAGTACGCGCTCGCGCTGCCTGCGTTCCGACGCGCGATCGAAGTCGACCGACTGCGGATCGAGCGCAATCCGATTCTGGTCCGTGCGATGGCAAAGGCGTTCTTGCATCGCGCCGAGCAAGTCGAACGCGAAGGGCGCGACGATGTGGCGCGAGGCCTCGTGGGAGAGGTGCTCACGCTCGATCTTCGGCGCGCGCCCGGCACAGTCCGTTTCGAGCTGAAACGCAAGCACGACGTCTTGAGGCGCGGGGAGCAGGGCGATGTCCACTCGGCTGCGTGACGCTGCTGTTCGGCATCTGAGATCGCTCGGAACCACGAACGGAGAGGGAGCGGTTCGCCGACTCACGATGGACATCGAAGTCGAAGGCCGTGTCGAGATGGTCACGCTGAGTCTTCGCGACGGCGAGCTGCAGTGCGTGTCGAGCGACGCCCGGAACGACGGTCCCCACGTTCAGGCTGCCCTCCAATTCGTGGCTGGAATGGAGACACGCGAGGACTCCTCGCCGCCCGGCGCAGTCGTCTCCATCGCGGCCCGGTCAGCCGAGCAAAGCGCAGCGAGCGAGCTTGCCGATGCGCTCGACGACCTGCTCACCGCGATCACGCGCATCGGCGTAGCCAAGGCGCAGCACGCTCCCTCAGTCGACGCAGCGCTCGAGCGTCTCATCGGCGCGGCACCCAAACCCACTCCCTCGGGCCTGGGCCGCTTCATTGGCCGCCTTCAGCAGGCGATGCGATCGGCTGAGCTTCGGCGCGTCGTGCGACTTCTCGAAGGCGCCTCCCAACTTGCCGACGCGCTTCGGGCCGTGACACCATCGCCGCAAGCCGAGCTGCGCATCGCCGCTTGGCTGGGGACGCGGCCCGGCGCGAGGCCGGAGGTCGAGCTCCTGTACGACCGGACCATGATCGAGGTCGCTCGTGAATGGCTGCCCGGCACCGAGCGCGCGAGCCTCGAGCGACGCTATCTCGTCGACGCCCAATCGGGCGTCGTCTATCGCGAGGACCGCCTGCGAAACGCCACCGCATCGCTGGGCCCGTGCCCGCGGCAGCTTCAAGTCGGCTTGGCCGAGGTCGAGGCCGGACCCGGCCCGAGGCGAATCCGTGTGCTGCAGTACGAGGTCGAACCCGACGTCCCCGCTGAGAGCTGGGACTGCCTGCGCCAAGTCGCGAGCCAAAGCTTCGCCGAGGTCACCGAAGGCTACCGAGCGACGCTGCGGGCAAGCCCCTCGCTGGCGGAGCCGTTTGCTCTCGTCGCGCCCTTTCGCATCGAGCGCAACGGCGTGTTCAAGGCGTTCGACGCCGAGGGGCATCAGCTCATGCTCGATCGCTCCGAGCGTCGCGGCGCGGTTCTCGCCTTCTACGACCTGCTGGCCCAGGGCATGGAGCCGTCCTGGCTCGCCGGTCGCCTTACAGACGCCGGAACGACCGTCTGCCTCACGCCGTTCGCCATCGGGACCTTCGACGGGAAGTACACCCGCCTCTGATTTCTGCTAACAGGTTCGTGGTCGGCTGCTAACGTGCCCACGTCGTTCGCGTAGGGCCTGATGGCTCTCTCAACGACCGCCGAATCATGTCATCCCAACCGCAACCCCAGCCCACGCCGAAGCGCTCCCTTCACGCTCGGCGCCTGCCGCTAGCCGACGCAGGTCACCAGCTCCGACAGCTCGGCGGGCTGCCCATCGAAGGCGATTTCCACGAAGCGTTGAGCCGGGAAGGGCTCTGGCCGCTGCAGCCCACGGCGATCGACATCCTTCAGATCAACGTCGGCAAGCTCTGCAACCAGACCTGCCGTCACTGCCACGTCGACGCCGGCCCGGATCGGACCGAGGTCATGTCGCGTGAGACGGCTGAGCTCTGCGTCGAGGCGCTTCGGCGAAACGCTATTCCCACCGTCGACATCACCGGCGGCGCGCCCGAGCTCAATCCGCATTTCCGTTGGCTGGTCGAGGAGTGCGCCTCGCTCGGCCGTCACGTCATCAACCGCTGCAACCTCACGATTCTGGAGACGGGCCCACACCGAAGCTTGCCGGAGTTCTTTGCGCAACACGGCGTTGAGTTGGTTTGCTCGCTGCCGCATTACCAGGCGGCTTGCACGGACACCCAGCGAGGCGACGGCGTATTCGAAAAGAGCCTGCGCGCTCTACGACGCTTGAACGAGCTCGGCTACGGGGACGGTCGTTCGGGTCTTCGCCTGGTCTTGGTGACCAACCCGGTTGGCGCGGTCCTTCCCGGCGCCCAAGCCTGCCTCGAGGCCGAGTGGAAACGCGAGATGAAGCGCCTGCACGACCTGTCGTTCGACTCGCTGTACACCATCACGAACATGCCGATCAGCCGCTACCTCGACTGGCTTCTCGAAACGGGCAACCTCGAAGGCTACATGCGGCGACTGATCGAGTCGTTCAACCCGCAGGCGGCGCAGGGCCTGATGTGCCGCAGCATGGTGTCGGTCGGCTGGGACGGGCGGCTCTTCGATTGCGATTTCAATCAAATGCTCGACGTCCCGGTATCGGGCGAAGCCCCCCGGCACATCCGCGACTTTGACCTGGCCACGCTCCAGGCGCGTACGATTCAGACCAACAGGCACTGCTACGGCTGCACGGCCGGCTCAGGCTCGAGCTGCACGGGCGTGATCGATGGGTCAGACTCCTTGCTATGAACGACGCCTTGGCGGCGACTTCGATCTCGACGTCGACGAAGAGACCCGCGAGAAAACCAGCTAGTCCGAGCGCTCGGCGCCGAGCTCGACTCGAGTCGGCGCGTGGTCCTCGCCGAGATCGATGACCACATCGGCGCGCGCCGGCATTTCTTCCCACATGAAGCGGGTCAGGCGCTCGAAATGCATGACGAAACGGCGCACCTCCGCCGGCGTCATGACTTCCGGTCCGCTGCGCGCCGCCCGTAGACGCGCTTCCTGTTCTTCGCGCCAGGAATAGACCTCGTCGAAGCCCGGCGGACGCAGCATCACGAGCATGTCCAACTCGGCGAAGAGCGCCTGGTAGCGGCGGCCAAGCTCGCGATTCACATACCAGCGCCAATCCCCGGTCGGGTCCTCCATGCGCTCGAGCTCGTTGACCGGCGCCTCGAGCTCGGCGGAGCGCTGCGGTCGCGCGCCCATGCACCAGCCCTCGAAAATCACGAGGTCGCAGCGCCCCTCCCAGGGGGGCCAATCGGCGACCCGATGTCGCTCGTCCTTGGCCTTGTCGAACCTCGGCAATGCGATGGGTCGACCCTCCCTCAGACAGCGAAGCACGCGAATCCCGAGATCCACATCGTGCGTCCCCGGCACCCCGCGCGTCGCCAGGAGGGGATGAATCGTCCGCGCGCGTTCGAGCCGCTGAGCGCGCGAAAGGTAAAGGTCGTCGAGCGACACAATGGCCGCGCGCACCCCATGAACGCGCCCGAGAAGCCGCTGCAACAGCCGAGCCAAGGTCGACTTACCGGTCCCCTGCGCGCCATTGAGCCCAAGCACCGTCATCCGATCCTCCACGTGATCCGCGACCCAGGCCGTCATCGGCACGTAGAGCTCCGCGATCATCGCGTCCGACGGCCGAGCAATCGCTTCCTCGGCGCACCAGCCTTCCACGTCGGCACGAATATCAGGAAGCCTCGCGTGAATACCGGCACCAATCGAGTGAGGCCAAAGCATGAGGCTGGTTATATCACCCCGAAGAGGCGCCGCTTCGCGTCGACTTTACGGGGTGGCGCTGACACTGTCCCTGAATTACACCTTCCCCCATGCCCACCCCGAAGATCCGCATTCTCGTCGCGAAGCCTGGGCTCGACGGTCACGATCGCGGGGCCAAAGTCGTCGCGCGCGCGCTGCGCGATGCGGGCTTCGAGGTGGTGTACACGGGGCTTCACCAGACGCCGGACATGATCGCCGTGGCGGCTGTTCAGGAGGACGTGGACGCCGTGGGGCTCTCGGTGATGTCCGGCGCACACAACACCCTGTTTCCGGCCGTGATGGACGCCCTTTCGGCGCGCGGCGCGGACGACATCCTGGTGTTCGGGGGCGGCATCGTTCCGGATCATGACCTCGAAGCGCTCCTTGCCAAGGGTGTTGGCGCCATTTTCACCCCGGGCGCGCCGCTCGACGAAATCGTTCAGTGGATTCGCAGCAATGTGAAGCCGCGCTCGCTCGAGCTCTGAATGGAATGCCGAAGGCGCCCTCGCGCGCCGGCGTCACTCTGGCGGAAGGCCGTGACCGGGAACGATCAATGTCTTCTTGTAGCCTTCGTAGTCGAAGAGGTCGCTGTGTTGGGCGTTGTGACACTGCAGGCAAGTCGACGCGGGCGTGTCGCGGAGGATGCCGAACTTCTCCGGATCTTTCGCATGAGCGGCCCCGGGCCCATGACAACTCTCGCATCCGACGTTCACTAGCGCGAGGTCGAGATTGTGGGTCACCGTCGATCCACCGGGCTGCTCATAGCCGGTCACGTGACATCCCACGCAGTCGAGGTTGTATTCCTTGTTGCGCTCCTGCAGCGTACGGTACGCGTGCCCGTGGGCGTGCGTGCTCCACCAGGCGTAGGCAGGCTGGTGACAGCCGCTGCACGCGGCCGACCCCAGGTACGCAATGTCGTCCGGCCCGAGCGGCGGAGGCTTGAGATTCGCAAAGGCAACGCGATTGGCGTCGTTCACGACCTTGTCGTGCCTGCGCATGAGGTCCTCGACCGCCGGGTCCTTCGGCGCATTCTTTGGCAGGGGAATCCAGGTCGCATAGAGCGCGTTGCCGTCGGTGGAGGGCGCAGGCCGATCGAGGGCTTGCCGCGCTTTTCGAAGGGCGGCCAAGCGCGCCCGCTGCGATTCGAGGTCGGCCGCGTCCACGTCGCCCGACTTCTCCCAGGCCGCGATTTTCTCGCCCAGGTCGGAGAGCTGCGCATCCAATTGGCGCGCTCGTTCGACGCGCGACCATTCGCTTCGATCGACGAACGCCTCGCCGATTCTCTTCTGGTACACATCGACCACCGTGAGCCCTTGGCCCTGCCGACTCGCGTGCAGGAGCCAGGCACGTCCCGACTCACGGGGAGAGACCGGGTCGTCCTCGTCGAGCCCGCCTTGAATCACCAGGTCGACGCCGTCGATGGCGCCCATGCGATTGGCATCACGGCGCGACCCGTCGACGAGTGCGATCGTCAACTCGGAGTCGGCCTCGGCCGACGCGACCAACGGCTTGACGGCGTTTCGGTCCGCGCCCGGACGGACCCCGACGACAGCCAGGCGAAGGTCACCGGCCTTCACGCGCAGCAGCTCGGCATCGCCCTCCATCGCGAGCCATGGGAAATCGGAGGCCGCTTTCAAGGTGTCGAGGGTTTCGGAAGGCTGCGCGCGGTCGCTCTGACCGGGAAGAACCGCTGCGACGTTCATGCCACCGAGAATCCCAGCGAGGGTCTTGGCATTGCGACCCGCCTGGTCGACGCGCACCGGCTCGATCGTGGGGGTGTCGAAAAAGGTATCTCCGGCGACCAGGAACACCACTGGCGCAGGCCCAGCGCGGAGGGCTCGAATCTGAGCCGCGAGCCGGTCGATTCCTCCGAGGGGGTCGCTCGTGCAGCCGCAGGGCTCGAGATAGCCTTTGAGGTCCGTAACGAGCGCGATCCGCACGCTGGGCACCTCCGCTCCGTCCTTGCCCTTCGGCTGGCCCCGGCTGCAGCCAAGGCTCAGGCTAAGGCTCAGCGCCAATACGGTAAGGAAGCAACGCATCCCATTCTTTCTAGCGCCCAAGCGCCAAGCCGCAAAAGATCGGCCGGGGCGGCGGCTTGACGTCGAGGCAGGCGCTGATTAGCTTCCGGCGTCTTTCGGGCGGGCTCGACCCGCCGCTTACGAGGAATCCATGGTCAAGGTCCGACTGTCACGCGCCGGCGCCAAGAAGCGCCCCTACTATCACATCGTGGTCACCGATAAAGAAAAGCCTCGCGACGGGCGCTTTATCGAGCAGATTGGCACCTACGACCCGAGCCGCCCCATCGGGGAGGCCAGCGTCGACCAAGCCCGTCTCGACTACTGGGTCGGCGTGGGCGCCCAGATCAGCGACCGCGTTCGCGATGTCATCAAAGAGCACAACAAGGCAGTGGCTGCTGCAGCCGCAGCGTCCTAGGCAAGCACTGAGATGGCTGGAGACAAGCTGCAGGATCTCATCGCGTACATCGCGAGCTCACTGGTCGACGACCCGGACGCCGTCGAGGTGAACGTGGTCGAAGAAGACCGGGCCGTCGTGCTCGAGCTCACCGTCGCCCCCGACGACCTTGGAAAGGTCATCGGCAAGGAAGGCCGAACCGCCCGCGCCATGCGCACGCTGCTCGCCGCTACCTCGGCGCGCCTCCGCAAGCGAGCCATTCTCGACATCCTCGAGTAACCCTCTGCCCCGGCGGGGTACGAAAGGCACCTGTGAGCGAACGTGCCGAACCGGTTTCCTGGATCGAGCTGGGTGTCATCGCGCGGCCGCAGGGCGTGAAGGGCGAGGTCCGCGTCCACGTCTTCAATCCGGACTCGACCCTGCTCGAAGAGCTGGCCGAGGTCTTCTTGATCGGCGAGGAGGACGAAGAGCCGGCGCTGGTCGAAATTCAATCCGCCCGACGCGGACCGAAAGCACTGCTCATGCGCCTAGAGGGTGTGCGCTCGCGCGAAGACGTCGAAGCGCTTCGCGGCTACACCCTGTGCATTCCGCGCGCGGCGTTGCCCGAGCTCGAAGACGGCGAGTACTACCACGCGGACCTGATCGGCCTCGAAGCGTTCGAAGGCACCGAGTCGATCGGCAAAGTCGTCGACGTCCTCGACTATCCGAGCGCCGAGTGCTTGAAGATCGAACGATCCGATGGTTTCCTCGAAGTACCGATGCTCCCCAAATGGCTCGATCGCGTTGACGTCGACGCCGGCAAAGTGCTCCTCAAAGACCTCGATGACATTCCCCTGCAGAAGCCTCGCTGATGCGATTTGAGATCGTCACGCTCTTCCCGGAGCTCTTCGATGTCCTGTGCACGGGGCTGCTCGGAAAGGCTCAGGAGGTGGGGGCCATCGACGTCGAGGCGATCACCCCGCGCGAATTCACCCAGGATCGCCATCGCACCGTCGATGACGCACCATACGGCGGCGGAAGCGGAATGGTTCTCATGCCAGGCCCGATCGCGGAAACCTTGGATCACCTCGACGAGGCCAGGGGAGGGACGTCGACACACCGAGTGCTCCTCACCCCGCAAGGCGCGCGCTTCTCGCAGGCGCACGCGCGCAGGTTCTCCGAGCTCGATTCCCTGACTCTGGTCTGCGGCCGCTATGAGGGCTTCGACGAACGCATCCGCGGGCTCGTCGACGAAGAGGTGTCGCTCGGTGACTTCGTCTTGCTCGGCGGCGAGGCCGCCGCGTTGGCGGTGATCGAAGCCACCGCACGCCTCCTGCCGGGCGTCCTCGGGAACGACGAGTCGGTCGCCGACGAATCCCACGCCGATGGTCTGCTCGAGTACCCTCAGTACACGCGTCCCGAAGAGTTCCGGGGCGAAAGGGTTCCTGAGATCCTGCGCTCGGGAAACCACGCCGCGATCGCACGCTGGAGACGGAAGGAATCGCTGAGGCGAACCCTGGAACGAAGGCCGGACTTGTTGGAGACAGCGGAGCTGACAGACGAGGACCGGAAGCTGCTCGAGGAGATCCGAGCGGGAAGCTGACGCTGACGCCGCAGCTAACGGGGCGCGGAAAAAACCCGTCACGGGGTTCCATCGAACGGCTCGGCTTGCAGATGTGGTCGGAAGCACTTGGGGGCCTGGACCACGCAAGCCGAGCCTCGGAACTCGCGCCAATCGGAGCGGGTTGCTGTCTTGCCGATTGTCACTCGTTACGTCGACTCCACCCCATGACGGGTTTTTTCCGCGCCCCTCCATACGGAGACAGGACCAACCACCTTCCCCAACATCCGCGGTAGCGCGAGCCCGAAGGGCGAAGCCCGGCGCGCATGCGCCGGCAAGGCAGAGCGAAGCGAATGCCGCGCTAGGGAGGATTACGGGTGGGGGTGGGCGGGCGGTGAAATTAAACCAAACCAGGTAACCAACCCAACCATCCGCCCCCAAACACCCGCGGCAGCACAAGCCAAACGGCGACACCCGCCACGCACCCCCCGCTGCGCGCCGCCCACGCGCCTTCGCTGGCTCCGCCCACCACACCTCTGTTACCTTCCCCCGGTGTCCGTCTCGGCGCGCTTCTTAGCTTTCACCTCGTTGCTCCTTTGTCTCACGCTGCCGCGCGGCGCGGCGGCCGAGACCGATGACGAAGCGGAACGGCTGCGGAGGACTGCGCCCACGACGCTTCGCTACGAGCGGCAAGAGCAGCGGCACGGCCTTCAAGCCGCTCGCCTGTCGGTCACGATCGCCTCGATCAACGTTCCCTATCTCGCGATTTGGGGCAGCATTTGGTTGCCGATTGCGCGCGATGAGAGTGACCCAGTCTTGCGCCGACGGCTCTACGCAATCGGCCCGATTCAGCTCGCGGGCGCGGCTGCCAATGTCGCCTGGCTATTCTTCGCCGGGCAGTCTCTCCGGGACTACAAGCACGATGGACGCAAGTGGATGACCGTGCGTAGGGCTCGCCTGGACACCGCCTTCTCCGGAGTCGACACAGCCTTGCTCATGCCCTGGATCGTCTCCGGCTCCGTCGTTCTCGCTCGCAATCGCGACTCGACGCACAACTTCGATCGATTGGCGGGCCTTTACCTGCTGATCCCCAACCTCAGCTTGCTCCCCTTTCATCTCTGGGCGCTCGTCGTGAACGGCAAGGAGCTGAGGCACCGGAAGCGCCGGGACGAGCGCACGCAGGTGCGCAGACTCCAACCAATCCCGTTCGGGTTCCGTTTCTAGGCTGAGTCTCGGTTCTGCGCGCCTCGCTCACCCCTTGGAAGAACCACGCGCGCGCAGAAGCAGCCCCGAGAGCGCGAACATGGCGCCGGCCGCTTCCGCAAGAAGCAACGCCGACATCATCGGCACCTGAGGCCCGTCGACGCCCATTCCAATTCCGCGATAAGCGGCAAGGCCGCTGAAGCTCAGGAAGCTGAGCAACAGCCCCAGCTCCAGCGCAACACGGCCGCGCCGCGCACAGAACAAAAGGAACACCCCAATCGCCACCTCCAGCCCGCCATACACCGCCCGAAGCTCGGTCAGCGGCGCACCGTCAGGAACCGCAAGCCCAAGCGGCGCAAACATGTCCTGCGGGATCACGGTGAACACGATCCCGGTCCCGAGGAAGACGAGCCCACAAATCCAGAGCACGACGAGGGGGTAGGTGTTGGGCATCCCGGGGAGGATAGGGCAATGCCCGCTCGCAGTCCCGCCCACGGTCACGGTCACTGGCACTGGCACTGGCACTGGCACTGACACTGACGCTGACGCTGACGCTGACGCTGACGCTGACGCTGGCGCTGGCACTGGCACTGGCACTTAGGCTGCCGCGGATGTGGTGGGGGGTGGTTGATGGGCGTGGGGCCTGGTCAGGTTTAGTTACACCGCCCGCCCACCCCCACCCGTAATCCTCCCTGGCGCGGCATTCGCTTTGCTCTGCCTTGCCGGCGCTTCGCGCCGGGCTTCGCCCTGCGGGCTCGCGCTGCCGCCTGCCGTCTTGTGAGGGCTTGTTGCGGCGCCGCAGTTTTACGCACCTGGATAGGAATGTAGGGGCTCGGAAAAACCCGCGATATGGGGCGGAGTCGACGTCGCAAGTGACAATCCGCAAGACAGCAACCACCACGGATTGGCGCGCGCGCCGAGGCGAGGCTTGCCTGGTCCCCGCCCTCCAGTCCTACCGACCAGATTTGCAGGCCGAGCCGTTCGATGGAGCCCCGTGTCGCGGGTTTTTCCGAGCCCCGGTGTACTCCAACTGCCCCTGTGATAAGCCCCCCACCGTGCCCGCCGTCTACTGCGCCCTGATCCACCACCCCGTCGTCAACCGGCAAGGCGACGAAGTCACCACGTCGGTCACAAACCTCGATGTCCACGACATCGCCCGCAGCGCGCGTACCTACGGCCTTCGCGGCTACTTCGTCGTGAGTCCCATCGATGCCCAGCATCCGGTGGTCCAAAAGATCATCGATCATTGGACCTCCGGCGCCGGCACGCAGCGCTTTCCGGAGCGCGGCGAGGCAATAGCGCTCGTGCGCCTCTGTCACTCGCTCGACGAGGCGATCGCCGAAATCGAGGCAGCCGAGGGGAAAACACCGCGGCTCGTCGTGACCTCGGCCAAGGCGGGACCCGACCGCAGCTCGTACGCCGAGGAAACCGAACGCCTACGAACCGAGTCCCGTCCGACGCTGCTCCTCTTCGGCACCGGTCACGGTCTGAGCGACCGCGTTTTGCAGCGCGCGGATGTTTTCCTCGAACCCATCGAGGGGCCGACCGACTTCAATCACCTTTCGGTCCGGGCCGCGGCTGCCATCACGCTGGATCGGCTTCTGGCACCGAAATCCACAGCGAATAACCCCGTTTGACCGCGTTTTGACCCCGTGCTACCTCCGGGCTCCGTTTCGCAAGAGGCTTAGTGATGAGTGGAAGTGTTCCTGAAATCGATGCGATTGAGAAGTCGCAGATGCGTGACCTCGCCCCGTTTCGGGTCGGCGACACGATCAACGTCCATTTCCGAATCCGGGAGGGCGAAAAGGAGCGTATCCAGGTCTTCAAAGGCGTGGTGATTCGCAAGAGCCGCGGCGGAGCAGGCGCAACGTTCGCGGTCCGCAAGGTCTCGGGCGGCGTCGGCGTCGAGCGTATTTTCCCACTTCACTCGCCGCGCATCGAGAAGGTCGAGGTCGCCGCCCGCGGTCACGTCCGCCGCTCGCGTCTGTACTACCTGCGCGATTTGCGCGGCAAGAAGGCGCGACTCAGGGAGCGTCAGCGGCACACCGACTGAGGTCGGGAGAGGGGTGCGCGTAAGGGGTGAGCTGCTTGCGTGGTTTGGTTTAGTTACACCACCCGCCCACCCCCACCCGTAGTCTTGGTATCACTCTCACGCGAGTGAGCAGCGTGCCTGGCGCGGCATTCGCTTCGCTTTGCCTTGCCGGCGCCTCTGGCGCCGGGCTTCGCCCTGCGGGCTCGCACTGCCGCCTGCCGTTGGGGAAGGTTGGTGGTCCTGTCTCCGTATGGAGGGGCGCGGAAAAAGGCGCGATATGGGGCGGAGTCGGCGTGTGAGTGACAATCTCGGCGCCAGCGTGGGGGCGGCGGGGTGGGGAGCGCGGGTCCTTGCTTCCGGCTACCGTTTGTTCGCGGCGACGAACGAAAGGTGTTTCGCGCGCGAGTGAACCCTTCAGCCCCACCCCGCCGCCCCCACGCGAGCGCCTGAGCCGCCCCGTCCGACGCAGCCCCGTGTCGCGCCTTTTTCCGCGCCCCGGTACCTACCTCAGGGCTCTCGAACGGTCAGCCTCGACTCCCTGAAACCATTGGTTCCCGGCACGTGGACCCATAGGCGGCGTTCGGCGAGCTCGCCGTTCGTGACGCTCACGACGATGTAGGCGCAGGGCCACATCAGCTCGCCGTTGTTTGCAAAGGTCGCCGCATCTTCGTCGGAGAAGTAAGCGCCCGCGTCGCAGTGCGAATGGTAGATGACTTTCACCGGCCGGCCGACCGTCTGCCCCTGCTCGAAGGTACGCGCTGCGCGCAGCTCGTTGATCTTGAAGTACATCTTCGAGGTCCGCGGGAACGTGACCGGGTCGAGCTTGTGGTACTTGTCGGCTTCGTTCTCTTCGCGTTGAAGCGCGTCCAGAAGCGCCGGCTGCTCGGCCGGTCCGAAAACGAATCCGCAGCTCTCGCTTGGATAGCACTCGAGCGCATGCTGCTCGATGTCGTCCATCACCGACTTCTCGATCTCGAGGTCTCCGGAGATCCAAGGAAACGACTCACCACTCATAGTGCTTCTCCCATTTCATCGGCGCGAAGTACCGGTCGCCCCGGTCGCAGGCAATCGCAACGACGCAGCTGGCCTCAGGGCGCTTGGCCACCTCGAGCGCCGCCGCCACGTTCGCGCCGGTCGAGTGCCCGACGTGTAGGCCTTCTTCGGCCGCCAATCGGTCCGACATGTCCCAGCCCGCGTCGGTGCCGATGGGAAGAATCTGATCGGGCACCTTCGGGTCGTAGATTTCGGGAACCAGCGAGCTTGCCATGTGCTTGAGGCCCTCGAGACCGTGCAGCGCTTCGGCGGGTTCGACCGCAACGCACTCGATCTTGCGACTGTGCTCGTGAAGTCGCCGCGTCGTCCCCATGCAGGTCCCGCTCGTTCCGAGCCCAGCCACGAAGTGCGTAATCTCTTCTCCGACCTGCTCGATGATCTCCTGGCCGGTGCCGAGGTAGTGTGAGCGCGGGTTCGAAGGGTTCGAGTACTGGTCAGGGTAAAAGTAGCGGTCCGGATCCTCGGCCACCATTCTCCGCACCATTCGGATCGCACCGTCGGAGCCCTCCATCGGGTCGCTGTAGATGATCTCCGTGCCGAACGCAGTGCTGATGTCCTTGCGCGCCTGCGAAACATTGGAGGGCATCACGAGCTGAACGCGGTACCCCATCGCGGCGCCGAGCAAGCTGTACGCAACGCCCGTGTTGCCGCTCGTCGCGTCGATCAGGATCTTCTCGCTGCGAAGCCGGCCGTCTTCGACGGCGTCGAGCATCATCTGGCGGGCAGGGCGGTCCTTGACGGAGCCGCCTGGGTTCGCGTACTCGAGCTTGAGATAGAGCTTCGTACCGGGCGCGTCCTTTTCGAGCGCGCGCAAGCGCACCATGGGGGTGTTGCCCACCGCCTCGACGATCGACTCCATCTTCCGAAAACGCATCAAGCCTCTTCGCTCAGCCTCAGATCCGCCCAAAGCTCGCCCGCCTCGGAAATGCCCAGCACCTCCTTGAGGTGCTCGACCGCCGAAAAGGCCCCCAGGATCAGGGCCGCGGGCTCTGCAAGCGCAGGAGAGCCCGCGAACCGCATGACGCGAGACCGGCTCGGTACGCGCAGCACGTCGCCGCGCGGGTCCGCGGCGCAGCCCGCCCGTTCGAGATAGTCCGCCGCCACCGCGTAGGCGTCCGCGTCGCCGCCCTCCCCAGCGCGAAATCGGGCATCGAGCAGGCGCTGTTGACCTGACTCCCCGATCTCGCCGAGAAGAAGCTGACGAGCGTACCGACGCCGTGCCGTGGCGTCGAGGCTCAAGCCGAGGCCCCGCCCGCAATGGCCGGAACGATGCTCACGATGTCACCGTCTTTCAGCGTCGTCTCGAGGTTGTCGAGAAAGCGAATGTCCTCGTCGTTCGCGTAGATGTTCACGAAGCGGCGCACCCCTTTGTCGTCGCAGAGTCGATCCTTCATGCCGGGATGGCTGGCCTCCAGGCGTTCGATCACCTCGGACACCGTGCCGCCCTCCATGAGGACTTCGTCTGCTCCGCCGGTCAGGCTTCGGAGTGGGGTTGGAATGCGTACCGTAACAGCCATATTCGTTCCTTTCTGAGTCCCAACAAATGGGCGCAGGCGTCAGGCAGCGCAAGCCGCCGTGTACCGCTCCATCCGCAAGTCCTGAATCTCTCCTGCACACAACGGGCAGTCGCTTCGACGCCGCACGAACGTTTTTCGAAGCGAACCCTTGAGCGCATCATAGTGCCAAAGCTCACCGCCGGGCCGTTCACCCTGGAGCAAGCGAATGGCGAAAGCTGCTTCAAGACCGCCGAGCACCCCTACGACGGGGCCGACCACTCCCGCCTCGGCGCAGGTCTCGATTCGATCGCGCGGAATGTCCTCGAAGAGGCAGCGAAGGCAGGCCGAATCGGGAAGGGCGCAAAACGCCCAACCTCCCCAGCGAATGGCGCCGGCCTGAACGGCCGGCACTTCGCTGAGATGCGCCGCGTCGGCGACGAGAAACTTCGTCGCGAGGTTGTCCGCCCCCTCGACCACCAGGCTGTGCCCCTTCAAAAGGTCCATCGCCGTGTCGGGTACGAAGCGGCCTTCGACCGATTCAATCGAGAGCCCGGGCGCGAGCTCGCGAAGGACCGCCACCGCACGTTCGATTTTCGATCGCCCGACGTCGTCGCCGGTGTAGAGGGTCTGCCTGTGCAGGTTGCTCTGGTCAACCCGGTCATCGTCGACGACCGTGATCTGCGCAGCGCCGGATTGGGCGAGCAAGCGAAGCACCGGCGAGCCGAGCCCGCCCGCCCCAACAACCAGAACACGATGCGGCTCCCTCACTTGAAGTACTCCCCCAAGCTGAAGTAGCGCTCGCCCGTATCGCAGAGAATCGTCACGACCGTCCTGTCCGGCCCGAGCTCTTTGGCAACCTCGATCGCGGCCCAGACGTTGGCGCCCGCGCTGATGCCGAGGAGCAGCCCCTCCCGCTTGGCGAGCTCGAGCTTCATGTCCCAGGCATCCTGGTCGCTGACGCCGATCACTCGGTCCACCACGTCGGCGTGATAGTTCTTGGGAATGAAGCCTGCGTTGAGGCCCTGAATCTTCGTCGGTCCCGGAGGGCCACCGAGGAGCACCGGGCTCGCCGCAGGCTCGACCGCGAACACGCGCGCCGCGGGGTTGCGCGCTTTGAGCGCCTCGCCGACACCGCTCACGGTCCCGCCGGTGCCAACCGCTGCCACAAAGGCGTCGATCGTCTGCCCCTCGAACGCGCGCAAGAGCTCGGCTGCGGTCGTTCGCGCGTGGACAGAAGGATTGGCCGGATTCGAAAACTGCTCGGGCATGAACGCACCGCGCTCTTCGACGATGCGCCGGGCCGCTTCCATCGCGCCTTCCATCACACGGTCGGGCTCGGTGAGCACGATCTCGACGCCGTACGCTTCGAGCAGCGCGCGCCGTTCGAGCGACATGCTCGCAGGCATCGTGAGGACGAGCTTGTACCCCTTGCGCGCACAGACCAACGCCAAGCCGATGCCCGTGTTGCCGCTGGTCGGCTCCACGATGGTGTCGCCGGGCCCGAGCCGGCCCTCTGCTTCGGCGGCTTCAATCATCGCGAGACAGATGCGATCCTTGACGGAACCACCTGGATTGAGGTGCTCGCACTTGCCCCAAATCGTCGCGCCGCCTTCGGGCGAGAGATGGCGCAATCGAACGACAGGCGTTTCGCCGATGAGATCGAGGACGCTTTCGACGACGGCTGCGGACATCAGATCGAATACACGTAGCGCCGAGGCGGCGCGCGTCGAACTCCGTGCGCATCACCTCGATCACAAAGATCTTGGATCGTGACGGCGTCAAAGCACGCCTCGATGTTGTCGGATAGCTCGGAGAAGACCGTCTCGGTGACGACGCGACTGGTCTCGTCCGCATCGCTGCTCCCGTCGTTGCCGGCCAGGAGAATCGGCCCCTCGAGCGCGCGCACGATGTCGCCGAGCCGGATATCGTCAGGGTCCATCGCCAGGGCGTAGCCTCCGCGAGGCCCACGCTTGGACGTCACGAGCCCCGCCCGCTTGAGGTCCTGAAAGATCTGTTCGAGGAAGCGAGGAGGGATGGCCTGCCGGCGCGAGATGTCTTTGATCTGCGTCGCTTTGCCACCGCTGTGAAAGGCGATGTCGAAGATGGCGCGGACGCCGTATCGGCCTTTGTTGGAGAGCTTCACCAGGGGTGATCTATGGGTTCCCGCATCGGTATTGTCAAGAATGACTTTCGCGAACGGGCCTGGCCTCTAGGGGGGCTGGCTCGGCGCTATTCGGCAGGCGCGATCGGGACTCGGCCGCCGCCGAACGCGGCACGCTCGGCCTCGGAGACGCTTGGAAGCCCGTCCCCGACGTGCAGGGCGGCCCGCTCGAGAATGGCCTCACACAGGGCGCCGAAATCGTAGCCGGCCCCTGCCGCGATTTTGGGCAGCAAGGAGGTGGGCGTCATCCCGGGCAGGGTGTTGACCTCGAGAACGTACTCGTTCTCATCCGAGGTCACCAGCAGGTCAACCCGGGTCGCACCGGTCGCACCGACCGCGTGGACCGCGCGCTCGGCCAGATGCAGCACGCCCTGGTAGCGCGTCGGCGAAAGCCGGGCGGGGAAGTGGTATTCGCTCTGACCTTTTTGGTACTTCGACTTGTAGTCGTAGAACCCGCCCTTGGGCTCGATTTCAATCGCGCCGAGCGCATTGCCGTCGAGCAGCCCGACCGCCACTTCACGGCCGCGGATCAGGCGCTCGACTAGAACCCACTCGTCGAAACGCCCCGCGTCCTCGCAGCGCTGCCGTAGCTCGGTCAGTCCGGTGGCCGCTCCGGCGCCCACGCTCGAGCCGCCGCTGCGGGGCTTCACGAAGCTGGGGAAACCAAACGAGCTGTGGATCTGCTCGAGCCGGTCGAGGTCGTCGCGTCGCACCGCGTAATACGAAGGCGTCGGCACGTTGTAGAGCCGAAACAGCTCCTTGCTCTTGAGCTTGTCCATCGAAAGCGCGCTCGCAAGGACGCCCGAGCCCGTGTAGGGGATGCCCATCGTCTCGAGCAGGCCCTGGATGCATCCATCTTCGCCGTAGGTCCCATGAAGGGCGATCACCGCGAGGTCGATTTTGGTTTGCCGGAGCACCTGGTCGATGTCCCCGTCGACGAAGACCTTCTGGACCCGGTACCCGCGGGCCCTCAGCGCCTCGAACATGGCTTCACCGGTCTTGAGGGAAATCTCGCGCTCCGCGCTCACGCCCCCGAGCAGTATGCCAATCTCTTTGTTCTTCATTCGATTCTCCTCGAAGCGCGACCAATGCGAAGAGCGGGCCAACCCACTTCACCCCGAAAACGCTGCCTTGGGTCCAACCGCCCGTGTCCTGCGTGCCACAGTGGCGACGCCCATCTGACACGAACGACCACTGCCCATGCCCGTTTGGCTGTAACAGCGGCGATCGGCCAGAGCCAATTACCAGCAACCCGGCCGTATGGGCCCCGGGTCTGACAAAGTCAAATCCACAGGGATTAAGGCCCATAATCGAACCCGCCCGAGAATGGAGGGCTCGACCAGGGGAGATTTGTCGCCTTTGGGGGTCACGTTTCGTTGCCTCGCCGTGGCCGCGGTGGTACCGAGAGAGCACGAAAGGGTCCGTTGACCCGAAAATCAATTCAATAACCACTTTTGTCTGGTGGAAGTGCGAACGAGCATGGCTCACGGCCCTCAGGGCAAAGGAGCAATGCGCGGGTGGAGCGAATCTCCGCTCCCCGTCGCGACCCCTCGTATCGCCCACCGGAGTGACAGGAACGATTATAAAAATGACATTCACGGAAGCAGCCGTGGAGGTTCTCCGCTCGGTCGGAAAGCCCCTCCACTATAAGAAAATCACCGAAATCGCGATCGAGAAAAACCTTCTTTCGCACGTCGGCAAAACCCCTGAAACCACGATGAGCTCGAGGCTCGCCACGATGGTCAAAAAAGACCGAGGCGACGCTCCTATTCTCAAGGTCAAGCCCGGCGTCTTCGCCCTGCGGGAATTCCCAGAGGACGCCATCGAGGAAGCCGGCAGCGACGCGTCCGACAGCGACGCCCCGGAGGCCGTGGAGCGCGCGGCCGGCGAAGACGAGGCCGAGGCTTCGGTGGACGCTGAGGAATCGGATGAAGAGGTCCTGGTCGCGTCGCAAGACCTTCCCGGCGCCGACGTTTTCCCGGAAGAAGACGACGACGACGAGCTAATTCTCGCCAACCTCGACGATGATTCGCGCGACGCCCGTCGGCCCCGCAAGCGCCGACCCCGACGACGACGCGAACGCGATGCCGAAGGAGCATCGGCGTCCGACGCCCGGCCGGAACGCGAACGCCGTCCGGCCTCGCGCAGCCGAGCGCGCAAAGAGCCTCCGGCGCCGGCAACTCGGGCCGCCGAAGCCGGCGAACCCGTGGGCCGGGACCTTTCCGACGCCATCGAAACGGCGCTTCGTGGCGGCAGCCGCAAGCCGAGGACCCTGGTCCAGGTGGCCGAAGCGCTGATCGACACCGGGCGGCTCGCTGGGACCCCAGCCCTGCTGGCCCCCACGCTGGGCGCCGCGGTCCGGGGCGACAACGCCAAGCGCCGAGCATCGGGCGGGCGCCCGCGGTTCCGGGAGGTCGATGGGCTCGTTGCGCTGCTCGAATGGGATCTGCCGAGCGATGCCGTCAACGCCGAGCGGGACGCCCTCCGTGCTGCCGACCGGCAGCGGCAGAGCGTCCGCCGGGCCTTCATCAAGCGCCTGCGCACCCTGCCCGATGGTGCATTGCTCGAGCTCCTGGCCACCTGGCTCAACGCGGTTGGCGTTCATTCACTTCGCGGCGTTCGCGCCGATGCGGGCGACTTCAGCCTCGCCGGCACGCTCCGACGAGGGCCTGAAGAAACTCCGCTGGCGATCACCATCTTTCGCGGCAACCAACCGATCCAAAACGACGCAGTCGTGGCACTCCGCGGCGGGCTTCATCACTTCGATCACGCGCGCGTCGGCTGGCTGATCACCCTGGGGCAAGTCCGTGAGGGCGCCCTGAGTGAAGCACATGCCGAAGGCGCAGCGCCTTGCGCCGTTTTCGACGCAGACGCGCTCGCGGTGTCGATGGAAGAGGTTGGCGTCGGCATTCACCGCGCATCGCTCCCCTTGGCCGTGCTCGACGTCGAGCTTCTCGACTCCCTCGGGGGCGGCGCCCCCCGAACCAGCAGTGCTGCGAGCGCCAGCAGCGACGAAGACGGCGATTCCGACAACAACAAGCGGCGACGGGGCCGGCGACGGGGCCGGCGGCGCGGTGGTCGGGACGAGGCAGGCGAAGAGGGCAGCCGCGACGAATCGACGGAGGCCAGCGACGCTTCGAACCGTTCGGAGGGCTCCGACAGCGAGCCGGTGAAACGAGAAGCGGATTCGGAATCTACGCCACAACTCGCTGAAGACACTAAGAAAAAGCCCGAAGAGGCTGAGCCGGCGCCCGAGGTCGAGGCCGAGCAACTGTAGCCAAATAGATACAGTGCCGCCACCTGCGGGTGGCGCAAGGTAAGCGCATGCCCTACCGTTCCGGCGCCTGAATGGTTATCGGGAAAGAGTCATGCGAATCGCACTATTGCTCATCGGCGTTGTTTTTCTCAGCGCGTGGCACTCTCGCTCAGAAGCGGGGCCCACGTTCGCCGAGGAGCTGCAGGCTCCGGCGGCTGGAGGGATCGACTACCGCAGCGCAGTCGGTGAACACCCGACATCACTCGCGCTCGCGCGTGCGATCGACGCGCGCCTGACCGTTCGAGAGAGCCGGCAGGGGAAACCGATTCACGTGCAGCACTGCCGGGACAGCGACGGCGGGTGCCGCGCCCGCATCGCGACTCTTTCACGTCTGATCACCGAGGCGAGCAACCGGGCCGGCGTCGATCCGTTCCTTACAGCAGGCATCGCCGTGCGAGAATCGGGTCTCAACCCGCTCGCGGTCAGCCCGGTCGGGGCGCGCGGCGTCGTCCAGCTCAATCCCAAGTACCGAGGTAAGAGCGTGCCGTTTGTGTACAACGCACAGTACCGCGACAAATGCAGCCGCCGTCCGGGCGCATGTCAGCGGGAGGTGCTCGAAGCCGGCCTCGGCCTGTACAAGTGGGCGGTCGGCCGCTGCGGCGGGGACGTGCGCAAGGGCCTGGCTTGGTACAATTCGGGCCACTGCGACACGCACAATGGCTATGCGTCCTCGGTCCTACGGGAGCGCCGCCGCCTCCTTCGGCTCGCCAAGGCGACCGATCCTGGCCTTCAGGCCGTGTTCACCGATTAACCCTGCGATTTCTGCGAAACGATGAGCTGCTCGAAAGCTCGACCCATCGCCTCGGCAATCCCCACGATGGCCGTCGACTGGGGCGCCGGATCGTTGGCGCACAGGACCCCCACCAGGCGTGAGCCCACCAAGACGGGCAGCACGATGACCTCCCGCCCCTGGCTCCCGAAGGCCGCCCTGAAGAGGTGGTCGGCGGCGGTCTGGCCGTAGGCCCCGTGGAACGGTCGGCCGCTGTGCAGGACTTCGTTGAGAATCGAGGGATTGGTCGCCGGGATCCAAAGGCTTCGAATCCCTGCGCTCGTCACTTCATCGCCCGCACCATCCCATCCACGAAACACACCCTTGCGTAGCGCGAGAAAGGCAGCGCTGCGGGCGGCCTCGAGGCAGGCCTGACAGCCGACGCGAACGACCTCGTCGCGCGAGGTCGCACGCGCGAGCGCGTCGAGCTGTGCAGCGATCGCGGGGTCCGGCGCCGAGGCGGGCGGAGGGCTGGACTGCGCATGAAGCGAGGAGGGAGCAGGCGTGTTCGGCTGGCTGGAAACAGGCGCCGCAGGAGGGGGCGTGTTCGAAGGAGGCGCGAAGGCGTGCGGCGTCAGCGTCGCGGCGAGATGGGGCAAGGGGATATGGGTCGCTTTGGGGGTGAGCGAAACATCACGCGTCGGCGACGTCTTGTTCCAAGCGCGGTCCCAGACAGGACTCGCCGTCGAGACCAGCTCGGATAGCGACGCGTCGAAGGAAGGCAAGGTTTTTTCAGTGCCGCTCGGAGGCTTCGCATTGACCAGCGGAACGGCGCCGGTCGGCGTTGCCGATCGGGTGCGCGCCAAGGCCAGAGGATCGCCGACCGGAGGAGTTGCCTGCGCGGGCGGGTACGCGCGGTCGATCGACGCGAGGAGATCCGAGAGCTTCGCGACCGTGGGCAGAATGCTATCGCCGAGCAGCCCGCTCAGCTTGGCGACCGAGGGCTCGTCGGTCGGGTCGGCCATCGCGACGATTGCGCCGACGCGGCTCGGGCGTAACGGCATCGCACAGAGATCCCGCGCCACCGGGCCTGGTAGACGCCGAACGAGCTCGTCGTCGGCGCGCGCAAGGTCTCGGGCGCGAAGCATCGGGCCAAAGCCCAGGTTCACGAAGAAGCCTGCGAGCGCACGCTCGTCGAGGCCTTCGGCCACGAGGCGTTGTGCGACCCGGCCGGAGGGAACGAGCGGATCACCGGAATCGCTCGCGCGGGCCTGCGCCTCGGTGACGAGGCCGGCGTCAACGAGCTGGTCGAGCAATCGCCCTGGCATACTCCCATCCCTAGCCAGGCTGGAAGCGTGCGGCAAGTGCGAGAGGCTGATAGCATCGCTTTGCAATGGCTCGAGTGCTGCACATCGAGGACGATCCCAACAATCGGCGCCTCGTGCAGAAATTGCTCGGAGCGGCCGGTCACGAGGTGATCGAGGCTGAATGCGGCGTCGACGGGATCCGGCTCGCGCGAGAAATCGTCCCGGACCTGGTTCTGGTGGACATCAACATCCCCGACCTGGACGGCTATGAGGTGACCCTGCGCCTCCGCGGGATGCCGGCCCTCGAAGACGTGCCCATCGTGGCGATCACGGCCGAGGGCGACCGCGCGTCGACACTTGCCGTGGGCTGCGATGGCTTCATCGCGAAGCCGATTGCCGCAGCACACTTCGCGGAGACCATCGCGGAGTTCCTCGACGGACATCGCGAATGGGCCGACGACGGAAGCGATCGATTGCTTCGTGAGCGCACCCAGAAAATCGTCGAGCGGCTCGAGAAGAAGATCCTCGAGCTCTCCGAAACCAATCAGCGGCTGGAAGACATCGCGCGACTTCGCCGAGAGTTTCTCCAAAACGTCAGCCACGAGCTGGCGACGCCGATGACGCCGGTGGTGGGGTACCTACGTCTGTTGCTCAACGAAGAGCTCGGCCCGTTGACCGATCTGCAGCGCAAGTGCCTAGGTTCGATCGAAAGCTCGACCCAACGGCTTCGAACCGTCGTCGACACTTTGCTCGACGTCAGCTCACTCGAGACCGGTCGCATGCATTACTACACGCGCCCCTACGACTTCCGCGAAGTCGCTGTCAAGGCACTCAATCAGATTCGACCCAAGCTCGTCGAGCGCGACGTCACACTCGTCGAGCGAATTCCAGACGAATCGATGCCGGCGCAAGGAGATCCGGACAAGCTCATGCGCGCCATGGTGCACGTGCTCGACAACGCGTCGAAGTTCACGCCGACGGGCGGCGACGTCGCCGTAGAGGTTCGCCCCGAAGGAGACGAGCACTTGCTCTTCGCCGTATCCGACAGCGGCCCGGGGGTCCGCCCAGAGCACATCGCGCGCATCATGGAGCCCTTCTATCAAGTCGACGGTTCGGTGACGCGGGACCACGGAGGGGTCGGATTGGGCCTGGCCTTCGCGAGGCGGGTCACCGAGGCGCTGGGCGGTGGCATCGAGATTTCGAGCCCGCCTGCAGGCGAAGTGGCCGAGCGGCAGCTCGCAGGCACGCTGGTCGAGCTCCGGGTTGGACGTGTGCCCGAACGGCCCGAGACTACGTCCACGTGATCTACCTCGACCACCACGCAGCAGCGCCGACGCCCGACGCGGTTCGGCTGGCCATGGAGGACGCTGCGGCCCTTGCCTGGGCCAATCCGTCGAGCACCCACGCCGCGGGTCGGGCGTCGCGCCAGCTCCTGGAGGCCGCCAGAGAGCGCGTCGCCGAATCGATCGGCGCGGCGGCTGTCGACATCGTCTTGACCGGCGGCGGCACGGAAGCCTGCAACCTCGGAATACGCGGCCTGGCCCGGAGCTGTTCGCACCTCGTCACCAGCGAGGTAGAGCACCCGGCGGTGGCACAGAGCGCAAACCGGCTGCAAGGCGATGGCTTCGAAGTGACCAGGCTGCGCGTTCCCAAAGGCCAGCCGCCGAGCCCCGACGAGCTGGCGCGGCACCTCGGCCCCCACACCCTGGTCGCGATTCAATGGGTGAATCACGAAACCGGCACCCTCCTGCCGATCGACCGCTACGCCGAGGTCTGCCGCGCACATCAGGCGCGCCTCTTCGTCGATGCGACCCAGGCCTTGGGCAAGCTGCCGATCGACGTGAGCGCGCTCGGGGCCGACGCCGTCGCACTGGCTGCACAAAAAATCGGAGGGCCTGCGGGCGCGGGGGCCTGTTGGGTTCGCCGAGGCCTCGACCTCGAGCCTGTCCTCGACGGCGGCTCCCAGGAGCGGGGCCGCCGACCCGGAACCCCGGACACTCTGAGCATGGTTGGCTTCGGGGCAGCCTGCCGTTTGATCAAGACGCGACTCGCGCAGCAGCCGGCGGTCGCCGCGCTCCGCGATCGCATCGAGGCGAGCCTTCTCGCGCGAGGGGCCGTCCCAAACGCGGGCCCCCCGCGGACCGGAACCGTCACCAACCTCAGCTTCCCAGGCTGGCAGGGTCCGGTCTTGGTCGCGGCGCTCGACCTCGAGGGCCTCTGCCTCTCGACCGGCGCCGCCTGTTCGTCCGGGCTGCAGGAGCCGTCCGCCGTGATTCGCGCGATGTATCCGGATGAGCAGTGGAGGGCTGGCTCCGCGGTTCGAATCAGTTTAGGTATGGAGACCAGCCAACAGGATATCGACCTGGCGATTGCGTCATTTGAGCGCGTTCTCGCACGCGGCAGCGCCTAGAATCTCAGATCAACTGGAGCTCTCTTGAGAATATCTTCATTCTTTTTCACGTTTTCGCTATCAAATATTCGAACTTATTGGGTTTTTTGATTATGCGTTTTTACTTACAACGGTTTCCATTAAGTATAACGGACCACGGTTGATCTGTTCAGTGTTGAGCATCGATGTCTGAGACAAAGCGAGTGCTGGTTGCGATGAGTGGCGGAGTGGACTCCTCGGTGGCCGCAGCGCTTCTGCGTGAGCAGGGGCACGACCTGGTAGGGGTCACGCTGCATCTGTGGGACGCGGACGGCGAGCAGCAGGTCGGCCGATGCTGTGCTCCCGAAGACCGGGACGACGCTCGACGCACCTGCGAACACCTGGACATCCCGCACTATGTCCTCGACGAGCGCGACGCGTTTCGCAAGCACGTCGTCGACCCCTTCATCACGGAGTATCAGGCAGGGCGCACCCCGATTCCGTGCGTGAGCTGCAACCGCACCGTGAAGCTCACTCATCTCGCCGAGGTCGCGCGACGCTTCGACGCGACCCACATCGCTACCGGGCACTACGCGCGCTTGGAGCGCGCCGCGGACGGCCAGCTTCGATTGCTGCGGGGCCGAGACGACGACAAGGATCAAAGCTACTTCCTCTTCGGTCTGCCGCAGGTGACGCTCGAGCGCTTGGTCTTTCCCCTCGGGGAGCTCACCAAGTCCGAGGTGCGCGAGGCGGGCCGTCGCCTTGGCGTCCCAAACGCGGACAAGGCCGAATCGCAGGAGCTCTGTTTCGTGCCCGACGGACGCGTCGGCGACTTCATCCGCCGTCAGGGCGAGCAGACCCAATCGGGCGCCATCGTCGACCCGGGGGGCATGGTTCTCGGTCGTCACGAAGGCGTCGCGAACTTCACGCGTGGCCAACGGCGCGGACTGGGGCTCGGGGGAGGCGGTACGCGGTACGTTCTTCGGATCGTGCCCGATACAGCGGAAGTCGTCGTCGGCGACGAATCGGAGCTCTACGATCGGGAGCTCAGCGCCACCGACGTACACTGGGTCGCGGGCCGGCCGACGGAGCCGTTCCAAGGCGAGGTGCGCATTCGATATCGGCATCGCGGAGCCCTGGCGGACGTGACCCCCTGCGGCGACGGCTTCGAGGTGCGTTTCGACGAACCGCAGCGCGCGATTACGCCCGGCCAGGCGGCGGTGGTATATCGTGGCGACGAGGTGATCGGTGGCGGCTTCATTGCGTGAGCTCGGCGCATTGCTCCTCTGCGGGCTGCTTGCCGCGGGCTGCGCGAAGGGCAGCGGCGAGGGGAGCGCAGTCGGCCAGGTTTGGGCGCCGGACTGCGGCCTCGAGGGCGCAGCCTACTCGTTGAACCCAGACTACTTCGCGATGCAGCCGAGCACGTCCGTCGAAATCATCGACATCGTCGTGCAGAGGGGCAGCGACCTTCCTAGCTTCAGCGACGGTCTCGCGGTGTTCATTCGCGATCCGCAGATGCTCAAAGAGACCATGCTGGGCACCGAAATCGAGCTCGGCGGCCTAGCGGCGCCGGTCGAGATGACGCTCTATCTCAACGCGTCCTGCCCTGGAATAGCTCGCATCCCTGTCTACTACGCCGCGGTCTCGGGTACGATTCGCTTCGAGCAGCTGTACGTGCCCTGGTTGAACAACGACACCAAGGAAACCGTGGCGGTCTTCACCAACGTCGAGCTGCTGGACAATAAAAACCCGCTCGAACGAAGGGCTGTCCTCGATGGGGATTTCAGCTTTCTCTTCGAAGTCGGAAGGCCCTTGCAATTTTTCTGAGTTCGATGCCTTCCAAGCGCTCTGAACAAGGTGAGGTCCGCGCGGTGGCGCGTGGGGGCGACGCGGTCGTCGAGACGTCTCGCGGCCTGGTCCTGGTGGCCGGAGCGCTGCCGGGCGAGCGGGTGGAGCTCATGCGAACGGGGTCCAAACGAGGCGCCGCGCGCGGGCGTCTGATCCGGGTGCATGGGGCCGCGGCGGGACGGCGGGAGCCCGCCTGCGCCGATGCGTCACGCTGCGGTGGTTGCCCGCTGATGATCGCGGACCCCGACCTGCAGCGTGAGATCAAGCAAAGCTTTCTCGCCGACGCGTGCCGGGGACTGCCCGGCGCGGACGGGACCGAGCTGCAGTGGGTGGACTCGCCGCTCAGCCTCGGGTACCGGCGCCGTGCCCGCCTCGCCTGGCATCGGGACACGATCGGCTACCGACAGCTTCATTCGAAGCGCGTCACCCCCATCAGCGAGTGCATCGTGCTCGTGCAGCCCCTGCGCCAAGCCTGGGAGGCGCTGCATACCAACCTCGCATCGTCGTTGCGCGGCGGCGGAGAGATTCAGCTGCAGCTCACCGACGCGGAACGTGTCGTGGTCGACCTGCGCGCCGAGGACGACCAGCGACCGGAGCTCTTTGAAGCTTGTGAAGAGCTCTGCGAGCTTCCCCTCATCGCCGGCGTCACGCTCCGAACCAGCGGCGACGGGCACGCGGCGAGCTGGGGGGAAACGCACGTCGCGATTCGAGCAGGCGCGTCGGGCGTTCTCGAAGGGCCGGGGAGTGCCTTTTCGCAAGCCAACGATCGCGTCAACGAACGGCTCATCGAAGCCGTGGTGCGTCTCGCCGAGCCCGAGGGCCTGCGCGTCCTCGAGCTCCACTGTGGAATCGGAAACTTCACGGTCGGACTCGCGGCGAAGGCCCGCGCCCTCGTGGCCGTCGAACGGGATCCGCTCGCCGTCGACGCCTGCCAGCGCAACTTGAAGCGCTTCGGAACAAAGGCGCGTGTCACCGTCGGCGACGCGAATCAACCACCCAAGGGCCGGTACGACGTCGTCGTGCTCGATCCGCCGCGCCAAGGCGCCAAGGCACTGTTCGAGGGTGATGCCGTTTTGCCCGGTCCGAAACGACTCGTCTACGTATCGTGCGATACGGCGACGCTGGGGCGTGACCTTCGTCTTGCAACCGCGAAGGGGTACCACATCGACCGCCTGATCGGTTTCGACATGTTTCCGCAGACGGCGCATCTGGAGTCGCTCGTTCGCCTGGTTCGCGACTGAGCGCCGTGCGCTGCGTTGCTCCGGCACCGGGGCGGCGCTAGCGTCAGCGCCGATATGCGCTGCCCCTACTGCGGAACCCTGGAAAACCGTGTGATCGACTCGCGCTTGTCGCAGGCGGGCGAGGTTACCCGGCGGCGGCGCGAATGCGAGCACTGCGGCCGCCGGTACACCACCTACGAACGGGTCGAGCAGACGCTGCCCCTCATCGTCAAGAACGACGGCCGCCGGCAACCGTACGACCGCGCGAAATTGCTAGCTGGGCTCCGACGGGCCTGCGTGAAACGTCCGGTCTCGGCCGAGGCGCTCGAGCGCTTTCAGCACCAGGTCGAGCGCTGGCTCGTCGACACCGGCGAGCAGGAGGTTCCTTCGACGCGGCTTGGGGAGCACGTCTTGCACGAGCTGCGCGGACTCGACCCAGTGGCGTACGTTCGTTTTGCGAGCGTCTACCGGGACTTTCAGGGCGTCGACGAATTCGTCGACGAGCTGGCAAAGCTCAAGGACTGACATGTGGTCGGATTTCGAACGAGGGGTGATGAAGCGAGCGCTCGCCGAAGCGAAGCGCGGCTATCCGAGCCCGAACCCCCACGTGGGTGCAGCGATCGTTCGCGGAGAGCAAGTCCTCTCCCTGGGTCATCACCAAAGTGCGGGCGAAGCCCATGCGGAAGTCGATGCCATTCGGAATGCCGCCGAGTCGGTCGAAGGGGCCACGCTCTTTGTGACCTTGGAGCCCTGCAATCACCACGGTCGCACGGGCCCATGCACGGAGGCCATCGTGGATGCCGGTCTTGCCCGCGTCGTGATCGGTTGCCTAGATCCCGCGCCGCACGTCGCGGGCGCCGTCGACCGCTTGAGGTCGGCGGGGGTCCAAGTCGAGGTCGGTTTGATGCAAGCGGAGTGCACCGCGCTCATCGCCGACTTCGCCAAACACATCCGGACTGGCCTCCCGTTCGTCATCCTGAAAGCCGCGGTAACGCTCGACGGAAAGATCGCGACCCGCTCCGGGGACTCCAAGTGGATCACCGGAGAGGAAGCCCGGACCGAAGCCCACCGAATGCGCGATCGGAGCGATGCGATTCTGGTCGGGGTCGGAACCGTCTTGAGCGACGATCCGAAGCTTACGGTTCGACGGTTCGAAGGCCGAGATCCCATCCGGGTCGTCCTCGATGCGGACCTCAGAACGCCGGCAGGCGCAGCGGTTCTCGACCCCGGCGGGAGCTCCGAGGCCGGGACACTCGTGTTTCATGCAACCGACACCGACTCCTCGCGCCCTGCGCACTTCATGGGGAAGGGCGTCGAGTTGATCCCGGTGTCGCGGCATGAACGAGGTGTCGACCTCGTCCAGGTGCTCGAGCGGCTCGGCGAGCGTGGTCTGGTCCGGCTCTTGGTCGAGGGCGGCGCGCACGTACACGGGTCGTTTCTCGACCTGGGCTTGGCGGACCGTGCAGCCATCTTCATCGCGCCGCGCATCGTGGGAGACACCGGTGCGCTCTCGTTTGCGGCGGGCTCGGGGGCCGAATCGATCGAGCGCGCCTGGCGCCTGGTGCGCACCGAGTTTCAAGCGCTGGGACCGGACTGGTTGGTCTCCGGCGACTTCGAGAGGACGCAGTAGATGTTCACGGGATTGATAGAACAGGTTGGGACGATCGATCGAATCGAGCGTCGCGAGGACGGGCTCCGCATTCGCATTCGCTGCACGCTACACCCCTACGAACTCGGTGAATCCATTGCCGTCAATGGAACGTGCCTCACCGTGAAGTCGTTCGACGACCAGCAGTTCGAGGCGGACGCATCCCTAGAAACCATCGATAAGACCAATCTCGATAGCCTCCAGAAGGGCGACCGGGTTCACCTCGAACGCGCGCTCGCGCTTGGCGATCGCTTGGGCGGCCATCTGGTCACGGGGCACATCGATGGCGTTGGCTCCCTGATCGCGCGGACTCCTGAAGGGGACTACATTCGCGCAACGTTCGAGGTCCCAGGACCGCTCGCTCCGTTCTTGGCGCCCAAGGGCTCGATCAGCGTCAACGGCGTCAGTCTCACGGTGAACACCGTCGCAGGCACGCGCTTTGACGTCATGTTGGTGCCGTACACGCTCGAAGAGACGACCTTCGGGGAGATGGCTGACGGGGCCAAGGTCAACCTCGAGGTCGACATCCTCGCCAAGTACGTCGCAAGCTTGATGGGCAAGCCCGGCGTGGACGCGCCCGAAGGCTGAGCATTTGCAGCAGTCCGCTGGAAGGGCGAGCCCTTTCGCGTCATGGTGGCGCCCATATGACGAGCGCGATCGAGCGGGTCGTCGCGGCATTGGATGACATCCGTAAGGGCAAAATGGTCATTCTGGTCGACGACGAGGACCGCGAAAACGAAGGCGACGTGTGCATGGCGGCCGAAATGGCGAGCCCTGAGGCGATCAACTTCATGGCACGACACGCTCGAGGGTTGATTTGCCTCAGCCTGACCGAGGACCGAATTCGACAGCTCGACCTACCGATGATGGTCGACGACAACCGCTCGTCGCGTTCGACCGCGTTCACGATTTCGATCGAGGCTCGAAAAGGCGTCACGACGGGCATCAGCGCCGGCGATCGAGCACAGACGATTTTGACGGCGGTCGCAGACGACGCGGGGCCGGCGGACCTGGTGAGCCCCGGCCATGTGTTTCCACTCAAGGCGGTTCCAGGCGGCGTGCTGCAGCGCACGGGGCACACGGAGGGCTCGGTCGATCTTTCCCGGCTCGCTGGGCTGAAGGCCGCCAGCGTAATTTGCGAGATCATGAAAGACGATGGCTCGATGGCGCGCTACCCGGACCTCGTCGCATTTGCCCAAGAGCACACGCTGCGACTGATTACGATCGCGGACTTGATCCAATACCGGCTCGCCCGCGAACGACTGGTCCAGAGGATTCGACAGACGCCCGTCGAAATGCCCTCGGGACGCACCTGGATCGCCTCGGTGTACCGGGTTCAGGTCGGTGACCAAGAGCAGTTCATGGCGCTGAGCTTCGGTGAGCTGACCGCGGCGCCGACGCTGGTGCGCGTGCACCGCGGGAGCGTGCTTGGCGACGCGTTCCAGGTGCGAATGGGGGACCGCGTCCACATCGCCGACTGCGCCGCAGCGATCGAACGCGAGGGAAACGGGGTGATTTTGTTTTTGCCCGGGCATCCTGATCCGGAAACCGATTTGGCCTTTTACTTGAACGAACCGCTCCCGCGGTCACCCGAAGAGCCCGGTGTCGTGCTTCGCGAGTACGGCTTCGGGGCGCAGGTGCTCTCCGACCTCGGGCTCGAGCAGCTGCGTCTGCTCACCAACCGGCCCAGGCGCATCCCAAGCCTCGACGCCTTCGGGCTCAATGTGGGCGAGCAGCTTCTGGTCGCACCGGGCGGCCAGCTCACTCCCGCTCCTGCGAAAAAGGCGGCAGCCTCCAAATGAGCGAGGACCGCAACCCGCCCCTGCGAGAGGTCACCGCGCCCGAGGACGCGCGCTTCGCCATCGTCTGGTCACGGTTCAACCGTGCGGTCGTTGGCAAGCTTCTCGATGGCGCCCGGGAATGCCTCTGTGAGTGCGGTGTCCCCGACGAGTCTGTTTATATCGTCGAGGTGCCGGGGGCCTGGGAGCTTCCCTATGCGGCCCAGCAGCTTGCCCAGAGCAAGCGCTTCGACGCTGTCGTTGCGCTCGGCGCGGTGATTCGCGGAGGCACACCGCACTTCGACTTCGTATCGCAAGGCACCGCTCTTGGCCTCGGGCGCGTCGCGCTCGACACTGGAGTCCCGGTGATCTTCGGCCTGCTCACGACCGACGACGAAGCCCAAGCGTTCGAACGCGCAGGCGGCGCGCACGGCAACAAGGGCCGCGACGCTGCACTGACCGCGATCGAAATGGTCATTTTGGATCGAAAGCTTGCGGACGATGGGATCACGACGAAAAGGCCGTGAAGCGGCGCTTCGCATCCTGTACTTCATGGATGTGTCGAACGTGAGCGGGACGCAGGCGATCCGCTCGTACTGGGGGCACCTCTCGAACGAGGACGCGCCGATCGAAGACGTCGATTTCGCAAACCAGCTCGTCCGCGCCTACGCCGAACACGAAGACGAGGTCAATGAGATCATCCGATCGTCGAGCCACCACTGGCGCATCGAGCGTATGCCGATCGTCGATCGAAACGTGCTCCGCGTCGCCATCGTGGAGCTTCGCGAGATGCGCGACATCCCGAAACGGGTGACGCTCAATGAGGCCGTCGAGCTCGCCAAGCGATTCGGATCGGAGGGGAGCGGCGCCTTCGTCAATGGCGTCCTCGATCGCGTCGCGACCGAGCTGGGCAAATCGTGATCGCCTACGATTTCATCCCCGCCGCCGCCGCAAGCTTGGACGAGCTCCAAACCGACGTCATCGTCCTGCCTTTCTTTTCCGACGAACGTCCGCTGCGAGGGGCGGCCGGGCTCATCGACTGGCGCCTCTGTGGGGCACTCTCGAGAAAGCTCATGGCCGGCTACCTTCGAGGGACGTTCGGGGAGAAGGCCTTGGTCGCAAACCCGGGCAAGCTCAAATCCGAACGCCTTCTGCTGATCGGTCTAGGGGAGAGCGCCTCGTTCGACCCCGGCGTTGCCCGGAAGGCCAGCGTGCTGATCTCGGAGGCACTTCGGGACGCCAGGGTGTCGACTGCTGCGCTCGCATTGCCTGGCCGGAGCATCGGTCTGGTGACGGCCCTCGAAGCCATGCAGGTCTGGCTCGCCGTGAGCCGGCTGGGCAGCGAGCTCGAGGAGCTGAGCATCATCGAGCTCGCCCAAGAGCACCGCACCCTCGACGCGCTCTTCGACGGCTTGCGGCGCCAGGCCGAGTCCCCGCTCGGCTAGCAGCACGAACTAGCGTCGCGACGTGCGGCGCTTGGCCTTCTTTGCCGGCGCCCTGCGGCGCTTCTTTGACGCGGCCTTCTTCTTCGTGCTTCCCCGCTTCTTTGCGGCGGCACGCTTCTTCGGCGCCGCGCGCTTCTTGGTCACCTTGCGGCGCCTCTTCGGGGCGGCCTTCTTCTTCGTGCTTCCCCGCTTTTTCGGCGCCGCGCGCTTCTTGGTCACCTTGCGGCGCTTCTTCGGGGCGGCCTTCTTCTTGGTGCGTCCCCGCTTCTTGGTGGCGGCACGCTTTTTCGTCGCTGCACGCCGCTTCGACGCCGGACGCTTCTTGGCAGCGGCCTTCTTCTTGGCGGCCATCTTCTTCTTGGCGGCCGCCTTCTTCTTGGCAGCGGCCTTCTTCTTGGCAGCGGCCTTCTTCTTGGCAGCCGCCTTCTTCTTGGCAGCGCCCTTCTTCGTGGCGGCCATCTTCTTCGTGGCGGCCGCCTTCTTCTTGGCGTCGGCCTTCTTCTTCGCCTCCGCCTTCTTACGCTTGATCGCGTCGGCCTTGGCCTTCGCCTCCGCCTTTTTGCGGGCGAGCTCGGCCTTCTTCTCCGCGGCCGCCTTTTTCTGCTCGGCCGCGATCCGCTTCTTCTCCGCTGCGACCCGTCGGGCCTCGGCCTGCTTGAGCTTCCGCGCCTCGGCCTTCTTCTTGGCTTCGAGCTTACGCTGAACCGCTTCGGCCTGTTTGCGCGCAGCTTCGGCCTTCTTCTTGGATTCGGCCTTCTTGCGAGCGGCTAGCTTTCGCGCTTGAGCCTGGGCCAGCGCGAGCTCCCGAAGGTCGATCGGCTTGGTCTCGACCCGCTTTCGGCTCTTCTTCGGCGTCTCCTCGTCGTCTTCCTCGTCTTCACCCGTTTCCTCGACCGGAAGCTGGGGTGCGGGAACGAAAGGACGCCTCGGCCCCGGCCGGCTCGCCTTGATTCCGGAAAGAGGGAGGTGCCCGGCCTTTTTGGCGGCTTCGTAGGCTGCGCGCATCGCGTCCGGCTCACCGAAGTACTTCGCCATCGGGGCAAGATAGAACGATTTCCAGATCTTCTCGCAGGCCTTGCCGAGTCCCGCGGGGATGTTGCTGTGGGCCACCTCGACCTTGGTGCCGCCGGCTACCGGAGAGAACGAGACGTCGACCTGGGAGTCGTTGGAACCCTTGGGGAAATCCCGGGTACGCCAGGTCATGGCGATGCGGCTACCGGTCACCAGATAGACATGCGTCGCGTCGATGAAACCATCGTCTGCCACCACTCGACCGCCCACCCAGGGGTCCACCGTAGCCCGCGCTCCCGTAAAAGCGGAATGATGGCGCTCATCCATCCACGCGGAATAAATACGATTTGGACTCGCAGGTATCACGGACGAGACAGTAAATTCTTCCGTGTCCATCGTCCTTGGTTTCCTTGACTTGCTGGCCTGTATAAGTCCAGGAAACTGGTTTGAAAACCAGAAAAATTCTCAGCTTCGGGCCGAGACCTGTCAATTCGCGACCCAGTGTAGCTCTTTCGGGCTATTTTCTAGCCCTTGGCGGTAGATCGCAGCGACGCTCTTGACCCCGGAGGGCAGCGTGCTTCGATGCAGGATTCGATGGCACCGCGGAACACCCGGCACGAGTTCTGGATCGACCGCGGAGGCACCTTTACGGACTGCATCCACCGAGATCGGGTCACCGGCGCCATCGAGGTGACCAAGCTGCTCTCCTCGGACCAGGCGCCGCTCCAGGGGATCCGCGCGCTGCTTGGTCTCGAAGCCGACGAACCGATTCCGCCGGTCGAGGTCCGAATGGGGACCACCTTGGCCACCAACGCCCTTCTCGAGCGCGGCGGTTGCCCGACCGTGCTGATCGCCGACGAAGGCCTGGGGGAGCTGAGTTGGATCGGGGATCAGACGCGACCCGAGCTCTTTGCGCTTGCGATCGAAAAGCCCGAGCCCCTGGCCACCGAGGTCGTCGAAGTGGCCGCGCGCATGGCGCCCGATGGCTCTGTGTCGGGCGAACTGAACGGCGTTGCGCTGCGTGAGGCGCTCCAAGAGGCGCGCCGGCACGGCGCTGAATCGGTGGCCGTCGCGCTGATGCACGCGTACCGCGATGGGTCGCTCGAACGTCGGGTCGCCGCGATCGCGACGAAGCTGGGTTTCGCCCATGTCTCTTCGTCCCACGAGATCTCGAACGAGCTCGGTCTTCTCGGCCGCACGGACACGACCACCGCCAATGCCTACCTGACCCCGCTGCTCACGCAGTACATGCGGAAGCTCGAGGACGAGCTCGGCCGGGGACGGCTGCGCATGATGCAGAGCAACGGCGGCCTGGTCGACGCGTCCACCTTCATCGGTCGCAACGCCGTTCTCTCGGGACCGGCCGCCGGAGTAGTGGCGACCGGTGCAGTGGCTCACGAGCTGGGACTGGCCGAGGCCATCGGCTTCGACATGGGCGGCACTTCGACGGACGTGTCGCGCTATGCGGGCCAGGTGTCGCGGGTCTTCGAAAGCCAGATCGGCGGCATTCGAATCCGGGCACCGATGATCGAGCTCCACACCGTCGCTGCGGGCGGCGGCTCGATTTGCAGGCTCGAGGCCAACCGCATGATCGTCGGCCCGCGAAGCGCCGGCGCGAACCCGGGACCGATTTGCTACGGGAAACCAGGCGCGCACGAGCTCACGCTGACCGACGTTTCGCTCTGTCTCGGACGGCTCGCAGGAGACCGATTTCCATTCGCGCTGAATGCTGAGAAGCCTCGACGGAGGCTCGAGCAAATCGCCTCCGAACTACGCGCGAGCGGCATCGAGCGCAACGCCGAGGAGGTTGCGCACGGATTCCTGCGGGTCGCGACCGAAAACATGGCGGCCGCGATCCAAAAAGTGTCCGTCGGCCGCGGCCACGACGTTCGCACACACGCAATGGTGGTCTTCGGCGGTGCAGGCGGCCAATATGCCTGTCTCATCGCGCGACGACTCGGAATTCGACGCTTGGTTTTCCACCCGTACGCCGGCGCCCTTTCGGCTTTCGGAATGGGCGTGGCCAACTTCGAGTGGCACGGCGAGCGCGACGCAGGGCGAGTCAGCCTCGATGAGCCTTTGCCAAAAGGATGGGAGGATGCGTTCTCCCGTCTCGAAGATTCGGGCCGCGCGGCGCTCGATCGAGACGCGGGGCCCGCGGGGCGCTGGAACATCCGACGCGAGGTCGCGCTTCGCTACCGCGGAACCGAGGCGACGCTTGCGGTCGAATGGGCCGACGCCGGGCGGATGCGCGCGGCGTTCGAAGCGGTCCATCGGCGCGAGTTTGGATACACGCGACCCGGTCACCCGGTTGAAGCAGCCACCCTGCGGCTTGCCGTGGAGTTGCGCAGCCCGACGCCTGCGCTTCCGGAGGTCGAGGCGGGCACCGGCGAGCCCCTCCGCCAAACCAAGCTCTGGTCGGCCGGGGCGCAGAACGACGCCCCCGTATACCTCAGGGAAAGCCTCCCCATCGACACGGAGATCGCCGGCCCTGCGCTCGTGTTGGACGCCACCGGCACGGTCGTCATAGATGTCGGTTTCGTAGCGATTCGAAACGAGCAGGACTACCTGATTCTGCAAGACACCCAGGTTGGGATCGAGCGTGAGCTCGCCGAGACGGACGTCGACCCGGTACTTCTCGAGGTCTTCCACAACCAGTTCCAGTCGATCGCCGAACAGATGGGTGTCGTGCTGCAGCGCACCGCCATGAGCACCAACATCCGAGACCGGCTCGACTTCTCCTGCGCGGTTTTCGACGCGCGAGGGGGCCTCGTGGCCAACGCGCCGCACATCCCGGTTCACCTGGGCGCGATGAGCGAATCGGTTCGCGCCGTCCTCGCCGCGCATCCAGACAGCGAGCCCGGCCAGGTCTTCGCCACCAACGATCCTGCCGCCGGGGGGTCGCACCTGCCCGACATCACCGTCGTCACTCCCGTGCGCGACACCGAGGGTGCGCTCCGCTTCGTCGTCGCGTCGCGCGGACATCACGCGGACGTGGGTGGGCTCACCCCCGGATCCATGCCGCCATTTTCGACCCGACTCGAAGAAGAGGGCGTCGTCTTGCGGAACCTCGCGATCGTCGAGAACGGCGCCTTTGACGAACAGCTCCTGCGCGACGCCCTCGACGCCGGACCTCATCCCGCGCGCAATCCGGACGAGAACCTCGCCGACATCCAGGCTCAGATTGCGGCCAACGAAAAAGGCATGCAGCTGCTCGACGAGCTCCTCGCACGCTACGGCATCGACGTGGTCACCGCGTACATGCAGCACATTCAGGACAACGCGGCCGAGCTGACGACCCGGGCGATCGAAGACCTGCCCGACGGCGAGCACGAGTTCGAAGACCGGTTGGATGACGGCGCCCGGATCGCGGTGCGGGTCACCGTTCGAGGCGGCACCATGGAGATCGACTTCGAGGGCACGGACGGCGCGCTCGACAGCAATTTGAATGCCCCGCGTGCGGTGACGATGGCAGCGGTCCTCTACGTGCTTCGGGTGCTGGTGGGCCAAGCGATTCCCCTGAACAGCGGCTGCATGCGCCCCGTCCAGGTCCGCATCCCAGACGGCTCGTTGCTCAGCCCGGAGCCCGACCGCGCGGTCGCCGCGGGCAACGTGGAGACCTCCCAGCGAATCGTCGACGTCCTGTTCGGCGCCCTCGGACTGGCCGCCGCCAGCCAGGGGACCATGAACAACATCACCTTTGGCGACGACCGCTTCGCATACTACGAAACCCTCGGCGGCGGGGCGGGCGCGACCGAGCATCGAGCGGGGGCCTCTGGGGTACACACACACATGACCAACTCCAAGTGCACCAATCCCGAGGTCCTCGAAACCAAGTTCCCGATAAGGGTTCGCCGCTTCGAGCTGAGGCATGGCTCGGGCGGGGAGGGGGCGCTGCGGGGCGGCGATGGCTTGGTCCGGGAGCTCGAGTTCCTGTCGCCCATGCGCGTTTCGGTGCTCTCCGAGCGGCGTAGGGTCCCGCCCTATGGTATGCGCGGCGGCGATCCAGGCACGCCCGGCATGAATCTACTCAACGGCAAGCAGCTCGCGCACCGCGTCAGCGTCGACGTCTCACCCGGCGACGTCCTGCGTGTCGAAACGCCCGGAGGGGGTGGTTGGGGTGAGGCACGATGAACCTCCGCGACCTGTGGCGACGGCTCAAGCAGATCGTCTTCCACAACATTCTTCACCTCGACGACACGCCGCACCGAATCGCCTGGGGTGTCTTCCTTGGCACGATGATCGCGTTCACGCCGACCCTAGGCCTTCAGATCGTCTTGTACATTCCCATCGCGGCCCTGCTTCGCGCCAACAAGATTTCGGGAATTCCGGTCTTGTTCATCAGCAACCCGTTTACGGCGGTGCCCCTCTACTATACGACGTGGTCCGTCGGATCTGCGGTCTTGCACCCCGAAAAAGAGGTCACTCGCGCGACCATCAAAACGTGGCTCGGCAACACCGGACGCGCGCTCAGAGACGGCAACCTCGACCGCTTGCTCGAAGGCCAGTTCTGGACGGACGTCGGGCGGCTCTTGGCGAGCACCGGCGGGGAGCTTTGGATGGGTGCGCTGGTGTGCGGTCTGCTGGTCGGGCTTCCCTTGTATTTCGTCACGCGCTGGGGCATCAACGCGTTTCGCCACCTGCGCGAAGCGCGGCACCTCCCGCACGGGCCGATGGACCGAAAAACCGCGCCTGGCTCGCCGAAGACCAGATAGCCGACGGGACGGCGGTGCGGCGTCGAAACACCCCACCGCCGACCTGGAGCGCGCTGCGGCCCCGGGGCTCTAGATCAGACCTTCTTGGTCGTGCCTTGAAGGCGGTCCGAAAGGTCGCCCATGGACTCCGCGATCGCGCTGACCACCTCAGAGGTGGACGTCAGGGTATTGGCGGCGGCCTCGATTGCGGTGCGCGTCACTCCCAGCCACAACCCGGCTACCCTGCGGCCCAAGGTCACGACGCCTTCTGCGGTCTTGCCGACCTGGCCGGCGGCTGCGTTGACGTTCTCTTCGATGGTGGATTGGATCTTCTGTTGTTGTTCAGTCATCGGCCTTCTCCTCGTTGGGTGTCGATGCGTGGGGCAGGACGTTCCTGCCCGTAATCAGTTTCCGGCCCGGCTCGTCGAAAAGGACCATGTAGGCCTCGGACCCGGCGGCGAGCGTCGCGCCCGTGACGCCGCAAACGGCGTCATGGACGAGGATGATGGGAGTCATCCCGACGGCGCCTGCAAGCGGGTCCGACGCAGGCTCGGCTGCACGCGCGGCTTGGACTCCATCGGGCAGCGGCTCGCGCGCCCCCGGAATCTTGCTCAGCTGCTCGGAGGACTTTCGGCGAAAGCGCTGCCGCTCCGAGGCGAGCAGCTCGGCCACTTCACGAAGCTCACCCTCTGCCTTGGCGCCTACGACGTCGATGGTGTCGAGCGCATCTTCGAGCAGCGCCCGCACCACGTTGGAAACCGGGACGCGCCAGGCGTTGGCCACCCGCTTGAGCTCCTGCTCGAGAACCGCGGGTACGCGGGTGTGCAGCACCCGCTCTTTTCGCCCGCTCTTGCGGCTCTTCGTGTCGTCCTCATCGCTCATAGACCTTCTGTAACACAACGTGATACACGCGCAATCCCACTTGTATCACAATCTTGTAAAAGTGTGTAATTGTAGCGTTTTAGCTCAAATCGTCTCGATTTGACCCCGTGGATCCAACTGTTACAGTCGGCGGCCGTGACTCGCACACCACGCTCCCGGAAGGCACTTGTCCTGTGCCTCGCCGCCATCGGCGTCCTGACCGCCATGGACCTCGGCACCAAGCACTGGGCGCTCGAGCGGCTTTCTCAGCCGTCCTCACGGGCCTCGGACCCGGTCTGCGAGCCCAATGAACATGGGCGGACCGAGGCGCAGCGGAGCCAACGCCCCGCCCGTCGTGCTGATCGACGGTCTGCTGGAGTTTCGCTACGCCGAGAACTGCGGCGCCGCGTTTGGGTTCATGCGCGACATGCCAAGCGCGGTGCGCAAGGGCGTCTTCTACGTCGCTGCGGCCGGGGCGGTCGTTCTCCTCCTGTGGATGTTCATGACTGGACGCGGGGGCAAGCTCTTTACGATCAGCGTTCCGCTGATCGTCGCCGGCGCGGTTGGGAACTTCGTCGACCGGGTCAACCTCGGCTATGTCGTCGACTTCGTCCGTTTCCACCTCGACAACCGCTGGGCATACCCCACCTTCAACGTTGCCGACGCGTGGATCACGATCGGCGTTGCCCTGATCCTCGTCGAGGGCTTCATGGACGGGCGACGTGAGAAGCAACTAGCCGCCAAACGCGCGGAGACGCCGGCGGGCTGAGCCCGCGTGATAGGGTCCGGCTGAATGCGCCCGACGCTCGCGGAGATCTTCGGGGAGCCGATCCCGGCGTACTTTACACTCCTGCTGATCGGCTTCGCCGTGGCGACCTGGCTGGCTGCCCGTCTCGCGCGCAAAGAGGGGCTCAACCCGGACACCTTCATCGACCTCGGCCTTTTTTCCGTGATTCTCGGCGTCCTGGGCGCTCGGCTCTTGCATGTGTTCGTCGACGGTTACTTCTGGGACTACGTGCACCTGTGCACCGACCCGAGCAAAGTCGCCTGGGAAATCACCGCCGCGCAGTGCGCCCGCGCCGAGGGGATTTGGGATGCCGCCCGTGAGCTGTGCCAGCCGTCGGAGCGCGACTGCTTCGCCTGGGCCGCATTCTGGAGAGGTGGTCTCACCTATTACGGCGGCCTCATCGCCGCTGCGGCCTTCGGGATTTGGTTTTTGAAACGAGAAGGCGTTCCGCTCTACGGCGGCATGGACATCGCTGCGATCGGTATCTCCCTCGGGCTGGTCTTCGGTCGGCTGGGCTGCTTTTTGAGCGGCTGCTGTTTCGGCGTGAACACCAACGGACCCGCAGGCGTGAGCTTTCCTCCATTCTCGCCGGCGAGCGAATCGCAGTGGCGCGCCGGATTGCTGAAAGCTCCTCATTTGCCATCGCTTCCCGTCCATCCAACCCAGCTCTACGAGGCCTTCGGCTGCCTGACGATCACGGGCTTTCTGCTGCTCTGGCTCCGTCCAAAAAAGCGTTTCGATGGCCAGGTCATGCTGGCGTTCATCGGGCTCTACGCGATCCTCCGATTCCTCTTGGAGTTTTTGCGCGCCGACGAACGCGGCGAGCTGCTCGGCCTGAGCACCTCCCAACTCCTGGCCATCCCAGCACTGATGCTCGTCGTCGGTCTGTGGCCCCGCTGGCGCCGCAGGTAACGGGGCGCGGAAAAAACCCGTCACGGGGTTCCATCGAACGGCTCGGCTTGCAGATGTGGTCGGAAGCACTTGGGGGCCTGGACCACGCAAGCCGAGCCTCGGAACTCGCGCCAATCTGCGGTGGTTGCTGTCTTGCAGATTGTCACTCGTTACGTCGACTCCACCCCATGACGGGTTTTTTCCGCGCCCCTCCATACGGAGACAGGACGCACGACGTTCCCAACCGGCAGGCGGCAGCGCGAGCCCGAAGGGCGAAGCCCGGCGCGAACGCGCCGGCAAGGCAGAGCGAAGCGAATGCCGCGCCAGGGAGGATTACGGGTGGGGGTGGGCGGGGCGGTGTAATCAAGCCGTACCACCCAACCCACCCAATACCCCGCCCCCCAAACACCCGCGGCAGCTCAAGCCATTCGACGCCGCACCGTCCGACGCAGCCCCGTGTCGCGCCTTTTTCCGCGCCCCGGTATGCCGGTCGCTCCCGTTCTCCGATCGTCAGGTCGATCTCTGTCGGTATCGCTTACGCGGCGTCGATGGACAGCGTTAGAGGGTTGCCATCGATCTCCGTGTCGTGTTCGCTGGCTGCGGCCGCGGCGCGGATGAATCCGGTTGCGAGGGTTTCACCGGCGATCCGCGATGCGTGTTCTTCGATCGCTTCGGCCAGCTCTCCTGCGGCGTCCCATTTCACCTCGATGCGGGCTTCGTAGGCGAGGTCCATCGTCTTACGGGCTCGCTGGATGCGATTGATCACCTCGCGGGCCATGCCTTCACGGCGAAGGCTGTCGTCGACCCGGGTGTCGAGCACCACCACCTGGCCCGAACCGGACGCAGCCGCGAAGTCGTCTCGGGCGCTCAGCCGCACCTCGACTTCGCTCGGCGTGAGCTCGATCGGGCCGTTGGGCAGCTGAACTACGATTTTGTCGTTCGCTTCCATCTCGGCGTAGAGCGCGGAGCCATCGGCATCGGCGAGTGCCTTCTTGCACGCGGGCACCTGCTTGCCGAGCTTGGGCCCGAGGACGCGGAAGTTCGGCACCAACTCGAACTCGACGTACTTGTGCGGCTCTTGGGTGAAGCCGAGCGCTCGCACGTTCAGCTCTTCTCGAATGGCGCTCGCAAAACGGTCGATCCCACGACGCTCGTCGTCGTCCGCCACGACGATGATCGCCTCGGCCAAGGGCTGCCGCACCTTGAGCTTGTTTTCGTTGCGCACGCGCTGCCCGAGCGTGACCACGTTGCGGACCCGCCCGACCGTTTTGCGCAGATCCTCGTCGATGCGTGCAGCATCCGGCTCGGGGAAGGAGGCCAGGTGCACCGACTCTGGCGTGGACGGGTCGTCCTTGTGAACCAGATTCTGGAACAGCGTCTCGGTCATGAAGGGAACGAAGGGCGCGGCCAGCTTCGCGAGATCGACCAGGACCTCGTAAAGCGTGCTGAACGCCGCGCGCTTGTCGTCGCTCTCCTCCGAAGACCAGAACCGAGCGCGGCTGCGGCGCACATACCAGTTCGACAGCCCATCGACGAAACCCAGAAGGTGCCGCACCGCCATGTGGCTCTTGTAGTCGTCGAGCTCTTGGCGCACGGCGCGTACCGTGGCGTCGAGCTCGGCGAGCACCCAGCGGTCCATGTCGGGCCGGTCGGCGAGCGCCGGCCGCGCTGCAGCGGCCGTCCAGCCGTCGATATTCGCATAGGTCACGAAGAAGCTGTAGACGTTCCATATCTTGAGAAGGAACTCGCGAACCGCGTCGGTCGCCGCGTCGTCGAAGAACCGGGTGCTCTGCCCGGGTACCGTTCCGGCATAGAGCGCCCACCGCACCGCATCGGCGCCGACCCGATCCATGAGCACGAGCGGGTCGGTGTAGTTCTTATCCCGCTTGCTGAGCTTCTTGCCCTTTTCGTCCGTCATCAAGCCGAGGACGACACAGTTCTTGAAGGGATGGGGAAGGGCGCGCTCCGGGAACATGAGCGAGCTGATCGTCATCAACGAATAGAACCAACCGCGCGTCTGATCGACCGCTTCGGTGATGAAATCGGCCGGGAAGTTTCGCTCGAAACCGTCCGCGTTCTGGTGCGGGAAGCCCCACTGCGCAAAGGGCATGCAGCCCGAGTCGAACCAGCAATCGATGACCTCTGGCACGCGCCGATAGACCCCGGGCTCGCCGTCCTTGGTCCAGCTGACCGAGTCGATCCAAGGCTTGTGGACCATCAGATGATCTTGCAGCGTCGGATCGGCGGCCTTGGCCTTTTCGAAGTGCGCAAAGGCATCGGGATTTCGCTCGAGAATCTCCGCGACCGAGCCGACGGCCTCCACCGCGCCGGTCTCGTCGTTCTTCCAAATCGGAAGCGGCGTCCCCCAGAAGCGCTCGCGCGACAGCGCCCAATCGACATTGCCCTCGAGGAACTGCCCCATGCGGCCGCTCTTGATGTGCTCGGGCTCCCAATGGACCGCTTGGTTGTTCTCTTTGACGCGATCGATCTCCTGCGTGGTCCGGATGAACCAGGATCGGCGGGCGTATTGGATGAGCGGGTCGTCCATCGCGCGCCAGCAGAACGGGTAGTCGTGGCGATAGACTTCTTCTTTGAAGAGGACCCCGCGGGCACGCAGGTTGCGGATGATGTCGCGGTCGGCGTCTTTGCAGAATCGGCCGGCGAAGTCGGTGACTTCATCGGGGAAGGTCCCGTCGGGCTTCATGAGCTGCAGAAAACCCATTCCCTTCTCTTTGCAGACCCGAAAGTCGTCCTCGCCAAACGCGGGCGCGAGGTGAACCAAGCCCGAGCCGCTGTCGAGCGAGACGAAATCCGCATCGATGACCTGCCAGGCTGGGCCGCCTTGGGGCTCGGCGTAGCGGAACGGAGGCTCGTAGCGCATGCCGACGAGGTTGGAGCCTTTGCGCGTCTCAATGACCTTGGTTCCTTCGCCGAGCACTTTGTCGACGAGCGCCGCTGCGAGGACCACTCGCTCTCCATCTTCGAGCTCGACCGTCGCGTAGTCGGTCTTCGCACTCACCGCGAGCGCAATGTTCGACGGGAGGGTCCACGGCGTCGTCGTCCAGGCAAGAAACGAAGTCCGCTTCTGCCCGACGACCGGGAAACGGACCATCACGGAAGGGTCGTCGATGGTCCGGTAGCCCTGGCCAACCTCGCCCGCGGAAAGCGCAGTGCCGCCCTGCGGCCACCACCAGACCACCTTGTAGCCCTGGTAGAGAAGCCCCTGGTTGAACATCTCGGAGAGCGCCCACCAGACGCTCTCGACGTACGATTTGTGAAACGTCACGTACGCTGAATCGAAATCGACCCAAAAGCCGATTCGCTCCGTCATCTTCTGCCACTCGCCGATGTACTTGAACACCGAGTCGATGCACTTGCGGCTAAACGCCTCGACGCCGAACTCCTGAATGGCCTCGCGCCCGCTGATGCCGAGCTCTTTTTCCACTTCGACCTCAACGGGCAAACCGTGCGTGTCCCAGCCGGCACGCCGCGGCACGTAGTACCCGCACATGGTTCGGTAGCGAAGGAAGACATCTTTCATGACGCGAGTGAGCACGTGGCCGGGGTGCGGCATGCCGTTGGCCGTCGGCGGGCCTTCGTAAAAAATGAAGGGCTGCTTCTCTCCGCCGCCTTCGAGGGTCTTCTCGAAAATCCGGGTGTTCTCCCAGAACGCGAGCTGGGTTGCGTCGATCTCGGGAAAGGAAACCTGCGGGGAGACGGGGTCGAACATGGCCCCGCGGCATACCACGCCAAGCCGCGATTTCCACTGGGACCCGCTGGTTTGAGAAAGAGCGGTGCTCCTGATAGACCCCGCTCATGGCTGAGTTGATCGACGGGAAGGCACTTGCCAAAGAAGTGCGGGCAGAGGTCAAGACCAGGGCGGATGCCTTTCGGGCAACGCACAACCGAGCGCCGGGTTTGCACGTGGTGCTCGTAGGCGACGACCCGGCGTCACAGGTCTACGTCCGCAACAAGGAGCGTGCCGCCGAGAAGGCCGGGATCGAAGGTCGAGTCCACCGGCTACCAGCCGAAACCTCCGAAGCGGACCTCCTCGCTCTCATTTTCGAGCTCAACGGGGACGACCACATCGACGGGATTCTCGTCCAGCTCCCGCTCCCCGATCATCTGCACGATCAAACCATCGTCGACGCAATCGACCCGGCGAAGGATGTGGACGGCCTTCACCCGTTCAATTCCGGGCTCCTCGTGGTCGGCCGCAAAGGCCTTCGCCCCTGCACGCCAAGCGGCTGCATGCGCATGCTCGAACAAGTGGGATGCGACCCCAAAGGCAAGCGCGCCTTGGTCCTCGGCCGCAGCACCCTGGTCGGAAAGCCGATCGCCTTGATGCTCCTCGAGAAGCACGCGACGGTCACCATCGCCCACTCACGCACCGAAGACCTCGCCGAACGCGTCCGCGAATCCGATATCGTGATCGCCGCGGTCGGCCGCGCGAACCTAGTCAAGGGCGACTGGATCAAAGACGGCGCCGTCGTCATCGACGTCGGCATCAACCGCCTGGACGACGGCTCCCTCACCGGCGACGTCGACTTCGAGGGCGCCAAAGAGCGTGCGGCGTACATCACGCCGGTCCCCGGCGGCGTCGGGCCGATGACGATTGCGATGTTGCTGAGCAACACCGTGGACGCGGCGCAAGCGCGGATTATGTAGGCGGCGCGGGTGCTGCCGCGGGTGCTTGGGGGCGGGGTCGTTCGGCTTGTGCTGCGGGGCGGGAGGGCGGTGGAGTGGGTGGAGGGCGTGGTTTGGTTACACCGCCCGCCCACCCCCACCCGTAATCCTCCCTGGCGCGCCTGGCGCTTCGCTTAGGCTTGCCGGCGCATTCGCGCCGGGCTTCGCCCTTCGGGCTCGCGCTGCCGCGGGTGTTTGGGGGCGGGATGTTGGGTGTGGTGCGGTGCGGTTTGATTGACACCGCCCCGCCCACCCCCACCCGTAATTTTCCCTGGCGCGGCATTCGCTGCGCTCTGCCTTGCCGGCGCTTCGCGCCGGGCTTCGCCCTGCGGGCTCGCGCTGCCGCCTGCCGTTGGGAAGGTCGGGTTCGCCCTGTCTCCGTACGGAGGGGCGCGGAAAAAGGCGCGATGTGGGGCGGAGTCGACGTCGCAAGTGACAATCCGCAAGACAGCAACCACCGCGGATTGGCGCACGCGCCGAGGCGCGGCTTGCGTGGCCTCAGGCCCCAAGCTCCTACCGACCACATTTGCAAGCCGAGCCGTTCGACGCAGGCCCGCGTCGCGCCTTTTTCCGCGCCCCGATCGCTTCTTACGACGTCAGCTTCTCAATAATCCGGTCGAGCTCGTCGAAGCTCGCGTAGTTGATCCGAACCTGCCCGCGCTCTTTCCCGCTCTCGTGAATCTTCGTCGTCGACCCCAGCGCGCGGGACAAACGAAGCTCGAGGTCTCGCACGTTGGTGCTCTTGCCGGCCTTCTTTGGCGCTGCGCTACTGCCGTCACCCCTTGCCATGCGCCGGGCCTGTCGCTCGGCCTCGCGGACGCTCCAGCCCTTGGACACCGCGCTTCGCGCGAGCTTCTTCATGCTCGACACGCTGGGTGCAGAGAGGAGGGCGCGGCCGTGGCCTTCGCTCAGCTGGCCGTCTTCGATGAGGTCCATCACGTCCTTCGGAAGCTTCAAGAGCCGCAGCGCATTGGCCACCGTCGAGCGCTCCTTGCCCACCTTCGTCGCGATGACCTCCTGTGTGTACCCGTAGTCATCGACCAGCCGCTGAAACGCGCGCGCCGTCTCCAAGGGGTTGAGGTCCTCCCGCTGCAGGTTCTCGACCAAGGCGGCCTCGAACGCGGCCTCGTCCCCAAGGTCGTGTTGAAAGACCGGCACCTCTTTCAAGCCCGCTTGCTGAGCGGCGCGCCATCGCCGTTCTCCCGCGATGATCTCGAAGCCGCCCGAAGCCCGCTTGCGCACCAGAATCGGCTCGAGAACACCGTGCTCTCGAATGGAGGCCGCCAGCTCGGCAAGCCCTTCGGCGCCCATCCGCCCGCGCGGCTGCATCCGGCCCGGGTGGAGGTCCTCGATCGCGGCGCTGTTTTTCGCGGGGCGTTCCGAGGCCGGCGGTGCTGCGGGAAGCAAACCGTCCAAGCCACGCCCCAGACGTCTGCGAGCCACTAGGCCGCTACCTCCAGATCCTCGAGCAGCTCGCGCGCCAGGTTCAGATAGGTGTACGAGCCCCGCGAAGAGGCGTCATACAAAATCACGGGCTTTCCGTGCGAAGGAGCCTCCGCCAAGCGCACATTGCGCGGGATGATCGTCTCGTAGACGTGAAAGTGGCGCCGAACCTCGTCCGCCACTTCGTTGGCGAGGTTGTTGCGCGAGTCAAACATCGTGAGCACCACACCGTGAATCTCCAGATGCTCGTTGACGGAGGCGCGCACGCGCTCGATCGTCCCCACGAGCTGCGACAAACCTTCCAGCGCGTAGTACTCGCACTGGAGCGGAACCATCACGATGTCGGCGGCGGTCAAGGCATTGATCGTCAACATGCCCAAGGAGGGAGGGCAATCGATGACGATGAAATCGTAGTCGTCGCGAACGGCGTCCAGCGCTCTGCGCAAACGCACCGCGCTGTCGTCCGCCTGGAGCAAATCGCGTTCCGCGCCGACGAGGTCTTGCGTCGCGGCGATGACGTGGAGGTAGGGCATGTCGGTTTCGTAGATCACGTCGGCGGTCTCGACTTCTCCCAGCAAGAGCTCGTAGGAGCCCTCCAGATCTTCATCGCCGGGGCTGATGCCGACGCCGGTGGATGCATTGCCCTGCGGATCGAGATCGACCAAAAGGACGCGCTGCTCGGCGACAGCCAGGCTCGCGCCCAGGTTGACCGCCGTGGTCGTCTTCCCGACGCCGCCCTTCTGATTGGCGATCGCTACCACCCGACTCATGGACTGCGTCTACCAGCGCAGGTCCATGGTTTCAATCTCGTCTGTTTTTTTGCCATCTCGATCGCGCTGGGTAGGGTGTGCCCAGATGTAGGACAAAGTAGTCATTTGCCATACCACTCCAGGATGGTGAGTTGGCAAAAAGGGAGGGGACATGCGCCCTAGCGGACCGAAGAACTATCAGAACATGGCCGAGTTCGAGCGCGAAGAGTTGCGCCGCCATCACAAGGCCGGATGGTCTTTGGACGATCTCTACTCCGAAGCCACCTTCGAACCCGGGGAAGACGACTCACTGAGAAACGACGAGCCAAAGGAGCTCGATTTCGACTTCTAGCTGGACGATGCGCGACCGAAGCGGCCAGGCTCAGTCGAGCGGGCCGCCGCCGGGCTGAAGCAGATGCCGCTCGTGACCGTAGTCGGCGTCGTGCTGCGTCGGTCCGATGATGCCTTCGGCCATCGACCAAAGAAGCGCGAAAGCGACCGCGAGGGTCACGAAGCTCAGGACGATCAGCTTGGGGCCGGTCCAAAACGCATCTTCCTTCGCGGTGCGCTCGGCCATCGACTCGCTCATCGGGACGTTGTTGTACGTGTCTGGCATCAAAAAAGCCTAAAACCCTCTCGAGGCCGCTATCTAGTGCCATCCCGGCAGAGGGTCAAACCAGCCGCGAAAGGCGCGTTCGCTCGACATTTTGCGGCCCTGTCCTAAAAGCTGTAGGGCTTTTCGTTTGAGGAATCCCTTGTCTGCCATCGAGCTCATGACGCCGCGCATGCTCCAGGACATGCGGCGGTCCTGCCAACTCGCGGCAGATTGCCTGACCGCGGTGGGGGAGATGATCCGCCCGGGCATTGCGACCGATGAGATCGACCGTTTCGTGCACGAATACATCGTCTCGCGCGATGCGTATCCGTCTCCGCTCAACTACAAGGGTTTTCCCAAGAGCGTCTGCACGAGCGTCAACGACTGCGTCTGTCATGGGATCCCGGGTGACCGGGTTCTCGCGGACGGCGACATCGTCAATGTCGATGTAACCACCTATCTGCCCAAAGAGCACGGCTACCACGGCGACACGAGCGTGACGTTCTACGTGGGTGAGCCGAGCAACCAAGCAATCCTCGTCGTGGAGACGGCACGCCGGTGCCTCGAGCTTGGCATCGCGGAAGTCAAACACGGCAATCGCATCGGCGACATCGGTGCGGCGATTCAAGAGTACGCCGAGGGCAAGGGCTGCTCGGTCGTTCGCGACTACGTCGGCCACGGAGTCGGCCGCGAGTTCCACATGCCGCCGCAGATCCCGCACTTCGGCCGTCGGGGCAAGGACAAGCGCATGAAGGCCGGCATGGTCTTTACCATCGAACCGATGATCAACATCGGCGGCTACCAGACCGAGGTCTTGGACGACGAGTGGACGGTGCTCACGATGGACCGGTCGCTCTCGGCCCAGTTCGAGCACACCGTCTTGGTGACCCGGGACGGCGTCGAGGTGCTCACCGCCCGCAAAAACATCGTACGCCACTCCGAGGACAAGCCCTGGGCCAACGTCGGTCCGCTTTCCTCGCCCGCCGCTTGGAGCGCCCGGCAAGAAAAAACGGGCTGACGACCTCATCGCCCGGGAGTAGGCGCTGCGACCGGACCGCACGCGGTCTCAGCGAGGCTCCCCGGTGTTCGAAACATAGAGGTCACCGGCTTCTTCCCGAACGAAAAGCGGCTGAAGCGCAAGGCCTTCGCACGGGCCGTCGACGCAGTAGCCGTCGTGCAGACGATAGATCGCGCCGTGTGTTCCGCAGATCAGATGCGCGCCGTCGTCGCTGAGCAGCTCTCCGGTCCCCCCGTCGAGCGGCACCGGGAGATGCCGGCACAGGTTCCGGTACGCGACGATGGCCCCGCTTTCATCACGAAGCAGCAGCGCCACGATCGGAATCCCGTCGTCATCGTGGCCGAGCTGAGTCGTGCGCACGACGCCGTCCCGCAGCTCCTCTTGACGGCAGACCCAGACTTCCATCCCCTCAGTCTTTCCCCGGCTGCGCGTAGGCTTCACGCGAAGGCACGGCGACGAGGTCTCGATCCGGCAGCCAGAGCCCGGTCAACCAACCGCCGTACACACAGCCGGTATCGAGGCCGACCGCATGGGGGAGGTTCTGAAGTCCGCGCACCGCGTCGTGCCCAAAGACGACCAGCCTCGGACCGGGCCAGAGCGAGGCCCAGGGCGTGCCCTCCTCGTAGCTTCTCGAGGCCGTCCCGTCGCCAAGAATGCTTCGCATGTTCATGAGGTCGTAGGGATCTTGCTCTTCGAGCGGCAGATCCACCACGAGCCCGGCGTGGACGACCAGAGCGTCGTGCTCGGGCAGCTCGAGCCAGAGCGGAAGACCCGCAAGCCAACGCCAATCCTCATCGTCGAGCTCCTCGGCCACCCGCTGGTGGGAGGGCCTGAGCTTGGGTGGTTCTTCGCCGGCCTGGCGCGCATCCCACCATCTGAGGCAGTGCTGGTCGTGGTTGCCGCGCACCGCCCGCCCGCCAAGCTTTCGAACGAGCCGGACAACACCCAGCGAATCCGGACCCTTGGCGACTAAATCTCCAACCAGCACCAAATCATCGCTGTCCTCCCAGCCCGATTCCTCGAGCAGGTCCTCGAGCTCTTCGCGGCAGCCGTGGACATCTCCCACGATCAGGGTTCGGGCGGTCATATCTCGATCTTGGGCGCGTCTGGCCAGGTTTCCAAGTTCGTGAGGCCCGCGGGGCGTTGACAGCGAGCGCAAACCGGCAATAGAGCCGTCTTCATGATCAAAGAAGGCCACAAGGCTCCTGCGTTCAATCTGCCCTCGTCCACCGGGGGCAAACTGGCTCTCAAGGACCTCGCCGGCAAGTACGTCATCCTCTACTTCTACCCGCGCGACAACACACCGGGCTGCACCACCGAGGCGAACGACTTCAACGCTGCGCTGCGCAAAATCAAGGCGCGCGACGCTGTGGTCGTCGGCGTGAGCAAAGATTCGATCGACTCGCACTGTAAGTTCGCTGACAAATTCAAGTTGAAGTTCCCGCTGCTCAGTGACGCCGACGGAACGATGCTCGAGAAGTACGGCGCCTGGGGCGAGAAGAACATGTACGGCAAGAAGTCGATGGGCATCATCCGCTCTACCGTGCTGATCGGACCCGATGGGAAAGTCATCAAGCACTTCCCCAAAGTCAAAGTGAAGGGGCACGTCGAGGCGGTGATGGAGGCCCTCGACGAAGCCCGTAGCGATTGACACTTGGGAGAGTACCGGCGCATGGTTGCACTGCGATGAGCGAGCCCAGCCCGATGCCGGTGCCCGAATCCCTAGAAGCGCCCGAGGCCCTCGACCCGAACTTCCGGATCGAGCTGCCGAATTTCGAGGGTCCGCTGGACCTGCTCCTGCATCTCATCCGGAAGCACGAGCTCGACATCCTCGACCTACCGATCTCGTTCATCACCGACAAATACCTGGAATACCTGAGCTTGATGGGCGGGTTGAACCTCGACATCGCCTCAGAGTACCTGGTGATGGCGGCGACGCTGGCGCACATCAAGAGCAAGATGCTGCTGCCCCGTCCGCCCGAAGATCAGGACGAGGACGAGGTCGACGAGCTCGACCCACGGGCCGAGCTGATTCGGCGTTTGCTCGAGTATCAGAAGTACAAGACCGTCGCTGCAGATCTGGGGGAACGCGCGATCGTTGGCCGGGATGTGTTCTCCGCGGGCACCCCTCCTCCGGCCAGCCAAGAGCGGCCGCCACTCGCTCAGGTGAGCGTTTTCAAGCTCCTCGATGCGCTGAAGCGGATCGCCGAGCGCGTCAACGCCACCATCTCGCTCGAAGTCGATGCCGAGCGGATGTCGATTCAGGAACGCATCGGGAGCCTGGTCGATTTGCTTCGCGAGCGGCGCCGCTGCCGGTTCGACGAGCTTTTCGAGGACGTGAGCACCTCCTACGATCTGGTGGTCACCTTCCTCGCCCTGCTCGAGATGGCCAAGATGCGTCTTGCGAGCATCTATCAAACCGACCACGAAGAGCCGATCTACTTGGAGTACACGCTGCTCGACGCGTCGGGCGAGGCGATCGTACCCGCCGATGTCGCACGACCGAGCAGCGACCGGGTCGAGGAGCAGGTCGACGGCAGCCTCCCGGTCGACAGCGGCGGGGAGCGAAGAGAATCGGTCGTCGTGCCGGCCGGCACCTCGGGCGCATACGCATGGAATGAGGACGAGCAAGAGCCATGACCCAGACAGATCTTCACGCCGACAACGGCGCCTCGGAAAACGGCGCGGCGGCACCCATCGCGCAGAGCGCGGAGTCCCTCAAGAACATTCTCGAGAGCCTGATCTTCGTCTCGAGTCACCCCGTGACCGCGAAGCGGTTGGCCCGGGCCGCACGGTCGACCCTCGCAGAGGTCCAACCGCTGCTCGACGAGCTCGTGGCGGACTATGCACACCGCGGCGTGCATCTGTATTTCGTAGCCGGCGGCTACCAGTTTCGCTCGGCGCGGGAGAGCGCCGATTTCGTCAAGACACTCGTGGCGCCAAAGCCCCTTCGGCTCAGCCGCGCTCAGCTCGAGACCTTGGCCATCGTCGCGTATCGTCAACCGCTCACACGGCCCGAGGTCGATGACGTGCGCGGCGTCGACTCCGGCTCGTCGCTCAAGATGCTGGCCGAACGCGGTCTGGTGAAGATTCTTGGACGCAAAGACGAGCCGGGCAGGCCGCTCGTTTACGGGACGAGCCCGCTGTTCCTCGAGTTTTTCGGTCTGAGTGGGCTCCAAGACCTTCCGACCCTTCAAGAGTTCAGCGACCTCAGCGACGAGCACAAGGCGTTGTTCGAAGAAGAGACCGGCGAGTCGATCGACATCGCAGCCGCAGAGCTCGCTGCAGCCGAGGCCGTACAGGAGGCGGAAGATGAGCTCCTGGCCCAAGAAGAGGCCGCCATCGCCGCTGCGGAAGCGGAAGCAGCCGAGGACGACGAGGACGACGAGGACGACGTATGACCTTTCAGGAGCTCATCCTTGCGCTCGAACGCTTCTGGGCCGAGCACGGTTGCCTCATCGTCCAGCCCTACAACTCCGAGGTCGGCGCGGGCACGTTCAACCCGCATACCTTCTTGCGCGCCATCGGCCCCGAACCCTGGAACGTCGCCTACGTGGAGCCGAGCCGCCGCCCGACCGACGGCCGCTACGGGGAGAACCCGAATCGTCTGCAGCAGTTTCACCAGTACCAGGTCATTCTCAAACCTTCGCCACTCGACATTCAGGAACTCTACCTCGAATCGCTGCGCGCGCTCGGCACCGACCCGCAGCGCCATGACATTCGCTTCATCGAGGATGACTGGGAATCGCCGACGCTGGGGGCCTGGGGCCTTGGATGGCAGGTCTGGCTCGACGGGCTCGAGATCAGCCAATTCACCTATTTCCAGCAGTGTGGCGGCATCGACTGCAAACCGATCAGCGGAGAGCTCACCTACGGGCTCGAACGCATTGCGATGTATCTTCAAGACGTCGACGATGTCTACGACCTCCAATGGGCGCCCGGCATCCGCTACGGAGACCTCTACAAGCGCGCGGAGTGGGAGTGGAGCACCTACAACTTCGAACAGGCGGATACCGAGCTCCACAAGAAGCTCTTCGAGGAGTACGAGAAGCAGGTCGCTTCGTTGCTTGGTCTAAGCGACAAGAAGGGGAAGGGCGGTGCGCTCCAATTCGACCGCGAGCCGCTCGAACGACTGGCGCTCCCGGCCTACGACGCTGTCATCAAATGCAGCCACTACTTCAACGTCCTCGATGCCCGGGGGGCGATCAGCGTGACCGAACGCCAGCGCTACATCGGCCGTGTGAGGATCCTCGCAAGAGCAGTGGCGGAGTCCTGGTACGCACAGCGCGAGGCGCTCGGCTTTCCGCTTCTCGAGACGGCTGCGGCCGCGCAATAGCACGATAGAAGGGACGCCCCATTGCGCCCCCGGATCCCGTCTGGTAGCAACGCCACTCCATGTCATCCGAGTTTTTGCTGGAGATTGGGACCGAGGAGCTGCCGGCGTCATTCGTGACGCACGCCCTGCGCTCGATGGAGACGAGCGCGACCGAGCTGCTCGGCCAGGCCCGGCTCGGCACCGACGCGCTCGAAGTGACGACGCTCGGTACGCCGCGGCGTCTCGCGCTCCGCATTCGCGGATTGACCGATCGCCAGCCGGACCGCGACGAGACCATCCTGGGTCCACCGTGGGGCGCTGCGTTCGATGCAGACGGCTCACCCAAGAAGGCCGCGACCGGCTTCGCGAAGAAGCACGGCCTCCGTATCGAGGATCTGCACAAGCAAACCACGGACAAGGGTGACTATGTCAGCGTCCGGCTTCTCGAACCCGGCGAGGCGACGAGCGAGGTGCTTTCCGAGATCCTTCCGCGCCTCTGTCAACAGATCAGCTTTCCCAAGTCCATGCGCTGGGGTCCAGGCGAAGTCGCCTTCGGCAGGCCTATTCACTGGATCGTCTCCTTGCTCGGCAGCGAGATCGTGGCGTTTGAGTTTGCCAACGTCCGGGCGGGGCGCGCGACGCGCGGGCATCGCTTCCTCGCTCCCGAGAGCTTCGACCTGGACGAAGCGGGCCAGTACGAGAAGGCACTCGAACGCGCGCACGTGATCGTCGACCTCGAGGTCCGCAAAGCTCGCATGATGGATGAGCTGCTCGCTTCGGCGAAGTCGCTCGGCGGTGTGCTCGAGCCGGACGCATTCCTGGCCGACGAATGCGTCTCGCTCGTCGAAGAGCCGTTCACCGTGCCAGGCGGCTTTGACGAATCGTTCCTCGAGCTTCCGGACAAGGTCGTCATTTCGGTGATGCGCGATCATCAGCGCTATTTCGCCGTCCGGGCGTCCGCGGGCGGCGCACTGCTCCCCGCCTATCTGAACGTGGTCAACACCGCTCAAGATCCGGGCACGATTGCCAAGGGCAATGACCGCGTGCTTCGTGCGCGCCTGGCCGACGGTCGGTTCTTCGTCGAAGAAGACCGCAAGGCGCCGCTCGCCAGTCGGCTCACGAAGCTCGAATCGGTCGTGTTCCAATCCAAGCTCGGCACGATGGGCGCCAAGGTCCGTCGACTCCAAGCCAACGCCCGCGCGCTCGCCACGGCCTCGGGCGCAGACGCCGATGCCTGCGAGGAAGCCGCGCGGCTTTGCAAGGCGGACCTCGAAACACTGATCGTCTACGAGTTTCCGGAGCTCCAGGGCGAGATGGGGCGCTGGTACGCCCTGCGCGAGGGCATCGACCCGACGATCGCCGACGCCATCCGCGACCACTACCGTCCGCAAGGCGCCGACGATGTCGTGCCGGACCAAATGGTCGGCGCCGTCGTCGCGGTCGCTGACCGGATCGACACCCTCGTCGGCTGCTTCGGCATCGGCCTGGTGCCAAGTGGCTCGGCCGACCCCTTCGCGCTCCGCCGCGCAGCGCTAGGCATCATCCGCATCGCCCTCGAAGGGCCGATCGACGTTGACCTCCGGGCACTCATCGCGCAGGCGTATGGCGCGTACGCAGACGACGCCAAGCTTGCGAGCGCCGACGAGGTCCACGCGGCCCTCGACGGGTTCTTCCGAGGCCGCATCCGCGGGATGCTCAAGGATTCCTTCGGCGGCGACGTGGTCGACGCCTGCCTCGGCGCATGGGACGGCACCTCGCTTCTCGACCTGCGCAGCCGGATCGAAGCGGTGTCCGAGCTAGGCGCCGAACCCGAGTTCGAAGCGCTCGCAGTGGCGTTCAAGCGTGCGTTCAACATCACCAAGGAGAGCGAGCGCGGCCCAATCGACTCGAGCCTTCTCGAAGCCGGCGCAGAGGCTGCGCTCGCCGAGCGCTTTGCCACCGTCCGGGACCAGATCCGTGAAGCGACCGGCGAGCGGCGGTACACCGACGCCTTGAAGCTCGTCGCCCAAGAGCTTGGCGTGCCGATCGATCGATTCTTCGACGAGGTGTTCGTGATGGTCGACGATGTACGCGTTCGGGACAATCGCCTCCGTTTGCTCGGAGAAATCGCAGACACCGTCAGCGACATCGCACACTTCCACCAGCTCGGGACAAAGTTGCAACGCCGTGAACCTTCTGTATCCGTTTGACGCAGAGCTGGACTCGGACGTCCGCCTACAGCTCCTCGGCAGGAAGGCGGCCGGCCTCAACGAGATGACTGCGCTCGGGATCCCGGTCCCTCCCGGGTTCACGATCACGACCGACGTCGGCCGGGCGTACCAAACGAGCGGGGCGCTCCCCGAGGGCCTGGAGGCAGCCGTCGCTTCCGCGCTCCGAATCGTCGAGGAGCGACTTGGCAGAGGCTTTGGTGACGCGGACAAACCCCTGCTCCTTTCGATTCGCTCGGGGGCGGAGGTCTCGATGCCGGGCATGATGGACACGGTCCTCAACATCGGCCTCGGCGAGCGCACCCTTCGCGGGCTCGCGGCGCAGCGCGGGGACGAACGCTTCGCACTCGACGCGTACCGTCGCTTGCTGCAGATGTACGGCTCGGTCGTGCGCGGCATCGGCGCGGACCGCTTTCAGCACCTGCTGAGCGATCTCAAGCACGACCTCGGACGCCCTCGAATGCTCGACTCCGAGCTCACCGTCGCCGCCCTCGAAGGGTTGGTCGCCTCATACCTCTCGATAATTCGAGCGGGACTCCGGGGTGCGATTCCCACAAGACGTCGAAACGCAACTCTGGGACTCGATCGGCGCGGTCTTCGCATCCTGGGACAACCCGCGCGCCGTTCGATACCGACGCATGCAGGGGATCGACGACGCCATCGGCACCGCATGCACCGTGCAAGCCATGGTCTTCGGCAACACGGGCGAGCGAAGCGGTTCGGGCGTAGCCTTCACCCGCAATCCGTCGAGCGGGGAGCCGCAGCTCTACGGCGAGTTCCTGCCAAACGCCCAAGGCGAGGACGTAGTGGCCGGCATTCGAACGCCCGTGGCGCTTACCGCCACGGCATCCCCGCCGGGCAAAGAAGCGTCGAGCCTCGAGCTCTCGCTCCCAGACGCCTTCGAATCGATTTCGACGTACTGCGCATCGCTAGAAAGCCACTTCGGCGACATGCAAGACATCGAGTTCACGATCGAGGAGGGCCGGCCGTACTTGCTGCAGACGCGCTCGGCGAAGCGAACCGCCCATGCCGCAGTCCGAGTCGCGGTCGACATGGTGAGGGAAGGGATGCTCAGCAAGAACGACGCTTTGCTTCGGGTGGATGCGCGGTCGCTCGAACAGCTGCTCCGGGCGCGACTTCCCGGCCAAACCGACCTGACCTCCCGTGGCATCGAACCACTGGCCGTGGGCCTGCCTGCAGGCCCCGGGGCGGCATCGGGCCGAATCGTATTCGACGCCGACGACGCCGTTCGCTGGGCCTCGGAAGGCCAGGAGGTGATCCTGATTCGACAGGAAACCAGCGCCGAAGACATTCATGGCATGAAGGCCGCCAACGGCGTCGTTACCGCGGCCGGGGGGATGACCTCGCACGCCGCCGTCGTTGCCCGCGGGCTCGGAAAGTGCTGTGTGGTTGGCTGCGGAAAGCTTCAGATCAACCTCCGCGATCGCACCGTGCGCCTGGACGGCCTCGAGTCTGCCGAGCCGCTGAGGGAAGGGGACATGCTCACCCTCGATGGCTCGACCGGAAGGGTCTTCGTTGGCGCGCTCGACCTCGAGGCGTCCACCACCGTCGAGGAGCTGGGCGAGCTCATGGGCTGGGCCGATCAGGTCCGCCGGATGCGGGTGTACGCCGAAGCGGACACCCCGCAGGCAGCCCGTGCTGCCCTGAGTTACGGCGCCGAAGGGGTGGGCCTGTGCCGAACGGAGCGCATGTTCTTTGCCAAGGATCGATTGTTTGCGATGCGATGCGCGCTCCTTGCGGTCGAGGACACGCAGCGAAGCGAGTGGCTCTCCGAGCTCGAGCGCGCGCAGCGAGAAGACTTCGTCGAGATTTTCGACGCGATGGACGGGCGGCCGGTGACCATTCGCTTGCTCGACAGGGCGGTCGAAGAATTTCTTCCGCAGGACGAGCCGTCACTCCAGGCGATCGCCGACGCGCTCGACATCGAGCTCGAAGAAGCGGCCAAGGCGGTCGCATGGCATCGAGAGTCGAACCCGGCATTCGGCCACCGCGGTGTGCGCGCGGGGCTCACCGTCCCAGGCCTCTACGACATGCAGCTTCGTGCGATGCTGTTCGCCGCGCGCGACTGCGTGGAGCAGGGGTTAGAGGTCGACCTCGAGGTTCTGATTCCGATGATCGCGTTCACCTCGGAGGTCGAAGCACTTCGCGCAGCCGTCGACCGCGCGCACGCAGAGATCTTTGCAGAACCCGCCGGCGCGTTCCAATGCCGCCTCGGCGCGATGATCGAGCTGCCCCGCGCCTGCCTGATCGCCGGAGAGCTTGCCCAGCTCGTTCACTTCTTTTCATTCGGCGGCAACGACCTGACGCAGACCGCGCTCGGCATCAGCCGGGACGACGCCAGCCGGTTCCTTCCGGCATACCGCAACGAGCTCGGCTTGATCGCCGGGGACCCCTTCACCAACCTCGACGAGGAGGTTGCCGAGCTCATTCGCATCGCTCTCGAACGGGGCAGGGCCGTCCGGCCGGACCTCCGCGCCGGCCTCTGCGGGGACCAGGGCGGGAGCCCAACCTCGATCGAAATCTGTGAAAAGCTCGGGCTCGACTTCGTGTCGGCGCCTCTTTCCCAGCTCCCCGGAGCGCGTTTGGCGGCTGCCCAGGCCCGCCTCCGCTAAAAATTCACATTGATCTGCGGTTTCCGGCCCCCGAAGGCTTGCTGGAAGAGCCAGACCGTGTTGGAATGAACACGACTGGAATATTCCGGCATAGCTGTATGGGCGATAGCACGAGAACGATAGCGGGCCCGATTGGGGGCGTCAGCGCTTCAGGGCCGACGCGCGTGGCCGAATGGCTGCTCGGGCAGACCATCGACCAGCGCTACCGCGTCGAATCCCTGCTCGGCGAAGGGGGCATGGGTCTGGTGTACCGCGTCACCCATACGCGCCTGAACAAGCCGCTCGCGATGAAGGTCCTTCGCCAGGAGAACACGCGCGACCCGGAGGTCTTGGCGAGGTTTCGTCGCGAAGCCGAAAGCGCATCCAACATCGGGAACCAGCACATCATCGATGTCAGCGACTTCGGCGAGCTGACCGACGGTTCGACCTACTTCATCATGGAGTATCTCGATGGCCTCGACCTCATCGATGCCATCGACAGCGTCGACCGGATGCCCGAGGAGCGCGCGCTCCACATTGCGATTCAGGTCTGCCGCGCGCTTGGCGCAGCCCACGACGCGGGCATCACCCATCGCGATCTCAAACCGGAGAATGTGTTTTTGATTCGGCGCGAAGACGAGGAAGACTTCGTGAAGGTCCTCGACTTCGGCATCGCGAAGGTCGGTCACGGTCCCAGTCGGCTCACCCGGGCCGGCGAAGTGCTCGGCACGCCGCACTACATGTCGCCCGAGCAATGCGAAGGCGAGGGCGTCGATCATCGAACCGACATCTACGCGCTAGGCGTCTTGCTCTACGAGATGCTGACGGGCCACGTTCCGCACGACGCAGACACGATGATGGGTATCCTCACCAAGCACATGTACGAGGAACCGATCCCGCCCAGGGTCCGGGTTCCGCACATTTCCGAGGAGCTCGAGACGCTGATCATGCGCTGCCTCGAGAAGCAGCCCGAGCGTCGCTATCAAACGATGCACGAGGTCCTGAGTGACCTCGTGCTCGTCAAAGCGGGCCTGCAACCGGTTGGGCCGGATACCTGGACGCTCCCGCCAACCAGGCCCCCGCGTCCCTGGCGCCGGAGCGCCTTTCCGATTTACCTCGGGGGCCTTGCTCTCGCTCTCCTAGTGCTCGTCGCTACGGTCGCCATGGGGACGTTCCGGAAGACGGAGCCCGAGGCGGCGACGACCGATACGCAGCAGACTTTGCCCGCGCCAGATGCATTGGACCTGACCGCGACCCGACCGGCACCTCTGCTCCCGCCACCGATGCTCTCTCCGTTGCTCGGGGAGGACGCGAGCTCCAAGCCAGGCGCCGCGGACGCGCTGGCCTCGGCGTCCGATGCAGCCACCGTGCGAGCACCGGAAGCCCGCAACAAGCCGGTTCGTCCCAAACCGCGCCGGAGACCCAAACCGGCGCCAGAGCGCGATCGGTCCATCCTCGATCCCTGGAACTGAGCGCCTCCGCTGCCAGTTGCCCCGGCTAGGGTGAACGGCTAGGGTGCCGCCGCATGCGGTCGCGATTCGGCCCATGGAGCGATGTGATCGGGTTCGCTCTGGGGTTCTTGCTTATGTTTGGAACGGTCTCGACCGGCTGTGGCAGGACAACAGGCCAGGACTTGCCCCCCGGCTTGATGGCCTTTCCCATCGCGATCGAGCTCTCGGTCGACGAAGACGCCGAGGGCGCGCCCAAGTACCTCTATGTCACGAGCTCGAATTTCGCGCTGCAATGGAACTCTGGGAACGTCCAATCCTACGACCTCGACAAGGTGCTCGAGGCGATTCAGACGGGCTGCATCGGCGCGGGCGTCAACAACAGCTGCCTGCAGGCCGACTTCGAAGGCAACATCAACGACCCGGAGTGCGTCTGCGACCCCGTGAACGACGACAGCTGCACGGCCGTTCCGCCGGACCGCTGCTCGGTCATCCCCGCCAATCTCCGATTCCGCGACCCCGGAGCGGCGCTGAGGCTCATCCCCGTCGAAGGGCTGATTCCAGGCGAGGTGTCGATCGGCTCCTTCTCGGACGGAATGGGGCTTTCGACCGACGGCAGGCGCATCTACGTTCCGGTGCGAAGCGATGCCAACCTGACGTTCATCGACGTGAATGAGGAAGGCCAGCTCAGCTGTGGTGGCCCTTTCGGCCAGCCGCAGACCTGTACCAGCACCTACCGAACGGGAAGCGCGGAGCTGGTGAATCCGACCCTCGATCTCCGCCTTCCGTCCGATCCGGTCGATGTCTACGTCGGCGACCTTGCCGCGGACTTCGGCGATCCGGACGAACCCGAGAACCCGGCCCTGCGTGGCGATTACATCCTGATGGCGCACCGCGAGGGCCGGGCGAGCATGTTCTTCGACCAGTTCCGCCCCGGCGGCCCGGAACCGCAGAAACGTCCCCGCCTCGCTGCGACCATCGACGACCTAGCGCCCGAGCAGGTGACCATCACCTATGAGCCCGGTGCCAAGCGAGCCTGGATTCCCAGCGCCGAGGTGCCTGCGATCGTTCGCCTCGGTATCGGTATCGATGAGGACCCGACGCAGAGCTACCTGTTCGACGCGGGCCCGCTCTTCGTGAGCGGCCTCGATCAGGGCCGCAGCAATCGGGACATCCGATTCGATCCACGGGAGGGGCGAAACCTCGCCTACATCGTCTCGCGATCGCCCGAAGCTCTGGTCGTTGCCCGAAGCGATGTCGCAGGGGGAGACCTCAGCATGGTCGCTCAGATTTCGAGCTGTGGGGATCCTTCACGCGTCCAAATCGCCGAGGTCCCCGCGCGGGGCGACACCGTGGTCCTCGCCTTCGTGAGCTGCTTCCTATCGCGCAACGTCCAAGTCATCGATACGGACGCCTTTCAGGGGCTCACGACCTTGACCAACATCAGCGGCGCCTTCGAGTTCGCCATCGATGCGCCGCGGCGTCTCATCTACATCGCCGACTTCAGCAGCTCGGTGATTCGCGTAGCCGATCTACAGCCCATCCTCGACTGCCTGGAATCGACGAGCGCCGATGAGGCCAAAGAGTGCGCGCCGAGGCTGATTGGTCTGGTCGGCCTGCCACAGCCGGTATCGGAGCTGCCTCGATGACGCGTCTCCTCGTGATTTCGCTCGCCGCCTGCGCGCTCCTTCTCTCGTCTTGTAGAAACAATGCGAACAACGTCGCTCTCGCGTCTTTGAATCGCTCCGCAAAGCTTCAATTTTTGTGCGCGGACATCGAACGGGTCAGCGGTAATCGGTTCATCCTCCAAGCGCTGCTGCCGGCCGGCCTCTGCGACGGGGAGACGGTGGTCGCTCCCGAGATCGAGCCTCAGTTCCTCGGCGCCGTCACCCAGATCGAGCGCGGGGAGGTCGCCGTCGTGAACTTCACCAATGGGCTCATCTCGAATACGAACCCCACCATACCGGGCGTGACGGCGGTCACGGTCGATGAGCAGCCGACGGGCATCCAAATCTCGCCCTTCGCACCGGTCTACACGTACGTGACCAGCTTCAGCGCGAAGAGCCTTCAGGCTGTTCCGACCGATTTGATCATCCAGGGCTTCACGGACCTTCCCACGCCGGAGCCGGTGCGCTTCGACGCAGGGCCCACAGACCTGGTCCTGCACGAAAGCGCGCGAAGCGTGCTGATCAGGAACGAAGACGGCCAGGTCACCGGCGCCGAATCATCCATCAACTATCGCTTCCTCTATGCGGCGCTTCCGGAGCTCGGTGCGGTGGCGCAGGTCCAAGTGGTCATCAACCCGGCGACCGGTGCGCAGGTCCTCCTCGAGCCCGTCCTGCTGCCGCTTCCCACCGTCGGCTGCCCGGTCGAGCAGGTCCCAGCGCCCGAATCCGGCGGCCCCGTCTCCGACGGCAACGACTACAACCGGATCTGCCCGCAGGACTTCATGAACCGCAACGACCCCAGAGCTCGGGTCATCAAGACGGTCAGAACGACGCGACCCTGCTCCGAAGGTCCGTCCGCGGGCCCCCGCCCGGTTGCGCTGACGATCGACAGCGGCATCGAACAAGGCAGTTCGTCTCAGTCCGGTACGGGCGACGATACCGACGACGTCTTGCTCGTCGCGGACGCCAATCAGCCGCTGATCCATCGCTTCCGCATCGGACCAGGCGGTGCAATGCTCATGGATCCGTTGGATCCGATCATTACAGGAACACCGACGACCGAAATCGACGTGACCCCGTTGGTGCCGGCCAGCTCCGCACGCGACGATCAGGCCGCGACCGAACGCTACCTCTACGCCGTGAGCGCGGTCGACAGCAGCATCCTGGTGGTCGACTACACCGAGGACCCCGAGGGCACCGCGGAGGCAGACGAGACCTTTGGCGCCGTGCTTCCGGTCCTCGCCGGAGTCTCGGCGCGGGCGAACGAGGAGAACATCGAATCCCGCAATCGCGTTCGCTTCGCGTTTTCGAATGTCCGCGCCATCGAAGTCATCTCGCCGTTTTACGAGCTCGAGGACGAGCCGAACGGCACCGGCAAGCAGGTGCCCCTCGGGGACATCTGCAACCCCACGGACGGGAACGCGTTCGCCCTGGCCCAGAGCGCGAGCAACATGCGCGGCGTCTTTTTGGCGGTGAGCCTTTCGGACGGCACGATGTTTTTCCTCGACATCTACGATCTAAACGCGCCGTGCAGAGGCGGGTCGGGAACCATCGCCTGCACCGTTGACGAAACGGGCCCGGACCGTCTCGCGAGTATTCGTCGGCACCGAGAGCGATTCCGGTTCACACCTGCCACGCCCGCCGTGGTCGAGATCGACGGCAGCCCATCGTTTCAGTTCAACGCGGCGCCCGGGCGGCTCGACGAAACGAGCGGCGTCGCGCAGAACTCCGGTGGCCCGGGGCTGCAGCTCATCGACTGTCCGCCCACGACGAGCATCGACGCCGACGGCACGGAGCGCGCTTCGTCCTCGATGATCAACGTCTTCGGCGCGCCGTCGGCGTTGATCTGCGCGTCCTCGCAGGTCTGGAGCACCTTCTCGGAGGGATGGGATGCCACCTGGCAGGGCTTGATCCCGAATTCCGAGGGAGGCCTTGGTCGCTTTACCGATGAGAATCTCGAAGGCAGCGAAGCGGGCAATTGGTTCCAGGCCGGCGACGTCCCCCTGTGCCGGGTTGGCGTCCTCGGCCCACAGCCGCCAGACGCCGACCTCGTCGAATCCTACGTGGGAGACCGACTCGTGATCACGGGCGAGCTGCCGCCAATCACCGAAGACGACCCCGCATGCGAGGACTTCCAGGACCTGATGGACGAGCTCGACGAGCGTCAGGTTTGGTTCCCCATCCTTCGGGCCTTCAATCATGAGCTCGAGATCGGGGAGTCGACCAACACCCGCAGATACACCCTCGCCCGCGTCCGGGCGTGCTTCCCTGAGTTCACGCAGTATCAAATCCACACGCAAGAGGCCTACACGGTGACCGGAACGACCTCTGGCTTCATCAACCGGGTCATTCCAGGGCCGCTTGAGGAGTGCGTGCTGGACCCGAGTCGACCGGTCGATCTACCCACGGTCGACGACCCGTTCGTCGATGTGGACACCTATCTCGCGGGGCGCGCCTTCCCCAGCAAGCAGTACATCAACCCCCTGGTGAGCTTTCAAATCCGCCCTTTTCCTTCCGATGCGGGTGATCCAATCCCGAACGCCACCCTTCTGAACTTCAACATCAGCAATCAGTTCGGGCGGCTGGCCATCGACACCAGCGCAGGAGTCTCGTCGCTGCCCTCCTCGATGCTTTTTGCCCCGCAGCAAGACCAACTCTACTTCGTGGACCTGGAGGCCGGGATCCGGCGGATCGTGTTTTCTCCCCTTAACATCGTCCAGACTTTTCAGTAGACCCGGTTCATGGGGGTAGCAGGGACGGCGCGAAAGAAGGACCACAGCCCGGTCATGCGCCAGTTTCTGCGCGCCAAGGGGCAGCATCCCGATGCGATCATCTTCTTTCGCCTCGGAGACTTCTACGAGATGTTCTACGAGGACGCGGTTCGGGCCGCGGGCATCCTCGACATCGCGCTGACCTCCCGAGGGACCGACCCGGACGGGAACAAGATACCCATGGCCGGCGTCCCGCACCACGCTGCGGCCGGATACCTCGCCGGGCTGCTCCGTCACGGGGAGAAGGTGGCGATGTGCGAACAGATGGCCGAGCCCTCGGGCGCGCGTGGCGTCGTGCCGCGCGAGGTGGTTCGGGTGGTCACGCCGGGGCTTTGCCTCGAGCCCGACGCCCTCGACGCGCGCTCGGAGAACTTCCTGGTCGCCGCGACGCGGGACGGTGGCGTAGCTGCGCTCGAGCTGTCGACCGGGACGCTCAGAGCCTGCGTGGTCGAGCTAGGCCCTCAATGGGTGGGCGAGCTCGTGCGCCTCGATCCTGCCGAAGTGCTCCTCGAAGCAGGGGCTCCCGAGCTCGAGGCGCTCTGCAAGCAATCTCTGCCCAAGTCGGCGCTGCGGTCGGTCGAACTACGGCCGGGCGCCGAACGCTTGGACGAGTGGCTCAGCCCCGAGCAGGCCGCCGAGCTTTCGAGCCAAGCGCCTGCCGCCGAGGCGGCGTCGCTCGTGCTCGACTACGCCAAAAAGCACCAGGCCGACTCCCCGATCCACACGGCCACGCTGTACGCGGCGGGCGAACGGCTGGTCCTCGACGACGCGGCGGTGCGCAATCTGGAGCTCGTGCGCACCCTGGACGGCGAGCGCCGGGGCTCGCTTCTTCAGCTGCTCGACGAAACCAAGACGCCGATGGGCGCACGGGCGCTTCGGTCACGCCTGCTCGAACCGCTGACCGACATCGAACGCATCCGGCGGCGGCATGATGCCGTCGAGCTCTTCTTCACCGACGCGCGCATTCGCGACCAGGCTAGGGCGCGGCTCGCCGAGATCGGCGACATCGAACGGCTGGCGGTGCGCGCCGCGGTGGGCCTGGCAAACCCACGAGACCTGGGCGTGATCCGAAACGGCCTCGCGAGCGCCGAGGCGCTTCACCGTGAGCTCTCGGCGCGCCCCGGAAGCGCGCTCGATGACTCGATGGCCTCGCTCGAAGGGGTGGACCTTTGCGCCGATGTGCTCGCGCTGTTGCAGGCTGCCTTGGTCGACGAGCCTCCGGCGATCGAAAGGCAGGGCGGGATTTTTGCCGATGGCCATCTGCCCGATCTCGACGAGCTTCGCAAACTGTCTACGACGGCCAAAGACATCGTCCTCGACCTCGAGCGTCGCGAACGAAAACGCACCGGCATCGGTTCGCTCAAAATCAAGTTCACGCGGGTCTTTGGGTACTACATCGAAATCACCAAATCCAGGCTCGACGCCGTCCCGGACGACTACGTGCGTAAGCAGACCATCGCGAACGGCGAGCGATTCATCACGGCCGAGCTCGCCGAGCTGCAAGACCGCATCCTGCACGCCGACGAACGGTCTCGCGCACTCGAGTCGGCCGCCTTCCTCGATCTGCGAAAAGCGATTGGCGACGAGGCGCCGCGTCTTCACCGGCTGGCCCGGGTCATCGCCTCCATCGACACGAGCGCGGCGCTGGCGGAGGTCGCGCAGTGCCGCGCTTATGTCCGTCCCGAAGTCGATTCTAGCCGGGCGCTCATCCTCGAGGACAGCCGGCACCCCACCGTCGAATGCTACGCGGCCAAGGACGGCTTCGTCCCCAACACGATCGAGCTCAGCCCCGAGGCCACGCGCTTCATGCTCCTGACCGGGCCGAACATGTCGGGAAAGTCGACGGCGATGCGTCAAGCGGCGCTGGCGGTGATCATGGCCCAGGCCGGGGGGTTCGTCGCCGCCAAGCGCGCCCGGATCGGGATCGTCGATCGCGTTTACACGCGGGTCGGGGCGAGCGATCACCTGGCTCGCGGTCAGAGCACGTTCATGGTCGAAATGATGGAAGCGTCCGCCATCCTGCGGGGGGCGACCGAGCGATCGTTCGTGATCTTGGACGAGATCGGGCGCGGCACGAGCACCTACGACGGGCTCGCGATCGCCTGGGCGGTCGCCGAGCACCTTCACGACGCGACGCGTTGCCGTACGATCTTCGCGACGCACTATCACGAGCTCTGCGCCCTTGCCGATCGCCTCGAGAGGGCCGCCAACTACAACGTCGCGGCAAAAGAGCACGATGACAGCATGGTTCTGCTCCATCAGCTCGTCCCTGGCGGCTCGAATCGAAGCTATGGCCTGGCGGTTGCTAGGCTTGCCGGCGTGCCCCCGGTCGTGCTCGCCCGTGCCAAAGCCAAGCTCAAAGAGCTCGAGGCACGCGCGGAGGCAAGCACCGCGCCTCAGATGCCCTTGTTCGAGGCCGCGCCGCCGCCTCGATCCGAAGTCGAAGCGACCTTGGAAGCGCTCGACGTCGACCGGATGACCCCGGTCGATGCACTGGTGACACTGGCTCGTCTCCGCGACCTTGCGCGCCGGGACGACGGCTAGCGAAGTGCCGCAGACGGTATACCTCCAGTGACGCGGCTGGTACCATCGGGCTCATGAACGATCGTCTCGGCCGGATCACCGCAGCCCTCGAAGAGGCGGACCGGCAGCTCGTGAACGCTCTCAATGCGCGCGCGCGTGCGATTCGCGAGTACACCGAGCTCCTCGAAGGCGCTGGGAACGAGCCGCTTCGGCTGCCGAAGAAGGCGACGGTCATCAAGAACGCACGTGCGATGGCCGAAGAGTTCCCGGAGTCGAGCATCGAGCCCGTCTTTCGCGAAGTCCTATCGGCCTGCACCGAGCTGATCACACCCGACGTGGTCGCGTACTTCGGCACACCAGGTGACCTCGCGCACGCCGCCGCCCGCGATTACTTCGGGCACGCGCCGAGCTTTCGCCCGACTGAGACGGTCGCGGCCGTTCTCGAATCGGTCCTGCACGGCCATGCGACGTTTGGTGTCGTCCCTCTCGAAACGTCAACCGACGGAGCGATTACCGCGACGCTCAAAGGCTTGGTCGACACCGACGCCAAGCTCTGCGCGGAGCGCGTCGCCCCGCTTCGCTACCAGCTTCTCTCGCAGTCCGGGGACCCCGCTCAGGTGATCAAAATCTACGGCTCGGCGCCGGCCATTGCCGCATGCGAGCGCCAGCTCCGCTCGCGCTACCCGGACGCGATCCTGGTCGACGTACAGTCGGGCGAGGCCGCGGCGCTCTTTGCGAGCGGCGACGACCAATCCGCGGCGCTCGGCTCCCCGCTCCTTCGGGAGCTTCACGGCCTCGAGCTGATCGAGGACCGACTCGAAGACGACTCCAACGTGATCACCCGCTTTGGCATCGTCGGCAATCGACTCCCATCCCGCACAGGCAAAGACCGTACCTTCGTCGCCGTAGCACCCGGTGACGAGCCCGGCGCGCTCCACCGAGCGCTCAAGCCCCTGGCGGACCGCGAGATCAACCTCACCCGCATCGAGTCGCGCTCCTCGACCGGAACCCAGTGGCGCCACGTGTTCTTCCTCGAGATGGACGGCCACATCACCGACCGGGCGATCCTCACTGCTGTGGAGGAGCTGCGCCGCATCTCGCGTTATGCCAAGGTCATCGGAAGCTATCCTCGTTTGAGCTGACCGACCCCCATGAGCGAACTCGCGGCACCCCACATCCTCGCGCTGACGGCGTACGAGCCCGGCAAACCCGAAGACGAGCTTCGACGTGAGCTCGGCATCGACGACATCGTGAAGCTCGCGTCGAACGAGAACCCGTACGGCCCTTCGCCGAAGGCCATCGAGGCCTTGCGCGCCGGCGGCCTGCAGCTCGAGCGCTACCCTGACCCCCGAGGCTATGCGCTCCGCGAGGCCCTAGGGGCCCATCACGACGTACCTTCGGCGCAACTCTGTCTCGGAAACGGTTCGAATGAGCTCATCGACTTGATCTGCCGCGTCGTCGCGAGCCGGGGAGAGCACGCGGTCTTCGGGCACCCATCCTTCCCCTGCTATCGCATCGGGTCGGTCGCCCAGGAGCTGAGCTTCACCGCCGTCCCGCTTCGCGACGACTTGCATTGGAACGTCGACGATCTGCTGGACGCCGTGACCCCCGACACCAAGCTTCTCTTCGTCTCCAACCCCAACAACCCAACCGGCAGCTATATCGCCGAGCGAGAGCTGAAGCGGCTCCTTCGCTCGCTCCCCGAGCGCGTGCTCGCGGTCATCGACGAAGCCTACGTCGAATACGTGGACGCGGAGGACTTCGCACCTGCAACCGAGTTGCGCGATACGCGGGAGCGGATGGCGATTCTTCGAACTTTCTCAAAAGCGTATGGGCTCGCTGCGCTCCGCGTCGGCTACCTGCTCGGATCGACGGAGCTCGTGTTCGATCTCAACCGTCTACGTGCTCCTTTCAACGTCGGCACGCTGGGGCAGGTCGCCGCCAAGGCCGCTCTCGGCGACCAGCCGCATCTGCGGGCGAGCGTCGAAGCCACCCTCCGCGACCGCCGCAAGCTCGTCGAAGCGTTGGAGGCGGCGGGCCTCCGCGTCGCACCGAGCCAGGGCAACTTCGTCTTGGTCGAGGTTCAGAAGCCGGGCAGGGCGGTCTACGAAGACCTGCTCCGCGAAGGGGTGATCGTGCGCGCCATGGGCTCGCCGCTTCAGTCCTGGATCCGCGTCACGGTGGGCAAGCCGGAGGAGAACGAACGCTTTCTCGAGTCACTCGGGCGCGTGCTAAAGGGGTCGCGTGTCTAGTCACGCCTCGAGCGGAGTCAAAAAGCGCTATCGCGTCCACCGTTCGGGGCCGCTGCGCGGAAGCGTTCGCGTGCCGGGCGACAAGTCGATCGGCCACCGCAGCCTCATCTTCGGCGCCTTGGGCCGCGGCAGGTCTCGCATCACTGGCCTGTCCGAAGGCCTCGACAACGCAGCGACGCGTCAGGCGTTCCGCTCGATGGGCGTCGGCGTCGAGAGCACGAACGAAGCCACCACGGTGGATGGCGTCGGCCTGCACGGACTGCGAATGCCGGGGGACGTCATCGACTGCGGCAACTCGGGCACCACGATGCGGCTGCTCGCCGGTCTACTGAGCGGCCAACGGTTCGGCACGCGCATGGTTGGCGACGCGTCGCTTGCGCGCCGTCCCATGGGTCGGGTGATCAAGCCGCTTCGCGCCAGGGGCGCGCACATTGCAGGGAGCGCAGGAGCCAAGCCCGACGAGCTGTACCCACCGATTTCGATCGCGCCTTTGGTCGAGGGGGAGGTCCTCCGGGGCATCGAGTACGCCATGCCCATCGCCAGTGCCCAGGTGAAAAGTGCGCTCCTTCTGAGCGGACTCTACGCCGGCGCCCCAACCGCGATCGAGGAGCCGGTCCTCTCGCGCGACCACACCGAGCGGATGATGCTCGCCCTCGGCGTCCCCCTCCAAACCGCCGGTGCATCGGTGCTTCTCGACCCGAACCTCGAATGGGCCGGAGGTTGGGAGCCCTTCGATTGGCATGTGCCAGGGGATCCGTCGAGTGCCGCATTCCCGCTGCTGGCTGCCGCGATGGTGCCCGGCAGCCAAGTGAGCGTGAGCGACGTCTGCGTGAACCCGACGCGCACGGGCCTCTTCGATTGGTTGCGTTTGCTCGGTGCGAACGTCGCGCATCGATCGAGCGGACACGGCGCAGGCGACGAACCGATGGCGGAGATCAGCGTCGCACACCGTACCGTTCGTGGCTCGGTCGCCGGCGGCGAGCTGATCGTTCGCATGATCGACGAGATCCCCGCGGTCTGCGCCCTAGCCGCCGTGTCCAAAGGCCAAACCGAGATTCGGGACGCCAGCGAGCTTCGGGTCAAGGAGAGCGACCGCATCGCCACGATGGCCGAAGTCCTGCAGGCCTTCGGCGTCCCGTGCGAAGAGCTTCCCGACGGCCTCATCATCACCGGGGGCGCTGCGCTCCACGGCGCGACCATCGAAAGCCGGGGCGACCACCGCATCGCCATGTCCGCCGCGCTGCTCGGACTTTTGGCCGAAGGGGAGTCGGTCATCGAAGGCGCCGAGGCGGTCGATACGAGCTTCCCAGGCTTTGTGGCGCTCATGCAATCGCTCGGTGCCGACATCACGGAGGAAACCGAATGAGCCGAGCACGCCCAGTCATCGCCATCGACGGCCCCGCCGGCGTGGGCAAAAGCACCACCGCTCGCGTGCTTGCGCAGCGTCTCGGCTACACCTTGGTGGACACCGGAGCCCTGTATCGCGGCGTTGCGCTCGCCGCCCGCGACCGGGGCATCCGATGGGACGACGAAGCCGCGGTCGCAGCCGTTGCGGTTGAGGCGGACCTCGGCTTTGCGTCGCAAGACGATGGAACGCCTCGGCTTTTGATCGATGGCACAGATCGGGCAGACGAGATTCGAACCCCGGAGATGTCCGCCGGTGCAAGCCAGGTCAGCGCCTATCCGGGCGTCCGCCGCGCGTTGCTCGAGATGCAGCGCGATCTCGGGCGGGAAGGTGGCGTGGTGCTCGAAGGCCGCGACATCGGCACCGTGGTCTTCCCTGACGCCGAGGTGAAGCTCTTTCTCACGGCCTCCGCCGAAGAGCGAGCGAAGCGTCGGGTCGCGGACCTGCAAAACCGCGGGACCGAGGCCGACTACGGCCAAATCCTCGCCAAAATCAGGTCCCGCGACGAGGCGGACTCGACTCGGGCCATCGCCCCTTTGCGCCCCGCCGAGGACGCCGTCATTCTCGACAGCACCAGCCTCGACCTCGAATCTGTGGTCCAACACGTGCTCGAGCTCGTCGACGCCTGCAATTGACACCCCCAAACTCCCCTGCTACCCAGGCACTCCCCTGCATTTCCGGGGGTCTTCGGAGACCCGGCCAGGTGTGCCGAGCTCGGACGAACGTACCGGAAGCAGTGAATATTACATGACCGAAACCACACAAATCCAAAACGAAACCCCCAATCCCGACAGCTTCGCCGCTCTTTTTGAAGCCTCGGCCACCCGAACAGACGCACTGCGCGAAGGCGACATCGTCGCCGGGACGATCCTGAAAGTCGGCAAAGACTCGGTCGTCGTCGACATCGGATACAAGTCCGAAGGCGTCATCTCGCTCCACGAGTTCATCAACGCGGAAGGCAACATCTCGGCAACCGCCGGCGATTCTGTCGACGTGCTGATCGAATCCAAGGAGAACGAAGACGGCCTCGTCATGCTCTCCAAGGAGAAGGCGGACAAGCTCAAAGTCTGGGACGAAATCAGCGCCGCATGCGAGCGCGACGAGCTCATCGAAGGCACCATCACCCAGCGCGTGAAGGGCGGCCTCGCCGTGACCATCCGCGGTGGCGTAAAGGCATTCCTTCCGGGCTCGCAGGTCGACCTCCGGCCGGTCCGCAACTTGGATCGGCTCCTCGGCCAGACCTTTCAGTTCAAGGTCATCAAGTTCAACAAGAAGCGCGGCAACATCGTGCTTTCGCGCCGCGTCCTTCTCGAAAAGGAGCGCGACCGCCTCAAGGAAGCCACCCTCGAGAACCTGCAGGAAGATCAGGTCGTCACCGGCACGATCAAGAACATCACCGAGTACGGTGCGTTCGTGGACCTCGGCGGCATCGACGGTCTTCTTCACATCACCGACATGAGCTGGGGCCGGGTCAATCATCCGTCCGAGGTCTTCGAAGTGGGCGACGAGGTCACGGTCAAGGTGCTCAAGTACAACGCCGACACCGAGCGCGTGTCGCTCGGCCTCAAGCAGACCATGGAAGACCCGTGGAACGTGGCGACCGACCACTACGTTGCCGGCAAGAAGGTCAAGGGCAAGGTCGTGTCGCTCACCGACTACGGCGCCTTCATCGAGCTCGAGCAGGGCGTCGAGGGCCTGATCCACGTCAGCGAGATGACCTGGGCCAAGCCGAAGCATCCATCGAAGGTGCTCGAGGTGGGCCAGGAGGTCGAGTGCGTCGTTCTCGACCTCGACGCGCAGAACAAGCGCATCAGCTTGGGCCTCAAGCAGCTCGAGCCCGACCCCTGGACGGTCTTCACGCAGAAGTACAACCCAGGCGACATCATTCAGGGCCGCGTTCGCTCCATCACCGACTACGGCGTCTTCGTCGGCATCGAGGACGGCGTCGACGGCATGGTCCACAAGTCGGACCTCAGCTGGACCCAGCGCATCAACAACCCGGCCGACATCTACCGCAAGGGCGATGAGGTCGAGGCGATCATCCTTTCGATCAACCACGACGACCGCAAGGTCAGCCTCGGCATCAAGCAGCTCTACGAAGACCCTTGGGTCTTCGTGCCGAAACGTTACCCCGAAGGCACCGTCATCGAGGTTCGCTCGACCGGAGCCGACGAGTACGGCGTGCACGTCGAGCTCGAGCGTGGCGTCGAGGGCGTGATTCCCCGCGGCGAGATCAGCGCCGACCTCAGCCAGGAGCCAACCGAGATCGTCAAGACCGGCGACATCGTCAAGGCCCAGGTCATTCGACTCGACGACGAGGAACGCACCATCACGCTCTCCCTCCGCGCCGCGGAAGGCCAGGACGTGAACCAGGTCGCGCGCCCCGAAGAAGCCCAAAAGCGCGTCGCTCCACGCAAGATCGGCCCAAGCCTCGGCGGCGCCCAAGCCACGCTTGGCGATGCGCTGAAGGACAAGCTCGGCGCGTTCGCAATCGCAGCGAGCGGGGAAGAGGCCGAAAAGGCCGAAGAGGCGCCGGCGGAAGAACCGGCCGAGGCCCCCACAGAAGAAGAGAAGACGGACTGAGGCGTTTGGCCTGAGGGCTAACGGACGCTGACGCGGGCCCGCTGCTCTTTGATGAGCCGGGCCCGAGGTTTAATTACACCGCCCGCCCACCCCCACCCGTAGTCCTCCCTGGCGCGGCGGTCGCTGCGCTCCGCCTTGCCGGCGCTTCGCGCCGGGCTTCGCCCTGCGGGCTCGCGCTGCCGGGGGTGTTGCGGGCGGGTGGCAGGTGGGTGCCTGCCGGCGGGTGGCGCCGGTGCGGGCTTGAGCTGCCGCGGGTGGTTGGGGGGGGCGGGGTCTTGGGTGGGTGCGTGGTACGGCTTGTTTACACCGCCCCGCCCACCCCCACCCGTAATCCTCCCTGGCGCGGCATTCGCTTCGCTCTGCCTTGCCGGCGCGTTCGCGCCGGGCTTCGCCCTTCGGGCTCGCGCTGCCGGCTGCCGGTGGGCGGTGTTGGTGCCAGCGCCAGTGCCGGTGCCGGTGCCGGCGTCAGCGCCTGTCTGTGCCGTGGATGGGGTGGATGCGGAGGTATTGGCCGAGGTGTTTGGCGCCTAGGTAGAACGGTAGCGTGTCCAAGAGGGCGACCGTGAGCTTGAAGGTGTACCCCGCTGCGATGAAGGTGAGGAGCTGCGGCCATAGGGGCGCGGCTTCGTCGATCGGGATGCCGTGTGCGAGGAAGTGCGTGATCAGGATCACCGAGATGGTGTCCACCATTTGGCTGACCAGGGTCGAGCCGTTGTTGCGGAGCCAGAGGTGGCGGCCGTTGGTCAAGCGCTTCCAGAAGTGAAAGACCTGCACGTCGATGAACTGAGCGGCGAGGTAGGCGATCATCGACGCGGTGACGGCGCTGAAGGCGAGTCGGCGAAGCTCGAAAAAGATGCCTGATTGGGGTTGGTTTGCAGGCTCGAAGCCAGGAAGCGCACCACCGATCCACAGGATGAACATCACCCAGAGGTTCAGGGCGAGTCCCATCCAGACGACCTGGTTGGCGCGGTGGCGGCCGTAGAGCTCGGAGATGAAGTCGGTGCACAGGAACGTGACCGGATACGGAAGGACACCCACAGCGAGCGGCATCGGGATGGTCAGGTTCGTTCCGGGGAGCTCGAAGCTCAGGTCGATGAAGCGGGTGACGCCCAGGATGTTGAGCATCGCCAGCGTCCCCAAGAACAAACCGGAAAGCACCAAGAACACCAGCTGGCGTCTCTCGTGCAACGTCGCTTCATCGAGTTGCGGAATCCCTTCGAACCGATATTGCTCCGAGGGCAGAAGCCCGCGACCGCCTTCGCTCACGGTCGGGCCTTTTGGCGCAGAGCCTTCCCCTCGATCCCGCGCCAGGCCTGATGCTCCTGCCCCGCCTGCTTCGCGTCACCGACCGCTTCGTAGAGCTCGGGCAGCGCAATCGACATCGGCCGATCCTTCACGGCGCGTTCCCACGCTGCAACGAACTCGTCGAGTTTCACAGCAAAGGGAACGATCAGCTTCCCCCGCACGAGGGACGATGTGGTCGACGCTAGCACTGCCGCTGACCCTGGACCGTGCTCGTGCGGCTCTCCCGCTTCGCAGGCCGCGCAGTGGTGTTCGACCCGTTCCTCTTGAATGAACACGCGAACGCCCTCGGGGAGCGGCTCTTCGAGGCTTCGGACGGCCCCCGGCTCTCGTTCGAGGGCAACGAACGGCCAGCGGCGCTCGTCGCCCGGGCGCAGGATCTCGAGCAGGGGAAACACCGGGACGGGCTCTCCTGCGGAGGTCTGGTGAGCAGCGACGGGGGCGCCGTCCCAGAGCACGAGATCGCCGTAGTCGATCGGTGCATCACGAAACGTCGGAGATTGAACGACGCCGTGACAGGGGCTGAGCGGCGCGATCCATACCAACTCGAAGCCGACCGCCCTGTCGGGGAGCTGGGAGGTCGCGTCCGTGGCCGGCGTCCGCGACAGCACGCGCAAGAGCATTGGCGGAAGGTTGGCGACGAAGGGCATGCCGCGGGATCGATCGATGCGTGCGGGAACACCGAGTTGCTCCCAGATGTCGACCGCTTCTTCCGCCTTGCCGAGGGCCGTCGCGCAAATGGCGAGATTCCAGAGCACGGGCCGCTGATCGCCGAGGCGCATGCGCGCTTGCTCGTTGGCGGCGTAGCCCTCGTCGAAGCGGCCGCGCCATTTGTCGAGCAGGCCCGCGTCGTACCACCACTCGCCGCGCTCGGGGTCGAGCTCGATCGCACGGGTGAAGGCATCCTGTGCTTCGGCGTCCTTGCCCGGGCCGCAGAACCGAAAGGCGTTTCCGAGCATTGCGTTCAGGTTGCCCGCCACGTCGGGGTCCTTGCGGTCGGCGTCATCGAGCGCGTCCAAGCTTCGCCGCAGCGCCTCGGCAGCCCAGGTTGCGGGCCCATCTTCGCGGAGCGGTGGCTCGTCCATGCCACGCCGGCCGGCTTGCTCGAGCAGAAGGGACGCCGCGCCGAGCGTCAGTCGCCAATCGGTCGTCCAGGCGCCGGCCAGTTCTCGAAGCAGCTCCCGTTGAGCGACCCCGTTGCCCATCTCGCGAATCAGTCCCAGTGCGAGCTCGGCGAGTGTCTGGTCGGAGCCCAACTGGCTCCGCCTGCCGACGAGCGCCTCCCAGGCCGATTCCAGGTCTTGGGTCGATTCGGGCGGGTTCATGCGGGCCGAGCTTAGCAGCAGGCACCTGCTTGTCAGCGCCGCAGCGGCAGGCAAAGCGCGATTTCGACGCTCTTCTTGGTGAACGCAGCCCTTTTTCGCTAACCTGGGGACGCGCGCGCCGCTCGGCGGCCGGCACAAATGAACGGGGATGGGTTGCAATATCACAGTGCGGGACTGACCGACGTCGGACAGCGCCGGAAGTTGAACGAGGATGCGTTCATGGTCGACGACGAGCTCGGCTTGTACGTCGTCGCGGACGGGATGGGCGGCCACGCCGCTGGTGAGATCGCAAGCCAGGAAGCTGTCGACACGGTGTACGGCATGGTCCGCCGAGGCCACGAGGCGCTCGATCGCGTTGCGCAGGGTGACATCGGCGAGGAATCGCTGCGCCGAGCGATCCGGATTGTCGAAAGCGCCGTGCAAGCCGCGACGTACATGGTGTTCGGTTTGGCGCAGCACGACCCCGAGCAGCAGGGCATGGGGACGACCCTGTCGGTCCTCGCGATGTGCGGCGACTACGGCATCACCGCGCAGGTCGGAGACAGCCGGATCTATTTGATCCGCAACCGCGAGGCCCAGCCGCTCACCGAGGATCACACGCTAGTTGCCTGGCAGCTCAAGCAAGGGATCATCAACGAAGCCGAAGCCGCCCGATCACCGCACCGCAATGTGATCACGCGCGCGGTTGGAAGTCGCGAATACGTTCAGGTGGATACAGGTTTCTTCGAAGTCCAGCCATCGGACGCATATCTTCTTTGCTCGGACGGGCTCCACGGCTACCTGCAAGAAGGCGAGATCCCCGACGTCATCGACATGGGTCCGAGGGGCGCGGCCGAACGATTCATCAACGTGGCGAACTCACGCGGCGGGCGGGACAATATTACTGCCGTCGTCGTGAGCGTACGGTAGCGATCGGGGCGCGAAAAAAGCGCGACACGGGGCTGCGTCGGACGGGGCGGCTTGCAAAGGTGGCCGGAGGGGCTTGGGGCCTGAGGCCACGCAAGCCGCCCCTCGGAGCTCGCGCCAATCGGAGGGGGTTGCTGTCGTGCCGATTGTCACTCACACGCCGACTCCGCCCCATATCGCGCTTTTTTCCGCGCCCCTCCATACGGAGACAGGACCACCCACCTTCCCAAAACGGCAGGCGGCAGCGCGAGCCCGCAGGGCGAAGCCCGGCGCCGAAGGCGCCGGCAAGGCGGAGCGAAGCGACCGCCGCGCCAGGGAGGATTACGGGTGGGGGTGGGCGGGGCGGTGTAAACAAGCCGTACCACGCACCCGACCCAACACCCCGCCCCCTCCAACACCCGCGGCAGCACAAGCCGCACGGCGCCCCCCACCACCCACCCCACCCAACACCCCGCCCCCCAAACACCCGCGGCAGCGCGAGCCCGCAGGGCGAAGCCCGGCGCCAAAGGCGCCGGCAAGGCAGAGCAAAGCGAATGCCGCGCCAGGGAGGACTACGGGTGGGGGTGGGCGGGCGGTGTAACTAAACCGGGCGGTGTAACTAAACCGCGCACCGTAACCAAACCCTGCCGCGCCTACTCGGTCGCAGCCTCGTCAGGCTCGTCGGCAGCCTCTTCAACCTCGACCTCGACCTCAACCTCCGCTTCAGCCTCCGCCGCGGCAGCCTCTTCGGCTTCGGCTTCCAGCGCAGCTTCCTCGGCCTCTTCGACTTCGATCTCCGCGGCGGCTTCCTGCGCCGCCGCTTGCTCGCGCACCGCGCGATCGAGCGCCTGCTCGCCCGAAGACGACAGGAACGCAAGCCAGACCGAAAGCGCCATGAACGCAAACGCGAACCCGGCGGTCAGACGCGTGAGGAGGTTGCCGGCGCCGGCGCCGCCGAAAATCTGTTGGCTGGCACCGCCACCAAAGGCCGAGCCAAGCCCGCCGCCTTTGCCCGACTGCAGAAGCACGACGAGGATCAGGAACAGGCACACGAAGATATAAACGATCGAAATGAAGGTATACATGGACTCAGCTCTCTGCTCGACGAACGCCGGCGTCGATAATCGGAATGAAGTTGTCGGGCGTGAGCGACGCGCCGCCGACGAGGGCGCCGTCCACATCGGGCTGGGCGAGAAGCTCGTCCGCGTTACTCGGCTTCACGCTCCCACCATACAGAATGCGAACCGAATCCGCCCAGGACTGGCCCTTGAGCTCCGCCAGGCGCCCGCGAATCGCGGCATGAACCTCTTGCGCGTCCTCGGCCTTGGCGGTGCGGCCGGTGCCGATCGCCCAAATCGGCTCATACGCTACGACCAGCGGCGCTAGGGCCACGGCGTCGTACCCTTCGGTCGCGGCATCGATTTGGCCCAAGACGACGTCCAGCGTCTTGCCCGCCTCACGCTGTTCGAGCGTCTCGCCGACGCAGAGGATCGGCACGACTTTGTGTACCAGCAGCGCGCCCACCTTTTTGCGGACGCCTTCGTCGGTTTCGCCGAAGAACTGACGCCGCTCCGAATGACCGATGATGCAGTAGCCGCAGCCCGCGTCGACCAAGAGCGTGGGGCTCAGCTCGCCCGTCCAGGCGCCGGAATCTTCCCAGTGGCAGTTCTGCGCCGCGAGGCCGACGGCCGACCCTTCGAGGCTTTGCTTGACCGCCGCGAACGAGGTCGCGACCGGACCGACGACCACCTCGCTGCCAAGCCCGGCGCCAACGTGCGCGGCGATCGCGCCGGCGAGGGCCTTGGACTCTGCGATGGTGTTGTTCAACTTCCAGTTGCCCGCGATGAGCGGTGTGCGTTTCGTCATGGCTGAAGCGCCTCCACGCCCGGAAGCGGGCGGCCCTCTAGATACTCCAACGACGCGCCGCCGCCAGTGGACACGTGATCGAAGCGGTTCGCCAGATCCGCCTGCTTCACCGCAGCGACGCTATCGCCGCCGCCCACGACGCTGAACCCGGGGCAATCGGCTGCGGCGCGTGCGACGGCCAGGGTGCCCTCCGCAAAGGCCGGGTTCTCGAACAGGCCCATTGGTCCATTCCAAAACACCGCCATCGCCCGACGGAGTCGCTCCCGGTAGAGGCGCTCCGTCGCGGGGCCGATATCGAGCGCCATCGCATCGGCCGGGATCGCGTCGACGCCGACGACCTGCGGGTCCGTCGACTCGATCGAATCGCCAACCCGAACGTCGATCGGAAGAAGGAGGTCGACCTTGCTCTCCTCGGCGGTGGCCATGAGGCTCCGCGCCAACGCGAGCTTGTCGGTCTCGCACAGGCTCTTGCCCACGCTCAGGCCGCGCGCGGCCAAGAACGTGTTTGCCATCGCACCGCCGACCAGTAGCGCATCGACCTTGGCGAGCAGCGCTTCCATGACGCCGATCTTGTCGCTGACCTTCGCGCCGCCGAGGATCGCGAGGTACGGACGCGGCGCGTCCGTGCGAAGCTTGTCGAGCACGTCGAGCTCACGTTGAAGCAAAAAGCCCGCGGCGCGGTCCTCGATCAGGCGGGGAAGGGCGCTCACCGAGGCATGCGCCCGGTGTGCGGCCCCGAAGGCGTCGTTCACGTACGCCGTGCAGGAGCCGCCGAGCTCGCGCGCGAACTCTACGTCGTTGTTCTTTTCCTCCTCGTGGAATCGCAGGTTCTCGAGGAGCGCGACCTGGCCGTCGCGAAGATCTTGAACGACCTTGCGTGCGCCGTCTCCGATGCAGTCGTCGGTGAGGCGCACCTCGCCGATGTCGAGAAGCTCGGCCAAACGAACGGCGACCGGTTCGAGCGAAAGCTCGGGGACGACCTTGCCCTTGGGACGGCCGAGATGCGAGGCCAAGACGACGCGCGCACCTTGCTCGAGCGCATAGCGAATCGTCGGCAGCGCAGCACGGATTCGGGTGTCGTCGGTCACCTCGCCATCCTTGAGCGGCACGTTGAAGTCGACGCGAATGAACGTGGCGACACTTTCGAGGTTCAGGTCCTCGATCGAACGAATGGGCTCAGACACGGAATCAGTCCGCGCTCGAGATGATCCGCACCAGGTCGAGCATGCGGTTCGAGAAGCCCCACTCGTTGTCGTACCAGCTCTGCACCTCGACGAGGTCTCCGCCGACCACATCGGTCTGCGCTGCATCGCAAATCGACGAATGGGGATTGCCCAAGAAATCAATCGAGACGAGCGGCGATTCTTCGAATTGCAGGATGCCCTTGAGCGGGCCGTGCGCGGCAGCCTTGAGCGCAGCGTTCACAGCGTCCCGGTCGGTGCTTTTGGCGATTTGCGCGGTGAGGCAGGTGAGTGAAACGTTCGGCGTGGGTACGCGAATCGCGGTGCCGGAGAGCTTGCCCTTGAGCTCCGGCAAGACGAGGCCGATGGCAGTCGCAGCGCCGGTCGAGGTCGGGATCATCGAAAGCGCAGCGGCTCGCGCGCGACGCTTGTCCGAGTGGGGCTGGTCCAACAGGCCCTGGTCGTTGGTGTACGCGTGCACGGTGACCATGTGGCCTTTCACGATGCCGAAGCTGTCGTTGAGGACCTTGACCAGCGGGGCCAAGCAGTTGGTCGTGCAGGACGCGCAGCTGATGACGTGGTCGGTTTTCGGGTTGAACTCGTCGCTGTTGATGCCGACGACGAACGTGCCGTCGATTTCACCCTTACCGGGTGCGCTGATGATCACGCGCTCGGCTCCAGCCTTCAAGTGCGCCGATGCCGCTTCCTTCGTTCGGAAGAAGCCAGTGCACTCGAGCACGACCTCGGCGCCGAGCTCTTTCCATTTGAGCTTCGATGGGTCTCGCTCGGCGGACACTGGGATGCGCTGGTCACCGATCCGAATCGCGCCGTCCTCGACCTTGACCGGGTGCGAAAAGTGCCGGTGCACCGAGTCCCACTCGAGAAGATGGGCCAGCATGTCGGCGCTGGTCAGGTCGTTGATTCCGACGATTTCGATGTCTGCACGCTCCGCAGCGATTCGGGCGACACAGCGCCCGATACGTCCAAAACCATTGATTCCGATTTTCGTGGCCATTGTTCGTTCGACTCCCTCCCGACTGAAGCCCAACGCAAATGGGCCGACAGCGAGGGCGGAACCTAGCGCGCACGCGAAATCGGTCAAGGAGCCAAGCACGCGAATCGTTTGCGCTTTTGACCGAAGTCAGCGCGACTCGCGATTGTTACTCGGCTGCCTCTTGGGCGTCACGAAGCTCAGTCGTCACCAGCTCGAGAACCGCATTGGTGAATGCGACGATGTCCGAGCGGCTGTGGCCGCTGTTGCGAAGCTCACGGTAAACCGACTTCGCGATGATCCGAACGCCGCGGTTGTCAGGCGACGCCTTCGGGTCTGATGTTCGACTAGCCCCCATAGTGCCCGAGAATGATGCACTTTACGTGCCACATGTAGAAAACGGCAAAACCTGGAAATTCCAGCCTTGTTTTACACCGGAATTTACAAGGCGGAGCCGCGATTGCCACACCTGAACCCAAAAAGCTCACACCCGGGCTCAAGTGCGAAACTCGGTTCGCGTTTGGTGCCCAAGCGCGTAGGCGCATGCGCAGGCAACCCCACGAAAAAAGCCAGATTTCGGCTAAGCGGCCGGGTTTGACTCAGGGCGTTTCGAGCGCGGCGCGGAGCTCGCCGAGCGCGTTGCGGTGGAGACGGCTCGCCCAGGACTTGGAGATGCCCAGCTCCTGCGCCATCCCGTCGATCGAGCGACCCTCGAAGTAGAACCCGCGGACAAGCACCCTCTGCCTCGGCGAAAGCCTGGGGAGCGCCTGAAGAAGCCGCGCAACGCTCTCGTTCTTGAGCAGCACGGCCTCCGGGGTCTCGTCGCCAAAGCTGCCCTGGAGCACGTTGGCGGTGCTCAGGGTCGCGCTCATGCGGGTGAACGCCCGGTCGAGCGGGTTCGGCGCGGCGGTGGGCGTGCCTTGTCCCGGCCCCTGCAGACGTTCGTGCGCGCGGCGAGGCAGGTCGGCCATTTTTCGGACGCCGTCCAGCATAGCCCCGCGAACGCGGTGGTAGGCGAAGGTCTGGAACCGCACCCCGCGCGCCGGGTCGAATCGACGCTGGGCCTCCAAGAGGCCGCCGAAGCCGAAGGCGATCAGGTCGTCGAGCTCGCCGCGAAGCGAGAGCTCGCGACGAAGGCGGTAGGCCAGGCCACGGACCATCTTTTCGTGCCGCGTGATGAGCTCGGTTCCCTGCATGGCAACTCCTGAACGGAATGCCTTTAGCCAAGTGGGTGAATGAAGTCAAATAGAATACGTTTCACTACATTCGCCGGAGCTGGTCGAATACGGTCCACTGCGGTATAGCGGCCCTGTGAAGCTCAGCACGCCCCGGCATTGCGAGCACCGATCGGCCCCGCCGCGGCCCGTTTTCGAGCCTTCTCGACCAAATCCTGCATGACCACACGGCCCTGGACGGCCTGGCGTTTGCCTACGCGGAGCTGGCGGCGCCCGAGCGCCACGCGTTGGTTCGCGCGGTGCTGCAGGACGCGGCCGACCCGACTCGGGCGCTGGCTGCGCTGCTGACCGTCGAAGAAGAACCCCAAGCCCGGCAACGCCTGGCAGGGCTGATCCAGCGGCATGGCCGGGTCGAGCAAACCGCGTTTCTCACGGGCACTGAAGCCCAGGGCGAGGCACACCTGCTTCAGTCGCTCCCGAGCCTCGATCCCGAGTCGCTACGCATCGCCTGGAAAGAGAGCAAAATCGAGAGCATCGAGATTGAATCTCGACATGATCTAGAAATCGAGGACGCCGCGGCCTCGGTCAGCGTATCCGAAGTCGTCGAAACGGTAGCCCCTATGCTCTGGCAGCACATTCGCGCCGGTGGCGCGTTGCCCGAGGGCGTCGAGCGCTTCGCCGGGTTTTTCTCAGGCCCGTCTTCGCCGTAACCCGCGTTCGGCCTTCGCCGGCCCCATCCGCGTGGCTCAGTGGGGACCGCCGTTGCCGTTGCCGAGCAGGGCGCCCTCGAACTTCGTGGTCTCCATGAGCGAGCCGTCCTCGGCGTCGCGGCGCACCGTCAAGAACTGACGGGTGATCGAGTTGTTGTCCTCGCGCGCAACCACCATGATGGAGTTCGCGCCGGGGTGGACGGGAATCTCTGCATCGAACGCGAGCTCTTTTGGATTGGAGCTCCCCTCGTTCGACTCGTAGTAGACCTTGTGGCCGCCCGTGGAGATGTAGAGGTCTCGAACGCGCTGCGTGTCGACCGCCTTGCCCTTCAGCCGGAAGACCTCGCCGCGCGTCACGTAGCTCTCGGGCGACAAGAGCTTGATTTCAGGTGACGCGTTGCCTGTTACCCAGGCGACGGGTGGCTCTTTGGAAACCTGACCTTGCGTCGGCGACACAGCCGTGGCCGAAACCCAGCCCGGTCGACCCTGGCCGAGGTTCACGCGCTCGAACGAGCCGCTGGTCGCTGTGTGAAGCGCCCGGAAGGAGCCCTTCACGACCCCGATGACGGGTGCGTTCACGTTGGGACGCTCGCGGATTTCGACGCCGGGGCTCAAGCTCACCACGCCCTTTGCCGGCAACGGCTTCACGGGACCCGGTTCGTCGTAAATCGGGATTTCGATCTTCTGCCCGACGGTCGCGCCGAGCTCTGTGTCGGAGACTGCGAACAGGAGGGTGGCCTTGTCTTCTTCGAAGTCGGGGAGCACTTGAAAAGAGAAGGGCACGACCCATTCCTGGCCCGCGCCGATCGAGTCGTGTCGGAAGCGGCCGTCGTAAAGCAGCACACCCTGGCCGCTCTTGTTCTGAAGATTGGCCTGCACTTCGAAGCTATCGACGTCACTGATGTTCTTGACGGTGACGTACAGACTCACCTGCTCGCCGCGCTGCACCCGACCGTCCCCGTTTCCGTTGATGTTGTCCGCAACCTGCAAACCGTAGGCAAACCGCGGTGGCGAAAGCGCGCGAATCACAGACCGAACCTCGAGCGGCTCCGGGACGTGCCCGTGCGCCTCTTCGAACTCGACCAGCGTCGCATCCGCGCGGTCGTTCATGCTTCGCGGGATGAGGCAAACGCGCTTTTCGTCTTCGGTCGTGCAAACGCCGAGGGTCGTGACCCACGAACGCGTCTCACCGGGCAGCAGCTTGCCAAACACCATCTCGCGACCGGTGAACCAGGGGTTGTCGCTCTTCGTCGTCGCTCGCAGTTGATAGAGGGGCCGATCGCCCTCGTTGGTCACGTCCACGGTGAGCGTCAGGGGGTCGCCCGCGCGCGCCGGCTCATCGCCCGCGCTCGTCTTGGCGGTGACGCGAAGTTGGCTCGGGCCCCGGTCCGGGCCCACGCTCCAGTCGATGCCGAGCTTCTTCAGGTCGCGCACGACCTTCTCGGTTTCCTGCTTCTGGACCCGCTCGATGATCGGCGTCGCCGAGCTCAGCATCTGTTGGCGTTTGGGCGACTTGGCGTTGACGACGAGACCCCGCGAGAACCGAATCAGGAAGGCCTCTTGGTCCTCGTTTTTCTCTTCGCCGGGCTCGGCTTCGAGCAGCCGTTGGCGCAGCTCCGGGTTGAGGTAGTAGCCCATGACCACGGCCGGACGCTGCGAATCGGTCGCGCTCGCATGGGTGAGATGGGACTCGAGGTCGGACTCACGGAAGCTCTCGGCGACCTCGAGATCCATGTTCTCCCGGTCGACGGTCATCGGGTTGATTGCGATGTCGGGAACGATGCCCACGCCCTGAATCGAAACGTCCCCGGGGGTGAGGTACTGGGCCACGGTGAGCTTCAGCGCCGAGCGGTCTTGCAGCTGATAGAGCACCTGAACCGAACCCTTGCCGAAGCTCTGCTCGCCGATGATGAGCGCACGATCGTGATTCTTGAGGGCACCGGCGACAATCTCGCTAGCCGAGGCGCTTTGGCCGTTGATTAGGACGACCATCGGGTAGCGAGGCTCGGTGCCGCCCGATTCTGCAAACTCTTCGGTGCGCTCTCGCGGGTCCTGCGAGGAAGTCGTTACGATGGGGCCTTCATCGAGAAACGTGTCGGCCACCTGAACGGCCTGATCGAGCAGACCGCCCGGGTTGTTTCTGAGGTCGAGCACCAGCCCGACCATTTGCTTCTTGTGCAGGGTCGCGAGTGCCCGACGAAGGTGGAGCTCGGTGTTGCCTTGGAAGTTCTTGATCTGGATGTAGCCGACGTTGTCGCGGAGCATTCGGTACTCGACCGAAGCGATTTCGATGACGGCCCGCGTCAGCTCGACGCGCCTGGGCGCAGACCAGGTCCCAGCCTTGTTTTCCCGGCGAATGAAGATCGCGACTTTGGAGCCCGGCTTACCGCGCAGACGCGTCACCGCTCCGTTCAAGGGCATGTTCAGCGTCGACTCGTCATCGATTTTCACGATTCGGTCGCCACGCTGCAGCCCGGCCTTGGACGCGGGCGTGTCGTCGATCGGCCTGATTACCGTGAGGTGGCCGTCGCGAATGGAGATGACAATCCCCAGCCCGCCAAACTCGCCGCGCGTGCTGGTTTGCATTTCGGCGAACATCTCGGGGGGCAGCAGCACCGTGTGTGGGTCGAGCGTCTTGAGCATCCCGTTGACGGCGGTGTATTCGATCTCGCTGAGCTCGAGGTCGTCCTCGTTTTTGAGCTCTTCCTGCAGGAAGGCGAAGACCTCACGGAACCGCCCGGCGAGCTCCCAGGGGCTCGACACATCTTGGATGGCAAACTCGGACTGCCGGCTGTTCACCTGGACTTTGAGCGTCTCGGCGCCGTCCTGGTAGTGGACGAGGACGGGCGCCACATTTTTTTGGATGGCGTCGAGGCCCGCGAGCATCATTCGCTGGTGGTCGATTCGCTTGGGATCGACGTAGTCGTCGTTCACCTGGTGAATCACCCGGTTCATCACCTGAAGCTTGGTCAGGTCCCAGGGCGTCTTTTGACGCGCGGCCTGCGCCCTGGGCGAGGTGTCGATGTCGATTTGGAGGCCGTTTTGAATCGGCCAGCCAAAGGAAACGGTGAACGCCGCTAGGACGACCACCAAACCAAGCAAGGGCTTCCAAAGTTTGTTCATTCGATTGTCGCGGGGGGAGGGGGCAAGCACTCGAGTGTAGCCCTGTTGGGCTTCCAAGCCAATTGCGTTGGATCCTGCATAAGGTTATCGAAGCGAGGTGCCACTCCGAATTCTCCGCCAGCAGATCGCCAGACCGGTGCTCGACATTTGTAAGGAGCTTCGCAAGGCCGGGGAGCGGGCCTGGGTGGTGGGAGGCTGCGTCCGCGACACACTTCGCGGGGAACGGGTCAACGACTGGGACGTCGCTACGACCGCGCGACCCGAAAAGGTCCAAAAGGTCTTTCGCAAGGTCATCCCGACCGGCATCGACCACGGCACGGTCACCGTCCTTTGGAAGGGTCAGCCCTTCGAGGTGACCACGCTCCGGGGGGAGGGCGCCTATTCGGACGGGCGGCGACCCGACCACGTGGTCTTCGTCGAGGACATCGATCGCGATTTGGCGCGCCGGGACTTCACGGTGAATGCGCTCGCCTACGACCCGGTCGACGGGCAACTGGTCGACCCCTTCGGCGGGCTGGCCGACATGCGCGATAAAGTCCTTCGCGCTGTGGGCGAGCCGAGCGAGCGCTTCCGGGAAGACGGGCTTCGGATTCTTCGAGGCGCGCGCTTCGTGGCCACGCTCGACTTCGAGCTGGAGCCGGGCACCGAGGCGGCCTTTCGCGGCGCGCTCGACACGTTTCGAAAAGTGAGCCCGGAGCGCGTTCGAGAAGAGTGGCTGAAGGCGATGAAGGCGGAGGTGCCGTCGCGGGCGTTCGAGGTCATGCGGCGCACCGGCATCCTCGAAGTGACCTATCCCGAGCTCCTGGAGCAGGTGGGCTGCGAGCAAAACCAATGGCACGCCTACGACGTCTGGAATCACACGATGCGCGTGCTCGACGAGTCGGCCCCGGACCCGGTCGAACGGATCGCGGCGCTCCTTCACGACGTCGCCAAGCCGCGCACCCGCGCCAAATCCGACAAGACCGGCGACTGGACCTTCTACCATCACGAAAAAGTCGGCGCCGACATGGCTGAGCGCTGGCTCCGCGACTACCGTTTTTCGAACCAGGAGCGCGAGCTCGCGGTGGGCCTCATCCGGCACCACCTGATCTGCTACAGCAACGAATGGACCGATGCGGCCGTGCGACGGTTCATCAAACGCGTCGGCCCTGAGCGCGTCGACCCCTTGCTGCGTCTGGGCAAAGCGGACGCGCTTGGCAAAGGGCGCAACGTCGAAGAAGAGCTCGCGGCACTCGAGGAATTGCGCGGCCGAATCGACAAAACCATCGAAGAGGGCAACGCCCTCACCACCCAGGACCTGGCCATCAGCGGCAACGATGTGATCGAGCATCTCGAAGGCGGCGCAGGGCCGATCGTCGGGGAGATCCTTCGAACGCTGCTCGACCGGGTGATCGAGGAACCTTCACTGAACAGCAGAGACAAGTTGATGCCCATGGTAGAGGAGCTGGCGAAGCAGGCGAAGAGCTAGTTCGACCCTCAGCTCAAACGACAACCGGCAGCACCCAGCAGGCGGCAGCGCGAGCCCGAAGGGCGAAGCCCGGCGCGAAGGCGCCGGCAAGGCAGAGCGAAGCGAATGCCGCGCCAGGGAGGACTACGGGTGGGGGTGGGCGGGCGGTGTAACCAAACCAAACCACCCAACCCGCCGACCCCCCGGCTGATGAACACCCACGGCACCCCCAGCCCCAGCGCCATCCACGCTTTTTTGGACTGCGCGGGGGGGTTCGGTAGCGTGGGCTCCGATGAAGCTCTGGGCTCCCATTTTGATGACGATCGCGCTCCTCACGCCGGCGACCGGCCAGGCGAAGAAGACCGAGGACTTTCGGCACAGCTACGGGCAGGTCTGGGGCGCTGCGATTCGGCTCATCCGCGTCGACCAGGGCTACCCGATCAAGGACCGGGACCAGGAGGTCGGCTACTTCCTTTTCGACTATCGCGACGACGGCCGCATGTACCCAGGCAGCGTCGAGCTGGTTCGCATCGAGGACCAAGGCGGCGGCCCGGTCCGCGCCGTGATCCAAATCCCCGCGATGCCGAGCTACATCGAGCGCATGCTCCTCGACAAGCTCAAGAAAAAACTCACCGACGAATACGGCGAACCGCCACCGCCCCCAAAGAAACCGGAAGACGAGCCGGCTCCGCCGCCGAGCGACGAAGAGAGCTAGCCAGGCCTACGGAATCGGGTCTGCGACCGACTGTTCGAAGCAGTAGAGGCGCAGGTTGTCGATTCCGCAGTTCCAAAACGCGCCGTCGGTCCAACCTTTGGCAACGCTCGTGATTTTGCCTGCGGTCGATGGCGCAAATGCGCTGTTGTTGGTCGTCAAGCCCAAGCAGCCGTTGTTGTTGCCTAACGCGTCGACACGACCCTCGACGTTGGTGTTTGTCCAAACGAAGCAGCCCTGCACGGGGTTCACCGAGCTGGCGCACTCCTGAGTGGTGCCGGGGACATTCCCGTTCTCGTCGATGTCGATCGAGGTGCCGATGTAGCCCATTCCAGGCGGCGGAGGATCCATCGTCATCCGATCCCAACTAGACGAGATCTCGGACCCGTCCATCATGCGATACGGAATCGTCGACTTTTCGAAACGCTTGAACGGCGACGTGCACGGATCGGAGGTCCAGGACATCCAGTAGCCGCCTAGTCCGGCGGCCTCTGCGAGCTCCGCGCAGGTCTTATCGGCCCCGCGAGGACCGCCAAGGGCAGCGTCCGACTTCGTGCTGCTGACGAAGACCATGGCCGATGGCGTGCAAACCTCATCGACGCAGACTTCCATCTCGCTACAGGTGACCTCTCCGCAGATGCGGTTCGTCGAGGGGCCGGCGAACTGGGCGCCGCCGTCCGGAATACATTCGCCGCTGCCGCCCGTGCCGCCTTGGCCAGGCCATGCCGCCCATGCCGCCTTGGCCAGCCATGCCGCCCATGCCGCCTTCAGCCGGCCATGCCGCCCATGCCGCCTTCACCGGCCATGCCGCCCATGCCGCCTTGGCCAGCCATGCCGCCCATGCCGCCTTCGCCAGCCATGCCGCCCATGCCGCCTTCGCCAGCCATGCCGCCCATGCCGCCTTGGCCAGCCATGCCGCCCATGCCGCCTTCGCCAGCCATGCCGCCCATGCCGCCTCACCGCCCATGCCAGCCATGCCGCCAGCACCGCCTTCGCCCGCCGAGCCGCCTGCGCCTCCGCCCCCATCGCCGTCGACGCAGGTGACGTCAACGGTGTGGGTGCAGTCGCAGTATTCAAAGCCGTCGTCAGAGACGGTGACCGTGATCGTTTGATCGCCTAGCTGGAGGCAGGTGTATGTCGTCTCCTGCGCGTTCGCGTCCGCGAAGCTGCCGCCGGTTCCAGTCCAACGGTACTCGATGGGGTCGCCCTCCATGTCCAAGGCCATGGCGAAGACGTCGATCTGGTTCCCGATCGAAGTTTGAAGAGGGGAGACGACAACCTTGACCAGGTCCGCGCAGAAGTTGAACTTGCCGTTGACCCGAACGCCACCGAGCTCCTGGCCGGGCTTGCAGTTGAGCATGACGGCCACCTCGGTCACGAGGCCGACCTCGACGCTGAAATCCGTCGAGCCGGAACATGACGTTTCGCCGTCGGCCGACGTCGCCGTCATCATGATGGTGTAGGGCCCGCCTCCCGGGATGCCGTAGATTTCGACGGAGGCCGTCGACCCCGGGGCGCTGGTGTTGATCGTTCCGATCATCGGATCCATCTCGCCGCCGGTGATCGCGTAGGTGACTTCCTCGATCTGGGTGCCGTCCGAGAGCTCGAGCTCGATGGTCAGCCCACCGGAGCTGCTCGTGTCAGCGGCGCAGCCTGCGAACGCCAGCGCGCCAAATAGCCAGCAAACGAGCCAGCGCATACGAATCCATCTCGGCATCGGGCCTCCTACGGGGGGGCGCCGACGGTACCACAGGTTATCTGGACATCGATCGAGGTTTTTCTCCAGACCTCGGTGGTTTGTAAGCGGGATTACAGAAGGGCCGGGAGAATCTGGAGGATCCGGGTGCGGGGCGCTGGCGCTAGTGCCCCTGCGCCTCTCCGGTCATCGGGACGAACCTCACTGGAATCACCGACTCGCCGCCGAATCCACTCTTGGTGCGCGTCACCTTCAAGAGGCTTTGATAGCGCTTCCCCACGGGGATGATGAGGCGTCCGCCTACCTTGAGCTGGTCTTTGAGCGGCTTTGGGACCTTGGGCGGTGCGGCTGTTACGATGATCGCGTCGAAGGGCGCTTGTTCGGGCCAGCCCACATAGCCGTCGCCGTGACGCACTTCGACGTTCTTCGCATAGCCAAGCTCGGCAAGGGTCGCTTTCGAGCTCTTCGCGAGCGCGCCGATGATTTCGATCGAGAACAGCTCCACGCCCATCTGCGCGAGCACTGCCGCTTGATAACCGGACCCCGTCCCGACTTCGAGCACCTTGTCGCCCGGCTTCACCCGGGCCAGCTCGGTCATAAGCGCGACGATGTACGGCTGGCTGATCGTTTGGCCGTGGCCGATGGGAAGTGGCCGGTCTTGATAGGCCCTGGCGCTCTGGGACTGCGGGACGAAGCGATGCCGGGGCACCTCGCGCATCGCCTCGAGGACAGCGGGGTCACGGACACCGCGCGCCTCGATCTGCGTGCGCACCATCTCGTGCCGTTCCTGCTCACGCGCCTCGGGCTCGGGCGGGTCGGCGCGCGCATGCCCCGACTTCTGACAAGACACCGCAACCACGAGCAAACCTACCCACGCAGCTCTTCGCATCGACCTAGAAATACCACGGAAACGAGCATCGCGCGCTGCGGTTTGCCCACCCCGAGGTCGCGGCTATCCTTCGGCGCCCAATGAGCCTGGTCGTACAGAAATACGGTGGAACGAGCGTCGGTTCGCTCGAACGAATCCGCAGGGTCGCGGAGCGCGTCGCCGAGACCTACCGTGCAGGCCATCAGGTCATCGTCGTGGTGAGCGCGATGGCCGGCGAGACCGACCGGCTTCTGTCGATGGGCTGGGAGCTTTCCTCCGGGCCCGCCGAGCGCGAGATGGACGTGCTCGTGTCGAGCGGCGAGCAGGTCAGCGCGGCCTTGCTCGCGATTCAGCTCAACGAGATGGGGGTCCCGGCGCGCTCCATGCTTGGGCATCAGGCGCGCATTTTGACCGACAACGTGCATCGCAAAGCCCGCATCCGATCGATCGACGGCACCGGCCTTCGCTCTTCGCTCGAAACGGGCAACGTCCTGGTCGTCGCGGGCTTTCAGGGCACCGACGCCTACGGCAACATCACGACCCTCGGGCGGGGCGGCTCCGATACCTCAGCGGTCGCCATCGCCGCAGCGGTGAAAGCCGACGTTTGCGAAATCTGCACCGACGTCGACGGCGTGTATACGACGGACCCTGGGATTTGCCCGAACGCGCGCAAACTCAAATGCATCAGCTACGAGGAGATGCTCGAGCTCTCCTCCCAAGGGGCCAAGGTCCTACAAATACGTTCGGTGGAGCTCGCTATGAAGCACCGAATGCCGCTCCATGTGCGCTCGAGTTTCTCGAAAGAGGAGGGAACGATCGTGACCGACGAAGAACACCTGCTCGAAAAAGTCATCGTCGCCGGAGTTGCGGCGGACAAAAAAACCGTGAAGCTGACCGTGAGCGCGCTGCCCGACCATCCCGGTGTTGTCGCGAGCGTGTTCGAGCCACTGGCCGAGGCCAACATCTCGGTCGACATGATCATCCAGAACGTCTCGAAAGCGGGCCACACCGACCTGACCTTCACGGTCAGCCACGAGGACGCGGATCGCGCCGAGAGCATTGCGAAGGAGCTCGTGGCCAGCGTCAATGCCGAAGGGGTCGTTCGCGATGACGCCGTGGCCAAGGTGTCGATCGTCGGCGTCGGAATGCGCAATCACGCCGGCATCGCGGCCCGGATGTTTCGCTTGATGGCCGACAACGGCATCAATATTCAAGCGATCAGCACCAGCGAGATCAAGACCTCGTGCCTCATCGAAGCCGACCACGCCGACCGCGCCGTGGCCGTGCTTCACGACGGCTTCGAGCTCGGCAAGCCAAACGGCTGAAGCGCGCAACCGGTCGGGCGCGTGGCCGATGCAAGGCCATGGTCACGCAATCGCGCACCTCATCGATTCGGGCGGCAGCCTGCGTCGTGCTGGTGCTTGCGTGCAGCGCCATCGCATCGCTCGAGCCTCTGCACATCTGGCAGCGCCCCTATGATCGGCCTGCCCAGATCGCGTCAGTGGAGATCGAAGCGGACGCCGACGCGCGCCGCGGCCGTGATGAGGAACGCGTCGAGCGGGCTCTGCGCGTGGGTGGCGACCCAATAGCCACGCACATCCGCACCGACGAGCCAGCGCGGGTTGATGAGGAAGTCGAAGCCGACGAGGAAGTGCAGGGCGAAGTCGCCGCGCGTCTGCCGCTCGCGGACGCTCAAGAGGCCGTCGAGCCCCGCTCCGAGCAAGGGGACGAAACGCACGATGTCGAGCGCGTACACAGTCTCGATGCCGGCCGTGCCGAGGTGCAGGGCTCGCGCGTTGGGAAATACGCTGTAGCCGAGGAGCCCTTGGATGCTCCACGCATCGCCGAGGCCCCCGCTCGCGCTCAGGGCGACATCGACGCCGTTGCGCGGAACGGTATTGCTTCCGGGAATCCCCGCGTAGCCCACCGCGAGGCCGAGGGTGGCTTGGTCCTCGTACGCCCGGGCGGTGGAGGGAAGCACGGCGAGCAGCGCGGCAAGGCTTCCAACGATCCACAGCAGGCGACGCACAGCGAGCGCTCTAGCACGGCGGTTGCGCCCGACGCGAGGCTGCGTTGACTGAGCAAGGGCCGCGTGTATAGTGCCGACGCGATTTGCCGGGTTTTCCCGGTCTTTTGGAGGACGCCTTGGCCCAAGACCCAGCCGGAAACGAGAATCAAGCGCCGCTCACCGCGGGCGAGCGACTCGCTGCACAGCAAGCCGCGAAGGCCGCTCGAAAGGCCGCTCAGCGCGGCCGGGACGCCGAGCTGGTCGAAGAAAAAGCGATCGCACAGGCCGTGGTCGCAAAGGACTGGATGGCGGACAATTTGAAGCCCCTTGGGATGATGGCCGGCGGTGTCCTCCTGGTGGCTGCCGTCGGCATCGGTTGGGCCACCTTCACGCATCGTCAGGACGCCGCGGCCGGCGAGCAGCTCGCGGCCGTGCTCGAAGGGGAGGCCGAGGATTCCGCAGCCCTTGCGGCGGCTTACACGAGCGTCGCCGATTCGCACCCCAAGACCCCTGCGGCGGCGTGGGCGCGCATCGGGGAGGGCAAGGCGCTCTACGCGCAGGGCCAGTTCGAGCCGGCCCGGGCTGCATACCGATCGGCACTCGAGGCGAGCGACGACGAGACCATTCGCTGGGCCGCGCTCGAAGGAATCAGCTACGCGCTCGAAGCGGAGAAATCCTACGACGAGGCGCTCGAGCAGCTCGAGGCGCTACGGGCGGTCAACCGAACCATCGCTCCGATCGCCGGATACCATCAGGGGAGGATCCTGGCCGCGCAGGGCAAGCTCGATGAGGCCAAAGCCAAGTTCGACTGGGTCCTGAACGAGCTCAAGGCGTCTGACGCGCCGGCTCTGCCGTACACACAGGAGCAGGCCGAGGCGCGACTGGCGCTCATCGACCCGAACCTTGCGCCCGCCGCCGGCAGTGACCCGCGCCAGGCCGAAGAGATCATCCGTCAAATGAACGAGACGCTCCAGCGACAGCCACCGCAGGAATAGCGCTGCAATCGATGCGCACACCCTTCGCCCTCGCCCTTGCCATGGCCGTCTCGCTGCCTGCGGTTCCTGGCTGCGGAGCGGCGGGCACGACTGCAAGCAATGCCGACAACTTCGGTTGGATTCAACAGGGCGGCTCGTACGGGCCTCCGGGCGAGGGCGGCTTCAACGTCCGCTGGTCGAAGCAACTGACCGACCGCTGGGAAGCCCGGTACCTGCCCGTCGAGCTGAGCTCCGCCGAATTCGATGTGAAGCGAAAGCGGGTCTTCATCGGGACGAGCGAAGGGAACATGTTCGCGTTCGAGCTGAGCGGCCGCCGGCTTTTTTTCTACGATGCGGGCGCACAGATCGAGGCCAAGCCCGCGGTCGATTCGGCTAGCGGCGAGGTTTACTTCCCAGCGGTGGACGGAACGGTGCACGCGCTCACCGTCCGCGGCGCGGCCAAGTGGCGCACCAAGCTCATCGGTGCGGTCCGGACCCAGCCCGTGCTCACCGACGATGCGCTGTATGTGGTCGGCGAAAATGACACCATCACAGCGCTCGCCCGGGACGACGGTCGGATTCTTTGGACCTACGCCAAAGAGCCGGTCGAGGAGATCACCATCGCGGGACACGCTGGCATGCTGCTCGAAGGCGGGCGGCTCTACGCGGCGTTTACCGATGGCGCCGTCGCGGCGATCAACCCAGCCGACGGGCGGCTGTTCTGGGAGATTGAAACCTCCCTCGATGTCGAGCTTCGGCCGGGCAACGTCCCGCAATTCCTCGATGTCGACACGACTCCGATTTTGCGTCAAGGGACGCTCTACGTCGCCTCGTTCACGGCCGGCCTCTATGCCCTAGATGCCACCAGCGGCACCGTGCAGTGGCGGGACTCAGCCTTTACTGGCGTCACAGGGCTGGCGACGGCAGGGCGCATGCTCGTGATCGCGTCGGCTCGACGGGGCCTATCGCTGATGGACCTTCGGACGCGGGAAGTGCAGTGGGAGAAGGCGCCGGAGCGGGGCGCCCCGACGGCGCCGATCGTCACCGAGACCGGCACGGTCATCTACGGCGAGACCCGCGGCTCCCTGCTGGCGCTCTCGCTCGCCGACGGACGGGAAATCGCGCGGGCCGAAGGCGGGGCGGGCTTTTCGGCCACCCCTACGGTACTCGGCGACTTCGGCGGCGCCCTGTCCAACGGCGGCCGCTTTCTATTGCTGCGCGTGAATTAGCAACCTGTTCGGGAGGGTCGGATCCGGCTGCCCACACCGCAACGGAATGGCGCGTCAGGTCCGTCACACTGGTCCGGTGTTCCGTAGCGGATCGGATTGGTCAGTCCGAGTCGAGGACTGCTAGCCTTTATGTGGGGTGGCACGCTTCAGATTGCGATATCAGTCGACCAACCTCGAGCTTCGGCTCGGGGAGTTTGCCATCGGTCGGAGCTCGGCCTGCAACCTGGCGGTGGCCGACGGGCTGGTCTCGCGCAAGCACGCAATCCTTCGGGTCGAACCAGAGGCTGTGGTGCTCGAAGACTTGGGCAGCCGGAACGGTGTTGCCGTGAACGGCGTTCGAATCGAGGGTCAATGCCCTCTGCAGCACATGGACCGAGTCTACATCGGCTCGCAGGAGCTCGTGCTCATCGACGCCGACAAAATGAACGACCGCGTCACAACCGATCGCCACGTCGCGTGCGACGTCTGCGGCGCGATCAACGGCAGCGCGAAGCGGTACTGCGGCGACTGCGGTGCGCGCCTCGAATCCGAGTCGAGCGCAACATGGAGAGAGCAGGATCGACCGGCGGTGCCAAGCATGCGGATCGAAGATTCGGACCGTGAATGGGGCGCCTCGGAGAGCACCCACACCGCTCGGGCGCTCGACGTGCTCGGAACCATCGCATCCAAGGCGATCACGATGGGCCGATTCGACGAGGCCGAACGGATCCTGATCCCACATCTGGACGCGCTCTTGGAGCGGGCCATGCGACACCGGCCTCTGAGCGATTCCAGCAAGGACGACCCCGAGGCCATGTTCGCGACGGCGACCGGCTATGCGCTGCAGCTTGCGCAGGGGCTCAAGGACAAACGGTGGATCGACTGGGTGTTCCGCATGCACACGGCCACCGCGCGCGTGATGACCGCGGAAACGATCGAAGCGCTCCATGAAGCGGTGCGTCGCAATGAATACCATAGCGGGAAGTACCTGCGCACGTATCTACAGGTCATCGAGAAGCGTTCGAGAGCCGAGTACAGCCCCGCGGAGCGCTTTTTGCTCGGCCGCCTCGACGGCCTCGCGCAAGTCATTTTGGCTCATTAGCGCGGCGTGCAGGGCGATCTCCGTGTCGTGGCGCACTCTCGCGATGGCTACCGAAAGCTCGCATCGCGCACGCCAATGTCAGTAGGATCGCGAAGGATGGGACGGCAGCATCGGCTTGGCCTTGGGGGGTTCGCGATCGTGCTGGTCGCCGTGTCTGGCGCGGCGACCTGGGTTGGGCTGTCCGGAAGCTGGGTCGGTGACGACTGGCACATGGTTCAAAACTATCTCTACGGGGACTGGGCCGAGCTCGGCGCGGTCTTCAAACGCAACGCCGCGAGCTATTTGTTCGTCGAGGACAAGGTCGGCCCGTATCGGCCGGCGACGATGCTCACGCTGATCGCGACGCATCTGCTGGCGCCCGAGCCCTGGCTGCATCACGCGGTGAGCTGGGTTCTGCACGCGGCCACGAGCCTGCTTCTGTTCGTGGTGCTCCGCGGTCAGCCTCTAGTCGCATCGAAAATCGATTCTTCGACGAACGACGTCGCGGCCGCGGGACTTGCTGCGCTGTTCTTTGTTCACCCGGTGCACGTCGAGTCGTACGTCTGGATCAACGGGCGTTCCGACCTGCTCGCAGGGTTTTGGCTCGCGGCGCTCGTGTTTTGGCTCAGCCAGATGAGCGAGGCGCAGAGGCCTCGATGGGCTCAGCTGTTCGTGCTGGGCCTCGTCGCGTTTCTGGGCGCGAGCTCCAAGCTGCCGTTTGCGATCGCCGCGGTGGCCGCTTGGCTGGCATGGGCCAGCACGCGGCGGGCTGCACAGTCGCGCTGGGCAGGGAGTGCGATTGCCTCAGGAATTGCGGCACATCTCGTCCTTCGAGCCGTGTTCGCACCGTTTCGAGGTCAACTGGGCGCATCGGAAAACGTGTTCGCCGACCCCGAGATCTGGTCGTCGGTTCCAAAGCTCGTGGGGAAGGGCGCTGCCGCGCTTCTGAGCTTCCGCGCGGAGGCCATGCAGTCGCTCTCCTGGGTCTTGTTTGGGCCCTGGTCGACGGCAGACTGGCTTGGGCTCGCGCTCGTGCTGCTGAGCCTCGCGTTTTTGGTTTCCCGCCGCGATGGACCGGGCCTTGCGTACGCCGTCGGCGCGATTCTTACGCTAGCGCCGGTCGCTATCGTGTCCGGTGCGTTTTGGATGGGGTTCGACCGCTATCTGTACATGCCTGCAATTCTCGCGCTGCTGGCGGTGGCGCCGTACGTTGCGCGCGCCGTGTCACGGGGCCGAGGCTGGCGGATCGCGCTCGGCGCGCTGGGCCTCGGACTGCTCGGCTATTCAGCGATCCAGACACACGCGGCAAGCCAAGCGTACGCCAGCCAAGACGCGTACGACCGCGCGCTCCTTCGCGATCACGGCGACGACCCGAGCATCCATTTCTACTTTGCTCGCATCGCAGCGCGGCACGACGACGAAATCAAACTGCGCGAGCATCTTTCCGCGATGCCGTCACCGCCTTGGCCGAGACCGATCATCGTTCCCACGTACGACTTGGCGAACAAGGCACAGGACGCGGCAAAGCGCCGCGAGGCCGTCGACGCGCTGGCTGCGACCGTCCGCGACGGTCCACGCTGTCAGAGCGTCCGCAGACAGCTCGAGACCTGGGCCGAAAAGGCTGCCGATGCCGAGACCGCCCAGTACATCCATGAACGACGCGCCGCGCTCTCCTGCGGTCCCTGAAACCCAGCCCAGACAAGAAAGTTTACATAATATAAGTTCTGCGAAACTCGGGCTAATTTGCGCCTAAGTATTCGTTAAAGCGAGGTTTCTCCAAAGCTAAAATGTCCGGTTCCGCGCAACGCCGAAACAACAGCCCCGGCCGGATTACCATGCGATTTCAACCGCTTGGCCGCGAGACTGTTACCGATGATCCCGGATTGCCCTCTGGCGCTTCTCGAGGCTGTCAAGGAGCCCGCGCTCAAGCCTGAGTCGGCGTGCGCCTGAGCGAACGGAGTGTCGGGCGCAGCTTCGCCGACAGCGAAAGTTGGATGCGTCGGTCCGTCGTGGATGGGTCACTGGTCCGCAGCGACGAGCTCGGGTCGACGCCGGCGACTCCAATCGGCTCGGCCTTCATCTGATTGTCGGTGTCAACGGCGCCGGGAAGACCACGTTCTACGACCGCCAACTGAGGTCGTATCTTGAGCGGAGGTTTGCGGAGCTTCCATTTGTAAACGCTGACGAAATCCAGCGCACGCGCGATCTGACAGCGGACCCGCAGGATGCGTATCAGGCCGCGCGAATGGCCGCCGAGAGACGAGCTGAACTTCTCGAACAGCGAAGGAGCTTCGTCGCAGAAACCGTGTTCTTTCACCCGTCCAAACTAGACCTGATTCGCGAAGCTCAAAAACTCGGGTTTCGAGTCTTTCTCTATCACCTGCACGTCCGTACCCCTGAACTGGCGGTCAAGCGCGTCGAGACGCGCGTTCTCCAAGGCGGCCTCTGGTCATGAGCATCCGAAAGGGACAAGCGCCGGATATGCTCTAGTCTCTCATCAACTCGGCTGAGCGTTTGATAGCTGCCTGCGCAGCCTTCGGCCTTTGTCCACCCGTGGAGCGGCGAGCACATACGGCCACCTTCGTCAACTCCGCATGTATCGTCCGTGCAGCAGCGGCACTACTTGTGGCCCCGGCCTCGGCGGCCGATGGTTCCGCTCGCTCAGCCGTCAACCTCGGTGAGGTTTTTGGGTTTTCCGTACGCCTCGGCGACCTTCAGGAAGTCCCTTAGCGAGTGACACACCAATTCGACCTCACGCAAGTCGAGCGAATCGTCTGCTCCAATCGAGTCGTGCGGTATGCGGGTCATCGTTCCCTCGGGGCACTTCACAAAGTATGGATCACCCGACCCTTCGAGACAAATCCCAATAGGAAGAAACCCCAACTTCCGGGCAATCACCCCCGGATACGCATTCAGGGCCTCATCCACGCTTTCCGCGGCGGTGAGTATCCTTAGTTCGGCACCCCTCTGCGATTCGTCGTGGTCTTCGGCGAGAGAAAAAGACTCACCAACCACCGGAAAGTTGAGGAGTAGCGCGATTAAATCATCGGGGAGATCTGGGACTATTCTCCGCAGCTCGTCCACCTCGCTCTCGGTCGCCCGCCGGCCAGTCAATCCGGATAACTCTTGCTCGCGGTTCATGATTCGCGCTTCAGCGTCTTGGCCAGCGGCCCGGCCTTCCCTGCCATCGCCGACCATCCAGGTTTGGCGTCCGGCTTGAGCACTGCCACAACGGAGCCTTCAGCAAGAATTTCCACCTCGTCCTCGTTCCAACGGCACTGGAACTCGCTCCTAAGGTCCGGTGTCAAGCGATCCGCGCTTCAGGATCGCTCCCAATCTCATTCCTCGCACAATTGATCCTCGGGGCAAACCAGCTCGCAGTGGTTCTCCGGTCCCTTGTTCACCACTGAGCAGCCGATCTTGCGGCCGCTAGTCCAGCTCAAGTCGACGCAAGAGTCTTCGTCGAAACTCAGAGACACCGGGAAGGTTCAAGTCGATGCGGATCACCCCACCGTCTTTTTTGACGACCCGGACATATGTGAAACCCAGTCTTCGAACGAGCGTGCTGCTCTCGATATCGTCCCATCGCAACTCCTTTCGCTTCAGCGGCCACCGGATCCGTTGGGAATCCAAGATGACCCGTATCTTCGACCAGAACCACACCGCGTAGCACGCAGCCACAGCGATGCTGCCTGTTCCCGCGATGCCGTACAGCCAGGATCGTCTCATGATCGCAAGCCCGATGGAGAGGCATACGGGCGTGCCGAAGAGAAGCACCAAGAACACCCCTATGGACCACTTAGGCAGACGATATGTGTATTCGTGTTCCTGCAAGACGGTCATTCCCGGAGAAGCATCGCTGAGCGGGGTCGTCTAGTAGCCTACCAATAATAGACGCACGCCAAACTACCAAAGGTGGACACGATGCCGAAGGCAATCTGCTTAGGCAGCTGCTTCCGGATATTGGCACTAGGGATAGTGGCCTTTGTTGCGAGCGGATTCGCAACCAAACTCACGTAGCTATCTCGCCGGAATGGCCGTTCCTGGCAGCAAGATGAGCGTCATGATGACCATCGCCGCAACCACGACTACTGCATACGCGATGGTGATGACGCGGTACTGGCGAGATAGCCACATCAGCGCGGGATCGCTGTCACGCTCATCGACGCCCCAGAAGATTCGAAAGCGCACCCACCGAGACGAACCCCGTAGACTCTCCCACCGGCCCTGCTCTCTCAGTTTCCGCACCATGCGTCGGTATACTACGTACTCGCCGACGACGAGGCCGAGGCCCAGGAGGACCAGTGCGATCAGTACGGTGGCTAGAACGTCTTCACTGGGCATGGTCGTGGAGCGGAAACTCAGAGAGCAACGGCGCGCGCGAAGCCGTCGAACTTGTCAACCGACGTTACGTCTATCACAACTCGCTCCTAGGCGGCAGACGGTCTTTAATCATGAGCATCCGAAAGGGAAAGCCGCCGGTCATACATGCGCCTATTCCCACATGGGCAAGAGAGCTCTACTAAGATCAGCTGCGCGATCCAGGGAGGAAAGATTGAGCCGGTCGGACGTGGGTCCGAAGCGCCCTGCCCTGCGAGATGGCTTGAAGGCCAGCTTCCCTGGATAAACCGAGTGACCAGGAGCATTGAGAAATCCCCGCAAAACAAAGGGAACATGTTTCCGGGTGTTGCGTGTCGTTTCTGGTTGTTTCGTGTCGTGTGGGAGAAATTGTGGGAGTTGGGATCCGCTCATTGTCCTCATGGCCTCTGGTATCGGCCGTGCGAGCTGGGCGGTCGAAGTCAGAGCAGCCCAGCCCTGAGGCGGGGCTCATGTAATCCAGTCTGCGGGAACTCCGGGGCGTTCAGTCATTCAACCTCGGTGGGATCGTTGGGTCGTAGCGGGGTCGTGGGTTGTTGTTTGTGAAGCAGTGCCCGCGGCTACCGGGAAGCGAGTGTCCCACTCACAATCGACCCGTCTTTTGCTGAGACCGTGACATGCACATTCCCTCCTCGCCGATCGGCGGCTGTCATGACGCGAATGCGAAAGACGCCCTCCTCAACAAAAATCGGCTCCTCCCAAGGCCAGCCGTTTCCTTCGGCGTAGATCCTTGCAGCGCGAATTGCTGATTCCTTGGAAATCCCTGTACCGAGCCCCAAGAGCCTCCTTATGGTCGGCATCATGGCCCGTACACCGCGTTGTTGGCTGCGTCCGCCACCGCGTCGATTGCTGCAAAGTAAGCGGCAGACTCAAATAGGAGCCGCAACGCCGTAACCCCATAGGATTCCATCGCGAGCGCGGCGCCCTGCTGGAGGCTTCCGGTTCAGTAGGTCTCTGTGATTGCCCCTTCAATGAATCGAATCAAGTGGGAGTTGTTCAGGTTCAGGCGGGCTGGAGCGTTGCGTGACATTCTGGCTTCCTGGTTAAGCTAGGTGGGGTCGTCTACTGAAGTTCTGACCCTCGACGCGGACGAACCGTTTCACACATCAGCTTCGGTAGGGCTCTGTCTCGAGGCTGTTCTAAGGCTTGCCCGCCTCCGAAGCGGCATGCTCGACAAGCCGCTCCTGTAACCAACTCCTAAATTCGTGAGTGGTGGTCCAGCCCTCGCTCTGCTCGTCGGGCAAAACCTTCGCTGACGCCCAAGATAGCCTCTCCAATACGTTTGAAAACAGCAAGTCGCAGGAATCGGATATCACCGGGTACGTCTCCGCATCAGGATAGAGCCTGTGGAAGCGAGACTCGAACTCATCGAAGGGAACTTGCGCCGCGAGGAACTCATGCAGCAAATCCAGGATTCGGTCTTCGAGAGAACTGATCATGGTCACGACAAAAACCTCCCCGTCCGCGCGTCATAGTACCGCGCGTCGCACGTAGTAGAGCCCCGTCCCCGCATCCTTCCACATCCGCTTGGAAGCGACTGTCGCCTCCAAAGCTCACCTCCGGCAGCGCTTCACCACCCGGGCTCCGCACATTGCCAAACGCGTCGTACTCAAACGACTCGATGAGCTGGCCGTTCTCGTCCATCAGCCCAATCACCGAGCCGATGGCGTCGCGCAGATAGACCCGGGTCGGAAGGGTGCCGTCGCCGTGGTAGCGCCAGAGCGCGTGCTCGCCGTTGTAGACGAGCTCGCAGCTTCTCAGAGTCCAACGTCGGTGGGGTTGTTTGGGATCGAATCTTCCGAATGATGACCTAGGCCGCTAGTACGATTACACGTTTTGTGGGACCCCCGGTGACCAACTCATTGCCCAAGGACTCGGCCACGCTTGTGAACACACTGACCGCAGTTTCGAAGTCCCTTGACGAGCGCCGCTGGAGTTCACCCGAGCGTTTCCAGAGGATGGCGATTTTCTCGGGCGCAGCATCCAGCAGGCCTTGCCACAGGGAGTCCTCCATTGCATCCCAGCCGTTGTGCAGAACGAGGGGTGGATCTAGAGGCAAGCTGGAGGATACGGCGTGCAGAAAGCTCCTTCGATCCACGGCGGTCTCGCCCGGCAGCACGTACAAGTGCCAACCCTCCGCCTTGAGGCTCTCGACGAGCCGCTCAACTTGGCCAGAAGCTACAGGGTGAAATCCAGGGCTTGTCAGGTCAGTGTTAGTCAACGTACTTGTACGAACGCGGGTCGGCCCGTGTCGCCGTAGTGTGTCCAAGTATAGTAAACGGCGCCGGATTGCTCGTCCACAACGACTCGGCGAGTTCCCGCACCCTTCGTTCCGCGCTGCGACTCACCACCACACGCTGAGTTTGAGCGCAGCCGCTACTGCGCCGCGTCCGTCGCCATGGTGTCGCGCCCCATGACCGGAACCTCGAGCACGAACTTTGCGCCGCCGCCAGGCCGTGTCTCATAGCGCAGTTCGCCGCCACACTCTTGCGCAATTCTCCAAGAAAGGTGCAGCCCAAGCCCGGTGCCCTCGCCTTCGTTGCGCGTAGTGAAGAACGCGTCGAAAAGCCTCGACACCAAATCGGGCGGCACGCCCGGGCCGTCGTCGGCGACCGTCACGCTCACCATGTTCCCGCGCTGCCCCAACGTGATCCAGATATTCTCGCCGCCGGCACGAATCGCATTGTCGACCAAGTTGAGCACCACTTGGTTGAACGCGCGGGCGGGCGCACGGACGCTCTCGGTCGATTCGATTTCGCGGTGGATCTGGATGTCTTTCATCTTGTGTTCGAGCAGAAGCAGGGTCGATTCGACACCATCACGCACGTTCACAGCTTGCAAGTCGGTACCGTCGGCAGGCCGCGCGTGCGTATTGAGCGCGGAGACCACGTCATTTACGCGTCGAGCACCGTCGATAATGATGCCGAGAAGCTTCTCGGTTGGCACCTTCGACGAGCCGCCCGCTTCGAGCACTTTCGCAGCGCTGAGGATCGCGTTGACGGGGTTCTTGACCTCGTGCGCCAGGCCGGCCGCAAGCGTGCCAGCAGACGCCAGCCGCGCCTGGTCGGCGATTCGCAGACTCAGCGCGCGCACCTGAAGATGCGCGCGTAGCCGGGCAAGCAGCACTTGCACGTGAAAGGGTTTCGAAACGAAGTCGTCTGCGCCGACCTCGTAGCCTTCCAGCTCCATTTCGCGCTCGCCATGTGCGGTGAGCAGGATGACGGGGATGTGTTGCAGGCGTGCGTCGTTCTTGACTGCGCGACAAAGGTCGATTCCGCTCACCGTCGGCATCATGATGTCGGTGAGAATGAGGTCGGGGCGCTGTTTTTCGAGAAACTCAAGCGCTTCAGCGCCATCCGCGGCAGCACTCACTTCGAAGTGCTGCGCAAGCACCCCGTACAAAAATCCCCGCAAGTCACTTTCGTCTTCGACGAGCAAGATACGCGGTACGCGGCCGCGGTCGAGCAGAATCCGCTCTGGAGATTGTTGAGATTCGCGTGCTTCGGGCACCGCCGTCTCGCCTGGCGCCGGCACGAACCCTGGCCGGTCGTCGTCGCGCCGCCCGGGATGCTCGCGGAGCTGCATGTGTCGGCGCTCACGAACGTGTTCCTGGAAATGTGCGTCGCCTGCACGGAAAAAAGCGCGAAAGGTGGATCCTTGTCCCCACGCGCTTTCGACACGAAGATGTCCCCCGTGCACCTCGGTGAGCTCCTTTGCGAGTGCCAGGCCGATTCCAGTGCCCCCGTGCTGAGGTCGCTCTGAACCTTGCACCTGATGAAAGCGCTCGAAAATCTTGTCTAGCTGATCTTCAGGAATACCGGGACCGGTGTCCGACACGCTCACGGTTGCACCCTCGGGGGAGTACTCGACGTCGACTGTGATTCGGCCCCCTTCGGGCGTGAATTTGATCGCATTTCCAATGAGGTTTGTGAATACGATCTCTAGACGGTGCGGGTCACCGTACATGACATGTGGACCACCAGATATTGTGAAGCCAAGATCAATCCCTTTCGCCTTGCATGCGGGTTTTCCGTTGTCGGTGACCTGCCGTGCAAGTTCGACGATGTCCATTTGTCTGACATCCAAGCGCAGCCCCCCAGCTTCGAGCTTGGCCAGATCGAGGAGGTCGTCGATCATCCGGAGTAAACGCTGCGCATTGCGGCGCACAATCGTCATGACATCTCTCTGTTGCCCAGGGCCGAGCTTGCTCAACATCTCGTCGACCGGCGCCACAATCAACGTGAGCGGCGTGCGTAGCTCATGAGAGATGTTGTTAAACATGTTGTTTCGCTGAGCGGAGAGCTCCTGCAGCTCTTTGTTGGCTTGGGAGAGTTTGTCCATCGCTTGCGTGGCCGAGTCGGTGGCGGCCTGAAGTTGATGGCGCCTGATGAAATCTTGTCGACGGAGCCTATGAATGACCCATGCAATTAGGTTCGCACCAACAAACACGGTGAGGACCACCGAGACGCTCATGACCAGTGGCGCTACAGATAGAGACACGCTCGAGCGGGCCATGAGTGTGATTGCGGCACCGACCGCGACGATGGAAAACCACAGACTCCATCTGGGTGTCCAGATCGGCAGTGAGGCTCCCATGATTAGCGCCAGGCTGAAGCCTGGAATGTAGTAGACCACCGCATCGCCAACCTGGGGCAACATCGCCGCAACACAGACCGTCATGGTAAGCATGAACAGCGCGGTGGCTGGCCACGTGAAACGGCGCCATCGAGGGAGGGAGCCGAAGATGGCTAGCGCTGCGCAGACGATGGTTGCGCCGCTCCGCCACCAGAAGAACATCTTCCAATTGTCTGGAGACAAGTAGTAGTCGAAGGCGAACCAGAGCCAGAACCCCGGGACGCATACCGCTAAAAACCATAGCAGCGCCCGACTATTCTGTTCCCGAAGCTCCTCACGGAAGCCGACCTCAACAGTGATGGCTGACTCATCTATTGCGGCTGACGTGCTCCCCACCAGAACTCCCCCCGAATAGGCAAGTTCATATTAGCGGAAATCGCACGCGGCCGGCCAAGGGCTCCACGAGAATACTCGGGATTAATGGGGTATTGCTCTACTTTGCGGCGTGTTACCGTCCCTCCCCCATGAAACACCTTACGCCTACACCCCTCCACCCGAACAAGCGCTCGAACCCTGGAAGCGACCACGAGGATTTGGTCGGCGATTCATTTCCACACCTCTTCCGGCTTCCGCGGTACACGACAGGCGCCTTAGGCGGCGACCTGGTTTGCGTCCTGCACAAGCAAGAACGCACGCACGGCCCATTTGCTGTCATCGACGTTTCTGACGAGGGACTCGCGTTCGCGCACGCGGGCGGTATCCTTCTCGAATCCGAGCAAGACCTCGAAAAGATCGAAATTCGTGACGGGAGGGGCCTACTGTGGGAGGGCATCGGACGCTGCGCGTACTGGCGCGAGGACCGGGTAGGCCTCCACCTCACCGACGGGACCTTCGACCTCCCGGAACTGAAGGCGCGAACGGTCTTACGCACGGCGCGGGTGAACGAGGCGATCGAGCAATGGAGTGAGCGCAATGCACGACTTCCGGCCGATTGGCGTGCAAGTGTCGCCGAGTTCGCAGGGCTGTTCAATGTAGCTCAGGATTTCCTAACGGCCATCGAGCAAGACGATCTGGTGGACACACCCCCGAACTCCAACGCCGAGCTGGCAGCGATCGAAGAGCTGTATCGAATCTGGTGGCCAGAATGTGAGAAGCTCTTTGAGACGCTTCATGCCAAGTCGATGCAACTCGATCCCGATCTCATCAAGCAAGCTCGTGAATTCTCCTCCGGTCTTGTCGCCCCATTGGTCTACGGAAGTGCGATCCTGCGACGCGCCATTGACAAGCCTCTGGGCTACGCGGGGGACTACATGCAAATGACGCTGTACGAGGGCAAGGAAAACCGAGGCGATACGCTATATGACCGGTTCGTAGACCACATCAGCAAGAACTCTTCGGTCGGTTCGGCGGTCGTCGCCCGCCAGAGCAACATGATTGAAGCAATCGAGCGGGCCGTCGCAAAGGACAAGGCGGTTCGGATTGTTTCTCTGGCTTCCGGCCCCGCGATCGAGCTCTGCAAGTTCATCCGTGCCACGGAGCGTCTCGAGCATCCCGTGGAGCTCATTCTCATCGACCAGGATGCGGATGCGCTCGCATTTGCCAAAGAGCAATTGCGCAATGTGCTCGCCGAGAAACGTTCGTCTGACTTTCCCGTCAAGGTCACATGCGTCCACATTGCAATCAAGCAGATGCTCCGGCCGGAGTTCGCCGAGCATGCCGCTCACCTCAAGCGAGTGCTCGGCAGTGCAGATCTCGTGTACTCCGCGGGACTCTTCGACTATCTGCGGGATTCCTTCGCATCGACACTCCTGATGCTGATGTTTACGCTGCTCGCGCCAGGTGGCGAGTTGTACATCGGCAATGCTCGACACACACCTCAGATGTGGATGCTAGATTACGTAGTCTCCTGGCATCTAATCTTTCGAGAGAAAGAAGACATGCTGAAATTGGTTGCACCGCTGGCCGACCATGCCGCCGCGGTTGGCGCCGAAACGGATCCCACGGGGACTTGTCTTTTCCTTCGCATGGAAAAGAAATAGAGCGCTCCCCGAACGTATTGCCGCGTCCCGAATCGGCGTCGCGCCTTTCCTGAAGCGCAACGCCACGGGGTCAATTGAGCCAGTGATATGCGATAACGAAACCACATCACCTCTTGACGTCCGCGCGCGGGTCTGCGTGAATGCGAACTTTCGAGCCCGTGCGAGCCCCATCCTTATCGAGAGCGATCGCGACCCGTCTGACGCGCTTCAGTACCGAGCGTCCAAGGACTGCGCTTCTTCTTGTCCTGACTGCGGTGAGCATCCTCGCGATCCCTGCTCTACGGGTCGGTCTCGACAACGATTTTTCGAAGCTCTACTCCACCACGACAGAGGCCAACGCGTTTCGGCTGCGCTTCCGTGAGGTGTTTGGCGCCAATGATGGGCTCCTCGTGGCCGTGCTCACGCCGAGCTCGCCCGAAGACCCGGCGTTCTTTGAGCTTCTTTCCGCACTCTCCGAGCAGACCGCGAACGACCCAGACGTCGCCCGTGTGTTTAGCCTCACAAGCACGACGCTTTCGCTGAGCATCGATGATGGGGTTGCGTTTTCACCCGTTCTCGGACCCGACTCGCTATTGGACGAACCCTACGAGAGACGCCTCGGTCGAGCACTGGGCTCGCCGTTGTTGGAACGCTTGGTTTCGGAGGACGGAACACGTTTTGTGCTCGCTGCTGAGCTTGCCGAGGAGCTCCGAAGCTTCGAGGGAATCGAACATCCTGCCGAGCGATTCCATCGTCGGATCGATGACGCGCTGCAGGCATCGCCGCTGAACGCAGAGGTCCTCTACGGGGGCATCCCGGAAACGCGAATCTACGCCACCAAGGCGCTCGAAGGCGACCTCTTCTATCTGGCGCCGTTCATCACGCTTGTTCTCGCGATTCTACTTTTCGGTTTCATTCGAAGTATCCCCGGCGTACTCGTAACGCTCTTCGCCACCGGACTCTCGGTCGTGGCCACGGCGGGGGTGATCGGTCTATTCGGTGACGACCTGAACTTCCTGACCGTTCTCTATCCGGTGTTTCTGGCGACGATTACCACCGCCCACTGCGTCCACCTGCTCCACCAGTACAAGCTCGAGCGTCTGAGCAGTGATTTTCCTCCACTGTTCGCTGCGCGTGACGCCTCGATCCGTGTGACCTCCGCCTCATTTCTCACGAGTCTCACGACCGCGATCGGCTTCGGGTCTTTGATGGCTGCTCGTGCCACGGTCTTGCGGACGTTCGGTTGCTATTTGTCGATCGCTGTCGTGATCTCATTTATCGTTGTCAGCCTCGTCTTGCCGGCGGCGATGGTGATTCTGGGTGACCGGATCGTGCGCATCCGTCCTAGGCCTACCGCTGGGTTTTTGCCCCAAATCATCCAAGGGTTCGACGCCCTCACGGTCCAATCCACAGGCCCTCGTGGCGCACGGTGGGCAACCGTCTTCGGGGTGAGTGTGCTGTTTGCTCTGTTCTGGTCTGCCCGCAACGTCGAGCTCGACTACATTCTGTCCGATCATGCACAGCCCGGGAGCTCGGTGTACGCGGGCAACCAGGTGATCGACCGGGAGCTTGGCGGCACGGTGCCGATCGAGATTTCGTTCCTCGGTGCTCCAGGCGACTTCGTCGAACCCGAGAACCTGGAGCGAATGGAACGCTGCGCGAATTGGCTGAGCGAGCACTATGAGGTGCCCCCACCGATCGGACTCTCTACGGTGCTCAAACACATCAGCGACAGCTTGGGTGCTCCCAATGAAGTGCCAAAGACCCGACAAGCGGTGGCGCAGCTGATGCTTGTGGCCGAGTCGAGCCCTGACCGTGTCGTCCCTCAACTGGTGACGAGTGACAGGTCACACGCACGCCTGCGAACTGCAGCGCGCGACCTAGGGGCGAACTACATCGTATCGATGCAGCAGGCCTTCGATGAGTTTGCCAGCACGGTGTTCGCCGGGACGGGCATACGCGCGCGGATGACCGGAGACATGGTGGTCGGCTACGACGGGATGAACCGACTCAGCATGGAGCTCGTCCGAAGCGTATGTATCGCGTTGCTGCTCGTGTTGGTCGTAATCGGCGTCGCGTTCCGGAGTTTCCGAGTCGCCCTTGCCAGCGTATTGCCAAACATTCTGCCGGTAGCCATGGGTCTCGCGCTGCTGAGAGCAACCGACTCGGTCATCAACCCCATGCCGGGGATCGTCTTCTGTCTGGGTATCGGGCTGTCGGTCGACGACACCATTCATCTAGTCGCGCGGCATCGGGAGGAGCTTGCAAGCGGAAAGTCCAATCGCGAGGCGGCGATCGCGGCCGTGCGGCATACGCGAGGCGCACTGGTCACGACCACCCTGGTGATTTCGGTGGGTCTCGCGCTCCTGGCGCTGTCGACCTCGGATTTGAACCAAACCATGAGCTGGCTTGCCGGCGCGGTGATGATCACGGCTTTGGCGGCCGATCTCTTGGTCACACCAGCGATTCTGTCGCTTCTTGGAGTACCAAGCTCTGGCCGGGCACTCGAGCCGGAGACACGAACGGCGGCTCCCGAGCGTTCCACTTCGCCGTTGGCAAGCGAGATCAGGGAAATACTCAAGCCACCAGGGAGCGGAGCCAAGGTCCGGCCGGCTCGCGTCGCTGGCGACCCTCGAAGCGGGTCTTTCGAAGACGAGTCGACGGGGTAGCCGCCGCCAGGCGAGCCAGACGGTTCGAGCGCATCCCCGTCCCAGGACTCTTCTGCGCCTTCTCACCTCGACCAAACAACTTCCGCTTCGGGATAGCGGTAGGCGCCGATGCAAGCTCGATCTCCGGCGCGTGTGACCCAGTTGAAATTAATGGATACGGTCTTTACATCCTTCGGGACGTGGACCCGCCCACCGGGTGCCACGGCGCGGTGATAGCGCTTGAACCACTGCCGGAGCTCTGGATGATCTGTCGTTCCTCAGAACGTTGTCCGTCGTGAGATGTGAGCCGCGATGATCACGCGGTTGACCAAGCGGGAAAAAATCGAGCCTCACGTGCGTTGCGGACGGCTCGACCTGGGCGAGTCGGGACTTCGGGCTCGATCGGACGGTTGCGAAAAGGGCGTAGAGCAACGGAAGCATGGGCGTAGATTAGGGTGACCCCGAGCGCGGAAACACCAACGAATGCGCTGTCCACGGGGTTCTGAGGAGGCACACCCAGTCGCACGGCTTTCGAGTGGTTCTCGATCACCTGCACGTCCGTACCCCTGAACCAGCGATCAAGCGCGTAAAGACACGCGTTCTCCAAGGTGGTCACGACGTTCCGTCTCACAAGATCAGGGAACGATTTCCGCGGACACTTATGCACGTGCGCGAAGCCGTCGGACTTGTCGACCGGTGCTACGTGTATGACACCTCGCTTCTAGGCGACAGGCGGTCTCTGGTCATGAGCGTCCGAAACGGACAACAAGCGCTTACGTACTGTCCCGTTCCCGCATGCATTGCCCGCGGCTACCGGGAAGCGAGTGTCCCACTCACAATCGACCCGGCTTTTGCTGAGACCGTGACATGCACATTCCCTCCTCGCCGATCGGCGGCTGTCATGACGCGAATGTGAAAGACGCCCTCCTCAACAAAAATCGGCTCCTCCCAAGGCCAGCCGTTTCCTTCGGCGTAGATCCTTGCAGCGCGAATTGCTGATTCCTTGGAAATCCCTGTACCGAGCCCCAAGAGCCTCCTTTTGATCGGCATCATGGCCCGTTGTGCCTCCTAAAAACCCCGTCGATGGAGCAATCGTTGGTGTTTCCGTACTCGGGGTCAAGCTAGCCTACCCCGATGCTCCACTTGCTGTACGCCCTGCTCGCGACCGTCAGCCCGAGCCCGAAGCCGCAGCGCGAGCTTGTTCTTGAGCACCTCACGTTGCATCGGACGGGTGTCGGACGCCAGCGAAGTCCCCTATCCCCACGCGTTCAGACGTTGGGCGCTGCCCTCAATTCCGGCACGTCCACATCGACCCGCACGTGAAACAACGCGCCCTCGAGGCGCACGTCGAGATGGCAGCGTGGCGAGGACGCCACTTGGAGTAGGCCGATGCCGCCGCTGGACTGGATGCCCGCCGATTTGAGCAACTGTGCGGTGAGCTCCAAGGAGGCCGCGGCGGAAGACTCGTTGCAGATGTATTCGCGGATGCGGCCAAGGGCGCGTTCGGCTTCGTCGATGTCTTTGACCACGTTGGTCGATGAGATGCGGAGCTGGGGAACCTTGTTGCGGATTCGGTACTGAACCGAGAAGGAAGGAGCGGGCTCCTGGTTCCAGTCGGCGTGAATAAGGAGGTTGTCCACGACTTCCCGGACGGCGACGATGAAGTCGGGGGCGGGGAATGGGTCCTCGAACATCGCGCCAAGGGTCCACTTCAGCCCGGAGATCAACGACTCGGCGAGATGGGGGTCGCGGCGGAGTGGCTGGAGCTTCAGCGTGTAGTGGATCGGAGCGTGCTCAGTCATGGATGCCTGGTCGACTTCAAGGTGCGCGCTGGTCCTGGGACGTTCACATCTGAGTGACGAACCCGTCGCAGACTAGAACGAGTTCGCGCATGGTGGAAGAGCCATCTAAGGCCTCAGCACAAGCGCCTCAGGCGCTCCATAAGCCGCGCAGTAGGTGCGTCGGAGGACGCTCTAGGCGCAGGAATTGCAGGCGCCTCTTGTACGGCCCGCAGCAAGGTTGTCGGTCAATGGCACGCCGTATTCACCCGTCCACCAAGGCTTGTTCACTCCTCAGGATCGGTCTTCTTTTGGCGCCGCAATCTCGTCCCACTCTCGAGGAGATGGCACTCGCTGCAGAGCGCTCGCTTCTCGTCGTCCACGATCTCTGCCACGTGTTCCCCGCACGCTTCGCAAATGACAACGCTGGCCACGTCTTTTGCCATTGGGGATTTCTTAGCACGCGATTCCGGGGCATGCCTCGGATTCCAAGCCTTCCGTGGAACGAGCTCTGCGTTTGGTTGCCCGTTCGGCAAAGAGAACAATTACGTATGTCAGAAACGGACTTGCGACCCTAAGCTGAGCGTCTTAACCCGCCGGCGTTCCTCTCCTCGAGCAAGCCGTTGACGTTGGTGTGTATTCACACAATTGGGCGTGCCTTGCGTTCAGCGCATCGTGGAACTTCACCTCGACTGGGTACCGAGGCGCCAAGGCCCCTCGGCGCCCAAACCGTATCGCTTCGAGATCAATCGCCCTAGTCGACGCATTGGGAGTCGACCGGCATCGTCTCCGACCGCATGACGAAGCTCACCCCGCGCCGCGGCGCTGTGGTTGGAATCTCTGCGCAGCCTCGGGGTCGATTCGCTCGAGCACCTCGCCCCTTTTTGGGTCGATCGCCATCATCACTTTGGCTGTCGCGACGGCACGAGCCTCAAAGCCCTTGGCGGCATAGAGCTCTACAGCGCGCTCGTAAGCACGCACAGCCTCGGCTTGGCGTCCCATCCGACGGAGCAAATCGCCTTTGCGGTGCGCCCACCGAGGCTCATCCGGCTTCTGTTTCTCGATCAGCTCGTAGAGATCGAGTGCTTGCTCCATTAGTCCGGCTTCGAGCGCCTGACTGACTTGGGCACGAAGATCCATGGTCTTGCTATTACGTCTCCCCATCACTTCTCCTCTAGGGGCTCTGAATCCCCACGACAACTTCCGCACTCCCGATGTCACCGGAGCGCCACCGGGCGGAAATGATGCCAACACATCACGCGTACCAGGGGCAGAGAAGCTCCTGGAGAGGCATCCAACGAGGCCCGGACGCAAAACGACCACGACGCGGAGGTCTGATTCGCGTATGGTCATGTGCGAACATGGCCAAGAGCGCATTCGTCACCGGCGGGACGGGGTTCATCGGACTCAATCTCGTCGAGCTCCTCGTCCGAGAGGGTTGGAATGTCACGGCACTTCACCGCCCGACGTCGAACCTGGACTACTCGAGTCGGTTTCCCATCGAGCTCGCGGAGGGGTCCATTACGGAGCCGGAATCCTTAGCGCGCGCGATCCCGGAGGGCACGGATGTGGTCTTCCACGTGGCTGGGGACACGAGCTTCTGGTCCAAGCAAAACACTCGACAGGACGCGATCAACATCGATGGCACAACGAACGTGGTGGACGCCGCGGCGTCGCGCGGCGTTGGTACGCTGATCCACACCTCCAGCGTGTCCGCCTGGGGCCGCATCACCGGGACGGTGACCGAAGAGACTCCTCTGCTCGGCGAGGACTCTTGGATCAACTACGAGCGTTCCAAGCATCTCGGGGAGCTTGAAGCGTTGAAGGGCTCGGAGCGCGGCATGAAGGTGGTCGTGATGAATCCAGCAGTCGTGGCAGGTCCGTACGACGCGACGACCTGGGGCCGGCTCTTCTTCTTGCTTCGTGACAACGCCCTCCCGGCGGCACCACCGGGGACGATCACGGTGGGCCATGTGCACGACGTGGTCGCAGCGCATCTCGCGGCGGTAACTCAGGGGCGCGATGGCGAACGGTACATACTTGGCGGAGAACAAATCGATACGGCGGATTTCATCGCGGAGATCGCTCGCGTGTCGGGGATCGCGAAGGTTCCAAAGAAGGCGCCGCGCGTCGTCCTGAAGCTTTTTGGACGCCTCTCGGTCATGGGGGCGGCGTTGACCGGGAAGGAGCCCGACGTGACCCCCCAAAACCGCCGAGGTTACGAGCCAGACCGGAGTTCACTTCTCGAGCGAGAAGGCAACCCGTGAGCTCGGGTACGGAACTCGACCGGTAGAGATTGCGGTCAAGGACAACTACGAGTGGTTGGTCAAGGAAGGTTTGCTCGCGCCCCGCGGGTGAGCCTGCTCTTCGTCGATCTGGGTGCGTATCGTGGATCGATCGTAGGGCACTCAGCCCTGTCGTCCTCCCTGGGGTGCTGAAGAGCGTCCTTGCAGCATGGCGACGCTCGGATGCCCTCATGGGTTCCCCGAAGCGCAGGTCTCCGAACTGGGCCGAGAGACCTGCACTTCACGAACCCGAACACGAGAGCGAGGAGCCCATGCACCCCACGAAGGAGAAGATCGCACTGCTGAACGACAAGGCCCGCAAAGCAATGCTGCCGGGATCGACGAAGATGATGCTGACGCGGACGGTGGCCGCCCTACCCGACGAGGCGATTGCGCATCTACGCCGCACCGTGGCCGAGTTCGACGCCTTCACCGAGGACAACGACCCTTACGGGGAGCGGGACTTCGGTTCGATCGAGCTTGAGGGCGAACGATACTTCTGGAAGATCGACTACTACGATCGGTCGCTGCGGTTCGGGGCCGAAGACCCCACCGACACCTCGGAAACCATGCGGGTGCTCACGTTCATGCACTCGAGCGAGTACAGAGATGACGGTCACTCCTGAGAAGAGTGAGTTCGATTGGGTCTGCCCCGAATGCGGGAATGATGAGTGTGAGATGACCGCGTGGGTGCGCGTGAACTCGAACGAAATCTGCGACGGCGAGGGGCCAGGCGAACAGTATTGGTGTCCACGGTGCGAGTACCATCCTCGCCGCTTGATGCAGCGGCGGAACTTCGAGAATGGGTGCGGTGACACCAAGAATCCACCGATGTCCTAGCCTTTGGCCGTCGAAATAGCGGATCCGCGCGACGTTCACGCGCTGGACCTCTTGGCCAAATGGCCCTATAGTGAGGCCAAATGACGAAGAGCTCAGCTCCTGCATCGACCCCGCCGTTTGATCCCTATGCCGAGATCCGGTCTTTGCTCGGCACGAAGCGGGCGACCGGAACCCGATCTGCTGCAGATGTGCTTGCGGATTCGATTCGCAAAGGACTTCCCCCTTCCGCGCTCGTGGCCTTTTCGAAGAAGACGCAGATCTCCGAGGAGACACTCATCCGATTGCTCACCGTTCCCGAGCGAACCTGGCGGCGAAAGCTCGCGGAACGCAAACCCCTCACGCAGTTGCAGTCCGATAGGCTCTTTCGAATCGCGCAGATCGTGGCGCGGGCGACGGAAGTGCTGGGCGACCGAGCTCGCGCGGTCCGATGGATGACCGACAAGAATCGAGCGCTTGCGGGCGCTCGCCCGCTCGAGCTCCTCGACACGGAGATCGGGGAGGCGCAAGTCCGGGACGTCTTAGGCCGCATCGACTACGGTCTCTTTTCCTAAATGCGGGTCTACCGTCTGATTCGCGCTCGGTGGGTAAGCCAAGCCTTGACCGGCGAAGGCGCGCGTCGCTACGGAAGCCGATGGAACCCCAAGGGTGTACCCATGATCTACACGGCTTCGACGTTGTCGCTTGCCGCGTTGGAGACGTTGGTCCACTTCGCGATCGATACCGCGCCCGTCGACTACATTGCTATCACAATTCGTGTACCGGACAGTGCGGTCGAGAACCTTGCCAACAAGGATCTTCCCGCGGACTGGCATGCGACGCCGCCCCCTGCCGGATGTCAGAAGATTGGCGCGCGCTGGGTGGCCGAGTCCCAAAGCCTGGGTCTCGCGGTTCCTTCCGCGGTGGTCCCTTCAGAGGACAACATTCTGCTCAATCCGCTCCATCCCGACTTTGCGAACGTCGTCTTGGAGAAACAGGAGCCGTTCCTGTTGGATTCGCGTCTCCTCGAGAAGGATTGACGCTAGGGCTCGCGCCGCTTGCCCTGACCTCGAACGAGGGTCGAAGCATCGCATCCATGGAAGCGCTTTTGGGGGCGTCTTCGGTTAGCGCCGTGCGGCGTTGCGCGTGCTCGGCACGAACCTGCGTTTCCCCCCTTCTTTCCCTGGTCCTGTGCCCCGCGCGTTCCGGTGAATGGGGCATTCGCCCATCTCAAACGGAGGAAATCGATGATTCTCAAGATCACCCAACAAGCCGCCCGACTTCTCGCTCCGCAAGATGGCAACCGCGCGATGCACCAAAGCGGCTACAACGATGCGCCCAACAAGAGCACAGCTAACGAAGCCAGGCTCCGGCCCGCCGGAAACTGCTGCTTACCCAGAGAGACCCTGCTACGCAGCCGCTGAGGAAAACTCCCCAACCGTGTTTTGCCGGCCGAAAGACAGCCCTCACTAGACTAGCTACCGTATACGATCGGCCGTATACTGAGAGCATGGCGAACAAGGCAGCCATTGCGCATTTCCAGCACGTTGCCGCCGGCAACGCCCGAACGCTCAAACAACGAGAGCTCGAGTATGATGCTCTCTCTCCGTTCGAGCGGCTGGCGCTCGGCCTTACCCTCTACCGGCAGCAAGTCGAGCTCAAGGGAGCCATGCTCGGAGCGTCCTGCGAGCCTGCGCCTCGCACCGCTCCCTTCTCCATCAAAGAGCTCCACGACGCCGCCACCCGGAGTCCGGACTCATAGTTTTTGTTCGTGGCCGTGCCTTCGGGCGACCCCGCGCGCCCACTCCACGCGGTGCCCCATTTTGAACTCGTCAGCGTACCGCTGCACCAGTTCCCAATCGATCGTCTCACCCTTTGGAATCACCGCCTGCAGCACGGCCTCGATATCCGCTTTGTCTTGCGGCGAGAATCGGAGGAGCTTGTAGACTACGAGGTCCTCTGGACTCACCGCCGCCAGCTCGATGCCACCGTCTCGAAACACCCGCCGCTTCTTCAGCGCCTGCTTCTCAAACTCGGTGTGCGCAATCAGCAGGTCTACGTGCACCGGTCCGTCGAACTGTGCAAGCGACGGAAAGCTACCTTCCTCGTCCCCGTACTCACCTTGCACCCAGTAACCTCGCTTTTTCAGCCCGGCAACCACGGCTTCGTAGGCATCGGCGTCCCGCAGTAGCAGTCCGATGTCCACATCACTCGTGGCGCGCGGCGCCGCGTACACGTTGCGCGCCAGGGCGCCTACAAGCGCGGCCCCCTCCACCCCAGGCGGCTCCGACACCTCCCGAAACAGCTCGCGCGTTAGCTTCACCAGTCTTCGGTCGGGACCGATACCCATAACATCATCCTAGCACCAATACGTGGAGCACTTGGACCTAGCTTTCGTTCGTAACGGAAGACCCCTCCAACACCTCAGAGGCCCTTCGCGCACTGACCTTCATGCCTGCGAGGGAGTACGGAGATGGCCTTCGCAACAGAGACCAGTGAGCTCGATTGGTTCAGTCCTCCATGCCGCAGCCACCACTGTGAGACGAGGCCTGGGTGCATTCGAACTCGAACGAAGTCTGCGGCGGCGCAGGGCCGAGCGAACAGCATGGGCGTCGGCAATGTCGAGACCATCCTCGATGCTTGGTGCGGCGAGAGCACTTCCACGACGCTTGGTAGAAGCACCCAGATCGGCGCTGCGGCGCTGTGCCTCTAGCTGTGTGCACGTTCCCGGCTGAGGTTCGCGGCAGTTGCCCGGAGCTCAAGGGAGCGTCGACAGTTGCACTCCTGGACCCGCTTTGGGGCGTCTTGCGTCTGCGTCATGCGGCCTTGGGTGCGCTCGGCCCTGAACCCCGGTTTCCCTCCTTTTTTCTCCTGGTCCTGCGCCTCGGAAGTTCGTGTGAACGAGGCACTCGCCCATCTGAAACGGAGGAACCCGATGATTCGCACGATCACCCCACAAGCCGCTCGTCTTCTCGCCGTTCAAGACGCCCTACGCGCCATGGAAGAGAGCGACTACGACGGCGTGAGCTACGAATGCTCCGAGGGCTTTGACGACCACCGCTTTGAGGCGCTGGGCGACGTGATTCTCCTCAGCCCCGGGGTCCAGATCTCTGAAGACATTGTTCAGGCCTACGACGCCGCCTACCGGGAGGCGTGGCAACGCGGTTAGCGCCCTTGCACCGCGGAGCGGAGGGGAAGACCCACAAGCCTCGTTAGGTCGAAGACGCATGGTCGAGTCGGTCGCGTGCGATAGAGCGGTTGATGGTACGGTCGAATACCGTTACCCCCCGGACAGCAGGGATACCCATGCGCGCACTGAAGCCCATTCTTGGATTGCTCGTCGTCGTCATTCTGATCGTTCTCGTGGTCGGCCTCGTTCTTCCGAGGGAATACCGTGTCGAGCGTTCGATCATGGTGGAGGCATCCCCCAGCACGGTCTTCTACCAAGTCGACCACCCCGGGAACTGGGACGCCTGGTCTCCTTGGATTGCGCCGGATACGAATATTCAACCCGGCTTCAGCGGACCTTTTCGCGGCGTCGGCGCCAAAGTCACCTGGACAAGTCCAGACTCCGATATCGTAAGTCGGACGATAACCCGCAGTGAGCCGTATACACGGATCGAGACTCAACTCGATCTCGCGGAGATGGGCAAACCGACGGCGGATTGGTCCTTTGAGTCGACTGACACGGGGGCCCGGGTGGTCTGGGGCATCAACGGCGCCGCGCCTGGAGTGCTCGGTGGTTACTTTGCGCGAACAATGGATGGTAGGTTTGGCCCCGAGATGGAGGAAGGGTTAGCAAAGCTGAAGGTGATCAGCGAAGGATTTGACCACGCTGACCCCCTCCTTGATATCGAAGAATGGAATGACTCGGATGCCGAGACTGATCCTGCGATCCCGTAGCCCGATGGCCGCTCCCGGAATGTGAAGTACCTCTTCGACCTCGTGCTCAGGGCGAGTCGTTCCCGAACAGAAGATTGGTGAATCGGGCGTTCCATCTCGCTGCGAAGTCAAGGTGTCCTCCCCTCCCCGAAACCGTGGTGTGAGGTCGAGTCGAAGCGCTTCACGTCAAGCGTACGGCGCCTTTCCCCGCGCCGTGAGGCAGCTCTCCGGTGGGCACGAGAGTGCTGCCCCACGGCACGAGAAAGGAGAGCCACGATGCCCGACCCGAGCCCCCGAACCGACGAGGTTCATGTAATTCGCGAGGTTCATTTGAACTACAGCCAAGACCGGCCGGTCCAGACGCCGCTGACCGACAAAGATACCGCAGCGGCCTTTCTTCGCGGAGTCGTGAGCGACACCACCCGGGAATACGCCGTCGCCATCTACCTAGACGCCAAGAACCGCCCGCTCGGTTGGAGAATCGTTTCCATCGGTACCGACGTGATGGCCCCCGTCAAACCTCTCTTGGTCTTGCAGCCCGCGGTGTTGCTCGGGGCCAATGCGATGATCTTTGCGCACAACCACCCTTCGGGAGATCTCGAACCGAGCCCGGAAGACAAGAAGCTGGCCGAGACGCTTTGCCAAGCCTGCACGCTGCTGGGCCTCCGGCTTCTCGACAACCTCATTTGGACCGAGCTCGGGAGCACGAGTTACGGGCCGTATGCGCGATGACGTCGAACGAGCGATGCGCCACGAGAAGAGCCATCAAGGCGAGTGAACAATTACGTATAGATCGGTTTGCCGTCGCGTGTTCTCGTTAGCGCACACGTGAGCGGAGAGGTTTCCGCGACAAAGGAGGGTGAAGGCATGCCCACAATAAGCAACAGCATCAACATCAGTGCACCTGTCGAGAAGGTCTTCGCATACATCACCGACCCAACGAACACCCTGGAGTGGTTCGTAGGCATGACGGAGGTGACGGATGTGACCGGGTCTGGCGCTGACCAGCACAGTCGCTGGACATACACCATGATTGGGATTCCGTTTCACGGAGAGAGCAAGTTTACCGAGTACGTCCCAAACCAGCGTGCGGTCTCCAAGCAAGAAGGGGGACTCACAAGCACTATTACGTACACCTTTGCACCGCATGAGGGCGGGACGAAACTGGGCATGGATATCGACTACACCATCCCGGTTCCCGTGCTGGGGAAGCTGGCCGAGAAGCTGGTGTTCAAGCGGAACCAAAGAGAGGCCAACCTTTCGATGGAAAACCTCAAGGAACGACTGGAGGTCTAGGGGGCAGTCGAATTCCACGAGCGTTCCGGCCTCCATGAATCTCCAGCCTTGACGTGCACCTCGACGTGAAGGCACACACGCTCAATGGCCGAGGCGACCCCCGCTGATTGGCGCGACACCTGCGAACATTGTGGGCGCGCCTTTGACGCGAGCGAGCCGCGGTGGCTCGAACAGCGACGCTACTTCGTGCATACCGAATGCGCCCGGTGGGAGCGATGGGAGACGCCGCCCTACGTGTGGAAGCTCAAGGAGCTGAGGAAGCAGTATCGCGTCGCGAGCGCCGAGGAGCGCGGCTCCATCGTGCATGCAGGCCGCGCGATTCGAGAGATGGAACGGGCCTGGCCCGCCAACGCGGCGAACCACGTCCGTCGCGTGCTCGTGGCCGTCCGTAGGGTCGGTTGAGCGACCGAGGCGCTGAAGTCGACTTCTTCACCCCCCCCTTCTCCATGCTCCCCCCGGTCCCTGGCTACCAGCGTGGCCTCGGCTGCTTCACGATGCCTTCGAAGGTGCGCTCGGTGCGACCCGGTTTCTCCGTGGCCTACGAAGACAGCTCTCCTGCTTCGGTGAGAGAGCTGCCATCCACGGCACACAACAAAGGAGAACACCATGAGCACCAAGAAGCACATCATCTACGTCATCCAGGAAGGCACCCAGGGCAAGAGCTACTGGAACCGGGCCGGGGTTGCGTTCTTGAACAAAGACGGGAGCTTCACGTTCAAGCTCGACATCCTTCCTCAGACCAAGTTCCAGCTTCGCGAGGAACAGCCCGTCACCGAGGAGCGTGTCACGGCCGAGTAGCGGCCGGCCCCGCGGCAACCAGGGCGCTCAGCCCTGGTTGTCCCTGAGGTTCCGATCGGTTGGTCCTTCCGATTCTGCGGGCGCCATTTGGTTCCCGGGATCCGCTCCGACACGCGGCCCGTCGCGCCGACCACCGGCGATAGATGGGAGATGCTCGGTCCGTAGCGCCCACCCCCGCTTACGCGGAGGCGCCAGGGGCTAGCGGCTCACGTGGCCATTCTCTACCCTGGGATCGAGGGGATTGAGCCTTGGACTGGCAAAGCCTACGTACACTGATCGCGGCAGCAACGCTCACCTTCGTCCTTGGTGCATGTACGCGCACGCCGGAGCCCCAGCAGGCGGATGTCGACGCAAAACGCGAGAACTCGGAGGATACGAGGCTGTGTGAACGATACGCGCAGGCCGCGGAACGCGTGATCAACCGGAATTCGGAGCCTATCGACTTCCTGCATGATGTGGATGGATCTGCAACATCGGCAGGAAAAGAAGCGCTCCCGTTTTCACCCCCGTGGACTGTATGGTGGAGTTGCACGCATCGAGAGTTGTCTCTTAGGATGCGACTCCCGTTCGATGATATTGTCGCAATGTATGGCGAAAGCGCCCAAGTCACACTCGACGATCTGATTCACGCGATCCGAGAAGACGGTCTAGATCCAAGGGACGACAAGATCTGGATTGTGGTCGAGGTGGTCGACGCGAAGGACACAGCCACGTTCGATCCTCGAAAGCCGTCTGTCCGGCATCGGTAGCGCGCAATGCATTGGGGTAGCGATGCGCGGCATAGTTCGTTGGCCGGTACGCCTTGCTCTGCTACCGGTGCGGCACATTGCTCCTTTGAAAGCGGGAGCGACTCGGTGAGCTCGGGGCGAAGACGATGCTCAGGTTCACCGTGCCCGCATCACAAGTCAAGCTCCGGCGAACCATGGAGTCTGAACTTTGGCGGTAGCCGCGATTCCGTCACGTCTACTTTGACACGCACATGAAACGAGGAACCCTGAAGACGGACCTCGAGATGACCGCCGGGTGGAGAAGCGACTTGAAGTCAGCCGATACCCCCGCTTGCGTCGATGCTCCTGATGAGAAAACCCCGTCTGCCGCCGAGGCCTAAGCGATCCCCCAGATCCGGCGAATGAGTCGGTGTTCCGCTAGACTCTGATCTGGGGAGTTGGCGCGTTGTCCACACGGATTCTCACGGTTCTGGTCTTTCTCGGCTCGGTGTTGCTTCTTCACTGCGAGCGGGGCGCCGGTGAGGAGAGGGGTCCCCAGGGGTCCGAGGGCAAACCCCTGGTCGTGGATTTGAGGCGCCCGCCGCGGGCGGCACCTCCGGCTACCGCTTTTTACATGAACAACATTCCCGCGGGTCCAAGCACCGCCGAGGAGCGGAAGAAGTACTGGGAGGCGCAGGAAGCCAAAGACGAGTCCCTGTGCGAGCAGTTAGGGCCGCGGAGCCGCAGCCAATGCATCGCCCAGGTCGCGAAACTCAAAGCGGATGCCTCGCTTTGCGAGCGGATCGACGCGTCCCATCGGTGGGAACGAAGCACTTGCTATCGGTACGTCGCCAAAGAACTGGGAGATCTTGGGCTCTGCAGGAAAGTCGCCGACGAGCCGATTCGTTCGCTTTGCGAGGAGAAGCATCGCCTGAGGCCTTTCGACGCCAGCTGGGCTTGCGAGAGTAAGCCCGGCGAGAGCATGCGAGCGGCATGTGAAAGGGATGTTCAGAGCAAGGTACGGCTTGAACGCCTCGAAAAAGAGTACTGGGCGCTGGTTCGAGAATACTCGCTGCCCCGCTGTGAGGCACTTAGGGGAGGCCACTTCGTGCAAGACTACTTCGTCCAAGACAAGGATGAATGCTACCGGCGGGAGCAGAAGACCGGAAACCACATGGCTTGTCTGCACGAATCGGGGCCCGGCGAATGTCTCGCGCGGCGCTCGATCATGACTAAGACCTTTCTGTGCGATGCGATCCCTAGCGAGTTCGCCAGGATGAAATGCATCAAGTACCTGTTCCAGCACGGTCGCGATCTCGAGACCTATGCGCGAGCTGAGCTATTCCGGTCTACGGAGACCATCATCTTCAGTGATCCATCGGAGTTCGTCGAGTACCTGGCGAGCAACTACGTCAACCGCCTCAACCTCGAACCCGGATTGCGAGAGACGCTGGCGGAGCCCGAAGTTTGTGCGGGCAAAAAGCTCGAAAAGCCGCGACCAATCCCCGGGGGCGGCGAGCTTGGGGAGAAGATTGGGTACATTCGCCGCTGCGAACGCGTGGACTCCGATTGGCGCGTCGAGTTCATCGGCTTTCGCTAGTCGAGCACTGGAAGAGCTGACCGCCGACCGCGACAACCAGGGCGCCCTGCCCTGGTTGTCTGCCAGGGTCGAAGAGCTTTGATGACCCTTCTCCCAAGATCTTCGCTCTGGTACGATCTTCCACATGGATCTGGCGGACTGGGTCGAAGAAGCGGAATCGATCCTGCGACTGGACGGCTTATGGCCTGAACAGAACGAAGAGCGCGCTCGAGGCGTCCTCGAGGAAGCGGCATTGCAGGGTCCCGCGGCCGTCACTCAGGCGATCCACACACTTCGGCGGGAGCTGAGGGGGCGAGAGCGAAGCGTCCGCGACCAAAGTACGGCTGCAGGGTGGAAAACATTTCGCTGGCCATAGACAAGGGGGTATTGCGCGGAGAGGACCGTCACCCATCTCGAAGATCTTCTCGCTGAAAGGAACTTTGCCGAGGCTGCGAACGGTCTTTCGAGACGGGTGAGAGACGCACACGACTTCCCACCCTTGCACCAGGTTGGTTTCGTGGTGCCCGACGTGGAGCGCGCTGCGGAGGAGCTCGAGAATCGTGGGATCGGTCCGTTCTTGATCATGGCAGGCCGCGCTGCGCATTGGCGTGAAAGGTGCGAAATCCGGGACACGCTGCGTTCTTCGAAGCGCTCCCGCGGGCGCAAGCCGACGTCATCGGGCAAGTCGAGCAAAACATCGTCGCGTCAACCGCTGTTAACTGGCGCGCTGCCGGATGGTGGCTCGCGAGGCGCGTTCCTGCGGAGTACGCGGACCCGAAAGACGAAGCAGAGCGCGAGGCGATGAAGAAGCAAATGGCGGAAGAGCTGCTCGGCTTCATGCGTCACCTTGTCAGCGGCGGCGCCTACCGTGAGCTTCTAGTGGCGCTCTCGAAATGGGGCGACCTAGAGATAGACGCGAAGGCGCTTCCATGCCCCGTCTAGCGCGCACAACTACTCCGTGCACCTGCGAAGTTTGTCCTGGAGTCGTGGGCGGCCTTCGTGTTAGAGAATTACGCAAGTCGGCTACTTTTTCATCCGCCCATGCGAGTCGCTTTCGCCGGCATAGATCCACACTAGCCAAGAAACAAATGCAAATGAAGAACGTAATGTTGTCGTGCCTTCCGCTGATTCTCCTCGCATCTCTAGGCTGCGAGGCAAAAGACCAGGCCCCCACTGAGAGAACGGAACCGAAAGACACGCCCACCGCAACGATGCAACCGATGAACACTAACGATACACTAGGAGACCAATGGGCAGAGCAATGCAAGAAAGAGGGTTTGCCGGGTGGTAGATACGGCTGCTGCCAAACGAAGGAAAGCGAGTGCACCGGCAGGACGGCGGACTGCAGCGCCCGCTACAAACGCTGTATCAAAGTGCTAAGACCAAAGGATGGACCCGAGGGGCCTGACTTCCCACAGCACATTTTCACAACCGACGAACTTGAAGAGATTCGCCGTGTTGATCCAGGCACAAACTAGCGTCTAAGCCTCTGGTCCGACGGCCATAGTTGGTATGACTGCCGGACTCGCGGACCAATCCAAGAGCACGGTTTTGCAAAGGCGTGTTGCCCGTGGGCAGAGAGACTCTAACCCCCACGGGTTCGCCGTTAACGGCGAGCTGTGCATAACTGATATTTATGCGATGTGCGCACACCACCCGAAACCCCACCGGGAAGCGTAAGCCGATGACCCATGCTGACACGTGTCCACCTCGAGAGAATCCTAGAAGGCTGGGACGATGAAGTTACGTATCGAATCTGCGAGGCGAGCGGCAAGCTCTGCGATAACCGGCTGCCCGGTGTTGAACGTTCAGACCCGGAAGGTCCGCTTGACCGTGGCGGCTTCGACCTTGCATCGGACGCGCAGAGCTTCGCGCTAGGTGTCGATCGCGAGCGCGCCTATCGCGGCTTGCTCTCCGTCACCGTCGAAGCAATCGACAAAGAGCGCGCTGCGCTCGACTGGACGAAGAAGAGCCGAACGCTGGACGACTTCGCAGTGGCAAGGCTTGAACAGCTTGGCTTCGGCAGCGTCATCGTCGAGCGTCTGCGCGTTGCCTAGTCCTACGGCTGCACCTCAAACGCCCCGACGTCGCGCAAACAAAACGGCGACCCACGGAGTGAACCGAAGGCCGTCGTAGAGGCAAAGAAAAACCCCGCCGAAGCGGGGTCTTCCGTGTTTCGCTAGAGGCGATTTGCTTTAGGGCAGCGTCGAAGTGTCGACCTCCCCGTAGGCCGCGATGATGCCGTCTGTCGACTCGACCAGCGGCATGAGCGGACTGGTGACGTCGAGAATCATTGGCGTCCACCTCCAGCGGAAGAGCTCGGCCACGCCCTCGAAGAAGGCGGTCTGCTCCTCGATTGGGATATACAGATAGTCATAGTGAATGGGATCAAGCTCGGTGTAGGTCACGCCAAACGGAGCCAGCAACTCTGTTCCCAGTTCGGTGCGGTTGGTGCCGTAGCCTCCTGAGCAAGATGCGGCATCCCCGATGACAACTCGTCCGCCGTTTCTGAGGAAGTGCTCAATCGCACAGCGATCAACAATGTCTGGGAACTTGCAGTCGTCCACCATCACCACGCTGTAAATGCCCAGATCTGGGACATCTCCGGCTGGAGCGTAAGTGATTGTGCCAATCGTGTTTATGCCGTCGTAGAATGGCTGCAGAACCGCAAGGTCACTGGTGACCCTGCACATCTCAGGATCGGTCCGTGGATCGCAATCGTTTGAGTAGAGAATCTGGTAATTCCCTACGGTACTGTGCCCGTCTCCGAGCCACGTGAGGGCGTTCACGAGGAACTGCACGTCGTCGCCGAGCCCGCTAGCATTTACCGCGTCCGCGGAGTTGAAGTACTCGAAACCACCCTTGCCAATCGCGACTACACGGGTGACACCCCCTGCACCGGAGACACCGCTCCAGGTAGCACAGTCGAAAGTGCAATCGGAGTTACAACCGTCCCCGTCTTCGGTGTTGCCATCGTCGCATTCCTCTGACCATTCTTGAATCCCGTTCCCACAGACCGGAGGTGGGAGAGTGCAATCAGCCTGACAGCCGTCGCCATCCTGGGTGTTGCCGTCGTCGCACTGTTCTCCGGGCTCGACGACTCCGTTCCCGCATTCGCCCACGTAGGTCATAGACCAACGACTGGTACTAAAACCGGGTGGGAATTGGGTGCCACTGTTGTAAAGGGCGTAATAGAACTGGGCGTAGTTCCAGTACGAGGTTGCTAGGAGAACGGCGTCCCTAAGATCGGCATTACTGAAATCCGCGTACCTTAGGCGTGCCCCGTATAGAGTCGCTCCGCTCAGATCGGCCCCAACGGCAGAGGCGCGATAGAGGTCTGCATTGTAAAGATTTGCGCCACTCAGGTTGGCGTCATCTAGGCGTGTGTAGCGCAAGTCTGCATAGGCGAGATATGCACCGCTGAAGTTCGCACCGGAGGCATTTCTGTTATACAGACTCGCCCTGTACATCGACGCATTGCTGAAATTGGTGCCGATGACCACAGCGGTACTGAAGCTGACGTAGTCTAGGTCGGCTTCGCTCAGATCGGCGCTGTAGAAGTTCGCGTTACCCACATTTGCGCTGTAGAGATTCGCACGAACTAGCACGGCATCCGACAGGTCGGCTCCATAGAGATTGGTGCCCACCAGTTGCGTGTCAGTGAGGTTCGCCCCACTGAGGTTCGCGCCGCTCAGGTTGAGTCCACTCAAATCCAGCCCGCTCAGGTCCGCACCGCTCAGGTCAGCGAGGTCGCAGGCGACCCCGGTGATTGCCTGCTGGTTCACGACCTGAAGGGTGATCCCACACTCGAAGAGCTCCACTGGGCCGCACCCTCCGTTGTCCACTGAACACGGATCGATGACGGTCACGGAGCTCCCGTCGTCGCACTGGATGGTGCTGGTGCCATCCCCGTTGTTGATCACGGTGCAGTCGTTGCCGTCGTTGATCGTCGCCGACGTGCCGTCCTCGCAGGTAATGATCGCATGATCCTCGAAGTCCTCCACCGTGCAGGACTGCCCATCGGCACCGTCGAGACCGTTACAGATCGTGTGAGTCGAGACGGAATCCATGACCCCGTCGTAGGGAGCGGCGTCAGGACCAACTCGAAGGACAGTTCCCCCATTCGGACAAGGTGGCTGGCCCGTGGCTTCGATTGGCTCCGTTTCGACGAGCACGCTGATTCCGTCGAGGCCGCTCAGGTCGAGCAGGTGATAGTTCCACCCATCGCAGAAGTAGTAACCCGATCCTGGGTCCTCCTGCACGTAATAGACGATGGCGTACTTGCCGACCGAGCAGTTTGGTAGGTCTTCAAAAGCCTTCACCGTAACTGGCTCATCACCGGCAGCTTCGCCGGTTGTAGTTTCTCCACAGCCCATGGACATGACCGCCAATGCAGCCACGAGGAGCAGGGAGCTCGCTGATTTAAACCTTCCCATGACGCGCCTCCTTTTCATCTCAGGTTGCGGCGGCGTAACGGGCACCGCCCCCCACCATTGGCGTGCACGTCATATGCCAACCGTGAACTATTGGTTATCATTTGAAACCGCTTCACAAGCGAACGAACATGCTGCGTTTCGCCTGTGTTTCATGCAGGAATTGCGGCATACGTAATTCTTTACTTGGTCGTCTTATCGCTTGACGGTGGAGTGATCACTCGCTCCGCGCTTTTTGCGTTTGGGAGCGCTGCGGGTGCGCGCAGTGCAGCGGTGCGTTACATAAAAACGCCGTGTGCGCGCCTCCGATGGACGCAGATCGAAGGCTTGCAGATCCTATTGACCAAACAGGCCCGCGTTATGCTCGCGCCGGTCGAGAAGAGGTGAGCGCCCGACAAGCTACAGCTGCGCGTCCATCAGAACGACGCACATGGCCGCCATATCGGAGATCGTTTGCCACTGCGCTTTCTTGGGCAAGTCCGTGGTGGCTTCGTTCAGGCATACGCATAAGGCTCCAGCCGCATATTTCATTCCGCCGTCGTGCCCGTCAAACTCGACGCCAGCGTCATAGGCGCGTTGCAAGGACGTGCTGCTTTTGTTCATGATGAAAGTTGCCGCGAAGTCCGCGCACGTCGCCACACGGTTTCTCTCGGTCGCGCTCACCCACTGCGATACCTTTGCCTTGTGCAGCGTGCCGCCTTCGTACCACTTGGGCTCGGGCGGCGGCTCGGGCTCGGGCTCCGGCGTGGCCGTCTTCACCACTTTCCATGAGTCGCCGAGGCTTTCGCCGGGCGGCTGGCCGTCATCCGGCTTGGATAAGGCGAAGATGGCTACGATGCCAGGCCACCCAAACGATATCGCTCGCGCCTTGGTGCTGTAGCCCCTCCGGAGCGTGAACCACGCGAAGATTAACGGAAGCCAGAAGATGCCCACCGCAAGGAGGAAACTCACCTGACGACTTTCCGTTGCTCTCGCTTCCGGTGTCGCTTGCGGCTCGGCTTGCTTTCCAAGCTCGCTCGCGACGGGAAAGTCGGGCGAGGCGTCGTCTCCGAGCATGCCTCTAAGCACCGGGCCGCCGTCGCGTAGCACGGGCGCATCTTCGGCCTGCCCTTGCTTTTTGAGCGAGCTTGCAATCGGAAAGCCGCACTTCGGGCAGCTCGGGGCCGCGCTCGAAACCTCCGTGGCGCACTCGGGGCAGTCGATTAGAGCCATCCGCGTTTGCTCCCTTCCCGGTCTGGTTATCACGCAGGAAGCCCGACTCCTAGCGCAGAGTTTGTACGTCGCATGAGTGCGGACTGCGCGAAGCTCCGACACTTCGTTGCCCGCTCTGACCGCGTTGACCCTTCTCCCAAGATCTTCGCTCTGATACGATCGTCCACATGGATCTGGCGGACTGGGTCGAAGAAGCGGAATCACTCCTGCGAATGGACGGCCTATGGCCTGAACACGATGAAGAGCGAGCTCGAGGCGTGCTCGAGGAAGCGGCGTTAGAGGGTCCCGTGGCCGTCACTCAGGCGATCCATGTACTCCGACGGGAGCTTTGCGAGCGAGGCCAGGGGGTTCGCGAACGAAGCGCCCCTTCGGCGCGGTAACGCTCGGTCGCCGGTAGGTCTCGGGGTTTGACACCAAATCGTTTCGCCGCCCCGAGACCTAGGATAGATGCGATTCCAATGCGATCTGAGGGCGTCGTCCTTCAACGAGAGGCCGTGGCAGTGCTCTCGTGCTTCCGACGCATACAGGTCCGGCAGGAAACCCGCAAGCGTGCTTAGGAAACGCATTCGTCGCGCACGAAGACGAGCGGCGCGCAACATCTGCACGCGTAACCGGTCGGGGATCAACCTGCCGGATTACCGGCCGTGCAAGTAGCGAATCGTTTCGACCGTGTCCGTCGCGAAAGCACGCCCCTCCATCCGCGATGGAGTGGAGGGGACGTACATCCCGTAAGATCTATTTCCCGATCTCCGATTGTGCCGCGTTCCTCTTCACCGTCACGGCATCCTGTTGCAGCAGCAGCCCCTGCGCCTTGAGGTCGCGGACGCTCCTCGCCACCTGACTTACGTAGCTCCCATGATTTCGGTAGAGCGAGTCGAGCGTTGCGTTGTCGAACGGCAACACCGCACCACTCAATCGGCAAGCGAGATTCGCGAATCCAGCGAGAAGGGGTGGTAAGAACGGATTCGCGGTGGCAGACGACACATAGGTCGCAATCGGTGCTTCCATCGACGGAAGCCGGACGCCGCCCAGCACGTTGTCCTGCGCGTCGCGTTGGAGCACACCGTTCTCGTCGTCCATCAGGACTCCCGCCGGCGGCACGGCGCCTTTCTCGACCTGCTCCTGCATCCGCTCCCAGAGCGCGTTGAACACGTACGAAACGAAAACGGGGCCGTCGGCGGTCGTATTCAACTCCTCGAGACACAGGTCCTCGAGTAGGACCGGAGCGGGTCCGAGGACACCGGCCGGGATGACCTCGATCCCTTTGTGGACCGCGTTGTGCGCGCCACCTGCGACCTCATAGTAGCGATACGTCGGTGTGTCCGGCTGGCGCCCAAACACGTTGAACCCGAGCGACTCGAAGTCCGTCTGTGTAACGACCTGGTAGACGGGCACCGGAAGGTTCGTACTCACGCGGTTGTCCGGGAATGTGAGACGCGGTGTGCAGTCCGGATAGGGGGGCGATCCTTCTGCTCCGCAAACCGGCCCGAAGTTGATGGGACGGGCCCCGATTGCGGACTGCACGAAGTAGCCGTCGTTGATGTCGGCCAGCTGGTCGAAACCGCTCGCGTAGGTGATCACGGAGCCTCCCTGCTGAGACTCACCCACGTGGAAGACGCGATCCACATCGAACCCCGCCGGCAGCGGATTGCCAGGGCCATCATTCTTCAGCAGATTCGCGATCTGGCCCATCATGTCGTACGCGAGCCCATTTTCGGGCAGCGAGAGTGTCGAGTATCGGGTCCCGCATGCTGGAGGCAGCTGGCCGAAGAGCCGACACCCACCTACGAGAAAGCCCAAAGAGGTTGTGCTGTTCGTGACACCCACATACACGATGCCGCTCTTGGCGAAGTACTCGGCAGACGGATCCCACGCCGGTGCCGTGTCGAAGCCGGCAGTCGAGTTCCACCATTCGATCACGACCGTGCCGTTGAACTTGTTCGCCTTGGCGGGCCGCCTCACGATCATGCGGGTCTTGTAGGGGACGTCGTCGTCGATCGCTTCGATATCGGCTGGACCCAGAGGAGGGTTGTTGGCGTAGTTGTAGAGGTCCGCCCCTCCCGAAACGAAGAACTCCTCCTCGACGTACTCCGTCGGAAGATCTTCGATCAACCGAACACCTGGTATGAACGGCGGGCCTTGATCGCTGGGGGGACTCTCAACGGTGACCGGGTCGGTCGGAGCGGCAAGCGATGTCGAGGCGAGCATCGACGTGCACAACACGAACGCAGTGACATGGACAAGAATTCTGAATCGCATGGCGTTCTCCTTTGCCGAGGGGGCTGCAATTCGGGTGAGTGGTGACTATCGACGCCGTTTGCTCGCCATGTCAACGGGGCTGAGATATCCGACCAACGTCGAGCCAAAAGCGAGAATGTCACGCGCGCTGTTGGCCTGGGGGACCGATAAGGGTGGCCGTCGATTCGGGTGGGCACACCGATAAGGCGTTCTGCGCAATGCGGGAGCCGCTAGGAGCTGATCGCCGCCACCAAGGCCTTCCTTTCTAAAACCGGCAAACTTCATTGGTTGCGGGGCCCGGATTTGAACCGACAAACTTCGGGTTATGAGTTGAAAACCCCGAGCTTTCGCGCGACATCACAACAGACCGGAATCACACAAAAACCTCAAACACGACAGGGGCTTGCCTTCACTGCCGTCTTCACGGTTCATCAGCTCATGCCCTCTGATTTCACACCGCTACGGCACCGTTAGGTCCACGAGCCCTGAGCACAGGAATCGATCCTGTGATCACCCGCTTGCCTATGTTTCTCATGTTGACCGCTTCTCCCTCCCGGACGTACTCTAAATCCTCACCAATCCGCTAGCCGTCCGCGGAAGGCTTCGTCGTTCGCGGTTCGTATGCGTAACTGGAGGGTTCCCCGATGCATTTGCAAGATTCGCATTTCGTTAGCCGAGCTTGGCGACTACTTCCCTTCGCCGCATTATTTTGCCTGGCCTTGACGGCAAGCCCGGCATTGGCGGATGGCTCACTGAGTGTCGGAACCTGCGCGCGGGACATCACACCCATCTCGCCGTCTCTTGTGTCGGACTACGAGGCCGCGTTTGGTGCGCCTGCCGTCGTCAACCACAGCGACCCGATCTACATGGCGGGCTTTGGCAATGGCCGCGAGGCGACCGACTACAACGATCGTCTCTGGGCGCGAGGCGTTGTCCTCGACCGGGGGGACTCGCGTGTTGCAATCGTCAGCATCGACCTGATTGGCTACTTCAAGAACGAAGTCGACACGATCCGCGCACTCGTCTCGCCTTCGTCGGAGATCGACTTCGTCCTCGTGTCGAGCACGCACCAACACGAAGGCCCAGATACGCTCGGCCTGTGGGGCCCGGACGAGACCACCACTGGAATCGACTACGGCTATCTCGACTTCGTGAACGCTACCGTCGCGGACTGCATCGACGAAGCCTCCGCGAACCTCGAGAAGGCGCGCATCTACTACGCCACCGGGAACAGCGCTGGCCTCTCGCTAGGCCTTTCCTCGGAGGATGATGGCTTTGGGGTGGCGGACGGCAAGGTGCTCGCGGGCGACGACCTACTCGCCCCGGCCACCGAAGGTCGCATCGTCGACCCGACGATTGCCACCATGCAGCTTACGACGCGCAAGGGCAGCTCGCTCGAAGTGCTCGCGACCCTCGTGAACTTCGGGAGTCACCCGGAGAGCCTTGGCTCGAACAACACGCTCATCACCTCGGACTTCCCGCACTACGTGCGGGAGCGCATCGAAGCCGAGTACGGCGGAGTCGCAATTTGGATGGCCGGCGACCTCGGGGTGCTCCAGGGGCCCCTCGATATCGACGTCGAGGACGCGGATACGGGTATGCCCGCACCGCGGCGCACCTTCCGCTTCGCGGAGGTCCATGGCAGCCAGCTCGCCGAGCGCGCGATCGAGGCGATCGATGCCGTGCGTTTCGGAAAGAACAAACGCCCGAGTCCAAAGAACGGCGCACCGGCACCCGCAATCTCCTACGCCGCAGTCGACCCTGTAGCGATCCGGCTCGACAACCCGTACTTCCGCTTCTTCACCGCGATTGGCGTCCTCGACGTGCGGCGCTCCCTCTTCACGAACGGCGTGCCCGATGACTCGGTAGGATTTCCATTCCCGCCGCCTTTCGACGGGATCCCACAGGCTCTTGGCGAGGACATTCAGACCGAGGTGAGCGTCTTACGCATCGGCAAGGGAGCCATTGCGGTGGTTCCGACCGAGCTCGACCCGCAGATCGGCGCCACCTATCGAAGCGCGCTCGTGGACGCGACCGGAGCCGAGCACAGCTTCATCGCCGGCCTCGGGAATGATCAGATCGGCTACCAGGTTCCGTTCGAAAAGTTCGACCCGAGCTGTCAAATCTGCGCGCCCTTTGTTCTCGGCGGAGTTCCACAGTTTTGTCAGCTCTTCCCTAACATCGACTGCAGCACCGTGTTCCAGAACAACGTGGGGGAAGACGTGAGTCCAAAAGTAACCGGCGCGATCCACGAGGCGATTGACGGCCTGTGAGGCCTGCGATCGGATGAGCGGAGCTTCGGGCCACGATCACCGACGGGCTGCGATGCGGCTCACCGTTGCGGCCCTCGTTGCCTTTGCAGCCGGGCCGACACACGCCCATGTCGTCTACGGTACCCCTACCCTCTCTCGACTGACGCAGGATGCGGACCTCGTGCTGAGCGTACGCATCATCGAGCCGTCTAGTGAAGTTCGGCTCCCGGATTCGTCGGCGCGCGATGTGGGCGTGGTCGCCGAGGTCCTCGAGGCGCTCAAGGGCAGCTACGCCAAAGAACGCGTGGCGTTTGTGCAGCACGGCCACGGCTTCCCCGAATACAAAATGGGGGAGGAGGTAGTGGTCTTTCTCAAGCGCATCGAGCGCAGCCCAGAGCTCGGGGGGAGCGCCGTGGCGAGCCGCATCTACTGGGTCTCCGAACAGGAGGCCGGCACCCGGTTTGCGCTCAATGCGCACGTGCGAGCGGACGTGGTTGCGGCGGTTCGAGCCTATGCGCAACTCGCGGCGCTCGCTCCTGAAGCCCGGCCGAAGGCCATGCATCGAATCACGCTGGAGCTCCTCGCCTCTCCCCATCCGATGCTCTCCTCCTCTGCTCTCCGAGATCTGGTGATGGCCGGCGATGCCTCGCTTCTCAGCGCCCGGGATCTTCCGGTCCTGGAACCTTTGCTTGGGAGCCCTGCAACACCGATCGGCATACGCATCGGCCTGCTCGTCGAGCTCGAACGCCGAGGCCTTGTCGACGGCCCGGCACGTTGGGCCAAGCTCTTGCGCACGACGACGGGTAGAGACCGTCTCGCCGCCGTGCGTGCCAGCGCGGCGCACCCGAGCGAGCTGGTGACCGCGGAGCTCCTTGCGCTGCTTGCGAACGACGACGATCAGCTCTTGGCCGCGGCAGCGGTGGCGCTAGGAACCCCCGGCAACGATGCAGCGGTAGCGCCGCTGGCGAAACTACTCGCGTCCGACGGGTCGCGTGTGCGGATGGCGGCGATCCGCGGCCTCGGGCGAGTAGCCACGGCGCGCGCGAGGCAGGCGCTGGCGAAGACCGCCGCAGAGCATCCCGACGCGTCGACGCGTCGACGGGCCGGCGCCGAGGTGCGACTGCTCGATCGGCATACGACATCCGCGGGCGCCATCCGCGAACGCGCTAGTTCTCCATAGCAGTGACTACGAGAGACCCAGCGTCAGGCATTTCGGGCGGTGCGGCGCAAGCTGCTCGAGCGCATATCGGCGTCGGTCATTTCTAGAGTTTTTTGTTTTTTTTGCCTGGCGAAGTGGCGGTTGTGGTTGCTCGCTTCACACCCTCCACTCTCGCAACCAAGCGCCAGCCGAGCTGTCACCGATTTGCGTGCGGAATCAACCGACACGAGCGTTTTGCGCCATCAACGCAAGTGAAGAATTACGTATAGATCGGTTTACCGTCGCGTGTTCTCGTTAGCGCACACGTGAGCGGAGAGGTTTCCGCGACAGAGGAGGGTGAAGGCATGCCCACGATAAACAACAGCATCAACATCAGTGCACCTATCGAGAAGGTATTTGCATACCTGTCGGACCCCAGGAACAGCCCCGAGTGGTTCGTAGGCATGACGGAGGTGACCGACGTGAGCGGCTCGGGTGTTGGCCAACACAGCCGCTGGACATACACCATGATCGGGATTCCGTTTCACGGAGACAGCAAACTTACCGAGCACGTCCCAAACCAGCGTTTGGTCTTCCAGCAAGAAGGGGGAATTGCGAGCATTATGACGTTTACCTTTGCGCCGCATGAGAGCCGCACGAAGCTGGGCCTCGACATCGACTACACCATCCCGGTTCCGGTCTTGGGAAAGCTGGCCGAGAAAGCCGTGTTCAAGCGCAACCAACGAGAAGCCCAGATGTCGATGGAAAACATCAAGGAACGGTTGGAAGTCTAGGGCGTCGTCCAGTTCCCCGAGCGTTTTGGCCCCCATGAATCTGCAGCCTTGACCTGCACCTCGAGGTAAAGGCACACCCGTCCAATGGCCGAGGCGACCCCCGCTGATTGGCGCGACACCTGCGAGCATTGTGGGCGCGCCTTTGACGCGAGCGAACCGCGGTGGCTCGAACAGCGACGCTACTTCGTGCACACCGAATGCGCGCGGTGGGAGCGGTGGGAGACGCCACCCTACGTGTGGAAGCTCAAGGAGCTGAGGAAGCAGTACCGCGTCGCGAGCGCCGAGGAGCGCAGCTCTATCGTGCACGCAGGCCGCGCGATTCGAGAGATGGAACGGGCTTGGCCCGCCAACGGGGCGAACCACGTCCGTCGCGTGCTCGTTGCCGTCCGTCGCGTGGGCTGACCGAGCGAGGCTCTGCAGTCGACTTCGTCGCTTCTCGATGCTCTCCCGGTTCCTGGCCAACAGCGTTGCCTCGGCGCCTTCGTCATGCCCCCAAAGCCCTCCTCGGCGCGCCCCGTGTTCTCCAAGGCAGGCGCCGCATTCACCGCTTCACACCCTCCACTCTCGCAACCGAGTGCCAGCGGAGCTGTCACAGCGGTTGCCAACGTTCCAGTCGCTTCGCGGCAAACGCGCCCGCCGTGTCCCTGGAAACAGCTCTCCTGCTTCGGTGAAAGAGCTGCCATCCACGGCACACAACAAAGGAGAACACCATGAGCACCAAGAAGCACACCATCTACGTCATCAACACCGGCGACAGCGGCAAGAGCTACTGGAACCGCGCCGGGGTCGCCTTCGAGAACAGGGACGGGAGCTTCACGTTCAAGCTGGACATCCTTCCTCAGACGAAGTTCCAGCTCCGCGAGGAAAAGCCTCTCGTGAAGGAGGAGGCTGACGCCGAGTAACGGCAGCCCGCGGCAACCAGGGCGCCCTGCCCTGGTTGCAGGGCAGACTGTGAGGCTGCAACGCACAGAAATCGACGCGCAAATGCTGCGTGGTTTTCGGCGTACCGGTGAATACCCCAAGGCTTTCGAGACGCCATCCGGACGATCGTGGCGCAACCTCTGCGCGAGCGAATCAAGTAAAGATTTGCGTATAGCGAGGCGCAGCCCGGCGACCCCACGTTACCCATGACCGGACCGGGAGGTTGTCATGCGGTATTTTATTGGTTTGGTGTGTGTGTTCGCGATGAGCGTCATGCCGATGATTGGATGCAGCGAGACGACGGGCACCGGTGGGAGCGGAGGCAATGGTGCCGTGGGGGGCGACGGCGGTTCCGGGGGCGGCGGCACGGGCGGTCAGGGTGGAACCGGCGGCATGCCCGGATGCGAAAGCGCCGACGACTGCGACGACAAGAACGAATGCACGGAGGACTTGTGCGAACCGTCGACCGGTCTGTGTGAGCACACGTCGGTCCGAGACGACAACGCGTGCGCCGCCGGTCGCGGCGGCTGCTACGGGGGCCTATGCAACTTTGTCCCGGTGAGCGTCACCTTCGGCGCCAGGGAGGTCGTGTTTGATTGGTCGGCAGACCAGTGCGAGGAGTTCGATGTCCCCGATGGACCCGCAGATTTCGTTCGCGATGAAAACGGGGAGCTGGTGCTCTTCGATGGGAACGCTCCGACCTATTACGTCAGCCGCGGCGCCGACTTCGATTCGTTGGAGCGCGATTGCGACCCGCCGGCGCTCGTTTCCGCCGACCTGCAAACGCCCGAGTCTTACGAGAACTGGGAGTGGATATGGGCGGTCTACCGGGAGGGAACGCGCTGGCATGCACTTATCCATAACGAGTTTCACGACGCAGCGGCACCGACTTGCAGGGTCGGCGACCCGTCGCCTGCCAACCCCTGCTGGTACAACTCGATTACCTATGCAGTATCGACGAACGATGCGCGGACCTTCGTGAAACCGATGGCGCACGTCGTTGCGCCTCCGCCTCGAGTCTGGACGCCACCCGACACGCAAGCCGAGTACTATTATGTTGAGGGGTACTTCAACCCGACCAACATCGTCCGCGGGAAAGACGACTACTACTACGCGCTGATGAGCGTCTTTCCCGAGAGCGGAGTCGACGTTCGCGGTATGTGCGCGATACGAACGGACACGCTCAGCGATCCGGCGAGCTGGCGTGCTTGGGATGGCAGTGGCTTCAACCTGCCACTACCGAGCCCCTACGTAACCGGCTCCACAGCGTCCCTGTGCGAGTTTCTGCCGAGCCTGGGACGACAAGGCTCCGGCTCCCTTACCTACAACAGCTACATCGACCGCTACATGCATGTGAACAACTGGGGTCAGTGGGTCGATCCGCAGACTCTCATCTGCGGCTTCTACTTCACGTTGTCGACGGATCTCATTCATTGGAGCGACATTCAGTTGCTTGCCAGGGCGGATATCGGCGTGAGTTGGGGCTGCGACACCATCCCGGGGGCGCCGCCGATGCTGGAACCGTTTCAGGTTTTTTCTCCATCGATTATCGACCACGCGGATTCCACGACCAACTTCGAACGCCCAGGGCGTACACCCTATCTCTACTACACGCGCCACAACGGAGGATATTGGCTCGATCGCGACCTCGTCCGCGTGCCCGTGACGTTTACCCTGGAGGAATGACCGATGCGCCGGCACTTGTTCATAGTCGTTTCAGCCGTGGTAGTCGTGCTCGGCGTCTTCTTTGCCGCGGACTGCGGCGAGACCGGAGGCACGGGTGGCACGGGCGGTCCAGGGGGAGCCGGTGGCGTGGGCGGGACTGGCGGTGACGCCTGCCCCGACGATCCCAACAAAGAGGCCCCAGGTCAGTGCGGGTGCGGGATCGCCGATACCGATGCTGACGGAGATGCCGTTGCCGACTGCATCGACTGCTGCCCGGGGTCGGCGGACCCGGACTTGGAGTCAATTCGTGCCACGCTGCTGGAGAATCCTCCTGGCGAAGGCGATCCGATCGCTCGACGTGCAGCCTTCGAAACACTAGACGCCGTTTTTGGCCACCAAGTTTGCGGCAATAGCTGTGCCTTGAAATTCTACCGTCTCATGATGGAGAAGGTTGCCCTGGAAATCACCGAGCCCGTCGTCTCAGGCGCCAACATTTGGATGATTTACAACCACGGTTTCGTCGTGAAGACGCCGGAGGTGGTCTTCGCGTTTGATCTCGTCAGCTTTCCTGCAGTCGTATCGGATTGGTATCCCGTGCTGCCCAACGACATAGTCGAGCAGATTGACGCGCTGTTCGTCACGCATGAGCACCCCGACCACTACGCGTGGAATGTTGTTAATCGCCTTGCCTGGGAGGATTACGTGGTCGTGCCGTCCGAGATGTTACGGTTTGGCAATATGATACCCATGGGGGCAGGGGAGACGGCTACGATTGCAGGCTTGTCCGTGGTTGCGCACGACGGACTGCACAGCGCGCCCGTACGAATCTACGAGGTGACCACACCGGGCGGCCTGCGCTTCGTATACACGGGCGATAACCAGACCTCCGAGACGCTTCCGCAGCTCGAGGACATCGATGTGCTCATGCTCAACGCCTGGGTGAACGAGAGCGGTTTGGCAACCGCGCAGCAGGGCATGCGCAACTGCATCGTGAAGACTCAGCCGCGTCTTACTCTCCCCGGGCACTCGTGGGAATTCGGCCACTACCCCGCGGACCGGCGTCCGTACGTCGAGCCGCTCGAAGTCATGGACATGGATCTGCCGGGCGACATGTTTGTGCTCGCCTGGGGTGAGCGGTACAGGTTGAGCGACTGACATGTCGATGCGCGACATGGGTGCGCTCGAGCGGCAGTCGGACGACCCGTAGGGCAGCGTCTTCTAGCAAACGAGAACGGCGGCCTGTGGATCATTCCCTGGGTCGCCGTTTTGTTTGTGGGGCTCAGTCTCGAACAGCCGGGCTTACTCGGGGGCGAGCTGGCTCACGTCCGCCTTGACGCCGCATCAAACGGTGTTGCGCTGTGGAGCTCCACGCCGAGCGCTGTCCTGCCTGTCCTGCTCGGCCTAGCGGGCGATGTGTCTCTCACCCGCCTGTACCCACCGGCGATCCCTCTCTGTTCCAGCCTTCCCGTGTTTCGCCGGGCTTCGCGGTGCCTCCAAAGGTCTGCTCGGTGAGGCCAAGGTTCTCCAAGGCAGGCGCTTCATTCCCCGCTCCACGCCCTCCGCTCTCGCAACCGTGCGCCAGCGGAGCTGTCACAGCAGTTGCTGATGTTCCAGTTGCTTCGCCGTGAACGCGCCGGCCGTGCGCCGAGGAGACAGCTCTCCTGCTTCGGTGAGAGAGCTGCCATCCACGGCACACAAAAAAAGGAGAACACCATGAACACCAAGAAGCACACCATCTACGTCATCAACACCGCCGACAACGGCAAGAGCTACTGGAACCGGGCGGGGGTCGCCTTCGAGAACAAGGACGGGAGCTTCACATTCAAGCTCGACATCCTTCCTCAGACGAAGTTCCAGCTTCGCGAGGAACAGCCCTTCGCGAAGGAGGAGGCCGCCCAGTAGCGGCCGGCCCGCGGCAACCAGGGCGCCCTGCCCTGGTTGCTTGTGCGGGGTTTTGAGGCTGCAACGCATAGAAATCGACGCGCAAAGGCTGCGCGGTTTTCGGCGTACCAGTGAAAAGGGCAACCGTTCTCACGCGCCATCCGGACGATCGTGGCGCAACCTCTTCGCGAACAAACAAAGTGAAGAATTGCGTATGGCCCGGTACAGCCCGGCGACCCCACATTGCGCATGACCGGGCCCGGAGGTTGTCATGCGGTACGTATTCGGATTCCTGTGCATCTGGGCGTTGGGCGCGGTTGCGCTGGTCGGGTGCAGCGAGGAAACGCCCTTGCCATTGGAATGCGTGCAGGACGAGGATTGCGATGACGCCAACGAATGCACGGATGATAGCTGCGTAGAGAAGCGGAGATGGTTCGAAGGGAAGTACTACGGTAGGTGCGAAAACTCTGCGGTTGAATACGGAGAATGTGACTTCGACGGTCTCGACGATGCCCTCGGTGGTCTAGACGGCATTTGTGTCGCAGGGGTCTGCGAGAAGAACCCGTGCGATGATGGCAACGAGTGCACCCACGACCTATTCGATTTCGAAGGTTCGTGCGACCATATCGGATGTGGCGGGTGCCAACCCTGCGACCGTAATGGGGAGCCTGGCATCTGCGATGGTGACGTTTGCGCAGAGTATCCCTGCAATGACGGCGTCATTTGCGAAGATGGTGACCTATGCACCTACGATTTTTGCGATTACACAGACGGAATGTGCGACTTCAATCCGGTGTGTCTCAGCGGTCAATGCAGAGTTGCCTCGTGCGATCCAACGGATGGGTCATGTACCTTCACTCCGGCGCCAGACGGAACGCCGTGCTCCTGCGGGGGCGTGATCTGCATTTGCCCCGGCACTTACGTCTGCAGCAGCGGCGCTTGCGTATGCCAGCTCTAAAGGGAGGCACGCGACGTGGGCGCGTTTGAGGTGCAGCCGTAGCCCCCGAATAACGGACTTACTGGTGGCTGAGGTCGGCAAGCAGACGTGAGCGACAAATCAATTTGACGCACACGACGCACCGGCTGCGCCCCCACGCCCCAAACGCAAAACCTGCGCGCACAATCGGCTCTTTAGTAAAGAACTACGTATATCGCTGCACAGCTGGCGGACCCACGTTCATAGAGGGTGAGGAGGTTCCTCATGCGGCACTTGGTTAGGCTTGTGTTCTTTCTGCTCGCGTTAGGTGCGCTGCGGAATGTCGGGTGTTTGGATGAGAACCCGTGCGGCGACTGCAGTGACGGCAACCCGTGCACCATAGACTACTGTGAGCCCGACGAGACACTGGACTTCAACGTGGGTTGCAAAAGAGAAGACCCGTCTTACAGCTGCAGGCATAGCCCGCTGGAGGATGGCACTTCATGCGAAGTCGGTGGACAAACCGGAGTCTGCGAGTCCGGAGGGTGTCGACTCGAAGGGGAAGCGCGTGACGGGGGCGTTTGAGGTGCGGCTGTAGATTCAAAGCCCCTCAGCGCACCCGCTGCGTCCCCACGCCCCCAAACGCAGAAGCTGCGCGGAGAATCGGCTCTTCAGTGAAGATTTACGTATAGCCAGGCACTGCCCGGCGACCCCACATTACTCATGACCGGGCCGGGAGGGCGTCATGCGCTACCTATTCGGATTTCTATGTGTCAGCACGATTGTGGGAACCTTGCCCCGGAGCGTGGGCGCACAAACTGGTGAGGAAGGCACGACCTCGGAGCCGAATCTGCAGGAGCCTGAGCCCTCGACGGAGCCAGCACCCGGAGAGCCCGCGCTGCAGCTGGAGCTCGACTCTGCTGGTGTTGAGGTCGCTCCAAGTTATCCGCAACGGACAGATGACGGGTACACGCGGGAGGAGATGGAAGTCCGTGTGCGAAGAGCGAAAGGAGGATGCGGCGGGACCGCCGGTGTGCTGGCGCTTGGTGTAGGACTCGTGATCGGCGGCGCAGTCTATGAGTCCAGCGAGCTGTCGGACGTTCGCGTTCAACCTACCCTTCTCATCATGGGTACCATCGTCACAATTGGTGGCGCAGTCGGGATGACTTTGTCGTGCAACAGACTCGCCGCCCGCAAAGGAAAACTTCGGACTTTGCAGGAAGCGCACTACGGAAAACGACGCAGAGTCCAATGGGACCTTGCACGATCGCGACTCGTGTTCTGAGCACAACAACCAAGAGGTTTCCCATGCAGTACTTAGTTGGCTTCTTGATCCTGTGCGTGATTGGGTCGGCCGTCTTGTCGCTCGGTTGCGGGCAGTATTGTACGCACGCTGGCTGCTCCGACGAGGCGCGAATCAGCCTCGTGCCCGAAATCGAGGTGAACTACGACGTAACCCTAATGTTGGATGGAGAAGCGGAAGCGTTCGCATGTGTCCGCTACTACGACGACCTGCGTGAGGCCTGGCTCTGGAGGATGCAGCCGCCGTACGGCGTTAGCAGTTGCGACGGCAGAGGGTTTCTTTGGTCGTTTGGATTTAATGGCACTGGCACCGTGCCTGAGTCAGTGGAGATCTCGGTGAGTGCGGAGGACGGGAGTTGGAACGGCTCACTAACCGCGAGCCCGACCTACCAAGTGGTCCAGCCCAACGGTCCTGATTGCCCGCCAACTTGCCGGTTCGCTCGCCTGATGATTACGAACGACTTGGGTGAGTTTGAGGTGCAGCCGTAGCCACGCACACGCTGCGCCCAGAATCCGCACTTCGGTAAAGAATTGCGTATATCGCGGCGAAGCTAGCGAACCCACGTTGTGGTTAGGCGAGGAGGTTTTTCATGCGTAACGTAGCTCGCTTAATATTGTTGTTCGCCGCGTTGAGTGTCGTACGGCTGGTGGGGTGCGGTGAGGAGAGTCCGTGCGGGGATTGCAACGATGGCAATCCTTGCACCCGAGACGTTTGTGATTCTTACAATACAAGCGGAACAATCTCCTGCGACCCTGAGGACATCGATTACAGGTGTGTGCATCCGTCTGTGCCCGATGGAACCTCTTGCGGTGGCGGAAACGTCTGCGTTAGCGGCGCGTGCGGTGAGAACCTGTGCGCAGGCGTTGACTGCGACGATGGCAATGCGTGTACCGTCGACGAGGGGTGCGACTACGTAGACGGGACGTGTCACTACAATCCCGTGAACTGCGGCGTGGATTCGCAATGCAGTTTGGTCGGCTGTGATCCGGCGACTGGATGTTACAACAGGCCGACCAACGAGGGAATGATCTGCTACGGACCGAGTCCAGACAGCCGGGTCGGAATGCTTGGGACCTGTCAACAGGGCATTTGCGTCGGTCCTTGTGACCCAAGGTCGACCGTCGTAACTGAGTGCGAAATGGCCGCTTCCCAGACGGTCGTATGCTGTCCGGGCTTTGAGTACTGCCCCACCGAGAGAGGCTGCGAACTGCTGCATGAGTAGGGTGCCATCGTCGGCGCATTTGACTTGCAGCCGTAGTTCGCGCACCCGCTGCGCCCCCACGCCCCAAACGCAAAACCTGCGCGCATAATCGGCTGGCAAGTAGAGAATTGCGTATAGCCCAGAGCAACTCAGCGACCCCACATCGCCCATGACGGGGCCGGGAGGTTGTCATGCGTTACTTATTCGGATTTCTATGTGTCTGCGCGCTGGGGGTGATGCCCTTGGTGGGGTGCAGTGAAACGACGGGTGATGGTGGAAGCGGTGGCACCGCTGGTGATGGCGGCTCGGCGGGCGATGGCGGAAGCGGTGGTGACGCCGGAAGCGGCGGAACGGCTGGGGATGGCGGAAGCGGTGGTGACGCCGGAAGCGGCGGAACGGCTGGAGCCGGCGGAACAGCGGGTGGTGGCGGAACCGGCGGCAGTGGCGGTGCAACAGGCCAGGCCACCATGTCCGACGAATTCGATGGTGCCGAAGGCACACCACCGAACCCAGCGATATGGACCTACGACGTGGGAGGAGACGGCTGGGGCAACGATCAGCTCGAATTCAATACGGACCGGGTTGAAAACGTCTCACTCGATGGGCAGGGCAACCTGCGAATCGTGGCCCTCAAGGAGTCTTTCATGGGCAACGACTACACCTCGGGGCGCATCAAGACCCAGGGCTTGTTCGAGCAGAGGTACGGTCGCTTCGAGGCGCGCATCAAGCTTCCCGGGGGCCAAGGTCTTTGGCCTGCGTTCTGGATGCTTGGCGCAAACTTCCCCGTGGTGGGCTGGCCCGACTCTGGCGAGATCGACATCATGGAGTTTCGCGGGCAGGACTCCGAGCTCGTGTACGGCAGTCTGCACGGACCGGGCTACTGTGGCGGCGGCGCGATCACGGGCGAGTTTCGACTGCCCGACGGGCAGACCTTCACCAATGATTTTCACGTCTTTGCGGTGGAGTGGGACCCGGATCGCATCGCGTTTTCAGTGGATTCCGAAGTCTACCAAACGGTCGACAGCGCCCAGGTGCGCGAGCATTTTGATTGGGTCTTCGATCACGAGTTCTTTGTGCTCCTAAACCTCGCCGTGGGCGGTAATTTCGTTGGCCCGGTGGGCCCGGACACGGTCTTCCCTGCCGAGATGCTAGTTGATTATGTCCGCGTCTTCCCGGTCTGCGAGCTTGATGCCGACTGCACTGACTACAAGGACTGCACAGCAGACGCATGCCTCAACAACGGTCTCTGTGAGAGCGTTCCAGTGCAAGATGGGACACTCTGTGCAGGTGGAACATGCCAGAGTGGTGAATGCGTCCTTGAAACCACGGTTCTACCTTGCACCGAAGAAGGCATCCGAAGCGCCATTGCCGCAGGGGGTGATGAACCGTACACGTTCGACTGCGTCGGAGCGACCACGGTCACCACTTCGGCCGCAATCCTCATCGACAACGACGTCATCCTCGATGGTGAAGGCAAGCTCACGCTCGATGGAGATGCAGACCATATTGTCTTTCTAGTAACTGCGGGTACGGCGGCCGAACTGCGCGGCTTTGTGGTATCCAACGGTACCGGCCAAGGGGGCGACCAAGGGGGAGGCATCATCAATAAAGGAAACCTGACAATCGAAAACAGCATCGTGTCCGGAAATAACGCTTGCAGCATGTGCTCCGGCGCCGGTATTCGGAATGAGGGGATGTTGATGCTCGCGAACAGCACTGTGTCAGGAAACAGCTCCGAAACCGGCGCCGGCATTCACAACGACAATTCCGCGACGGCAACGGTGACGAACAGTACTGTGTCAGGAAACACAGGCGGCGGCCTCTACAATGACGGGGGAACGCTGACTGTGACCAACACTACGGTGTCGGGGAACACCGAAGGCGTGGGCATCTTGAACCGTGGCACTGGACCTTACGATCCCGCAATAGCAACAGTGACCAACAGTACCGTCTCAGGAAATACGGGCGGTGGCCTTGACAACGATAGGGGTACGCTGACTGTGGCGAACAGCTTGGTCGATGGCAATTGCGCTGTGGACCTCACCTCCAACGGCTACAACATCGAATCTCCAGGCAACACCTGCGGCTTCGATGAGACAAAGGGCGACAAGCTCGACGTCACCGAAACGCAGCTGAACCTTGGCCCGCTTGCCGACAACGGAGGACCGACCATGACCCATGCACTTGGAGCGGGCAGCGTTGCCATTGACGTTATTCCGGAAGCGGAGTGCGAGGTCGACACCGACCAGCGCGGCTTCCCACGCGACTCGATGTGCGACGTCAGCGCATTTGAGCGCCAAACCGACGATCCCTAGCGCTGGCGCGCACCGAACGGGCAACCTCTCTGGCCGCACTTTTCGTGAGGGCAGGACGCCCAAGTCGTGCCATGATGAGGTGAGAGGTGTGGAATTGCGTTGCCTGATCGTCGCCCACGGCCTCGAGGGATCGCCCGAGGGAGAAAAGGCGCAGGCCTATCGGGCGGCCGCGCTGACCGTGCACGCCCCCGACGGTCGTGGTCAGCCGCTGGCAGTCCGGGTTGAGCAGCTCCGCGGTCTCGTCCGCCAGCACCCGGGCTCGATCCTTGTTGGGTCGAGCTACGGCGGGCTGGCGGCGACCGCCCTTGTTGACGAGCTCGGCGACGAACACGGGCTGCACGCGCTCGTGCTTTTGGCGCCGGCGCTACAATGGCGGGAGCCCCCGGTCGACGACCCGGACGCTCTGACGGTGCCAGAGAGCCTACCCGCCACGGTGTTCCACGGCGAGCACGACGAAATCGTGCCCATTACGGTGAGCCGCGCCCTCGTCGCGCGTTGCCCGCACGTGCAGCTCGTGGCCACCAACGACGGCCACCGCCTCACGGCAACGCTTCCGCGCATCGTCAAGTACCTTTCGGCGCAGGTGCGATGACGGTGCATCACGCCTCTCGACTTACGATCGTGGTGCCGGTGCCGTCACGCCAACATTGGCCAGGCTCCCCACGAATTCGAGAGGCGAAGCTCATCGAGCGAACGTAAATGCCGGGAACCACGAGGCAATTTGCTACTATCCCCGTCAGGCGGCCGCGGCGGTGGACACGCTGGTTCTTCGGGGGATAGCGTCGCCGCTTTCAGGAGGGCCACATGGACTTTGTTGTTGGAGCGACCGGCACGGTCGGGGGTGAAATCTGCGCACTACTCACCAAGGAGGGGCGAAAGGTCCGCGGGCTCGTCCGCCCGCAGTCCGACGCGGGACGGGTGGCCGAGCTTAAGAAGCTTGGCGTCGAGGTCGTCGAAGGAGACCTGAAGGACAGCGCTTGGATGGCTGATGCCTGCAAGGGCGTCGAGAATCTGTACACGACCGCATCCGCACTGCCCGTCCCCAAAGAGGGCGACGAGATCCACTCGGTGGATCTCGCGGGACAGAAGAACCTTATCGCCGCCGCCAAGTCCGCGGGCGTCAAGAACATCGTCTACACTTCGTTTCCTCGTTACGACGACGTTCACTTCCCTCTCGGTGACGCGAAGAACGCTATCGAAGAGGCGATCAAGGCGTCCGGGGTCGACTACACGATCTTGCAAGCGTCGTTCTTCAATGAGACCTGGCTCAGCGCCGCGGTCGGTTTCGACTGGGCGAGCGGCGCGGTCCGCATCTACGGCGACGGCGATCAGAAGGTCGCGTTCATCGCGGCCGAGGACGTCGCCAAGTACGCGGTCGCGAGTCCCGGCAACGCGGCCGTCAAGAACCGCGTCGTGAAAGTTGGCGGACCCGAGTCGGTGACGCCCAATGCCGTCGCCAAGATGTTTGAGGCGGCAGGCAAGCCGCTGAAAGTCGAACACGCGCCCGAGTCGGCGCTGCAAGAGCAGCTGGCCGGCGCCGACAACGATGTCATGAAGTCGTTCTTGGGGTTGATGATTAACATTTCCCGCGGAGACGGGGTCGACACGGCCGCTGCGCGCGCCGCGTATCCGAACGTCGAGTTGACCAAGGTTGGCGAGTTCGTGAAGCAAATCACGAGCTAAGATCGCGATGCGCCTTCTCTCCGCATTTTCTTTGGGCTCAACCGGGAAGGAGGCCGTCCCGCTCATTGCGGCGCGGAAAGGCTACCAACACGTATTGAACGGCCGCTTCCATCGGGGAACGTCCCAGCTTCAAAAGGCTGCGCCGGCGGCTGCGGCGTTCCCGTTGCTGCTAGTCGCTACCAACGCCCTTTCAGGTTCGCGCGCCAGGCGACCTAACATTCAGTACCGCACAGTTGGACGTTTACGGCGAGCCCTTCACCTGCGATCCCGGGTTTGATACGATCGTCCACATGGATCTGGCGGACTGGGTAGAAGAAGCGGAATCGATCCTGCGAATGGATGGCCTGTGGCCTGAACAGAATGAAGAGCGAGCTCGCGGCGTCCTCGAGGAAGCGGCTACGCAGGGGCCCGCGGCGGTCACTCAGGCGATCCACGCACTCCGGCGAGAGCTGAGGGAGGGAGATGCGAATGTCTGCGGCCGAGGTGCTGCTGCGGCGCGGATGACATTCATGTGGCCATAGGCAGGTGGGGCATAGCGCCGAGATGACCGTCACCTATCTTGAAAATCTTCTCGTGTCTTCGTGAGCTTGCCGTTCTTGTATCGTGCCGCCTCTCGGTGGCCCCGGAGCGGCCCCGCTGACGGCTGCGCCTCAAACGCCCCCGCGTCGCACCGGTCGCTTCAACGCACGTCATTCCTTGAGTGTGAATGTCAGCGGCACGCGGACCAGGTCGCGATCGAGACCGCCATTGTGGAGCGTATAATAGAGATGGGGAGTGCGCCCCGAGCGTTCGAAGTTGATCGTGGAGTCCTCGTGATCGATGATCGAGGGGTACTGAACCTGCTCCCGCTCCAGCAGGCCGGGCGTCTCTGGGTCCGTATCGCACCAGCCGATCGTCTTGGCAATGAGCTGGACTTCGCTCCAGTGAATGAGGTCGAACGACGTTGTGAGGTAGACACCGCAGACGAGCTCCCCGCTCTCCCAAACGGAATGTTCAGCCACCCACATGTACCGGTCGAGGTACGTGTTGTAGGTAAGGCTCGGCATGTTGCCCACGTTCCCCGATTCCGATGGCGTTTTCAGGGCACTGCAAGACTCGACTTCGCCACTAGATACGTAGGGGCTTGGTAGAGGCAAGTTGAAGCCACTGTCATCCCAAGCGCGCCAGCTTGCCGGGTCCCCAAGCGTCTTCGTGCGCATCACGCATTCACGTCCTCCCGTCATGCCGACATTCTCATACTGCGGATACGCCCAAAAGAGCGTGTAGTAGTAATCGTCCGGTCCGCGGACAATGTTCGAGGGTGTGAAGTAGCCCTCCACGTACTGAGGCTGGACAGGCGTCTCGGGCCCGGGCGGAGTCCACACGTCGGGGGCGGGGGCCACGACGTGCGCTGGAGGCGAGGGCTTGACGAAGGTGTATGCATCGTCCGTCGACACTGCGTAGGTGATAGAGTTGTAGACGCAGCTATTGGTTTGACACGTCGCTGCGGTCGGGTCGTGGAACTCGTTATGGATCAGGACGTGCCAGCTTGTGCCCTCCCGATAGGGGGACCAGAGCCACTCCCAGTTCTCATATGAATCCGGCGTTTGCAGATCGGCTGATACCAGCGCGGGCGGGTCGCACACATGCTCTAGCGTATCGAAGTCGGCGCCACGGCTCAGATAGTTGCCTGTGAAATGGGGGGCGAAAAGAACAAGCTCTCCGTCCTCCGCCCGTACAACCCTTGCGGGACCATCGGGAAGGTCGAACTCCTCGCAGCGCTCCGCCGACCAATCAAAGACGACCTCTTTCGCCCCGACAGCGACGGTCACCGGCACAAAGTTGCAGAAGCCCCCGTAGCAGCCGCCTCTAGGGTTGCCATTGAGCGTTTCGCCGGCGCATTGGCTGCCATCTCGGACCGCCGTGTTCTCGCACGAACCATATTCAAGGTCGCATGCGTCCGTGGTGCATTCGTTCTCGTCGTCGCAGTCCGAAGTGCTACAGCATTAACGCATCCCGCCGGTTCCGCCATCGCCGCCGATACCGCCAGAACCACCGGTTCCGCCGTCGCCTCCCGCGCCACCGCTTCCGCCATCGCCTGCCGTCTCGCTACACCCAACCAGCGGCGTCACGCCAAGCGCGCAGACACACAGAAGTCCAAATAAGTAACGCATGACAGCCTCCCCGGTTCGACCCTGACAAGGGGTCATAGGCAACGTGTGTCGCCGGGTAGTGCCGGGCTATACGTAATTCTTTGCTTGCTAGCCGATCGCTGGCGCACGTTTTGCGTTTGGGGCGTGGGGGCGCAACTGGTGCGCGCTGCGGAGAAGGCGCGAAAGGTTTCTTTCTGGACGGCTCATGCAAGCCCGGCCGTTGCACACTCATCGTTGAGTTCGGTAGGAACACGGTTGCTGGACCGAGCACGCGAGCTAGCGATCGCGCTTCTTCAACGTCGAATCGATCGACCTCAACGTCCGCGAAATGTCTTGGAGCGCGCGGGCTGTATTTTCCTCGGAACGACTGAGTTCGCGCGACTTCAGGGTGCTCGCGATCTCTTGAAGCGCACGGGTGCTGGCTTGAGCGGGTTCTCCGGTATACGCCCCGGCGAGGGCGGGGCCGATGCCCATTCCAATGACCACGCCCAGTGCGAGGGCGGCTACGGTTCGTTTCATGGCGTCTCTCCTTGGAAGCAACTCACGCCAGTCTAGCGGTAGGCAGAGCGCACGGCCCGGAGAGCGGGGCGATGTCGCTTAGGGCTTGTCCGAGAACATGGCGGCAATGGCGAGGCCCAGAACAATCGCCACGGGCACCGCCACGATGAGCGGCCACCAGACAAAGATCTCATTCATGCTTGCCATACCCAGAGCCGGTGTGCGCTAACCCACGCTCGTTGGGGATCTTCTAGGAGCTTCGGCCAAACGAATCGCATCATGGATTGGGGTCTTCGATTCGCGCACATCCGGGACGCATCCGGTTACTCCCACCGGACACGTAGCCGGGATCTATGCCCGGGTCGACATCGAGCAAGGCGTCCACGAGGCACCGGCGAACGAAGTCGTCCGCGGTCTGAGAAGCGCCAGCTACGTATGACGGAGCACATACCCTTTGTTACATTGGTTTTGAGGGGGATGGAGCATGAAAAATGAACACTGATGCTCGGGGGACTAGCTGCGGCCATCGCTTGTGGATCGTCGGCAGGCGACATGATGGGCGAGGCGTTTGACGATATGACGGACGTGCCCGACGCGGGTGCACAGCCTACGGACTGCACCTGCGAGGTCGGTCCAGAAGGAGAGCCAGGACCGATGGGGGAACAAGGCGCGCAAGGAGAACAGGGGCCGAAAGGCGAGCCAGGAGCGCGAGGTGAGCACGGGCCATCCGGAATTGTAGCGGTCACCTCTTTTCTGGGTCAGGCATCCATCAATCTTTCTGATGGCAATACTTGGAGATGCGCCTTTGGTACAGACGTCGGCGAACGACTAACGGTGGCTGACGGGCAACGAGTGCTCATCAGTGGACAGGGCTCACTGATTCCGTCGAACAACGCGAACAACTTCGAGTTCTCCGTTGCCTGGCGAGAGGTCGGAGACTCCAGCAACGGGACCCTAGGACACTACGTGGAGCACAGGGAGTTCAGCTCAGTGGCAGTTCCCATACACACCACCGAACTGACGCCGGCTCTCGGGGCAGGTGACTACGAGTTCGGGGTCTGCATCAGAAATGTTGTGGCGCAAAACGTCGTGGGCGCACGGGCGCTCTACGGCACGGCGATGGTTATCAACACGACGGCGCAGTGACATAGGTCTTGGTCGAGGTGATTTTAGCAGCAGCCACTGGAACCGCGGGGGGGTCGCCTTCGAGAACAAGGACGGGAGCTTCACCTTGAAGCTCGACATCCTTCCTCAGACGAAGTTCCAGCTCCGCGAGGAAAAGCCTCTCGCCAAGGAGGAGGTGGCCGCCGAGTGACGGCAGTCCGCGGCAACCAGGGCGCCCTGCCCTGGTTGTCTGGTGGGGTCGAAGAGCTTGAGAACTTGCCTGCTGCTTCGACTGCTCCAGCACTGCGCAGAAGGCCTTGTGCGTCAGCTCCTCGAGCCAATCAGAGGACGCTTTGGTTTTCACGTCGTCGATGCCCCTGGACGCCTTCCTACACAGGATTCAGACGACAAAGAGAGCTGGGTTCGTCAAGTTGGATTGACGACCATGCATCCGCTGCGCCGCACGCCCCGAACGCATAATGCGCGTCTGGAATCGGCTTGCGAGCCACACCCCGGCAACCCATGTTTCTCATGTCCGGGCCGGGAGGTTCTCATGCGGTACTCGTTTGGAATCATGTGCCTGCTCGCGCTAGGCGTCATGGGGTGCAGTGACCCGGAGGGCGCAGGCGGCAGTGGCGGCTCGGGCGTTGCGTGCGTGGACAATGTCTGTCCGTGCAACGAGGCAGGTATCCGCGGCGCGATTGCAAAAGGAGGTGGTCCGTTCACGTTTGATTGCAACGGACCGACCACGGTGGAACCGGAGGCGGATATCGTCATCGACAATGATACCATTCTCGACGGCGAGGGCAGCCTCACGGTGGATGGCGGCGCTCCCCTTACTGAAACCGTATTCTCGGTCCCAAAGGGTGTGAACGCGGAGCTGCGCGGTCTCACGGTCACTCGCGGATTCGACGTCGGCATCACGAACGAAGGTACGCTGACCATCCAGGATTGCGTGATCACGGAAAACAGGTCCGAGGACTACTCTGCTGACGATTCGGGCGGAGGCATCTTCAATGCGGGGGAGATGACCATCGTCGACAGCACCGTCTCTCGGAACTACGCCGGTCATGGACGAGGTGGCGGCATTTTCAACGCCCAGTCTGCCACGTTGGAACTGGTCAACAGCACCATCTCGGACAACGGCGCGGACGGCGACGGAGGTGGACTGTACGGCGGCGGGATCTTCAACGGTGGCGAAATGACGATCCTCAACAGCACCGTGTCCGGGAACACAGCGTTTGACGCCGTGTTCGGCGGTGGCCTGGGTGGCGGGATTGCAAACGCAGGCTCGATGTCGTTGAGCAACAGCACCGTGTCGGGGAACAGCGCGGACTTGGGGGGCGCTATCGCGATTGATCCCCGTTTCTCTCCTGACGCCTATACAGAAATCGCCAATACGCTGATCGAGGGCGAGTGCGCGCGGAACGGGGACTCATCCAGCGCCACCTGGGTATCGAAGGGCGGCAACATCGAAAGCCCGGGCGACACCTGCGGCTTCGACCAAACAGGCGACCAGCCCAGCGTTCCAGACCCCATGCTCGGAGAGCTAGCCGACAACGGCGGACCGACCCAGACGCATGCACTCCTGCCAGGCAGCCCTGCCATCAATCAGATACCCGTAGAGGACTGCCTCGATGCAGAAGGTGCACCGTTGACCACCGACCAACGCGGCGAGCCACGTCCGGAGACGGGCGGCACGATGTGCGACGTAGGAGCATTTGAGCGCCAAACAGACGATCCCTAACGCTGGCGCGCAGCCCGCGGCAACCAAGCCGCCCTGCCCTGGTTGTCTGCCGTGGCCGAAGAGTTCCTTGGCCCTTCTCCCAAGATCTTCGCTCTGCTACGATCGTCCACATGGATCTGGCGGACTGGGTCGAAGAAGCAGAGTCGCTCCTGCGACTGGACGGCTTATGGCCTGAACAGGATGAAGAGCGAGCTCGAGGCGTTCTTGAGGAAGCGGCATCGCAGGGCCCCGCGGCCGTCACTCAGGCGATCCACGGACTTCGGCTAGAGCTTCGCGAGCGAGAGCGAAGCGTCCGCGATCAAAGCGTCCCCTCGAGGTGGTTGGCGTTCGGGCGCTGCTAGGCGCCGCGGGTGGTCGGCGCGCCGTCCTGTGGCAAAAGTCTAGGCATTGATGCCCGCGAGATTTGACCACGCCGTCGTGATCGTTCCGAGCTTGAAGCGAGCGGTGCAGAGCTTCGAGCGACTGGGGTTCTGTGTCGTTCCGGGTGGACGCACGGGGCCGGTCCACAACGCGCTGATCCTCTTCAGCGACGGAACATACATCGAGCTCACCACGAACCGCTTTTCGGTGGTTCGTCCCGTTTATCGCGCGCTCAACGCCGCCGGCCTGATGGGCCACGTGGCGGCAAAGAGGAAGGACGTGCTGCATCGATTCCTCCCATTGATTGGAGCGCGGCAAGGCGCGATCGACTGGTGCATCCGCGTCGACGACATCCGCGATGCCGTCCGTCGACTTCGCGCTGCTGGCATAGAAATGGTCGACGAAATGGAGTTCGAGCGCGAGCGCCCAGATGGCAAGGTGGCCCGGTGGTTGTTGGCAGGGCCGCGAGACGTCCGCCTACCGTTCTTGATCGAAGATCTGACCCCTGTGGAAATCCGCGTTCCGTTTTGGGAGTTCTCCACGCACCCCAATGGGGTCACAGCCATCCGTCGGCTGGTGCTTCCATACGAGGCCAAGACGGCATTCGAGCGCGCACTGGGACCGGTTCTTCGAGCTGAGCCGGGGTCAGCGACGGACGAGTCTGCACCTTTGGGCAGCGTGAAGCTCGAAGGGGCCCGTCAAAAGGAGATGCCCACGGGGCCGTACCGACTCGAGCTCCTTCGGCCGGGCGGCAAGGACGAAGAGCTCGATCTAAACGAGACGTTCGACGCGTCGATCAAGTTCGTGGGGATGTAGGGTAGTGCGTCGAGATTCGCGCCGCGTCGCCTGGCTCACGCGGATGAAGTGGATCCGTGGTTCAGCTTTTGCGTTTGGGGCGTGGAGGCGCAGCGGGTGCGTCAGCGCGAGCCCGCAACGGCACGCATACGGCTGGAGCTCAAGCGCACCGACGTCGCATAGGCAAAGAGTGGCCCTCGCCGAGTTCCAACACATCGCCCGGGCCTGTTCGCTCTTGTGCCTCGTTGAGCAACAGCATTTTAACTTTGAGTCGCGCAGCGCCGACATCGCTGTGCTCGATCACCATGATTTCCGCATCGTCCTTCAGCAGCGCCGAGCCTTCAGCGGTTTGTTCAATCCGGAACGTTGCCATCTCGCCCGCTGGACTAGGGCTACCGTGAACAAGGAACAACCCCCAACGGGCAAAGTGATACTGTCATTGCTCGCCGTGCTGGATCACAACGATTGTCTCATCGTCCTTAATTGAACGCGCCGTCGTCGCTCAGAAGGCGAGTCGCAATGTGACGATATAGTGACGTAGGGAATTTTGGATATGCATTCCCCTCCGCATCGGAGTGGCTGAACCCCAACGCAAGTGCGCCGGCGATCACGGTGGAGATCAATCGGATTGATCCGCGAGTGTGCAACGCCGAAGGCTGCGCCTCGTGCTGCGGGTTGCCGAGCATCCTTGACCGCACAGGAGCGTTTGGCGGCGCTTCTCCGGCGCATTTGAGGAACCCCTTGCGATCTCCGCGCCTGCGGAGGACTTTGTAGGCAGAAGCGCCAGCCAGGGCTAGGGTTGGCGTACAAGGAGGAGGAGAGCAATGAGCCTGGCCACGCGCTACATGGGACTCGAACTCGCTAATCCGGTGATTGTGTCGAGCTCCGGCCTCACGGGGTCGGTCGAGGGGATCGTGCGCTGCGCCGAAGCTGGCGCCGGCGCCATCGTGCTGAAATCGCTCTACGAGGAGCAAATCCACGCCGAGGCCGACGCGGTCCTCGAGCGCAGCCACTTGCCGACCGGCTACCCCGAAGGCCGTGACCATCTCGAACTCTACAGCCAGGAGCAAGCCTTCGAGCGCTACCTCAAGCTGATCCGTGAGGCGAAGGAGGCCGTCTCCATTCCGGTCATTGCCAGCGTGCACTGCGTCTCCGCTTCCGGCTGGACCGAATACACCCGACGCATCCAAGCGGCAGGCGCCGACGCGCTCGAACTCAACGTTTTCGTGTTGCCGATGGACATCGAGCGCGAGCCGCGCGCCTACGAAAAGCTCTACCTCGACATCGTGAAAGGCGTCCGTCGGAACGTCTCGGTCCCGCTGGCGCTCAAGATCGGACCCTATTTCTCGGGCCTCGCGCATACCGCCCTCGAGCTGAGCTGGCGAGTCGACGCGCTCGTGCTCTTCAATCGCTTCTATCGACTCGACATCGACATCGAGGAGCTCCGCGTCGTGCCGGCCGAACCTTTCAGCGATCCCCAGGAGTGCGTCATCCCCATGCGCTGGATCGCGATTCTCGCGGGGCAGATCGAATGCGACCTCGCCGCGAGCACCGGGGTCCACGACGGCGCCAGCGTCGTCAAGCAACTCCTTGCCGGCGCTACGGCCGTGCAGGTCTGCTCCGCCCTTTACCGACATCAGGACATCGGCTACCTCGCGACGATCCTCGACGGGGTCACCGACTGGATGGCGCGGCACCGATTCGCTCGCGTCGCCGACTTCCGAGGACTGCTCAGCCAGGCCAAGAATACCGACCCCCAGGCCTTCGAGCGTGTCCAGTTCATGCGGGAGACCGCCGATCGGGGGTTGACGTCTAGCTAACTCTACGCCGGGCCGCGCGCATCTCCGGATCCGTTGAAGTTTTTTGCAAGCATGCTCCGTGCGCCCTGGGTTCTCCAAGCCCGGCGCTCCATTCCCCGCTTCATGCCCTCCTCTCTCGCAACCGAGTACCAGCGGCGCTGTCACAGCAGTTGCTGATGTTCCAGTTGCTTCGCCGTGAACGCGCCGGCCGTGGGCCGAGGAGACAGCTCTCCTGCTTCGGTGAGAGAGCTGCCATCGACGGCACACAAACAAAGGAGAACACCATGAGCACCAAGAAGCACACCATCTACGTCATCACCACCAACGACAGCGGCAAGAGCTACTGGAACCGCGCCGGGGTCGCCTTCGAGAACAGGGACGGAAGCTTCACGTTGAAGCTCGACATCTTTCCTCAGACGAAGTTCCAGCTTCGCGAGGAACAGCCTCTCGCCAAGCGAGAAGCCGCCGCCGAGCAACGGCGACCCGCGGCAACCAGGGCGCCCTGCCCTGGTCGTCGCTTGCACGCACAGAAATCGACGCGCAAATGCTGCGTGGTTGGTCGTCGATCGCTGAAAACCGCAATAACGACGGGACGCGTTTGCCTCGATTTGCGCGCAAGGCGTGCGCCGCACGAAACGCTAAAGAATTACGTATAGCGACGCCGCACATGCCGACTCACGTTGCCTAAGGCCCCTGCGGGTTGGGGAGGTTCTTATGCGAATTCTGTTCACATCCACGTGCGTGCTGGCGCTTGGCGTCATGGGGTGCCACGAAGACGACATCACGTATTGCGAAAGCGATTCGGACTGCCCAGACGACGGCGACGGTAACGAATGCACCTTCGGGCGCTGCGGCTTAGCTGGTTTTTGCGGCTACTTTGCTGTCGCGGACGGCGAGGCGTGCAGCGATGGTGTCTGCCTAAGACGGGCGTGCACTGCGCTGACCAGCGTAAGCGGTACGGTCACCATCATCGACGTCAACGCAGAATCACCGGCGGCGGATGCCGAGGTGTCCTGGTTCGGGACCTCGTTCGGTACGACCACGGATACGTTGGGGGAGTTCTCCCTGGAGCTGCCGTTCGGCATCGTTATCCTGCAGACGCTAAGAGATGGCGCCTGGAGCGGAGTCGAGCTTGGAACCGTATCGGACACTGGTCTGGTCAATCCCAATATTGAAATCGTTGCGGATGCACTCGTCGCCCAGGTCGCCGGAGACCTCATGATGGATATCGATGAGGAGAAGGGGATAGTCAGCGTCGACTTCGAACCAGAGTCCGTCGTAGTCGGAGGCGAGACCGCGTCGATTCTGTTGCCTCAAGCGCCATACGATTTCGCATTCACGAGCGATGCAGGCGGAAACTGGGTAGTTTCGGACCAACTCCTTGCAGCAGGCTCACGGACTCTCTCGTTCGCCGGTGTAGGATACGAGAATCAGCTGGTAGTCGACGCAATGGGTGTTGAGGGGGTCAACACGTGTGGCCTCGCCGTCGAGAACCCCACGGTCATCGGCATAAACATACCCGTCCAGCCCAAGACGGTTACCCGTGTCCAGGCGTTGTGCGCGCCTATCCAGTGACCAAGGGTGTGACTGACTTCGAGCAACGTTGCAACGATGTGCGACGTGGGGGCGTTTGAGGTTCAGCTGGAACCGTAGCCTTGGGATAATTGGGCTTGCTCACGGTTGAAGATCGGCTGCCGTCGGCGTCGATTCTCCCCCAGCAATGACGGTCCTACTGCGCTCTCGTTCAACCTTTTGTGCGGAGTCGGTCAAGGCGAACGTCTTGCGCCCACAAACCAAGCAAAGAATTACGTATAGATCCGTTTGCCGTCGCGTGTTCTCGTTAGCGCAGACACGCGGGGAGGATCCGCAACAAAGGAGGGTGAAGCCATGCCCAAGATAAACAACAGCATCAACATCAGCGCACCTATCGAGAAGGTCTTTGCATACGTCGCCGATCCCACGACCGAGCCCGAGTGGTTTGTGGGGATGACAGAAGCGAAAGACGTGACCGGGTCTGGCGTAGGCCAGCATTATCACTGGAAATACTCGATGGTGGGGATTCCGCTTCACGGGGAAGGCACGATTACCGAGCATGTCCCCAACGAGCGCGTGGTCATTGAGAGCAAAGGAGGCGTTACGGCCACTCTCGCATACACGTTCACATCGAATCAGGGCGGGACAACGGTGGATGTCGAAACCGAGTACACCATTCCCCTTCCCGTGTTGGGGAGGCTGGCGGAAAAGCTCGTGCTCAAGCGCAACCAACGGGAGTCCGAGATGGGGCTAGCGAACCTCAAGGAACGGTTGGAGGTCTAGGGCGTTGTCGAATTGCACGAGCGTTCTGGCCCCCGTGAATCTGCAGCCTTGACCCACACCTTGAGGTGAAGGCACACCGGTTGAATGGCCGAGGCGACCCCTGCCGATTGGCGCGACACCTGCGAGCATTGTGGGCGCGCCTTTGAGACAGGCGAACCTCGGTGGCTCGAGCAGCGGCGCTACTTCGTGCACACCGACTGCGCGCGGTGGGAGCGTTGGGAGACGCCGCCCTACCTCTGGAAGCTCAAGGAGCTCCGAAAGCGCTATCGGGATGCGAGCCCCGAGGAGCGCGTGCCCCTCGTTCGCGCAGGCCGCGCGGTTCGGGAGATGGAGGCGATGTGGCCCGCGGATGCGGTGAACCACGTGCGTCGCGTGCTCGTGGCCGTGCGCCGCGTGGGCTGACCGAGTGAGGTTCTGGAGTCGGCTTCGCCGCGCCCCTTCTCGCGGCTCCCCCGGGACTGCGTTAGACAGGTTGGTCCGGCTGCTTCGCCATGCCTCCAAAGCCCTGCTCGGTTCGTCCGGGTTCTCCGTGGCCTACGAAGACAGCTCTCCTGCTTCGGTGAGAGAGCTGCCATTCACGGCACACAACAGAAGGAGAACACCATGAGCACCAAGAAGCACACCATCTACGTCATCAACACCAGCGAAAGCGGCAAGAGCTACTGGAACCGCGCGGGGGTCGCCTTCGGCAACAGGGACGGGAGCTTCACGTTGAAGCTCGACATCCTTCCTCAGGCGAAGTTCCAGCTCCGCGAGGAAAAGCCCTTCGCAAAGGAGGCGGCCGCCGAGTAACGGCAGCCCGCCGCAACCAGGGCGCCCTGCCCTGGTTGTCTGCCAGGGTCGAAGAGCTCCTTGACCCTTCTCCCAAGATCTTCGCTCTGGTACGATCGGCGGCATGGATCTGTCGGACTGGGTAGAAGAAGCGGAGTAGCCGGAAGCCCGCCGCCGGCCCTTGGCGGACGAGACGACGAGCTCAAAAGCAGCTTGCCGACCCACCTCGGACCGGAATCCATCAACACAACCCAATCACCCCCGCCCCATAAAAAAGGGGCGACCCGGAGGGCCGCGATCGTGCGACCGGCGATCTCATCTTCGGCTCGAGCTCCCAGCTCCGAGCCCTCGCCGAAGTCTATGCGTGTGACGATTCGCAGGAGGCGTTTGTGCACCACTTCGTGGCTGCGTGGAACAAGGTCATGAATCTCGACCGCTTCGACCTTGCCTGATCTCAGCCCTGGGTGTGCAACCGGTGGTCCCAATGGGCCAAGAGGACTCGGTCGGTGCGCTCTTCCAAGCCCTTCAATCGGCTGACTCAAACGCCTCTCTGAGCGCTGTCGCGAAGTCGCCGATCGACTCGCAAGCCCGAGGAAGAACGCTCATCGTACCAAAACCGTGAGGTAGGTCGGGAACGTGTTGATGGACGACTGGAACGCCCGCCATGCGCAGCTTTTCCACGTACTCGAGCCCCTCGCCGCAGAGCAGGTCGAACTGCGCCGTCAACGACGATGGCCGGTGGAAGTCCGGCGTGAGAGTCGAGGTAAAGCGGCGCAGCGAGCGGGTCTTCGTAGTTCCCATCGCCCATGTAGTTCTCGAAAAACCACCGAGTGGTCTTGGCGTCGAGGCCGTAGCCGGTTTGCAGCTCCGCCTTGCTGCGGCCAACGTGATCGATGCTCCCGGTGCCGGGATAGATAAGGAGCTGCGCGAACGGAAGCGGCCCGCCACGATCACGAGCGAGGAACGACACCACCGCGGCGAGGTTTCCGCCCGCACTGTCGCCTCCAATGGCGATTCGATCGGCGCGAATCCCGAGCTCTTCTGCGTGGCTGACCACCCATCGGTATGCGTCGTCGCAATCTTCGACCGCGGCAGGAAACGGCTCTTCTGGCGCCAGGCGGTAGTCGACCGAAAACACAGCGCATCGGGCAGCCGCACAAATCCTTCGGCAGAGCGTGTCGTGGGTCTCTACGCTCCCGATCGTGAAGCCGCCCCCGTGAATGTACACCAACCCTGAAAGCGGTTCGCCCTCGCCGCCGCGTTCCACTGGATAGTACGCCCGCGCAGCACGCTGCCCCGATCGCATGTCGATGGTGAGCTCCGAAACCCGTCCGATCTCGGGCGGAGACGTTTCGAGCACCCTGTTGAGCCGCGCGTAGTAGCGTCGGGCGGCCGCTGGGGTGAGGCTCGGCATCGAGCGTTCGGCGACGCGGCCCACCCGAAACATGTACTGCGCGCGCCGATCGAGGGTCTGACCGTCCACTTCCCAGCGCGGCTCGGTCATTCGCCTCACGGTGGAGTCGGACGCACGAAGAATGCGCCCGATCACCTCCGACTCGATCCGCTGGAAAAACGTCATCTCCATCTGGTCGTCACTCGGTTAGACACGCCTCGCATCTGCGCTTAGCCTTACCGAGCTACGGGTTCAAGGAGCGCCATGGAGCAGCATTTTGACGTTCTCGTCGCCGGCGCCGGTATCTCCGGTATCGCGGCGGCCCACTATCTCCAGCAGAAGTGTCCTGAGAAGACCTTCACGATCGTCGAGGGTCGCGACACGATCGGCGGCACATGGGACCTCTTCCGTTTCCCTGGAATCCGTTCGGACTCCGACATGTACACGTTGGGGTTCTCGTTTCGACCTTGGCCCGAGGAAGACTCGATCGGCGAGGGCGAATCGATTCGGAGCTATTTGCAGGACACCGCCGAAGAGATCGGCATCGCCGAGAAAATTCGCTTCGGCACTCGGATCGAGCGCGCGAGCTTTTCGACGGCGGAAGGTCGCTGGACGGTGTACACGCGCAACGCCCACACCGGCGAGGAAGAGACGCTCACCTGCGACTTCTTCTGGTCGTGCATGGGCTATTACCGGTACGAGCGAGGCTACACACCGGACTTCGAGGGAACCGAGCGCTTCGGGGGTCAGATCGTCCATCCGCAGAAGTGGGATGAAGGCATCGACTACGCAGGAAAGCGCGTTGTCATCATCGGCAGTGGGGCTACTGCCATGACGATGCTTCCCGTGGTCGCGAAGAAGGCGGAGAAGGTCACCATGGTGCAGCGCTCTCCGACCTACGTGATCGCGTGGCCGCGCCGCGATCTGCTCGCGGAGATGCTCCGATGGCTACTCGGACCAAAACGCGCCCACCCGATCATTCGGTGGAAGAACATCCGCTTGATGGCCCTCGTTTATTCGTTCTTGCGGCGCTTCCCACGGCTGTCGAGCCGCCTGCTGATTAGGCAGGCGTACAAGCGGCTCGGCAGTGACTACGACGTCGAGAAGCACTTCACACCTCGCTACAATCCATGGGACCAACGCCTGTGCCTCGTGCCGGACGGAGATCTGTTCGACGCGGTCGCCTCGGGTCGCGCCGACGTGGTCACCGATCAGATTGATACGTTTACGGAACGAGGCCTTGCCCTTCGCTCAGGAACCGAGCTCGACGCAGACCTGATCGTCACCGCTACGGGACTCTCCCTCCAGTGGCTGGGGGGCGTCGGCCTCGATGTCGACGGCGTGCCCTTTGAACCCGCGGACGCGATGATCTACAAAGGCTGCATGCTCGGGGGGCTGCCGAATTGCGCGTTCGTGTTCGGCTACATCAACTCGTCATGGACACTGCGTGCAGAGCTCGTCTGCGAGTACATCTGCGAGCTGCTCCGTTTCATGGACGAGAACGGATACGGCCAATGCTGCCCAGAGCCGGATCCGACCGTGGAGGCCCTCCCCGCGCTCGACTTGATGGCTGGCTACGTGACGCGCGCAGAGGGGCTCATCCCATCGCAAGGGTCACACGATCCGTGGCGCCTCAACAAGAGCGTCGCGCTCGACAAAGCCTTGCTAAAGGGCCAGCCAATCGACGACGGAACGCTGCGTTTCACCGAGCGAAGACCTGCCCGAGCGGACATGCCCCTAGTGGCGATTGGCGCCGGGGACGAAGTCGCGCCGGCAAATTCGTAAGGCAGCAGCCGATCCGTGCGCCGCTCACGGACAAGGATGCTGCGGCGGCCTTTCTTCGCGGGGTCATAAGCGACACCACCCGGGAGCACGCGGTGGCCATCTACCTCGATGCCAAGAACCGTCCCCTCGGATGGCGAACGGTCTCGATTGGGACCGACGTGTCGGCGCCCGTCAAACCGCTACTGGTCTTGCAGCCTGCGGTGCTGCTGGGCGCGAACGCGATGATCTTCGCCCACAACCACCCCTCGGGAGACCTGGAACCAAGCCCCGAAGACAAGAAGCTGGCCGAGACGCTTTGCCAGGCCTGCAAGCTCCTTGGCCTTCGGCTTCTCGACAACCTCATCTGGACCGAGCTCGGAAGCGCGAGCTACGGGCCGTACGCGCGATGAGGTGGAACGAGGAATGGACCACGAGAAGCGCCATCAAAGCAAGTGAAGAATTACGTATAGATCCGTTTGCCGTCGCGTGTTCTCGTTAGCGCAGACACGCGGGGAGGATCCGCAACAAAGGAGGGTGAAGCCATGCCCACGATAAACAACAGCATCAACATCAGCGCACCTGTCGAGAAGGTCTTCGCATACGTCACCGACACGATGAACACCCTCGAGTGGTTCGTAGGCATGACCGAGGTGACGGATGTGACCGGGTCTGGCGCTGACCAGCACAGTCGCTGGACATACACAATGATTGGGATTCCGTTTCGCGGAGAGAGCAAGTTCACAGAGTACGTCCCAAACCAGCGTGCGGTCTCCAAGCAAGAAGGGGGAATCACGAGCACTATTACGTACACCTTTGCACCGCATGAGGGAGGGACGAAACTGGGCATGGATATCGACTACACCATCCCGGTTCCCGTGCTGGGGAAGCTGGCCGAGAAGCTGGTGTTCAAGCGCAACCAACGAGAAGCGCAGATGTCGATGGAGAACATCAAGGAACGACTGGAGGTCTAGGGCGGCAGTCGAATTCCACGAGCGTTCTGGCCCCCATGAATCTGCAGCCTTGACCCGCACCTCGAGGTGAAGGCACACCCGTCCAATGGCCGAGGCGACCCCTCCGGATTGGCGCGACACCTGCGAGCATTGTGGACGCGCCTTTGACGCGAGCGAACCGCGGTGGCTCGAGCAGCGGCGCTACTTCGTGCACACCGAATGCGCGCGGTGGGAGCGTTGGGAGACGCCGCCCTACGTGTGGAAGCTCAAGGAGCTGAGGAAGCAGTACCGCGTCGCGAGCGCCGAGGAGCGCGGCTCCATCGCGCATGCAGGACGCGCGATTCGAGAGATGGAACGGGCTTGGCCCGCGGATGCGGCGAACCACGTCCGTCGCGTGCTCGTGGCCGTCCGTCGCGTGGGTTGAGCAATCGAGGCTCTGGTGGCGACTTCGCCACGTTCCCTTTTCGAGGCTCCCCCGGTCCCTGGTTAACGGCTTTGCCCCCGCTGCTTCGGCATGTCGGCGAGGCTCTGCTCGGTGCGACCCGGTTTCTCCGTGGCCTACGAAGACAGCTCTCCTGCTTCGGTGAGAGAGCTGCCATTCACGGCACACAACAAAAGGAACAGGAGCTCGTCCGCTCCGCCAAGAGCAAGCGCGAGAAGCGCATCGTCGCCGACCGCTTCGCGCACCGGTTGCCGCCTCCAGGACCTTGAAACGGCGGCCCTGCTCGATGGCTACCGACGCCCTCTTGCCCGACAGAGACGTTCCCCCAGATTCACCGCGTGCTCCAGGACGTAAACGCCCTGCCCCCTGCAGGCCCCCTGCCGCACAGTCCCCATCTGGAAGCGGACATCTGTGCTTAGCAGAACCACCGGACACGAACGTCTGGTTTTGACATCGGGACCGCCCGATCGAGACCATGGGCGTACACTTCGAGATCTCCGATGAGCTGGTCGAAGCCGCTAAGGTGGCCGCCGCGGTAAATTCCCGGAGGCTATTTGCAGAAGCGCAGGTTTTCTTGGTTTTCGGGGTTGTCGGGTGCAAGCTCGTAGGCGCGTTTGAAGGCAGTGCAAGCGAGCGCGAGATCACCGAGCTCTACGGCGACGATGCCCAGAGTGCGATGATTGTGGGGAGTCTGAGACTGATAGCTCACGGCTCGTTGCGCGTGCTCGAGAGCTTCTTCTCTCTTTCCCTGTCGAAGCAGCAACAAGGCGAGATTGGCGTGCGCTCGGTGCGCTTCGGGGCCCGACGCCGCGCGACGCATGAGCGCTGTGGCGTCTGGGAGACGCCCTGTGGCTTCTAGAATCAACGCTTGTCGGTGAAGGAGCCGCCAGTAGTCTGGCGAGTGTTCGAGGCCCTGGGCCGCGAGCTGCCATGCGCGATTGAAGTCTTTGCGTTGGGCGGCTTCGTGGGCGAGCTTTTCCCATGCGTCCGCATTGTGCGGGTTCACATACACCGCTTGTTCGTAAAGCGCCTCCGAGGACGCCCAGGCCGGCGTCTGAGCCATCGTCCAGGCGACGCCGAGAACTACGCAGATTGCGATCGGCACCAAGTTCAGGCGTTGAGGGAGGCGCAGGAACAACGCGCCCGCCGCGAGCAACAGACCGAAGCTCGGAAGGAAGAGATAACGGTCGGCGAGATAGTTTTGAAGCGGAAACACCAGTTGGCTCACCGGCGCCAGAAAGATCAACCACCAGAGCACCCCGAAGACCGCCGCGCTACGCCATCGTTTCTTGTGCAGTGCCCAGATACCGGCTGCCAGGCCCGCTCCACAGGCAACAGCGCCGAAAAGCCACAAGCCAAGTGACAATGCGTCCGGGCGAAGCGGGTATTGAATCGCGTAGGGTCCACCGTAGGCCATGAGCGCCAGGTACTTCGCATGCGCTTGAAAGAAGATGAGGAGGGGATCGACTAGCCCACTGCCCTCATGTGCTTGCACCATCTTCATCGCTTGACCTGTCCAATAGAGCGGCACGAAGGCGGCCACGCCGATAGCCGCATAGCCAGCGACCAAGATCGCACGCCGTTTGAAGATTGAATCGACGACGAGCGCGACCAAGACAACCGCAGCGGCCCCCGCGATATTGACCCCCTTGCTCCAGATCGACATCAGGAACAGCAACCATGACGCGACCAGGAGCGAAACGCCCCCGCGCCGAAGGTAGTGTGCGGCGAACACGAACGAAGCGAACAAGAGAAGAGCGCCAAGGACTCCCTTGCGTTCAGACAACCAGCACACCGCTTCGACATGCACCGGGTGGGTCGCAAACAGCAAACCCGTGACCCAGGCGAGCGGGCGGCTCTCGAAGAGCATCAGGACGAAGGTGGCAATAGTCGCGCAGAGCAGACCATAGAGCAGCACTTGGGTGAGATGGTGCCCGCCGGTCCAATCACCGTATAGTGCGTAGTCGACCATCACCGAGAGGTCACGCACGGGCAAGTACTCCGCACCCAATCTGTAGCGGCGCGCCCAAGAAAAATCCGTGAACACCGCCCACACGGACGAAAGGCTGAGCTCGTGTAACAGGCGATTGTCGCGGATGAGCCAGGGATCGTCGTAGCTGACGAAGCCGTATGTGAGTGTCGGCGCATACAGCAACGCTCCAAGCAGACCTACCCAAGCCGGGTGCAGTTTTCGCGTCAAAGGGTTTCTCCCAACTGCCAGCGGCCGGCCAGCACCCAAGAGAGCAGGAAGCAAAGCCCACCTGCCAGATACAATGCCCAGCGCCACCACGGCCGAGAGGCGATCGATGCGATCACCAGTGTGCCCTCTCCGCGGGGCAGGATTGCAGCCGCCAGTGAGCCGTAGCCCGGAAAAAGAGTGACATCCCGCCTCGTGCCGCCGGCGCTTTCGACCCAAGCGCTGAGTTGCGACAGGTAGTTCATGGACGCGGTGAGTGGACAGCGTCCAGTGCTTTCATAGCGGACGCGTACGACCTGCCCTGGTGCGGCTCCGCCATCGACGCCGATGACGCGCGAGCCGGCACAGTCGTTGGACAGCGACTGCAGGATGTCTTCTTTCGGCGCGTCGGGACCAGGAAGGACCCACAGCGTCCGTCGGAGGGACTCCTCGATGGGCTCCTTTTCGAGATTATTTACCAGGAGCGAAGAACTCCCGACGCTCGAGGCGGACATGCTGAACCACGCCGGGCCGATGGTCGTGCCGAGATCGGTGACTTCGAGACCGCGGTCGTTTTGTCCGACGACGCAGCAGATGTTGTAGAGATGGCGAAGGATCTCGAAACCCCCATGCTTTGGAGAGACGCTGAAACGTGCCTCGTTCGGGTCGAACGTCGCATGACGTGATGCCGCCTCGAGCTGTTGGAAACGGCGAGGAGGCACCCAATAACCCGCCACGGTCGAGATGTCCGTTGCCCAACCGGTGTTGTCGAAGAACCCTTCGAGACGCACCTTGAAGACAGAACGCGTGAGCGGGTCAGCAAGGCTGGGCTCTGCGTTGAGCACGTCACTCCGCAGCGACGAAGGCACGGCCTCAACGGTCCGCTTAGTCGCAAATGGTGTCAGGCGCTGTTCAAACGCCAAGACCGAGGCGATGGCGAGTGGGACGAGAACCCAACGGCCGTGACGCAAGAGGCGGCGCGACGGCTCGTGGCGCATCCGCGCGCCCCAGTGCACCGCGGCAAGGACAAGCACGAGTCCCCAGACGATCGCCTCTCGAACGGTCGCGCCGAACGCGGACAATGCAAGCCCACCGACGAGCGAAACGATCGTCGGGATCAGATCTGTCCGACGACCTTGGTCGCCGAGCGTTTTCTCGTTCGAGGAGGCATGGATCACGCCCGCAATGGCGACCATAGACAAGAATGCACACATCACGACCATCGCCCTGCTCGGCACACGAAAGCTGCCGAGCGGTGAAACGGCAGCAATCATCCAATCGGATATCGGAGAGAAGTTCGTGCTCAGCGCGAGGATGAGCAGCGCCGTCCCGAGCGCGACGACGGCGACCCCACGGCACTTCTTCCAGGGCACGATCACCAGCAGCAGCAGGAGCGGGCCGAACGCGTAGTTGGCCTCATGCACCAGAAAATCCGGCCTGCCCGTCGGCAACATATCCACGTCCCATGGAATGGAGCTGAGCCAGTCCGCAGCGTTGGACGTCATGTAGCTGTACGTCGTCTTCGACTCGCTCAGCGACCTAGCAGCGTCCGGGCCGGTTGCGTAGCGAAGCATGGGCAGCAATCGCGGTAACGCCAGCATGACGGCTGCGATCGAGACCAAGCCGGCCACCGCCGTTCTCTTGCCGCCGCTCTTGCCCCACGGGCTGAGCAGCATCAGCGCGATTGGCCCGCCAAACAGCACTGAATAGAACCCGATCTGCTGCCCCGGGGACGAAAGGCCTGTCACGGACGCGAGCAGCGCCACGCTCAGTAACGTGAATGTCAGCCGTCCGGAGCGGGTGGCGGCGACCAACGCCGCGGCGCCAAAGAACACGAGGATGCCACAGATCAGCCCTTGGTGCCCAGAACCGAACCGCCATCCCAAGTACGGCGCAAACGCGAACAGAACTATCGCGCTCAGCTCGACGACGATCGGAAGCTTAGACAGTTCGCCGCGCCAGTGCGCCACAAGGTCTTGGCTCGCTCGAACACCCAAGAAGGCGAGAATGATTTGAAGGCTGAAGCTCGATAGATTGTAGGCGAGGACAGGAGCCAGTCCGAGCCAGGCCCAGGCTTGATAGAACAGGACGATCGGCAGCGCGTTGTGCAGTCCGCTGCCCCCATAGACCTCAGGTACATAAAGCAGCGGATGCCAGTCGCCCTCCGCACGCACGAAGTCCCGGTACTGCAAGATAAACGAATAGGAATCGTGGCCTCCCAAGAGGGCCGTCCCGTCCCAACCGAGCGCCAGGACCCAGACGCTCGGCACGATCCCCATACACAGGAGCAATAGGCGCAGGTCCCGCAGCTCCTGTCCACCTCGCATGAGCAAACCCTACTGGAGGGCAGAGCGAATTCAAAGAAGATGGCCGTGGCGCCCCGTCAGCATCGCCCCGGGTGTAGGCCAGCTCCGCGCGGTCGCCGACGCCCAATGGAGTCTGTCGAACTTCGCCCGCGCAAGCGCGGTTTGCATCATCGGCATCGGGACCGGCTCGGACCTTGCTTCCCTCTGTGATCGCTCGGCAGAGCCAAGCCACGGAGAAAGGTTCAGTCTTCGCGATCGGTCTTCTCTTCGCGACGCAGTCTCGTCCCACTCTCCATGAGGTGGCACTCGCTGCAGAGCGCTCGCTTCTCGTCGACCAGGATCTCTGCCACGTTCTCGCCGCACGCTTCGCAGATGACAACGCTCGCCACGTCCCTTGGCATTGGGAGTTCTTTAGCCCGTGATTCGAGGGCGTGGCTCGGATTCCAAGCGCTCCGTCGGTCGGATGGTTTGTCCACGTATCGGTTCCGCGATCAGAACAATTGCTATGTCGAAAACGGACTTGCGACCGTAGATAGGATGAGCGGATGCTGCCGAACGCCCTTCCCTCGATCTTGCTATTCAAATGTCGGAGTCGGTGCCCGCCTAAGCTGAAGGAGGCCAGAGAGAGTCCTTTTTCAGCTCCTCGACGCCGCGACGGAGCACAGTGCAAATGCACGGACGCGCACGTAATTGCGCTAAATGAATCGCGTATTATAGATCGTGCGTTGGAACCCCGAGGTATTCGATGCACAGCCACCGCCTGACCGACCTGCAGCAGCTCGAGGCCGAAGCGATCTTCGTCATCCGCGAGACCGGTGCGCAGTTCGAGCGGCCTGCGCTGCTCTTCTCTGCGGGCAAAGACTCCATCGTCATGGCCCACATGGCACGAAAGGCATTCCACCCGGGAGGGCTGCCCTTCCCGCTGCTCCACGTCGACACCGGCCACAACTTCCGAGAAACGATCGAGTTCCGGGATCGCTACGTCAGCGAGCTCGGCGCCGAGCTTGTCGTGGCGAGCGTTCAGGCGCTGATTGACCAAGGTCGTCTCGAGGACGAAACCGGCCCGTACGCGAGCCGAAACGGCCTGCAGATACCGACACTGCTAGACGCCGTCGAGCGGCACGGCTTCGACGCCTGCCTCGGGGGCGGCCGGCGCGACGAGGAGAAAGCGCGCGCCAAGGAGCGCTTTTTCTCGCACCGCGACCGCTTCGGCCAGTGGAATCCGAAGTCCCAAAGGCCTGAGCTCTGGAACATCTACAATGGGGCGAAAAAGCCCGGTGAAACCTTTCGTGTTTTTCCGCTTTCGAATTGGACCGAAATCGATGTCTGGCGGTACATACGGAAGGAGCAGATCCCGCTGCCGGACCTCTACTTCGCCGGAGTTCGTGCTTGCCTCATGCGCGCGGGCAGCCTGCTCGCCGTCTCGGAATTCGTGCAGCCGCGCGAAGGCGAAACGCTCGAGAAGAAGAGCATCCGATTCCGGACGATGGGCGATGCGACCATCACAGGCGCGGTGGAGTCCACCGCTTCGGACCTCGATTCGATCATCCAAGAGATCGCCCTTGCGGCCCATACGGAGCGCGGCAACCGTGCCGACGACAAGCTCTCGGAGACCGCCATGGAAGACCGCAAGCGCGAGGGGTACTTCTGACTTGGAAGGTCGACTCCAGAGTCCCTGACATCGTCACCGATGAAGTCCGCGGCCTGCCCGTCTTTCAAATCGGGTGAACGGTCAGCGCGAACGTGCCCGAGATCTCGCCACCGATGGTGCCGTTGCTGAAGTCCTCGCCCTCGCTCGGGTCGAACCCCTTAACGTAGAGTGCGACGAAGGTGTAGTCGAACCCGATCGCGATCGAGAGCCACTTGATGACGGGCACGCGGACGCCCGCGCCGATCGATACGCCGCCCCCGTTGGTCTTGGGGTTCTCGAGGAGCTGGTCGAGCACTGGGACGACGGTGCCGCCTCGAGTCGTGTTGTAATAGAGACCCAATCTCGCATATGGATGCGCGAAAGGGACGCGCTTCACGAGGAATCCCATGTCGATGCCTGCGGTCAGCAAGTCGAACGGATCGAACTTCGCGTACTTGAAGCGAGCCCCAATGCTGAAGAGCTTGAGCTGCGCTCCGATGGCGACGCCGTACTCGGGGCCGGAGACGACGACCTGCGGAGAGAGGTTGCCTCCGACGTCCTCGAGCAGGTTGAACGTGCGGAATTTCGTCGCGTTGAACTTCGCCGGTCCGACGGTGCCCTCGACCCACAGCATTCCTTTGACGACCTTGCAGTAGACCTTGGTGAGGCAGTCGGGGTCGCCCTCCTCGGGGGGTGTTTGGTCTTCGTAGGCCAGGCTCACTTCACCCACAGACCCTTCTTCGACGGCGGCCGGTTCAACGACTGCGTCGGCGCCACTCGAGTCGGCGGCCTCGCCGACGGTTTCCGTTGGCTCGGTCGCGCCCTGTGCCTCCACGGTCGAGGCCAGCAGGAGCGCTGTGCCGAGAATCATAATCAGACGCGCCATCTCATCCCTCCTTTTCGTCGAGCGACTACTGCGCGGAGCCTCCGTCCGCTTCCGGGCCCTGGTTTACTGAGCAGAAGCCGCCGGCTTCAACGGCGATGTACCCCTCGCGCGTCGGCGGCGGAGGTGTCAGGCCACAGTGCAACCAGCCGGCGAGCCCCCGACCGTCCGAAGAGATCGGCGTGCCCGACAGGCATTTGCCAGTGGCCGCGCCCAAGAGCGATTCCGTGAAGTTCAGGCCGGCCGGAAAGAACACGACAGGTACGTCGCCTTCCACCGCGTTTTCCTCCACCCGAACCCGATAGACCATATCACCGCCCGGCAACAACGTCGGTCGGAGGATCGCCCCGCTGAAGTTGCCGCAGCGGTCCCAAACTACCGCACCGCCGACGATGGCGATGTCCTGTTTGGTTTGTCCAGACCCCTCGAGCGTCAAGCCCTCACAGCTGAGCTGCGCGAAAAACCCTTCGCCCTCCCTGACCGCCTCGAGCACATCATCAGTGCCGTCGAGGTCGCATTGGTTGCTGCTCATCATGCCCCAGGTGCCCGTGACCGTGTATGGCTCGAGTTGTTTGGGCACGATTCCGGACTTCGCGACGGCACCGGCCGAAGAGGTCACCTCCATGTCGAACTCGATCGGTGCGCCGTTCTCTGCAATCCAATCGCTGAGGCAAGTGTTGATGCCGTCCGCGTAGTCCTGCCCTGTCGCGCCGGATGCGAGCGTGAACGCACAGCTAGAAGGGGTGACCGGCTGATAGTCCGCGTTCCTTCCCACGATGAGGCCGACTCTCGAGAAGATTCGGACCGCGATGGTGACGGGTCCGCCTTGAAGCGAGAAGCCATCCATGGTCATGACGGTCCGGAGCTGTTCCGCCACCTCCCCATCGGAGAACTGCTGGCCGAGGAAGAGGTTGGTCCAGCCGGCGGTGTTGTCGAAAGCGAGCGTGTAGCTCGGGTTGCTTGGCGACAGCGAGACCGGAACCGTAATCGGTCCCAGCTCCTCCATCGTCTTGGTGCAGGGGCCGCCGTAAAACCCGTCTTCGTCCGTGCAGTCGGTCTGCTCCGTCTCTACGCTGCAGAGGTCACCCGACGCTGCGCAACTCGTCTGATCGAACTCCGTGGGCCCGAGCAGCGGGATCGTGACGGCATATCCGGTTTGCTCCGACTCGCAGCTCCAGACCAGAGCGCTGAGCCCAATTGCAACGGCGAGCATCGCTACCCGCCGCCGAAACCTGCAGGGCGTCGAGGCTTGTGTTGACATGGGCGTCACTATACGATGGACACCATCGTTCGATCAACTCGAGATTGTCCTAAATGTGATGAGCAAAGTTGCTTGATTTCCAGCACTTAGGATGCATCGATGCGCGACCCTGGGGACGCGTCCTGCCTACCGACGACGATCTGAACGGCGGCCTGGGCTGGAAGCCAGGGTCCGGCCCAGACTCATGCTGATCGACCGTGCCGCCCGGCGTCTCCCGGTTGGCGTGGCGAGAAGCGCTTGATTGGCCTCGAGCTCGATGCCGAGGTAGCGGCGCGGACCGAACGCAGCTCGGAGGTGTGTGACCAGGCCATCGGCTTTGCCGAGGAACGGGTAGTTGCGACGAACCCGAAGCGAGCTGTCGACCGATTCGAGCGCGGCTTTCCAGTCGCGACAAAACGATCGCTCGCCGAACCGAGACGAATCGTAGAGCAGGCCGACGTCTGCGCGGCGCGCCGTTCCATCCGTGCGTGGCGTGAAGCTGTGTACGCCGATGTGGAGGACGCAGTGCCCGCGCCGTACCTGCGCTTCGATCCAGGATTCGATGCGGTCGCGGTGGGGAAAGTAGTGCGACGCGAGGAGCTTGGCGCGCTCTTCGCGGCCGAGGCCCCTCGACAGCTCGGAGAAAAGCTGCGGATGACCGACCGAGCGGTTGAGGTCGACCAAAAGACGGGTGACCGTGCTGGCAACGAGCGGTGCGCCGAGGGATTGCTGAAGGCTCCGCGCGAGGCCGAGGGCGCCGTGGTCGCTGCCGCGGTGACTCTCGAGTGCGGTGCGCGCGGCGGAACTTTGAAAGAGCGGAACATAGGCCGGCGGCACCCGTGCGCCGCCGTGCTCGCAGGTGAGAAGGAGGATGCGCTTGCTCATGACAGGCCCGAAAACGCCTCGCCGTGGTGAAGGCAGTCGGCAAGCCTCCGGTACACCTCGTGCAGGCGCGCCCTACTCGGCTTCGGTCCGGCAGCCGCAGCGATTCTGCGTGCGAGGCAACCCTGCTCGAGGATCAATCGTAGGTCCCGTGCGGCCGATGCGTGCTCGTGCCGAGGCTCGATCTGGGTCTCGAGCAGATGCTGCCAAAGCTCAGTCGCGAGGAGCGGCTTTGGCGGCAACCCGAACGCGCGAAGAAAGTCGGCGTCGTCGATGGTCGCCTGATCGGCCTGCTCCGCCGTCGCGAGCAGAATTGGCTCGAGATCGTCGACGGTCCAGGCCTGTTGCTCCTCGAGGCTGACCCAAAATTCCTCGACGAGCGCCTTCACGGCCGCGGTCGCGGCGTGCGCGATCGCAATGTCCATTCGCGGGCACTCCTGCACGTCGATGAGCCGAATCTCGAGCGCCATCCGGTCGAAACGCGCGATACAGCCCCGCGCGTTGATCCACTCGTGCTGAATGATGCCCTCCGGGTCGAACGGTGCGAGGTCGCGGTAGATGCCGTGAAGCAAGCGTTCGTAGTCGGCTCGCGTGAACACCGGTTCGGGAATCACGCGCCCGCTCACCGACGGGATCCGTTGCGCGTTGTTGCGGTAGACCGTCAAACGGGTGTCGAGCGCTCCGCTCGGCGCCCCATCGACGATCGGCGAGCTTGCGGCCAGCGCGGGGAGGATCGGCAGGACCAGGCGAATCGCCGCATGCAATCGACCAAGCTCTTCGTCGTCGCGGAACGGCACGTTCACGTGCATGCTCTGCAGGTTCGACCAGCCGTGTCCGTGGCAATCGAAGATGCGGTGCAGGGTGTCGTAAATCACGTCGTCCTCGTGCGGCCAGAGCCGGAGCTCGTCAGGCGCCATCCACGGGTGCATGCCGCCCGGCAATAGGCGTGCGCCCATCGGCGCGAGGAGCCGATCGATGGCGTTCACATCCGATTGGAACGCGGAGTGGAGGCCGTCGAGCGATGCGACCGGGCCGTTGGTCTTGAGCTCGATCAGATGCAGGGCGAGCTCGTTCGACCAGCAGAGCGCGCCCTGGTCGACCTCCATCTCGTAGGCGCCGGCCACCTCTTTGAGGAGCTCGTCGGCAATCGGCCGCACCGAGAGGCTCCCAGCGTCGACGATCATGTACTCGATCTCGATGCCGAACCCTTCGAACAGTCCGAGAACGTTGACGCTCATCGGCTCTCACGCTGACCGCGCCGCTCGAGCCGGTCGTATAGGCTCTGCGCGATCGTGATGTAGAGCTCGTCCTTGAGGACTGCATCCTCGGTACCCGCTTCGATGCTCGGGTTGTCGTTGACCTCCATGACGAGCAGGCGGCCATCGACCTCTTTGATGTCGACTCCATAGAGCCCGTCGCCGATCAGTCCGGACGCGCGGACCGCCAAGTCCACCACCGCCCTGGGCGCATCTTCGACGGCGAGGGTCTCGCTCTTACCATAGATGCGGCCCGTGCCTTTCACGGCTTTTTGAATCTGCCAGTGCCCGCGGGCCATGTAGTACTTGCAGACGTACAGCGGCTTGCGGTCGAGCACAGCCACGCGCCAGTCGAACTCCGAGGAGACGTACTCTTGCGCGATGACCAGCTCGGACTCCTCGAGAAAACGGTGCAGGTAGGCCGCGAGCTCGGCTTCGGTCGTGGCTTTCACCACGCCTGCAGAAAACGAGCTATCTGGCTTCTTGAGCACGCACGGCAGCCCTAGTCTTTTTGCAATTTCCTCGGGGCTCTCATCGTAGACGACCAAGGTCTTCGGACAGCCGACGTCGTTGAGCTCGAAGAGCTCGGCTTGGTACACCTTGTTGGAGCAGCGCACGATGGATTCGGGGTCGTCGAGCACGGCCAAGCCCTCGGCCTCCGCGCGGCGGGCGAAGCGGTAGGTGTAGTGGTCCACCGCCGTCGTCTCTCGAAGCAACAGAGCGTCGAACTCTGCGATTCGGCCGAAATCTTCTTTCCCAATCACCCAAGCGTCAAAACCGACCTTCTTGGCGCCCCGGAGAAACCGTTGAATCGCCTTGTCGTCGGACGGCGCGTCGATCTCGTCCGGGTTGACCAGGATCGCCAGGTCGTAGCGTGCCCGCTGCACGCCCGACCGAGGCGGCCTTTGAAAAAAGCTTTTCGCCTGTTCGATGACGAACGAGCGGTGCGAGTCGGGGATTTCGTGGGACCCGATGGCTCGCAGCGACTCGAGGCGCCACTGCTCGGCCCTGACGAACTCGGCGCGCAGAAGTGGCGCCGGAAAGTGGTTGAACAGCGCCCGGCACAGCCGATCGTAGCGCTTGGCCATGTTGCGGCCGAAGTAGATGCTCAGCGTGAAGTGGTCGCTCTTGATCGGCGCCAAAGTCTGCCGAACGAGCTGCTCCTCCGTTTCGGAGGCGATTCGCACGAGCGAGGACTGACGGAGGTCCTGCATCGTGGTGACCGACGGTAGGGGCCTGTGCCCGCGCGCCTCGGCGAGGAGCGACACGTAGTACCCGGAGCTCTGGTAGCCGTAGCTCCGGCAGAGGTTGTACACCTTCGCTCTCCGAAGCTCGACGAAGCGCGAATTGGTAAGGTAGTCGATCGCCGTGACGACCTCGGTACCTGGCACCTCGAGCGGCCAGTTCTCGGGGCGCTCCACCACGATGAGGGCGCTCATGGCTTCTCTCGCCGTCGGGATCTGGGCGTGAGCACGAGAAGATTCGCATCGTAGGTGACGACGCCGAGCGAGATCGCCGTCATGAGCCGGTTCATGCCGACGCTGTATCGGTGTGCGCGAAACCTCGGATTGTCGTGCGAAGGATCGGACACGGTGACCTCTCTTTTGCCGCGGTCGTACCCGCTCAGCACCACGAAGTGTCCCACGGGCTCGCCCCGCACGTCGTCATACTCATCGTTGTGCTCCCGCGCGCACTGGTACAGGTAGGTCGCGCTGAGCCCGGTCAGGATCGGTACGTTGCGATTGAGGAACCGCCGAATCAACGCCGGGCGAAGCTCTTCGAAGCGTACCCTACCCCCGAGCTCGAGGAACTGCAGATAGGCATCCGTCGAGATTCGCAGCTTGCGCGATCGCTTGTGCTTGCGTTGATTCCTCAGCCGCTTCGACAAGTCGACCTCACCGACGAACCAGGTCGGGTCGAACAGTTTCAGGTTGTACGTGAAGATCTCGGCCTCGTAGCCGCGGCGGAGCGCGTGGCACGCCAGCGACACGGCCAGGGTTCCGCCCCCGGGCAGGGGAACGACCTCAGCGACGATGCGCTCGAGCGTGACCTCGTCACCCCAATAACGATAGACGGCATGGAGACACGTCGGCCCGCACGTAGTGTCGTCGGGCTGCGGGAGAATCTCGAGCTCGAGTTGAGCGGCGCGTCTTTTTGGGGGCACGTTGCAACCGGCGGCGCCCCTAGTAGGACCCGCGCAGCGAGGCGCAATCTTGAGCTTACGCGTTCGATTGTCCAGCTGACTTCTTCGCTGGCGTCCCTAGCCCCTACTACGGCACGTACCCCGCCTGACAGCTGGGCGGCCCGCCGGCTCGAGGCGAGGCGCAGACCTGCTGCTCTGGGCAATCCGTGATGTAGCTGCACGTACCGCCGAGCTCGACGCACTCCATGCGGCCGTCAGGCCAAAGGCCGACGCACTCGAAACCCGAGGCGCAGTCGCCGTTGACCTGACACAGGCCGTACTCGCCACAGGTCGCCAGATTCGAGGCAGCGGCCACCTCGCAGATCGGTGTGCTGCCGGAGCAGCTCGGATTCAGGCAAGCCGGTGCAGGCGGCACGTCGTTCGGGAGCGGGGAGCCTGCGCATTCCTTCGCGCCATCGCCGTCTATGTCCGCGCACCACGGCGCGCCCAGGCCGGAGCAATCCGAATCTTGGTCACAGTCGCGGTTCACCCTCACGCAGAACTGAGAGTTCGGGAGGCTCTTGCAGACGTGGCTCTTGGGGCAGTCGGTGTAGTCGGTGTATGGCACGCGACGATCAACGCATGCGCCGGGGACCCCTTCGCACGAAAAGCCCAAGCCGCAGTCGTTGGTCGTGTTGCAACCGGGCGTCGTCTTGACGCACTGGTTCTGCCCGAATCCGACCGGCACACGGTCGTACTCGGCAGGGCAATCGTCGACGGTTGCGCACGCGTCACCAGGTCCCGGCCAACAGGCCGTGATCGCAGCGCCACCCACCGTTTCGGTGCAACCACTAGGGACACAAATCTCTCCGGGGGCACAGGTGCAGCTCGCGTCGTTTGCGCTCGGACACGATGCGCAGATCGTGTTGGTGATGCAGGGAGCGTCTTCGCAGATGCCGGCGCTGCACAGGCCGGGAGACCCGCTGAAGTCGCAGGCCGTCCCGTCGGCGGCTGCCGGGTTGTCGCAGAGGCCGTCCAAAGGATCGCAGGCGTCGTCGGTGCAGTCGTTCCCATCGTCACAGTTGACACCGGTGCACAAACCCTGACAGGCGCCGGTGTTGCACGCGCCCGGGGGGCCGCCGAAGTCACAGGACGTGCCGTTGGTCACGTTGCTGTAGTCGCACAGGCCGTCCATGGGATCGCAAGACTGATCGGTGCAGTCGTTGCCGTCGTCGCAGTCAACGCCGTCGCAGAGCATCGCGTCGTCGCAGGTGCCCGCCGTACAGGCCCCTGGAAGGCCGCCGAAGTCACAGGTCGCCCCTTCGGTCACGTTGTTTTGATCGCATTGGCCCGTTGCCGGATCGCAAGTATCCACCGTGCACGGGTTGCTATCGTCGCAGTCCACCCCGGCGCAGAGCAGCGCGTCTTCGCATGCCCCCGCGTTGCAGACCCCCGGAAGCCCGCCGAAATCGCAGGACACGCCGCCTGCAACATTTGTGTAGTCGCAGAGACCGTCCATCGGATCGCAGGCTTCCGCCGTGCACTCGTTGCCGTCGTCGCAGTCGACGCCCGCGCACAGCATCGCATCTGTGCAAACGCCAGCCGTGCACATTCCCGGAAGGCCGCCGAAGTCGCAGGACGTACCGCTCGTCACGTTCGCGTAATCGCACAAGCCGTCCATCGGGTCGCAGGCTTCGACCGTGCATGCATTGCCGTCATCACAGTCGACGCCCGCACACAACATGCTGCCCCCGACACCGCCAGCACCGCCGGTGCCACCGACGCCGCCAGCTCCACCGATTCCAGCAGCTCCGCCGGTGCCTCCAACGCCGCCAGCTCCTCCAACGCCACCGACGCCACCGACGCCACCGACGCCACCGACTCCGCCAGCACCGCCGTCGCCGCCGACTCCACCGTCGCCGCCGACTCCACCGTCGCCGCCAGCTCCACCCACGCCGCCAGCTCCACCCACGCCGCCATCGCTGCCGCCCGAGCACGCCACGGAGCCGGCACAGGTCGGGTCGGCGCAATCGATCAGGCCGTCCGCATCGTTGTCGGCGTTATCGTCGCAGTCCCCGGTCTCTGTGCCCTCGACGCGGAAGCGAAGGGAAAGGTCTTCCCCGATCTCACCGGTGCAGCCAACTCCAAGGATGGGCAACGCCAAGCTTCCGAGCGCAAAACTGTAGCGCAATGCTCACGCAGACTGCGATTTCATCCGAACCCCCAGAATCAATCTAGCCTTCTCGGGATCGCGCAGGCAAACTCGAACGCTTCCCTCGGCTTTGCAGCTGGAGCGATTCGATTCCGTTGCTCTCAGCCGGACGTGCGCAATGGATCAGGGTCTAGGGCGCCCAGCGGCCGTCCTGCGGGGCGAAGACGAATGGGAACGTGAAGCTTAGGCTCTTGCCTGTTCGGCGGCTTGGGAATCGGATCGCACTGACCACCCGTGCAACGCAGCGCTCGACCCGATCGTTGCCCGTCGTGTTCTCGACGACCCGCAGGCCCCGGACGTAGCCCTTGCGCACCACCGCGAAGCGCACCGAAACCTTGCCCGCGAGCTCAGGCTCAAAACGAAGCGCAGATGCGTAGCAGCGATTGATTTTCGGGAGGTCTTTGTGGATCTTCTGGCGGACGACGAAGGCGTCGATGCGGCCCGAGGATCCGGCATGCCCGGTGCTGGGAACGCCGGCGACGAGGAGCGCGGCGAGCAGTGCCAGAATGACCGATTTCGAGCTCGCCGCAGGCATCCTCCAGAAGTACGTCGAGCCCCGGCAAACCGCAAAAAATCCGCGAATTCGCGCCAGCTTACGCCGAATCCAGCGGCCTTTTTCAAGACCGTGATACAAGTTGCTCATGCCCCCCAAGCCCTCGGCTATGTCCTGTCTGCAGCGCGCGCACAAGCGGCTGCGACGCCAGGCCAATGCGCTCATCGGCGAGGGTTTTTTTGGAGGTCTGGCGCGGCTCGGCCGCCTTCACCCGCTTTCGAACCCTGCCAAGCATGGGGTCGAGGTGATTCGAGACGTGGCGTACCTGCACGGTGGCAATCCGCGACACAGGCTCGATATCTATCGCCCGGCAACGCGGTACGGCAGCCTGCCGATCGTCCTTTACATGCACGGAGGCGGCTTCAACCTCTTGTCGAAGAACACGCACTGGCTAATGGGGCTCGCCTTCGCGCGGGCGGGCTACTTGGTGTTCAACGTCGACTACCGGCTTGCGCCCGAGCACCCTTACCCTGCGGCCGTGTCCGATGTTTGCGCGGCGCTCGAATGGGTGTCCGAACACGCGGAAGCCTACGGCGGTGACCTGAGCCGTTTGGTGTTCGCGGGCGAGTCGGCGGGTGGCAATTTAGCTACCGCGCTCACCATCTGTTGCTGCTATCGGCGTCCGGAGCCCTTCGCCCAGCGTGCGTTTGCCACGGGCTTGGTGCCCACTGCGGTCGCGCCAGCATGCGCTCCGCTGCAGATCACCAACCCGGAGCGTTTGAACCGAAAACGCAAGCTGCCGCGGTGGGTCAATGAGATCCTCGAAGGGATGAACGAATTGTACGTCGGCGCGCTTCACCAGCACGCGCCCGGCGAGCTGGACCTCGCCGATCCGCTTCACGTCTTCGAGCGACGGGAGCGACCGGATCGCGGCCTTCCGGCCTTCTTCGTTCCAATCGGCACGCGCGATCCCTTGCTCGAGGACACGCGCCGCCTCGACCGCGCGCTCAAGGCGATGGGTGTCGAATGCGAAGCCCGCTACTACGAAGGGGAGCTTCACGCGTTTCATGCCCTGGTCTGGCGGCGCCAAGCGCGGCGATGCTGGCGCGAGCAGCTCTCGTTTTTGGCCCGCGCACTCCAACACCCGCGCGAGCCTAGGCACGAGTTCGTCGCGCAGGCTTGAGCTTCGAGCGGGGCTGCCCGTGCTCAGCGTTTGTCGGTTCCGCCCAGCAGGACGTTCATCAAGGGACTGCCGTCGACTTTGGCGTCTTTGATGAGCGCGTCGAGCAGCTGCTTGCCGAGACGGGCCAGGTCGAGCAGCTCGCGGATGCGTTCTTCTTGGAATTGCGCCCTGCCCCGATCGTCGGGGTCCTTGGCCTTGTCTTTCAAGAACTGAATCGCGTCTTCCATGAGGTCGATGGCGTCGAGGACCTCGACGCGTTCGCGCTCGTTGAAGACGCGAGAGATCATCTTCCAGAAGTTGCCTTCAGCCGTGTAATGGTCGCGTCGCTCGCCTTGTAGCCAAACCTTCTTCACCACTCCCCAGCGCGTGAGCTCATTGAGGGTCATCGAAACCGCGCCGCTGCTGAGCTGAAGCCGGTCTTGCATTTCGGGGGCGCTGAGCGGACGGTCGGACAGGTACAGAATCGCCCAAAGGCGCCCCATGTTTCGCTTGAACCCCCAGAACTCGATTAGGCGGCCAATCGAATCGCTGACCAGGACCTCACTTTGCCAGAGCTCCTCCTCGTCCTTCGCCACATTAGCGGCCTACCCCGAACCCCAAGGCTTGACCAGCCGGCCGCTCGCATCAAAGCTGCGCCGCATGGAACGACCAACGTTCGAAGCGATGCTCGAAGCAGCACCCGGGGTGGAGCGCGACGGTGACGCGTACACCGTTGCAGAAGGCTACGGTGTGTCGGTTTACATCGGCGATCCGGGCCAAGCGATGGAGGTGCCGGAAGTGGCCGCCCTCCAGCTCCAGTCCGCGTTCTGCGAGGTCACCTCGCGCGAGCATCACACGGCGTACTTCGTGGAGTACAGCAGCCTACACGGGCTTCGCGTTCGGCCGCCCAGCGGCGCCGGGGGCCGGCGCGCTGGCTTCAGCTAGGCGTACTGGACCAGGCCTGCAAGTCTCGTGGCCGCAGGCGGGTTTTGACGTAAGGTGTAGGCGGGGGTTTGGGGATCGTGTCCGCTCGCATTCTTGTCTGTGACGACGAAGCCAGCTTGCGCGAGATGCTGCAGATCTTGCTCCGGCGCGAGGGGTATCGCGTTGACGTGGTCGATGGCGTGCACGCGGCGCGCGACACGCTCGGAAGCGCCGATCCTTACGATGTCGTCATCACCGACCTGGTGATGCCCGACGGCACGGGCATGGACGTTCTCGACGCCGTTCGTGCGCGCTCGGCCGACACCCAAACCCTGATGATCACCGCCTACGCGACGACCGAGCAGGCCGTCGAGGCAATGCGAAAAGGCGCCTACGATTACGTTCAGAAGCCGTTCCGGAACCACGAGCTTCTGGCCACGCTCGAGAAGGCCCTCGAGAAGCGGGCCATCGTGGCCGAAAACCAAACGCTTCGCGAACAGCTGAAGTCGCGCTGGAGCGAAGGTCAGTTGATCGGAAAGAGCGCGGCGATGGACCGGCTTCGAGAGCTGGTCAAGCGGCTGGCCAGCTCCACCACCAGCGTCCTCATCACCGGCGAAAGCGGCACGGGCAAAGAGATGGTCGCGCGCGCCCTGCACTTCCAGAGTGCACGCGCCGAACAGCCCTTCGTCGTTCTGAACTGCGGGGCCATGCCCGAGAACCTCATCGAGAGCGAGCTTTTTGGGCACATGAAAGGCGCGTTCACCGGCGCGACATCTTCCAAAGAGGGATTGTTCCGGGCGGCCGACGGCGGCACCCTGTTTCTCGACGAGGTCGGCGAGCTGCCTCCGGCGCTCCAAGTCAAGCTGCTGCGTGTCTTGCAGGACCGAACCGTGCGCCCCGTCGGTGGAAGCAGCGAGCTCGAAGTGGACGTGCGGGTCGTCGCAGCCACCAACCGCGACGTCGAGATGGAGGTGGATGCAGGCACCTTCCGCGAAGACCTCTTCTATCGCCTGAACGTCATTCGCATCGAGGTACCGCCCCTTCGCGATCGGGCCGAGGACATTCCGGTGCTGGCCGGCTACTTCCTCCAAAAGCACGCCGCATTGCAAGAACGCCGCTTGGAGTTTTCGCCCGAAGCAATGCGCTGGATGGCCCAGCAGTCGTTTGCAGGCAACGTGCGCGAGCTCGAGAACATGGTGGAACGCGGCGTGACCCTGGCGATCGGCCCAACCGTCGAACGGGAGGACCTCGGGGACACCCATCCCTCGAAAAAGGCCGAAAACGCACCGCGAATCCCCGAGGGACGCTTCGATCTCGACGAATACCTGAGCCAGGTCGAAAAGGAGCTCTTGCTGCGCGCGCTCGACCAGGCCGGAGGGGTCCGGACCAAGGCTGCGGAGTTGCTCGGCATGAGCTTCCGGCAGTTTCGATATCGTTTGGCAAAACACATATCGCCCGAACTGGGCGATGCGGCCGGCGATTGATATACTGTCCGCTGGAGGATCTTCCTTGTCGCGTCACCCACGAAGCGCTGGCTTCACCACGATCGAGCTTTTGGTCGGCGTTGCGATCGTCGGCATCCTCGCTGCCCTCGCGATTCCGTCGTTCAAGGGTTACATTTACCAAGGCCGCGTGAGCGAAGCGGTGACGGTCCTCAACGAGATTAAGACCCGTCAGGAAGCCTACCGCAGCCGTTTCGGCAACTATGCGGCGGTGAGCGGGAACAACTGGGGCATCTACACGCCCGCAACGGTGCCGGGGTCTCAGGCCGTGACTTGGCCAAGCTCGCCTGCCTGGGAAGAGCTTGGGCTTCGGTCGCCGGGGTTGGTGCGGTTTCGCTATGCGACCATCGCTGGCTTTCCCGGCGAGGCGGCGCCCGCGAGCACCAACCTCCAAACCGACAGGAATTTTTGGTACGCCGCACAGGCCGAAGGCGACCTCGATGACGACGGAAATACGTTCATTCTCGAGGTCTACTCGCAGTCGCGCAACATGTTCAACAGCGCCGCGGGCACGGGGGGATGGGAATGAAGAGAAACCAAGGCTACACGATCACCGAGCTGATGATCACCGTGGTGATCATCGGTGTCTTGGCCACTCTGGCGATCCCGACCTTCACCTCGTACATCTACAAGGCTCGCGTGACGGAGGCGAGCAACTTCCTTGGGAAGATCAAGCAGCGGCAAGAGGCCTACCGAAACGAATTCGGCCAGTACTGCGCCGTCGATGGCCTCGATTGGGGCACCTGGAACCCGGCTGCGCTTCCGGGTGAAGACCCGGTAGTCTGGGAGAGCACGGACCTGTGGCGCCAGCTCGGCGCTTCCCCGAATGCGCCGATCCGGTTCCAGTACGCGACTGTCGCTGGCGTCCCTGGAGAGGCTCCGCCTGCTGGGACGGAGCTCGACGACGGTGACCACTGGTTCGCGGCCCGGGCTCAGGGAGATCTGAACGGCGATACAGACACGTTCTATCTAGAGATCTACTCCCAGGCGAATCACATTTATAACAGTGCCAGCGGAAGTGGCGGCTGGAAGTGACAAATTCCGTCACCTTTGGGTGACGAGATCTGTCCCTCGGCGCGGTTCGCGTTCGGCCTAAAACCGAGATTTGCGAGTAATTTCGGCTTCAGTTAGGGGCCTAGGAGAATCGGCACGGCAGTTGCATTGTCTTTGGGCAACTCAGAATGATGCGGGCATGGAGCCCGGGGGAAAAGGAACTGAATATGAACAAGCTACTGTCGAAGAAAGAGGGCTTCACCCTCATCGAGCTGATGATCGTCGTTGCCATCATCGGCATTCTTGCCGCGATCGCGATTCCGGCATTCATCAACTACGTCAAGCGTTCGAAGACGGCGGAAGCCAGCTCGAACCTCAAGACGATGTTCCAGGGCGCTGCCTCATACTACGAGGCCGAGAACTGGGGCGGGGGCGTTCCCGCGAGTAGACACAGCGGCGGCAGCTTCCACGCACTGCAGCATCGGCACCACCGCGCAAAGCAGCTTCGTTCCTAGCAACGCCAAGTTCATCGTCGACTGGGATCAGGAGGCCAATGCGGCCAACTACCGGGCCATGAACTTCGCGCCAGCCGACGGGCTCTACTACGCCTACGGTCTGACCGCCGTGCCTGCTGCTAGCGCGTGCGGAAATGCGCCAGGCTTGACGACCCTCTACACGTTCCATGCCACTGGTGACCTGGACGGTGACACCACCTTTTCCAGTTTCCGCCTCGAAGCGGGAACGAACGACGACAACGTGCTCTACCGCGCACCGGGCATCCAGCAGATCAGCCCGCTCGAGTAATCGCGCTCGGTTGACGACTGGAAGGGCCGCGGCACTCGCCGCGGCCTTTTCCGTTTAAGAGGGGACGGCCCGCTTTTTCGATATACTGGGGTGGTGAAGGTCTGGGGTTGGATCCTTGCCGCCGTGGCGATCTTGGGAGTGGTCGCGGGGATTTGGTCGTTTCGTGGGCGAGCGATGGACCAGTACCTCGAGACGCAAACCTACGAAGACATCTACTACCTGCCGCCGCCTCCATGGCTGGAGGTGATGAGTCTCGGCCATCGGCGGGCCCTCGCCGATTTGATCTGGCTTCGCGCGCTCATCTACTTTGGCGACGAGTTCGCAAACAAAGGCGCGGTGAAGCACTGTTCAATTACGGCGACGCGATGCTCACCCTCGACCCGGACTTCAAGCGGGTCTACCGCTGGGTTGGAATGGCGGGCGTGTACACGCCGACCGGCAGCTCTACCGAGTTCATGGAACGCGCGATCGACGTGCTGCGCCGAGGCGCGGAGCGATTTCCGAACGACGGCGATCTCGCATGGGATGCCGGAGCAACGATCACCTATGACCTTCTGCCCCACCTCGCGAAGGACGATCCGGAACGCGAGCGTCTCAAGGCCGAGGGGAACGAGTACATGATGGCCGCGGCCCGCCTCGGAGCAGGCCCTGACTGGCTGGTCATGACGAACGCCACCTCGCTTCGAAAGCTCGGGCAGACCGATCGGGAGCTTCGGCACCTCGAAGAGATGTATGCGATGATTCGCGACCCGAAGGTGAAGGCCCAAATCGAAATCCGGCTCACTCAGCTGCGCGACCAGGCCTATGCCGAGGCCTTCCGAAGCACGAATGAAGAGTTCGAGAAGCGGCGCGAGGAGGAATTCCCGTACATTCCGTCGACGCTCTATTTCTTCGTCGCAGACCCCATCGAAGCCACGATCGGCCTCGAAGACCCAAGCTAGGCTCTTGCCAAAGCGGCGGCGGGCTCGCACAGTCTCGCGGCTTTGAGTCGCGGTCGTCCGAGATTGAGCCTGATCGAAGTGGGGCTCGTGCTCTGCATCCTCGGCGTTGTGCTGGCGGTGTTCGTTCCGACGTTCGTTCGCCGGGTGCGCGTCAACAAAATCAGCGAGGCCTCCGAGCTTCTTCAGGAAATGAGCGACCGCGCCTCGGCTTATTACGCAACGTCGTGGGCGGATGGAAAGCGATTCTGTCTTCCGTCGGGCGCCGGACCGACACCTGCGGTGCCGACGGTCGACTCGGCAACGGTCGACTTCGCGGCCGAGGAGCAAAGCGGCCACGAAAGTTGGGTGGCGCTTGGCTTTCAACCCGATCGCCCGGTGCGCTACAGCTACAGCTATGCGCCGGACCGGCACGGCTGCGACCTCGTCGGCGACGGAGATCTGCGCTCGGTCTCCTTTCGAGCCGAAGGGGATCTCGATGGGGACGGGGTTCGCTCCATGTTCGAACGGCGCGCAACGTTCGGCTCCACCGAATGGAGGCCGGACGAGACCCTGCACGTGTACCGGCGCGTCGAGTGAAAGGCGGGTCGGCGCCTACTTGCTGCGTCGCGCCGCGATCTGAGCTTCGGCATTGACCAAGGCGGTCGTGATCTCGCCAGACGCACGGCGGAGCGCGGGCGGTGTACCGTCACCAAAACGATCGGGGTGCAGGTTCCGAACCAGCTTTCGGAGCGCGACACGGGCGTCGCGGCCTCCTGCGCCTTCTGGGAGATCGAGAAGCGCATGGGCCGAGGCTCGGCGGCGGAGCTCTCGACGCTTCCGGAGCAACAATGGATACGAGCCAGTCCCCTTGGGTGAAGCCGCTCCGAGCAGCTTGAGCATCCAGAGAAACCGATATCCAGCCAGGCCGCATCCCGGCCGCGCGGCGAGCTCTTCGGCCGGGACACCCTTTCGAAGCCAAGACAAGACGCAGGCTTCCTCGGCGCGGAGGTCGGCCCCACACAGGAGCGCCTCGCCGACCGGGGTGAGGTGATACGCCTCGTTGCCAAGCTGCGCGCGTAGCCTCGCCGCGTCGACGCCGGTCACCGCTGCGCGCATTGCTTGGAGGGCGAGGAAGCGAGCCGGCGCGGGTTCGGGCAGCGTCCAGCGGTCGGGCGCGGCGGGGGACTGTACCAGGCGCAACACCAGGCCGTCCCACTCGCAGACCCCGAGTAGCCGTTCGAGGACCTGCCGATGGGTGACGGCGACCCGCCGATCGACGGTCGCGCCGATGAGATTCCCCGAATCGAACAAGACGGTCGCGCGGCGCCCTTCACCCTCGAGGTGCAAGGTGCCGCTGGCGCGCCCTCGGTCGAGACCGATCAAGACCCGGCAAATCGTCGTCGCGCTCGGAAGCTTCCGCACGCAACTCGAATATGCGATCGACTCGACGCTGGCTAGTTTTCAGCGAGACGCCGCGTAGCGGGGGTCGCCGGGGCGCAGCGCAAGGGCGTTTCGGATTTGCGCGAACCTCGCCGACACCGACGTCGGCGCGACGCCATAGCGACGCGCCACCTCGGCTTGCGTGCACCCAGGACGCTGCTCGACGACGGCAATCGCATACTCGAGCGCGGCGGCCAGCACTTCGGGCTTGGTCACTCGAAGCTGGCAGTGCGCCTGCATGTCGGACCAGAGCTGGGTTGCGCGTTCGATTTCTTCGCGCGAGTAGCCGGCTTCGCCCATCTTGAGCTGCACGGTTTCGGCCACCCGATCGGTCGGAGGGCGGCGGACCGTCGCCTTGGCCGCGGCGGTGTCGGTGGCACCGGCTTCTATCCAGTCGATGAGTCCGCGGTGATCGGGATTGCACGGGCCCTGCGCCTGGGCGAGCTCTGCGAGCTTCAGCGCCTCGTCGAGGTCACCTAGGCGCGCCACGCAATGCGCCAGGGAGCCGATGATTTCGTCATGCTCGGGCTCGAGCTCGTACGCGCGGCGAAGATGCGGATGCGCGCCGCTTGGATCATCGAGCGCTACGTCCATCAAGTGGCCGAGGTTGTGATGGTACCAAGGCGTTTGTGGAGCGAGGCTCGACGCGTCGCGGTAGGAGCGGACGGCGACACGATAGTTGCCGAGCAGCGCATGGCAAAGGCCCATGAGCGCGTGAAGGATGTCGTCCTCGGGGCAGTGGCGGAGCACGCGCCGCAGGTGCAGCGCAGCCTTCCACGGGTTGTCTTCGAGGTAAAGCTCCGCGAGGTGCCGGTGCGCGAAGAGCGAAGCCTCGCTCCCCTCGTCGGCGGCAGACACCATTCGGGCCAACAGACCTTCAGCGCGCTCCGACGATGCCTCGAGAGCTTCTTCCGCCTGCTCCCAGAGTTCTTCGATCGTGCTTGCCCCTTGACCCATCTGCACTCGTATAGCTGGTCAATTTTTTGAACGCAAGACTCGTTCGCTCGGCGCAAGCTCTTGGAACGCGTCGTTTCCGATTCACCGCACGGGTATCACGCTTGTGTTGGCCGCCCGCGAGTGACGTTCGGGCTCCGCGCATTGAAACTGCGCATCGTGCGGCCTTGAGGTATGCTTGGGGTGCTCGACCGCTCACATGTCGAGGGATAGCGAAACCATGATGCCCGATGAAACCGACGAAAACGCTTCCGACTCCGCCGATACAGGCGAACGAGAACGTCGCTGGTCCGAAGGTGTCCTTCGCGACACGCTACGAAAAGCCGTCGAGAAGGGCATCGAAGCGGGCGTCGGGACGCTTCGAAGCGCCGATAGCGCCCTTCGCGGGGTCACCCAGGACGGCAAGCTCCCCAAGGAGCTCATCGGCTATGTCTTCGCGTCGGTCGACGAGACCAAAAACGCGTTGGTTCGCACCGTCGCGAAAGAAGTCCGCGATTTTCTCGAAGCCACCGATATCGCTGGCGAGTTCTATCGAGCGCTCACGTCCCTGTCGTTCGAGGTCAAGACCGAGATTCGCTTCATTCCCAATGACTCGGGTGGCGTTCGGCCCCAGGTCAAAGCTCGCGCTGTGCAGAAGCGCAAGCGGCGCGGAGCCGTCGTCGAGACCGAGCAGATCATCCCGCCCGACGATCCCGCTGGAACCTGAGCAGCATGACCGCACCCGGGACAGTGTACTTGGTGGGTGCCGGCCCCGGTGACCCAGAGCTGATCACCAGGCGTGGCCTCCGGCGGCTTCGCGAAGCGGATGTCGTCCTCTACGACGCACTGGTGCACCCCGACCAGCTCAGCGAGGCCAGACCCGACGCAGAGCTGGTGTTTGTCGGTAAACGGGCAGGCCGAGTGAGCCAACGGCAGGCCGCCATCAATCAAAAGCTCGCCGAGGCCGCCCGCAGCGGCAAGACGATCGTCCGGCTCAAGGGCGGCGATCCTTATCTGTTTGGGCGCGGCTCCGAGGAGGCCGAGTTTCTCGCATCGGAGGGGATTCCCTTCGAAGTTGTTCCGGGCGTGCCCTCGCCGCTCGCCGCGACCGCTTACGCTGGGCTTTCGCTGACCCACCGGGCGCTCGCCTCAAGCGTCGCCTACGTGACGGCCACCGAATCCGTCGAAAAGGATCGCGCCAGCCACGACTGGTCGAAGCTCGCAACGGCCACGCAGACGCTCGTCATCTTCATGGGGATGCGCAAGCTCGACTCGCTTGCGACGCTCCTCATCGACAATGGGCGCCCCGCCGACACACCTGCCGCTGTCATTCAATGGGCGTCGCTTCCGACGCAGCGCACCGTCGTCGGAACGCTCGCGGACATTCACCAGCGCGCATCGAAGGCCGGGCTCGGCCTGCCGGCGCTCACGATCGTGGGGGAGGTGGTCCGCTTGCGGAGCAGCCTTCGTTGGTTCGATACGAAGCCACTGTTTGGGAAACGCTTCTTGGTCACGCGCGCCGTGCACCAGGCGGGGTCGCTTGCGGCGATTCTTCGTGACGAGGGCGCGCAGCCGATCTTGGCGCCGACCATTCGGCTCGCGCCCGCTACGGACCTCGGGCCGCTCCGCGATGCCATCGCCGGCCTGAATCGGTACGATTGGATTCTCTTCACGAGCAGCAACAGCGTCGAAGTCGTCCTGTCGACGATCGAAGAAGCCGGCCTCGATCTCAGGGCCTTGGCGGGCGTCAAGGTCTGCGCCATCGGCGACAAGACGCGGCTCGCGCTTCGCTCACGCGGACTTGTCGCCGACCTGGTTCCCGAGGACGCACGCGCCGAAGGGGTCGTCGCCGCGCTTCGTCCGCTTCTGGTGGGCGGGTCGCATGTCCTTCTGCCGCGCGCGGAGGTGGCCCGCGAAGTGTTGCCCGATTCACTTCGGGAAGCCGGCGCTAGAGTCGATGTGGTCGCCGTCTACCGAAACCTTCCGCCGGAACCCAAGGAAGTCGAACGCATTCGAGCCCTCGTCGACCCAGGCGAAAGCGACGCGGTTTTGTTCACGTCTTCGTCGACCGTGCGGAATCTAGTCGAGCTGCTCGGGCCCGACGCCCCGGAGCGCCTGGGGGAGCTCGATCTCTTTTCGATCGGCCCGATCACCAGCCAGACCGCAGAGCGCCTGGGCCTCACGATCGCGGCCACGTCGGCGGCGCAGACGATCGAATCGCTGGTCGAGACCGCACGCGCGTACTATGCCGCGCTGGGAGATGCGGATGACTAAGATCGGATGGACGGTGGCCCTGGCGCTGCTCGGTCTTCTCGGAGCGGCCTGCGGCGGAGGCCCTTGTGGCGATGCCGAGGACCGGCTCGTGCCGCTCACCGAGCTTCCCTGCAACCGCAGCAACGCGGAAGGCGTCTGGGAATCGCACCCGTTCCCCCCGATTTCCGATGCACAATGCTACTGGCTCGAGTTCAAGGGGTGCAGCGAATATGAATTCGAGCACCCCCTCGGCCGGGCTCCAGTTCAGATCGTGGGCTACATCTCGTTCGACCCCGACGGCACCTTCTCGACCCCGGCCTCCGGCAACAGCTTCGTCGTTCAGGCGGTCAGTGACTCCTCGGTGACGATTCGTAATGGTCAAACCCAGCTTTTCTATCTGAGGCTCACGCTCGACTGACCCCCTAGCGCATCGAAGGGGCGGGCCTTAGATTCACCAAATCCGCTGGAGATGGCGGGCTGGGCTCCGTCGGAGAAAGCGCTAAAATAGGGAATGGCCGACAAGTTCGACAACGATGCCGGGACCATTACAGAGGTCAAACCGCAAAAAAAGCTCAAGCGTCCGCGGCTCTTTCGAGTTCTTTTGCACAATGATGATTACACCACTAGGGAGTTTGTCGTTCACGTTCTGAACACCGTATTTCACCTCGGAGAGCAAGACGCGATCCGCATCATGCTTCACGTCCACCACAACGGCGTGGGCGTGGCAGGGGTGTTTACCCGCGAGGTCGCGGAATCCAAGATTCAGCGGGTGGAGAAATTGGCTCAGGAACATGAGTTCCCGCTCCGCCTGACGATGGAGCCCGAAGAGGAGGAAGACGCGTAGCCATGGCTGGTCCCGTCATCGATAAAGAGCTTCAGGAAACCCTTCGCAAGGCGTTCGACCGCGCGGGCCTGATGCGCCACGAGTACGTGACGCTCGAGCATTTGCTCCTAGCGCTCACGGAGGACCCCAACGCCTCGAAGGCGCTTCGGGCCTGCGGAGCCGACCTTCGCCGCCTGCGGACCAGGCTCGAGGAGTTCATGCGCGATCGTCTTTCGCGCGTACCGGAGAGCGTCACCGTCGAGCCTCGGCAAACCCTGGCCGTCGAGCGCGTTCTGCAGCGGGCTGCGATTCACGCCATTTCCTCGGAGATGAAGACCATCGACGGAAGCAACGTGCTCGTCCAAGTGCTCAAAGAAGATGAGTCGTTTGCGGCCTTCGTCCTGCAGGAGGCCGGGGTCACTCCGCTCGACCTCAAGCGTTACATCTCACACGGCGTGGGGACTGACATCGTGCCAGGCGAAAGCGAGAGCTACAGCGATGCGGACTTCGAAGACGACGAGGAAGGCGCCGCGGCTGGCCGGGACCCGCTCGAGGCATTCGCGACGGACCTCATCGCCGAAGCCGCCGCAGGGCGCATCGACCCGTTGATCGGACGCGACTCGGAGCTCAACCGCACCGTTCAGGTACTGTGCCGGCGTCGCAAGAACAACCCCGTCTTCGTTGGGGAGCCAGGCGTCGGCAAGACGGCCATCGCCGAAGGGCTTGCGCGACGCATCCATGAGGGGAGCGTTCCCGAAATTCTCGGCGATGCGAGAATCTTTTCACTCGACATGGGCGCGCTGATCGCTGGCACCAAGTTTCGTGGGCAGTTCGAGGAGCGTCTCAAAGCGGTCATGAAGCGCCTTCAGGAAATCGACAACGCGATCCTGTTCATCGATGAGATCCACACCATCGTGGGAGCCGGCGCAACGACGGGCAGCTCGATGGATGCTTCCAACATCCTCAAGCCGGCGCTGGCGTCCGGTAAGCTCCGCTGCCTCGGCTCGACGACCTACGCCGACTTCAAGCACTTGGAACGGGACCGCGCCCTCGCCCGGCGCTTCCAGAAGATCGAAGTGCACGAGCCCAGCCTCGAAGACACGGTCGAGATTCTCAAAGGCTTGCGCTCGTACTACGAAGAACACCACGACGTGAAGTACGACGACGAAGCGCTCGAGGCCGCCGCGCTGCTCGCACAAAAGCACATCGTCGAACGCTTCTTGCCCGACAAGGCCATCGACGTCATCGACGAAGCGGGCTCACTCGAGCGCATGCGTCCGGAGAACGAGCGTACCCATCGGATTACCGTGACGGAGATCGAGCGAGTCGTCAGCAAGATGGCGCGCGTCCCGGTCGAGTCGGTCAGCGCCAAGGAGCGCGACCAGCTTCGGGAGCTCGCCCCCGAGCTTCGCAAAGTCATCTTCGGCCAGGACGAGGCGATCGACAAAGTCGTGAGCTCGATTACCCTAGCTCGCGCCGGCCTTCGCGCGGACAATAAGCCGATTGGTTCCTTTCTCTTCGCAGGGCCCACCGGCGTCGGTAAGACCGAGCTTGCACGGCAGCTCGCGCGCGTCATGGGCGTCGAGCTCCTTCGCTTCGACATGAGCGAGTACAGCGAGCGGCACTCCGTTTCGCGGCTGATCGGTGCGCCTCCCGGCTACGTAGGGTTCGACCAGGGCGGCCTGCTCACCGATGCGGTTCGCAAGCACCCACACGCGGTGCTCATCCTCGATGAAATCGAGAAGGCGCACGGAGAGCTTTTCAACATCCTGCTGCAGGTGATGGATCACGCCAAGCTCACCGACAACAACGGCCGCGAGGCGGACTTCCGCAACATCGTGCTGGTGATGACCACGAACGCAGGTGCATTCGAAGCGACCGAGAAGGTGGTGGGCTTTGCCAGTGGCGACGCGCCCCAGGACTTCGCGACCGGGCGCGCAAAGCAAGCGATGGAACGCATCTTTACGCCCGAGTTCCGCAACCGTCTGGACGCGGTGGTGTACTTCAGCGGGCTTCGCAAAGAGGTCATCCGAAAGGTTGTTGACAAAGAGGTGGCCCTGCTCGGCGAGATGCTCGCAGAGAAGCAGGTGCGGCTCGAGCTGAGCGAATCGGCGCGGGACTGGCTGGCGGAGCACGGCTACGACCCGCAGATGGGCGCGAGGCCCATGGCGCGGCTCGTCGAGCAGAAGCTCAAAAAGCCGCTGGCCGAAGCGATGGTCTTCGGCAGCCTCAAGGAGGGCGGCACGGCCATGGCCGAGGCCAAGGACGGCGACATCGTGCTGAGCTTCCACCACACCAACGCTCCCGCGGGCGAAGCCTAGCGTTTAGGCGCCCCATCCGTGCCGAGCTTGCGCTAGCCTTCGGTGTCCGCTGATGCCCGTGTACCTACTCGATAAGGAGCTGGCCTTCCCCCCGCCCGAGGACGCGAACGAGGAGGGGATCGTCGCAGTAGGCGGGGATGTTTCGCCGGAGCGACTGCTCGTAGCCTACCGCCACGGCATCTTCCCCTGGCCCGCTAGGGGTTACCCCTTGCTCTGGTTCTCGCCCGATCCGCGCTTCGCGCTGTCGCCCCATTCAGCGCATGTCCCCCGGTCCTTGCGCAAGGTGATCCGAAAGCAAGAGCTCCATGTGACCGCAGACCGCGCCTTTGCCGAGGTCATCGACGCATGTGCGGCCATGCCGCGCCCTCAGCAGCACGGCACCTGGATCACCCCCGAGCTTCGCGACGGCTACCTGGGGCTTCACCAGCTCGGGTACGCGCACAGCATCGAAGCTTGGCGTGACGGTGAGCTGGTCGGTGGTCTCTACGGGGTCGCGCTCGGGCGAACGTTCGCCGGCGAGTCGATGTTCGCTACGGTACCCGACGCCTCGAAGGTCGCCTTCACGACACTGCTCGGCCACCTTGCCATGTGGGGCTTTCGAATCGTCGATTGCCAGGTGCACACCGAGCACCTGGCGCGCTTTGGTGCGACGATGTGGCCCCGCGAGCGGTTTCTCTCCGAATGGCGCGCCGCAGTGGATCAGCCCAGCGTGCTCGCGCCGTGGAAGCTGATTCTGTCTCCCCGAGAGGCGCTCGATCGCTTGGGGCCTGACACGTGACCGCTGCCGCATACCGACCGCGCCCGCGAAGAAGCCTCACTCCGGAGTGCGGAAGATAATGGTCCCGAGGTCCGGCCCCAGGAGCGCGAGCGGGAAGACGCCGTAGACTTGGAGCTCGCCTTGAAGGCGCGCCTTCTCGGTGTAGCCGGCGGGCGAAGCGTTGAGCGCCCTGGCACGGGCGGCCGGGTCCCGGACCAGGGCATCGACCTCGGGGGGGGTGTCCCAATGAAAGAGGCGGTTGCCCTTGTAGAGGTAGACCCATACCGGCGCCCCTGCCTCCTGTTCGACGCGGAACTGGCGGCTCAGCCGCTGGGCAAGGCGCGACAGGGGAATGCCCGCAAGGACCGCGCCCAGCACCTTGCCATCCCTCACAGAGGGCGCTGCGAAGAGAATGGACCAGGACGAGGGGGCCTCTGGATCTTCGGCGTAGAACTCGCCGAGACCGATCGAGGCGGTGCCCTCGAGCGCCCGGGCCACGGGGTCGAAGCGCGACTTGAAGTCCTGACCCTTCATCCGGTCCGGGTCGCGGTCGCGTGCAATCACGACACCATCGAGGCCGACGGCCGCCAGAAACGACATCGGCGACGCGACGAATTCATCAATACCTCTCTTGGGTTGCTGGAGAATTCTCAATGCTGCTCGCACTTGCGCTTCGCGCTTCTCGGGATCGCTGACCGAAAAGCCCGGAGCGAGCTTGTCGGCCGCTTTCACGACCCCGGCCTGATGGTTGGCCAGGTCTTGCTCGACCAGCGCCTGCACACGTGGGTAGTCGACGTCGCGAAGCTGGGTCCGCGTTCGCTCGACCGCAGCGCTGTTTTCGCAGCCCGCGAGAACCGCAAGGCCCAGGAAGAGAAGGATCGGGCGAGGCATACGGCAAGTGTAGCAGGGTCAGTGCCAGTGCCCCTGCTACACTCCCCCCATGTCCGAGCCAACCCCCGCCCTCCGCTCCCAGCCCTCCCCGTCCGAGAAGATCAGCGCCCTCGGTCTGCACATGATGCCGCGTGACGAGCTCATTTTGCTCTACCACGAGCTCGAAGCGCCGCCCTTTGAAGAAATGCACGGGGAGTTTGCCGCGAGGCTGCTCGACCAGGGAACTGCGCGGGACTACGTGCTCAGCGCGTTTGCGGTGAACGTGAAGGGCCGATGGCTGTGCAAAGCGTTCGAGCCCACCGGGCCCACCGACGGACACGGCTACAACAGCTTCATGACGCCCCGGGGCGTGAAACGGTCCGCACGCATGAAGACCCGCCTCGGCCCCTCCAAGATTCACGGCGACACGAAAGACGCCTTCCACCTCGAGTACGCCGACTTCAACAGCTTCCAACGAGGCGGCCCCGGCGGAGCGCTTCTTCACACCATGTTCGACGAGGTGCGCAAAGTGGGCCCCAGCCTCTACCTCGGCATCGGCCGCACCGGCTTCACCGAAAAGGCGCGAGCCGAGCTGCACCCGTTCACGCTGGAGGGCCCAGTCGCTCCATTCGTCAAGCGCTGAAGGCTACTGTCAGCGCGAGCGTTGCTGTCCGAGAACCCCAACCGAGGGGCATGGCTTTGGCAATTTGTCCAGACTCAGGCTCTTATGAAACGTTCGTCCCCGTTTCCGGATCCCTTTCGGAGCCGATCCATGCCCTTTGACTCGTCCAGAAAAGGCCTCGCCCTGCTCTGCCTAGGAATCCTGGTCGCCTGCGGGAGCGACGACCGTCGACAGACGGATGCGATCGAAAGCATCGAGCTGAGCGCGATCATCGAGAGCCCCGGGTCGCTGCCCGAGAGCGTCGAGTACTCCGTCCGCTGCCTGAGTGACGAAGACTCGACCGAGCCCGGTGAGGTCAAGCTCGACGGAGAGCTGGCACCTGCAAGAAACCGAGACGTCAAGACCGGTATGTTGGACCTGCCGCGGAGCGGCACATGGACGGGCTTCATCGACCTCCCTCCCGGTTCGTGCTGGATGCAGGTACGCGGCCGTGACGACGACGGCGAGGTCATCTGCACGGCACAGGTACCCTTCTCCGTCGTCGCGGGCACGGCCACCCAAGTCGTCGTGCCGCTCTCATGCCCGTCAGCCGGTCTTCCGCTCTTTCCAGAAACCAGCTTCAACGTTTGCCCCAACCTGCTCGCGCTGAGGTGCGACGAGCTCGACCCGCTGCAAGCGTCGACGTCCTGCTTGGTGAGCTTCCTCGATTACGACAATACCTGTGATCGGGGCTGCGACCCGCAGACCTGTGTCGCGGACGGAACGGTTGGACTCATGTGTGCTCCGGGGCCGGACCCCGGTGTGTCGACCACGATCAACTGTACGAACGCAGTGCTCGACTGCACGGGCGATGGCGCCCCCGATGCGTCTTGTACCTTCAATTCTGCCACGCCGGGCGCGCGTTTAGGGACAGACGACACGCTCATGGCAAACTTCTTCGTCGAGTGCATTCCCCCGGCGTCCGGTGGCATGCCGGGCGCGACGATCACTTGCACCGCAGTCACCTCAGACGGAGACCTCGACTGCGACGTGAACCGAGTCGTCACCGTCGACTGCCCAGATCCGAAACTGTAAAGGGCACCACCCCAGCGCGGTTCGGTGTACGTCGCCGGATCGACGCTGACGCTGGCACTGGCACTGGCGAATTCAGGCTTTGCGATCGCTTGTCCTTGGATTGGGTTTTGGGCCGCACTGGAGTGAGGCCCAAAACCCAATCCAAGGAGTCGCTGATGCAAAAGATGAATGTTTACGACAGAGCACGGAACGTCGTGCGAGAGTTAGCTCCCCTTCTTCACACGATTCGCCATCACGACAAATCGCTGGCCGATCAGCTGAAGAGAGCTGCACAGAGTGTGGTGCTGAATATCGCCGAGGCGCGCGGCAATGACGCGGGCAATGCGCGAGCTCGGTTTTCGACGGCTTGCGGCTCTGCAAAAGAAGTCCGAGCCGCCCTGAACGTCGCAAGCGACTGGGGCTACATCGAAAGTCAAAGGGCCATCCAACTCGACGAGAAGCTCGACGAGGTGTGCGCCATCACGTGGTGCTTGGGCCGAAAGCTCTAACGGCCCGAGAGCCTCCACGATATCACACAGATTCAGGAGCTCGCGGGCGTACCGGGGCGCGGAAAAAGTCGCGACGCGGGACTGCGTCGAACGGCTCGGCTTGCAAGGGTGGTCGGATGCACTGGCGAGCTTTGACCACGCAAGCCTCGCCTCGGAGCTCGCGGCCAATCGGGGCTGGTTGCTGTCATGCCGATTGTCCCTCACACGCCGCCGAACCCCCACATCGCGTTCCGCCGCGCCCCTCCATACGGTGACATTTCGAACCGCGTTCCTCCGTGCGGAGCCATCAAGACAAGTTCCAGAAAACCGCCCCAAGCCATGCGCGGGGCAGCGCGAGCCCGAAGGGCGAAGCCCGGCGCGAATGCGCCGGCAAGGCAGAGCGAAGCGAATGCCGCGCCAGGGAGGATTACGGGTGGGGGTGGGCGGGCGGTGTAACTAAACCAAAACACCCACCAAGCCCATCAACCACCCCCCAAGACACCCGCGGCAGCACAAGCCGTTCGACGAAACCCAATGTCGCGCGTTTTTCCGCGCTCCCGGTTCTTACCCGCCCGAGCAAAAATGCTCGTAGTCGATGTAGTCGGTGATCGTCGGATGATCTCCGCAGACCGGGCAGTCCTTGTTGCGTCGGAGCTTGAAGGTGCGGAACTGCATCTGGAGCGAGTCGTACTGCAGAAGTCGCCCGACTAGGGGGTCGCCTCGCTCGAGGACGATTTTGACGGCCTCGGTCGCCTGGAGCGTGCCGATGGCGCCGGGAAGGACGCCGAGAACGCCGGCCTCGGCGCACGAGGGTGCCAGGTGCGGCGGCGGCGGCTCCGGGTAGAGGCAGCGGTAGCATGGACCGTGCCTCGGCCAGAATGTGGTCACCTGCCCGTCGAACCGGAAAATCGAACCGTGCACGACTGGAATGTCCTTCCAGACGCTGGCGTCGTTGACGAGGTAGCGCGTGGCGAAGTTGTCGAGGCCGTCGACGATGACGTCCCAATCTTGATCGAAAATTCGATCGACGTTTTGGCGCGTGAGGCGCTCGTTGAACGCGATGACGTTCACGTCGGGGTTGAGGTTTTCGATCGTACGCTTGCCGCTTTCGACTTTGGACTGGCCGACGCGGTCGAGGCCGTGCAGGACCTGACGCTGGAGATTTGACTCATCGACTGTGTCGCCATCGACCAGGCCAATCGTCCCAACGCCGGCGGCCGCGAGATAGAGCGCCGCCGGTGAACCGAGCCCGCCTGCGCCGAGCAGGAGCACACGCCCCTGCAAGAGCTTCGCTTGCCCCTGCTCGCCGACCTCGGGCAAAAGCAGATGGCGCGAGTAGCGATTGAGCTGCGCGTCGGTGAACGCGAACGGCTGCGTGGTAGGGAAGCCCTGGTCCTTCCACTGGTTGAAGCCTGGGTTTGCCGACTCGACGTTGGTGTAGCCGAGGTCCTGGAGGACCTTCGCCGCGAACGCCGACCGAATGCCGGCCGCACAGATCGTGATAATCTTCGCGTCCTTGTCGGGCAGCCTCGAGCCCGACTGCATTTCGAGAAAGCCCCGCGGGATGTGGAGCGCGCCGGGCACGTGGCCCTGCCGCCACTCATCCTTTTCGCGAACATCGACCAGGATGACGCCCTCGCCCGAATCCAGGCGTTCTTTCAGGTCCTCGAGAGAGACTTGCCGGATGGCGGCCTTCACCTCTTGGAGCAAGTCAGCATATGTCTTTGCCATGCCCGCCACTATGTATCTTTAGGCAGTTTCGTCAAGGCTAACGGGGCCTTAGCCGCTATACTATGGTTTTCACATCGGTTTTGTCGGGTATTGATTTCGCAGGCACAGAGACTAGGCCGCCGATCGGACAATGCCCTCGTCGAGCGCGTAGTCGGCCAGGGTGCTCTTGAGGCGCTTCCGCCCCCGGTGAAGGCGGGACATCACGGTGCCCACGGGGCAGGCCAGGCGCTCGGCCGCGTCCTGATAGGACAGGTCGCCGAGGTCGACGAGCTCCACCGCTTCGCGGAACTCGGGCTTCAATGAGCGGAGCGCACAGAGCACTTCGTCGCTGAATCCATCGTGCGCGGGGCGAACCCGCACCGACGCGAGACTGCGAAGCTCGTCGAGGGCTTCGCGCTCGCGCTTCTTCTTTCGATAGTGGTTGATGTAGGTGTTGAACAGGATGCGCCGAGTCCAGGCGCGTGCGTTGGTGCCGGGCCGAAAGCTCGCACGCGCTTGCCAGGCGCGCGCCAGGGTTTCTTGCACGAGGTCGTCGGCAAGGGCGTTGCCGCGCGTCAGCCGGTGGGCGGCCCGGGAAAGCTCCGGTACGCAGGGCAGGATTTCTTCGTTGTATTGGGCTTGGGTATTCATTTAGTGGGTCTCCACCCGGTCTCATTGCAACCGGGATGCCACCTTGAAAAACCCAAACATTTCGGGGGCAGCGCATCGGACAAACCGTCAGCTTGTCCGTTGGCTGACACGGTGTCGTGTCAAGCTGTCCCCTGAGCGTCCGCGCAGGTCGAGTCAGGCCTGGAGCTGAGCGGCCAGGACCGCGGGGACCGCATCGGCGACTTCGGACGCGATGAGACCGCGGTCGCCGACCGCAGCGGACTCGCCGGCGAGGGCGTGCAGGAGCGCGCCCGCAATCGCGGCATCCAAAGGCGCAAGGCTCATCGTGAGTGCGCCAACGACGCCGCTCAGCACATCGCCGGTACCGGCAACCCCGAGCGCCGGAGTTCCTTCTGCGCAAACGCGAAGCTCTCCCGCACCCGCAACGATGCTCCGTGCGCCTTTCAAGATCACGACCTGCCCGGACTCCTTGGCGAGCGCCTCCGCAGCGCCGTATCGATCGGCTTGAACCTCCGCGGTCGAACGTCCGAGCAGGCGTGCCGCCTCGCCCGGATGCGGGGTGAGGACCCGCGGGCCGGCGGCGCCCTCGAGCGAGGCGAGCCCCTCATCGGCAAGAAGCGTCAGAGCGTCTGCGTCGACCACAGCGGGAACCGGCGCGTGCATCGTAAACGCCAGCGCCCAGGCACGCCCAAGCGCATCGAGCCCGAGCCCCGGCCCGAGGACGAGCGCGCGCTTGCCTTCGCAGAGCGCCTGCACCGCAGCCTGGTTGGCTTGCTCGGGAAGCGCCGCAGTCATCAGCTCGATGACTTTCTCTTCGAGCGCAGCCTGCGAATCATGGCGCGCGCCGATTGTGACGAGCCCCGCACCCGCGCGAAACGCCGCGCGACCGGCCAGCACGGCTGCGCCTGTCTTTCCCGGTGCGCCACCGATCACGAGCAGGTGCCCGTTGCTGCCTTTGTGCGCGTCCTTTGCGCGCGGTGCGATGAGCGCGCCGAGGTCGTCACTCGTCCAGAGGCTTGCGGCGGTCGAGCCTGTGAGCGGGATTCCAATGTCGGCAACGCGCACCGCACCGGCGTGCTCGACGCCGGGGTACTGGTGAAGCCCGCGCTTGTGACCTGCGAATGTTACGGTCACCGACGCCAGCGGCGCGACGCCGAAGATGCCCCCCGTATCCGCATCGAGCCCGCTTGGAAGATCCAGCGAGACCAGAGGCACCGGGGCCGCGTCCATGATTGCAATCGCATCGGCATAGCCGCCGGTGATCGGCCGATCGAGACCCGTGCCGAAGAGACCGTCGACGATCAGCGTCGCGTCCTCGAGGCGCGCAGCAATCGACTGCGCATCGTCCGGGGAAACCTGCACAGCCTCGACGCCGAGCACGTCGAGCAGGGCCCAGTTGACCTGTGCGTCGCCCCGTAGCCGCGACGCCTCTCCGACCAGCACCGCGAGCGGCCGGTGCCCCAAGAGCGCCAGGCGCCGCGCGATGACCCAGGCGTCGCCACCGTTCTGACCGGGCCCGCCGATTAGGGTCACGCGGTCGAGGCGATCGCCAAACAGGTCGCAAATCACATCGCACGCGCCGCGGCCCGCGTTCTCCATCAAGACAAGGCTGGCGATACCGAGCTCGTCCATGGCTGCGCGATCGACGTCGCGCGACTCTCTGCGTGTAAAAAGCCGCTCCACGTCCCGATTATGCCTTTAAATGGCGGGGGGCACACCCTATGCTTCGCCGATGGATGCGAAGCCCTCCTCGGAGTCCTTCACCGAAATGACCGAGCTCGTGCTGCCCCAGCACACCAACGCCATTGGCACCGCGTTCGGCGGGGTCATCATGAGTTGGATCGACATCTGCAGCTCGATCGCCGCGAAACGTCACTGCGGCAGCGTCTGCGTCACGGCGCGGGTCGATGCCCTCGAGTTCAAAGCGCCGATCAAGGTCGGCGATGTGGTGAGCCTCACCGCGCGCCTCAATGCCGCGTTCACCAGCTCGATGGAAATCGCCGTCCGCGTTGAGGTCGAGCACGCCGTGACCGGGGCGCGCTCCCTCTGTGCCGACGCGCGGGCGACCTTCGTCAACATCGGGGACGACGGAAAACCGTGCCCCGTCCCGCCACTGCTCGCCCAAAGCGAAGACGAGCACCGGGTCGCTGCCCAAGCGGCGGAGCGCCGCAAACAACGCCGTGCGGCCGAACGGTCCACCTGAGCGACCATCGTTCTTACGGCAACGGAAAACCCATGCCCCTCCTTCCAAGAACCCAGCTCTTTGAATTCAACGACCGCGACTGGGTACCAGCGAGCCTGCGCGACACGATCATCGAAACGCTGAGCCGCTCGCTCGACTGGGGTGGTTTTCTTCGGCCGCTCGTACCGGTGATGGACGACTTCCTTTCGTTGGCCGGGACCCGTGAAGTGTTGGACCTCTGCGCGGGCGCGGCCGGCCCTGCCCTGATCCTGACCGATGAAGCGCAGCGCATCGGCATCCGCGCGCCGCGTTTTTTGATGACCGATCTGTTCCCGCGGGTGCCGCTCTGGACCCGGGCCCGGGCTCAGCATCCTGAGAGCATCGATTTCATCGCCGAACCCGTCGACGCCACGCGGATCCCCGCCTCGCTCTCGAACGGCCGCGCGCGCGTGATCGTCAACGCCTTTCATCATTTCCCACCGGCGCTCGCCGGCTCCATCCTTCGCGACGCCGTCGAGAGCCGCGCACCGATTTTCATCTCTGAATCCTTCGAGCGGGACCCGAGAGGCGCCCTTCCCCTGATTCCCATAGGAATCCCCTCGCTCCTGGCCACCCCGCTGCTTTCACCCCGCGACCGGCTCGCCAAAGCCGCGTGGACTTGGCTGACCCCGATCGCGCTCGCCGCCGGAGCCTGGGACGCGCTCATCAGCACCTTGCGCGTCTATTCCGAGCAAGATTTGCTGGAGCTCGTCTCGCCCTTTGGACAGAGCTACGAATGGTCCTACGGAACCTACGATTATCCGTTCGGAGGACGGGGCTGCTACTTTCAGGGCATCCCGGCGAAACCGGCAACGAACGGACCTACGCTATCGACCGCGAGGAGAACCATGGACGAGGAACAGACGAACCCGGAAGCTGCCGCTCAGGCCTACAACGGCGCCGAAGCCCTCCCGACCGCCCCCGAGGTCAACGCCAAGCGCCAAGAGGCCACGGTCGAGCTGCAGCACGAGGTCGAGTCGCTCGAACAGACATCGACCGCCTCGGAAGACCCACTTTCCGCCTCGACCATGAAGAAGAAGGCGCTTCGCCGCTACCTCCGCGAGCAGACGCTCAAGCCCTATCAGGCCGAGCTGATCAAGATGCAGCAGTATCTCGAGGAGAGCGGAACTCGAATGATCATCCTGTTCGAAGGGCGTGACGCCGCCGGCAAGGGTGGCACCATTCGCCGGGTCACGCGCTACATGAACGAGAAGCACTACCGCGTCGTCGCGCTCGGCAAACCCACCGAGCATGAGCGCACGCAGTGGTTTTTCCAGAAGTACATTCGTCATTTCCCGCGCGCTGGCGAAGTCGTTCTGTTCGACCGAAGCTGGTACAACCGGGCGATGGTGGAGCCGGTGTTCGGGTTTTGCTCCGAGAAGGACTACAAAAACTTCATGCGCGGCGTCACCGGCTTCGAGAAGGACCTCGTGCGCCAGGGCACCGTCCTCATCAAGCTCTACTTCAGCGTCACCAAGGACGAGCAGAACCGGCGGTTCGAACGCCGCAAGGCCGACCCGCTTCGTCAGTGGAAGCTGAGCGAGGTCGATGTGCAGGCCCAAGAGCGCTGGGACGAGTTCACCAACGTGAAGTACCAAATGCTCAAGCGTACGCACACTACGCATGCGCCCTGGAAGATCATTCGCTCAAACGACAAGCACAAAGCGCGCCTCAATGCCATCAAGGTCATTTTGAATTCGGTTCCTTATGAACGCATGGACGAAAGCCTCGATTTCGTCCCCGACTCCGACATCGTGATCTCCGGATCGCGAGAGCTCGAAAAGATGGAAGCGCAGCGCCTCCGCGCCGGTAAGTTCCTGGTCTAGCAGCAGGCGCTCGGCGCCTCAGTTGCGATAGCGCGCGTCGACGAGCGCACCGATGGCGACCTTCGCGCTCGAGCGTTCGTAGCCGTAGACACCGACCAGGACTTGAAGCGCTTGCTGAGCGGCTTCCCGCTGCTCGTCGTCGAGCGCGTCGTCGTCTTCCATGAGGGCGACGATGGCCTGCCCGATCTCGCCAACCTGCCCGCGCCGCTCATCGAAGTACGCTTGCCGCAGCTTTTCGATGTAGCGTGGGAACAGCGTTTCATAGTCGACGTCTTGGTCGGGATGGTCGATGGCCCAAGAGGCAACCCCGCTCAAAAGCTCGTTGCGAAAGTCCTCCGCACCGTCCGAGTCGAGCTTCTTTTCGACGCTCGCCATCAAATCGAGGTCCGCTTCCTCGTCTTTTCCGGTCACGGGGTTGAAGACTCGCTCCTTTTTCACCCACTGCGCAACCTGCGCCACGTAGCGGTCGAACAGCTCGAGATGGCTGCGCTCGTCGATGAGGCCGCTCGCGGCGCGAAGCTCGCTCTCGACGATGTCGAGCCATCGTTCTTTGACCACGTCGACGAACGCGCTGTGGTCACGATAGGGGCCGTCGGTCTGTTCTTTCAAGAACTCGTAGTCGTCGCGCTCACAGAACTCGGCCAGACGATTAAAAAGCTGACCGGCGAGACGCAGGGCTCTTCAAACCCGGCGGCGGCATCGAGCAAAAGCATCCGTATCTCGCGCGGCGAGGCCCCGTTGATGCCCTCGTAGTCCGACGATGCGCCGCCCTGGGCTTCCACCTCGGCAACGCCGCCGGCGAGGATCTTCGACTGATCCGCCTCCAGGCGCGCAGGCACCAGGCCGTCGGCCAAGAGGTCGGCCTTCTCGAGCGGAGTGAGCGAGGCGGCGATGGTCCCGAGCTCACTGTCCGAAAACTGCGACGCGTCCGGCCGGCGAAGGCGCGTCAGAACCGACCAGAGTGCCGCCACATAGGTCGTGTGGGGCGCCACGTGTTTCGGGATCTGCGGGACGATTTGGCCGTCGTAGATTTCGCGCTCGCGGTGCACGTCGAGCAGGTACGACATGCGAATGCGCACGATGCGGCCGCGGAAGGAGTTGAACTCCGGGTGCTGGCGAAACGCGCTCAAGTGCAGCTCGTTGGAGCTGGCAATCATCACGGCGTTGATCGGCAGGTTCGACATCTGGAGCGACACCTCGCCGTTCTCGATCGCCAGGAGCAAATACTTCCAGGCTTCGAGCGGACGCTTGAGCAAGTCGCTGAACTCGACGATCCCTCCCGAGGCATCGACCAGCTCGCCGTAGGGCTCGAATAGGGTCAGCGCGCTCAAAGACGCCGGCAGCGATTCGATGGAATGGTCCGCGGTGATTTGGCGCTCCGAGGCATCGACCGACATCTGCGGGCCGATTGTGACGGCGCCGACCCGGTAGCGGCGCGAAATGTAGAACCGCTCGACCTGGATGTGCGCCAGGACGCGGTCGAGGTCACCGCGATACGCGGTCAGCAGCGCCTGAAAAATCTGCTGGTTTTTTCGCGCAAGCTGGCCTGTCCAGACCCAATCGGGCGCCGCTTCCGAAAGCCCGCCCGACTCATAGACCCGTGCAATGAGCTGCTGTCGCACGTCGCGAGGCAACAAGAGAAGCGGATGCTCGCGGACCGAGCTCTGAAGCTTGGCGATGATCCGCTCTTCGGGAAGATGCGCGTACGATTCACCCGGGCTGAGCTCGTCCGAAGACGTCGTGAAGCCGATGCCCCCGCCCTCTCGGGCCCGAGGGAAGATCCACGAGAAGCGATAAAGGGCGCCGTCGTCCGTGTCCGAATAGGCTTCGAGCCCACGCATCAGGCAAGCAGCGAAGGTCGACTTGGCGCTGCCGTTGGGTCCGTGGAGCAAGACCAGCCGGTTCGCACGACCTTCCCGCTCGAAGCCGTCCAGGATTCGATAGAACGACTCTTGCGCCTCTTCATGGCCGGCGAGGCGATCCCGAAGCATCAGCTCGGCTTGGTGACCGCTGCTGGCTTTGCCAAAGTCGAGGTCGAAGAGCTTCCAGCGCCTGAGGTTGCCGCTCGGACGCTCGACTTCCTCAGAGCCGAAGAAGTCCAAGCAGTCTTTGAGGTAGCGGCTGGAGTCGCGGGTGTAGCGGCGGGGGTTGTCCTCGACGAGCTCCAGGTACTCTCGAAACGACAGCACCCGCTTCTGGGCATCGAACCGCGTCTTGACCTCCGCGCGGATCGTTTCGAGCGCCGCCTTGAGTCCCCCCTCGCTCATCTCACTCCACCTTGAGTTGCATCGCCACCGTTCGTTTCTCGAGGATACAGTTTTCTTCGGTGCACATGGCAAAGGAAACGTCGCAGGTCACTTCGTGCTCGCCTGCGGCCGATGGCTCCACCCCTGCGAGGAAGCGAACCTTCTCCTCGCCGAACTCCGTCGCGTCGTCTTTCACCAGCTCGCTCTTTTCGAGCGCAACGCCGGGCGCCGCCTTCAAGTCGACCCGAATGGGGTATTCCTGATTCACGTGCCAATCGCCGCGGCCCTCGAGTGCAATCTCGACCTCGCCCGTTTTGCCAATGCGGTACCCGCCCTCGGACGGAGCGACTGCGAGCAAGAACGAACCGGTCTCGATGCGAGGGCCTGCGGGCCCGCCGCCTTTGTCTTGGACCGCCGCTTCGCCGGCGGCATGGTCGTGATGGTGCTTGGAGTGGTCGTGCTCGGCCGCCTTCGGAGACGGCGCCCCTCGTTCGCAACCGGCAAGGCCGACGAGCAAGGCAAGAATCGAAACTAGGTACCGCATACGCATATTCATCACTCCGTGCTTAGTCTACGACGTAGGTCGAGGTTACGTCGAACTCCAAGCTATGGTTCGACGACCTCGACCTCGGTGCGCTCATCCTTCATCGGGTGACGAAGGAAGTAATCGATTCTCTCGCGGACGGCGTCTGAACCCGGCGAGAGGTGCCAGCGGGCGATTGGCTCGGACGACTCTGGGTCGGCCGCCCATTTGACGAAGACTACAAACGGGCTTTGGAGCAAGCGATCCTCGTTGACTCGAACGGTCTCGTAGCCTGGCTCGTCGTCGCCCACGCGGAGTACGAGCTCTTTCGGGGAGCTGCCCTTGAGCCGATTCTTCATTCGGACCGTCAGTCGATACGACGACTTCCGGCTGACGAAGTCCGAGGACAGCGAGTCGACCCGCACGGCGGCAATCAGATCGGCACGGCCCACCCGGCGCTCCAATGCGCTGGTCCACCCGCCTTCGACGATGGCTGGCGCGTCGACGAGGTCGACCGCGTTGTCGAAGAGCGGCGCGTCCGACGGACGGAAGTCAGGAGCGGGCATGTTGGATGAAGCCGCGGCACATCCAACCCCCCAGCAAGCGATAGCTGCAGTCAGCGCACGCACGACGCGGAGCCTAGCACGCCCGCGCTGAGGCGAACGCCGACGTGCCGAGCGGCGTCCCCCAGAGCCTGACCATGTCTTCGGGGAACGGTGCGGTCAGTGTCGTGGCGTCGCCGGTGCTCGGATGGCTGAGCTCAAGCTCGTAGGCATGCAGGGCGTGCCGGTGGTGGCCGAGGCGCTGAAGGAGCTCGTCGGTCATGCCGGTCTCGATGTAGTCGAGAAACGGCTGCGAGCCTTCCGGCCCGTAGAGCTTGTCGCCGAGAATTGGGAAACCAATCGCGCTCATGTGGACCCGGAGCTGGTGCTGCCTGCCGCTCTCGGGCGCGAGTGAAACCAGCGTGGCTCCGTCTCGGCGCGCAACGACGCGATAGCGCGTCACCGAAGGATAGCCTTCCCCTTCGGGCGTCACTTCCATCAAGATGTGCAGCCCCTCTTTGGCGCGGTCCATCGGAAGGGCGATGCGGCCTTCATCGTCGGGCATGACCCCGCGAACAATCGCGAGGTAGCGCTTGCGGACGCGGCGATTCTCGAAGGCGATTTTCAGGGTGCGCTCCGAGGCCCGGGTGCGGCCGCAGACCAGCAGGCCGCTCGTTTCGCGGTCGAGCCGGTGCGCGATCTGCGGCGCGTTCTCTCCGAAGCGCTGCTTGAGCAGATGGGTCAACGTGTTCTTGTGGTACGACGCCGACGGATGGACGGGGAGCCCCGCCGGCTTATTGACGGCAAGCACAGCGTCGTCCTCGTAGAGCACGTCGAAGTAGAGCGGGACGTCGGGCTCGTCGAACGGAGGGCGCACCAGCACCACGAGCTCACCGGTTCGCACCCGTTCGCTTGCGCGGCGGCGGGACCCATCGGCGGCGTACGCACAGGCCCGGACGACCTCTTGCGCACGCGTCCGGGAGAGCCGCGGGATGCGATGCTGGATGAACCGGTCGAGCCGCTGACCGGCATGCTCGGGCGCGACTGGGAACGTCAGGATGATGGAAGCCGGATCGCAGCCCGGGGGGAGCGGAGCCCGTGGACGTCGAAGTGGACGTCTAGGCGGCCTTGACAACCTTACCCGAGCGGATGCAGCGCGTGCAGGCCGAGACTCGGCGGATTTCTCCGTCGACCAGGGCTCGAATCGACTGCAGATTGGGCTGCTGCCACTTGCGGGTCTTGATGTTCGAGTGGCTCACCTTGTGAGCCTTGTGGCGGTTCTTACCGCAGAAATCACATGTCTGTGCCATGGTCGGTTTCCGAGTCCTTAGGGAGCCGCGATGTAGCATCGCTGCTGGGGGGTCGCAACAACGCGGCCTCGCGCCGGACGCGAATCAACGATAGAAACAAGCAGAATGCGGGTGGCGGGCGCAATCACGGGGCTGTTGGTGCTCGGGACGTTTGTAATTCCAAGCACCTACGGGCCGAAAAGAGAAACCGGCTCAGTCGGTCGAGAGGCGGCGGGGCCGCCGATCGTCTCTTCCGAAGAGCTCAACCTGGGTTCGGCGACGATCTCGGGGCGAATCTACGGTGAGCGCGGCGCGCCGCTCGAAGGGGCGACCGTCTCACTCGCAGGCAGTGGCTTTTGGCCGGCGCGCTCGGTTCGAAGCGGGGCCGACGGGCGTTTTCACTGGGCCGACATCCCCGCGGGCATCTACGAGCTTCGGGTCTCGAAGGGGCCGCTCGTCGCACCGGCCGTCGAAGGGCTGATTCTGGACCCCGGCGCCAAGCGCGCCTTCGGCGTGCAGCTCGTGCCCGGCTGGACGGTCGCAGGACAGGTCGTCGATGCGCAGACCGGCCGTGCGATCGCGGACGCCGAAATCACGGTGGCCACCGGGGTGCTCGGCCTTCACACGCGGCGCGCCCGAAGCGATGGCCGCGGCCGGTTCGAGCTCGTGGGCGTGGTCGGCGACGCGCAGAGCCTATACGTCGAAGCGAACGGCTATGTGACCGCAGGGCCCTTGCGGCAGGGCTCTTCGGATCCTTCGATGATGGTTCGGCTCGGGCGCGCTTCGACGATGGAAGGTCGTGTCGTCGATGAGCGCGGCATACCTGTCGAAGCGGCGCTCGTTCGTGCGTTCGGCGAAGAGCAGATGCACGGCGCAGCCCTCAGTGCGGCCGAGTCACTCGGGGTGACCTCGGGTCCGGTGCCACCGATCTCCGCCGGCACGAGCGGAACGCTCGCCTATGTCAGCCAGGTCGAGACCGGCCGGGATGGACGCTTTCGACTGAGCAACCTCCGGCCTGGGCCCTACCGCATCGTGGCAAGCCACGACGACTTTGCACCCGCCGAATCCGAACGCCTTCCGCTCAGAGCGGGGGCAGCCCGTAACGACATCGAGCTCGTCCTACGACCGGGAGCAGAGCTCGCCGGCCGCGTCGTCGACGAGCGAGGAGACGGCCTCGAAGGGATCCCGGTCGAGCTTCGCGGTGGCGCCGAAGGCCTCCCGCGCATGTCGGTGACCGCGACGGACGGCTCGTTTTCGTTTCGAGGCGTGCGCGGCGAGGTAAGCGTGACCGCCCTGCCGTATGACCTTCCACCCGTGCGCGAAGGCGTTGCGATGGGCGAGGACGCCCTGGTGACCATCGAGCTCGCACTGTCGAGCACCCTCTACACCCTGCGCGGTCGGGTCGTCGACGAGCGAGGCTTCGGCGTCGGCGGCGCGCTGGTCTCCGTCTCGTCGAAGAGCGCGGGGACGCCGGTGCGGCGGAGCGCGAAGTCCGACCCCGATGGCACCTTTTCGGTGCCCGCCCTTCCCGAGCCGCCCTTCGGGCTCGAGGCCACCCACCCTGCGTTTAGCACCACCCAGATCGCCTCGATCGACAGCATCGAGGACGTTCGCGTCGTACTGTCCGCGGGCGTCACCCTCCTCGGGGAAGTTCTGGACGACTGGAGCAACGACGGGCTCTCAGGCGTGCGCGTACGGCTCAGCGGCCCTGCCCAGCTCGAGACCAAGACGCGAAGCGACGGCACCTTCGTCATTCGGCGCGCGGCCACCGGTACCTATGACGTTTCGTTCTCCCATCCGGATTACGAAACGCAGACGCAGCGCGTGGTGCTCGAGCCCGCGCGCTACGTCGACCAGCCCCAGGAGCTCGACCGGGTTCAGCTCCAGCCTGGAGGCTCGATCGAGGGGCAGGTGCTCGATGCCTATAGCGAGCCCGTCCCGACCGCGGAGGTGGCCTGGGGCGACCCACCGCTCTGGCTGCGGGCGCGCCGAAGTGACGCCGACGGCCGCTTCGTCCTGCGCGGTGTCCCGGCGGGCTCGGTTTGGATCTGGGCGCGGCACCCGGTCGCCGGCGAGGGCTCGAGCGACTCGCCCATCGTCGTGCGCCCGGTCGAAACCTCGACGGGGAACTTCATCCGCCTGCCCGAGTCCATTGCGGAGTGACGAACATCGCGTTCGGCCGTACTCTCTGATGCGATGGGCGAGTCCTGGATACGAAGCATTCGCGACGCCGGAGACATCCTGAAGCGCGCCCGCAACCCTGCCGAGCTCGCCAAGGCGCTGCTGCCCAATCGATGGCTCACGCGGAGAGTCCTCAACGACGACCCGAGCGCATCCTCGGCGGCGACTGCAAGCGAAATCGCCGAAGCCCTTCGCAAGCTTCGGAATCAACTGAAGGTCGAGGCGCTCGATGAACACGGCCAGGTCGACTACACGAAGCTTCGCACCTCACCAACCTTCGCCAAGATGAAGGCCACGAGCGGGCTGCTTCAGGCCATCGACCCCGGGGACATGCTCGACGACGACTCGCGGATCGCCTTTTGGATCAACCTCTACAACGTGCTCGCGATCCACGGCGTCCTCGAGCTGGGCATCCGCGAGTCGGTCATGGAAATCCCGTCGTTCTTCGGAATCGTCGCCTACCGGGTCGGCGACTTCGTCCTCACCCTCGACGAAATCGAAAACGGGGTCCTGCGTCGCAACGCCCCTCACCCGGCTACCGGGGCCCGCCTCTTCGGCGACGACGACCCTAGGCTCGGCCTCTGCCCTTCCCACGTCGACCCCCGCATTCATGCCGCCCTGGTCTGCGCCTCGACCAGTTGCCCGCCGGTTGCCTTCTACGAAGCATCGAAGCTAGACGATCAGCTCGACCTCGCCTCGCTCAACTACCTCGCCTCGGACGTCGAGGTGGATGATGCCCTGCGGGTGGTTCGGCTGCCCATCACGTTTCGGTACTACCAGAGCGACTTTGGACGCATCCAAGGCGTGCGGATTTTCCTGCTGAAGTACGCGCAAGGTGAGCATCGGACGGCCTTGGAGGCCGCGTTCGAGGCTGGTTACCCGTTTGATTATCATCGGTATGACTGGTCGTTGAACTCGATGGCATGAGGGGCGCGTCCGGCGCGCCGCATCGGGCGTGACCGGACGGCTCACAATTCCTCTACGCCAACTCCGCCAGCCTCCGGGCGTAGTACGCATGCTGCGCCCGGAGGCTATCGAGCGCGGTGTCCCCGATGAACGATTCGAGCTTGCCGCGAATGAGCGGGGCTTTGGCGGTCACCTGGAAGTCGATCGCGTAGATGCAGCCTGTGCCGCTCGGCGAGAGACGAATGGTAGAGTCGATCGTGGCGCCAGTGCCGACGATCTTGAGCTGGCCCTTGCCTTCGTAGCGGCCGTCGACGCTGCGCCATTCCTCTCGCTCGACCAGCGTGTTCGTCGGCTTGAAGAGCCTTTTAGCAAACCCCGGCAGCTCTTGCTCGACCTCGCGGGCGATTTGGGTCTTCGTGACGCCGCCGCTTTCATTCACTTCAGCCTTTGTGTTCCGCTCGCCAAGCGCTTCACAGCGCCGGATGAGCTCGTTGGGGCTGGTCATGAGGTTGAAGACCGTGCTGGCGTCTTGCGAGTACTCGTGTTGGAAGCGGGGCATGGGGGGTTTTAGCCAAGGGGTGGGGGGGGTGCTAGGGGCGGGGGGTTGGGGGGGTGCGTGCGGCTTGTGCTGCCGCGGGTGTTTGGGGGGCGGGTCTTGGGTGGGTTTGCTCGTACGGCTTGTTTACACCGCCCCGCCCACCCCCACCCGTAATCCTCCCTGGCGCGGCATTCGCTTCGCTCTGCCTTGCCGGCGCCTTCGGCGCCGGGCTTCGCCCTGCGGGCTCGCGCTGCCGCCGGCCGGTTGGGGAGGTGGGGGGCGGGGGTGGAGCCGTGCGGCTTGTGCTGCCGCGGGTGTTTGGGGGGCGGGTCTTGGGTGGGTTTGCTCGTACGGCTTGTTTACACCGCCCCGCCCACCCCCACCCGTAATCCTCCCTGGCGCGGCATTCGCTTCGCTCTGCCTTGCCGGCGCCTTTGGCGCCGGGCTTCGCCCTGCGGGCTCGTGCTGCCGCCTGCCGTTGGGGAAGGTTGGTGGTCCTGTCTCCGTGTGGAGGGGCGCGGAAAAAGGCGCGATATGGGGCGGAGTCGGCGTGTGAGTGACAATCGGCAAGACAGCAGCCGCCTCCGATTGGCGCGAGCTCCGAGGGGCGCCTTGCGTGGCCTCAGGCCACAAGCCCCTCCGGCCACCTTTGCAAGCCGCCCCGTCCGACGCAGCCCCGTGTCGCGCCTTTTTCCGCGCCCCGGTAGTTGCGGTGCCAGCGACCGGTCAGTTGCCCGCTGAAACTGGCGCCCAGCGGTCGCCTTCCTTCCAAACGCGCCCTTCCCGTTCGAGCTTGATCAAGTGCGCTTCGATCGACTGCAAGGCCAAGGGCCATAGCGCCTTCGGAGTATCGGCGTAGGCGCTCGCCACCAGGTGCCTCGGCCGCGATGCCTTGCCGCGCGCTTCCAGGGCGTCGAGGACTTTGCGCTCGCGCATCAAGCGGTGCTCGATGTAGAAATTCAAAATCGCCTCGGGCTGCTCGATCAAGCTTCCGTGCGCGGGAAGCAGCCCGGCCGGCTCGAGCGTCGACATCTTTCGAAGCGACTCCAGGTACAAGAGCATGTCGCCGTCCGTGGGCTCGACGATGATGGTCCCAACCGAAGCCACCATGTCGCCGGCAATCATGATGTTGCTCGCCTCTTCGATGAAACACAGATGCCCTGGCGCATGCCCCGGTGTGTGCAGGGCGGTCAACGCGGTCGGCGTGGGGCCGTCGAGCTCAATCCGCTCGCCGTCTTGAATCAAGCGGTCGATTTCGACGATGCCGTCCAGGCGCTGCGCTGTCATCGCATGGCCCCAGAGCGGGAGCTGAAGCCGTTCCCGGAGCGCCATCGCCCCGCCGACGTGGTCCGGATGGTGATGGGTGGCGAGGATGGCCACGGGTTCGACGCCGCGGAGCCGCGCCGACTGAACCCACTGAACCATCAGGTCCTGCTCCTCGCGGTATGGCGTCGCGGGCTCGATCAGCACAGCCTCGCCCGTCCCGATCAGAAAGGTGTTGGTGTGCGTTGCCGGCGGCAGCGTCGGGGTGCGCACCGGAAGCATTTCAATCGTCGGCACAACCATCCGAACACGATCGGCGACGGACTCTGGGCCGCTTGCCTTCATGTCCTAGCCGCTGACGAGCTCGAGGTCTTCGAGGTCGAGCTCGTGTTCGGGCGCCAAGGCGTGAATCATCGAAACGGGGCCGCTCGGGTAGAAGCGATCGCGCGGTTCGTCGAGCAAGCACTCGACGCGGCCGTCTTCGCGCAGGCTCGGGTCGCCGAGCTGGTGCATGCAGACACGAACAATCGACTTCACGGTTTCGAACACGCCCCAGCCATCCTTGGCGCTCGCAACCAGCTCCGGAATGCCTTCAGGGACGCCGAGCCGTTCGCCAAGCTCCTCGACATCGAGGACGCCGTGGAGGTCGCGCTTGTTGTACTGCACGACCATCGGGATGCGATCCGGATCGACGCCCTGCTGCCGCAGGTTGTAGTCGAGATTGCGGATCCCGTAGTTGTTGCCCTCGATCGCCTCGGCTTGGCTGTCGATGACCAGTACCACGCCGTCGACGTTGCGCAGTACCATCCTGCGCGTCGAGTCCTGGGCGATCTGCCCGGGAACCGAAATCAAATGAAGCCGCACGTCGTACCCACGAAACTTCCCGAGCTGCAGCGGAAGAAAGTCGAGAAAGAGCGTGCGCTCCGCTTCGGTGTTGACCGTCACGAGCTTGCCGCGCCGGTCCGGGCGAGTCTGCGCGTGAATGGTTTCGAGGTTCGTGGTTTTCCCCCCGAGCCCCACCCCGTAGTAGACGACCTTGAGCGTGACTTCGCGCTGCGCGTGGTGAACCAGCGGCATAGCTCGGAACTACCTGGGTCCCTGGGTTGCGTCAAGAAGCCCGCACGGCGGCGAAGCAATCGTGATCCACCCTCAGCCGGCGTCTTCTCGAACCGCCGCGTTGCGTTCCCAGCGCTCGACGGCCGCACGCGCGCTGGCGTGCTCGGGCGCCGACAAGTCCGGATCGCTCCTAATGATGCGATCGGCCAGATCTCCCGCGCGCTCGAGCAGGGTTTGGTCCTGGGCCAAGCTCGCAAACTGCAGCCCGCTCGCCCCCGATTGGCGGTACCCGAAAAGGTGACCGGGCCCTCTCAGCTCGAGGTCGCGTTCGGCCAAGACGAAGCCGTCATCGGTCTCGCAGAGCGCCTGGAGCCTGGCCTCGGCCTCCTCGGACATGGGCTCGACGAAGGTGAGCAGGCAGGCGCTTCGCTGACCAGCCCTGCCCACGCGCCCCCGGAGCTGATGCAGTTGCGCGATCCCAAAACGCTCCGCTTGCTCGATCACCATCAGGTTGGCCGCGGGCACATCGACCCCAACCTCGAGCACGGTGGTTCCAACCAGCACCTGGAGCTCGCCTTCCGAAAACGCACGCATCAGCTCGCGCCGCTCCTCGCCCGACAGGCGTCCGTGGATTTGCCCGACGCGTTCGTCCCCGAACTGCGCCTTGAGCTCGACCGCGGTTCGGTCCACCCCCACGAGCTCGTCCGACGCGGAAATCGCCGGACAGACCACGAACGCACGACCCCCGGCCTCGATTGCACGTGCGACCTGTCGAAAGACCGTGTCGCGTTTCGAGCGGGAAAGCATCTTGGTGGTGACAGGGATCCGTCCCGGCGGCTTGGCGTCGATGCTCGTCAGCTCGAGACCCGCGTAGAGAACCAAGGCGAGGCTCCGAGGGATCGGGGTGGCCGTCATCACGAGCAGGTGCGGCCGCCCCGTCGCGCCCCGCTTGCCAAGGCGAAGCCGCTGGGCGACGCCAAAACGGTGCTGCTCATCGACGATGACCAGCCCGAGGTTTGCAAACCGCACCTCCCCGCTGAGAAGCGCATGCGTGCCGACGACCAAATCTACCGCGCCCGTGGCCAAGCGGTCGAGCATCGAGCGCCGCTGGTCTTTGCTGAGCGCGCCCGTCAACACGCCCAGTCGAAGCCCAAGCTTTTCGGCCGTGGGCTTCAGGGTCTCCGCATGCTGGTCCGCCAAGACCTCGGTCGGCGCCAAGAACACGGCCTGCGCGCCTCCCGCGTGGACCTGAGCGCACGCGACCATCGCCACGGCGGTTTTGCCACAGCCGACATCCCCTTGCAGCAGACGGCGCATCGGCGCATCGGACGCCAGCGCTTCGCTGACCTCGGCAACCGCCGACTTCTGCGCAGCGGTGAGCTCGAACGGAAACGCCGCCGAGGCGGTCGATACTGCCGGCTCGATGGCGTAGCCTTGCGCAACACCGCCCTGCTCGGACGCACGCCGCAGCCGAAGCGCAAGCTCCCAGAGCACCAGCTCTTCGAGCGCAAGCCGCCGCTCGGCGGGGCTCGGCGCATCGAGCTCCTCGTCGAAGGTTTCCGGGTCGGGAACGTGGATCAACCGAAGCGCCTCGCCCACGGTCGAAACGCCGATCTCGGCACGCAATCCGGCCGGGATCAGATCGGGAACGTCGGCCAGGGCCCGGTCGACCGCCGCACGGATCGCCCGCCGGAGCATCTTCCGACGCACACCTGGAATCTCCGGGTAGCGCGGCTCGACGGCGCCCGGGGCATCCGCCGGCAACGACTCGGGGTGCGCGATGCTCGCCGTGCCCCGGTAGTCCTGAACCTTTCCAGCGACGCGAACCGTCTCGCCCTCGGCAAAGCGTTTCCCAAGCCCGGGGATCGCCCGAAACCAAACCAGCTTCAGCTCCGTATAGCCGCTCTGCTCGGGCGGACCTTCCTGGGCTTCAATCCGCGCCTCGAACCCCAGGCGGCCGCCCCGAGGATAGGAGCGGGCCCGTCGTACGACGCCCTCGACCACCGCGTACTCGCCATCCTGGAGCCGGTGAATCGGCACCGGCGTTCGCTGGTCGTCGTACCCACGCGGAAGGAGCCACAAGAGGTCGCCTACGGAAGGGTACCCACGCTCCCGCAGATGGGCACCCGTCGTCGGCCCGATGCCGGGCAAGGTTTCAACAGGATGGTCGAGCAGTGTTGGCACCCGCGTGTGTGGCCTCGGACCGAGGCCCCCTCACTCCCAGCGAACGTCGGTGACTTCGTAGTTGCGGACGCCACCCGGAGTGTGCACCACCACCTCGTCGCCGACTTCCTTGCCCACGATTGCGCGCGCGACGGGCGACGTAATGGAAATCTTGCCCTGCTTGAGGTCGGACTCGTCGGGACCGACCAGCCGGTAGGTGACGACCTTGCCGTTGTCGATGTCCTCGAGCTCGACGAACGCGCCAAACTTCACTTTGTCGCCACCGAGGGTCGACGGGTCGATGACCTCGGCGCGTGAAAGCCTGTCCTCGATTTCGTTGATGCGCGCCTCGCACATGCCCTGCTTGTCTTTGGCGGCGTGGTACTCGGCGTTCTCTTTGAGGTCGCCGTGATCGCGGGCGATCCCAATCTCTTGGGAGATCTTCGGACGCTCCGCTTTGAGCGCAATGAGCTCAGCGGTGAGGGCGGCGTGCCCTTCGGGAGTCATTGGAACCCGTTCCATCTGATGGTGTTAATGTGTGCCCTGAAATAAGGCAACCCAAAGCTAGCGCTTGGGCGGTCGGGCCGTCGCAAGCTCGCGGTTGTGTGCGTGGTACTCCTGCAGCGAGCGAACCGACAGCGGCCTCAAGCGCCTCGCTTCGATGGCGTCCACCGCGGCCACGGCCGCCGCGATCGTGGTAAAATAAGGCACGTTGCTCAAGACCGTTTGGCGGCGCATCGAACGGCTGTCCCGAATCGCCTTGGCGCCTTCGGTCGTGTTGACCATGAGGGCGATGTCACCGTTTTGCAGAAGGTCGACGCTGTTCGGCCGGCCTTGGCCGACCTTGTGGACGATGTCCGCTTCGACGCCAGCGCGCTCGAGGACCTCGCGGGTGCCCTTGGTTGCAACGATGTCGAAGCCCAGCTCCTTCAGGCGGCGCGCCACCTCTGCGGCCGCAGGCTTGTCGTTGTCCTTGACGCTGATGAACACCTTCCCCTCGTCGGGCAGCTCGGTGTATGCCGAAAGAAGGGCTTTGTAGAAGGCGTCCGGAAAGTTGTCGGCGATGCCCATCACCTCGCCGGTCGAGCGCATCTCCGGGCTCAGAATCGTATCGACGCCGGCGAACTTGGTGAACGGAAAGACCGATTCCTTGACGGCGATGTGCTGCGGCACGACTTCGCGGGTGTAGCCAAGCTCGCGCAGCGTGGCGCCGGCCATCACCTTGGCGGCAATTTTGGCCAGCGGCACGCCAATCGCCTTGCTGATGAACGGAATGGTGCGCGAGGCGCGAGGATTGACCTCGATGACGTACACCGCGCTTCCGCGAACGGCGAACTGAACGTTCATCAGGCCGACGACGCCGAGCTCGAGCGCGAGCGCGCGCGTCGAGGAGCGAAGCGTGGCGAGAACATCGGGCGGCAGCGCGTGCGCTGGAAGTGCCATCGACGAATCGCCGGAGTGGATTCCCGCTTCCTCGATGTGCTGCAAGAGGCCTCCGATCACGACATCCTTGCCGTCGGAGACGCAATCGACATCGACCTCGATGGCGTCCTTCAAGAACTCGTCGACCAGAATCGTCTGGGTCTCCGCATCGGCCACGGCTTCGAGCGCGACGGTCATATAGCGCGCCAAATCTTCCTGGGAGTGGACGATCTCCATCGCGCGCCCGCCAAGCACGTAGCTCGGCCGAACGACGACCGGAAATCCGATTCGCTCGGCCACGGCGAAGGCGTCCTTGGTGCCGTTGGCGATGCCGCCGCGCGGTCGGTCGAGGCCGAGCTTGGTCAAGAGCTCTTCGAAACGCTCACGGTCTTCGGCTCGGTCGATCGCGTCGGCCGTGCTCCCGAGAATCGGTACACCCGCACGGGAGAGCGGCACAGCGAGCTTGAGCGGGGTCTGCCCACCGAACTGCACGATCACGCCGTCGGGCTTCTCCACCTCGACGATGTGCATCACATGCTCGAAGGTCAGGGGCTCGAAGTAGAGCCTGTCTGAGGTGTCGTAGTCGGTGGACACCGTCTCGGGGTTGCAGTTCACCATGATGGTCTCGAAGCCCATCTCCTTGAGAGCGAACGAGGCGTGAACGCAGCAGTAGTCGAACTCGATCCCCTGGCCGATTCGGTTGGGGCCGCCGCCCAGGATCATCACTTTCTTCTTGTCGCCGCCCGTCTCGACCTCGCTGTCGCGGCCCCAGGTCGAGTACATGTATGGCGTCAGCGCCGGGAACTCCGCGGCGCAGGTGTCCACGCGGGAGTAAATCGGCTCGATGCCATGCGTCGCTCGCGTCGCACGAATGTCGCTGGCCGCCTCGCCTCGAAGGGCGCCGATTTGTGCATCGCTGAAACCGAGCTCCTTTGCGCGTCGCAGCTGAGCTTCACCGGCCGGCTCGCCTGCCGAGGCTTTCAACTGCTGCTCGAAATCGATGAGCTGGCGAATCTGTTCGAGGAACCAGACGTCGATTTTCGTCGCCTCGTGAAGCTCGTCCACGCTGAGGCCGACGCGCAGCCCATCGGCGAGGTACCAGAGCCGTTCGGCCAAGGGCGTTCGAATCAGGTCGAGAATCGATTCGCGAAGCTCCGCGTCGGTGGCATCGGGTAACTCGCCCAACATCGGCTTTGCCGTATTGATGGCCTCGCCGCTTTCGATGAGCCGTCGCACCTGCGCCGCGAGGTCGCGGTAGTCGACCTTGCCGAGGAGCGAGGTCACGCCATCTCGGCCCGTTTCGAGAGAGCGCGCCGCCTTCTGAAGCGACTCCTTGAAGGTGCGCCCTATCGCCATGGCTTCGCCGACGGATTTCATTTGGGTCGTGAGGCGGGGGTCGGCGCCGGCAAATTTTTCGAACGCGAAGCGAGGAATTTTGGTGACGACGTAGTCGATGGTCGGCTCGAACGCGGCGCTCGTCCCGGTGATGTCGTTTTGAAGCTCGTCGAGCCGGTAACCAACCGCAAGCTTGGCTGCGATCTTGGCGATGGGATAGCCCGTGGCTTTCGAGGCCAAGGCGCTCGAACGAGAGACCCGAGGGTTCATCTCGATGACAATCAGGCGGCCGTCGGCAGGGTTGACCGAGAACTGGATGTTCGAGCCGCCCGTCTCGACGCCGATTTCGGTGATGATCGCGCGGCCGGCGTCACGCAGGCGCTGATATTCACGGTCGGTGAGGGTCATCGCAGGTGCAATCGTGATCGAGTCACCGGTGTGGACACCCATCGGGTCCAAGTTCTCGATCGTACAGATCACGGCGAAGTTGTCTGCGTTGTCCCGGATGACCTCGAGCTCGTATTCCTTCCAGCCGATCAGGCTCTCCTCGATCAAGCACTCGTGAATCGGGCTGCACTGGAAGGCCCAGCGAATCGCATCGTCGAACTCAGCCTTGTTGTAGGCCACGCCCCCGCCCGAGCCGCCCATCGTCAACGACGGCCGCAAGATGACGGGAAATCCGATTCGCTCGGCTGCCGCGTTGGCTTGCTCAGTGGTTCGTGCAACCTCCGCGCGCGCACTCTCGAGCCCGATTTTGTCCATCGCGGCCTTGAACAGCTCGCGTTCTTCGGCCTTCCGGATGGCTCCCACGTTCGCGCCGATCAGCTCGACGCCGTACTTCTCGAGAACGCCGCGATCAGAAAGTGCCAGCGCGAGGTTGAGCGCGGTCTGCCCTCCCAGCGTCGGAAGAACCGCGTCGGGCTTCTCCCGCTCGATGATCGACTCCAGCACCTCGGGGGTGAGCGGCTCGACGTAGGTTCGATCCGCAAACTCCGGGTCGGTCATTATCGTCGCCGGATTGGAGTTGACCAAGATGATCCGGTACCCCTCCTCTTTGAGCGCTTTGGCGCCTTGGGTGCCGGAGTAATCGAACTCGCAGGCCTGTCCGATGACGATCGGCCCCGACCCAATCAGAAGGATGCTTTCAATATCATCGCGGCGGGGCATGGACTCAATTCAACCTAGACGTTCGCGCGGGCTTACCAGAGCCCTCTGCACCCCGCAACCGGGAATTGTTCAGCTCCGGAGGCGTGTGCGAACGGCACCGATGATGGCATCGCCGCGCGCGCCCTGCGGGTGCAAGCGAGCGCGGCGCGCGAGGTCAGAGACGATCTCTAGCTCGACCCAAAGCACCATGCGCCCCGCCATCCCGGGAAACTTCCTGCCCCACTCGACGAACAGGACAGCCCCTTCATCGAGCAACTCATCGACGCCCAGCTCGTCCAGCTCGATCTCGTCGGCAAGCCGGTAGAAGTCCGCGTGGGCGATCGGCAGGCGGCCCTCGTACTGATGAAGCAGAGCAAAGGTCGGGCTGGTCACGGCCGTGTCTTCAGACACGCCGAGCCCGTGGACCGCGCCGCGCGTGAAGGTGGTCTTCCCCGCGCCAAGGCCACCTTCGAGTCCGATTACGTCGCCGCCCTCGAGCACGGCCGCAAGCGAGCGCGCAAGGGCGACGGTATCGGCTTCACTTTCGAGCTCGAGCTCCAGCATGCGCAAGCCCTGTCACATGACCGGGCCCGGCGCACGCTCGCCCGGTTCGGCCCGACTCAAACCTTGATTTGAATGCCCAGCTGCTCGCGAAGCCGGAAGTAGCTCTCCGAAATGCTGAAGAGCACGATCTCTTTGACCTTGTCCCGCGGCGCGAGGTCGGCCGTAGAATCCGATGCGATCTGCTGCGTCATGTGAACCGCCGTGTCGACGTCGTCGCAGAGCAGCAAGCCGGCGCGCAGTGCAGTGATTTCCGCAGCCTGCATCCAGCGCTTGATGTCCGCGTGGCCGCCGGCATCGACGAACTTCCGTACCACCTGCTTGAGCACGTCACGGTGGGGCTGATCCATGTGCTTGGCGAGTTGCTTCGCCGTCGATTCGACCGAAGCGTCGCCGCCCCCCATCCCGACCACGCGCATCGCGGCCAGCAGGAGCGTCTTCAGCTCGGTGTGCGACTGGTACATCGTCCGAATGAAGTGCTCGCCGCGGTAGTACGTCAGGTGACGCCCACAGACGAATGCAAGGTCGACTGGACGGTAGCCCGAGAGGAGCGTGTACCCCGTGATGATCGCCGGCGGGTTGCTCCGTGCCTCGTCTCGAAGGGCGCCCGAAAGCTCCTTCTGAATGAAGAGTCGCACTGGAATCGTCACGTTCAGCAGGTCCTGTGCCAACTTGAACTGCCGGGCGAGCGCGAGGCTCGGGTTGGCGAGGTCTTCGGGCTTGCGCTTGTGGAGGTTCAGCTTTTTGTCGGGCACTGCAATCGATGCGCGAACCACCGGAGCAATCACCTCCATGATCTTGGAGATGTAGATGTCCTGGTCGACATGCATCAGGTCCTTGACCCAGTTTTCGTTGCTGAGCCGCGCCGTCGGTTGAATCTCCCGATCCTGCTTGTACTGCTGGTAGAACTTCTGCTGCTCCTCGTCGGCCTTCTTGAAGTGGGTCAGCGTTCGCGCGATGCACCATGCCTTGTCGTAGGCGCGCGCATCGAAGTAGAGCTTGTAGAGGGCCCTGTAGGAGTCGAGCCGATTCGGGTCGGACGTCAGCAGCCACTGGTGCTCTGCGATCGCCTCCGCCGTCTTCTCGGGCATCGTCGCGTAGAGCTCGGCCAGGATCTGGTGCTCGACGGCATCGTCCGGCTTGAGCCCCGCCGCCATTTGGAACGACTCTGCGGCCGCGTCGAAGTTTCTCTGACGGTCGCGGTAGATGATGCCCAGCGTGTGCCAGAGGTTGTGCTCGAGGTCCGTGTTGCCCTCGTTGATGATGCGGTGAAGCATCTTGCGGTACGCGCGCTCGAGCGCCTTCCAGTCCTTTCTCTGATTGAGCAGCTTGTTGACCGCCTCGAAGGGCTTGAGCTGCTGGCTATCGAGGTCTAGCGCATCGTTGAAGCGCTCCAAAGCTGCGTCTTCGTCCTCCAGCTTGTCGCGCAAGATGACACCGATCGTGTACATGTACTTGGCCTTGGCCTCGTCGCGCTCCTCGATCTCGGCGACACGCTCGATCACGTCGATGGCCTCGGACCAGCGCTCGGCCGCCTGGTAGGCGACGAGAAGCTTGTGGAGCACCACGTGGTTGTGCGGGTCGAGGTCCAGGGACTCCGTGTAGGCCTCTGCCGCCGCGTCGGGGTTGGCGAGCTTGTCCTGCCACAGGTCGCCCACCTCGATGAGAAGCGCTGCCCGAACCGAAGGCTCATCGGCCACATCGAGGATGCGCTTCTTGTATTCGACCACCGAATCCCAGTCGCCCTCGGCCGCCTGCAGGCCGACCATCGCTTCGAGCGCGGGCACGTAGTGCGTGTCCTCCTCGAGCGCCTTGTCGAACATGTTGCGCGCCTTCTTGTCCTCGCCCTGCTCGCGCTTGACGACTCCGAGCCGGTAGAACACCTCGGTGATCTCGTCCCGGCCGAGTGAATCCCGCTGCTGGACCAGAATCAACTGGTGGTACTTGAACGCGTCGTCCCAGCGCTCGGCCCCGAAGTACGCCCCGGCCAAGCCTTTGAGCGTCGTAGGATCGTCGCTGCGGAGCTGGTAGGCGCGCTCGTACGCTCGAACCGCCTCCTCCGCGTTGCCTAGCTCGGTCGCCGTTTCGCCGAGCATGACGGCCAGCCTGTGCTTCTCGTCGTCGTCGCACTTGTCGCAGCGCTGCACCAGGGTTTGAAGCAGTGGGAAGGCGTCTGCGTGTCGCTCCTGCGCGACGTAGGCGTCGACCAGCGGCAACATCGCGTCCTCGTTGTCGGCGTCGGCCGCAAACGCATTCTCGAAGGCCTCTACCGCCCCCGGCTCGTCATCGAGCCTCTCGGCACGAATACGGCCCAGCTCGACCAGTCGCGCAGCCCGAATCCGGTCCTTTTCGGTGTGCTCAACCTCCAAGGCCAGAGTCTTGGCGGCCGCGACCCAGTCGCCGGAGTCGACGTGAATGCCTCGCATCGCTTCGAGCGACTCGAGGTGCCCCGGGTCCAAGTCGATCGCCGCCTGGAACTGCTCGAGCGCCGAGACCCGATCCCCGAGCTCCTGGTCGAGAATCCGACCCATGCGGTGTTTGAGCGCAACCTGGTCGGCCGGCTCTTCCACGACTGCCGCAAGCTGGCCCATCATGTCCAGCGCGGCAGCGTAATCACCCTTGCGCTCGAAGAGCTTCGTCAGCGCCTGAAGGCTGATGAGGTCCTGCTCGTCGAGATTGAGCGCGTTGAGATAGCTGTCGATCGCCATCTCGACATCGTCCTTGTGCGAGGCGTACACCTGCCCGAGGTCGCGGAAGATACGAACGCGCTCTTCGGTGTCGGTCGTCGCGCTGGCGTGACGGTCGAACGTGCGTACCAGGTCGTCCCAGCGCTGGGTCGCCCGGTAGAGCTCCTCGAGCCGGCAAAGCGCCTCGTCGTGGAGCGGGTCGATGTCGAGGACTTGCTCGAGTCGCTGCGCTGCGTTGTCGGGCTTGCGGAACTCCTGCTGCCACATCTCGGCGAGCCGCATGAGGATTTCGATGCGCTCGCGCTCGGTCGCGACGACTTCGTACTCACGCTCCAGAATCCCGATCAATTCTTGATAGCGGCCCTCTTGCGCGTACAAACGCTTCAAACCTCGAAGCGCGCTGAGGTTCGAAGGCGAGAGCTCGGACGCCTTCTCGTAGTTCTCGATCGCCGCCTTCGGGTCGTTGAAGCGCTCTTCATAGGCCTCCGCAACCTGCAAAAGAGCCGAGACGATACTGTCGACGTCCTCGACGGCCTCGGCCTTGCGCTCGAGGATGTTCAGCAGCTTGTTCGAGCGTCCTTCCTCGCGGTAGATGCGCTCGAGCGCCTCGAGTGCCCCAACGTGCCACTCCTGGAGGTGCAGCGCGCGGCGGTAGTAGTCCTCCGCCTCTTGTCGCATCGCAAAGCGGTCGTCGGCCAGGTCGCCCATGCGAACGTAGGTGTCGGCCTTGACGGCGTCGTCGTCGGTCAGCTCGACCAGCTTGGCGAGCGCCTGCGCGAGCTTGTCCCACTGCTGGGTGGTTTCGTAGAGGTCGCCGAGCTGCCACCAGGCCTTGGCGTTGCTCGGGTCCAGGGCTCGAATCTGCTCGTAGTATGGGATCGCGTACTCGGGGTGTCCCAGGTCCTGCCCGTACCACTTCGCGCAGCAAAGGCAGATCGCGATCTGCGTGGCGGGCTCTTGCCCCTCCTGCAAAACCGCATTCGCCGAGCTCAACAGCTCGTTCCAGCGGTCGCTCGCCGCGGTGACCCGTTCGAGGTCGACCGCCGTGTTCGTGTTCGCGAAATCCTCGGTCCAGGCAATGTAGAGCGTGTGGTAGGCCTGCTCCGGGTTGTCGAGCTTCTCCTCGTACACCCGCGCCGCCGCGCGCAAGAGCTCGATCCGCTCATCGCGATCCTCGGTCGCCTCGATGCGAGTCACGTAGAGGTCGATCAGCTCGTCCCAGCGCTCCGCTGCTTTGTGAAGCGACTGCAGCTCGGCGAACGCATATTCGTGCATCGGGTCGATTTCGAGAATGCGGCCGAACGCGCCCGCTCCGCCGTCTTTGTTCTCGAGCTCGGCCTCCCAGACCTCGGTGACCGAAATCAGCTGACGAACCTTGTCGTGTGGGTCGACGAGCGCCTGCGCCCGTTGCTCCATGACCGCGACCACGTCTTCCCAAGCGCCCTCTTCGCGATGAATGAGCTCGAGCGAGTCCAGCGCCTCGAAAAAGGCCGGGTCGATCGTTAGGACGTTTTGATATGCGTCGACGGCATCGCCCGGTTGATGGAGCTCGCTGCCGTAGATGTGACCCAGCTGCATGTAGACGGTGACGAGGTCGGCGTCCTCGAGCGTCGCTGCGCCAACATCGATGATTCGCTGCAGCGTGTCCGCGCGCTCGCGTGACTGCCCGCCTTCCCGATGAATTTCGGCGATGCTGAACAGCGCGTAGGTGTTGCCCGGATCGATGTCGAGGACCCGCTCCCAGTTTTCGATCGCGTTCCGCTCGCGCTCGAGCTTCTCGTACCAGACCCTGGCGAGGTCTGAGTACACCTGGACACGGAATGCATCGTCTTCTGCGACCGCGGCTTCCCGCTCGAGCACGTCGACCAGGTCGCGCCAGTTGCCCTGCGAGGCGTAAATGTCGCCGAGGGCATTGAGCGCTTCGGGATCTTCCCCGCGAAGGTCGAGAACCCGCTGCCACAGGCCGATGGCTTTTTCGGAGTCGCAGAGCCGATTGGACGAGAGCTTGGCCATGCGCGCAAACACGTCGGCCTGCTGCGAGTCGCCGAGCGCGATGCTCAGCTCCTTTTCGAAGGTCGCGAAGAGCTCCGGCCAGCGTTCGAGGTTGGCGTAGATGCCTTCGAGGGCCTGAATGGTGTCGGCATGCTCCGAGTCGTGATCGTCGAGCAGCTTGTTGAAAACCTCGATCGCTTCATCGGTGCGGCCCAGCCGGTGGTCGAGCACGGTCCCGAGCCGAAAGTGCAGATCGATGAGCTCCGAGCTGTTGTTCGAGCCGTCGATTCGCTTCCGAAGCACCTGCGCGAGCGCTCGATACGCCCCGTGCTCGGTGTAGATGCGATCGAGCGCAGCGAGGGCGTTCGCGTCGTGATCGTCCACCCCAAGCACGAATCGATACGTCTCTTCGGCCCGCTCCATGTCGTGGAGCTGTTCCTCGTAAACCTTGGCGAGACGCCGGCCGAGCTCTGCCTTGTTGAGCGGATCTCCGGTGTGCTGAATGCCGTTGGCGTAGGTGGTCGCCAGCTGAGTCCATCCGTCGACGATGGCCGAAAGGCGCTCCGCCTCGCCGATCGAATGGTCGTGACTCGGGTCCTCGAGAAGCGCCCTTTGGATCCACTCGAAGGCACGTCCGTGGTCATCGGCCTTGTCTTCTGCGATCTCTGCAAGACGGTGCATCATGACGACCCGTTCGATCGGGTCACGTTGCTGCTCGACTTGAACTTCCTGCACGTTGAGGAGCTGATCCCAGTTGCCTTGCATTCGGTAGAGCGGCTCGAGCACTTCGCCGATCGCCATGGGCTGCACGCCCTGCGAGAAGAGATCCTCGAGCGCCGTCACCGCCGGCGAAAACTCCGGTGCGGCGGCGATGATCTCCCGATATTGCTCGATCGCCGAGTCCATGTTCCCCAGCCGGTTCTGGAAGATCTGCCCGGTTCGGAACTGCAGGTTCAGGATGTCGTCCGGCGTCGTAGCGACCGCGGCTTCCTTTTTCAGGGTTGCCGCGAGCTCGTCCCAGCGTTCGGTTTGCTCGTAGAGCCGGTCGAGGGCCTCGATGGCCTCCACGTCGGAAGAGTCCACATCGACCACGAACTGGTAGCGGGCAATCGCCGCGTCGACATCGTCCAGTTGCACTTCGTTGATGACCGCCGAGCGCTTCGCGAGGTGGACCACCTCATCCGGAAATTCGTCTTTCATCTTCTGCACTTCAGCGTCGAAACGCGAAGCCGCCTCATGCCAGTTACCCGTATGCTCGGCGAGTCGCTCGACCGAAGCGAGGGTCAGCTCGTTTCCACGGTCGAGCGGGAGCGCCCGGACAAAGGCGTTGAACGCCGAAGGTGGATCTTCGAGCTGAAGCTCGTAGATCTCCGCAAGCTGGTGGAGCATCTCGACCCGCTCCGAAGGGTCTTCGGTGAAGCGAACCTGAGCCTCGCGAACCTCGGCCAGCTTTCGATACTCCCCGACCTGCAGATACACCTGCTCGAGCGCCTCGGCCGCCGCCAAAGGCTCCACCGCATCGTTCATCATCTTCGTCAGCGCATCGCGCGTCGGCTGATGGACGGGCGTCTCGGCCAAGATGTCGCGATAGATTTCGATCGCTTGGATCGGGTCCTCGAGCTGGGTTCTCCACAGCTCTCCGATCCGGAAGCGAAGCTCGGTACGGGCTTCGCCATCCACCGTGAGCTCGGATTGACGCTCAAGAACCTGCAGCAGCTCTCTCCACTGGCCGGTGCTTTCGAACAAGGCATCGAGATTCGCGAGAGCCGAAAGGTCGTCCGGATCGATCTCGAGCACCCGCTGATAGGCGTCGATCGCTTTATCGGGGTCCTCGAGCTGCCCTTCGTAAATCTGGCCCATCCCGAGGAAGAGCTCCTTGCGGGCGCCGGGGTCGGTGACGACCTCGGCTTTGCGCTCGTAGGTTTCGAGCAGCGGCGACCACTTGCCGAGCTGTGTCTGCAGCTCGACGAGTCGATCGAGTGATTGAAGGTCGCCCGGGTCGACTTCGAGCACTTGCTGGTGCACCGCGATCGCATCCGCAGGCCGCTCGAGGATGTCTTCGTAAATCGCCGCGGCCTTGACGAGCTGCTCGCGCTGGTCCGCGGGCGATGGAAGCATTTTGGCCTTGCGCCGGTAAATTCGGGCCAGGTCTTCGTAGCGCTCGGCCCGCTGGAAGAGGCGCTCCAAGGCGTCCGCCGATTGCTGATGCTCGGGGTCGAGCTCCAGCACCTTCTCGTAGTGCTCGACCGCCCGCTCGATCTGACCGAGGTCGTCCTCTCGAATCTCGGCGGCGCGAAGCAACAGGTCGATTGCGAGGTCTGGCTCATCGGAAGACGCGGCGACTTCCTCATACACGCCAGCCAGCGCATCGGCCGCGCCCACGGCCGCGCCGAGTCGCTCGAGCTCCGCTCTGGCCTTGGGGTCTCCTGCATCTTCGCGGAACGCCCGCGCGTAGCTCTCGAAAGCCCCGTGCAGATCGCTCAGCGAGAACTCTTTCAGCTTCGCGATCTCGTGAAAGAGCGCCATGCGTCGCTCCGGCGCGGTCGCATGATTAGCTTGAATCTCGTAGACCTCGACGAGCCGGCCCGATGCCCCACCGTCTTTGTAAATCGGCTCGAGGATGTCGGCGACGGTCGCCTGGTGCTCCGCCGACTCGAGCAGTCGCTCGAGCGCGCCGAGAGCAGAGGGATTGCTGGCATCGTTGGCCAGCACGTCGCGGTAGATCTCGATCGCCGAATCGGTCGAGCCCATTCGCTCTTCGCGGATGTCCGCCAAACGAAGAAGGAGCTCCGTCTGTTCGCTCTGTTCGTCCGTCATCGAGAGCTGGCGCTCGACGTTGTCGGCGAGGTCGCCCCAGAGTCCCTGCCGCGCGAGCAAGCCGTCGAGCGCGATCAAGGCCTCTCGGTGCGTCGGATCCAGCTCGAGGATCTCGTTCTGAAGCGCGATCGCCTGCTCGTTCTCCTCGAGCAGCTCGGCATGGATTCGCGACATTTCCGTGAGGACCGCGATCTTTTCATCGGGGTCCGCGTGCGCTTCAGCTCGCCTGCGGAGGACGCCAACGAGCTCCGGCCATCGCTGCGCGCCTCGGTAGACGGCATCGAGCGAATCGAGCACCTCGAAATCACCCGGGTCGGCTTCGAGCACTTTTCGGTAGGCCGAAACAGCGGCTTCCGGGTTCCCGAGCTGGCTGTCATGAATCTGTGCGGTCTTGATCCAAAGCGACCGGCTCAGCGCAGGGTCCTCGACGGTGGCCGCTAGGTCGCCCGTGAGCTCTGCCACCGAGTCGAACAGGTCGTGCTCGCTCGCAAGCATCTCGAGCCGCGACAAGGTCGGCAGGTCCGAAGGCACTTCACGAAATGCATCGCACAGCGACGAAAACCCTCGGCCGGCGTCACCGATGTGTTGAAAGTACGTGTCCGCGACGCGGGTGAGCAGCTGCAACCTCTCCCGCGGCACAGTGCTGAAGCCATGCTGAACGCGAAGCGCGTTGACGTACGGGCCCCAGTCCTCGCTCATCTCGTAGACGGGCTCGAGAACTCGCGATGCTTCGGCGGCTACTTCCTGGTCGTCGAGCAACTGCTCGAGCCGGGCCTTGGCGCCGTCGTGCTCGGCGATCAGCAAAAGCACCTCGCGGTAGAGCTCTACCGCGCGCGGCTTGTCGCCCAACTCTGATTCACAAACGCGACCCAAGCGAAACTTGAGCGCGGCAAGTTCTTCATGGCTCTCCGGACCGGCTTCGACCCGGCGCTCGAGAAGCTGACCTAGGTCCTGCCATCGGCCCTGCGTCTCGTAGAGCTGCTCGAGCTCTCTGCAGGCGTCGCCTTGCTCGACACCATATTCGTCCACGATGCCTTCAAAGGCGTCGATCGCTTTATTGCGGTCGTTTAGCGCATCCGCAAAAAGGCGGGCGCGGCGATAGGCGATTTCGAGCCGAGCCTCCGGGTCCTCTTCGAGCTCGATTCGGCGGGCGTAAATATCGAGCAGATCGCGGAATCGCTCGGTGCGAACGTACATATCCGCAAGCGCAGCGATCGCGTCCAGGTTGTCGCTCTCTGCCTCGTAGACGAGCTCGTACTGCTCGATGGCCTCGTCGACTCGATCGAGCTGCGCCAAGGTCTGACCGTAGCTGAGCCGAATCGGAACGGCCTGATGCAGATCGGAAACCCCTTCGATGGCCGACTCGAAGCCGGATACCAGTCGGTCCCAGCCGTTCATCTCCTCGGCCAGGCGCTCGACGTCGACCCGCGCATCGTCGTGTGTCGGCGCTAGTGAGAACGCCTCGAGGTAGCGCTCGAACGCGACCTCGGGCTGCCGCAGGCGCTCCTCGAACACGTGTCCGATCTTGCGCAGGAGGTCGATTTTGGATTCGTCGCCCTCGGCGTGCGCGAACCGCACCTCGAGCACCGAAACCAACTTGCGGGCGTCATGCGCCTCCTCGTAAATCGGTGTGAGAGCCTCGGCGGCCTGCACGTTGTCCGGGTCCGCGGCAAGGATCTTCTCGTACACGCGCGCGGCGCGGTCGGCTTTCCCCTTTTTGTCCTCCCAGAGGCGCGCCGCCCTGAACAGCAGCGCAACGCGCTCCTCGGGGCTGGTTTCCTGTGCTTCGGCCTGCCGCTCTACGATGCGGATCAGCTCGTCCCACTTCTCGTTGGCCGCATAGAAGGCCTCGAGCTCGTCCCAAGCTCCGAGCGAAACGTAGCGTCGCTTGAGCTGTTCCTGCGCTCGTCGATCGGCCGGGTCCAAATCGAGCAGCTTCTTGAAGGCGCCAATCGCCCCTTCGTCGTTGCCGATCTTGTCGGCGTAAATCATTCCGAGCTTCTGGAGCTGTTGCTTCTTGGAGGCGACATCGGTGTCGGCAGCAACCAGCGTCTCCAAGACCTCGGCCAGCGGCTCCCACTGGCGTGCTCGCTCGTAGAGCTGCGCCAAATTGCCGAGCGCGTTCGGATTCTCGGGGTCGGTCTCGATGACTTTCTGCCAAAGCTCGATGCACACGTCGGGCTTGCGAAGCCGCTGCGTCGCAAGCTCGGCCATTTCGCCGTAGCGAAGCACTCGATCGTCCTCGGAGAGAAGCTCGACCTCTCGCTGCATGGTGCGAATCAGCTTTTCCCAATCGCGCCGCTTCTCGTACATCTCTTTGAGGCGCTCAATCGCATCATTGTCCTCGGGATCGAGCTCCAACACGTGCTCGAAACACTTGATCGCCTCCGCCTGGTTGCTCGACCGCTCCAGGTAGAGCGTGCCGGCCTGGCGGTACAGATCGACCTTTTCCGCAGGCGAATGCAGCAGCGCGACTTTTTGAAGGATGGAGCGAATCATGTCCGACCATCGCTTCTGTTGCTCGAACTTCGCGATCGCGTCGTCGAGCTTCTGGACCTCGGCCAGTTCGGCCGCCGTCAGCTCTCGAACCTCATCCCCCGATTGTTCTTCCGACATCTTGGCTAAGCCCCCCTACGGCGATTCGGTTCTCAACTCCGCGAGACGGTCTCGCGCGGCTTTGACGTAGTGCTCGGGCGCATCCGCTCCGGCCATCATCACATACTTGTCGAGGTAGCGTTTCGCCTCCTCGTCGTTGCCCTGAAGCGCATAGGTCCAGCCCAGGGAAAACAAGGCATCGCTCATCCCCGGGACGATGCCGAGCGCCGATTGGAACTCTGCGATCGCTTCGTCGTACTTGCGCTGCTGCTGGTAGACCGTGCCCAGAAGGTGGTGGATGTTTGCTTCTTCTTCGGTGCCGGGCATCGCGACCTTGAGCGCTTCAGCCAAGACCTGAGCGGCCTGCTCCGGATAGCGCAGGTCAGCGTAGAGGCGTCCCAGCGCCGAGTATGACGGCAAGAAGCGAGGTCCGGTCATGATGGCGTCGCTGTACTGGTAAAGCGCGCTCTGCGGATCCTCGAGCTCCTCGCTGCAGCGCCCGAGCTTGAAGTGTGCCTTGAAGAGCGTCGGGTCGAGCTCGAGCGATTTCTTGAGCGCCGTCTGCGCGCTTTTCCAATCGTTCAGCTCGATGAGCACGGAGCCGAGCTTTTCGTGATAGCCCGCAGCGTCCGGCTTCGCGACGATGGCTCGCTCGAGCGCCTCGCGTGCTGCGGAGAACTGTCGCAGCTCGATCTGCACAATCGCAAGGTTGAAGTAGGCCTGGTGATTCGTCGGATCGAGCGCGGCAGCCTTCTCGAGGCTCTCGGCTGCTTCGCCGAACCGCTTCATCTGCGCGAGCTCGACCCCGGCATTCATCTCGTTCATCGACTCCACGCGGGCGCGCGAACAATTGCCGCCCATCAGGATTAGACCCACCACCACAAACCCGAACATCTGCGCTCGCATGCTTGCCTCCTACGCTTGGAAATTCACAAGCACTTCAATCCTACAGCATTTGTCTCGTAGCCAACAACTCTAGCCACAGCTCTTTCTTCGGCTGTTTCACCCTTTTTGGCCAGTTTCAGGCGCGGTCCTGCCCCCTGAACGGGGTCGCAGGCCCTGCAAAGCGGGGAGATCAGCCTGGAATCGCGCGCGTCGGCTTCCGACCTGGCGATCACTGGCCCGCTGCATCGAGCAGGAAGGGATAGTTCACGACCACCACACCGCCTCCATCGGGCGCTGGGAAGGTCCACCTGCGAACCGCTCGCACGATGCAGCTCTCGACCGCTTCGTTCCGCAGGCTCGAGTCTCCAACGATGGCCGATTGCACCGAACCGGTCGGAGAGATGACGAACTTCGTCGTCACGCGTCCCTGCAGATCGGGCCGCGCATTGAGCTGTTGCTCGTAGCAGAACTTCACCTCGTTGATGTGGCGCCGCACCACCCGCCGGATGACTTCCTTCGATAGCGAGCCGCGCACCTCGGCGCCGCCGCTGCGAACCTGAGGCACACCGGCCGAGCGCCCCCGGAACCCGCCAACGCCGCTCCCATAGCCGCCCTCGCCTGCACCCCGGCCGCCACCTCGTCCGATCGTGCCGAAGTTGCCCATGCCGATGGTGCCCTGACCGAGCCCACCGCCACCGCGGCCCGTGCCGCGAAGGCCGAGCCCGCCAAATCCGAAGTTCTGACCAATGTCGTTGCCGGTCATTGCGCCGAGCGCGCTGGTCGGGTCATTCCCAAGCGCGAAGTCCGCGCCGTAGGGTGAAGTCGGCGCGTTGAACGAGCCCTGCATCGACGCGAGCGTCCCGATGATGCCGGCGGTGCGCGCGTTCTCTTCTGCCTGCTCACGCGCCATCACCGGGTCGGGGTTGTCCTCCGGCCCCTGAATGCCGTACTTGTTCTTGGTCTTTTCGGACTTTTCGTCGCCCATCTGACCTTGCTCGCCCTCGTGCGCCTTGCCGGTGCCGCCGCCCTGCGAGTCGTCCCCGTTCAGCCACTCGGGCTCCGGCTCCTCGAGCTCTTCGGGCTCCATCAGGAACTGAATCAGGCGCGAGTCGGTCGCGAGCAAATCCGAAGAGAGCCCACGCGGACGCGGAGGTTGGAAGTAGAACATCGTCAGCACCAGGCTGGCGAAGAGCGCCGCACCGGCGACGTAGATCATCGGACGGATGTCCATCTTGGCATGGCCCGCAACCTTCTTGCCGGCCTTCACGTCTTTGATGATGAACGTGAAGTCCCGATGCTTCATGCGAACCGCGCCACCTTCGGGCACAGGAAACTCCAAGGCCCCCGCCACGGTGGAGCTCGGCCGGAAATCCCCCTGGCCGCGCATCAGGTCGAATGAGCGCGTCTGATCGCCAATCGTGGCTTCGCCCTTCGCTCCTTCGGGAACGATTGCCGTAACGCCTGCGCCCTCCGCGATGCACAGAGGCATCCGATCGACGCCGATGGCATCGTGGCCAAGCACGTAGTCGACTTCATCGACGTCCGGCTCGCCCACGTAGTAATCGCGAGGCGGCGTCAGATAGTCGACGTTCAAGACATTGCGGTCGCCCCAAAGGACGGACACTTCGATCGCACGCTCGTTGGTTTCGATCTCGTGCGTGGGAACGGCGGGCGCCGTCGCCACCAGGCCGTACTCGGGTCCGTCTTCACCGACGGTGTTCGCGAACGGCGTCCGCGACAAGCGTTTCGCACCCACCTCGAAAGGATTGAACTTCGGACCCGACTCGTCTTCCTGTGGGCCGGCCGTGGGCGCCGCTTTGGCCCTCGGTTCGGACTCTTCATTGACCATCGCAGTGATTGCGCGCTCATCGACGACAGGGGTTGCACGACCGATGCCTGCGGCCATCGCAACCGGTGGGCTCGAGGCCACCGCCACCGTTCCGCTGATGATGTCGATGTGCAGCCGCTTCTTTCCGACTTGCACTTCGTCGCCGGTCTGCAGCTTCCGTTTGTTGATCTTCTCGCCGTTGACGAGCGTGCCCGATGCGGAACCCAGGTCGATGATGAACACCTCGCCCGGACCGGTAACCTCGATGACCGCATGCATGCGGCTGACCTTGTCGTCCTCGAGGCGGACATCGCTCGTCTGTAGACGACCGATCTTGATGATCTCTTGGCTCAGCGTCTCGCTGCTGAGCAACTCGTCTCCATCGTAGATGGAAAACGCGACGGACGTATTGTGGCTCGACTCACTCACCCGGATCCCCCATTACAAATCTTCCACAGATTTCAGCATCTCGGGAATAAAATGCTCACGAATCTGAATGAGGGACGCTCGACGCCCCCTGCGACGGACGATCAATTGCTCGCCATCCGGCCGCACCAAGTCGCCCGTCACCAGGTCATCGTCGAAGTCGTAGGTCGTCTCCGCGCTCGGAATGTCCTGTGCCTGAACGACGCTTGCCGAGCAAACCATTGCTGCTGTTAGTGCTGCAATAACGAAGGCTTGTGAGGTGAAACTCGAAAATATCTTCTTCATGATTCGTCCTTAACCCGCGATCTGCATCGCCTCGACCGAGATGTCGATGTTCTGCATCCGCCCCGGTCGGCACTTCGGCGCGCCCCGGCTCTTGCCCGACTTTGGCGCGCATCGATTGCTGACGTCCTGCACGCTGGAACGGAATTCGGATCGCTTCCCGGCGCGGTTCAGGAACTCACTGAAGTAGCTCCTCGCCTTTTTGAGATCGCTGACCGAGCCCGACATGTAGTCCTGATAGAGCACGCCAAGATTGAAATACGCCTCCGGACGCTTGGAGTCGAGTTGCTTGGCCCGCTCGTATTGCGTCTCCGCCTCGGAGAAACGCTCGAGGCCACGCAGCGCCGTGCCAAGCCCGATGACCGCCTCGTAGTTGTCCGGCTGGAGCTCGACGGCTCGGGCAAACGCCTTGCGACCGTCTTCGTAACCGCGGAACGAGATCGTGACCTCGCCGAAGTTCATCTGGGCTTCGAAAAGGTCTGGATCGAGCGTGATCGCCTTCTGAAAGAAACGAAGCGCAGAGATGACGTCACCCTTGTACACTTTGATCAAGCCCCAGGTGTTGTAGATGGGCGCGTAGCTCTCATCGAGCATCTGCGCCTGACGGCAGACGACCTCCGCGAGGTCGAGCTCGGCTGCATTGCCTTTCCTGCCGCGGTCGTAGTGCAGAAGCGCCATTTGGTTGAAGGCCGACAGGTAGTCGGACTCGATCGCCAAGGCGCGCCGCAGGTTCTTGAGCGCCTCTTCGCTTTCCCCTTGCGAACGCTGAACGATCGCGAGGTTGGTGTACCCGGAAGTGCACTGCGGGTCGTCCTTGATCGATTGCTCGAACGCGGACTTCGCCGGGCCCGTGCGGCCGTTGGCGAGGTCTCGAAGCCCAAGCGCCACCCGGGCCTTGCAGAACTTCGAATCAACTTTCAGAGCCGCCTCGTAGTGCTCGTAGGCGGCAGAATCCCCGCAGCGCGCCAGAGCCAAACCAGCCATGTAGCTCGCCTCGGCAAAGCCCCCGCCCTGCGCTTCGGCGGCTCGCTCGAACGACTTCGAAGAGGAGCTGCACTTCGCCGAAGTCCAGCCGGTCTTCTCGTTGGCATCAAACTCGTCGAGGGCCGACTCCCACTTGCTGTGCGCCTTCTTGCTCACCGCATTGCCATCGGCGGTGGTGATCGCCTCGCCGCCTGCCGTTCGCGCGACGTCCGCGCTCGGAGTGCTGGTGGGCTTCGAGCTCGTGCTCTCGCCGCCGCAGCCTACAATCAGCGCGATGGCCATGAAGGTAATCTTTTGGTTTCGCATCACGGCTCCTCCCTCTTGGCAACCGCATCCTTCGAGTTCAGCCTTTGCTCATTGATCGCGCCGAGGTCCACCGCGCCGGGGTCCCCGACGGTAGCCTTGACGTAGTTGGGCTCGCCCCGAAGCTCGGCCGCCACCGGGTACTTCCTCGGGTTGAGTCCGTTCAGCTCTTGCTCACAGCTGCGTGACCACTTGTTGAACCAGCGGACCTGCGTCGCGGTTTTTAAGCAGAACTCGAACTTGTCGATCGCTTGGCGCTGCAAGGGTTCCGAAACGTCGTCCAGCGCCCCCACGTAGATGTCGAACAATCCGGGGTCCTTCTCGATTTCTCTCGGAATCGGTGCGTCCCGGAACTCATCGACGAAGCTGCGGTACATTTCACCGGTTCGTGACGCCGCCGCGATCTGCCAGGGCGCCGACTTCATTTGAACGCCGTCGAGGTTGACCGTCATCTTCGCGACCTTCGCGTAGTCGGTCTCCGCCGCCCGAAGCACGCCCTGCTTGCGAGTCACCCACTTTTTGAACTCGGTGTCCGACCACTTCTTGACCTTCGCCATGCTCTTGCCCCCGCGATACTGCGGGAACGCAACCTTCTGGAACTCGGCGAACTTGAACTCCGACAAATAGAACTGCGACTCCGCCGCGCTATCGAGCGCCTCTCGAAGATACAGAACCTTACTTTCGGTGGGCGTGTTCTTGAGCGCGCGGATTCGTTTCGGCGCGCCCGAGGTCCAGCCCCTCACCGCCGCCTCGAAGTGCTTCTTCGCTTCGGCCTTCCTGTTGAGCTCCCAGTACGCCCGGCCAATGGCCGTGTTGGCTTCGATGACCTGGTGCGGCATGCCGACCTTGCCGTACTTGGAGAGGTACTCTGTGTAGTGCGCAATGACCTGGGGCCAGCGGCTTTGGCGCTCGTAGATCGAGCCGATCGAGAACATGACCTGCGAGGTCTGACGCGGAAGCTTGCGCTTGTAGTTGCGCGCAAATAGGTCCGAGTCCTCCATCGCGGTCTTGTCGTCGCCTAGGCCGATGCGGAAGAAGGTCGCCTGTTCGAGGCCCTCGATCGCGTTCGGGCAGGTCCCGAGCTCCTTTTCCTCGGCGCTACACTTCGTACCGTCCTCGCCTGGGAACTTCCTAGCAAACTGCTCGTAGTACTTGGCGGCTTGCTCGTAGTAGGCGAGGGCCTGGAAGTTCTGTCCAATCAGGTAGACCGCCTTCTTGGAAAGCGTGCTCTCCGGGTAGCGCTCGATCAGCACGGTTCGAACCTGGATGGCGCGGCCGAGCAAGTGTGCAGCTTCGAAGTTGATCGCGGCGTTGTAGAGCATCTCATCCATCTCGCCGCACTCTTCGTGTCGGCGGAAGATTCGGACGTAGGTTGCGGCCGCTTTTTTGAACTGCTGCGTCTTTTGATAGGTTTCCGCTTCCTTGCGGCGAACCTGGCACTGCAGGTTGCCTAGCGTCCCGCACAAATCCGGATGCTCTTCGCTTAGCTGTTCGGTGCCGCAGTACGACGCCGACATCGGATCGATCGACGCGCTCAGCTCCTGCACACAGGCGACCCTCGGCTCTGGAATCTGTGTCCCGAGCACGTTGAGGCAGTCGAGATAGAGGTTGGCGGCGTACTCTGCCAACTCGCTGTCCTTGTGGTTGAACGCGATGTCGCGAAAAAGCACCGCGGCCTCTTCGAATCGATTGGCTTCGTAGTAAATCCGCGCCCGTCGGTACTTGATCGTTGACAGATCCTCCGCCTTGTCGACGTAGCAAACGTATCGATTGAAGGCCTCGAGCATGCCATCCTGCAGCGGGGTGAGCTTCTTCCTCGCAAACTCGTTCGTCGGCTCGGCCTTGGCGTTCTTCATCGCCTTTTGGTCGCGCTTGCTGACGAACCGTGTCTCGGTCTCGCGTGGCACGTACTGCTGCTGGTAGAGGTTGTTGTAGCAGAGCACCGCAGCATACGCGGCGTCACTGGTGAACTCGCCCTGCGTGTTCAACTCGACCACATGATCGAAGGCGGGCCCACATTGGCTCCACTCCTCCATCTTCCAGAGCAGCTCCGCATAGAAGTAGGAAATCTTGTACTCGGTGGGCCAGTCACGCTTGTCGATGTTCGTGAATTCCATCTGGTCCATGTCGGGGAATTCTTTGAGCAGCGTTCGGTAAAGCACCGCGGCCTGCGACATGGTCTTCTTGTTCTTGGTGCCCGGAGACGTGTCGGTTCCAATCGCCTCGCGGTGCCAGGACGTCCCGAGCCAGAGCATCGTCGTCGCTGTTTCCACCTTGCACTGCTCGACCTTGTCCGCCGGCTTTCCGCCCTTCTTGAACGTTCGGTAGATGTCGACGAGACGCTTGAGCTCGACGATTTGCTCCTCCTTGGGCTTCGACGAGACCACGGCGCTGGTGACCTTGGTCTGCCAGTCGCAAAGCGAGTTGCTTCGCGGCGAATCGGCCATCAGCTTGTGGTAGACCGTGATCGCCTGGGGCCACTGGCCGGTGTCGAAATAGAGGTTGCCCAGGTGCTCGAGCATCTCGTGCGCCTGCGCATCGTCCTTTGCGTATCGCCGGAAGAACTCGAGCGCCTTGCCGGGCGAGCCGTACCGCGAGTACGGAAGCACCAAGTCCTTGCGGGCCTGGCGCGCTAGATTCTTGGAGTCACTCGCATACTTGCTCGTGCGGGCGAATTCGAGAATGTCGACGAAGCCCTGCAACGATTGCCGGTAGCGCTCGCGATTGTACTCGACCCAGGCGACCTTGTAGAGCGCGTACCCATACACCGAGTTTTGCTTTGGCGGAAACTCGAGCACTTTGCGGTAGAACTTCGCTGCCGCCTCCATGTCGCTTTCGTTGAAGTAGTACTCGGCAAACGAGAGATAGGCGTTCGGCACGAAGCGACTCTTTGGATAATCCTTGATCAGCCGCCGATAGACCGAGCGCGCTTTGTCGAACTGGTCGAGCTCTTGGAGCGCGAAGGCGAGCGAGAAGAGGACCTCGTCCATTCGCTTGAACTTCGGGTGGTCGCGCACGAGCGTCGCGTAGGTTCGAATGCTGTCCTCGCGCACCGCGTTGAGCTCAGCCTGGGCTGCCTTTTGACCCTCTCGCGCCTGCTTGCAGCGCCCTTTGTCGCCGTCCCGAGTGCACGCTTCGTAAATCGGGTCGTCGAACGACCGCAGCTTGGCGTTCTTGGCGATTTGCATCTCGAACTGCGTCTCGGCGAGTCGCAGCAGAACTTCGGGCCGTCGCGGGTCGTCATCGGAGCTGTTCTTGACGAGTCGCTGAAGAATCGCAATCTCTCGCTCGAGCAGATTCTCCGCACGTGCGCGCGTTTGCTCTCGACCGAGGCGCGTGCTCATGTCGATTTGAAGAGAAGGTCCGGTCGCCCCCTGCTTCGCGCGCTTCTTGGGCGCGGTCGCCTTCATGCGTGAGACCGGCGCGGTGCCGCCCTCCTTGGCCGCCGCCTTTTTGGCCCCTGCTGGGCAGGCGGCGATCTCTCGCTCGGTGCTCTCCGGAATGCACATCGGGGCAGTGCTCATCAGAGCCTGCTCCGCGGCGGCCTCGCCTCCCAGGATCGTCGCGAGCAGCCCGCAAAGGAAGCTCGCCGCGTACTTCGATTTCGTTAGCGCGTGCATAGGTTGGTTACCTGCTGTCGATAGAACCCGAGCTCATCTCGCCACCATTCCCCGTTGAACGGCCAAAGCTGATGTTCTTCGTCCACGTTCACGTCGCCGCCCTTCGACTGCTTGGCGAGTGACATCTGTTGTTGCAGCTCCTGGTCGATTTGCCCGCGGCGGAACGTCGCAATCTCGAGCTCCACCGTGTCGACCTGATTGCTGAGGTCTCGAAGCTCGCGAATCAGCCGCTTGTACCGGCCGCGCGCCAAATCACCGGCCTGATCCACGGCGAACGCTTTCGCGAGCGAAACGTCCTCGAGAATCTTTTCGCCGACGGGCGAGCCCGCAAAGGCTTCACCAGACTTCGCGAGCCGCGCTTCTTCCTTGTCGAGCAGGGCCACGTACTCGAGATGCTGAAGCACCGTCCGGTCGCTCAGCGCGGTCGAAACGATGGGGCGAACGCGAGGCGAAAGGTCCGCTCCGTCGTTCTGCACCCGCTTCAGGAACTCGAAGAAGTCGGCGTTGTCCTGGTGCTTCGCCAGCACCGAGTCGAGCTCTTGCTTGACCGGGTCGTACTGGTCGTGGAACTTCGCAACCGTGGCTTCGGCATTGTCGACCTGGCAGTTCACGAAGAAGGTCACCGCCTTCAAGACGAGCGCTTCTGGATAGAAGGCATCTTCGAAGTAAGGCGAATACAGCGTGTGGACGTTGCCGAGCGCCCGAGAGTACTCATCGGCCAGGAAAAACGCCCACGAGGACTCGAAAAGCGAATCGAGCCAGTACTCGCTCGACTGGTCGATCTTGGTCCAGGACTCGACCGATTGGCCGAGCAGGGTGCCATCGATTTGGCCGCCCTTCCCTTGATTCGCTGCGGTGTAGTAGACGCGAGCCAAAGAGATCCAGGCCAGGTTGCGCATGCGGTCTTCGTCGACGCCTTCGATGTCACCGGCATCGATGGCGTCCAGAATCGCGCGGAACGACGCAATCGCCGGACGCGACTTGCGCATACGAACGAACGAAATGCCTTCGAAGAACTTCGCGTAGCTGTATTGCGGCGACTTTGGATCGACTTCCTGGAACACGTCGATCGCCTGCCGGAACGACGCCTGCGCGTACAGGTGACGGCCCATCAAATAGAGAAGCTGGTTGTAGAGGCCCGGGTTGCTCTCCTTGAACTGCCCGAGCGCGCCGATGCCGTACCGGCCCACCTTCTCGATGATCCCCGACGACTCGGGAAGCTTCGACGCCAAGAGCCCTAGCCACTCGAGCGTATCTCCGAAGTCGATGTGCGCCGGCCCTTCCGCGCTGATCTCATCGAACACAGTCAGCGCCGACTGGTAGTAACCCATCTCGTAAAGGGATTGTCCCAGGAGGAACTGCGCCCGCTGCCGGTTGCCTGGACCGTCCTTGGACTTGCCCGCCGACACCCGCTCGAAACCCACCGCAGCGGTTTCGTACTTCTTGGCTTCGAACGCGCTCATCGCTTCAGCCAGCCGTTCGGACGGCTTGCCCAGCTTGACCGGTGCGCGGCTTTGCCCCGTTTCCTCGAGCCCAAAGCTCATGTCCTGTGCTCCGACGGTCATCGGCCTCGCCAGACCGAACAACAGCACAGGCACCGCCAAAAAGCGGATCCCCTTCATAAAGCGCTCCTTCGCGCGGAACCTTGGTTTTCCAAGTTTCCCCCTAAACCCCAAAATTCGAACGAAACCGACCCCTTCCGGCACGCTCGCGTACCATCATAGAAAGCAGCTGAAGGGGTCGTCAAGGTATAGCGCCATTGAGCTTTTGGTGGGCTGACTGCAATTGAGACTGGAAACCTGCGCATGGAGCTGACAAATTCACGTTGAGGCGGCGGTCTGTGCCCCGTCTCTCCTTTCTGACCCCGAACGGCAGGGGAAGTTTGGGTCCGATCTCTTATTGCCGTTATGCTGTGGGTGACCGGGGGCTTCTTAGGGGGGCGTGATGCGTGGAAGATTGCTTGAATTGAAGGGGTTTGTGTCGATTTCGCTGCTGTGTTTGGCGGGAGCGGGCTGCTCGAGCAGCGCCGTGGGCGATCCTTGCTCGCCGGAGCAAGTACCCATTGGGGGATTTTTGGCCTCGGAGACCTATCTAGAGACGAGCTCGGTGCAGTGCGCAACGCGCGTCTGCCTCGTCCGAGGATTGATGGGTGACCCGAACAACCTCCAAGAAGACGAGTGCCCACGCGGCGAAGCGACCTGCGTCCCCGAAAACGAAGTCGAGCGCAAGGTCTACTGCTCGTGCCGCTGCGGCGCACCGGCCGGAAGCGCCGTGCCCACCTGCGGCTGCCCCGGTGGGTTCATCTGCGACGAAGTTCTCGAAACGGGCGGCGACGGGCTCCGAGGGAGCTACTGCGTCCGCGACCCGCTGCTCGACGTCGAGTAGAGCCGATCTGGCCCGCCGCGGCGAAGCAGTCGTCGCCTCGTTGCTCGAGGGACGCGGTTTTGAAATCTGCGGCCGCAACGTGCGCGTCGGCCGCTTGGAGCTGGACGTCATCGCCCGGCGCGGCGCGCTAGTCGTCGTGTGCGAAGTGCGATCCCGTTCGAGCGCACGACCGGTATTCCCCGCCGAAACGATCCGCGGAAAGAAGATCGCCCGCGTGCGGCGTGCGACCGCGATCTGGTTGCGGCAGCAAAAGCTCGGCCGGGTGCAGGCCCGCATCGACGCCGCCGCCGTCGTGTTCGACGGCCCCGGCGGCGAACCAAGAATCGAATACTACGAAAACGTTTCATTTCCATTCCGCCACGTTTGACGGGATCGGGATCGGGGTCACTGGCACCGCAGCTACCGGGGCGCGGAAAAAGGCGCGACACGGGGCTGCGTCGAACGGGGCGCCTTGCAAGGGTGGCCGGAAGGGCTTGGCGCCTGAGGCCACGCAAGGCGCCCCTCGGAGCTCGCGCCAATCGGAGGGGGCTGCTGTCTTGCCGATTGTCACTCACACGTCGACTCCGCCCCATATCGCGCCTTTTTCCGCGCCCCTCCCTACGGAGACATTCCGAACCGCGTCGCTCCGTACGGAGCCACCAAGACAAGTTCCCGACCCCCCCCAAGCCATGCGCGGCAGCGCGAGCCCGAAGGGCGAAGCCCGGCGCGAATGCGCCGGCAAGGCAAAGCGAAGCGCATGCCGCGCCAGGGAGGACTACGGGTGGGGGTGGGCGGGCGGTGTAACTAAACCAAACCACCCACCAAACCCACCCCCCGCCCCCCTACGGAATTCCATGGCACCTCCGTTCGCAGGGCGTCCTCGAGTCCGCTTGCTCACTGGGCGCCGGCGGGTACGCGTTGTTCTCCCTTCCCGAAGCTCCGCCAGCGCATTGCCTCAAACAATCATCGATGCGCTTCTGCCGCTCCGGGTCGTACGGGTCAGGGATCGTATGGCAGGCCCCGAGCGAGACCAGCGCCGCGGTGATGAACGCAATTCGAATCATCTTCTTCTGCTACTCGCCAGCCGGAACCGCTTCGGCGACTTGCTTCAGGCGCGCAAGGCCGTCCTCGTAGTCCGCCCCGACCCAGCCGTCCATCATCTTCGCGAAGTACCCTCCGAGCGGGCCGGCTGCGGTTCCGCTCAAGCCCCAGGTCACACGAACCCCCTCGCCGCTCGGTACGAACGTCCAATCCGCAGTCGGCTGTCCCATCTCACCGAAGTCCAGCTTCATTTCGATTCGAGTCGGACGCTCGCTGAGCGTGATGGTCTGCGTGCCGTCACCCGACTCCTCGCTCGTCCAGGTTACCGTCGAGCCGACCCCGGCCTCGGGGCCCGTGAACTCGTTCTTGATCGAAGGGTCTCGCGCGATCCAGGGCGACCAAGCACTCCATTTGGGCAGCGAGTCCACCTGATCGAAAACCACCTCCGGCGAAGCATCGATCTCAATCGATCGCTCCACGCGAAAATCCTTCGGAAGAAACGCCCCAATCGCCACCACGACAACGACGAGACCAAGAACGACCAGCACCGCCGCTTTGAGAGCCCGCATAACCACCTCCGCACCGCGACTCTAGCGAACTCTGAAGAGATCCCAAAGGCCCAGTCGTGCAGCGTGAAATAGCTCACGGCGGGCATACCGGGGCGCGGAAAAAAGCGCCCCTCCATACGGAGACAGGACCAAGACAACGTTCCCAACCGGCAGGCGGTAGCGCGAGCCCGAAGGGCGAAGCCCGGCGCGCATGCGCCGGCAAGGCAGAGCGAAGCGCATGCCGCGCTAGGGAGGATTACGGGTGGGGGTGGGCGGGGCGGTTCAATCAAACCTCACCACGCAACCCATCCAAAACCCGCCTACCCAACATCCGCGGCAGCACAAGCCGTTCGAAGCCGCCCCGTCCGACGCAGCCCCGTGTCGCGCTTTTTTCCGCGCCCCGATCGCTAGTCGACCGTCTTCCGAATCCGATCGATGACCGCGCGAAGCTCCGTGAGGTAGGCCGATTGGACGCCGGCTGCTTCCATCTTGATCAAGGTCTCTTCCAGTTGCACGATCTCTTCGGAACGCTGGTCGCGCAGTGACTCCACCATCTCGGCGAACGAGTGATAGAGTTCCTGAAGCTCGTCGCCTTTTCGAATCCCGGTGTTGATCTCCAAGCGGCCCTCGCCCACGTGCGCGAAGAGCCGCTTCATGCGGTAGGTTGGCCCAACCACGCGGTGGGTGACCATGATGCCGGTGAGGCCGAGCACCAAGGTCAGAATGAGCACGCCGACGATGATGGCGTTCCGTATCTTTCGATCCTCCTGTTTGGCGAACCGCTCGAGGTCCTTCGCCGTCTCGGCGTCGAGATCGGGCTGCGCCGCGACCTGGGCGGTCAGTGCTTCGGTCTGGCGCTGCGAGAATCGGTACGCCATGAGCCCGAGGCCGCTGGCGACCGACACCGTCACGAGCAGCACCATGCCCGTGTACTTCAGCTGAAAACGCCGATCGAGCAGGTAGTTTCGCATCTTGCGTTGTTTTTTATCGCCCATCGGGTTTCTCACTTCCTACGCCCATCGGTCTTCGCCGGTCAAAGGCTTCCTTTCGATTTCGTCGCCTCGAGCAAACCGGGCAGGCGGCGAAGGGCGCTCATCACAGCGCCGTGCACCGCAAGCTCAGCGCTTTGCTCGGTGTAGCGGCCCGACGCCGTCGCCGCGCCCCGCAGCATGCCGCGCATGTCCCGCCCGGGGTACGACAGCACGATGATCGAAACCACCGCGCGCACCCCGCTCCCCGTAGGCTCCAAGGTGACGATCGAGCTCTCGAGATGGTACCCGCTGAGCCTGCGCTGCACGACCTCGCGCTTCGCGTCTGCCGGCGTCAAGTCGTCCGGAGCGAGCTCGATCCCTCGAAGCGTCAGCAATTGCTCGGACAAGTATATCCGTGCATCGAAGAGCATCTGCCGAGACACCCGCTCCGCTTTGGCGCCTGGCATCCCGACCGACACCAGGTACTCGATCGGGCCTGGGCCTCGCTCTCGCTCGCCCACCGCGCTCAGCGCCGCCGCAGCTTCAACCGCCGCCCGTCGCACCGACTTGTTCCCGTCGCGTATCGCCCGCTCGATCACGGGAAGGGATTCTTTGGATTCCAATCGCCGAAGAGACGAGATCGCCGATACGCGTACTGCCGGGTGCTGGTCACGCACCGCGCGTTCGAGCGCCTCCAACGAGCGGCGGGTCGGCTCCAACTGCCCGAGCGACAGGGCGGCCTGTGCACGCACGCGAAAGGCCGGGGATTCGCCGAGCAAGCGAACGAGATAGCCGTCACGGCCGTTGGCCGTCGCCGTGCTCGTCAAAAGGAGCGAGGCAAGCACTAGCGCTTGCCACAGATGCCATCGGCCCATGTGCCCCTTCAACAGCCCCGCCCTTCCCCTGCATTTTCAGTATCACAGCTCAGGAAGTGCGACCGCAACCGATTCGTCTGTGCAGCCGCGTTGACTGCCCCGTGTCGGCATCCCTATATTGCGGCGGTCGCAACGGCCATCCGGGGGGCTGACAGAGGTCGCATGGAGTCACTACAACTAGATTTGAACAACCCAACGACGCTCGCGGCGATTGCCGCGATCGTGGGTTTGATTCTTCTTGGCCTTCTTATTGGGTTCGTGCGTGGACGAAAGAAGCACGCGCTTTCCGAGGAGCCGCCGCCGACACCTGAGGCGCTCGAATCCGAACACCCGAAGATTCGCGTCGACGAGGCCGGTGGACCGAAGCCCGAATCCACCCTTCCACTCCAAATCGAGGATCTCCTCCCCGGCCCACCCAAGGCCCCGGCAGCGCCCGCGCCCGTTCGTGAGGGGCGCATCACACCGCCGCCCAGTCCTCCGGCTGACCTCGGAGCCTTCCGAACGGGCCTCAAGTCGACCCGTGGCAATCTGATTTCGCGCCTGGCCGGCGTTTTTCGGCGCGGCCGCGAGCTCGATACCTCGATCCTCGATGAAGTGGAGGAAGTGCTGATCACCGCGGACGTCGGCGTACACACGACGGAGCGCGTGCTCGAAGCGCTGCGCACGCAGATGAACGGCGGCCATCTCTCCTCGCCCGACGATGCGTGGAACGCGATTCGCGAAGAGGCGCGGAGCATTCTCGCCACGAGTGGCCACGGGCTTGCGCTCGGCGCATCGCCCACGGTGATCTTGGTCGTCGGCGTCAACGGCGTCGGCAAGACGACGACCATCGGCAAGCTTGCCAGTCGATTCGACCGCCAAGGTAAGAGCCTGCTTCTTGCGGCCGGTGACACCTTCCGCGCCGCCGCGGTCACCCAGCTCGAGGTCTGGGGCCGGCGTGTGGGCTGCGAGGTCATCAAAGGCAAAGACCGCGCCGATCCCGGTTCGGTGATCTTCGATGCGATTCAAAACGCCAAAGACCGCGGTATCGATCTCGTGATCGCCGACACGGCCGGTCGCTTGCACACGAAGGTCCCGCTCATGGATGAGCTCAAAAAACTTGGGCGCACCGTCGAAAAAGCCCTGGGCCGACCAGCCGACCACGTCTTGCTCGTACTCGATGCCACCACGGGACAAAACGCAATTCAACAGGCGCAGCTGTTCAAGGAAGCGCTCCCCGTGAGCGGCATCGTCCTGACCAAGCTCGACGGCACGGCCAAGGGCGGCGTCATCCTCGGAATCGTCGACCAGCACGGCGTGCCGATCGAATTCATCGGCGTGGGCGAGAAGGTCGAGGATCTCAAGCCTTTCGCGACCGAAGCCTTCCTCGAGGCGCTTTTCGAGTCCCCGGAGGCGCTCGAGCCTGCCGCGGAGGCCGAGAGCCTCGCCTAGCTCGGTTCACTCCGGCGGAAATTCGTCGAAAATCGCTAGCGGATTTGGTAGTGCGATATTCAGCGTGATATAGTCTTGGCGTCCGATTCGAAACGGACAGTTGTTACGTGATTTCAGAGAGTTGCCACGGTGGGGGCCGGGGCACTCAGGGGGGAAGGCCAAAGGCCGATGCGAGAATTGGGGGGGATTGCGCTACTGATGGCGGCGCTTCTGACGGCGTTTCCGGCGGCGGTCCAGGCCCAGATGGAGTTCTCCCTCGACGAGGTCGATGAGGAGGACGCCAAACCGGCCAAGGTTTCCGAGAGCCAGGGCGATCTCATCGAGGAGCTCGCCGCAGGCAACGACGCCGATTCGGGGCCGACCGAATCCGCGTTTCAGCGCGAAGAAATCGCTGAAGAGATTTACGCGGTCCAACAGATCTACGCGCTTCGCCTGAAGCGACTGGAGCTCGCGCCGTCCGCAGCGTTCACGCTCAACGATCCGTACCTCAAGCACTATGGCCTGGGCCTCGCGCTCAACTACTGGTTCACGAACGTGCTTTCGGTCGGTCTAAACTTCATTTGGTACGACTGGGGCACGAATCCGTTCGAGCGAAACACGAGCTTCGTACCTCGCATTCAGGACCAGTTTCGACTGAGCGTGCCCATCAACGACTGGCAGTTCGGCCTCTGGGTCAACTTCACCTACGTGCCCTTCTACGGGAAGTTCAAGGTCCGTAAAAAGATTTTCCAATGGGATGCCTATCTCATCGGCGGCGTGGGCCTCATGCGCACGCAGCCGATCCCGGTGTTCGATTCCGAGATTCGCAGCTTCAATTGGCAAACTAACGTTGCCTTCAATGTCGGCGCCGGCCTTCGCATCTTCCTGACGCGCTACCTGACGTTCTTCACCGAGTTCAGAGCGTACATGTGGCCCGACCAATTTGAAAACACACAGGTGGCGCCGGGCGATGGCCGCCTCGATTCGTCGACCTGGCTTCAATCGGGCTCGTCGTTCGTCGCGAACACGTCCATCCAGATCGGCTTCACCCTCTTCCTACCGATTAAGTTCGAGTACCGGCTACCGAAATGATGAAGCTCGCACCAAAGACGCTTTTGCGAATCAGCATCTTGGCCGCGCTGGCGCTCTGCCTCGTTCTGGGAGACGGCCTGCGTGACGGCGCGAGCACGGCGAGCGCACAAGACGTCCAGGTCAGCGGGCCGCTCGCCGGCGCAACTTCGGTGAAGAAGCTCCGTCTGTGGCGCAAGATGCGCTTGCACGTCGAGCCCTTCTTCGCGTTCACGATTGGCGACGAATACGCTCGGTCTCTCATCGTCGGCGGCGAGGCGCGGTTCCATTTCGTCGATTGGTTCGGCATCGGCGGCTGGGGCGGGTACTCGGTCGGCCAGCTCGACACGAATCTCACCAAAGAAATTCAATCGAAGGGCGTCACTCAAGATCCGAACCGCTTGGATTTGCCGAGCCGCCAGAATTTCCCGGATCAAGTGGGCCGCGTCAACTGGTGGTCCGGCGTGGAAGCCCACTTCATGCCCTTCCGCGGCAAGCTCGCGATGTTCCAAAAAGTCTTCTTCGATGCAGACCTCGACTTCTTCGTAGGTGCGGCATTCGTTGGCGTCGAAGAACGCGCGAACACCGAAATTCAGCGTGACTCGGTCACCACGCCTCAGTACTGCACGCCGATCGGCGCGACAGCTCCTCAGGACCCGGGGTGCCTCGACAGTCAGCTCGCTCGCTCCAAGCGCACCGTGATCGCACCGTCCTTCGGCGTCTCGTTCAACGCCTTCTTCCGCGACTTCCTTGGAATCGCGCTGCGCTGGCGGGGGATCCCGTTCAAGTACAACACCAGCGGCACCGACAACAACAACGACGGCCAGATCGACAGCGGCGACCGCCTAAAGCAGTTCAACAGCATGTTCACCGTCGGCCTAATCTTCGTGCTGCCGCCGAAGACGAAGACCACCGACTGAGCGCGCTGTCTTGGCGTGTAAAAAGCGCGACACGGGGCTGCGCCGAACGGCTCGGCGTCGCTGATTGGCTTGTGCTGCCGCGGGTGCTGGGGTGGCGGGTTTTGGTGGGGTGCCTGGTACGGTTTGATTGAACCGCCCCGCCCACCCCCACCCGTAATCCTCCCTGGCGCGGCATTCGCTTCGCTCTGCCTTGCCGGCGCATTCGCGCCGGGCTTCGCCCTTCAGGCTCGCGCTGCCGCCTGCCGTTGGGGAGCTGGGTTGGCCCTGTCACCTTATGGAGGGGCGCGGAAAAACCCGTCATGGGGTGGAGTCGACGTAACGAGTGACAATCTGCAAGACAGCAACCCGCCTCCGATTGGCGCGAGTTCCGAGGCGAGGCTTGCGTGGTCCAGGCCCCCAAGTGCTTCCGACCACATTTGCAAGCCGAGCCGTTCGATGGAACCCCGTGACGGGTTTTTCCGCGCCCCGGTATTACTTCTTCCGAACTTCGCCCTTCTTCCCAAGCGAGTACCCGGTAGGCATCTTCTTCGTCGCTTCTTCCTTCACGTCGCCGAGCCTCCAGCCGCGCTCGATGTAGCCGTCGAGCATGCGCATTCTGACGCGCACGCTTTCTTCGGCCAGAAACGCTTTCGTCATCGGTTCGAGCGCCGCGTCGGCTTCGTCCTGGGCCAGGATTGCCCCCGCGGCATGGAACCTGACCGTCTCGTTCATGTCGTCGAGAAAGCGGATGACCGCATCGACGATGCGTGGGTCTTTGCACTCCTCGAAGCTGGCGATGACGTCGATCTTCTTCTGAGGGTCACGCTCGTATTCGGTGTCCATCTTCGAGAGCAGATCGAGCAGGGTCGTGGTGACTTCTTCCTCGGTCTGAAGCTCCCGTAGAATCTTCATGGGCCAGGCCAGGGTCTCGGAGGACGCGAGGAAATCGCGCACCGGGCCGAGGGCCGCTTCCCCGTTCTGCACGACGCCCAGGAACGCCGCGTTCTTTTCCTCGCCATCGGTGATGCTGGGGTCGACTCGAACGGCGAAACGCGTCAGCAGCGCGCGAATGGCCTCGTCCGACCCGTCGTTCGCCAGCACCTGAATCGACTCCCAGCGCTCATGCTTCTGTGCACGCTTGTTCGCTACGCGCGTAACGTGCTTGCTGAGCCCGCCGCCACCACCCTTGAACACATCGAAAAGCCCCATGACGCGACAACAACTAGGCCGAACAGGCCCGCGGTGCAACGAGAGGGGCCCGCTACGGCGACGCCTGGGCCTAGTGGATGACCACTGGCTTCAGATTGACCTGGTTGCCGATGGTCTCGACCTTGAAGCGCACCATTTGCGCTTCGTGCTTCTTCATCAGGTGCGCGGCATTGCCTTTGATGCGTTCGATGAAGCGGGCTTCGGGGATGTTGGAGACGTCCTCTCCAGCCGCTTGCTTCGCTACGACGTAGTCCTGGTAAAGCTGCGCGTAGTACTCGCCCTCTGGAACCGCAGCGAGGGCAGAGGCCTCCGGGTCGTCGGCCTGCGCTGGGCCGGCCGAGCTCGACCGCGACGCGAACCCCGGGCTCGAGATGCTCACCGACTCCCAGCCGCCACTGCTCGTGACCGCCCTTCCTTCTTCGTCTTCCTCCGCGACACCGGTGAACAAATTGATCAACTGGTTCACCCGATACGAAAGGCCGCCGAGCTCCGCGGTGTCCACCTCGAGCCGAACCTCGCCGCGGCCGTTGATGACCGCGAGGATGTCGTCTTCCATCTGCTCGATCGGCTCCATCAGGCTGTTCGCGATGATGTAGCCATAAATCGCTACGCCGGCGATCCCCAGGAGCGTGAGCCAGAGGATCATGTTGGCCACGCCGGCAAGGGCGGTGTGCTTGGCGTGGTCGGCCAAGACGACATAGGCCGCCTCCGCGCCGCGCGCCATCGGGAGTGCCGCGGTGATGCCGACGTATTCGTGACCCGCCAGCGTCGTCATCCAGGGCAGAGTCGGTTTGCCCTGGAGCGCGGCGAGGGTCCCGTTGTCGAGCGGCGGCGAATAGAGCGCCTTTTGGAGCGCGTCGCGGACCTCGACCGAGGTCGAGGTGCTGTAGATGCCCTCCCCCATGACGAAGAGCAGGTCGTGTCCGATCAAGCGCGCTTCTTGCTTCGCAAAGCCATTGGATAGGTCGTACCCGACGAGCAGAGCGCCCACCACACCGCCTTGATCGTTGCGCACAGCCGCGACCCCGACTTGAAGGAGCTTATCCTCGTGCTCCCAAACCCCGTACCGCGACGCGCCGCGCTGCAGCACGCGGCGCAGAACAGGAACACGGCTGAGCAGCGGCTCGCCGTACATTCGATTCCGGTCCGTGTCCCGGGCGATGACCCGGCCCGTCTCGTCGATCACCGCCACGATGTGCGGCCGCTCGCCGCGACCGCGCGCCGGGTCCTGGAACCACTTGGAGACATCCTGCGCGGCCTCGAAGGCCCGCCGCCGCTGGTTGGCTTCACCGAGCGCCGTGAAGACCTTCCGCACCGAGCTGCTGCTGGCGCGGCTCCCCACCCCCTCGGCCAGGCGCGCTCCATCGGCTCGCCAAGACCTCGCAAAAAGCTCCGAATCGTCGCCGATACGGTCCTCGAGCCGCCTCGAGAGCTCCGAACGCAGCTGCGTCCGCACCACCAGGTACGACCCCAGGCCGACCAGCAGTACGACCACGAGGTTGCCCGCAATCAGCTTCAGACGCATGTCGCGACTCTCCTCAGAATGACCCCCACCGGCTGATTCCCCCTTTTGATAAGCGGGGTTAGACCGACCGAGCCCGGCTTATCACCGTGCTGTTCGGGGCGTCAAGCTCGCGTCGACATAAAGCTAGAGCTGATCCGATGTTTGGGATCGAGCCGCAAGACTACGCAGGGGAATTTCGAGTAGGGTCCGGATTCGAGGAAGTGGGCGCGATCGCGTGCCGGCGTTATCCTTCGACTCGCGGCAATGCCAAAAGCGTGGAGCATGTTCTGTGATTGCCCGGAGCTGGCGGTCGATGTGGCGCGCGGCGCCGAGCGGATTGGTCTGTCCCTGGAGCCCGAGGTTCATGAACGGCCCTGGGAAGCCGCGATCGACGCCGCGAGCCGCGGCCTTCGCACAGGAGTCGTCGTCCAAACGCCCCTGACCGCTAACGCCGTCGTCCGCTTGGCCGAGGCGATGCGGGCTCACGAGCAACGAATCCCCGTGGCGGTCATCGGCCCTCAGCCGCTCGGTCTCCTTCACGACCTGGGCCTGCCCGCGGTCGACGAAACCGGCCCCCTGGTCGCCGTAGCGGCCCTGCTCGAGCTCGACACCGACCGACCCTGGGCCGCCACGACCAAAGAGCTCCCCGCGGTCGATCGCGTCCGGCTTGGGGAGAGTGTGAGCCATCGAAGCGACGGGAGGTTCATTCGCATCGACGACGGTCTCATCGCCCACGAAGCCGATGGTGGGGCGAGCAAGCCGATCGGCTCTCCCCGGAACGTCGCCGCCGCGCTTCGGGCGCTGCGCGCATCGCAGGACCCCTCCCGTCCCAAGGTCCCCGTAGTCCAGGGCGTCGAAGCCGATGTCGTCCTCGACGTCATCCTCGGACCGAAACGCGCGCTCTCCGATCCCGCGAGCAAGGCCGCCCTCGGTCCCTACGACGTTCCTCTGCCCCTCGAAGAGCTCTGCGCCACGCCTTCACGTGCGGCGTCCGAGGCCGCGCGCATCGGCTTCCCGGTCCGTGTCGCCCTGGCGTCACCGGATCTGCGTCTCTGGGACCACCCGGACCTGGCAGCGGAGGTGTATTCTGCCGGCCAAGCGCGCGACGCGTTTCGCCAAATCATGGCCGTGGCCAAAACCCGATCGCCCGACGCTAGGCTGCTCGGCGTCACCGTCAGCGCGTCGACCATGGCGCGCACCCTGCTCCGCGTTCGCATGGAGCCCCTCGCTGCCGGCCCCGTCCTGGCGGAGCTCGGCTTTGCAGATCCGCACGGCCGTGCATCAGGCGATACAACCCAAACCGTTCTCCCCGCAACCGCCAAAGCCCTCGAACGCGTCCTGCTCCGGCTCCGGGGAAGCTCGCTTTTGCTGTCAGGCACCCCGCAGGAGCGAACCCAGGCCGTCAGCGCCATCGGCGACGTTCTCATGCGCCTGGCCGCGTTCGTCTACCAGTGGCGCGACCAGATCGAAGCCGTCGAGGTCAACCCCTTGGCCATCCTCGTCGGCGGTGAGCTCGAAATCCGAGAAGCCTGCGTCACCGTCGGAGACGCCTTCAGCCGATCGCTGAACGCCAGCGGCTGAGGCTGGCGGCGCAAAGCGAAGGTCAGCGGCCGCGCGGCCTCATCGAGTTTGATACGGTTTCGTCACGAGCCGTCTCCGTCTAGTATCGGCAGGGCCATGGCGGAACACCAACCTGCGGAGACGACCGTCCTCGTTACCGGTGCCTCGGGGTTCATCGGGCTGCACTGCGTCCGTGAGCTTCTCGAGAATGGCTACCGCGTTCGCGGAACCGTGCGCTCTTTGGCTCGCGAGCCGAAGCTTCGGGCTGCCCTCGCCAAGCACGTCGATACGAGCAAGTTCGAGCTCGTGACGGCCGACCTCATGCACGATGACGGCTGGGCGGAGGCGATGCGTGGCTGCCGATACGTGTGGCACGTGGCGTCACCGGTTCCGAACGCGCCGCCAAAACACGAAGACGACCTGATCATTCCGGCGCGCGAGGGAACGTTGCGGGTGCTTCGAGCGGCGTCGGAAGCCGGCGTCGAGCGTGTCGTGCTGACCTCTTCGATTGCTGCCGTCAGCGAGGGATACCCGCGCGACCCCAGCAGGGTATTCAACGAGGATGACTGGTCGATCCTCGACGGCGAGGTCTCTGCGTACGACAAGAGCAAGACCTTGGCCGAACGTGCCGCCTGGGACTTCGGGCTTCAGGCTTGACGGGCGACAAGACCCATGGGCTCGTGACGATCAATCCGGGGCTGGTCCTCGGGCCGGTGCTCGAAACCGACTACGGGGTGTCGGCACAAGCCATTCTGAAACTGATGCGTCGAGAGTACCCTGGCTGCCCGCGTCTCGGCTGGCCGACGGTCGACGTTCGAGACGTCGCCAGTGCGCATCTCGCCGCAATGACCACGCCGGAGGCCAAGGGGCAGCGGTTCTGCTGCTGCGTCGACTTCGTTTGGATGAAAGAGATGGCGGCCATCTTGAATGAGCACTTCGGAGACCGGGGCTACAAAGTCCCGACCCGCACGCTTCCTGACTTCGTCGTCCGCATCGTGGCGCTGTTCGACAAAATCACTCGGGTGGTGACGCCGCAACTCGGTCTCGAGATCCACGTCTCCAACGAGCGCCTCAAACGCGTCCTCCGCTGGCAGCCCCGAGGCACCCAAGAGATGATCGTCGCCACCGGAGAAAGCTTGATCGAGCAGGGACTCGTTTAGGCGTAGACTCGTCAGCCGCGCTGACGCTGACGCTGGCACCCGCCCATGCGCGGCAGCGCGAGCCCGAAGAGCGAAGCCCGGCGCGAACGCGCCGGCAAGGCAAAGCGAAGCGAATGCCGCGCCACGGAGGATTACGGGTGGGGGTGGGCGGGCGGTGTAACCAACACTGACGCTGCCTAAATGAACCTCCCAGTCGCCGTCCCACTCCCCCTCACCTCCTCCGGCGTTCCCGACGCAACTACTCTCCCCCCATCCGGTCCCGATCCCGGTCCTAGGTCGAGCACGAAATCCGCATTGCGAATCACATCCAGCTGATGCTCGACGGCGATCACGGTGTGTCCGTCTTCGACGAGTTGGTGGAGGATGGCGATCAGCTGCTCGACGTCGATGAAGTGAAGGCCCCGGGTGGGCTCGTCGAAGATGTAGAGCGTGGGCTTGCGGGCGGGTTGGGCGAGGTCGCGGGCCAGCTTGATACGTTGGGCTTCGCCGCTGCTCAAGGTGGTCGAGCGCCGGCCGAGCTCGAGGTAGCCGAGGCCGACACGGCGCAGGGCCTCTAGGCGTGAGCGCACCGCCGGCACCGCTTCGAAGAGGGTGTGCGCTTCTTCGACGGGCAAGGAGAGCACCTCGGCAATGCTCAAACCGCGATACCGAATCTGAAGCGTCTCATGGTTGTAGCGGCTGCCGCCGCAGACTTCGCACTCGACCTCCGCGTCGGGCAGAAGCTGCATGGCGATCCGCTGCACGCCTTCGCCCTTACACGCCTCACAGCGGCCGCCCTTGACGTTGAAGCTAAAGCGTCCGGCGCGAAAGCCCCGCGCACGCGCCTCGGGGAGCCCGGCGAAGAGCTCCCGGAGCGGCCCAAGTAAACCGAGGTACGTTGCTGGGTTGGAGCGCGCGCTGCGTCCGATCGGCGTGGCGTCGACGAAGGACACGCGCTCGAGCCCCCGGCCGCCTTCCACCGACACGCCCGTCGGAACCTCCGCGCTCAATCCGAGCTTTGCACGCGTCGCAGGAAGCAGCGCATCGACGATGAGCGAGCTCTTGCCGCTCCCACTCACGCCGGTGACACAGCACAACGCGCGCATCGGAAACTCCGCGCGAACGTCGCGTAGGTTGTGAAGCGCTGCAACTCGAACGGCTAGCGAGCCCCGCCCGGCGCGCCGTTGCGAAGGCAGTTCGACGCTGCGGCGGCCCGACAGATAGGCGCCGGTCAGCGAGTCCTCGTCGGCGATGATCTCGGCGACGCTACCCTCGGCGACCAGCTCACCCCCGAGCTCGCCCGCACCCGGGCCCATCTCGACCATGTGCTCGGCGGCACGCATCGTCTGCTCGTCGTGCTCGACCACCACCAAGGTGTTCCCGAGGTCCCGAAGATCGCCGAGCGTCCCCAAGAGCTGAGTCGCATCGGCGGGGTGAAGACCTGCGGTCGGCTCGTCGAGCACATAGAGCACCCCGGACAAACGAGAGCCGAGCTGCGTTGCGAGGTGGACGCGCTGCGATTCGCCAGCAGAGAGGCTTCCCGTGCTTCGATCGAGGCTGAGGTATCCAAGGCCGACGCGCTGAAGGAACGCGAGCCGGTCCGCGACCGACTGCAGCAAGGGTCGCAGCGCCGCCTCACGCTGCGGCGAAACCTGAACCCTGTGGAGCCAGTCCTGAAGGTCGCTCAGGCCGAGGGCGCTCAGCTCATGAATCGCCCGGCCCTCGATGCGAACCGAGCGCGCGCTCTGGTTGAGGCGCGAGCCGTCGCATTCGGGGCAGGTTTCCATCCGGGCGAACTGCCCGAGCTCCTCGTCGAGGAACTCGAGAACCCGCTCTTCGTCCCCGCCCTCCGCAAGCTTGCGTCGCGCGTACTCGCGGGCACGCCGTTCGAGTCCCGGCAAAATGCCCTCGAACCCGGCTCCGCCATCGAGCACCGCGCGGCGCTGCTCTTGGTCGAGCTTCTCGAAAGGCGCGTCGAGGTCGAGCCCCGCCGCGGCGAGTTTCTCGAGCATCGATCGGTAGTAGGCGAGGTTGGGCTTGCCCCAGGCCGTCACGGCGCCGCGCCTCAAGGAACGACTCGGGTCGGTGACCGCGAGCTCGGCGGTGAATTTCCGCGTCAGGCCCAGGCCATCACAGCTCGCACAAGCGCCAAGCGGCGTGTTGAACGAAAAGAGCTGCGGCCTCACGCGTGGGATCGACGCATGGCCTTCGAAGCATGCGTACTGCTCGGAGAACCGATGCCGTCTCCCTTCCCGCTCGCGAAGCTCGACCACGCCAGCGCTCAGTTGGTAGGCGAGCTCGATCGCCTCGGCGAGCCGCGCGCTGATCCCTTCTCGAACCGAAAGGCGGTCGATGACCACGTCGACCGCAACCCCGGCCCGGAGCGTCCCTAGATCTTCCAACTCCACCAGCGCATCGTCGACGCGGAGGCGAACGAAACCTTTGCTGCGCAGGTCAGCGCCGAGCGCTTTGGGCACCTCCGCGCCCGCCCGGACGATCGGTGCCTGGACCGCAAAGCGCGTGCCGTCGGGTAGGCGCAAGGCCTCCTGTACCACCTGCGCAACGGAGTGCGCGGTTAGCCGCTCGCCGCAGACGGGGCAGTGCACCTCGCCAATCGTGGCAAACAGAACGCGCATGTAGTCGTTGACCTCGGTCAGCGTGCCGACCGTCGAGCGGGGATTGCGAGAAGGAGCGCGCTCACGCACGGCGATTGCCGGGCAAAGGCCTTCAATGACGCCGACGTCAGGGCGCTTGAGCTTGGTGAGCACCCGTCGCGCATGCCCGCTTAGCGACTCGACGTAGCGGCGCTGGCCTTCGGCGTAAAGAGTGTCGAAAACCAGGCTCGACTTGCCGCTTCCGCTCGGCCCCGTCACGACGGTCAGCCGCCCTCTTGGGAGGCGCAGGGTGATGTTCTTCAGGTTGTGTTCTCGGGCTCCTCGAATGACGATGTCTGCCGTCATTCTTGCGGCCCGCCGGCCAGCCGTTGCGCTGCTCGGATGGCGGCTATCATACCGCTCTCTGAGGCATGGCCCGCCGCGGCTGCATCATAGGCGACCCCGTGGTCGACACTGGTGCGTACGAACGGCAGGCCCCAGGTCACGTTTACCGCTTCGCCCCAATCGAGAAGCTTCGAGGCAATGGTCGCCTGATCGTGGAACATCGCAACCACACCGTGCGCGCGCCCATCGGCTGCGTAGCGGAATGCCGCCTCTGCGGGTGTCGGTCCGATCAGCTCCGCCTCGCCGTTCGAAAATGGAGCTTCTTCCCGCAGTGCATCGAGCGTCGGTGCAATGATGGTTTCTTCCTCGGTGCCGAGGAGGCCGCCTTCGCCCGCATGCGGATTGAGGCCCGAGACTTCGATGCGCAAAGGCTTCGCGTGCGGCGACCAGCGCGAAAGGGCATCGGTCAAGTGCCGCACCGTGCGCTCGATGTGCTCGCGCGTGACGGTCGAAGGGACGCGTTTGATCGGCCAATGGGTCGCGACGAGGGCAACTTTGAGGCGCGGGCCGAGAAACATCATCGTGACGCCCTCGACGTTGACCCCGGCACGCCGCGCCAGATGCTCCGTTTGCCCGCGAAACGAAACCCCGGACAGGCTGACCGCTTCCTTGCTGACCGGCCCCGTCACGATCGCGCGCGCGGTCCCGTCGATGCAGGCGTCGCACGCCTTTTCGAGTGCTTCACGCTGCGCGCCGCCTCCCGCGATGGTGGGCGCCCTCGCCTGTATCATCGCGAGGGGCCAGTCGGCCACGTGGATGAGACCGGCTTCACCGGCGTTTAGGTTTTGCGCCTCGGCCGGTTCAATGCGCTTGAACGCCTCGAAACCATAGCGCTGAAAGGCGCGCTCCATCCAGCCGGCATCTCCGTAGACCAGTGCGCGATCGGTCCCCAAAGATCGAGCTAGGGCCGCCGCCGTCACCACAGGTCCGACGCCCGCCGGGTCACCTGCCGAAATCGCAAGCGGCCGAAGCATCAGGGCTCCTTCATTTTGTAGCCGACGCCGCGCACCGTCTCGAGGTTGTTGACGGTGTGGCCGAGCTTCATCCGAAGCCGGCGAACGTGAATGTCCACGGTGCGGCTGCTTCCGTAGTAATCGACCCCCCAAACCCGCTCGAGAAGTTGTCGGCGCGAAAACACGCGGCCGCGATTCTGACAAAGAAAGCTCAAGAGCGCGAACTCCTGATGGGTGAGCTGGCGACTCCGGCCGTCGACGGTGACCTCGTGGGCTGCCAGGTCGATGCAGAGCGGCCCCATCTTGATCCGCTCTTGCTGTGCAAAATCACTTCGGCTCCACTCGACGCGACGGATTCGCATGTAGAGCTCCGCCGGGACGTAGGGCATCAGGGCGAAATCATCGAAGCCGTCGCCTGCATCGAGACGCGTCACCGCGTTGAGCGTCACGCCGATGATGACCGGCACCTCGTGAAGGGGCTCGGCCGCTCGGACCCGAACCAGCGCGGCGCGGCCGGCATCGCCCTCGTCGCCCGCTTCGATGAGAATCACGGTGGGCGGATTTTTGACCAGCTCCTCGGTGTCGAGGCGATCCCAGAGGTTGGCGGTTTGGACCTCGCATCCCAGCTCGTGAAGGCACGCCACCGCGCTTCCTTCACGTTCTTCGAGGCCCTCACGCCCGATGACGAGAATCCACACGGGCCGTTCCTACCCTGGGGACCCTCTAGGTGCCAGCCGGAGATGCGACTTTGGCTGCGATCCCGGTTATTATCTGCGGCGCACCGACGGGACCACGTGGCTAACAAGTACTGGAAAGTCGAAATCAGCGAACTTGGCGGATCGGAGCCGCTGTTCTTAGGGACCGTTCAGGCGCCGACCTGGCCCGGCGCCCTGCAGCAAGGCCGCGCCCTCATCGGGGAGTCGGGTGGTGTGCCTGCCGGGGCGAGCTGCAACGTGAACCCGAACGGCACCGTCACGATCCAAGACGCGCGTCAACGGAGACGCTATCAGGTCCTTCCAGCCGAGGCGCCAAGTCCAGTACCGGCCGTTGACGATGCCGCAAGCTCTGCAGCGAATCGCCCCCGCGCAATCTCCGGCGATCCAATTCCACTGCAGCGCAAGGAGTTCTTGCATCCATCGCCGAGGCAGCCTGCGGCCGCCGCGCCCGGGCCCGTCCGCGTTCGACGCGCCAGCGCGCCCCGGCCCACCAGCCCGCCACCGGCAACGGTCGAAAACAAGCTGATCCTCTTGGCCTCGAGAGATGAGAAGCCCACGAGCTCGAGCCCGATTCATTTTCGTGAGCGCATGTACGCCGTACCCGTCCCCTTCCAAACCGGAACCGGCGAACAGCTCGCCACCAAGCTTCTCCGCGACGTCCAAAACGAGCTCGCTCAGGAGCGCGGTGCAAGGTTTGTTCGAATCGAGCTCTTTGATCACATCTGGAAACGCGAGCCGGAGCATCCTCCGGTCGTGCGCCTGGAGTGGAAGGATTGGAACGAGAGCATCGACATCGAGTTCCCGCTCGAAGAGGAAACCCGGCGTTCCGAGGCACCGAGGGTCAGCAGCGTGCCCCCTCCTCCGACCGAGGACCGACTCGCGATAGCGTTTGAGGCCTGCCATGACCTGCTCTTCATGAAGAACCGCGCCGAGGCCTTGGAGTTTGCGGTGCACCTTCTCGAAGAGCTGGTCCCGTCGGAAGCTACCGCAGCGTTCCTCCTCGACATCAACACCGATCAGTTTCGAGTCGTTGCCGCGCGCGGCACCGGCGCCAAAGCCAGACACGGCAAGGGGCTTCCCTCCGCCGCCGGTCTCCTCGCCGCTGCAAGCGAGCTGGGCGAGCACGCCGTTCTCGTCCTCGCCGACGCCGCCGCCGACCCACGCTTCGACGAAAACATCGACGGCGTCCCCGGCCTCGACGTCCGCGCCCTCTTGTATCGCCCGCTCGTCCATCGCGGCCGCATGTTTGGTGTCCTCCAACTCGCCAACGGCTCCGTCCGCGGCATGTTCACGGAGGCCGACTGCGAAGTAGTGGACTATATCACCCAGCAGCTAAGCGCCTTCGTGGCACGAGGCGCCTCGATGCCCAAAGCGCAAGCCATCCCCGAGAGCCGCTAACCCACCGACGCTGTCACTGGCACTGCAGCTACCGGGGCGCGGAAAAAACCCGACACGGGGTTCCATCGAACGGCTCGGCTTGCAGATGTGGTCGGAAGCACTTGGGGGCCTGGACCACGCAAGCCGAGCCTCGGAACTCGCGCCAATCGGAGCGGGTTGCTGTCTTGCCGATTGTCACTCGTTACGTCGACTCCACCCCATGACCGGTTTTTTCCGCGCCCCTCCCTACGGAGACAGGACGAACAACGTTCCCAACCGGCAGGCGGCAGCGCGAGCCCGAAGGGCGAAGCCCGGCGCGAATGCGCCGGCAAGGCGGAGCGCAGCGACCGCCGCGCCAGGGAGGATTACGGGTGGGGGTGGGCGGGGCGGTTCAATCAAACCTCACCACCCATCCCACCCAACACCCCGCCCCCCCCAACACCCGCGGCAGCACAAGCCGCACAGCGCCACCCACCCAAACCAAACCACGCCCCCTAAGGCCCCGATTCCTCCGCCAACAGCGCCTTCACCCGCTCCTCGATCCCCGCGGCGTCCGCCTTGTCAAACCCTTCATGCACATACCGAACCTTTCCGTCCCTTCCGATGAGGTACGAGGTGGGCATCGTTTCGGGCTCGTACCTGTTCGCAACGACCAGCTTGCGGTCGTGAACGATGCGGAAGCTCACCGGTGTGCCTTTCAAGAACTTGTTCATCTTCTTCGGGCTGCTGTCGATGCTCACCCCGACGATCACCAAGCCCTGCGTGGCGAACTTTTCGTTCAGCGCCTCGAGGACCGGCATCTCCTCCTTGCAAGGCCCGCACCACGACGCCCAGAAATCGACGAGCACGACCTTCCCCTTGAGCGACGCCAAGTCGACCTTTTTCCCTTTCAGATCGAGTATGTCGACCGCGGGCGGGACATCGCCCGGAGCGAGTGCGCGCGCTGCGGACGCGATCAGCAGCGAGGCCGCCAGGGCACTGAGCAGCAGCTTCATCGGGCTACGACGAAAACGCGCCCGTGGCGATTCACTGGTCGAGCTCTTCCCGAACGTAGGCGCCCAGCTGGTCTGGCGGGAAGATGTAGCGACGATCGTTGACATAGATCGAAGGCGTCGAATCGACTCCTACCGCGTGCCCTTCGGCGATGTCGGCTTCGATCTTCTTCTCGGTCTCTTTGGACTGCATGTCGGTCTTGAACCGCTTCAGGTCGAGCCCCAGCTGCTTTGCGTAATCGTCGAGATTCGCCGCCTGTAGGTCGTCTTGATTCTTGAACAGCAGGTCGTGCATCTCCCAAAACTTCCCCTGCTTCTCCGCCGCGATGGTCGCTTTGGACGCCTCCCGCGCCTTTGGGTGGCCCGGCAGCGGATACTGCTTGAACACCAGCTTCACCTGGCCGTTGGACTCTTCGACGATCTTTTTGAGGTAAGGCGCCGTAATCTTGCAGTGCGGACATTGGAAATCGCTGAACTCGTACATCGTGACCTTGGCCATCGGCGAGCCCCGCAGTGGCGAATCGTGGACCGTGAGTTTCTCGACCTTGGTGTCGTCGCCGTAGCGAATGCGGTAGATGTTGCGAAGCTCATCGCGGGAGTAGCCGTCGTTCACGAGGCGGGCAATGTAGCGAGCCGCCGGCACACACTTCTTGCACTTGCGATTCTCCGAGATGCAGCGGGCCACGCTCACCGGCTCGCCGCACGGTGAGAGGAGCTCGTTGACCATGTCGATCCAGATCCCCTCGGTGAACTCGTCGAGCGCACTCGTATCGACCTGCGGCAGGCTCGTAATGGGCTCTTTCGAAGCGCCGGGCGCGGACTTGACCGTCGGCGGATCGTCTTTCGGGCCGCTGTCGGCTCCAGTTGAGCGCTCGCAGCCGAGCAACGCGAAAACCAACGAAATGCACAGGACTGTGGGGCGCATCAGGAAGCGGACCTTAGCAGAGATTTCAGGCCGACGCCCTGGCCTCACGACTCGCTGTAGGTGGTCAGCTGCGCCCGAACGATGTCTTCGTTGATGCCTGTTCGGATGTACTCCTTCAAGCAATCGGCAATCGTCACCATCAGGTCATCCAATCCGTTCTCCTCGATTAGCCTGGAGAGGAGCGCCCGGGACTCGCGACTATCTTCGTCCCGCAAGAACTTCCGGACCTCCTCGATGGTGATTCCGCCCTGGAAGTCGATGTAAGCGTTTTCCATGAGGTAACGCGCAAGCTCGTTCACATAACCCTCCGTCTCACTGTAATTCAGGCATGTATTAGACACCCGATCGCCGAATCGGCAAGCGATAAAGGCCCGCTGCATGCGCTAGCCTGCTTTTCTCGACCCCCGGCTCGTGTAATCGTGCGCGCCCATGGACCCGAAGACCCACTTGCAGGCCGATCCCGGCTTGTGCGGTACCGTGTTAGACCTTGGTGAAGGCGCGGCGCGCGTGGCCTTGGAGGCGACTGGCTCGATGGCGGTCGACGCGCAGGGACTGGTTCACGGCGGCTTCGTCTTCGGCCTCGCCGACTACGCAGCCATGCTTGCGGTGAATCAACCGAACGTCGTTCTGGGCGCGGCCGAAACTCGGTTTCTCAAACCTGTTCGCGTCGGCGAACGAATGATCGCGAGCGCTCGGACCGTCGATGCGAACGGCCGCAAGCGCGAAGTGCGCGTCGAGGCCGCAGTGCGCTCAGAGACGGTCTTCGAAGGCACCTTCACCTGTTTCGTGCTCGAGCGACATGTGCTCGAGGGTGTTGGGAGTACGTGATGGCAGACGACGGCGGCACGATCATAGGGAAAATCCTCGCATCTCGCGGGGTCAAGCAGTTGTTTACCCTCTGCGGCGGGCATATCTCACCCATTCTCGTCGGCGCGGAGGCGCAGGGCATTCAAGTGGTCGATGTGCGCGACGAAGTCAGCGCCGTCTTTGCCGCTGACGCCGTGGCGCGTATGACAGGTGTCCCCGGCGTCGCTGCTGTGACCGCCGGCCCGGGCGTGACCAACACGATCACCGCCGTGAAGAACGCCCAACTGGCGCAGTCCCCGCTCCTGATCTTCGGCGGCGCGGCCGCGACCCTGCTCAAGGGGCGCGGCGCCCTTCAAGACATCGACCAAATCTCGCTGATGGAGTCGACCACCAAATGGGCCGTGTCGATCAAGAAGGTCAACAGCATCGGACCGACGGTCGAGAGGGCCTTGGATTTGGCGCAAAGCGGGGTCCCGGGTCCCGTCTTCATCGAGGTTCCAATCGACGTGCTCTACCCGGAAGAAATGGTTCGGGAGATGTTCATGAGCGAGAGCGGGGTCAAAGACGCCAAGAATCTCGGCTCGAAGGCCCTCGAGCTCTACATGCGTGGCCATCTGTACCGTCAGTTCAATCAGCCGCACGTGAGCATGATCCCTCCGTCGCGCGAGTCTCTCCCTCCGAAGCCAGGCAACAAGAGCCCGCACGTGGAGAAAGTCGCGTCGCTTCTTCGCAAAGCAGAGCGGCCCGCGCTCGTGATCGGAAGTCAGTCCCTCGTCAATTGCCGCGATCCCGAGCCGATCGCGGACGCGGTCAAGGCTCTGGGCATCCCAACCTGGCTTGGTGGCATGGCGCGCGGCCTGCTAGGACGGCACAGCGACATTCAGCTAAGGCACAAGCGAACCGCCGCGCTCAAAGAGGCCGATCTGGTCATCGTCGCCGGTTTTCCGTTCGATTTTAGGATGGGCTACGGACGAAGCATTTCGAGTCGGGCGACCTTGGTCGCGGCGAACCTCAGCTCGAGCGAGATGCGCAAAAACCGGCGCCCCGAGATTCCGGTGCACATGCACGCCGGTGAATTCCTCCGAGAGCTTGCGGACGCGGCGGGCGAAGGCCTCGGGCCCTGGACCGGTTGGTTCGATACGCTTCGCGCCCGCGAGGCAGCGCGCGACGAAGAAATCAGCCAACAGGCGAAAGCACCGACGGATCTCGTCAACCCGCTCCACCTTTTTCAGCGCATCGAAGAAAAGATGGCCGACGACGCGGTGCTGGTCGTCGACGGTGGCGATTTCGTCGCGACCGCGTCGTACATTCTGCGCCCGCGCAAGCCATTGTCCTGGCTCGACCCAGGCGTCTTCGGGACCCTTGGGGTCGGCGGAGGCTTTGCGGTCGGGGCTTCCTTGGTGCGCCCCGGGAAGGAAATCTGGCTGATCTACGGCGACGGCTCCAGCGCGTATAGTCTCGCCGAGATGGACACCTGCGCACGTCACGGGCTCGCCCCGATCGCGGTCATCGGAACCGATGGCTCCTGGGCTCAGATCGCACGCGAGCAGGTTCCCATGCTCGGCACCGACATCGGGACGGTGCTCAGGCGAACGCCTTACCATGAGGTCGGTCAAGGCTATGGCGCCGTCGGGCTTCTCTTGGAAGACCCTGCGCGGATCGACGAAACGCTGGACGAAGCCAAGGCGCTCGCCGCTGCTGGTAAACCCGTCGTGATCAACGTACACATCGCGGCCACCGACTTTCGCAAGGGCTCGATCTCGGTCTAGCCAACATGGCCAGGTGGCACCAGCGTCGAACGGCTCATCGCCGGCTACGGGATCAGGTCGGCCTCTGGTACCACCCGCAGTACAAAGTCGACGCCCTCGTCGAGACTGCGCGCGTTCCCGGGATCGAAGTCGCGCGCGGCGAGAAGATCCTCGGCTCACTAGGCGCCGAAGGACTCCTCCGCCCCAAGCAGGTGCGTCCGGCGCCGCTCGCCGCACTGGCCGAGCTCGCGAGGGCCCACACCGAGGCGTACCTCGAGCGAACCGCGCGGCCCCAATACCTAGGTCGAATCTTTGGGCTCGAGGCCCACGACATCGACGTGGATCCGGTCCTCGTCGCACAGCGACGTCAAGTGGGGGCTACGGTGGAAGCGGCCCGTTGGGCGATTAAGCGCAAAGACCGGGTGGCGTTCAACCTCGGCGGCGGCTTTCACCACGCCGAGCCGGAGTCGGGCTCCGGCTTCTGTGTGTACAACGACATTGCGGTTGCGATCGCTTCCCTTCGGTCGGACGGTTTCGACGCACCCATCGCGATCGTCGATCTGGACTACCACCAAGGCAACGGGAACATCGTCACCTACGAGGACGACACGACCGTCTTCACGTACTCGATTCACGGCTCGGTTTGGAGCCATGTCGAGGCGGCTGCAGACGAGCAGTTCCTGCTGCCGTCCAAAGTCGACGACGAGACCTACCTGAAGAAGCTCCACGAATCGCTCCCTCCATCGCTCGAACGCATCGAGCCGGGTCTGATCTTCTACATCGCCGGGACCGACGTCCTTCAGGGCGACCACCTCGGCGATTTCATGCTCACGCGCCAGGGAGTGCTCGAACGCGATCGCTTCGTCATCGAGCTGGCGCGCAAGCACGAATGTCCAGCGGTCGTCACCCTCGGCGGCGGCTATAGCGAGGATGCCTGGCGGGCGTCAACCGACTTCATTCGCTGGCTTCTGATCGACGAGGCGAGGGTCAGCGAAGAACCGTCGCAGAGCATCTACGAGCAATACGCACAAATCGCGAAAGAGCTCGATCCATACGAGCTTCAGCGTGGGAGCGGCACCTGGCAGCTCACCGAGGCCGACCTGATGGGAGACCTGGCCGGTTCCCGGTACAAGTCGACGCGGCTGCTCGACTACTACTCGCGGCACGGAATCGAGTTTGCGCTCGAGAAATATGGGCTGGCCGACCAGCTTCGAAAGCTCGGCTTCACCGACTTGGTGCTGAAAGTCGACCCGAGCGACCCCGACCGGCAGCACCTCACGCTGCGGGCACGCAAAGGGGGCGAGGAGCACCTGCTCGTCGATCAGGTGTTGCGCCGTGTCTCGCGTCCCGCCCCCGAGGGGCTCGAGCCGCCCGACGAGCTTCGCTTGCTCTACATCGAGTGGATGATGCTTCAGAATCCCACCGCCAACTTCTCACTGCGACAGCCGCAATGGCCTGGTCAGGACCATCCGGGTCTCGGCGTCGGCGAGGAAGCGATGCACATGCTCTTCCAAGGCGCGCAGCGCCTCGAGCTCGATGCGCTCGCGCACCACCCGTCGCACTACCACATCGCCTTCATCGGAGGCGGCCAGTCCTTCTTTCTCGATCCGGAAATTCAAGGCCGATTCGAGGCGATTCGTGAGGTGCTCGCGCCGATGGACCTCTCGGAGGCCGCTTGGAAAATGGAGCGCGGAGAGGTCTGCTGGTCGGACGGCGAGCCGGTCGAGTGGATCCCCGAGGACATGGTCATCCCAGCAAGTGAGCGCCTCTTCGCCTATCTAGGCTCAGTCCACTACCAGCAGCCGCGCGCGGCAGCCCTCGAAAGCTCGAGGAAGCGCGGCATCGTCCTCGAGCCTACTCTTCGCAAGACGTAGAGCCGGCTAGTATCCCGCGACCCGGCAGCCGTTGAACATAACGGCTCGAATCAGCGTTAAACAGCACGGCGCCCCGCAATGCGAGGCGCCGTGGTTAGAGGGTTCGTAAGCCGAGTTTTGTAGACCGCGCTCGTCGCCGAGACGCGGCTCGTGATCATTCTTCTGGGACCGATGTCGCCATCGGCCTCGAGCGACGCTACCCGGAGACTCGGGCGGACCGCCCTCGACGCCTCCCTATTTCGTCTTGCTTCAGATGGGGTTTGCCGTGCGACCGACGTTACCGCCGGCCCGGTGAGCTCTTACCTCACCCTTTCACCCTTACCGCGCGGCCTTTCGACGGCGAGGCGGTTTGCTTTCTGTGGCACTTTCCTCGGGGTCACCCCCACCAGGCGTTACCTGGCATCCTGTCCTTTGAAGCTCGGACTTTCCTCCCGTGCGCGAATGCACACCAGCGATCACGTGAACCTGTCTAACCGGCAGAGGGTAAGGCCGGCAGGAGGCGCTTGCAACTACGCCGATGGATGAGCCGCCGAGGCGGGCGAGGACTCAGGCAGCGGGTCCTTCACGACATCGATGAGGATGTAACTCAGCGCGAGCAGCACGGCGACCGTCTCCCAGATGTACTGCTCGTCGTACCAGCCTATGAAGAACTGCAAAATCAGCCCTGCGATCGTCATTAAAATCAGCGCAACCGAATAGCGCAGCCGTTCGATCGCGAGCGGCGCCATCAGGATGACGAAGCTGTAATAATAGCAGGTCAGCTCGAAGAACCCGATGATGAGGATCGTGCTGCCGGCGAGCACCGCCCAGGGCGCGAGCCGTCGCCCTGCAAGCGCGAGCAAGACGAACATCCCGAGGAGAAGCAGCCCGTGGAGCCAGCGCCTATCGTGCTTGATGTCCTTGCGCGCTTGTTTCCACTTGGCCCAGGGGTCTTCGAGGCTCTGGTCCTTGGTGAACCGGCCCACCGTGCTCGGCTTGTACGAGAGAATCGTTGGGAGCCCCATGTGGTTGGTGAGCGGCGTATCGCTGTGCTTGAAGGTGTTGGAGAGGAACTGGGGGTGCGCGTCGAACCCATTGACGGCAATGCTCGCCGTGCAGAGCACCGCTAGCCCCAGGACGCCGCCGATGATGAACCGCGTGTCACTCGCATCGAGCCACGGGCGATCGATCTTCTTTCGACGGATGAAGCGATCGACCACGCTGGCAATCGGACCGCCCGCAAGCGCAGCGGGAAACAATCGCAAGAGCGCGCTCCACGAGAGCGCGAACCCAGACAGCAGCGGGTAGCCGCGCTTCAAGAGCGTCACGGCAGCGACCGCCATGAACAGCCAGGGCACGCGCGCAAAGCTTCCCCCGGTCCAGAAGTAGGCCCAGGGGTAGCCCGTTCCCCAAATCAGCACCGAGAGCGCGGTCGCACGCAAACCAAACGCCCAAAGAATCATCAAAAAGGCGCCGGCGTAGAGCGCCAGGTCGATCATGGTGTAACGCAGAATCCGTTTGCGGAAGGTCTTCAGGTCGCTTGGCTCGACCCGATCCGACGAGGCCTTGGGAAGCTGTTCCTGCCAGCCGATATTGGTGAGAAACGCGGCAATCATGTTGGAGATGGGGCTCGCGTTGTAGCCGTGGTCCATCAACATGTCTTTCCACCAACCAGATCCCATGACCGTCCGGAAAGAGCGGGTATCGTAGCGAAATGCCTCCCAGCGTTCGGGCGAGAAATGCTCGGCGCAGGTCTCTTGATAGCGAAGGGCGTCGTCCTTGCTCACGTAGTGCAGGCGATTGTCGACCAGGTCGCGAATCTTTCTCTTTCCGAGGTCCGCTTCGCCACGTTCCTGGTAGTCCGCGGCGAGCACGCATTGGTAGAGCCGCTCGTACTCGTTTTCTTCGAAGTACTTGGAGCCGACGTAGTAGTGAAAGGTATCCCAGTAGTGGACGACTCTCGAGGTGTGAAACACGCCGAAGTTCACCCAGGCGGTAGCACTCGCGAGGATCACCCAGAAGAGCGCGCCACGCTCCAGCCATTGGCGGGCCTCCTGTTTCTGGCCGAGCAGCCAGATTCCGCGCGCCGCCCAGACGAGCACCGCGGCGCCCAGCAGATAGACTCCCCAGTCGGCGAACCAGGGCGCCAGCCTCGCGCCGTATAGCCGATAGCCAGAAACCGCTAGCATGGCGATCGAGAGCCCCGACGCGACCCAGAGAGCCTTTTTGTTTTCTTGGATGCGAAAGAGCGCGATGAAGAACAGCAGGCCGAGCACCGCGACCGCCAGCCGATAGCGGTGGTCGCGCTTCTCGACGATCTTCTTCCACCACCAGCTCGACGTCTGTTTGACCTGGACCGCAGGCGGCCACGCGGAGGGCGTCTCGCAAAAAACGAGGACTTCGCCCAGGCTGTAGAAGGTGTCACCGCCCTGCGCGCGTATACGTAGGTATCGGCCCCGGCCGTCGAGGCCCCGGCTGCCGCGCCGTCGCATCCCCTGACCGGAGGCCGGGTCCGCCACCCAGAGCGGCGTGAAGCTGCGCCGGTCGTCGGAGAGCTCGACGACGTAATCGTCGTTGTTGTCACCCTGAAGGTCGATCGCGCTTACGCGGGTGGTCGCGCCGAGGTCGTAAATGACGTGGCTTTTGGTGTCGGCTAGGACCGAGGTCAGCTCGCTCTGCCAGGGGTCGCCTTCGGCCGCGACGAAGCCGTCGGTAAGTCTCGCGGCATGGGTGACTCCGGGTCGGGCAAGAGGCGACTTGCCGGCGAGGAGGTTTCCGGACGGGCAAGCTACGTCCTGGGACGCCGCCGGCGCGGCGCTGAACAGGAAAAGCAGAGAAAGAACGACGATGCGATTCACGACCGCGCGCACCGTACGCAACGGAGTCGCCGGTGACAAGTGCCCGGCCACCTATTCGAAGGACTCGAGATCGACCTTGTAAATGCGGAACGGCGGAACCGGTTCGAGCCCCGTCAGGACCTTGGTGATGTCGCTATAGATCGCGTAAAGCGCACCTTCGGCGGGGCGGACGGTAGAGGTGCCGGGCACCGAAACCTCCGGCGTGGGCGGCTCGACCAGCAGTGCGGCGGTCGCCCAATCGTCCCCGCTGCGGAGCCGGGCCACATTGCCTGCGCCCACCATGGCGATGTAGAGGTCGCCGTCGAGGAAGCTCATGCCGTCGGCGAAACCTCCGAGCTCAGGGGTGGTGACGATCCCGACGATGTCCGCCGGGTTCTCCCGCGCGATGCGAAGCAGCCGAGGGGGCGCCCCGGTGCTCGTCTTCGAGACGATCACGTAGCCGCCGTCCTCCGTCACCGCGATGCCGTTCCCACCGAAGCTCCCGCTCCCCGTCGGGCTCAGCAAGGGGTCATCGGCCCAAGTCTCCACCGTGCCGGCGTTCGCGTCCGCGCGATAGACCCGCGGATTCTCGGAATCGCTGATGTACGCCAGCCCTTCACCATCGACCGCGATGTCGTTGCAGGTCGAGCCGGCTTCGACGTTGGCAAGATCGAGGGCGAGCTCGCGGTCTCCGCTTTGCAAATCGAATACCCAGATCTCTTGAGTCTCGTCGGCGAGGCGCTGTGCGCAGACCCACAGGCGCCGGGCAGCGTCATCGACGATCGTACCCAAAGACCGCCATTCCTCGCCGGCGGGCGCCGAGAAGAAAACGCTCTCGGTCCCGTCGGCATCGACCCGAGTGATGTCGCCCCTCGTCGCGCTGCTGACATAGAAACTACGGCTCGTCGGGTCGAAGGATCCGCTCTCGGGCCGGTGCTCCGCACCCTAGACTTCTTCGGCGGTCGGCCTTATCGATAGAGGATGCGCTCGCAGAAATTCGATGATTTGATGCTGATTTACAGCCAATCAGAAGACGGCAAGAGCTACGATGTGCTTCGCCGGCGCGGGGACGGCATCGAGGCGGGCCGGGTTCGACCGCTCGACGAGGGCAAGCCCATTCACGGCGAGGTGGTTCGCCTAAAGGCGCGCGAGGATTCGCCTGCGCTCTTCGACGTAGAGGTTTACCACGACGCACGTGCATCGACCGGCCGGCCCGCGAAGGTAGCAAGCGACCAGTATCGCCGCGGGTGGGAATCCATCTGGGCCAAGAAGGCGCGCGAGCACGAGCTCAATTAAAAAGGGTGCCGCCAGTCGGCGACACCCTCCCCCCTGCTGCCCTTGGAGTGGCCCTTAGGTCACGTAGTCCTTGAGTCGCTCTACGTCGCGATACTCCTGAAGACGAGCGAGCCCGGCCGTCTCGACCTGCCGAACACGCTCGCGCGTGAGATTCATGATCTCCCCGACCTCTTCGAGCGTGATGCCCCCGCGGTCGGCGACGTCGAGCGCACAGGTGTCGGTCATCTCCCAGATCTCGATGTCCGGAAAGTTGAGCTTGATCGAGCCGCGCACAGGATGAACGTCGATGTAAAGGTGATACTTGCAAGAGACGAACGGACACGGTCGCTCCATGTCCTTGCATTCAGAGCGACTTTTCGGCTTCCAATAGTCGTTTTCTGGGTAGAGCTCGCGACCGCGATTGAGCTCCGCCTTGCTCAATCGGCGAATCGAAATCGTCCGGGCGCGAGCACGCGAACGGCGCTTCCTGCGACCACGGCGCTCGTCGGTTCCCGGCTCATCGAGCGCGTCCGCAAGTGACTCCGGCTCCTCGTCCGGTTTGGATTCCCTGTCGACAACCTCTGCGCTTGCTGCGTCCTTCATGACACCTCTCCCCCTCAGATCTCTTAGACAGCTGCCCGCGCCATGCGGGCCCGCATCGTTAGGCGCCGCTCGATGGCCTCGAGCTTCTGAACGAGCTCCGAACCGAGCTCGCGAACATCGTTGAGCGCATCGCCGACGCCCACGTCGTCGGCTCCTTCGCGCTGCTGCTCGTGCACGGCGTCTTCGATCGCCTGGTACACGCGCTTGAGTTGTCGCCGCAAGGCATCGATGTCGCCGCGAACGAAGAGGAACTCCTTCTGGATTTCCTCCATCGTGAACCCCTGCTGCATCAGGCGGCGGATGTGATCGATCTGGCGAACGGCGGTGGCCGGATAGAGGCCCTGTGATCCCCGGTGCTTGCCCTTGCGGCCCACCCGCACACTTCGCGGCAGCAGCCCGAGCTGGACGTACTTCCGGAAGGTCGCTTCGGTGAGCCGGGAGCCCCGCGCGGTGAAGGTCTCGACGATCTGCTGGACGCTCATGCCCTCGACGTGCGCCTGCTCGATCGCCTCGAGCTCCTCGTCCGACCAGATTCTGGCCTCCGATTCCCGAGCTGCCCGCCGCTGTCCCCTAGGTAGAGTCATTTGAATAACTTATAGCGAATGTATTCCATTCAAAATAATTAGGTCAACACAAAAATGCCTGAACTCATAAATGTTTGAAATCAAAACATTTTTGTGACTCACTCACCTCAGACTGGGTCGAATTCTCTAAATCTGCAGATCGTAGCGACAGGTCTTAGATCCGACCGAGGGGCGGAAATTGACGGGATCCGCCGAACCCAGTACCTCCCAGCAAGCGGATGGATTCACGGGCGTTTCGACGATTTCGGCGGAACAAGGGGGCTCTCGTTGGCCTGTTCCTTGTGGTCGCCGTGACGGCGCTAGGCCTTCTGGGGCCCTGGCTGGCGCCCTACGACCCGGTCGAGCAGTTCACCGACAGCCTTTTGCTTCCAAACGGCCTTCCGGCCGGCCCAGGCGTCGAACCGGGCCACTGGCTCGGGGGCGACATCCTGGCGCGCGATGAGCTGAGTCGGCTTCTGAGCGGCGCCCGGGTCTCGATGTTGGTCGCCTATCTGGCAACCGCGCTGGCCGTGCTGATCGGGGTCGCCCTGGGTCTGCTTTCGGGCTACGTCGGCGGCCGCACCGACACTTATCTGATGCGCCTCGTCGACGTCGTGCTCTCGATGCCCTTTCTCTTGATCGCCATCGTCATGCAGCGTGTCTTCGACGCGCCCGGAATATGGACGATCTGCATCGTGCTCGGGGTCCTCTCTTGGACCACCCTCGCCCGCGTGACGCGGGCTAAGACGATGGAGGCACGCGAGCTCGACTACATCCAAGCGGCCCGGGCTCTCGGACTGCGGCACTTCCGAATTCTCGCGCGACACGTGCTCCCCAACGTCATCGGCCCAATCATCGCGATCGCAACGATCATGGTGGCGCGTATGATCATCGCGGAGAGCGCGCTTTCGTTTCTGAACCTAGGAGTCCGGCCGCCGACGGCAAGCTGGGGCTCGATGCTAAACGAGAGCCAGTCGCTGCTTCTCGGCCTGCCCCGCCTCACGGTCTACCCGGCCGTCCTGATCAGCATGGCGGTCTTTGGCTTCAACCTCTTTGGAGAAGGGCTGCGTGATGCATTCGACCCCAAAGACTGAGTATTGGAGCCCCGCCCGCTGGCTTGCGGGCAGCGCTGCGGCGCTGACGGCCGCCTTGCTCCTCGGCTGGGCGATCACCCACTTTCCAAAGGCGCCCATCGGCCCGCGCTATATCGGCGCCGGGCACTCTACCCCGCAGTCGGGCGGAACGCTCATCTTCTCGGCCGGTAGCAACATCCACACGCTCGACCCGCACTTCGCGTACGACACCCTTTCGACCGCGGCGTGCCGCCTGCTCTACGATGGCCTGCTCGACTACGACTACGACGGCAACATGATTCCAAGCCTCGCCGCGGCGCTGCCCACGGTTTCGGACGCGGGTCGAGCCTTTCGCTTCAAGCTTCGGGACGGCATCAAGTTTCACAATGGTCGCGAGATCACCGCGCACGACATCTCCTGGTCGTTGCACCGCCTGCTCTCGGAAACGACGGGCTCCCCGGGTTACCCGTTCTACAAATCGATCGTGGGTGCGCCAGACTACCACCGCGGAGAGGCGGAACGCATCGAAGGCATCCGGGTCATCGACGACAAGACGATCGAGTTCCAGCTCGACGAGGCGGACCAGACCTTCCTGAACGCGCTCGCCATGCCCTTCGCCTACCCCCTGGCCAAGGAGCACGTCGAGAAGCTCGAGTCGACAGAAGGCCTCGATGCGGTCGGACGTCACCCGCTTGGCGCCGGTCCCTTTGCATTCTCGCGCTGGGAGCGGGGCGTGCAGGTCGAGCTTCATCGCTTCGAGGAGTACTGGGCTCCGCAGGCGCGCGTCGACCGCATGGTGTTCCTCGAGAACATTTCGCCCGATGTCGCCAGCGCTCGCTTCCGCAACGGGGATCTCGACGTGATCCACAGGCCGAGCAAAGTGAACAGGCTCTTCATGCGCGAGTCCAAGGCCTGGGCTCCGTATCGCGCTGAAGTTCCGAGCCCTTCGGTCTACGCGATCGGACTCAACTGCGAGCTGCCTCCGTTCGACAACGTCCACGTGCGTCGCGCTGTTGCCTTCGCGATCGACCGCTCGAAGCTCGAGCGTCTCAACCCGGGTGAGGTGCTCGCGGCCAGCCAGGTCTTGCCTCCGATGCTCGCGCCGTACGATCCCGAGCTGCCGACCAGACAGCGCTTCGACCTCGAGCGAGCCAAGGAAGAAATGCGCTTGGCCGGGTTTCCCGATGGTCTCAGCGAGCCGATCACCCTCTGGGTGAGGGGCGAAGGGGACGTACGCGGGGCGCAGCTCTTCCAACAGGACCTCAAAGAGATCGGAATCGAAATCGATCTCAAGATGGTGTCGTTTGCGACGTACCTCAAAGAGACGGGGAAGCCCCGGGTCGCGCAGGCCGCCTTCACGGGCTGGCACCAGGACTTCCCCGATCCGTCGAACTTCATGGATATCCTGTTCCACAGCCGGTCGATCCACCCAGTGAACTCTGAGAACCGTTCGTTCTATCGAAACCCGAAGCTCGACGCCATCCTCGACTCGGCGCGCGCCGAAGTCGACCGCAAGAAGCGCCTCGCCCTCTACGCAGAGGCGAACGCCATCTTGGCCGATGACGCGCCCTGGGCGTTTCTGTCGTACGCGGTCGACATGTTTGCCTGGCAGCCGTACGTAAAGGGGTTCCGCCCGCACCCGGTCTGGCTCAACGAATACCGAAACGTCTGGCTCGACCTTCCGAGGAAGCGGGTCAGCCAGGTCATCTACGACGAGGGGGCTGCCCCATGATGCTGTTCATCGTGCAGCGCGCGCTTTGGGGAGTGCTCGTGGTCATGTCGGTCGTGACCCTGGTCTTCTTCTTGATCTTCGTCGCCGGCGACCCCGCGGTCACGATCCTCGGGCCTCAAGCGAGGGCCGAGCAGATCGCCGACTTCAAGGCCAAGAAGGGCCTGGACCGGCCCGTGCCCGAGCAGTTCATGAGCTACCTCGGGGTGATGCCCTGCATCCGCAAGGATTCGCCGAAATACCTGGGTCCCGACGGCGACCGCGGATTTTGCGGCCTCCTGCAGGGAGATCTCGGCGAGTCGTATTCTCACCACGAGTCGGTGGCCAACGTCATCGGCTATCGCCTCCCCCGCACGCTGCTCCTAGCCTCGCTCGCCGTCTTATTCGAGCTGGTCATCGGGCTGACGGCGGGGATCATCGCTGCGCTTCGTCGCAATCGTTGGTCGGACACCGCGATCATGTTTGCTACCTTCATCGGCATCAGCCTCCCGACCTATGTAACAGGCCCGATCGCACTCCTGCTCTTTGCGTTCCTCTTGGGCTGGTTCCCCTACGGAGGGTACGGAGTGGACCCTCTCGATCACATCTATCACGCGCTGCTGCCCGCGCTGATTCTCGCAATCGCGGGCGCCGCAACGTATGCGCGCGTCATGCGGGGTGAGCTCATCGAAACGCTGCGGCACGACCACGTTCGCACCGCAAAAGCCAAGGGTATGCCGATGCGCCAGGTCGTCCTCAAACACGCCATCCGCAACGCCCTGCTGCCGATCGCGACCCTGATCGGCCTGAGCCTTCCCTTCCTGGTCGGCGGCGCGATCATTACGGAGAAGATCTTCGCCTGGCCCGGCCTCGGTCTTCTCACGATCGAGTCGATCGAATCGCTCGATGCACCGGTGATCATGGCGGTCGTGCTGATGTTCGGCATTGCCGTTCAAATCGGCAATCTCTTGGCGGACATCGCGGTGGCCGCACTCGACCCGCGCATCCGTCTGGATTAGCTCTGGCCCGCCACGCCAGCACCTCTGTCAGTTCTTGCGCTTCGGCTGGACCGGAAAGATCTTCCGCTCGCCGTCATGGCGCGGTGCGAGCACCTGCATCGCGTCGAGCTTGATCTTCTTACGGCTCGCATTCGGCAGCTTGATGATGCACACCCCGTCGCCCCTCAGGCCTTCGATCTGACAGAGCCCGAACTTCGCGTGCTCGATCCAGTCTCCCCGCTCGGGCCGGTGCTCCTCGGGCGATTCCGGTTCCGCCCGGGCCGAAAGCTCCGCGGCCATCGCCCAGGTGGCCCCTGGACCGCCGGCTTCGGCAACCGGCACTTCGTGGACCCCGGTCTGTTCGACCTCGGTGCCTTCGATGTCGGCCCAGAGCCGCAGCCCAGTCGCCTCGTCCTTCGCGCGGCGCAGCTCGATCCCATCGTAGCCATCGATTCGAAATTCCAATGCGAACACCGAGCCGTCCACCAGGTGCCCGCCGTAGGTAACGTCGCGTCCGTCCTCTCGAAGAGAAACCGTCGCGTGCAGGTGCCAAAACGGCTCGCCGTCTCGCTCGGAGAGGTTGCCCTGCATCGAAAGTAGCTCGCAGCGCTCGAAACGATGGGCCTCCACGTAGCGCTGTTCGACTTGGTCGTACTCGGTGAGCTCGACCCACTCGAAAGCCCCGATGGCGCTGATCCAGGCGGTTCGGAGCCCGTGCTCTTCCGCAAGCGTTCGAAGCGCGTCCTGAAGTCCGTTCCCGCGAAAAACCCGTCCCAGGATCTGACGCGACGCGCGCGTCTCAACCGACGCGGTGCTCTTCACGTTGGTCACGATGCAGCTTGGGTCAAGCGCTCTTCTTTGGCGTCCACCGCGTCGACGAAGAGCTTGAAGTATTCGCCCGCGCTGAAGAGCGCCAAGCCCAGGCTCACATACAGGAGCACCAGACCGACACCTGCGAAATCAAACTCGGTCTGGTAGAAACCGAAATAGACGGTGTACCGCTGGTGCACGATGAGCATCAGAATCGCCACCATCTGCAGTGCGGTCTTGTCCTTGCCCGTTCGCATCGCCGCCATGACGACCCCTTCGCTCATCGCGATGGTGCGCAGCGCGGTGATCGCAAGCTCCCGGCTGAGCATGATGATCACGGCCACGACTCCCAGAAACGGCATTCGACCGAGATAGATGAGGGAGATCAGGGTCGCCAAGACCAGCAGCTTGTCCGCCAGCGGGTCCAGGAACTTGCCGAGGACGCTGATCTGCCCCCATTTCCGCGCGAGGTACCCATCGATGAGGTCGGTGAGTGCGGTGCCGATGTAGAGGATGGCCGCCCAGAAGTTGGCCTTGGGCGTACCGTCCCAGAGCAGCCAGAGGACCCCCGGGATGAGGGCGATCCGCAGCATGGTCAGCAAATTGGGGAGATTGATCGCGTCCTCCCGAATGGAGGGGCGCTTCGGCGTTGCCTCTTGCATGGAGCGCGTTGTACCCCAGGTTTCCCGTTCCGTCTGCCAGCGAAGTGATTGCGCCTTTAGGGTGCGTGATCCCTGGGCTGCAAGTCGGCGCAGATGCTTGCATTGCCGTTGCAAGATCGACACACTTCCGGCCACCGAGCTTCAGATGCTGGAACTCACTCGGAACGTCGCTGAGCGCGCGCGAACGACGATAGGCGTCACGGCGCAGAATCTCGCGGTGCAGGACGTCATCGCCCTTGCGTTTCATGCCTACCTGTACTTGCGGATCTCGGCGGCCCCCGATAGCCCCGACGCGACGGTGGCGCGACAGCTTGCCCTCGCCCTCCTGGTGGTCACCGCCTGTTCGCTGGTGCTCAGCCGCGGTGAGGTGATTCGGAGCCAGCGCGCACGCGCACTGACGTATCGCTTGGGGCTGTTCGTGCCGATGGTGCTCTCTTACTTCGAGATGCGGGTCTTGCTGCCGGCGCTTCACCCCGATCTGATGGACTATCGGCTCTACGCGATCGACCTCTGGCTGCTGGGAGCGACACCATCGGTCTGGATGCAGCCCTGGAACGTCAGGCCGATCGTCGAGTGGCTGTCTTTTTTCTACTACTCCCATTTCTTCATCCTGATCGCGATGCTCCTCCCCGCGCTCTTTTTCGGGAAAGGCCGGCGTCTTCAAGAGCTCATGGCAGGCAGCTTGCTCATCGTGGCCGCGGGACACTCTCTTTACACCGTCGTCCCCGGTGTCGGTCCGTACGCGACCATTCCGTTCGACCAGCCGCTGCAAGGCGGGTTTTGGTGGAAGCAGGTCGAGGTCACCGTCGCCATGGCTGGCGCGCAGCTCGATATCTTTCCCTCGCTGCACACCGCGTGGCCCGCGTATTTCACGTTGCACGCATTCGCACATCGAGACGCGCAGCCCTTTCGCTGGCTTTGGCCCTTCCTGGGTTTCGTCGCCCTAAACATCATCATCGCGACGATGTTCTTGCGTTGGCACTGGTTCATCGACGTGGCGCTGGGTCTACTGCTCGCGTTCGCGGCGCGCCGATTCGCGTGTGCCGTTGCAGAGCGTGAGGAGTTCCGCGGCGAGCGCTACGACGTCCGCCAACCCGTCTGGGAACGACTCTAGTCGACCTTGGTCGCGATTTCAGCTTCAGGGACGCTTCGAGAAGCGTCCTGCATCGCGCAACAGGTTCTGCGGGACGGCGATCTCCGGCAGCTCATCCTGTTCGCGGAGCTTGCGTCGAATCCACCAGACGAAGCCGCCCATCATCGCCAGGGGCACCACCGTGAGAAAGACGGTCGTATCGACGAACGCTTGCCGGTTTTCTTCGAGGGGCGAGGCGCACGACGGACAGGCGTAGGCCAGGTCGGCGGCCCAGGCGAGGGCCACGGCGGCGAAGGCCAGACTGGCGCGAGCCAAGCGCATCCAGACGGGCATCAGAGGTAGACCTGCCAGTAGAGGATCGGCCATACGCCCACGACGAAGTACCAGAAGATCTGCGCGGGCCAAAACGTGAAACGATCGAGCTCGTGCTCTGAGAGCTTCCGATACGTGTAGAGCAGGATTAGGAACCCGGCGACGACGTGAAGCGCGTGGGTTCCAACGAGAAGGTAGAAGTAGCCGCCCAGCTGCCCCGAGGTGATCGTCAGCCCCTCGCCGATGAGCGCAACCCATTCTGCGCCCTGGAACAGCACGAAGACGCCGCCAAGCCCGATCGCGAGCCCAAGCAGCCGCTTTGTGTGCGGAGAGTCTTTTTGGAAGGCGCGGTTGGCGAAAAAGAGCATCACGCCGCTTGCGAGGAGCGCTGCGGTGTTGAGGGCCGTCTCTTCGATGGGCAAGCGGGGCTGCCCTGGCGGCGGCCAGCCGCCCAACGCATTGCTCTTCCCGATCACGAAGGCGCTGATCAGGCCGGAGAAGAACATCACCTCCGTCGCCACGAAGATCAGCATGCCCAGCACACCGTTCGGAACTACGGGTTCGCGCCTCGTTGGCACGCCGTAAGGGCGACCGAGTGCATCATCAGGCATAGGCGAGCTCTCCGTTCATCAGTGCCCCGTGCCCGAGTGTTCCCCGGCGTGCTCGCCGTGTGCAGCGGCCTCGGCCTCGAGCGCTCGGTCGACTTCCGCCTCCGCCGCGACGTTCTGCCAGTTTTGGCCCTTGTGCTTCATGACGTCCGGAGCAACGCCGGCAAAGAACAGAAGCATGAGCATCAACATCGTGGCGAGCAGGTATGAGATGTACCGCTTTTCGATGTTGAGGTGCATGAAGTTCGCTGCGACAAGGTAGGCCTTGACCACCGCGATGCCGAACGCCGTCATCAGGGTGATCATCCAAGCTTGCAGGAATCCGACGGCCAGGTGCGGCGCGACGATCGGCCCGAGGATGCTCACGATGAGCAGCACGAGCAGGATGGCCCAAATCTTCAGGTAGAACGCCTGGCTGTGGTCGCCGCTGTGGTCGTCTGCGTGGTCTTGGTGTTCAGCCATGATCGTTCGTCCTCATTTGGCGATGTAGAGCAGCGGAAAGAGGAAAATCCACACGATGTCGACGAAGTGCCAGTAGATGCCGATGAGCTCGACCCGATGAAGCTCTTTACCATTCCAGGCCGCCTTCGCGATGATCAGCATGATGATGCAACCCGCGATGACGTGAAGCGCATGGAGCCCAGCGGCCGTGTAGTAGAAGCTCCAAAAGCCGTTGCTGGTGATCGTGTACCCGTGCTGAATCTCGCCGGTCCATTCGACCGCTTTGATGCAGAGGAAGATCAGGCCTCCGGCGCAGGTCCCGAGCAGCCACTTCGCTGCCGTCTTGCCGTCCCCATGCACGGCAGCGTGGTGCGCGAGCACGGCGAAGAGCGATGAAGTCAGCAGCACGAAGGTATTGGCGCCGCCGAACCATGTGTTGGTATGGGACGCGTATTCGGCCCATTCGGGGTGGCCCAGGCGGTGCATGATGTAGGAAGCGAGCAAGCCTCCGAAAATCACGATCTCAGAGCCGACGACCCACCAAACGGCGAGCTTGCCGGTTGGAATGCCCGTGACGCTTCTGGTCGTTGCTATGGGTCTGGTCATGCTCATTGCGGCCTCGTCATTCGGCGGGGGCTGTGTCCGGCGGGACGTCTTGCGGCCAGTAGTCGTCTTCACGACCGGGCACGCTGTACTCGTAGGGGCCTCGGTAGCAGTTCGGCAGCTCGGGCCAGTTGCCGTGGGGTGGCGGCGAATCCGCGGTCCACTCGAGCGTGTTGGCCTTCCACGGGTTCTTGCCAGCGGGCTTGCCCTTGAAAAGGCTGTACACGAAGTTGAAGAGGAAGATCGCCTGGAAGGCGAGCATGACGAGCAAGGCGGTCGTCGCAATCACGCGCAGGTCCTGCATGCCCGCAAGGTCGGGGAAGTTCTGGAAGTTGTAGATTCGCCGATGCTGACCGGCGGCACCCAGAATGAAGAGCGGGATGAAGATGAAGTTGAACGCGATGATCGTGCCCCAGAAGTGAATCTTGCCGAGGGTCTCGTTCATCATCCTGCCAAACATCTTCGGGAACCAATAGGTGATTCCAGCGAAGAACCCGATGATGGCGATCGGGAAGAAGGTGTAGTGGAAGTGAGCGAGCACGAAGTACGTATCGTGGAAGTAGATGTCCGAGCCGCTCGCCCCGAGGAAGATGCCGGTGATACCGCCGATGAGGAATTCGGCGATGAACGACAAGGCCCAGAGCATCGGCGTGGTGAGACGGATCGATCCGCCGTACAGCGTGGCGATGTAGAGGAACAGCATCTCCGCGATCGGGATGGAGATGATCAGGGTGGTGATGGTGAACACATTCGCCATGCGCGGGTCGATCCCGGCGACGAACTGGTGGTGGGCCCAGACGAAGAAGCTGATGATCCCGGTCGCGAATGCCGTGTACAGAATGAGCTTGTAGTTGAACAGCTTCTTACGGGCGAACGTGCAGATGATCTCGGCAACGATCCCCATCGCGGGCAGGAGCACGACGTACACCTCGGGGTGGCCGAAGAACCAAAAGAGGTGCTGCCAGAGCACCGGGTCGCCGCCACGGTCCGGGTCGAAGTAGCCGGTGCCGACCACCTGATCCATGAAGAGCATCACCGCACCGGCAATGAGCGGGCCGACCGAGGCCATGAAGAGGATGCTGGCGATGATGATCATCCACAGGACCATCGGGATGTCGTGCATCTTCATGCCGGGTGCGCGCGCGTTCATGAGCGTCGTGATGAAATTGATGCCCCCGAGCAGGAACGCCACGAACTCGAGCGCGACGGCAACCAGCCAGAAGGTCGCGCCCAGCGGGGTGAGGTTGTACTCCGCGTTTGCTGACAGCGGCGGGTAGGACGTCCATGCGCCGCCGAAGCCGCCGCCCGGGACGAAAAATGAGGCGATGAGGATGATCGCGCTGATCAGGAAGATTTGATACGAGAGCCGGTTGATGCGCGGGAACACCATGTCATCCGCGCCGATCATCAGCGGGATCAGGTAGTTCCCGAAGGCTGCGATCAGCATGGGCATGGCGACCCAGAAGATCATGATCGTCCCGTGGTTGGTGACCAAGGCGTTGTATTCGCCCTGTGAGACGACCCCATAACCAGGGACGCTTTCGCCTGGATATGCGAGCTGCATGCGGAACGCGTACGACATGTAGCCGCCGATCAGCGCCATGACGATGCCGGTGAACATGTACTGCATCGCGATGATCTTGTGATCGGTCGAGAAGATGTACTTGCTCACAAAGCTCTGCTCGTGGTGCCCGTGGCCTGCGTCGTGCGCCTGCGCGCCGTGTGTGTCTACCGTGCTTGCTTCAGCCATGACTCATCCATTCAGCGGGAAGCAAGCTTGCCCGCGCTGCCCTGCGACATCCAAGCCGCGTGTTCTTCCGGGGTTTCGATGATGATGCGCGCGCCCATGATGCCGTGCCCAATGCCGCACATCTCGGCGCATTGAATGTCATGCTCGCCCGCCTGGATGGGCTGGAACCAGCCTTTCATGACGCGACCCGGGATCGCATCCTGCTTCAAGCGAAACACGGGGACCGAGAAATCGTGCAAAACGTCCTTGGAAACGAGCTCGTAGTGGTAGGTCGTGCCTACTTGCACGTGCAACTCGTTGAATGTGTTGATGTCGTCCTCCGTGTCGAGCTCGTTGTCGGGTCCGGGGTGGACGAAATTCCATGCCCATTGCTGTGCCACGATTCGGACGGTGCTGTCCGCCTCGGGCAGACGCTGCTTGATGTTGTACCAGACCATGATCGCCATGAAGACGATGACCAAATCGCAAAGGATGATCGCCGCATGCGGATAGGTGATCCATCGCTTGAGGTCTTTCTCTTCGCCCGTGACGTACTGCGCCCGCTGCCCGTCTCTCGCCCGAAAGCGAAAGATCAGAAAGAAGAACGCTGCGTAGGCGAGCAGCGCCCAGAATCCGACGAACACGGCGACCAGCGCGATGAGCGCGTCGATGTCACCCGCGAACGACGAGGCGACGGGCACCGACGAACCGATGAGGTAGTCGCCGAGCGGCTCGAAGAATCCTTTGATGAAGTCGTAAATTGATTGAACCATTCGATCCTCTAAACCCCTACCTGAGAACGAAAGCGAACACGACACCGATGTAGATGGCCGCACCGATCATGGTCCACTTCCACCAAAAATATGCTTCGTTGTCGGGATCCCGTGTCTTACCAGCCATTTTTCAAACCCTCGCAGCCTACTCGGATAGGGTGCCAATGTACGCGATGACGTCTTTCATCGCTTGTTCGGTGGGGAGTGTCATGGAGAACGGTCGCATCTTGGCTCCCATGGCGTCGTCGGGCTGGGTGCCACGCACCCCCGCCTTGAAGTTTTGCAGCTGCGTCAGAAGGTACCAGTCGCTCGCGCCCGCCAGCGGCGGACCAAACTCGTCCAAGTTGCCGCGCGCGTTCGCGCCGTGGCACTGCACGCAGGCGGCGAAGTAGATCTTTCCGGTTTCCGGATTGCCGCCCTCGAGGGTGGGCGCCGGATGCGTCGGTTCCATGGACGCGACGTAATCGGAGATCACATCGACTTTCTCGTCCGTATCGAGCGCGCGCGCCATGGGGTACATTCGCTTGCCCGCGACATCTTCCGGGTGAAAGCCACGGTAGCCCTTCTTGAAGCCGCGGAGCTGCCGCTTTACGTACCAGCGTTCGAGCCCCGCAATGGAAGGTGCGCCGATCGCTTGGTCGCCCTCGCCCTCCGCTCCGTGACACTGAACGCAGCCATCGTAGAGATCTTCGCTGTACTTGAGGCTGGCCGTGTCCGGGCTGGGCTCGCTGCAGGCCGTCAGCGCGATCGACAGGGTCGACACGACGGCGATTAGCGTAGCGGCTCGTGATTTGCGCATCATCCGCCCTCTCCTAGCGACTTGAGATAGGCCACCAAGGCCGAGATTTCCTGTTCAGGGAAATTGTAAGGCGGCATCGTCTTGCCGTAGCCCTGAACGACCTGATCCCAGGAATTCACGATCGAGTTGGCGAGGTAGGTTTCGTCAGCCACGACGGTTTCGCCGCTGACCAGGGGTCGTTCCTTGCCGAACAGACCCTTCCAGTTGGGGCAAGGCTGCTGCTTCACGCCGTCGACCGCGTGACACGCCATACAGCCTTTGCTGTTGCTGAGCTTCTGGCCCCAACACGCTTCGGGGTTCGCTGCGCCGACGCACTCGGGCGGCATGGTGACGTCACCCGCTGCGATGGGAGCCGCACCCTTGAACGACCAGCCGCTCACGGCCGACTCGTCTGTCGAGGGCTGCGGCGCGAGGGCGGCAAACTCGTCGCGTCGGGTGGAGCCATATTCCGCCATCGCCTGGGCGATGGGGACCGTCCCTTTCTCGAGGGCCTCTTCCTGCTGCCGCTTGATGATGTCGTACTCATCATCGCTCGTGGGCGCCCTGGCTGAATCGCCTTGGCCGCAACCCAGGCCGAGCGCCATCAGGGCCGAGAGGGCCACGAGGACGTGAAAGGATGCGAATCGTGTTTTCTGTTTCGTACTCATCCGTGCACGCTCAGTATATCTGGTGGAGGTGGTGGCTCCGCTGAAGCCGTGGATCGCCAACCGGCACCAACGGGACGTTTCCGAGCTGCCAAAAGACGTAGGTGAAGAAGAGGCCGCCCACAAACAGGAGCGCCCCAATGTCCGCGAGCTGGACCTGGAAGGCTCCGGCCTGCGGCAGAACGAACCAGTAAATGTCCACGATGTGCATGAATAGGACCCAGAAGCACATGACCTGGAGCCACGGGAGGGCGCGCTTCTGGACGCGCGAAATCAACAAGACGAACGGTGCGACGAAGTGCCCGAAGATGAGCAGATAAGACACGAATTTCCAGCCGCCGTCCCAGCGTTTCATGAACCAAGTGGCTTCCTCCGGGATGCCTGCGTACCAAATAAGCATCCATTGTGAGAACTGGACGTAGGTCCAAAAACAGACAAAGCCAAACATCAGCCTGCTGAGGTCGTGGAAGTGCTCGATGTTGATGTAATCGCTTACCAAGCCACGCTTGTAGAGGCTCAAGCCGATTAGAATCGTGAGGGCGAGAATCGATACCGCCGAACCGGCGAAGATGATCACACCGAAGATCGTCGAGAACCAGGCGGCCTCGAGCGACATCAGCCAATCAAACGCCGCAAACGTCAGTGCGCCGGCGAAGAGAATCAACGACGGGGCGGCCAGGCTCTGCATCCGAAGGGTGTGCTTCGGGTCGTGGTCCCGGTCTTGGCGCCTCGACCATACGAAATACGCAACGGCCAGCAGGCACCAGACCAGGAGATAGCCGAGTCCGCGGGCAACCCAGCCGGGGGTGTTCAGATAGCCGGATTTCTTTTCCAAGATTTCGTGGTGAAGACTGGCTTCCTGAGCAGTGTGGGAGTGCCCTTCATCGTGCGCCGCTGCTTCGCTATGCGCAGCGTGATCTTCACCGTCTGCCTGCGCGTGCGCGACGCCCGAGCCGAAGCCGAGGACGCTGTGCTCCTCGTGATCGTTTCCGTGGCCAGCCCCCGAGTCAGGCTCTGCGTGCTCGCCGTGAGCCGACACGCTCTGCCACTCGTTGTAGATGTCGAACTTCCCAAACGCCACCCCAGCGATGAAGGGAAGCGCAAGGAGCGCGACGACGGGTGCACCCGACATGATGACTTCGACGATGCGTCGCGACGACACACCCCAGTACGAGGCGGTCAGGAACTGGACCAAGACCAGGAACAGAGCGCCAAGCATGAAAGTGGCGGTCGTGAACAGGCCGAACAGGTAGGCGTAGCCGAGGCGGGTTGCGTCAGCGGTGAGGACCGCGACCAGTCCGCCCACAATCGCGAGCCCCAGGGGTGCAAGCCAGGCGCGCTTCCAAACGCGATCGTCCCCAACTCGGTAGTCTGCGTCGTTTGCGTTCGTCACTTCGACTGCTCCGTGTTCTTCAGCGCCGCCACGGGTGCCTGAGTCAGCTGCAGCGCGCGGACGTAGTGAACGATGGCCCAACGGTCATCGACCGGGATGTTGTGGGCGTACGCCGGCATGTTTCGCACTCCATTGGTGATGGTCGCATAGAGTTGGCCATCGGGGATGTGTCGCAGGCGGTCATCGTGGAAGCTCGGCGCGATGAGGCCGCTTGCACCCAGCGAGGCAGCGCGGCGCGACACCATTCCTTTGCCGTCGCCGGAGACCGAGTGGCACGTTGCGCAGAAGATTTCATATCGGTCTTTGCCGCGCTTTAGAAACGCCGCGCTGCCCCCACGCCGTGCGATGACGGTGGCGGGGACCTCCAACACATAGCCTTCGTTTGCAGCGAGGCCGGTCGCGGTCGTCAGCGAACGTTCCATCTCCCGAGAAACCGCCCCTTCGACCTGAGGGCGCATGGAGCGCTGGTCTGCAAAGAAGGGCTGCCGTTCTTGAGTGTCATAGCGCGGCTGGTTGTACATGTTGCGGATGCCAACGATCGGCGGCTCGCTGCTCTCGCCGCCGACGCACGCCGTCGCCAGCGTGGCGAGTCCAAGTGCGATGAGCAGGGTACGCATCAAAGCACCTCCTCTTCGACGAGCTCGATATATGTCGGGTTCGTTGCCTCGAGAAGAGCCCTCGTTCGATCGAGGTCGAACTTCTGGTCTCCCGCCTCGATTGAAATGAAGTACTTGTCGTCGGTGGCGGCTTCGAAACGGTCGGACGCGAAAATCGGATGATTGTGCATCGGCAGCTTGATGATCCCGAGCAATCCGAAGAGCGTCGCAAAGCCGCACAGAAGAATCCCGAGCTCGAACATGATCGGCACCATCGATGGGAACGCTCCTGGCGGCTTGCCGCCTACGATGAGCGGATAGCCAGCGCCGATGTTCAAGAAGTCGAAGTCGAAGGCGTTCGTGTACTGCATCAAGGCCACCGCGGTTGCGACGCCGAGCATCCCAAAGATGAATGAGAGGACCCCGATTCGCGTAGGCTTGAGCCCCATCGCCTCATCCATGCCGTGCATGGCGTACGGGGTGTGGCAGTCCCAGTTCTGGTAGCCGGCGTCTCGCACCTTCATCGCCGCCTGGGCAATGGCATTCGGCGTGTCGTATTCGGCCAGGTAAAGGGCGGGCTTTTTCATTTCGTTAGCCATGATTCACGTCACTCCGCCGGTACCGGCGCACCCATTGCGTCCGGTGCCTCGTCATGTGCCTCGATGGCGTGCATGTCAGGATGCGCGCCCGGTAGATTTCCTTTGACCTCCGCGATTGCGATCATTGGAACCCAGCGGACGAAGAGAAGGAACAGGGTGAAGAACAAGCCGAACGTTCCAAGGTAGGTCAGGATGTCGATCGCCGTCGGGTGGAACATGCCCCAGGAAGACGGCAGGAAGTCTTGATACGTCGACGTGACGATGATCACGAAGCGCTCGAACCACATGCCGATGTTGATGAGGACGCTGGCAACGAGCATGATGGGAACGCTCGTGCGCGCTCGCTTGAACCAGAAAATCTGCGGAACGATGACGTTGCAGAACACCATCGCGTAGTACGCCCACCAGAGCGGGCCCCAGTTGCCACTGCTGTCTAGCTGTCCCCAGCCGAGGCGGTTGTGGAAGAACACCCACTGCTCGTACGGGTTGGAGGAGTACCAGGCGATGAAGAACTCCATCGCGTACGCGTAGCCGACCAGGAGCGCCGTACCGAGCATGAACTTGTTCATCAAGTCCAGGTGTCGGATGGTCACGATGTTTTGCAACTGGAAGATCGAGCGGCAGATCAGCATCAGCGTCATCACGAGCGCGAATCCGCTGAAGACCGCGCCCGCGACGAAGTACGGCGGAAAAATCGTGGTGTGCCAGCCGGGAACGACCGAGGTCGCGAAGTCGAAGGAAACGACCGAGTGGACCGAAAGAACGAGCGGCGTCGAGATACCTGCGAAGATCAGGTACGCCCGCTCGTAATGCTGCCAGTGCCGATGGGCGCCGCGCCAGCCCAGCGCGAAGAACCCGTAGATCCTCTTGCGAGTCAGGTTCTTCGACCGATCACGCAGCGTCGCGAAGTCCGGGATCAAGCCGACGTACCAGAAGATCACGCTGATCGTCAGGTAGGTGCTGACCGCAAAGACATCCCACATCAGCGGGCTCTTGAAGTTCGGCCACATGTCCATCTGGTTCGGGAGCGGAAACAAGTAGTAGTCGAACCAGGGGCGGCCGGTGTGAATCGCCGGAAACAAGCCCGCGCAGAGAACCGCAAAGACCGTCATCGCCTCCGCGAAGCGATTGATGCTCGTTCGCCACTTCTGGCGGAACAAGAAGAGAATGGCCGAGATCAGCGTTCCGGCGTGACCGATACCAATCCACCAGACGAAGTTGGTGATGTCCCAGGCCCAGTAAATCGGCGCGTTGTTGCCCCAGACACCCACGCCCTGAACGAACAAGTATGCGAGCGCCGCGGTCATTGCGCCAAGCGCAGAAAGCGAGAGCAAGAACAGGAGCCACCAGCCACGCGGGGCGGCGTTCTCCGTCACGCCAGCGATGGTCTCGGTGATGTCGTGGGCGGTCGTGCCTTCGGGCAGGAGCGAGGTCTCGCCGAGCGCTTTGATGGGTGCTTCGTGGTTCATTGGTTCTTACCCATTTCCCTTGAGCTTGGGGTTAGGGTTCCGGATCCGTGCCAGGAACGAGGTGCGCGGACGCGTGCCGATCTCGGCGAGCAGCTTGTAGTTGCGGTCCACCGCGGCCAACTTGGAGACTTTGCTCTTCGGGTCGTTGAGGTCGCCGAATGTGATCGCTCCGGTCGGGCAGGCCTGCTGGCACGCGCTCTTGATCTCGCCGTCCCGGAGTGTGCGGCCGTCGAGCTTGGCGGAGAGCTTCCCCTTCTCGATGCGCTGCACGCAATAGGTGCATTTCTCCATGACGCCCCGCATGCGCACGGTGACGTTGGGGTTGAACTGGAGCTTCCTCGATTCCGGGAAGTCCTCGTACCAGCCGAACTTGTCGTCCAGGTGGCCGTGCCAGTCGAGGTAGTTGAAGCGGCGAACCTTGTACGGACAGTTGTTCGCGCAGTATCGAGTGCCCACACATCGGTTGTAGACCATGTCGTTGAGGCCCTCGGGCGAGTGAACCGTCGCGTTGACCGGGCATACGTTCTCGCAGGGCGCTTCCTCGCACTGCTGGCAGGTGACCGGCTGCACGGCGACATCCGGGTTGTTCTCGTCATCGCCGACGAAGTACCGGTCGATGCGCAGCCAGTGCATCTCGCGACCCCGCTCCACTTCGAACTTGCCGACCACTGGAATGTTGTTCTCCGACTGGCAGGCGACGACGCAGGCGTTGCAGCCCGTGCAACCGTTGAGGTCGATCGTCATGCCCCACTTGTGGCCTTCGCCATAGTCCACCTGCTTCCACAGCGGTGGCGTGCTGACGGGATCGACCGAGCGGTACGATGCGAAGTCCGGCTCCTTTTTGTATTCCTCGAGCGTCGCATCGATCGCTATCGGGCGACCCTCCATCCGGTCGTGCGTTTGGGTCTGGACCAGACTGTAGGTCTCGCGGAGCGGCTCGACCGTCACGCCATCGGTGAAGTCCATCGCATCGGACATGCGAAGCGGGTTCACATCGAAGCCCTTGCCATTGCCGTATCGGCCCGCTGCGGTTCGGCCCCAACCGAGGGTCAAGGTCACCGAATGGTCCGCATGCCCAGGCACGATCCAGGCCGGGATCTCGACCTTGGCCTCGCCCTTGCTGAGCCGCAGCATCTGGCCGTTCTTTACGCCGAGCTCCCGTGCCGTTGTCGGAGAGATCAGAGCCGCATTGTCCCAGACGAGCTTCGTCATTGGGCTCGGCAGCTCTAGCGCCCAGAGATTGTTGGCATGGGTGCCGTCCCAAAGGGCAGGATCGGGCTCGAAGACGACCTCGATGTTGTCCTTGCTGATCGGCTTACGCGCGGGGAACGTGATGAGCCCTTCGACGACGGTGGCGACGTTCACCGGCGGTTTTGACGGTGCCGGACTCAGCAGAGTTCCGCTGTGAAGCGCCCGTCGCCAAATGACGTCGCTGTTCAAATCAGTCGCCGGCACGCCGTAGTCGAGGAGGGCTTTGGTATCCTTGTCGAGCTGGCCTGCTTGGGTCTCTCGAACGATGTCATGACCCGAGCTGACCTTCTCGCCTGCAAGGCTTGCAAGCAGCTCGATTTCGCTGCGTCCGGCGTAGAGCGGTGCGATCAGCGGCTGCTGAACGGTTACCGAACCATCGATCGCCTGCTGATCACCCCAGGCCTCGAGCTCGTGAGCGAGAGGTGCGTGCCAGCTGCATCGCTCCGAGGTCTCGTTGCGATGCGACGCCAGGTGAATCGAGGTGAGCCCTTCCCGGGCAAGAAGCTCCTCGAACTTCACGTCCGCCGGTGCATCGTAGACGGGGTTGCCACCAAGAATGACCAGCGACGAAACGGCGTCAGCGCTCCTGGAGAGATCCGCGATGGTTGAGCGGCTTGGGGAGTCGTCCGGATCGATGGCCGGGCCAAAGAACGTGGTTCTACCAAAGTTGCCGAGCGCCGCATTAATCGCGGTCGCGAGCGCATGAACGCGCGCTGGCTGCCCTGTGCCTGGAATCACGAGCGAGCGCCCCCGATTCGCAATGAGATCGTCGGCCACCGCGTCGATCCACGGGAGGTCGATCCCCTCGGACTCGACGGCGCCCTCGGTCCGACGGACCAGGTCGGCGATGGGCTTGAGGTCGTTTGCTCCACGACCCGCGAGGGTGATCATCAGAGCGCGAGCGAACCATTCGATGTCTGCTTGCGGAATTCGCAGGCGGTGGTCCGCCATACTCCCGGTGACCGTGAAGTTCGACTCGAGGACGTAGAGTCGGCTCATCGGCGCGTCCGAAGATCCAAGCATGCGCGTGAGCCCAAATCGCCGACCCGCCGCGACGGAGCCGGGTTCCGAGCCCAGGAAGTCCGAACCAAGCGAGAGCGTGACCGCCGACTTCGAGTAATCGTACACCGGAGTGTACGGCGACCCCTGAAACGCCATCCGCGCGCCTTCGCGTGCGTTGTCGTCGTTGATCGGGCTGTACGTGTGGAAGCGCGCCTTCGGGTAAGTCTCGATGACCTTGTCGCGCATGCGGCGAAAGGACGGACTATTCGAAATCGGCGCGAGGATACGAAGGCCGGCGCCCTTATCCTTTGCGTGCTTCGCTGCCAAGTCTTTCAAGGCCTTGTCGAATTCGGCATCGGTCGCGTCGACGAGCGCGTTGCCTGTGCGCTGCGCCGGGGACTGCGACCGGTCCGGGTCGTAGAGGTCCCAAACGTAGGCCTGAGCGCGAACATCGGTTCCGCCAAGGCTTCTCGTGTGTTGCTCGTTCCCCTCGACCTTGGTCGGGCGGCCGTCGTGGCTGGTCACCACCACTCCCAGCGCATCTCGGCCGCGCGACGTCACCGTGGCGAAGTGCGAAGGGATGCCTGGCACCAAGTACTCGGGCGCCTTGCTGTAGGGGAGGATCTCGTTCTTGGGTCGGCGAATGCAGCCCTGAAGGCCTGCGGCCAAGGCCGCGATCGAGGAGCCCTGGACGAAGGAGCGTCGTGAGACGAGTGCCTTGGGGCTCAACAGGTCCGTGATGAAACCGCCCGGCTGCTCTTCCTGGGCGAGCTTCGTCAGTTCGTCCGCGGCGCGGGCCTTGTCCTCGAGGCTCCGCCACATCGACGGACCCTTGCCTGGGCTCAGCTCATAGGACTTTCTGCGGGTCATCGATGGCACCCCGAACAGTGCAAAGGTGGATTGAGAACGCTCGCCACCGCGGCGCGCTGGGCCAGCCAGGCCTCGTCGGGTTCCCAGTTCATATTCGTAACCTCGCTCTTGGGCCGAATGTGCTCCTCGGGATTGCGGTGGCACTTCAAGCACCACTGCATCGCGATCGGCTCCGCCACCCCGACGACCTCCATCTGGTCGATCCGGCCATGGCACGACACGCAGCCGACACCGGCTCTGAGGTGCCCGCTATGGTTGAAGTAGGCGTGATCGGGAACTTGGTGGACGCGAACCCAAGGGATTGCGTCGTCCGTCTTCCAGCTCTCTCGGACCGGCGCGAGCTTCGTAGACTCGGTATGGACGACGGCGTGGCAGCCCATGCAGGTCTGCGTCGGCGGCACCATCGCTTCATGGGAGCGCTCGATCTGGGAGTGGCAGTAACGGCAATCCATCCCGAGCTCTCCGGCATGCAAGCGGTGGCTGTAGTCGACCGGTTGCTTTGGCGTGTAGCCGACCTGCAAGTTGGGTGGGGTGAAGTAGACCCAAAACAGTATGAACACGCCTGCTCCGAGACCACCGGCGACGAGGGCCAAGGCAAGAGGCAAGTAGTTCAACTCGCGGGGGAAAATCTGCATGCTGCGTTTTCTCTTCAGTCCTCTAAACGACCGGCCGCCATGTAGGCGAAGCTCGAGGGTCGGACAAGTCGGTTCGTCACTTTTCGACGAACAAGATTCAAGCGGCGGTTGCGCAGCCAGGCTACGCTCAACTTTGCCTCTCCCTCGGAGCCCGCTAGGGCCGCTCCAAAGCGCAGTCAAGCCCGGAGCGAACGGAAGCGCGGGGGCCTATATCGCTGCCAGGCGAAGAATGGTCAAGCGGCTGGGGTTGGCTTGATGCCGACCGCCAAACCGTCCGGCGTAGGCACACAGACGGAATCAAAGTTGAGAGCCATCTCTTCGTGGAAGCGGCGCATCGCCCTCGCCTCCTCGCTGTCCTCGAGGAGCCGGCCAAAGAGATAGGCGTTGTCCGCGATCAGCAATCCCCCCGGGCGCAGGTTCTCGGTGGCCCAGCGACCGTACAGGTCGTAGCGGCCCTTGTCTGCGTCGAGGAATACTGCGCAGAACGGCCCAGAATCACTCAGCTTTGGAAGGGTCTCCGCGGCGGCGTCTCGAATGATGGTCACGCGGTCGCCAAACCCGGCCTCTCCGATCACCTCGGCGGCAACCCCTGCATGCTTCGGATTCGACTCGATCGTCCACAGATGGCCGCCGGGCGGGAGCGCGCGCGCGATCCAGCAAGCGGAATAACCCGCGAGTGTGCCTATCTCGACGACTCTGCGGGCCTCGGTCAGTCTCAGCAGCAACTCCAACAGCCTGCCCTCCGCGGGGCCGAGCTGAATTTCCGGCATATTGTGCCGCGCTGGAGCCTCGAAGGCGCGCGCCAGCGCCCTGTCCTCGGGATGGTGCGTGCGTGCGGCGTACTCGAGGATTTGTGCACTGGCATACCGTTCGCCGGCTCTGGAACTTTGATCCGCCATGAAATTCTCCGAATTCGACTCAACTTTGTTTTCCTGATATCGATATTTTCCGTTGACACCGTTACAATCCAGGTGTGCCAAGACCATCGTCACCGCCGCCGGCGCCACCGCCGAATACCCCGTTGGGCGACTACACACTGGTCGACCGTATTGCAGTTGGCGGGATGGCGGAAGTCTTTCGTGCCCTCGAGCCGCGGGCCGCGGGCGAGCCGCGCGTCGTGGTCTTGAAGCGAATGCTTCCGCACATCGCCGATGAGACCAACGCACAGCAGATGTTTGCCGAAGAGGCCAGGCTCGCCAGTCACATCACGCATCCGAATGTGGTCCATGTCCTTGGCCACGGGGAGATCGAGGGACAGCCCTACCTCACGCTCGAGTACGTTCCGGGCTGCGACCTCTGGCGTTTGAACCGTCGCCTCACACGCGACAGTCGAAAGCTCGAGCACGATCTCGTGGTCTATTTGGTGCGCCAGATCTTGAACGGCCTAGACGCCGTGCACCGCGCAACCGATGCTGCCGGCGGAACGCTCGGAATCGTCCATCGCGACATCAGCCCGTCCAACGTGCTGATCTCGATTCACGGCGACGTGAAGATCGCCGATTTCGGCATCGCGCGCTCGGACGTCAACGCGTTCGAGGCGAACACCGCGGTGCGCGCCAACGGAAAGCTCGGCTACCTCGCGCCGGAGCAGGTGTCGGGCGGTGGCGTCGACCAGCGCGCCGATCTCTTCTCGACCGGCGTCATTGCCGCAGAGCTCTTCATGCGACGGCCCCTGTTTACCGGTGGCAGTGAGCTCGCGGTGCTCCTCGCCATTCGCGACGCCGAAGTCCATCCGTTCGTCGAGTTCCTGCCTCAGCTACCTGAAGGGCTTGGCGCCGTGATCCTCAAGGCACTTGCGGCGAGCCCGGAGGAACGTCCGCCGACCGCGCGCGCGTTCTGGGCAGCGCTCGATCCCTGGCAGAGCCGGCCCGAGGAGGTCTTGCGCGCGGAGCTGGCTGCGTTGGTCGCTTCCATCGCCGCCGAATCCCGACTGCGGAAGACCTCGGCCGACACGATACCCAAGCCGACGATGCCCCCGACGCCGCTCTTGCTCTCCGACGAGCACCCGAGCACGACGAACGTCACGCCACTCGAGTACACGATCCGAAAGCCGAACGGCGCGACAGTCGGCCCGCTGGCCTACGCAAAAGTCGTCGAAGCGGTGGCCACGGGACAAGTCGACGGGAGCGACGACGTGAGCATCGCTGGCGGTGACTTCCAACCGCTCTCCTCGGTCACCGACCTGTACCGTCACGTGCCGGTCTCCCGCATGACGCCAACGACCACGCGAGTTCAAGCTTCGGCGTCTGCAGACCTTCGCATCGACTTCGAGGACGGCGGCTTCGTCAGAGCGCTGGCTCGTACGCTCATTGCGCGGCGCACGGGCCTTTGGCTCTGCGAGCAAGGAGGCGTCCGCAAGGAGGTCTACACCAAGGATGGCGTCCCGGCGTTCGTGACGAGCAACCTCGCTGGTGAGCTACTGGGCGAGCACCTGGTCAAGGAGCGCGTCATCACGCGCACCGAGCTCGACATGGCGCTCGCCGTGATGCCACGCTTCGAAGGCAAGCTGGGCGACACCCTGGTCGCCCTAGGGCTCGTCGAGCCGTTGGAGCTCTTTCGGCACATCGCCGAGCAAGTTCGTGAGAAGCTTCTCGACCTCTTCACCTGGGAGTCGGGCACCGCGACGTTCTACGATGGAGTCGACCCGCCGAGCAGCGGTTTTCCACTGCGCCTCGACGCCTGGGAGATCCTCGATCGGGGCTTGCGGCGCCGCATCGCCGCGGGCTTCGAGACCAAGCTCATCTTGGAGCGCGGGCAGGATCGGGTCGCCCAGCCCGAGCGGATCGATACCGGAGTGGCGACAGCGGCCCTCCCCGAGGACCTTCGCGCCGCGCTGCGGTTCTGCGAGAAGTCGCAGACCATCGAGCAGTTGGCGCAGTTCGTCACTCGGCGGCCGGGCAACAGCGACCCACAGCGCGGTTACAGGGTCGCGGCCATCCTACTCAGTCTTGGCGCCGTCCAATGGGTCTGAGCGCCGCCGCCGCCCCTCCTTGACCCCCTGATGGGCTGCTGCTAGCTCTGCGCCCGGCTTTTTCAGCCGATTTCATAGGAGTAGCCATGGCCAACGTACGTGTCCTCGTGTCCGACAAGCTCGCCGAGGCGGGGCTCCAGGTATTGCGCGATGCGCCTGGAGTAGACCTCGAGTTTCGCCCAGGCATGAGTGAAGATGAGCTCTGTGAAATCATCGGGGACTACGACGGCCTCATCATCCGCTCCGCCACCCAGGTCACCCCGCGCGTCATCGAAAAGGCGGACCGGCTGAGGGTCGTCGGCCGCGCGGGAATCGGGGTCGACAACGTGGACATCCCAGCTGCGAGTCGGCGCGGCATCGTCGTGATGAACACCCCGACGGGGAACTCCGTAACGACCGCCGAGCACGCGCTAGCGCTCCTCGCGTCACTCGCGAGAAAGATTCCGCAGGCGGTCTCTTCGATGCGTGGCGGCAAGTGGGAGAAGAGCAAGTTTCAGGGACGCGAGATCGCATTCAAGACGCTCGGCATCATCGGCCTCGGCAACATCGGACGCATCGTCGCCGACCGGGCCCAGGGCCTCAAGATGAAGGTGATCGGGGTGGACCCGGTCATGAGCAGCGATCGTGCCGCCGAGCTAGGGATCGAGCTGGTCGAGCTCGACGACCTCTTCAAGCGGGCTGACTTTGTGACAATTCACGCTCCACTCACGCCCGAGACCAAGAACATGATCGATGACACGGCTTTCAAGAAGATGAAAAGCAGTGCACTCCTGGTGAACGCAGCCCGCGGGGGCATCGTGGACGAAGAGGCGCTCGCTCGCGCGATTGCCGCCGGCGAGATCGCAGGGGCTGCGCTCGACGTGTTCACCAAAGAGCCGATCGATGCGGACAACCCACTGCTCGGCCTGGACAATGTCTTGTGTACGCCACATCTCGGGGCTTCGACCTCCGAAGCGCAAGAGCGCGTTGCCGTTGAAATCGCAGAACAAGCGATCGGCTACCTTCAACTCGGCGTCGTCAAGAACGCCGTCAACGTGCCCGCACTTCCGCAGGAAATCGCAGAACGCCTCAGGCCGTACTTGGATGTCGCCAAGTTGCTCGGCAGCCTGGTTGGCCAGCTCGATCCGGTCGACGTGCGCGAGCTACGAGTGACCTGCACCGGCGAAGCGGGCGAGCTCGGCGTGACCCCCATTGCGCGCGCAGCGCTCGCAGGGTTCCTCGAACATCACCTCGAAGAGCCGGTCAATCCGATCAGCGCGCCCTACGAAGCCCAAGAGCGCGGCATCCGGCTGGCCGAGGTCAAAGAACCGAGTGACCGGTACGCCACCACCGTCCGCGTGACCGTGACCGGCGAAAAGGGCATCCACACGGCAACCGGAACTCCCGGCCGCAAGGGCGAGCCGCGGCTCGTCGGCCTCGAGGGCTACGAAATCGACGCGGTCATGGGAGGCCCCATCGTCATCATCCGCAATGAGGACCGACCCGGCGTCATCGGTTCGGTTGGCACCCTGCTCGGCAACCGCGGGATCAACGTCTCGCGGATGCAGGTCGGGCTCGACGAAGACGGCGGCCAGGCATTGGCGGTCTGGAACGTCGATTCCATCGTAGGCAGTGATGCCCTCGACGAGCTCCGCGGCATCGGGTACGTCAGCAGTGTGCATACCCTGAGGCTCTGAGATGCCCCCTTCGGCGCGAAAGCGACGGGCCGGGAGCGATGCGCGGCTCGGCACGTCGAGTCCTGGCCTGCCGATGACTCCTCCCGGTGGAATGCGCGACCTTCTGCCTCCGGCGTCCATGACGCGGACCCTACTTTGGCAAGGGCTGATGGAGACCTTCGACCTCTACGGCTACCAGCGGGTGACGACCCCGCCGGTCGAGTACGCGGAAGTGATCGAACGCGGTCTCGGCACGGTCGATCGCCGCGACCTCGTGCGATTCATCGAGCCCGATTCCGGCGAGGTCGCACTGTTGCGCCCGGACATGACGCCGCAGATTGCGCGGATCGTCGCTACGAGGCTCCAAGATCGGCCTGCGCCCTGGCGCCTCTCCTACGAGGGCACGATCGTCCGGCGCCGGCGAGGTCGCGCGCGGAAGCAGCATCAAGTTCTGCAATGTGGCATCGAGTGCGTTGGGTTGAAGGGTCCCGAAGCGGATGTCGAGGTGATCGAGGTCGCGGTTCGCGCCTGCGAGAAAGTGGGGCTCAAGGATTTCCTGGTGGAGCTTGCACAGGTGCAGATCGGTGCAGAGGTCCTCGATCACGTGCCCGCAAACGCGCGCCTCGCGGTGATTGAAACGCTTGCCGCCAAGGACGCGACCAATCTCGAAAAGCTGCTCAAAGATGCCGGTGTCAGCGCGACCGAACGCCGGCGCCTGCTCATGCTCTGCGATCTCTACGGAGACCGTTCAGTCCTCGCAGACGCACGAAGGGGCCTCAAGAACAGCGCCGCGCGACGCGCGCTGGACGAGCTCGAGCGAGTCGTGGAACGTCTAACATCCGCGGGTCTCGGCGAGCGCGTCGCGATCGACCTGAGCGACCTGCGCCGACATAGCTATTACACCGGGGTGAGCATGACGCTTCTCGCTGCGGGGCCCGGCGAACCGCTTGGCATGGGTGGGCGCTACGACGACCTGCTCCGACGCTACGATGCGCCCGCGCCTGCAACCGGATTTGCTTTCGAAGTCGACAATGTCCTGTGGGCTCTTTCGGAGGCTGGTGTCTCCCTCGAAGGCAAGCTGCCTCTGCGCGCCGTGGTGGCCGGAGGCAGCTACGCACGCCGGCGTGCTACTGCGGAGCTCTGGCGGAGCCGCGGCGCGAGAGTGGCGGTCATTCCAGCCAAAACGGCGGAAGAAGCGAAGCGGTACGCGAAGGCCTGGGATTACGACCTATTGATTTGGAACCAGGGAGGCGGCGCGCGTCTCACACGCTTGGCCGACGGTCGCGCGCGGGCGCTCGAAGGCGAGCCCGGCGCCGAGCTGTTTGCGAAAATGATCTCTTGGGCACGAGTTGGGAACGAAACATGAGCGCAGTGGTGGTGGTAGGAGCCCAGTGGGGCGACGAAGGCAAGGGCAAGGTCGTCGACCTCTACGCGCCCTACGCGGAGCTCGTGGTTCGATACGCGGGCGGGGCCAACGCGGGACATACCCTCGTGGTCAACGGCGAGAAGCTGATTCTGCACTTGATCCCATCTGGCATTCTTCACGAGCAGACGAAGTGCGTCGTCGGCCAGGGAACGGTCATCGACCCGGCGGTGTTCCTAAAGGAAATCGAAGCATTGTCGGAGCGCGGGGTGGGAACCGACGGCCGCCTGCTCGTCAGTCAGCGCGCGCACGTCGTCCTGCCGCATCACAAGCTCATCGATGGACTTCGGGAAAAGAAATCGAACGAGGCGATCGGAACGACCAAGCGGGGCATCGGTCCTTGCTACGAAGACAAAGTCGCCCGGCGCGGCGTTCGCATGGGGGACTTGCTCGACGTCGCGATGCTACGAGCCGAGCTCGAAGCAAACCTCGAGTGTTGGCGCCCTGTTGCCGAAGACCTTGGCGGCACTCTTCCAAGCGCCGAAGAGGTCGCCGCGCAGTACGGGGCGCTCGGACAAGCGCTTCGCGGATACATCGGAGACGCTGCGGCAATCGTCCGCGCGTCGATTCGGGCCGACGAGAAGATCCTGCTCGAAGGCGCACAGGGCACCATGCTCGACATCGACAACGGAACCTATCCGTTCGTGACGAGCTCGAACGCGGTCGCGGGCGGAGCCTGTGCGGGCGCGGGCATCGGACCGACCCACATTCGCCACGCCGTTGGAATCGCGAAGGCCTACACCACGCGCGTCGGCGGTGGTCCCTTCCCGACCGAGCTCGAGGACGAAACCGGCCAACTGCTTCGCGATGCAGGCGCCGAGTATGGCTCGACGACGGGGCGTCCGCGCCGGTGTGGCTGGCTCGATTTGGTCGCGCTCAGGCACGCGGTGGCGGTCAACGGGCTCGGCGAGCTCGCGATCACGAAGCTCGACGTCTTGACGGCGGTCGATGCGATCGAGCTCTGCGTCGCCTACGAGCTCGATGGCGAACGGCTCGAGTACCCGCCGTATGAGCGCGTCGAAGCCGTCAAGCCGATCTACGAGACGCTTGAAGGCTGGGACGAAGATCTCGCCGGCTGCCGCACCCGGGCCGACCTGCCCGCGGCCGCACAGGCCTACCTCGCGCGAATCGAAGCGGAGGTGAGCTGCCCCATCGGCGTGGTCAGCGTTGGCCCCGATCGCGAAGACACCGCAGACCTCCGCGACCCCTTTACGAGCTAGCGTTCGACGCGCGCAGTGAAGTCGATTTCGACCTTGGCGCCCCTGGGAAGCGCCGCGACCTGAACCGTGGCGCGTGCCGGCGGCGTGTGACCCTCGAAGAACTGGGCGTAAACCTGATTCATCTTCGAGAATTCACTCATATCCGTGAGGTAAACCGTAGCTTTCACGACGTTCCCTCGATTTGCTCCAGCTTTCTTTAGGACGGCGTCTAGGTTTCGAAGAACCTGCCTGGTCTCTACTTCGATGTCGCCGTCGCCCTGCATCTGGCCGTCGCTGGGGTCGAGTGCGAGCTGTCCTGAACAGTAAACCCAGTCTCCGGCCGCAACGGCCTGACAGTACGGGCCGATCGCGGCGGGTGCCTCGTCGGTCTCGATTCGTTTGTTCGTCATGATTCCATGCTACTTCATACCGACATGAAGGTCGCCACGTGGAACGTGAACTCGATCCGGGCACGCCGGCAGCATGTGCTCGACTGGCTCGACGCCGCTCAGCCCGACGTGCTCTGTCTTCAGGAGCTCAAGGTGGTTGAGGGCGACTTCCCGTACGAGGAGATCCGCGATTGCGGCTATGAAGCCGCGGTCTTCGGGCAGAAGACCTACAACGGCGTAGCGATCCTGAGCCGCCAGCCGATGTCCAACGAGGTGGCGGACCTGGGCGACTCCGAAGATGACCCACAGGCTCGCCTGATCAGCGCAGAGGTCGGCGGGCTGACGATCCTCAGTGCCTACTTCCCGAACGGTGGGGAGGTGGGCTCCGACAAATTCGAGTACAAGCTTCAGTGGATCCGGCGACTTCGGGAAGCGCTTGGCAAGCGCGTTGACCCGGACACCGATCAGGTCGCCCTCTGCGGTGACTTCAACGTGGCTCCCTTCGACGACGACATCGGAAGACCGGAAGAATGGCGCTCGTCGGTGCTCGCGTGCGACGCCGTCCGCGATGCCTTGACCGAGCTTGCATCGATTGGGCTGCAAGACGTCTTTCGACCCTTTCACCCAAGCGGCGGCGTGTTTTCGTGGTGGGACTACCGAGGCAGGGGCTTCGAGAGAGGCAACGGGCTTCGTATCGACCACGTGTACTGCACCCCGAAGCTGGCCGAACGCACGATTGGGGCGATCGTCGACCGGGAGGAGCGCGCACGCAACTCCCCTTCGGACCATGCGCCGGTCGTGGTGGAATTCGCATGACGTCGCTCCTGGTCTTGGCCGGATGCGCCCTGCTCCCCTGGATCACCTGCACCGCGCTTGGAGCCTGGTTTCCCGTGCATGATTCTGCCCCCGGGGCGGCTCGAGAACGGGCCCTGCTGCACTATCGACGCACCTGCCTCTTGGCGAGCTTGATCGCGCTTCCCACCGCGGCCGTTGCCGGAGCGCTCGTGTCCGACCCCGCGCTGACGGCCCGCTTTCCGACCACGGGCGCCTGGTTCTTTGGGAGCGTCAGCATGACGACCGCCTGGGTCGCCATCGCGCTGGCGCGGCGAACTCCCGAAGAGACCAAGGCGATGTCCCATTTGGAAACCGCCGGGCGCGCGGTGCAGATGTCGGCGATGCCCATCGTCGCCACTGGGCTCGCCCTGCTCGCACGGTTCGGTGCCGAGCGCCTCGATTTGTTCGGCGGTATGGTAGAAGCGATGACGGTGGCGCTGCTTTCGGTAGCTGCGGTGCTCGTCGTCAGCCCTTGGCTGTTGATGACTCTCGGCATTTGGCGGGTGTTCCCCAAGTCCATCGACGTCGGGCCTCATCCCTGGCGGCTCGCCCATCTTCCGGCTCCGACATCCTATCTCACGCACGTTGCCGCACTACCCTGGCTGAAGACCGTCTTGGTGAGTGACGGACTGTTCAACCGCGCGCCGGAACGTCATTGGCACACGTTGGTGCGCTACGAGGCCGGGGACTCCTTGCGCTCGCGGGCGGAGCGCGCGCCGCGCTGGGCGCTTGCGATCACACTGTCGGTCGTCCTGTTCACGACGGCCGACGTCATGACCTCGGACGAGCCGCGCCAGCTGGTTGCAGCAACCTTCCTGGCCGTCTTTCTCACGGCGGCGGCAAGCTGGTTCGCGAACCGGCGCGCCTCGCCCAAGCTGCTGCTCGATTCGGAAGGCCCATCGATGGAGGAGCTCGCCCAGTCGCTCCGCAGTCTACCGCCGTGCCTCGGCCAGGCCCTGCCACGCACTTCACACAGGCCGCTCGGTCGCGCGCTCTACGATCGCTTGTACGCTCTTGGCCACGACCCCGGACGGAGACCGCACCGATGAACGGACGAGCTCGCGCCGCCCTCGCCGTGGCTTCGTTGGTCCTGCTGCAAACGGGCTGCGGAGGCGCTAAGGAGCCCGCGGAAACCACTCCGACCGTGGCGCAGCAGGTGCCCACGGGCCAACTTCCCGATGGCGCCCGACCGACCCGCTACCGCCTGAGCCTCACCATCATCCCCGAGGAGGACAGGTTTTCTGGAACGGCCGCGATTGGCGTCGAACTGGACGACCCTTCGGCCACGATTTGGATGCACGGCCAGGACTTGGACGTCACTTCGATCTACGCAAGCCATGCGACGGCCCGCATCCCGGCCACCTGGGAGCAACAAACCGGGGACGGCGTTGTGCGCGTCGACCTCCAAGAACCCTTGCCCGCCGGAAAGAGCACCTTGCACGTGGAATACTCTGCGGGTTTCGATGCGCCGCTTCGAGGCCTGTACCGCGTGGAGTCGTCCGGGATCGCGTACGCCTTCACGCAGTTCGAGTCGATCAGCGCGCGCCTCGCATTCCCGTGTTTCGACGAGCCGCGATTCAAAACTCCATTCGAGCTGACCCTGACCATTCCGGCGAGCCAATTCGCTGCGGCGAACACCCCCGTCGAACGCACGGTCGAGCTTCCCGACGGCCTTCACCGCATCAGCTTCATGCCGACCTTGCCGCTGCCCACCTATCTCGTAGCGTGGGCGGTCGGCCCTCTCGATGTCGTCATCGGGCCAGCGGTTGGTCCCAACGAAGGGCGCGCGCTCCCGATCCCGCTCCGGGGCATCGCGGCCAAAGGCCAGGGCGCACGGCTGCAACACGCCTTGGAGCGAACGGGCAAGTTCGTCCTGGCGCTGGAGGACTACTTCGGCATCCCCTACCCGTACCGAAAGCTCGACTTGGTGGCGGTCCCTGATTTTGCCGCCGGAGCCATGGAAAACGTTGGTTTAATCACCTTCCGTGAATGGCTCCTCCTGCTCGACGAACAGCGGGCGACTGAAGGCCAACGGCGCGCGTTTGCCTATGTCTTAGCGCACGAGCTTGCGCATCAATGGTTTGGAAATCTCGTCACGATGCCCTGGTGGGATGACATCTGGCTGAACGAAGCCTTTGCGACCTGGATGGGAAACAAGGTCACTCAGGAACTGCACCCCGAATACCGGGTGGAGCTCGGCGAGCTAGTCTCTGCGCAGCGCGCGATGCGCCTCGATAGTCTCAGCAGCGCACGCAGCATCCGCCAGCCGATCGAGACGAACCACGACATCAAGAACGCCTTCGACAGCATTACGTACGAAAAAGGCGGGGCGGTCCTCGCGATGTTCGAACGCTGGATGAGCGCCGACACGTTTCGTGAGGGCATCCGACTTTACCTGCGACGCCACATGGGCGGCACCGCAACCTCCGCCGATCTCCTCGCCGCCCTCGATGAAGTCAGCGAACGCGAGGTGACCCGCCCTTTTCTTTCGTTCCTAAACCAGCCCGGCGTCCCGTTGGTGACCGGGACGGCGGACCCGTCCTGCGATGGCGGTATACGTACGCTGCAGCTCTCCCAAGAACGCTACCTCCCGGCCGGCTCGAGCGGCGACCCGAATCGGATCTGGGACATCCCCCTTTGCATTCGGCACGGCGCGGGGACCACCTGCGCTTCGCTGAGCGGCGCCAAAGGAAAGATCGAGCTGCCGGGCTGCCCATCTTGGTGGATGCCCAACGCGGACGGCGCAGGCTACTTCCGCTTCTCGATGTCTGCCGTCGACTGGACCCGATTGCGCACCCGGGGCTTTCGGGAGCTCTCGGACCGGGGCCGGATCGCCGTCGCCGACAGCCTGGAAGCTTCGTTCGATCGCGGCGTGATGGGCATCGAGGCGCTCCTTCCTTGGTTCGCCGATTGGGTCGCGAGCCCATTGAGGCAGCTGGCCGTGGCACCGATGAGGCCGCTTCGCTTCCTGATCGACGACGCTTCGCCGCCGGCGCTTCGCAGATCCGTCATGTCCTATGCGGGCAAGCTCTACCGCCAACGCTATCGACAACTTGGCTGGCGATCACGCTCCACGGATTCCAGCGATACGAAGCTTCTTCGTGAAGCGGTCATTCGATTCATGGTCTTGGACGTTCGAAACCGCAGCGCGCGTGCGCGCGCGGCTCGGCTCGGCAGGGCCTACGTCGGCTATCGCTCGAAGCCGAATCCAACGGTCGTCGACCCCCAGTTGGCGGGGCTCGTGCTGGTCACCGCCGTTCAAGAGGGCGACGAGGCGCTCTTCGACCATTTGCTCGGTCTTCTCGAATCGAGCAGCGACGCGACCGGCCGCAGCCGGATCCTCTCCGCAGTCGGAAACGCAGAGACGCCTGAGCTTTCCGCGCGCGCACTCGACCTCGCCCTCGACCCGCGTCTCCGGGTCAACGAAATCGACCACGTGCTGCGTGCGCAGTTCAACAACCCACGGACGCGCGACCGCGCGTGGCGTTGGTTCACCGAAAATTTCGATGCGCTGGCTTCCCGATTCGGCAGCGGAGAGCTCGGCACCTCACCCTGGCGTGCGGCGTCCTTTTGCAGCACGAAGGCAGCCGCGGAGGTCGAGCGCTTTTTCAGCCCCAGAGTGGCCGAGCTTTCGGGGGGACCCCGCAACCTGGCCGGAGCCGTCGAGGCAATTTCATTGTGCGCTGAAAAGGCGAGCGTGCACATGCCAGGCGTCGAGCAAGCCTTCGGCTCACGTTAGCGCGCCGACTATGCGCCGGTGAAGGAGGGCGCCCTCTTTTCGAGAAACGCCGCCATGCCCTCGCTCTGGTCTTCGGTTCCAAACGCTTGGCCGAAGGCAGCTTGTTCGATCCGATTCGCTTCGGGCAACGGGACGTCGACCCCATCCCGGATCAGACGCTTCGCTGCTGCAACCGCAAGCGGCCCCTTGGCTGCAATCTCCGCAGCCGTCTTGCTTGCCGCCGAGAGCAATGCGTCGGGCTCGAACACCGCGTTGGCCAGGCCGATCCGAAGCGCCTCGTGCGCGTCGATCATCTTCCCAGTGTAGATCAGCTCGCGAGCAAGCGCGGAACCAACCCGTCGCGGCAGGCGCTGGGTTCCACCGAAGCCGGGGATAATCCCGAGGTTCACCTCGGGCTGACCGAACTTGGCCTTGCTCGACGCGTAAATGAAGTCGCAGGCAAGTGCGAGCTCACAGCCACCACCCAACGCAAAGCCGTTGACCGCGGCAATGACGGGGCAGCGAAGGTTTTCGATCGCGGCGAACACCCCGTGTCCGAGCGCGCCGAAGTCGCGCCCCTCCGCTTCGCTCATGCCCTTCATCGCGGCGATGTCCGCACCGGCGACAAATGCCTTCCCGGTCCCGGTGATCACGGCAGCCCAGACGTCATCTCGGCTAGCTAGCGCCTGGATCGCGGCGCCCAAGTCGGAGAGAACCTCCTGACTGAGCGCGTTGAGCTTCTCAGGTCGGTTGATCGTCAAGGTGCTGACGTAGCCGTCCTGCGTTACTTCCACAAAGGAGGTCATGCGCGCACCTTAGCCCAAGCAGTCTCGCCTGCCACTGCCGTGACAAAGCGCGAACACGCTAGGGCTCCGACGCGCCCAGTGCGCTGCGTACCAGGGCCTCGGCGCTCGAGTAGGGATCGGCCCGTCCGTCGATGATGTCGCGGAGCTTCTCGTTCACTTGCTGAGCGAAGCGTACGTCGACCGCATCGATGAGTGCCTGGTACAAGATCGCACGGAACTCGGCGACCTGCCGCTGCGCCTGAATCGCCTGGCCAGCCTCGGTCGTCGTGAGGAATTCGCGGTGCTTCGAGAAGGCGCTCACCAAGTCGGCCAGCCCTTCCTGACGGTGGGCGACGGTCTTTAGGATCGGGGGCAGCCACTCGCCCGCCTCGGCTTCCGGCGACTGTCGCAGCGTCGACACCGCGGTGTGCCCCTGCATCTTGCTCACACCGGTCGGCACACGCCGAAGCGAGAGCATCTGCTGCAGGTCTTGAACAGTAGCGTCGGCGCCTACGCGGTCAGACTTGTTCACGGCAAAGACGTCGGCCACCTCGAGGATGCCGGCCTTGATGGCCTGAATGTCATCGCCGAGCCCCGGTGCCATCACGACGAGCGTCGTGTCTGCGAGCTGGGTCACCTCCAGCTCATCCTGTCCGACACCGACGGTTTCCAAGATCACCACGTCGAACGTCGAAGCGTGCAGAACGTGGAGCACATCGCCGGTCGAGCGAGAAAGGCCTCCGAGGTGCCCCCGCGTTGCGATCGAACGGATGAACACCCCATCGTCTGTGAAGTGCTGCTGCATCCGGATGCGGTCTCCAAGGATCGCACCGCCCGAATAGGGGCTCGTTGGATCGATCGCGAGCACCGCAACGCGTTTGCCCTGCTCGCGGAAAAGCCGAATCAAACCATCCACCAATGTGCTTTTTCCGGCGCCCGGCGTCCCGGTCACACCGATCACGTAGGCACGCCCGTCATGCGTGAAGATTCGTTTCAGCAATTCGAAGGCGCACGGGTCCCTCTCGTCGATCAGCCGGCAGGCACGCGCCAGGGCCCGCATGCCCCCGGTCTGGATTCCCTGGACGAGCGTCGACAGGTCGGACAAGCGCATCTCCTACGAATGGCTCTCAAACAGCCACGATGGGTTGGTGGGCGATGCTGGATTTGAACCAGCGACTTGTTCCGTGTGAAGAAACCACTCTACCCCTGAGTTAATCGCCCAAATCGGAACGGCGCGGAGCCTAAACGACGAATCGCCACCCGACAAGCCAATCCAGGGCCGGACCCGGTTGCGTATGGGATTCGGAAAACAGCTCGCGACGAGTATACCGGGGCGCGGAAAAAACCCGTCACGGGGTTCCGTCGAACGGCTCGGCTTGCAAAGGTGGCCGGAGGGGCTGGGGGCCTGGGGCCACGCAAGCCTCGCCTCGGAGCTCGCGCCAATCGGGGGTGGTTGCTGTCTTGCCGATTGTCACTCACACGTCGACTCCACCCCATGACGGGTTTTTTTCGCGCCCCTCCATGAGGTGACAGGGCGAACCCGGCGTTCCCAAGGCAGGCGGACGCGCGAGCCCGCAGGGCGAAGCCCGGCGCGAATGCGCCGGCAAGGCAGAGCGCAGCGAATGCCGCGCCAGGGAGGATTACGGGTGGGGGTGGGCGGGGCGGTTCAACCAAACCGTACCAGCTAACCCACCCAAGACCCGCCCCCCCAGCACCCGCGGCAGCACAAGCCAATCAGCGGCGCCGAGCCGTTCGACGCAGGCCCGCGTCGCGCCTTTTTTCCGCACCCCGGTAGTAGTACTAGTCGGAGCCGCCGCCGAGCTTGGCCTTCAGCAAATCCCCGAAGGTGCCGAGTCCCTGCTGGGCCGACTCCTTGCGGTACTCGCGGACGGCCTTTCGCTCATCGTCGAGAAGGCGGGCGCGAATCGAGCAGCGGAGTGACCCGTCGCGCTCGGTGCCGATCACCTTCACCTCGATGACGTCACCTTGCGAGACGCCCTTTTTTCTATCGTCGTTTGTGTCCTGAAGCTCGCGGCTGCGAATGAAACCGCGCCCTCGCTTCCCGAGCATGCCTTCGACCTGCACTTGGACACCGGTGTGATCGACTCGCTTGACGACCACCGACACGACCGAGCCTGGCTTCAGTGAGCGCGGGGCCTTGACGACTTCGATTTCTCCCGCTTCGATCGCCGCAGCATCTGCCTCCGACAGTTTGGAGAGCGAGATGCGCCTCTGCTGGCGATCGACGCGCTCGACGACGACGTGAATCTCGTCGCCTTCGGTGACCGCCTGCTTGGCGTGCGTGAGCTCTCGACTTCCGCCCAGCTCCGAGATGTGAAGCAGCCCTTCAACGTTCTCCTCGAGCTGAATGAATGCACCAAACTCCGTCGTGCGAACGACCTTGCCCTTGATCGGGGTTCCCGGTCGAATGGTGTCTTTGGCAGCATCCAATGGGTCGGGCTGACAGGCGCGCATTGAGAGCGACACGCGGCCGAAGCGGTCTTTGCGCGACGCCTGCTGCACCTTCAGGACTTCGACTTCGACCTCATCTCCAATCTTGGCAGCGTCCTGTGGTCGGACGCCCCGTCCCCAGGAGACCTCGCTCATGTGCACCAGCCCGTCGAGGCCATCGCCCAGATCGACCAGTACGCCGTAATCGCGCACCTCGATCACCTTACCCTGCAGCCTCGTGCCGACCTCGAGCGCGGCCATTCGCTCGCGGGCCTTTTGCCTGGCTTGCTTTTCGAGAATGTTCCGTCGGCTGACGATGATGCTCTTTTTGCCGCCCTTGTCCTGCGGCAGCGAGAACTCGCAGCGCTGCCCGAGGAACGCGTTCGGATCTTCGATGGGCTTGAGCGACATGGCGCTTGCCGGGCAGAACGCCCGCACCCCACCGACGAGCACGTCGAAGCCACCGCGATTGTATCCGTAGACGAGCCCCTGAACGCGCTGGTGCAGATCGCGGGCAGCGCGCAATGCCTTGCGAACCGCAGGCTTGTCGATGATCCGATTCACGATCACGATGTGTCCGCTCTCGGCAACCCCAGCGATGCGGCCGCGAAAGATCGCGCCGACCTGCGGAACTTCGAGCTCAGGCAAGGGCTCGAGGAGGCTGAGATCGGCGTCCTCGGGATCCTCAGGAGGTTCGGTCAATGCGGTCGGGTCGGCCACGGCCTTGGCAACGGGCTGCGCCTCGGTCGAGGGACCCGCGTCGGAAGCGGTGCCGGCTCCGGTTGTGGGCACCGGAGGGGCCTCGGGGACTTTCACCATGGTGGCCGGATCGAAGGCCTGCGCCGCCACGACCGTGTCGGCTTCGGCGAGCTCGTCGATGTCGGTCACGTCGGTGGACGAGAACTCCCATTCAGAGGTGTCGCGTTCCACGGCGCGCGCAACTTCGGGCAGCGGGGCCTCGACCGGCGTTGCATCGGCGGCCGGTGTCTCCACGACTGTTTCTTCGACGACGGGTGCCTCGGGAACAGCGGCCGGTGCAACCGCCGCTTCGGGTGCAACCTCGACATCCGGCAGCAGTGGATCCGCGTGGACGATCGCGGGAATGTCGCGGGGTTCGTTTACGTCTGCGATCGCACTCGCCTTCCCGAACACGTCGATGACGACCGCTCCGTGTTCGACGCGCTCGACGCGTCCCGCGATCTCCTCGCCTGGCGAGAACGCATGCTTGCGCGTCACCCCACCCGAGAACAGATGCACGAACGGGGCGTGATGATGCCCCGACTTCGCATCTTCGGGGGACTCGCTCGCGCCCTTCTTCTTGCGGCGCCGGCGGCGCTTCTTCTTGCCGCCCGCCGCTTCCAGATCCCCGGCGGCGCTTGGCGTGTCGGTCTCGGGCGCGGCGTCGCCGGCAACTGTGTCGGCCTGCGCTTCGGCCGCAGCCACGTCACCAGAAACGGTATCGGCTTCCGCAGGAGCCTCGGCCTCGTTCCCGATCGCGGCCCCGGTCTCGCTTGCGGTCTCGCTTGCGGTCTCGGCCGCGGTCTCGACGACGGCCTCGGTGCCGGCTTCAGATTCACGGGCGGCCTGGGATTCCACAGGCGCCACCTCTCCGTCTGAGGTCTCACTTGTTTTGGAATCGGTATCAGTCATGCGCAGTCCTCGCGCGCGAAAGACGCTCAACGCAGGTGCGGAACGTCCGGGTTATAGGGCCTGTAGATTAGGCAGTGGCCGATTCCCCGTCAAGCAACCACGTTGTTGCCGCAAGCCGTCAGGCCCCCTAGTCTCGCCGAGGGCATGTCCGCGGGAGGTCGAGAGCGTCGGGAATCGGGTCGAGCCGGCCTCGAATTGACTGTGGAATACGAGCGCCTGAATGCGTTCCTCTCGGACTACACCCAAAACATCAGCCAGGGCGGCACTTTCATTCGCACCGGTCACCCTCTTCCGGTCGGGACTGTGCTCTCCTTCACGATTCAGGCGCCCCGCCTCGGCGATGGCATCGTTTTGCGTGGGGTCGTCCGATGGGTCGTCGAGGTCGCGCAGTCGCGGAGCGGTCGCCCCGCCGGGATGGGAATCGCCTTCGTTTTTGACTCCCTAGAGGAAAAAGAGGCGCTCGAGGGGCGACTAGACCGGCTGATGGCCCAGGCTCTGGGACCGACGGCGTTCGTAAAGCTGATGGGCCGACCGGCGCCCTCGGTGCTCGGCGACGATGGGTCTCCGTGACGACACGCATCCGCATCCTACAGGGTGATTTGACCCAACAAGCCGTCGACTCGATCGTGAATGCCGCCAACGAATGGATGCTCGGCGGCGGTGGGGTCGATGGCGCAATCCATGAGGCGGCGGGCCCCGCCCTTCTCGAAGCCTGCCGCGCGATTCCCGAAGTCCATCCGGGGGTCCGCTGTCCCACGGGCGAGGCCCGAATCACGCCCGGCTTCGAGCTCCCGGCGCGCTACGTGATTCACACGGTCGGTCCGGTCTACCGAGGACATCCACAGGACGCCGAGCTCCTGGCCTCTGCCTTTCGTTCATCGCTCGCATTGGCCGTCGCCCAGGAGCTCCGGTCGATCGCGTTTCCGGCCATCTCGTGCGGTGTCTATGGTTACCCGGCCGAGGAAGCCGCCCCCATCTCCCGAGCCGTCGTGCGCGAGCGAACCTGGGCTTTGGACGAGATCCGGTTCGTGCTCTTCTCCGTCGAGGTCTTCTCCGCGTGGCGCCGCGCGTTCGAGTGATGTTCAGAAGTCGACGACCGAAAGCCGTTGACGCTCCTTGTCGTCCGACCGGTCCCAACTGTTCTCGAGCTTGAGCACACCGCGGGGACACATGTGCGCGCACATTCCACACCCCACGCAGGACGCGCGCGTGAAGCTCTGGTCGGTCTGCGCATACGAGCGAACGTCGATGCCCATTTCGCAATAGGTGCTGCAGTTGCCGCAGGAGATGCACATTCCTGGCTTCACCTTGATTCGAAAGCGCCCCACCTTCTGCATCCAGCCGAGGACCGCGGCCATCGGGCAAAAGTTGCGGCACCAAACACGCGGACCGAAGATCGGATAGAGCCCCGTGCCGATCACGCCTGCCAAGATCGAGCCGACCGCAAAACCGTAGAAGCTCTTGATCGACCAATCCCTCCAATCGTTGCCGGCGACGATTCGGTGAAACGTCGGATGTTCGCTGCCGATCAGCCAGTCGAGCCCGATGAGGAATGTCGTCGCGATGGCAATGAGCAGCACCAGATGAATGCTCAACTGCTCGAATCGCCACGACTTCGTCGACTTGCTCGTGAGGTGTCTCCAGGGATCGCCAAAGGTATTGGCCAAGCCGCCGCAACCGCAGACCCACGAGCAGTACCAGCGTTTGCCGTAGAGCACGGCGAGCACCGGCGCAGCGAGGAGTGAGCCCACAACGGTATAGAGCGAGAAATAAAGGGGAAGGTCCGCAAGTGTTTGCGGATACAGATAGTCGTACTTGAGCGGCCAGAAGTACGAGAAGTAGAACTCCTTGCCGCCAAAGAGAGGCATGATGAACGGCAGCGTGAACCCGAGCGCGATCTGAATCGCGACGTTGACCGTGATCCGATATCGATTGTAGCGGCTGTTCCCGTGGCGCCGAAGGTAATAGATGGCGCCGGCGATCATTGCGACACAATACAGCAGGCCGTAGAGGTACCAGCGGTTGCGCAGTCCAACCGCTTCCGAAAACGCGGTGAACGGAGCGACGCCAAACTGCTCTTGAACCTTGTGCTCCCAGTAGAGAACGACGTAGAACGTGACCAAGAGCAGCGAGATGGTGAGCCCGAGCGCGCTGCGGTTGCGCCAGCCTTCGCGGTAGGTCGCCAGTAGCCCGTTTTGTCCCTGCTGGTCCACGTCATGCCCCCGAAATGCGTAGCGGCGGAACGAGCTCGGTGTCGAACGCCGCATCGTTCAAGTGAGCCAGAACCCAGTCGAGGCTTCGCTGCTCTTCTATCCACCGGATTAGCACGCTGTGATCCCAGCGCCGACCCAGCATGTTGAACCCGACGACGCGGTCCTCTTGCACGACGACGCGCGTGGTGCTTCGAACCTTGCCCTGCTCCTCGAAAAACCAGCTCTTCTCGCCGTCGAGATTCCAGTTCACCAGCCCTGCGGTCGTGTACTCGATGTCCATCAGCTTGGCGGAGTTGTACCAGGCGCCCCGTTGGTAGCGCGGCGAATCACCTAGCAGCCGGCGCCCGGCCACACGGCCCTGATCGCGTGCGGTGTACCAGAGCTGCTCCGGGCGCCGTGTTCCGTCGAACCAGCGCACCGACGCACAGTCGCCCGCGGCGAATACGTCCACGGCACTGGTCTTCAAGGATTCGTCGACGACGATGCCGCCGCGCTCGTCGATTTCGATCCCCGAGCCCTCCAGCCAGGATGTGTTGGGCACCACTCCGATCGCGATCACGACACAGTCGGCCTCGTATCGCCCTTCGTTGGTGCGCACGGCCGTTACGTTTCCATCGGCGTCGGCCTCGAGCATTTCCACCTCGTGCTCCAGATGCACGTCGACGCCATGATGGCTCATCCGGTCGGCGATCCACTGCGATTCGCGTGGGTCTAGCGCGATCGGCCAAAACCATTCTTCACGGATGAAGAACCGGGGCCGAAGGCCTGCCGTCACCGCAACCTCCACAGCCTCAATCCCGATGAGACCTCCGCCGATGATCGCGGGCCGCCGTGCCAACTCGCCGCGTCGCTTTGCCGCGACGTCCCGGAACCGATAGGGCGAATCGCTCGCGCTCGCCCCGAGGTGCGCGTCAGCCCTCGGCGGTCCGCCTCCCTGAGAGCTGCCGCCATGCACCTCGTCCTCGTACCAGGCGAGGTCCTGCAAGGTGACGAAATAGCCGACCCCGCGCGAGTCCGATCCGGGCCAAGGTCCGCTGCGTGGACGGGAGCCCGAAGCAATTAAGAGGCGGTCGTACGGGACCGGCTCCAGCCCGCCTGCCAACAAGACGAGCCGCTTCGCGGTGTCGACGCCCGTGGCCCGAGCCCGCACCCTGCGAAATCCAAGCCTAGCGTAGGCGTCGCGCTCCAGGGGCTCGATGTCCCGATGGCTCATCTGTCCGCTGAACACCCACATCAGCGCCGTACGCGAGAAGAAGTGGTCACTCTCCTCGGAGATCAGGCTGATTTCCCAACTCGGCTCTCTGTGGCGCACGGCCAGGGCCGCCTCCATCCCAGCGACCCCGTTTCCAACGATGACGATGCGCATGCCCGCGGAGGATACGACGCTTGCCCCCTGGAGTTACAGCCCCCTCAAACTTCGAAGCTCCCTCCAGAAGATGTGGCAATACTGGATTTAATCACTTAAGTTGTAAAGCATGCAAGAAACCGCAACCAATGCCTTCGTGGCAGGTGTGCTTGTGGGCAAGCCCATCTTCCGCGCGCCGGGCATCGTCGTGCATGAGGGCCTCGACCGCGAGGATCGTGAAGTCTCGGTCATCGTTCTGCAGGCCGTCACCACCGATGGGCAGAAGGTCAATTTCGAGAACATCCCGCGCTACGCCGAGGCGTCCGGGATCCAAATCATCAAGGAAGAGCCTTATGTGCTCCTCGCTACGCCGGCACCCAAAGGGGTCTTCCGCGACTTGCCGTGGAGCTCGTGGCGTCTTGATGAACGCTTGAGGCATTTTCGTGAGGTCGCCCTGATTGCCGCGCGCTTCCACGCGACCGACGTTCCGGTTGGGACGCTGTCCCCGCAGTACATCGCGGTCGACGATGCGCTCAGACCGTTCCTGTTGGGCCCTCGCATCGCTCCCCGAAGCGGCCCGTACGTCGCGCCGGAGACCGCGAGCGAGCGAGTCCTCGAGACCCGGTCCGACATCTATTCACTCGGACGGCTCCTCTACTTCGTGGTGGCGGGCGAAGGGCCGCCGCGCGAAGCGAGAGACATCCCGAAGCTCGAAGAGCTGGGGAGCCACCCCGCGGGCATCGTCCGAATCATTCGCAAAGCTACTTGCCGAGAGCCCGACGCTCGATATCAGTTCATCGACGAGCTGCTGGCAGACCTCAGTCAGTACCGCGAGCACCTCAGCGTCGGCATGGAGCATCCTGATGTGGAGGATCGGAACACGGGCCTGCTCAGCGTCGTGCCGGATGCGCCGGCGGAACCGCCACCGAAGGCCGATCCCGAGACCAGCCCCCCCAAAACACCCAAGCCATCCAGGCGAAAGAGCAGCGTATTCGTCGCCGACCCCATGCGAAAACAACGGCTGTTCAGAGGCGTGGGTTTGGCGGTAGCATTTGCTGGCCTCCTGTTTCTCGCGGACGAGTATCTTGGTAACTCCAGCGGGCTTCGGGCAATCAGTCGGGACGACGTCGGCGAGCTCTCGAGCTTCATCAGCGAAGCGTCGGTTTCGGCGTCCACTCCGCCGGTGCTCTTCGCCCAGGTCGAGGAGTCCTGGGAGCTTCTGTCCCAAGAGCGCCGCCGCGAGGAAGCGGAGACGGTGTTCTCAACCGCAGAGAAGCGCTGGGGAACCCGCGACGGCTTCCTTCACCGGGGAGATGCGCTCGTCGCGCAGCACTGGGAAGACAAAATCATCGTCTTTGGAGGCCTCCACGGAGGGGAGCGAAAATGAGCAAAGCGCACACGACATCGCGCCGTATGCGGCGAAGCGGCTACACACTAATCGACGTCATGATCGTGACAGTGATCATCTCGGTCTTGTCAACGATGGCGGTGAACCGCTATCAGGTTTTCGTGGCACGGGCGAAGCGGCCAGAAGCGGTGATGGCCTTTCGAGCGCTCGCGGCCGCCCAGCGTGAACACCTGGTCACCCGAGGCAAGTACGCCGGCACCTTCGATGCGCTGGGCTTTCGGGTCGAAGGTGGCACCCGGATCTCCCCAACCGAGGTTCAGGGCCGTCGGTACAATTTCCGCCTGATCCAGGATGCCGGTCCCCGCTCCTGGTTCTGCGTCGCCTCTGGTGACATCGACGGAGACCCCTTCAAGGACATCATTGGGGCGAGTAACCCTCGATAAATCGAAATGTTGGTAACATACCCTACTTGAGGACTGTAAATTTTATCTTATACTGGAATTCGAAAGAGGTGCCGACAATGAAAATCTCGCGTTTGACAATCGGTCTTGGACTCGCAGCGGTGGTGGGCCTTTTGGGGCTCATGGAGGCCAGCGCGAGTCCTTTTTCTATGTTCTTTCTAGCCGACGACCTCGGGAACCGCGTCATGGGCACAGCCCCCGAGGCGAGCGAATGGGAGAACGATGGCGGCGACTCCGGCAGTGACACCGGCGGTGGCGACTCCGAAGGCAACAACGGCGGCGGCGACTCCAGCAAGGGTGACTCCGACAAGGGTGACTCCGACAAGGGCGACTCCGACAAGGGCGACTCCGGCAAGGGCGACTCCGACAAGGGCGACTCCGGCAAGGGCGACTCCGGCAAGGGCGACTCCGACAAGGGCGACTCCGACAAGGGCGACTCCGGCAAGGGCGACTCCGGCAAGGGCGACTCCGACAAGGGCGACTCCGACAAGGGCGACTCCGGCAAGGGCGACTCCGGCAAGGGCGACTCCGACAAGGGCGACTCCGGCAAGGGCGACTCCGGCAAGGGCGACTCCGACAAGGGCGACTCCGGCAAGGGCGACTCCGACAAGGGCGACTCCGACAAGGGCGACTCCGGCAAGGGCGACTCCGGCAAGGGCGACTCCGACAAGGGCGACTCCGGCAAGAAGAAGAACAACAAGAAGAACAACAAGAAGAACGATGGCGGCGGATCCGACATGGGGGGCGGCGACTCCGGCAAGAGCAACAACGGTCACGGCAACAATGAAGACGGCGTCGACTCCAGTAACCCTGGCAAGAGCAAGGCGGGCCAGGATTCAGATCCGACAGTCGACGACGAGTCGAGCAAAGGCAGCAGCGGTAGCAAGGGCAAGGGCAAGAAGAAATAGTCCTAGCTCGCCGTGTATCTCGGGATGCGACAAGTTCTTGCCAACGTATGTGTCTTTAGTCTGATTGCTGGGTTCAGCGCGCTTAGCGTGCTGAACCCAGACGTTTATTATCAGAACGTCCAAGAAGACCAGCCGCTCGAGTGGGCGACGTTTTGGGGGTTCATGGCGGCTGCGGTCCTGTTCATGCGCGCCGCCGTCCTGCAGCGCGAGAGGCGTCAGCTGCCCTGGTTCTTCGCCGGCCTCGCGACTTTCTGCGTTCTGGTCGCGATGGAGGAGATCTCGTGGGGACAACGCCTCCTCGGCTATACCCCTCCCCTCTACTTCCTCGAGAACAACTATCAGCAGGAGCTCAACCTGCACAACGTCGTACCGACGAGCCTTCGCAAGCAGACGCTCGGCGCGATTCTCGTGCTCTACGGCGCGCTGCTTCCATTGCTCGAACGAATCCCGGCGGGCCACGAACTGCTGGCGAAACTGAGGATCACCGCACCCCCTGCCGGACTTGCGCCGATCTTCGTGGTGCTCGTCGGGCTCCTCATCGTCTACCCGCTCAGCTATACGGGCGAGCTCATCGAGGCATGCATGGCCGTGGCCTTTCTGTTCTCGGCCATCGCGGCGTCGGACCACCGGGGCAACGATGCGAACGAAGCAAGCAAAACGACCCTGTCCATCCGGTGGCCGGCGCTCATTGGCACCCTGAGCGTCGTCACCATCCTCGCGTTTGGCAGCGCTTTTTGGTCACGCGCGCAGCTCTCTGCCGAGCCTGTCGTCGTCGAGGTTGCGGCCACGGAAATCCGAGCGATCGAACGTGACCTTCGGAACATGATCGACGATCAGATGCTTGCGTGCGGAAAGCACGAGCGCCTCAACGCGATGGCCAAGCGCTCCAAAGGCGAAAGGCTCCGGAAGGGCCGCTTCCGCTCGCTCACACGAAGTGGTTTGCCCGAAGAGCGGGCTGAGTTCTTCATCGATCCCTGGAGCACCGCGTACTGGGTGCGCACCAGCTGCAACGACAGGCGGGACAAGGTCTTCATCTACTCATTCGGACCCAATCGGGCTCGTGACTCGAGCAAGTGGAAACTTGGCGGGGACGACATCGGCGTGATCTTCCGGGTGCGAAAAGACGAAGCGCTACGCGCGGAGAACGAACGCTAATCCCCCCCTTCAGACCTGAACCAGCACACCCGGGTTCATCACCGCAGAGGGGTCGAGGACGCCTTTGACTGCGCGCAGCACCTCGCCAAGCTGCGATGGACGCTGCTGCTCGTACCAGGGCCGATGCACCCGGCCGACCGCATGGTGGTGTGTGATCGTCCCGCCGTAGGCGATCACGGCGTCCGAGGCTGCCCGCTTGATCGTCATCCACTGCTCGGCTTCGGCGCCGAATCGCCCGGGTGCGATGAAGGTGAAGTACGGCGCGGGACCGTCCGGGTAGACATGCGTGAACCGGCAGCTGAGGAAGCCCTGCCCGCAGGCGTCTTTCATTGCCCGGCGCACCTCACGGACGACCCCGCTGTGGAGCCGCTCGAAGTTGTCCCAGGTGCATGCGGTCTCGAATGTGTCGGCGATGACGCCCATGCTCGCCATGGTGTTCAGCAAGTACGGCGCGTCGATGAATGCGTCCCGCCATGCGCCAGCGCCGCCGCTGCCGCCGCTCGGCGTGCCTCCATCCCGATAGGCAGGCCCCTTCGGACAGGTGCCACCGTGGTCGGCGACCAGCTCCAGCGCCCGGTTCATCCAGGCGTGAATCGGATGATCGGCGGATTCAAACGCCACGATCAGAACGTGCGTCCCATCCAAGGTGACCCCATTGAGTGCGGCCTCGCGCTTGTCGAGCAGCCGGCAATTGCTCGGATAGAGCCCCGACTGGGAGAGCGCTCTCACCGCCTCCACCGCGCGACCGTAATCGCTGAAGTGCACCGTCGCCGTTCCGCGAAACTCCGGGCGAGGCCGCACCCGCATCCAAGCCTCGGTGATGACGCCGAAAATCCCCTCGGAGCCGAGCATGAGCCGGTCCGGGCTCGGACCTGCGCCTGAACCGGGCAGACGGCGTGATTCCCAAAGACCGCTGGGCGTGACGGCGCGCATCGACTGTACGAGGTCGTCAATGTGCGTGTACACGGTGGCGAAGTGGCCGCCGGCCCGCGTGGCAAGCCAGCCGCCAAGCGTCGAAAACTCGAACGACTGCGGGAAATGACGAAGGGTCAGGCCCTGCTCTGCAAGCTGCGATTCCAATGCGGGTCCGGTCGCACCCGCTTGAATGCGAGCCGACATCGAGCTCCGCTCGACCTCGAGGACGCGATCGAGTCGCCCAAGGTCGAGACTCAATACCCCACGGTACCGATCGTCGACGTCGCCTTCGACGCCGCCGACGACGCTGGTCCCCCCACCAAAAGGGATCACCGCGACCTTCGCATCACCGGCCCAGTCGAGCAGGGTGCGGATGTCCTCTTCGGTCCCCGGCGTCGCCACGAGATCGGGCGCCGAAGCGAAGTCGCCGCGAAAACCACGCAGGATGTCCCGGTAGCACTTGCCGTAGGTGTGCCGGACCCGAGTTTCGTGGTCGTCGCTGACGATGTCGTCGAGCGCAGACGGCACGCGCAGACGGGGAGCGCGCAGATCGATCGCCTCGAGTGCGGGAGGCTCATCGCAGCGCTCGGGCGCAAAGCCCAGCATGAGCTGCGCGTGCTCGCCCACCGCCCCGCGAGAAGCCGCATCGGGGAACTTGTCCTCCCAGCCCCAGCCCCAGAAACTCCGTTTTCGACCCTCGCTCATCGACGGCGACCTTCCACCATCGGCGGGTCCCCTTGCAAGCGCCTTGACGGATACCCGGTTCGGGGCTTCCCTCCGGGCATGTCTTTCCCCCAACCGCTTCGAGCGGTCATCACCGGCGCCGGAAGCGGTCTTGGCCGCGCCATGTCTCTGGACCTCGCCGGGCGTGGCGCCTCGTTGATCGTCTCCGACATCAATCCAGCGTCCGCCGAACAGACCGCCGAGCAGGTTCGCGCCCTGGGCGCTCAGGCCGAGGTGGTCCCCTGCGATGTCACCGACCGCGACGCGGTCTTCGCGCTGGTCGAAGAAACGGACAAGCGGCTCGGCGGCGTCGATTTTATCGCGAACAACGCCGGCGTCGCCGTGGGCGGCCCGTTCGAGGAGATCTCGATCGAGGACTGGCGCTGGGTCATCGACATCAATCTTTGGGGCGTCATCTACGGCTGCCAGGCCGCGATCCAAAAGATGCGACCTCGGGGACGCGGATACATCGTCAACGTCGCATCGGCCGCGGGCCTCATCGCTCCGCCCGCGATGTCCGCCTACAACGTCAGCAAGGCAGGTGTGGTTTCGCTGAGCGAAACCCTCTTCGCCGAATACAAATCTCAGGGCATTCGAGTCACGGCGCTCTGTCCCACGTTTTTCCGAACCAACATCATCGAATCGGGGCGCGGCGCCACCAGTGAAAAAGAGGACGCACAGGTAATTCGCTGGATGGAGCGATCCAAAGTCCAGGCCGCGGACGTCGCGAAAGCGGCGATCGATGCCGTGCGGGATGGGAAGCTCTACGTGCAGCCGATGCGAGACGGGCGCGTCGCTTGGCGCCTGAAGCGGACCGCGCCCCAGCGCTTCTACGAATCCCTCAGCCGGGCCCACGAGAAGTTCCTCGCAAAGCGCAGCAAGCGGTAAGTTGGCCGCGCCAGACCCTCGCTGCTATCCAGGGCCGACCCCCATGCGACCCATCCCGACCTTGATTCCAGTTCTCGCGTTGCTTTCTCTCCCGCTGTTGCCCGCGACGGCGACCGCACAAGACGAAAACCAGGACACAATCGCTAGCGCCAAGCCGGCCGCTGAGGTGGTCACGCAAGAGCCCGACCTCTTCGACCGCGACGCCCTGGCATACAACGCTGAGATCCTAGACGAGCTGCTCACCCGATCGAGCGTGCAAACGATCCGCGAGAGAAAGTTTGCAGCGGCTGCGGGCATTACCGGAGGCACGATCTTGCTTGGCCTGTCGGCCTGGCGTCTCCTCGAAGAACCACCGTCGACTCAATACTCGCGCGGCCTCGGCGTGATGTTCATGACGCTCGGCATGGCCGATCTGACCACGGGGGTGTTCGCCGCGGTCCGCGTCTCCCATGAACGACGTCGGCTCGAACGGTGGCACAAAGCGCGCAAAGAAGGCATTACCAAAGCCGAGCTCGCACACTTCGAAGGCGAGCTGCAGGCGTCCCGCGACTTCCTTCAAGGCGAGCGCCTCTTGGTGCGTTGGGTCGGGCTCACCCATGCGTTGGCCGGGCTTCTCGTCGTCGCGTTCACCCCGATTCCCGACAGCGGGGGCCGCGCGGACAAGGCGTCGGGCTACGTCGTCGGCGCGGTCTTTTTCACGGTGGGCCTCGCCACCTTCGGTACTTCATTCCGCAAGACCCCGAGCGAGAAGGCTTGGAGCGAATACAACAGCCGCAAGATGCCCATGCCGGGCCACGAGTTCAGTTGGAGGCTCGCGCCGTCCGCGTCGAGAAACGGTGCCGGCCTGTCCTTTGGCGGCACTTTCTAGGCGCGAGCGGCTTGCATCGGAGCCACCTCAGCGAGTAGGAAGCCCCTCTATGGAGCTCGACAAACTCAAAGTCATCGTCACCGGCGGCGCCTCCGGGCTCGGAGAGCACTTCGCCAAAAGGTTACTCGCCGCGGGCGCCCAGGTCGCCGTCGGCGACGTCAACGAGGAAGGCCTTGCCGCCCTCCCCGAAGGCATTCACCGGCGAAGGCTCAACGTCGCCGAACAGGACGAGATCGCGAGCTTCGTTCCCTGGGCTGCGAAACAAATGGGCGGTCTCAACGCCCTCATCAACAACGCCGGCATCATCCGCGACGGCCTCTGGGTCGGCAAGAGCCGCTCGACCGGGGAGATCCGGCGCATGTCCCGGCAGGACTGGGACCTGGTCATCGCGATCAACCTCACCGGCGCCGCGCTGATGGTGCAGGAGGTCGTCGCCCACATGATCGCGCACGACGAGCCCGGCGTCATCGTGAACATCTCGTCGATCGCGCGCCACGGAAACCGGGGCCAAACCAATTACGTCGCCGCCAAGGCCGCCTTGGCTGCGAACACCCGCACCTGGATGAAAGAGTTCGCGCCCTACGCCATCCGCGTCGGCGCCGTTGCACCGGGCGCCACCGAAACCTCCATGACCGCCAACATGAACCAGAAGGCGCTCGACATGATCAAGGCATCGGTGCCTCTCGGCCGAATGGGCCAGCCCGAGGACATCTGGCGCGCGGTGAAGTTCATCTTCGAATGCGACTACTTCACCGGCGAGACGATCGACGTCCACGGCGGCGCGGGGCTCTGATCAGCTCAGCGCCCTCATGATCGCTCGGTGCAACAAATAGCCGACCGGCAGAAGCGCGCATCCCAGGGCGTAGGCACCCCAAAACGAGAAGCGGTCCCGCATCAGAAATGGGAGGAAGAACAGTACGCTGATGGGCAGCGCCACCAGAATGCTGCGCGCCATCTGGAACGCGCTGCCGGGGTCTCGGTGCTGCAGGTAAGCCAGTGGCAAGACGAGCATCGTCGCCAGGGGCAGCGCGATGAGAAACCCTGCGCTCGACGGATAACGTCGAGAGAGCCACGCCGCGACGCCGATGACGAGCGCCGATACGAGCGTGTTCAAGACGATGAGCATGGCTGCCGGCCCGGGTGGCTCACTCGCTGAGGTCGCTGAAGAAATACTCGATCTGACCGAGGTATCGCTCCGCCCGGCGCCGCGCGATCGCATTCGAAAGCCGCGCTTCGGGGAGCACGTCGCCAGCGTCGATCACCTCTTGCAAAAGCTCCGTGAAGAGCTTGTGGTCGCCGATGTTCACGGCGTAGTGACGCGCCATGTTCATCTGCACCATCAGATTTCGGCGCTCCGTCTTCTCGAGCACCTCGTCCAGAATCAGCTTCGCCCGGTCCATGTCAGGTGGAAACTCCGAGGCCGCAAGCACGCCCATGGTCATCTTGCCAATCATGAACATGAAGTCGGGGTCGAGCTCGACCGAATGGCCGAGGATCACCTTGGCAAGCGGAAGGTCGGCCACCGTGTCCATGTCTTCCATGCCCATGTTGATTCGCGCCCCGAGCGACGCCCCTGCCCACAGAAGGATCGCGGCATCCTGCTTTTCGATGAACACCGCGTCGAGCCAGGCTTGGAGGCTATCGACCCCGCCCTTGAGCGCGTCATCGAAACCCGGGTCCCGGAGGCGGAGGAAGTGCTGCGAGAGATCCCAGGCGCGCGTGTACATCACCAGCGCCCGGCGGCGCAGGTAGTCTGCCTCTTCCCAGTCGTCTTCGATATCCGCAACCTCGACGCGGTCCTCGATCCAGCCGGTGCCGTAGCCGATGTAGGCGCCAACCAAAGACAGGCCGATGATCTCGTTGTCGGGGACGACCCGCAGCAGGCCTTCGAGCTGAATGATGCTCGCCGGAAACGACTTGCCGACGAGGTCGTAATCCCAGTGCTGCTCGATGCCGGGAGCCGCGCGCCCAAAAAGCGCCGCGGTCGAATCCGCCGCCAGCTTCTCGGTATCACAGCCCGTCACGGCAACGAGCGCGACAGCAAACAAGGCAAAGGGGAAACCCCTCCAACGGCACATGACCGGCAAGTGAACCGGAAACCCCCTACGAACACAAGCCAAATCGTGCCGTTGCGAACATGCGAAGTGTAGAACCTGAGAACGGCTCGCGCTGCCGCGGGTGAATGGGGGGGCGGGTGTCGCCGTGCGGCTTGTGCTGCCGCGGGTGTTGGGGGGGCGGGGTGTTGGGTGGGCTGCGGGGTACAGCTTGTTTACACCGCCCCGCCCACCCCCACCCGTAATCCTCCCTGGCGCGGCGGTCGCTGCGCTCCGCCTTGCCGGCGCGTTCGCGCCGGGCTTCGCCCTGCGGGCTCGCGCTGCCGCCTGCCGGTTGGGGGAGGCTGTTCCCGTTCCGCTTTCATACACAAACGGATATGAATGGAGGGGCGCGGAAAAAAGCCCGTCATGGGGTGGAGTCGACGTAACGAGTGACAATCTCGGTGCCAGCGTGGGGGCGGCGGGGTGGGGCGCGCGGGTCCTTGCTTCCGGCTACCGTTTGTTAGCGGCGACGAACGAAATGCATTTCGCGCGCGAGTGAACCCTTCATCCCCACCCCGCCGCCCCCACGCGAGCGCCTGAGCCGAGCCGTTCGATGGAACCCCGTGTCGGGTTTTTTCCGCGCCCCGGTTTTCCGAGAGCCCTTTTGACAGACGGATGACAGCAGAGTAGGTCCGCGCGCAGGGCGATGACTGCTGGGGAATGCCGCGATAAACTTCAAGACCTCGTACAGCGCATGCAAGCGCTGGGGAGGTACCTTTGACCTCGATGGCCTTCGCCACGAAATCGACCGCCTGAGCAACCTGAGCGCCTCGGAGGGCTTCTGGGACGATCAGCAGCGCGCGCAGAAGCTGATGCGTGAGCGCGCGTCCGCTGAGGAAACCCTCAAGGAATTCGAGCGGGTAGACAGTGAAGCCAACGATCTGCTCGAGCTTTTGGACCTCGCCGCAAGCGAGGGCGACGAGGGCGTGATGGCGGACGTGGCCGAGCAGCTTCCTGCGATCGAGGCCGAGGTTCGAGGCCTCGAGCTCAAGCGGATGCTGACCAAAGACGACGACACCGACGCGATCGTCACCATCAATCCGGGGGCCGGCGGGACCGAGGCTCAGGACTGGGCGGACATCCTCCTGCGCATGTATCTCCGCTGGTGCGAGCGTCGCGGCTTCAAGACCGAGCTTCTGAGCAAGCAGCCCGGCGATGAGGCGGGGATCAAAGACGCGAGCTTCATCGCTCGCGGGGCCAACGCCTACGGGTACCTCCGCGCCGAGAACGGGGTCCACCGGCTGATCCGCATCAGCCCGTTCGACGCCAACAAGCGCCGGCACACTTCGTTTGCCGGCGTCAGCGTCGTCCCAGACCTAGGTGACGACCTCACCGAGGGGGAAATCGAGATTCGCGACGAAGACCTCGAAGTCAGCACGATGCGCTCGGGCGGCGCCGGCGGCCAGCACGTCAACCGCACCGAATCCGCCATTCGGATCAAGCACGTCCCCAGCGGCTTCACCGTCCGCTGCGAGGCGGAGCGCTCGCAGCATCAGAACCGCGAGACGGCTCTGAAGATGCTTCGTGGGTTGCTTTTCGAGAAAGCGCGGCGCGAGCGCGAAGAGGCGTTCGAAGAAGCCTTCCTGAACGACCGGGCCGATATCGCCTTTGGCTCGCAGGTTCGCACGTACACCTTGCAGCCCTACACGATGGTCAAAGACGAGCGCACCGATCACAAGGTCAACAACGCGGACGCCGTGCTCGACGGTGACCTCGACGAGTTCATCGAAACCTATCTCTTGATGAACGCCGAAAAGAAAAAGAACAAGGCGGGCGACGCCCGAGACGAGTAGCAGAGGACTAGCAAGTGGCGACCGAAGACGAGCTCCGACAAACACGGCTGAGCAAAGCCGAGCGCCTGCGAGAGCTGGGCGTCCTGCCCTACCCGAACACCTGGCGAAGCAATGCCGAGGTCGAAGCCGCACGACGGCGCCTCGTCGAGCTCGCGGCAGACGAAGAGGCCTGCGCCAAGCTGCCTCTCGAGGACGAGCTCGGGAGCGACGCCCCTCATGTTCCGCTTTTCGGCCGCGTGATCGCAAAACGTGGCCCCTTCCTCGTCATCCGCACTCCGCATGGCGACGCCCAGGCGCTGGTACGGCCCGACAGCCTCGATGACCGCGACGCCGCGATGCTCAAGCTTCTCGATCTCGCCGACCACGTCTTGGTCCAAGGGCCTGCCATTCGCACCAAGACCGGCGCGCTGGCGGTCAGCGCGCGCCGCTACGAGCACCTGGGCAAAGCGCTCCTGCCGCCGCCCGCAAAATGGCATGGCCTCAAGGACGTCGAGAAGCGCTACCGAGAGCGATATGTCGACCTGTTCGCGAACCCTGCCGTCGCTGAGGTGTTCCGTGCGCGCAGCAGCATCGTACAGTCCCTGCGCCGCTTCCTCGATGACCTCGACTTTCTCGAGGTCGAAACGCCGATGCTCCATGCGATTCGCGGTGGCGCCACCGCCAAGCCTTTCGACACGCATCACAATGCCCTCGACCTCGAGCTGATCCTCCGCATCGCGCCCGAGCTCTATCTCAAACGCCTGCTCGTCGGCGGCTTCGACCGTGTGTACGAGATCGGCCGCACCTTCCGGAACGAAGGCATCAGCACCAAGCACAATCCCGAATTCACGATTCTCGAGTTCTACATGGCCTACGCCACGTTCGAGGACCTGATGGACCTGGTCGTCGACATGCTCCGTGCCGTCGACGCCGATCTCAGCACGAAGTTTCCCGGCCTCGTCGGCGAGCGAACGTTTGACCTCCAAGCCGATTGGAAGCGGGTGCGGATGCGAGAAGCGATCGCGGACCGCCTCGAACGCGCTGGCCACGGCGAGGTCCCCCGCACCCCATGGTCCGAAGCGCTCTCCACCAAAGCGATCGAAGACGAAGAAACCCTTGCTACGGCCTGCGACGCGATGCTCCCCAAGCTCGACCCGGCCGCGAAGAAGCAGCTCGGGGGCTGTGAGACCCACGGCGAGCGGGTGTTTGCGATCTTCGAGCTTCTCGTGGAGCCCGACCTCGCGGCAATGTACCGAACGGCCGATGGCGCCCGATCGGTTCCGGTCTTCATCACCGAGTTTCCCTGGGAAGTCTCGCCGCTCGCGCGCCGAAACGACGACGACCCGGCGTACGTCGACCGCTTCGAGCTTTTCATCGACGGCCGCGAGCTCAGCAACGCGTTCAGCGAGCTCAACGACCCGGATGACCAAGCCGAGCGCTTCGAGTCGCAGCTCCGCAACCGGGAGCGCGGCGACGACGAGGCGATGGACTTCGACGCGGACTACATCCGCGCTCTCTCTCACGGCATGCCGCCCGCCGCCGGCTTCGGCCTCGGTGTGGACCGGCTCATCATGCTGCTCTGCAACCAGCCCTCGATTCGCGACGTTTTGTTGTTTCCGTTGCTCCGCCCGGAGGCGGAGTGAGCCAAGCCAGGTCGCTCGGCTTCTGGACAGCCGTCCTCTGCGGCTTCGGGGTCCTGCACACCGCCGCGGTTCTCGCTTTCGTCGGAACGAGCACGCAGTGGTTTCAGGCATCGATCGGAAACGATCTTCTCTGGGTGCGGCTCGCGATCGGCTGGGCAACGTGTCAGCTGAGCCTAGCCCTGCTCAGCGTGGCCGTCCTTCGGCGCGCCGCCCGGCTCCCGCGGGGCACGCGCGGACGCGCTCGCACCGTCGCCCTTGGAATCACCGCAGGGCTCCATGCCCTGATCACCAGCGCCTCGGTCGGCATTCTCCTGTGGGCGGCACGCGTCTCGGTCGGGCACGTCCTTGGAGGCACGGTGGCAAGCCTGCTCTTCGGCCTCACCCATCTTGCGTACGCCGACCTCGATCTCGCCTGGCTGCCAACCCTCTACCAGACGGCGACCACGATCCAGGGCATGAGCTCGGCGCTGATCGTCGTCCTGAGCATATCCTGTTGGTTCCTGGTGCCAGCCGCGCGCCGCGAGCGATTCTGGTGGGGATTCGACGCAGCGCTCGCCGTCGCGTTCCTTCTCGTCTCGGCCCTGTTGCCGATCACGCCGGCCGAGGGCGACGAAACCAGCCTGCTGCGCGCGGTCGTTCGCGTCAGCGTCACCACGATTTTCGGCGTGCGACTCACCTTGCGTCTAGTGGGTCCGCTTCTTTCGATGTTTGAGCGAATTGGCTTCCGCTCGATGGTCGCGGCGCGCCACCTTCGCGCAAAAAAAACGGGCTTCCTCGCAGCGAGCAGCACGCTCTCCATCCTCGCGGTTGCCGTCTCCTCCTGCATGCTCATCTCCGTGCTCAGCGTGATGGGCGGATTTCGCGCGGACCTCGAAAAGAAGATCCTCGGCAACCACGCGCACATCGTCATCGACAAGGTTTACGAAGAGCTCGACGACTGGGAACCGCTGCTGACCCGGACTCGCGAAACCGAAGGCGTCGTCGGCGCCACTCCCTTCCTTCAGGTCGAGGTCATGGTCTCGAGCCTGTCGAACCGCGCAGGCGCCCTCCTTCGCGGCATCGATCCGGAGACCGTTTCGGAGGTCACCGACCTGGCCCAGAACCTCACCCACGGGAAGCTCGAGTACCTGCAGCACCCCGAGCGCATCCTCGACTCTTCGATCGACACGGCCCAGACCGGTGCGCTCGACGCGATGATCCAAGGCGCCGAGCACGCCGCCGCCAAAGGCCTCCCGACCGAGACAAAGGAAGAGAGCATGCCCGGCCTCATCGTCGGACAAGAGCTCGCCCGAGCGCTTCGGCTCGTCGTCGGGGATCGCGTCACCGTCGTCTCCCCGCGTGGCGACCTCGGCCCGACGGGCCCTATCCCCAAGACGCGCCCCTTCCGAATCGCAGGGATCTTCTACAGCGGCATGTACGAGTACGACATGAAGCACGCCTACATCGATCTCACCGTGGCACAGCGCTTCCTTCGCTCCGAGGGCCGGATCAGCGGCGTCGAGGTCAAAGTCGAAGAAGTCGAGGACGCTCCGGCACTCGCCGCCGAGCTCGCATCGACGATCGGCCTCGAGGGCCTTCGGGTCCGGGATTGGAAAATGATGAACCAACAGCTCTTCGGCGCGCTCGCCCTCGAAAAGCTCGCCATGTTCATCACCCTTGGGATTGCGATCCTGATCGCCGGCTTCTCGGTCTTCGGCACCCTGACCCTGCTCGTGCAGGAAAAACGCAGAGAGGTGGGTATCCTCAAGGCCATGGGGACCTCGGCGCGCGGCGTGATTCGGATCTTCGTGATCGAGGGTCTGCTGATCGGAGCGGCTGGGGGCCTGATGGGGCTCGGGCTTGGCTTCGTGCTCACGTTCGCAGCGGAACACTTCGGAATCCGTATGAATCCCGAGGTCTACTACATCGACAAGCTGCCGGTGCACCTCGATCCGACCGAGTTTGCCGTCGTCGGCGCCGCCACGGTGCTCGTATGCCTGGCGGCGACGCTCTTTCCCGCGTATCAAGCGAGTCGGGTGCGGCCTGTCGACGCGCTCCGCTACGACTGAAACCGCGCCCGTACGATGTCCGATCCACTCGTCTCCGTACAAAACGTGACCAAAACCTTCCAACACGAAGGCCGGTCGCTCGAGGTTCTGAAGGGGATCGATCTCGACATCGCCAGCGGAGAGATGGTCACGATCGTCGGTCCTTCGGGCGCCGGGAAGAGCACCCTACTGCATTTGATCGGCACCCTGGACCTCCCTACCGAAGGCCGAATTTTGTACGGCGGTCAGGATGTCACCCGTCTCGGAAGCTCAGACCTAGCCGAGTTTAGAAATCGAAGTATTGGTTTTGTCTTCCAATTCCATCATCTGCTTCCCGAGTTCACAGCCCTCGAGAACGTGATGATGCCAGGATTGATACAGGGGCGACGGCGCTTCGACACGCGGGCCAAGCAGCTGCTCGACGAGGTTGGGCTCTCGGAACGGCTCACCCATCGGCCCGGCGAGCTTTCGGGCGGCGAGCAGCAGCGTGTCGCCCTCGCCAGAGCCCTCCTGATGGAGCCCAAGCTCGTCCTCGCCGATGAGCCAACCGGCAACCTCGACAGCCAGACCAGCGCATCGGTGCATTCGCTCTTCTTTGATTTGAATCGCCGCCACGGGATTACGTTCCTGATCGTGACCCATAGCCGCGACTTCGCCGACATGATGCCGAGGCGGGTCTCGATGAAAGACGGGCGTATCGATTCGGATGAACGACGCGCCCAACCCCTTGAAAACCAAGGAAAACCCGCTTGACCCCCTCTTGAGGCGCGGCTATAGCCGCCCGGATCGACCCACCTCACAATGCGCCCTTCCGCCTCTGCCATAGCCCTGATGCTCGCAGGGCTCGCTTCCGTCGCGGGCGCTCAGAGTGAGGAGAACATGCCCGATCCGCCGCCCCCGGCCACACGGCCTGTGCGGACGTCCCCGCGGCCCCAGCGGCCGCCGGAGCCGCTCCCGGGGGAGCCGGGCGCGGATGCTGAAGGCGACGACTACGAGCCGGTCGAGGATCCGAACGACGCGATCAAGGTTCCGAGAACCAGCTGTCACGGAAAAGAGATTCGACGCATCTCCGTCATCGGCGCACGTCGTGTCGACCCCGATGACGTACGCGTCACGATGAAGCTCCGCCGAGGGTCGATCTGCACCGACCCGGCCGTCACCCGGGACGCGAAGGCGCTCTGGAATATGGCGTACTTCGACGATCTGCAGATCGAGTCCGACCCGCTCGGGGCCGGCATCAAGCTCACCATTCGCCTCGTCGAGCGCCCCGCGATTCGCAAAGTCGTCTACAAGGGCAACGACGAGCTCGACAAGGAAGACATCGACGAGACCATCACGCTCGAGCCCGGGACGATTCTATCGGTGCCCGACGTCGAGTCGCAGGCCGATGCCATGCGTCAGCTCTACTCCGAAGAGGGCTTCTTCCTGGCCGACATCGGCTATGAGCTCAGGCGGATTCCGGGGGACAGCAACCAGGTCGACGTCGTGTTCAACATCGACGAAGGCGCGGAGGTCGAGGTGCGGCGAATCAGCTTCGTTGGGAACAAGCAGCTCCCGGCCGCCGAGTTGCTGAAGATCATGCAGACCAACGAGACCGGCATGTTCTCGTTCCTGAGTGACCGCAACAAGTTCAGCCGCTCCGCCTTCGACGAAGACCTGACCCGCGTCCAGGCCTGGTACTACGACAAAGGCTACCTGCAGATGCGGCCGGGCCGGCCCACGGTCGAGCTCACCGCGGACCGCGCCTACGTCGACATCACCATTCCGGTCGAGGAGGGTCCGCGCTTCCGAATTCGCGAGTTCGACGTCATGGAGACCGACGGAGCGGGCAATGAAGTGGAGACGATCGCCCCCAAAGGCCAGCTCCGCGAGATGGTCGAGCTCGAGGCTGGCGACTGGTTCAGTCGAAGCAAGATCGCGGAGGGCATCGAAGAGATTAGTCGGGCCTACCGCGACTCCGGATACGCCTTGGTCGAGATGGTGCCCGGCACGGACCTAGACGAAGCCAATCACTTGGTCGACGTCACGATCAACATCCTTCGAGGGCCGCTGGTCTACATTCAGCGTCTCCACGTCAGGGGCAATACCAAGACGCGCGACGCGGTCATCCGCCGAGAGTTCCGGCTCAGCGAAGGCGATCTTTACAGCCAGAGCAGGCTCGAGGATGGCCGCGCGCTGGTGAACCAGCTCGGCTATTTCGAACGGGTCGACGTTTCGGAGGAGGAGGGAACCGCGCGCGACCAGATGGTGATCAACGTCGAGGTCGCGGAGAAACCGACCGGTACGTTCCAAGTCGGCGCCGGCTTCTCGTCGCTCGAGAGCTTCATCGTCACAGCGCAGATTCAGCAACAGAACCTGTTTGGCCGCGGCCAGTCGCTCGGGTTGAACCTGCAGGTCTCCGGCATCCGGCAGCAGATCGACCTCAACTTCGTCGAGCCCTGGTTCCTCGGCTCGGAGTGGAGCCTGGGCTTCGGAATCTTCAAGCGCATTAGAGACTTCCGAGATTTCCGACAGGACTCGACCGGCGCCAACCTCACGACCGGCCATCCCCTCTTCAACCCGCGTTTCCGGATCTTCCTGCGGTACGAGTTCGAGAACGTGAAGATTTCGGAGCCCCGAGGCAGCTTGCTCGGCGTCGGCGGCGGCCAGCTTGCCAACACGTTCTCCAACATCTTCATCGCGGACGCGTTCCGGGACGGCATCACCAGCTCGCTGCGGTTCACGCTCAACTGGGACAGCCGCGACAACCGGCTCTCGACGACGGGCGGCATCTTCACGAACTACGCCGTCCAATTCGCCGACCAGTACCTCGGCTCGGACAACACGTTCATTCGGCAGACCGCATTCGCGCGCTTCTACAAGAAGGTGTTTGGTCCGGTCGTCTTCAAGGTCAACGCGGAGATGGGGCTCCTCACGTCCCGCAAGAAAGTCCCAGTATTCGAGCGATTCTATCTCGGCGGCATCTACACGATTCGAGGCTACCGACTTCAATCGGTAGGCCCGCAGGCGGGCGTCGCATCGGCCGGCGATCCGAATCTTCCGATCGCCTTCGAAGGCCGCCCCATCGGAGGCGACTTCCAGGCCTTCTACAACATCGAGTTCGAGTTCCCACTCATCGAGGCGGTTGGCATTCGCGCAGTGATCTTCACGGACGGCGGCAACGCGTGGAACCTGTTCGACTTCAAGGATCAGTTTGGCAACTGCCAGGCACCGGTCGCGCCGGAAGCCGATCGCTCCTCGAGGCCATGCGGGATTAGCGGTTTCCTACGCTACTCGGTGGGCTTCGGGATCCGATGGTTCTCCCCGCTCGGTCCGCTGCGGTTCGAATGGGGCATTCCGATTCGCCGACGCCCTCAAGACAGCCCGATTCGGTTCGAGTTCACCATCGGCCAGTCGTTCTGACCGAATGAAACCCGCCGCGCAGGCGTATAACCCCTGCGGCTTGACCGCCTCGCGCTCAACGGCTAGCTAGCCCGGGCCTGAAAGGATGCTCTCCATGCGCTTTTGTAGAATCGCTGTTTTCACTTTGGCCGCCGTCATTACCGCGGGATCGGCGACGACCGTCGATGCGCAAGTCAAGATCGGTGTGGTCGACCTCCAGCGCGCCATCAACGAAACCGAGGACGGCCGCCAGGCCAAACGCCGGCTGAAGAAAGTGTTCGACGAGCGACAGCAGTCGCTGAACAAGAAACAGGAAGCCCTCAAAGCGCAGAAAGAAAGCCTGGAGCGACAGCAAGACGTCCTGAGCCAGGACGCGCTCAAGAAAAAGGTCGAGAAGTACCAGGCCGACCTCATGGAGCTGCAGAACGAGTACGTGCAGTATCAGGAAGAGCTCTCCACCAAAGAGGGCGAGCTCACACAGAAGATCCTCGAGAAGATGCAGGCGATCCTTCGCCGCATCGGCCAGACCGACGGGTACACCATGATCATCGAAGCCAATGAAGGCGGCGTGGTCTGGGTGCCCTCGAACCTCGATCTCACCGACGTTTTGATTCAGCGCTACAACAAGCAGGCCAAATCGGGCGGCGGCGGCGCGAAGAAGCCGAAGTAACCGCCCATTCGTGGCCCAATCACGCGTTTCCAGCTACACAAGCGCATGGTCAGGTTCTGCGCGCGAGCAGTGATGGCGTGGACGGTGCTTGGTGTCGTCGGGCACGGGATCGCCCAAGACGCGCCCCCCAGCGAGGCGCCGCTGGCCGTCGACGAGCCGCCGCGGCCCGCTCGGTCGCACCACGTCGACGAGTTCACGCACTCGGCGATCCTTCGCTATCCGGCTTTGAAGGCGAACGCGTTCGACATCGACGCCGCGCAGGCGCGATTGACGGAGGCGAAGCTCTCCCCGTTCATGCAGTTCGAAGGGCAGGCGAGGTTCTTCGTGGCGCCTGGGGCCCGGGGCACAGCCACGTTCAGCCCCGATCCCCAGATCCCTTGGGCGAACCGCTGGGGTCCCGGTGGCGAATTGGGCATCGAGGGCGGCATTCCGATCTACACCTTCGGCAAGTATCGCGCCGGAAAGAAGGCCGCGAGGGCGGGCATCAGCGCCGCCGAGTTCGAACGAGACCGAACGCTCTCGCGCGTGGTGTTCGACGTGCGCCGCGCCTACTTCGGCACCCAGCTCTCGCTCGACCTGCAGGCGATGCTGACCGAAGGCAAGGACAAGCTCCGGACTGCGGTCGACAAGCTGCGCGCCCGTCTCGAAGCCGACGACCCGCGGGTGAAACAAAACGACTACTGGCGTCTGGTCTCGGCCCTTTCCGAAATCGAGTCCCGGGAGTCGGAAGCCCTTCGACTAGAAGCCTCGGCCCGCGCGGCACTCGAGCTTCTCTCCGGGATCAAACCGGCCATCGTGCCCGAGTGCCCGCTTCAAACCGTGCAGAGCGAGGTCGTCGAGCTGAGCGAGCAGGTCGAGCTCGCCATCGAGAGTCGCCCGGAGGTCCACCAGCTCGAAGCGGCGAGTTCAGCGCGAGACGCCAACCTCGTGGTGCAACGAGCCGGCTACCTTCCCGACATCATCCTCGCCCTGCGCGCATCCTTCGCGAGGACGCCCGGCATCACCGATATCAACAACCCCTTCATCATCGACCGGGGCAACTTCGCCGGCGCGTTTGCCGGTCTTGTCGCCCGATGGAAGCTCGACTTCGGCGGCACCCACGCGCGTGTCAAAGCCGCCAAGGCGGAAATCGAATCGCTCAAAAGTAAGACCGAAGAAGCGGAGCTCGGCATCGCCCTCGAGGTGACCGACCTCTACGAGCAGCTCCAAGATGCGAAACGTCGAGTCGCGAGCTGGTCGCGATCAGAGAAAGAATCCCGCAAATGGTACGTCTCATCCGGCCAAGGCTACGAGGTCGGCACGACGTCGGCCCGAGAGCTGGTGGATGCAATCTCCGCCTACTTCGGCGCACGCGCGAAACGCCTCACGGCCACCGCCGAGTACAACCTCGCCATCGCCGGGCTGGAGAAAGCGACAAACATGCCGATCGTTGCCGAAAAGGGCTGGAGGCCTGTGGACTGCGAGGAATAAACCGGCCAGTAGGCTCGTCTACGGAAAAGATATGACTCGATTATTCATCATCACAGGCTTGCTCCTCGCTTCGTTCGCGCTCGCCGGCCCCGCAGCCGCCGAGGAAATGCCCGCAGTCGGGTCGGAGGCCGCGATTTCCGGGGCCGAAGCGGCCAGGGCCGAGGCGTTCATCCGCACCAAGCACAACAAGGTGCGCGCGGTATTGCGGAAACCCGACACCCCTGCCCGCGGCGGAGAGCTGACCGTGCTCCTGGGCGAGTTCTTGGACTACGACCGACTCGCCAAGCTCTCCCTCGATAAGGAGTGGGGGAAGCGCTCCCCCAAAGAGCGCGCCCGCTTCGTGAGCCTCTTGCGGCAGCTCGTCGAACGCCAGTATCAGCGCAACATGGAGTCGACACTCCAGTACAAAGTGAAGTGGGTTGGCACCGAGCCGATCGAAACTGGCGTGAAGGTTAAGTCTTCGGCAAAGTCCGTGAAGAAGAAGCGCCAGCCCCCCGTGACCATCGACTACAGCATGAGCCCCGCCGGCAAGAAGTGGAAAGTCTTCGACATCTTCACCGACGAGGTGAGCCTCGTGAAGAACTACAAGCGCCAGTTCCGTCGCGTGATCGCGGAAGAGGGCTGGGACGGCTTGATCGGTCGGATGGAAAAGAAGCTCAAGGGCGACGACGAGCTGATTTAGCGGGCGGTGTGTAGCGCGTCGCTGCGCGGCTTGTGCTGCTGGGGGTGTTTGGGCGCGGGGGTGTCGCCGTGCGGCTTGTGCTGCCGCGGATGTTTGGGGGGCGGGGTGTTGGGTGGGGTGCGTGGGTTGGTTTAATTACACCGCCCGCCCACCCCCACCCGTAATCCTCCCTGGCGCGGCATTCGCTTCGCTCTGCCTTGCCGGCGCATTCGCGCCGGGCTTCGCCCTTCGGGCTCGCGCTGCCGCCTGCCGTCTTGTGGGGGGTTGCGGTGCCGCGTTCATCCACAAATGGATATGAATGGAGGGGCGCGGCGGAACGCGATGTGGGGGTTCGGCGGCGTGTGAGTGACAATCGGCAAGACAGCAACCACCCCCGATTGGCGCGAGCTCCGAGGGGCGCCTTGCGTGGCCTCAGGCCCCAAGCCCTTCCGGCCACCTTTGCAAGGCGCCCCGTCCGTCGCACCCCCGCGTCGCGTTCCGCCGCGCCCCGTCCATAAAACCGTCCGTCCGGCAGCGGCCCCCCCAGGCCGCGCCGACGGACGCTCCCCTTTTTGCTGTTAGACCCTCTTGCGCAGTCCTGCGATGTCTCTGATGACGACGCGGCGATGATCGGTGTCGATCAGGCCAGCCCTTTTGAAGGCGCCGAGCACCAGTGTGACGGTTTCCCGAGTCGAGCCTACGTAGCTCGCAGATCTCCTGATGGGTGAATTTCACACCAATCAGGATTCCCCGTGAATCAGGAATACCGTGCCTCGAAGACGCATCGAGTAAAAACTCTGCAACACGCGATTCTACGCTTCGCGTGAGCAGTGCATCGATCCGCCGTTCTGCGAGCAGGCGGCGTTCCCCCATTAACCGATGCATAGCGGAAGCGAATTCCAGGTCCTCGTTCATCACCATTTTGATGAGCCGCGGCGGAATGCGTAGTGCTTCCACATAATCCAAAACCACTGTTTCGAGACGCGCTTCGGGATCGACCAGCGACATCTCGCCGACCAGATCGCCTGGGCCGTAGTAGCCGAGCGTCAGTTCTCGTTCCGGTGTGCGGCGCACGCGCCGAACGCGACCACTGCCGATCGCGAAGATCGCTGGGTCGCTAGGCATGCAGAGGGATTCGCGGCGATCGGCGTCGACCAGCGCGCTCCCACTCAAGATCTGCTCCCGAAGCGAAGGCGCCAATGCCTCGAAAACCCTGCAACGAGAGAGAATTCTCGTTCGGCGTTCTTCCGTCGTGCGCAGTCGTCGTGCGCCGGAGCCGTTTTGCAGTGCGGGAGCGTTAGAATCCATACTTACAGCCTTAACGGTATGGTGCATGAATACAGGATTACCGTCAAGACGTAGAGTCACAAAATCACTTCACGAGTCATTTTTTCCTTCGTATTGACCAAAACGGCCGGCTTAGCTAGTGTCGCCGCATTAACGAGCGATTCGCTCGAGGTGCGCGGCCGGCGTCATAAATATGCGACTTTATTCAGGAAAAATTGGCCCGATGGTCGACGACCTCTTGCGTGACCTCACCGCCGGCGAAGACATCGAAGTCGAGGAGATTGCCGAGGTCCGACTCGACCTCGAAGCCGTGCTCAAGGAGTACATCCGGCGCGAGCGCCAGATGATCGACGAGGCTAAAGATCGAATGGAACGCGAAGGCCTGGGCTATTCGAAGCTCGGCCGGATGCGGCAGCGGCTCGCAAAAGAAATGGGCTTCCCCCAGCAAGATGAAGTCCTCCCCTATCTGGTCGATCAACTTCTCAACATGCTCTTCCACAGCTCCAATGTCATCGAGATCTACGCCGACGACGCCACGTTGCGGAGGAAGATGACGCCCATCCTGCGCCGACACATGGAAGTCGAAACGGGACTCGACGCGGAAGTCCGCTCGAAGATCAAGAACCTCCAAGAAGGCACCTCCGCGTTCGAAGTGGAGTACGCCAAAGTGATGGAACAGCTCAAGCACAAGCGCGGGCTCGAATAGGCACCTGATGCGGAGCATGACCGGATACGGGAGCGGGCGCGCTGCGCTCGGCGAAGGACAGGTCGTGCTCGACGTCCGTACGGTGAACCATCGCTTCCTCGACGTGCGCGTGCGCCTGCCCTCGCGCATCCACAGCCGTACTCCGACCGTGGAGCGTGTGATTCGAGCGCACCTCGAACGAGGCCGTGTGGATGTGAGCGCACGATTCGAAGGGCAGACGCTCCCACAACCGGCGCTCGACGTCGATCGTGCGCGCACGGTCTATGCGGAGCTCGCCGCGCTGCGGGATGCGCTCAACCCAGAAGAGCCCCTGCCGCTCGCTTTGCTCTCCTCGGTGCCGGACTTGTTCGTCGTCAACCGCACGCTGGACGAAGAAGCGCTCGAACGGGCGCTCGAGGAGGCCGCTGCGGAAGCCTGCGGCGCGGTGATGGCCATGCGCGACACGGAAGGGGAAGCCCTCGCCGCGGAGCTCATGGTGCGGCTTCGCGAGCTAGGTACGAGCGTAGCGGCCTTGAAAGCTGCCGCTCCGGAGCTCCTCGAAGTCCGCAGGACGCGCCTTCGTGATCGCGTCGAGGCCCTGCTCGCCAGTGTCGACGCGGAGCTCGACCCTGCTCGATTGGAGCAGGAGATCGCCGTGCTGGCGGACCGCTCCGACGTTTCCGAGGAGCTGGTGCGCCTCGAAATCCACCACGACCAAATGCTCGAACTGATCGAGAATTCGAGCAAAGCGGTCGGGAAGCGCATCGACTTCCTGCTTCAAGAGATGGCGCGCGAGGCCAACACGATTGGGTCCAAGGTGCAGGATGGGACGATGACGCCGCACGTGATTGCGTTGAAGGCCTGCATCGAGCAAATGAGGGAGCAAGCACAGAATGTGCTTTGACCGGCCGCGCTGACGCGATACGGATTGCAACGGAGGGGAGTTCCATGAGTGTCGCTGCGTCGATGGATCCAGATCTCATCTTGCTGATCATCAGCTCACCATCGGGGGCAGGAAAGACCACTCTGACCCGACGGCTGCTTCAGGAGTTCCCCGAGCTCAGGTTCAGCGTCTCGCACACCACCCGCACGCCTCGTGCAAACGAGGTCGATGGCCAGGACTACCACTTCGTCACCGAGGAAGCCTTTCGCGCCATCGTCGCCGACAGCGGCTTCGCCGAATGGGCGGAAGTCCACGGCAATCTTTACGGCACGAGCGTGAGCGAGATCGACATCGCGAGGGCGGCGCGAAAAATCGGTGTGCTGTTCGACGTCGACTATCAGGGCGCCCGTCAGATCAAGGAGAAGTTCCCCGATGCCATCGGCGTCTTCATCTTGCCGCCCTCGATGGCCGAGCTTCGCCGCCGGCTGGACGGCCGCGGCTCCGACGACGCTCAATCGCGTCAGCGCCGCTTCGACAAGGCCAGAGAAGAGATCGGACACTATCCCTTCTTCGATTACATGATCGTCAACGACGAGCTGCAGCGCGCCCTTGCCGAGCTCCGCGGCATCGTGCTCGCGGAAGGCTGCAGGCGACGCCGACTCGCCGCCAAGGCCGAAGCCCTGCTCCAAGAGTAGCCGGAGCTCGCCTCAGAACTCGATGCCGAGAATCAGGCGCAGGGTCAGGGCGCGGCTGATGCCGAGACCCTCGGTGCCTGGCTCACGGACGCCATCGACCTCCAGGTAACGGAGCCCGTTGAGCGGGAACAAGATGCCGAACTGAAACGAAGCAAAGAAGCCATCGGTGAACTTCGGCCCATCTTCGGTGCGGTAGTAAATCGCAAGGTCGATTTCCGCCCCGAGATTCGGCTGAGACGAGTACGTCTGCTGCTGGTACATGGCGCGGCTGTAGATGAAGTCGAACCGCGCGCCGAGCACCCTACCGAAGTCGGTCCGGATGATGTCGTAGCTGATCGCCGGCGCCAGGTAGTAGGCCCCATCGATGCGCCCCATGATGCGGCGCCAGAGAATCAGGTCGATGCGGTAGTCCGGATGAAATGCAAAGTTCGACACCGTCTTTTGTCCGACCGGCTGGGTCGCGAGATCCTCGTACTGCGAAAGCCCAACCACATCGGGGTCGCCCGAGGCGGCGCCGCCTTTGAGAAAGACCCCGAGCTTCTTCCCCAGGAAACGGTATTCGCCTTCGAATGCGAAGCCCCACTGGCGCAGCTTGAACTTGGCGCCCTCGGCCGCAGGCGGAAACTCCGCCGGCGCGATGTTCTGGACCTGTCCGAAGACCCCCGCGAACTCGATCTCGAGCCGTAGATCCTTCCACAAAACCTGCACCCAGCCGTCGGGAATGTAGACCTTGGCATCCCGGCGGACGAACGCGTTTTCGACGTCGCTGTAGGTGCCGAGCAACGGCGCCGCCGCCGTCGACAGGAACTGCGAGCGATAGATGAAGTACGCGCCTCCGTTGATCACCCACTTGCCCCGCGCGAGACGCTTCTCTTGCGCGAGCGGGTCCATGCGCCGTGCGACCAAGAAGCTCCACTGCCGTACGTCGTCCAACCGGCTCGCGTCGATCGCAATCGCGCCGATCTCCGACACGGGGTCGAAGATATATCCCTTGCTCGCGAAGTCCCAAGACACGCCGAAGAAGATGCCTTTGAACTTGCCGATGAGCTGAATGCGATCGATTTCGGACTGGAAGTCGGAGTCGAGGACGGTGTCGAGCTGGTTGGTCCCTACCCCCGCGTTCCAGAGCATCCCGAGGCCCCACTGATGCCCCATCCGGCCGAAGCGAAGCTGGCCGATCGTGCTGTTCGTGACCTCGCCCCAAGCACGCCGAACATAGATGTTGTCACCGACCGTATTTCGGAACGATTCGGGGGGCGGTAGCGTTTGGGTCAAGGTGTCGAAGGGAACGCCGGGCACTCGGCCCGGGATTTGCCCCAAGCCGTTCACCGTCTTCACCTCCGGCGTGGAGCCCAAGACCAAGTTGTCGAAGATGTCCACCATCATGTGGACCCGAATGTTGTCGCTGAGCGAGAGCGTCGGCTGCAGGCGGAGGCGCGTGTTTGCGAAGCGGAGTGTCGCGCTTCCGTCACAGCGCTGGTCCTGACTCGCGGGCGACGAGGGCTCTCCTTTACAGCCGCCTTGCGGGAGCACGCCGGTGCCGCCGGTGCTTGGCGAGTTATCGACGGGAATCCATCGCCCAAAGGGGTCTCCGGTGAGCCGACCGCCTGGATCGAGTGGAGGGCCGAGCGGAATTCGCCGAAGCGAGAAGTTGTCGATGTAGTTGGCGCGCACCCGGAAATAACCGGCGAGGGAGAACACCGGCCGAGGGTTGGTCCAGCTCGCTAGCGTCGGGTCGGAGGCGGGCGGCTCGGCCATGCCGAGGAGCTTCGCGTCGTCGGCCGCCATCTCGTCCTCGTCCAACGCGCTCTCGTCGAACTCCTCGTCCGCATCGGCATTGCTCGTGGGCGCCGTCGGGAGCTCGAGCCCTTCGACGGTCGGCGCCCGCAGCTGGGGAGGCAGGTCTTCCTCGCGGCTCGGCTCTGCAGAGGCCGCCTCCATCTCGGAAATCGCCTCCTCCTCGGAAGTAGCCGCCTCGCCCTCCGCCCCGGTGTGGGTCACTTCGGAGGACGAGCGCTGCGCCGCAGCCGACGATGCCCCCAGTGAAAGTACACAAATAATCGCTAAAAAACGGCGCATTGAACCCGTGCGGTCCGGGGCGTAGCACGCCAGGATCACGCGGGTCAACGGGGCAATCGCTGCCTTGACCCAAGCCAGCAGGGCCGTAAGCCCCGCTGCCGAGACCTCCATGACGGATACTTTGCACTTCATACCGCTCGGCGGGCTGAACGAGATCGGAATGAACTGCGCCGCGCTGGCCTGCGGCGACACCACCATCGCCATCGACTGTGGCATCGGATTCACCGATGAACATGGTGCCGAGCTCGTCCACGCGGACTTCAGCTGGCTTCTGCGCCAGCGCCGAAACCTAAAGGCGATCGTCATCACCCACGGACACGAAGACCACATCGGCGCCCTTCCCTACTTCCTGAAGCAGCTCCCGGTTCCGGTGTTCGCACCACCCTACGCCGCGGCCTTGATCGAGGATCGGCTGCGGGAGCACCGACTGAAGAACATCGACCTGCGGGTGAGCGCGGCGGGGAGCCACGAACAGATCGGATCCATCTCCGTCGAGCGCTTCGCCGTGCACCATTCGATCGCAGATGCGACGGGGCTCATCTTGGATACGCCCGTCGGTACGGTGGTCCATACCGGCGACTTCAAAATCGAATCCGATCCCTGTGAGGGTCAGCGCTTCGATCGTGCCCGGCTCGCGCAGGTGGCGGACAAGGGGGTGCGCCTCCTGTTGAGCGATTCGACCGGCGCCGATGTCGAGGGACGAGCCCGGATCGAGCGAGACGCCGAAACGGCCCTCGAGGAATGGATTCGCCGCTCTCCGCATCGCGTCGTCGTTGCGACCTTCTCCTCGAATGCCTTTCGCCTGCGCGCGGCCTTGCGGATCGCACGAGAATCCGGACGAAGGGTTTGCCTGCTCGGCATGTCGGTCCGCAAGCACACCGAGACCGCCCGAGCGCTGGGTTTGATACCATCGGTGGACGATCTCTTGGTTGCGCCGGACGCAGTCGATGATTTGCCGCGCGACCAGGTTTTGATCCTCGCAGGCGGCACCCAGGGCGAACCCGCTTCGGCCCTCACCCGTCTGGGGCGGGACGAACACGCACATGTGCACCTCGAAGCCGGCGACACCGTGATCTTCTCGTCGCGCGCCATTCCCGGGAACGAGCTCAGCGTCTTCGCTCTCGTCAACCGATTCGAGCGACGCGGCCTCCGGGTCATCACGCGTGCCCAGCATCCGGAGATTCACGCAAGCGGGCACGGGAGCCGAGAAGAGCAGCGCGCCATGATCCGGCTCCTGCGTCCTAAGGCATTCGTTCCGGTGCACGGCACGCACCACCACAGGAGCCGCCATCTCGAGCTCGCCACCGAAGAAGGGATCGCGCAGACGCAGCTCGTCGAGAACGGAAACGTGCTCGAAGTCACCAAGGACACGCTCGGGATCGTCGATACCGTGCCCACGGGGCGCGTCTACATCGATGGGATGCGCGCGCTCAGCGCGGAGGTCATCGCCGAGCGACGCGCAATGGGGTCGGCCGGACTGGTCACCGTTCTGCTGTCCCTCAAGGGAGGACGGCTTCGGGAGCTCCCCCAGGTGCTGTCGCGGGGTGTTTTGGACGGCGAGGAACGACTCCGCGTCGAGCGAAAGGTCGCCGAGCACGTCCGGAATCAGCTCAAAGGGCAGCGTTTCGCAAGCGCCCCGGCGGCCCAAGAAGCCGCAATTGAGGCCGCCCGGTGGTTCTTGGTCCACAATCACCGGCGACGTCCGCTGATCACGGCGAACGTTCACGGGGAACCATGAGCCGATGGGTCGCCTGGCTGGTCGCTGCTCTCGTCCTGAGCAGCTGCCACCGGCACGTCAAACCGGAGCCGAGCACGCAGCCCGTCTCCTCCGAGCCCGCGATGGTCGCGCCGACCGAGCCCTCGTCGGCTGGCGCAGCACTCGCTGGCGTCGCGCGACCGGCTACCCAAAAGGAGCGCGCGGCGATCGAGGACCTGATTCGTGCCGCGGAGTCGGTGCGGCAGCTCAAGCTTCGGCGCCAGGTGAGGATCGAAATCGAAGACGGCGATGCGATCGCGCAAAGCCTGCGATCGCAGATCGAAGAAGAAGAGATCGAACGCGCGCGACTCATTTACGGCGCGCTGGGGCTTCTCGATGCGGACGAGGACCTGCGCAGCATGTTCGCAGGCGTCCTCGGCGAGCAGGTCATCGGTTACTACGATCCCGACACCGGGAGACTTGTCATCCGCGACGACGTGATGGCAGGCTTGGTCGGATCCTTTGGCCCTGAGCAGGTCCAGGAAGCGCAGCTGGTCCTGGTCCACGAGCTGGTCCACGCCCTGCAAGATCAGCGTCTCGGACTGGGCGAGTCCTATGAAAAGGAGCGCACCGCGGATGCCGACAACGCCTTCCGTGCGGTTGTCGAGGGTGACGCCACCTTGGCGATGCTTGCCGAGGCGCTTCGCCAGCAGGGCATCCCCTTGTCGGCAGCGACGGCCGGGATTCAGCAGATGGGGGACTATGTCGACCTCAACGCGCTCGTGCGCGGCGAGAAGCTCGACGACGCGCCGGCCATCCTGCGCGTGACCTTGGTGGCGCCCTATCTTCGGGGGCTCCAGTTCGTGGCCGCCGTCGAAGGGCGCGGCGGCTGGCCCGCGGTGAACAACGCCCACCGGCGCCCCCCCGCCACGAGCGAGCAGGTGCTCCACCCCGAAAAGTACTTCGCCCGCGAGCCGGGTGAGGCCGTGCGGGTTCCGGAGAACGGTGCCATCGTCGCCGCCGGCTTCAATCGCATCGAAGAAGATACCCTCGGCGAGCTCGAGCTAAGCGTCTACCTCGGGCAGGGCCGCCCCTCGGGCACCAATGAGCAGGCAGCGGCTGGCTGGGCAGGCGATCGTCTCGTGGTTTATCGGCGCAACAAACAGACCGCCGCCATCTGGTGGACGAGCTGGGATAGCGAGTCGGATGCCCAAGAAGCCTTCAACGCTGCGCGCTCGGTCTCGCCCAAGGACCCGAACGCTCGGGTCGAACGCAAAGGCCGAGCGGTCCTGATCCTCAGGGGCTTGCCGCACCGACTGCACCGTGCGGCTCGGAGCGACTTCAATTCGTTTGCACGCGGCCTCAAGAACCAACCGCCCCCACCAGAGCTTCGCCCCAGCCTCATCTATTGAGGTTGTCGTTCCGAAGCCCCCAAGCTAGGAAAAGCCGATGGGGCGCGCCTCCTGGGACCAATATTTCATGGATATCGCCGTCGTGGTGGCCACACGATCGACCTGCCCCCGCAAGCACGTCGGCTCGGTCATCGTCCGCGATAAGACAATCCTCTCCACGGGCTACAACGGCTCGGTCCGCGGCCTGCCGCACTGCGACGAGGTGGGCCACATGATGGTCGACGGCCACTGCGTGCGGACCATCCATGCCGAGGTCAACGCGATCATCCAAGCCGCCAAGAACGGCTCCCGCATCGACGGCGCCTCGATCTACGTCACCGCGTCCCCATGTTGGAACTGCTTCAAGGCGATTTGCAACGTGGGCATCAAGCGCATCATCTTCGAAGAGTTCTATCGGGACGAACGCATCTTCGAAGTCTCACAGACGCTCGGCATCGAGCTGGTCGAGCTGCACCGGGAGTTGGCCGCCCCCAAGGCTGCACCTTGACGGCTCTCCGCCCCGGCTGTACGAACCGCGCCTAACTAGGCCTGATAAACGCCGATGCAATCTGAAATTCGCGAGATAAGCCCCGTCCTTGTGGAGGTTACGGTCGAAGTGCCGTGGGACCGCATCCAGAAGGATCTCAACGACACCTACAAGGAGATCGGCAAGACCGCCCGCGTTCGCGGCTTCCGTCCAGGGAAGGTGCCGAGGGATGTCTTGAAACAGATGTACGGCCGGGAGGCGGCGGCGCAGGTGACCGGCACGCTGGTCGAGCAGGGCCTGATGCAGGCGGTGCAGGAGCACGAGCTCCACATCGTCGCCCAGCCCCAGATGGACGAAGCGCCTGCGCTCGAAAAAGGCAAGCCGCTCACCTTCAAGGCCAAGGTAGAGGTCCGCCCGAAGATCGAGCAGGTCGCGATCGACGGGCTCGAAGCGTGGCAGGCGCCGATCGAGGTTCCGAACGAAGACGTCGACGCCGAAGTCGAAGGGCTGCGAAACCAACACGCCGAGATTCAGGTTCCGGACCCGATGCGCGCGGCCGAAGAAGGCGACCTGATCACGATCGACTACACGGTCTCGGTCGAGGGCGAAGCCAAGGAGGACCTCGGGGCCGAGGGCCGCCAGGTCGAGATCAACGACGATCACCTCCTTCCGGCGCTCAAGGAAGGGCTCCTCGGGATGCAGCCGGGAGAAGAGAAGACGGTCGAGATCGCCTTCGAAGAGGACCACCCGAATCCAGACCTCCAGGGCAAGACCGCGGCCTTCAACATCAAAGTCACGCAGCTTCATGAAAAGCTGTTGCCCGAGCTCGACGACGAGTTCGCGAAGGACTGCGGCGACTACGAGACGCTCCTCGAGCTGCGGCTCAAGATTCGGGAGGGTCTCGAAAGCAACGCCAAGCAGCAGAGCGATGCCAAGCTCAAAGACCAACTGATCGACAGCTTGATCGAACACAACGACATCCCAGTGCCGCCGTCGATGGTACAGCAGCAACAGCAGATGATGATGTACGAGATGGCTCAGTTCATGCAGATGGCGGGGCAGCAAGGGGCGCCGGGCGCAGACTTTTTCTCGGGGATCGAAGACCGCGCGCAGCGCCGCGTGCAGGCGGGCATTTTGCTCGGGTCGCTGGCGCGCCAGGAGGGGATCGAGGTCACCGAGGCCGATCTGGATGCGAAGTTCCAAGAGATCGCCGAGCAGACGGGCAAGCACGTGGCGAAGGTCCGGGCGGACTATCAAGAGGCCCAGCGCGACCAGCTCGAATCCCAGCTTCTCGAGGAGAAGGTGATGGCGCTGCTCACCGAGCGTGCCAAAATCAACGAAGGGGAGCGGCCCGAGCCCGAAGTCCAGCCAGAGGCCCAAAAGGACGAATCGGCCGAAGACGAAGGGGAAGAGTCATGAGCGAGCCTACGACCGCGCAGATGTACATGCCTTGGGTCGTCGAAACGACGCACCGCGGCGAACGGCAGTGGGACATCTTCAGCCGTCTGATGAAGGACCGGATCGTCTTCCTCGGCACCGAGGTCAACGACGACGTCGCCAACGCGATCATCGCCCAGATGCTTTTCCTCGAGAGCGACGACCCCGACAAAGAGATCACCTTGTACATCAACAGTCCGGGTGGCTCGATTACAGCAGGGCTCGCGATTTACGACACGATGCAGTACGTTCGGTCACCGGTGTCGACGGTCTGCCTCGGACAAGCTGCATCGATGGCCGCTTGGATTCTGGCCTCTGGCACGACTGGATTGCGCAAGTGCTTGCCCAATAGCCGCATCATGATTCACCAGCCGCTCGGCGGGATTCGGGGTCAGGCGACCGACATCGAAATCCATGCGCGAGAGATTCTGAAACTTCGTGAACAAATGAACACGATCCTGGCCAAGCATACAGGCCAGACCACCGAACGCATTAAGGAAGACACCGAACGCGATCGCTATCTGTCCGCCGAAGAGGCGAAAGAATACGGGCTCATCGACGAAGTCATCAAGCCCAAGCTCCAAGACTAAGACCCTGTAAAACGCTGCCCACTAGCGCGGTCTAGTCCTTGCCGTAAAAGATGCGGGACGCTAGACTCTTCGAAGCAGGTATATGGTGGATCGCAGGCGAGATGATGGGCACGGCAATCTTCAATGCTCCTTCTGTGGGAAGTCACAGAAGGAAGTAAAAAAGCTCATCGCAGGGCCGACGGTCTACATTTGCGACGAGTGCATCGGGCTCTGTAACGACATCATCGCAGAGGAAGTCGAACGCGAGGAATCGCTCACCACTTCGACTCCGCTCCCGAAGCCCGCTGAGATCAAAGACATCCTCGATGAGTACGTCATCGGGCAGGAGCGCGCGAAGAAGATTCTCTCCGTTGCGGTCCACAATCACTACAAGCGCATCGATTCGAAAATCAGCGCGGATGACGTCGAGCTTCAAAAGTCGAACATCCTTTTGCTGGGTCCGACCGGCTCGGGCAAGACACTTCTCGCGCAGACGCTCGCACGCATTCTCAACGTTCCGTTCGCGATTGCCGATGCCACCACCCTCACGGAGGCTGGCTACGTTGGTGAGGATGTTGAGAACATCATCGTCCAGCTCTTGCAGAACGCCGACCACGACGTCGAGCGAGCGCAGCGCGGCATCGTCTACATCGACGAAATCGACAAGGTCGCGCGCAAAGGCGACAACCCGTCGATCACCCGCGACGTCAGCGGCGAAGGCGTGCAGCAGGCCCTCCTGAAGATCATCGAAGGCACTGTTGCGAACGTCCCTCCAAAGGGCGGGCGCAAGCACCCTCAGCAAGACTTCCTGCAAATCGACACGGGGAACATCCTGTTCATTTGCGGCGGCGCGTTCGTCGGCCTCGACGACGTCATCGAACGGCGCATCGGCGAGCGCAAGCTTGGCTTCGGCGCCGACATCCCATCGCGCAAAGACAAGAAAATCGGCGAGCTCCTCGAACAGATCGAGCCCGAGGATTTGCTGCGCGCCGGGCTGATTCCGGAGTTCATCGGCCGTTTGCCGGTGATTGCCACCTTGCACGAGCTGAACGAAGAAGCGCTCGTCGACATCCTGACCAAGCCGAAGAATGCCCTGGTCAAACAGTACCAAAAGCTTTTCGAGATGGACGGCGTGAAGCTGAAGTTCGCTCAGGGCGCTCTGCAGGCCGTGGCCCGCGAAGCGCTGAAGCGGAACGCAGGGGCCCGAGGCCTTCGCGCCATCATGGAGAAGTCCATGCTGGACATCATGTACGAAGTGCCGTCCCAGTCGGATATCCGTGAGGTCGCCGTCAGCGAGGAAGTCATCGTCTCGGGTGAGAAGCCTCTCATCGTCTACGAAAAGGAAGAGGCGGAGCTCGCCTAGTGCGGCCCCCTTCGTCCATCCCCGCTACGTGCGGAGCGTAACAGACTGATGTTCTTTCACCGAAACGACAACGACGATCCAAAGCCCGGCACCGGCGAGCCCGGTGGCGAAAGCTTCCCCTTGCTGCCGCTGCGGGACATCATCGTCTTCCCGCACATGGTCGTGCCGCTCTTCGTAGGTCGCGAAAAGTCGATCAACGCACTCGAAGAAGCGATGAGCCAGCACAAGGAAATCCTTCTGGCCGCACAAAAAAAGGCGAAGACAAACGACCCCGCTCCGGAGGACATCTTCGAAGTGGGAACCATCGGCACCATCATCCAGCTCCTGCGCCTGCCAGACGGCACGGTGAAGGTCTTGGTCGAGGGGAAGCGTCGGGCACGCATTACGGAATTCGTGCCGCACGATGACTTCTTCCTGTGCAACGTCGAGCCGGTGGAGGAGGTCTACTCGGCCAACGTCGAGATCGAAGCCTTGATTCGCTCGGTTCAGTCGGCGTTCGATGTCTACGCCAAGCTCAACAAGCGGATCGCGCCCGAAATGCTGATGACGGTGCAGACGATCGACGACCCGTCGAAGCTCGCAGACACGGTGGTCGTGCACCTCACGAGCATCAAGCTCTCCGACCGCCAAGAGATTTTAGAAACCGTCGACCCGGCCAAGCGCCTCGAGCGCTTGTTCCAATTGATGAACGCCGAAATCGAGATTCTCCAAGTCGAGAAGAAGATTCGCTCCCGCGTCAAAAAGCAAATGGAGAAGACGCAGAAGGAGTACTACCTGAATGAGCAGATGCAGGCCATTCAGAAGGAGCTCGGCGAGCGCGACGAGTTCAAGAGCGAGATTCAAGAGCTCGAAGCGCAGCTCAAGCAGAAGAAGCTCAGCAAAGAAGCGCACCTCAAAGCGCGCAAAGAGCTCAAGAAGCTCAAAATGATGCAGCCGATGAGCGCGGAAGCGACGGTCATCCGCAACTACATCGACTGGGTGCTCGCGCTTCCCTGGGGCGACAAGAGCGAAGAGAACTACGACATCGATGCCGCCGAGCAGATCCTCGACGAAGATCACTACGGCCTCAAAAAGCCCAAGGAGCGGATCGTCGAGTATCTCGCGGTGCAAGCCCTCGTGAAGAAGCTCAAGGGGCCCGTGCTTTGTCTGGTGGGGCCGCCCGGCGTGGGCAAGACCTCACTTGCCAAAAGCATCGCGCGATGCACCGGCCGGCAGTTTGTGCGCCTGTCGCTTGGCGGCGTGCGCGATGAAGCCGAGATTCGCGGCCACCGGCGCACGTACATCGGAGCCCTTCCCGGCCGTCTGATTCAGTCGCTTCGCAAGGTCGGCGCCAACAATCCGGTCTTTCTGCTCGACGAAATCGACAAGATGTCGGCCGACTTCCGCGGCGACCCGGCCTCGGCGCTGCTCGAGGTGCTCGACCCGGAGCAGAACCACAACTTCAACGACCACTACCTCGACCTCGACTACGACCTCTCCGACGTGATGTTCATCACCACGGCCAACACCTTGGGAGGCATCCCGCTTCCACTCCTCGACCGCATGGAGATCCTCGAAATCAGCGGCTACACCGAGTTCGAGAAGCTCAACATCGCGACGCGCTACCTGGTGCCCCGCCAAAAAGAAAACGCGGGCCTCCAGGAGATCGACCTGGAGATCAGCGAGAACGCGATTCGCCAGGTCATCCACTACTACACCATGGAGAGCGGCGTTCGGAACCTCGAGCGAGAGATCGGGAGCATCTGCCGGAAGATCGCGCGCCAGGTTCTGAAAGACGGCGATGAGTCCAAGCAAAAGAGCTACCGCGTCGGGGCGAAAGACATCGCACAGTACCTGGGGGTGCCCAAGTACCGGCCCGACAAGACCAACGAGAAGGACCACGTCGGCCTGACCAACGGCCTGGCAGTGAACGCCTTCGGCGGCTCGATTCTCGAATGCGAAGTCGCGGTGGTGCCCGGCAAGGGTAAGCTCAACATCACCGGCCTGCTCGAAAAGGGCATGCAGGAGTCGGCGCAGGCCGCGATGAGCTACATCCGCTCTCGCCAAAAGCTCCTCGGTCTCGAGGTCGACTTCCACTCCAAGTATGACGTCCACGTTCATTTCCCGAGCTTCGTTCCCAAGGACGGCCCGAGCGCCGGCATCACGATGGCCACCAGCATCGCGAGCGCCCTGCTCAAGATTCCGGTCCGCAAAAACGTCGCCATGACAGGCGAGATCACCCTCCGCGGGCGCATCATGCCGATCGGCGGTCTCAAGGAGAAGCTCCTGGCCGCGCACCGCGCCGAAATCGAAGTGGTCCTGATCCCGAAGGAAAACCAGAAGGACCTGAAAGAAATCCCGCGTCGCGTCCTGAACGCCCTTCGCATCGTTCTGGTCGAGCACATGGACCAAGTCCTCCGCGAGGCCCTGGTCCTGAGCGATCCCGACGCCCTCTTCGGCGACCACTCCGTTCGCCCCGCCGAATACCGCGAAGGCGAGCTCGTCACCCCCGACGCCCGCGACCAAGACGACGTCCCCGAACCCACCGTAGACGCCCCCGGCGCCCGCCAATAGGGGACACTCTCCGGGTGTCTAACGCTCCGTTATCACGGGGTTTTTCAGCCAAAGATCGCAGCGACCTCGACGATCGACGCTGCGATCTTTGCCGGGGATCCCGAATGATTTCATGGCCTTGCGAAGGTAGAGAGTGTCCCGGTTGGACAGGAGGATGGGTGGCGGTCATGCTCGGCGCCACTTTGGGCGGGTAGCTCAGCGGTAGAGCGCTGGCTTTACACGCCGGATGTCGCAGGTTCGACCCCTGTCCCGCCCACCGGTTCGTTAGGTCTTTTTTCGCTGGATCTTGCGACTTGTGGCCCTAGGTTTGCTAACTAATAGTCAGTGACTGACTGGCGGTCAGTCACAGGGAGGCAAGCATTGGCCGTAGCGGCACGTAGGGAGCGGGAGCGGACGGCGCGTCGGGAAGCGATCCTCGATGCGGCCCAGGAGCTGATCGCCGAGCAGGGGTACCACGGGATGCGCATGGATGGCGTCGCCGAGGCCGCTGAGCTCAGCAAGGGCACGCTCTACCTCTATTTCGAAAACCGGGACGCACTCTGTGCAGCGGTGGCGATTCGACTACTCGACGCACTGCTTCCGGTGATCGAAGGCGCGATCGAGAATACGCCCACCGGCCTCGACGCGGTTCAGCAGCTTCTTCGAAAATACCACGAGTTCACACGGAAGAACCCGCACCATTTTCGGTTCGCGCTCGCGTGGTTGAACGCCGGGCAGCGCATGGACGACTCTACGGAGGAATTTCAGGAGTACCGGGGACGGGTTGGAAGGATGCTCTCACTCGTCGTGGACGCGCTTCAACGCGGTCAAGCGGATGGAAGCATCCGTGACGATATCGATCCTCTCCCGCAGGCCCTTCAACTCTGGATGAGCTTTCTTGGCATCGTCATGGTCGGCCTCAACAAGGAAGCGATCGCGCAAAGGATTCCCGCGCCGGTGGACTTGGACCAGATCGTGCCCCTACACCTCGACGCCGTTGTGCGAGCGCTCTCGACCAAAGGAATTTCTTGATGCGCACTGTGATTCTCATCTTGTTGGCGTCGGTGTTGGCAGTGGGTTGCAACTACCGGAAGCACACAGACATCGAGCCCAATATCGAGGTGCCTACCACGTACGCCGAGGGGACCGGAGCCGAAGTCCCTCCCCCGCCCAAACAGGCGGACGAGCAAGGACCGGTTCGGGACGCACGATGGTGGCGCCAGATGGGAGACCCGACGCTAAGCGCGCTCATCGAGGAAGCGCTACGCCGTAACCAGACGGTCCGAGCCGGCTGGGCCCGCGTCAACCAGGCGCGCTACATTGCAAACCAGGTACGCGCCGCGCGAATGCCGCAAATTCAGGTCGCAGGCGAGTATTCGATCGGCAAGCAGCTCTTCGCGGGCCTCGGTGAGATCCGATCACAACGAGCAACGGGATCGCTCCCCGTCTCCTATGAGGTCGATCTGTTCGCTCGCCGCGCCAGAGAGCACCAAGGCGCGAAACTCGATGCTGAAGCCGCCCGGCTCGATCATGAGGCGTTGGCCATCACGATCTCGGCAGAGGTCGCCGAAGCTTGGTTCGATTCGATCAACGCGCGAATCGAGGTCGCCGTCGTGCAAGAACAACTCGGGACCGACCTGCGCTTTCTCGAGCTCGTCGAGCTTCGGTACCGGGAGGGCTTGAACTCCGCCGTCGACGTTCACCAACAACGACAGCGGGTCGCAAGCCAGCGGGCGCTTCTCGCGCTCGCGGACGCCCAAATCGAGCTGACCGATCAGCGTCTCTCTGTGCTGTTGGGTGAGGCGCCCGGGGAGGCCCTTCCCGGTCGAAGGAAAAGTCCTGCCAGAACTTGGTCCGACACCCGACGTCGAGACGCCGGCAAGCCTGCTTGAGGCAAGACCCGATATCAGAGCCATCCAGAAGCGGGTGGAGGCGGAAGACCGCCGAGTGGCGGCCACAGTCGGTGCTCGGCTCCCAACGATCACACTCGAATTTCGGCCAGACTATACCTGGCTGAACGCCGAAACCTCCGTTAGCCCAGAGCAGAAGGTATTCGGTTTCCAGTGGCAAGGCGGCGGTCGCTTTTCGATGCCGCTTTTTGATGGCATCGCGGGTTGGTCGGCGATCAAGGCGCAACGCGAGGTGCTCAGTCAGCTTGCCGAGGCGTACGCCGAGGCCATTCTCACAGGCCTGATCGAAGTCGAAAGCACGCTCGTCCTCGAGCGCCAAGAGCGACTCCGCATTCAGTTCCTCGAAGACGAGTTCCGCTTGGCGAACATCACCCTCGAGGCGACCCGCGATCGCTACCGTGCCGGCTTGAGTGACTTCCTGCCCGTGCTGACAGCCCTGGCCACTCGCCAACGCTCCGAGCTTCAGCTCGTCGCCGCGCGCCGACAGCTGGTTTCCTATCGCATCCAGCTCTACCGAGCGCTTGGAGGCGCATGGCCCGAAGAATTTGGAGAGCCGGAAAATGACTAAGCGAAGCGAGCGTCGCCTCAAGTGGGGCCTGTCGATCGGTGTGCTCGTCGCTGCGGTCCTGGCGGCGTACCTCCTGGTCGTTACCAAGGCCGAGCCGCCACGCGCCGAGAAGCCCCTTGAAGGAACGCTGGTCGATGTCATCCAGATCGACGCGCGCCGGCACGAGGTCGACCTGCACGCCAAGGGCACGGTCGTTCCGGCCCAAGAAATCGTGCTCCAGCCGGAGCTCGGTGGTCGAGTCATCTGGCAGAGCCCGGAGCTCGTCGCCGGCGGCCGCTTCAAGGCCGGCCAGCCCATCGTTCGAATCGACCCGCGCGACTATCAGCTCGCGGCGGAGTCGTTTCGCTCGCAGGTCAACCGCGCCAAGCTCGAGCTCAGGCTCGAGAAGCGCCGTGGTGAGGTCGCCGTGCGCGAATGGAACTCCTTTGGCGAGATGGATGTCTCCGAAGAGCAGCGCGCCCTCGCCCAGCGCGAACCACAGCTCGAATCGACCAGGCTAGAGCTCAAGGCCGCACAGAGCGCGCTCAAGAAGGCGCAGCTCGATTTGACGCGCACCACCCTTCGCGCGCCGTTCAATGCGATGGTTGTCAGCGAGAGCGTCGACACCGGCCAGCTTCTCAGCCCCCAGACGACGGTCGCGCGACTGGTTGGCACCGACGAGTACCGCGTGCAGGTGTCCGTACCCGTCGCCGCCTTGCGAACCGTCCGAGCCCGTACCGATGACGCCCCTGGCTCCGAAACGAAGATCATCCAGCGCATCGGCCAGGAAACGATCGTGCGTCGCGGCGAAGTGATTCGGCAGCTGCCGGACCTCGATCCCGGCGGGGCGATGGCGCGCATCCTGGTCCGCATCGAGAACCCTCTTGGTAACCCGGGCGACCTCCCCTTGCTGCTCGGCTCGTTCGTGGACGTAGAGGTTGGCGCCCAGCCCATCGACAACGCCATCCGCGTCCCTCGGGTCGCGCTCAGAAACGGCCGCAGCGTTTACGTCATGAACGACCAAGACCAGCTCGAGATTCGGGACGTCCAAATCGCATGGACCGAACCCGACGCGGTGCTCGTCACCGGCGGCTTACAGGCCAACGAGCGGGTGGTCACCAGCCGAATCCCCACGCCCGTGCCCAACATGCTCCTTCGAACCCTTGCTGAGACGCCTGAGGCCCCACCCGGCGACCCAAGCGAGCCCGCCGCCCAAGCCACGCCATGACCGACCTCGCCAAGTTCGACCCAGACAAAGAGCGCGGCGTCATCGCCTGGGCGGCGAAGAACGCCGTCGCGGCGAATGTTTTGATGCTGATCCTCATCGTCGGGGGCATCGTCACCTTGGCGTCGGGCATCAAGCAGGAGGTGTTCCCGGAGGTCGAGCTCGATGTCGTTTCGATCAGCGTCATCTATCCCGGCGCCAGCCCAGCCGAAGTCGAGCAGGCCGTCGTGCTTGCGGTCGAAGAAGCGGTTCGGGGCATCGATGGCGTCAAGAAGGTCACCTCCTCGGCGATGGAGGGGCAGGCGAGCACCTTGGTCGAGCTCTTGCTCAACACCGACAAAGACCGCGCGCTCAACGACGTGAAGAGCGCCATCGATCGCATCACCTCGTTTCCTGAAGACGTGGAGCGCCCAACCGTCAGCCTTCTTTCGAACCGTCAACAGGTCATCTCGATCGTCCTCTACGGCGACGTCGACGAATCCACCCTGCGCGCCGTGGCGGAAAACAGCCGTCGGACGCTGCTCCAAGACCCGCGCATCACCTACGTCGAGCTCTCCGGGATTCGCCCGCTCGAGATCAGCATCGAGGTCCCGCAGGCCGAGCTTCGAAGGCATGGTCTGACGATCGACGAGGTCGCGGCGCGCGTCCGGGCCGCCTCGGTCGAGCTCCCGGGCGGAGGCGTGAAGACGACGGCCGGCGAGGTCCTGCTCCGCACGACCGAACGGCGCGACCGGGGCAACGAGTTCGGCAACATCGTCCTGCTCAGCGAGCCCGACGGCTCGCAGGTGCGCGTCCGCGACGTGGCGACCGTGCGCGATGGCTTCCGGGAAATCGACAAGGAGGCCACCTACAACGGCAAACCGGCCGTGATGATCAATGTCTTCCGCGTGGGTTCCGAGACCCCCCTCACCGTCTCGGCCGCCGCAAAAGAGTACGTCACCGAGCTCCAAGCGACTTTGCCCGATGGCCTCTACGCGGCGAACTGGTTCGACACAGCCGAGATGTACGAGGGGCGACTCTCGCTTCTCCTTCGGAACGCGCGCATCGGCCTGCTCCTGGTCCTTCTGACGCTCGGCTTGTTTCTCGAAGCGCGCTTGGCGTTCTGGGTGACTCTTGGCATTCCGATTTCGTTTGCCGGCTCCCTGCTCTTCTTTCCGGTGACCGACGTATCGATCAATATGATCTCGCTCTTCGCGTTCATCATCACGCTCGGCATGGTCGTCGACGACGCCATCGTGGTTGGCGAGTCGATCTACAAGCAGCGGATGGACGGCAAGGGTCGCCTTGAAGCCGCGATCACCGGCGCCAAAGAAGTCGCCACGCCGGTCATCTTCGCGATTCTCACGAGCTGCGTGGCGTTCGCACCGATGCTGATGGTCCCAGGGCCGATGGGAAAGTTCTTTCGCGTCGTTCCAATCGTCGTCATTGCGGTCTTGATGATCTCCCTGGTCGAATCACTCCTCATTTTGCCGGCTCACCTTTCGCATCCGATGCCCTGGTGGCTCAGGGTCGTCCTCTCGCCCTACCTCTGGTTCATGCGCCTGGTCGCGAAGATCGACATGCCGCATCGCCTCCAGCACCACATTCAACACACCTACCTTCCGATCCTGAACAGAGCCCTTCGTTGGCGCTACTTCACGATCGCAGCGGGCGTCGCGCTCTTGGTCGGCACGCTCGGATACGTGGCCGGTCGGATTCCGTTCACGTTTCTCCCTAAAGTCGAGGGCGACCTGATCACGGCACATCTGAAGATGCCGGTCGGCACGCCCGTCTCCGAGACCGAGCGCATTGCCGACGGGATCGCCGGCGTTGCCCAGTCGATCGTCGATGAGCAAGACGCCAAGAGCGAGGGCCCGACGATGTCCCGCGGCTTATACGAGGAAGTCGGCGCGATGAGCGCACTCGAATCGGGCCCCGAGGGCTCCATGTCGACCGAAGGAAGCCACTTCGCCACCGTGATGATGTATCTCATCGACGCCGGCGATCGCGAGCTGACCACTCAAAAATTCGTCCAGCGCTGGCGCGACGAGATCGGCGAGATCCCCGGGGCGGATTCACTCACCTTTTCGTTCGAAGTCGGCGTCGAGCCGGGCAAACCGATTGAGGTTCAGCTAATCCACGACGACGTGCCCACGCTCGAAGCGGCCGCCGAGCGGTTGGCCATCGAGATCTCCGCCTACAGCGGCCTTCGCGACATCGACAGCGGTGTGACCAAAGGCAAAGACCAGCTCGACTTCCGGCTCACCGACGCCGCCCTGGCCCAAGGCATGACCGAATTCGAGCTCGCACGGCAGGTTCGCGCTGCGTTCTTCGGCGCGGAGGCCGTCCGTCAGCAGCGCGGTCGTGACGAGGTCCGTGTCTATGTCCGATTGCCGCTCGAAGAGAGGCAGTCGCTTTACAACGTCGAAGAGCTCATCGTCCGGACGCCCATGGGCGGGGAAATGCCTCTCTCCCAAGCCGCCGTCGTCGAGAGGGGCCAAGCCTACACGATCATCAAACGCACCGACGGGCGCCGCAACATCAGCGTCACCGCCGACGTCGCCGACGAAGACGCCAACGCCAACGACATCAACGCGCAGATCGTTGAGCGCGAGCTCCCGCAGTTGCTCGCCGACATCCCCGGGCTTTCGTACAGCCTCGGCGGCGAGCAGGAGCGGCAGGCCGAAACCATGGGCGCCCTTGGCCTCGGGTTCATCCTCGCGTTGATCGTGATGTTCTCGATGCTCGCGGTCGCGTTCCGCAGCTACGCACAGCCCATTCTCGTGATGTCGGCGATTCCGTTCGGCATGGTGGGCGCCGTTTGGGGCCACGTCGTGATGGGGTTCTCGCTCAGCCTCATGAGCATGATGGGCCTGGTCGCGCTCTCCGGTGTCGTCGTCAACGACTCGCTCATTCTCATCGTCGCCATCAACCGTTACCGCGAAGACGGGATGAGCACGTGGGAAGCGGTGGTCGCCGGTGCCGCGCGGCGCTTCCGGCCGATTCTGTTGACCTCCCTCACGACCTTCTTCGGCCTCGCGCCGATGATTCTCGAGACCTCGGTGCAGGCTCGCTTTTTGGTGCCCATGGCGGTGTCGCTCGGCTTTGGTGTGCTGGCGGCCACGATGATCATGTTGCTCATCGTACCCTGCGCCTACATCATTCTCGAGGACGCACGACGCCTCGGCAGCAACTTCGGCGCACGGCTACGCGGCCAGCCGACGATGCCGCCGCCCGCGCCGGTGACGCCGTCCGACGCGGACGTCGAGCTGCTCACTGCGGAATGACCGCGACTCGGTCAGGACGCCGCGGAGAAGGTCCAGGTGCCCGTCGGCGCGTGGTTGCGGTTGAGCTCGACCGGCTTTCGCATGAGACCCATCGCCGCGACCGTGGAGTGCATCCCCGCCCAACGGGCAAGGCTGCGGTACGCGACGAGCTGGGAGCCGCCGGGGTTCCGCTTGGCGTGGTCCTTGGCGACTTCGAAGACCTCGAGGTAGCGCTGCACGCAGGCGTCGGGGTCCGAGCGGTCCTTGGCGTTTCGCGTGGCCTGCTCGGACATCTGGCGACGAAGCGTGGCCTTGCTGAGCAGGAGCTCCGCGTATCCACCGAACTGGCGGTCGGCATCTTCGCCCTTGGGATCGATCAGGAAGCCGTCTTCGCCATCGGTCACCTGACCGGCGACGCCCATGCCGTCGTCCATGGCGACGACCGGAAGGCCGCACCAGAGCGCCTCGCTGATGACCTGCCCGTAGGTTTCCGACAGCGAGGTGTACACGAAGAGGTCGGCGTGACGGAACCAGGCCGGCATCTGCTGAAGCGACTGCTCGCCCACGAAGTACGTGCGGTGGTCGATGCCGAGCTCCTTGGCGAGCTCCTTGAGGTCCTCACTCTCGGGGCCATCACCCACCAGCGTGAGCGTGGCGCCTTCGATGCGGGGGTAGACGTACTGGGCGAAGATGCGAAGCAGGCGATCGACTTCCTTCTCGCGCGCATGGCGGCACACGACGAGAAGCCGCGCGCCTTGCTTGGTCTCGGGCGCGAAGGGATCGTCCTGGCCGGTCTGGTCGAAGATGCGCTTCTCGATCGCGCGCGGAATCACGTGGATCGGAACCTCGACGCCGCGCTCCTGCCAGTAGCGCTTGAGACCGGGGCTCAGACAAACGAGCGCGTCGCCGGCGTTGTAAGCATCGGTCGTGTTCGACTCGACCCAGGGCATGACCCGCTCTTCGAAGAGCCGATTGACCGAGGACACTTGGTGGAGCGCGTCGGGAAGGACGACGTTGTACACGCTCGGCATGTGGACCGTGTTGACACACACCAGCGGCACACCGTGCTGCTGCCGGAGCCAGCCACCGGCGTAGAGCAGCCCGCTCGGGCTCTGCGCGAGCAACATGTCGAAGTTGGCGTCCTTCAAGGACTCGAGCGACGCGCGGGAAGGCATCGCCAGATAGAAACCGGGGTGATTGCGCAGCGGGATGCTCGGCAGCGAGATGTGACGCGGCGGGAGCTCGCTCGGCTGGGCGTGGGGATCGTCGGGCCCGACAATCGTGACCTCGTGGCCGCGTGCGGACATTTCCCGGTAGAGGAACTGCGATGCGTAAGACGACCCGTTCGCGTACGGAATCCGCACGTAATCATTGAGAATCGCCAATCGGCGTAGCCACCGTCGCTCATGCGAATACATCAAAGGCCTCCCTGTGTGTCACCAATGAGACTGTCAACCGTGAATCAGATTCACGCCCTGTGAAAAAAGCTGTTGCCCAATAACTACAGACAACTACATCTGCCCCGTCACACAGCAGGATTTGCTGCGCTTTTGGGCCCCTCTTCGGGTTCTTCAGAGACATTCTTTGGCTCCAGCGCCCCTCATTGCGAAAACCGGGCCAACCGTGCAGGCTGCGTCCTTCAAACGGGAATTTTCTCGTCTTGTCGTCAACTTAGCCTCCCGGAGCCTTTGGGCCGTCACCAAGACGCTCGACGCACATACGCGTGAATACGGACAATGAATCGCATCGCATATTTCGTTCACGGCCGAGGCAAGGGCCACGCCATCCGGACTCGGGCCGTCATCGAAGCTCTAGGCGGGCGCTACGAGGCTCGTGTGTTCTGTGCCGGTGAGGCCTGGGACACGCTCCAGACGCTTCCCTGTTCACAGCCGATCCTTCCGTGCATGCCGGGTAAGGGGATGATTCGTGCGTTCACGCTCAGGCTCCGGGGTGATCGAGAGCGCTTCCGGCGATGGCGTCCCGACCTCGTGGTGAGCGATGGCGACGGGCCCTCGGTGAACGCCGCGAGGTCGCTGGGCATCCCGGTCGTCGCGGTCGGGCACGGGCTGATTCTCCATCACACACGCTTGCCCGAAGCCTTGCCTTGGCGCAGCCACCTGCGCGAAGTGCTCAACGTCGCGAGCTCGTCGTGGCCGGCCTGCCGCCGAGTGGCAGTCCATTTCGCGCCAGTCGAGCCGCGCACCGAAGGCACCCTCGTGGCGCGTCCCGATCTTCGCAGCGAGGTCGACCCGCAGCTGGCGCGCGAGGACTTCATCCTGGCCTACTTCCGGGACGGCAACGGGGCAATGGTGCTCGAGCAACTCGCGCGTCGGGGCCACCGCGTCCGGCTGTTCGGGCAGCCGCGAAGTGTGCCCCGAGGGGTCGAGGTGGTGCCGCCGGACTTCAACGCGTTCGGCGATGCGCTCAGCCGATGCCGGGCCGTGGTGGGCTCGGCGGGCAACCATTTGCCGGCCGAGTGCGCCATGCTCGGCATCCCCATGCTCGCGCTTCACCGTGACCACGACCCAGAGCACGAACTGAACGCGCGCCTGATCGAAACCGCCGGCATCGGTGTAGCCGCCGCCGTCGATCGCTGCGGCCCCAATGTCATTCGACGCTTCGAGGCGGAATTCGACAGGCCCCGTGAGGAGATCGCAGCCCGCACCCGAGCCATGCCACCGGCGTCCGAGGTCGTGCCGAGAGCCATTGACGAGCTCTGCCAGCGCCCCGTCCCACGTCCGGCGTGGAACACCCAGACGGTGTGAGGCCGGGCGGATCGGCCGGAGAGATCGAGGTGGGTGGAGACGTTGTGCGGTCAGGCGCAGGACTAGGTGTAGGGGTAGTTCTAGGGATAGGGTTAGGTCGAGGATCAGTTTTGGTTTCAGTGCTAGCGAGAGGGCCAGTGGCAGTTGCAGGATCAGTAGTCCCCCAAACTGCCACTACCCCTCACCCTCGAACGACCACTGAAACTATCCCTCGAACTCCCCCTACCACTACAACTCCCCATACCCCTGAAACTACACCTGCAACTCCCCCTGCTGGACGCACCCCACCGCACCCGACCCAAGCTCTTTGACAGCCCCTACCCCCCGGGCTACAAGGCCGGTCCCGAAGGGCTATGCCCGGAGGTGGATGCGGCGGTAGTTAAGTTGGTTATAACGCCGGCCTGTCACGCCGGAGGCCGCGGGTTCGAGTCCCGTCCGCCGCGCCAACGATTCCCGGGGGTTACACAGCCCCCGGGTTTTTTCTGGTGTACCGGTGGAGTTCCAACCGACGCTGCCCCGAGCACAACGATTTGTTCGCAGGGCGCCTGTCCGGACGCGAAGCCACGCGCGGCTGTTCCCTACCATCCGAGACCGTGTCCGCTGATCCGGACTCTTCTCGGTCTGCGTGGCGGATCGAATCCCAGGCGCTTGGCGCGTTTGAGCTCTTTGACGTTGCGGACCAGCGACCACGCGTGAAGCGCCAAGAGCGCGACGGAGGCACCGGCTATCGGGCCTCCGACTTGCGCCCGGGTTTCTCCGTGCGCGGCACTCAAGGAAGACCCAAGCGCCGAGCCGGTGTATACCATCGTCATGAACGCGTTGTAGGCGATGATGCGTCGATTGAGCCGTACCGAGCTGTCGTAGTCGACCGCGTTGCCCTTGCGCGAGCGAAGCATCCGAACGGACCGAACCAACAAGCGCAGCGACCACGCAGAAATCGCCAAACTCACGATACCGGTGATTGCGAATCCGGCGGCAATGCCGGCGGGGTTGTAGATGCAAAATGTAGAACATTCTGCTCTGGCCTCCCGGCTCGCGAGGATGAAGAGGTACGCCGCGGTTGCGGTGAGCGCCGGGGCTTCTAGCGAGAGGAGCGCGATGTCCAGGCGAGGTGTTTGCAACGACAGCTGAGGATCCAATTCGCCGTCCTTCTGCGCGAACGCGGGCGCCGCGCCTTTCGCTTACGGTGCGCCAGCCTTCACCGCCACTAGACCCGCGCGCGCCTTGTCGACGGTCTCCTCGTATTCCTTGTCCGGATCGCTTGCTTCGACGATGCCGGCGCCGGCTTGGAGCCACATTTCGTCTTTGTGTGCGACGATCGTGCGGATGGCGATGGCGACGTCCATGTTGCCGTCGAAGCCGATGTAGCCGACGGCGCCGCCGTAGACGCCTCGGCGTTCGGGCTCGAGGTCTTCGATGATCTGCATGGCGCGTACTTTTGGGGCGCCGCTCAGGGTGCCGGCCGGGAACGTGGCGCGAAGGACGTCGAGGGCGTCGCGGCCGGGTGCGAGGTCGCCGACGACGTTGGAGACGATGTGCATGACGTGGCTGTAGCGCTCGACGATCATGCGATCGGTGACGCTGACGGTGCCAGGCTGGCTGATGCGGCCGACGTCGTTTCGGCCGAGGTCGACCAGCATGACGTGCTCGGCCCGCTCTTTGGGGTCGGCGAGGAGATCTTCCTCGATCTCGCGGTCTTCTTCTTCGGTACGGCCGCGGTGCCGGGTGCCTGCGATCGGGCGCACGTGAACCTGGTCGTCTTCGAGGCGGACGAGGGTTTCGGGGCTCGCGCCGGCCACCAGGCGGTCGGGCATTCTCAAGAAGTACATGTACGGGCTCGGGTTGATGATCCGCATGGCGCGGTACACGTCGAAGACGTCGGTGTCGCCGAGGGGGACCCGGAAGCGCTGCGAGAGCACGACTTGGAAAATGTCGCCGGCGCGGATGTGCTCCTTGGCCTCTTGCACCGCCGCGCAGAAGCCGGGACGGTCGAACGACGACGCGGGGAGCTCCAGGTCACCGCTCACGCTCGGCGGATGCAAGCGCCGAGGCAGGATCGGATGGTCGAGCGCCGAAAGCGCGGCCTCGATGCGATCGGTGGCTCGAGTGTAGGCAGCCTTGCTGTCACCATCCGCACGCGCCGGCACGACGACGCGCAGGGTGCCGCGTACGTTGTCGAAGATGAGAACAGTGCCGCCGATGGCGAAGCAGAACTCCCAGTCGTCGTCACGTTCGAGCGCCTTGCCGACCGTCGGCTCGAAGGTGCGCACCGAGTCGTAGCTCACGTAACCCACCGCCCCGCCCCAGAAGCGTGGAAGCCAATCGACCCGGGGCGGCTTCCACTCGGCAAGCGTCTCTCGAAGGCGCTGCCAGGGGTCGACGTCGAGCTCTTGATGCACATCGCCGTCCTGGACGCGCTCGAACTTGTCAGCCACGCCGCGAACGATCACGTCCGGCGCAAAGCCCACGAAGCTGTAGCGGGCCCAGGTCTCCCCGCCGGTGACGCTCTCGAGCAGGTAACTGCCCGCGTCTTGACCGAGCGTCGCGTGCGCTAGAACTGGAGTGAGCCGATCGGCGATGACTTCGCGGAACACCGGCACCACCGATGCATCACGGCTGAGTCGTTCGAACTCTTCGGCGGTCGGAAAATACTCGCTCACCGCACTCCGAATAACACCGATATGACAAACGTGCTAAGGCCCCGACCACAGGAGACCTGGAGAGAACATGGCCGATCTACCCCTCAACGAAGTCGACCCCGAAATCGCCCAGTGCATCGCCGACGAAGAGCGGCGCCAGCATGAGAAGCTCCGACTGATTCCAAGCGAGAACTACGCCAGCGCCGCCGTGATGGAGGCCTGTGGCAGCGTCCTCAACAACAAGTACTCGGAAGGCTACGCGGGCAAGCGGTACTACGAAGGCCAGCAGAACATCGACACGGTCGAAATGCTCGCGATCGAGCGGCTCAAGGCTCTGTATGGCGTCGACCACGCGAACGTGCAGCCCTACTCCGGCTCGCCCGCGAACCTCGCCGTTTACTTCGCGTTCTGCAACCCCGGCGACACGATCATGGGCATGGGGCTACCGAGCGGCGGCCACCTCACCCACGGTTGGAAGGTTTCGATTTCCGGCAAGTACTTCAACGCCGTTCAGTACGGCGTCCGGCGAGACGACAACCTCATCGACTTCGATCAGGTCGCGTCCCTGGCGCGCGAGCACAAGCCGAAGCTGCTCTTCTGTGGTGCAACGGCATACCCGCGCGTGGTCGACTTCGCGAAGTTCGCCGAGATCGCGCAAGAGGTTGGGTCGATTCTCGTAGCTGACATCGCACACATCTCGGGCCTCGTGGCCGGCGGTGCGCACCCATCTCCGGTCGGGCACGCCGAGGTGATCAGCAGTACGACCCACAAGACGCTCCGCGGCCCGCGCGGCGGCATGATTCTGTGCAACGACAAGCACAAAAAGGCGATCGACCGCGCCGTTTTCCCAGGCCTTCAGGGCGGGCCGCACAACGGCACGACTGCGGGTATCGCCATCGCGGCCAAGCTCGCGATGACCGACGAGTTCAAGGCGTACGCCCACGCGATTGTCGACAACTCGCGCGTCCTCTCCGAGACCCTCGTGTCGCGCGGCTTCGATCTGGTGACCGGCGGGAGCGACAACCATCTCATCCTGATCGACCTCAGCGGCAAGGACGTGCCCGGCAAGGTCGCCGCACAGGCGCTCGACCGCGCCGGCATGGTCGCCAACTACAACTCGGTCCCCTTCGACACGCGCAAGCCCTTCGACCCGAGCGGTGTTCGCTTGGGCACACCGGCGATTACCAGCCGCGGCATGGGCCCGAACGAAATGAAGCGCCTCGGCAACTGGATGGCCGACGTCGTCGAGGACGTGGAGAACGAAGCTGTGATTTCGCGCATAGCGGGCGAGATCAAAGACCTTTGTGACCAATTCCCCGCTCCGGGCGTGCCCGTTCACTGAGCGTTCGGGCAGCGCGGCACCGGCCTTCCGTTCAGTCCGGAAAGCTGCAGATGGCACGTCGCAAACAGGTCCACCCCTGCTAGACTGCCCCGAAGATGTCCCTTCAGGGTAAGCGCATCGTCGTCGGCTTGGGCGGTGGAATCGCAGCGTTCAAGGCGGTGCAGCTCGTCCGGGAGCTGATGCGGCGCGGCGCCGAGGTCCGGGTGGTCATGACCGAGGCGGCAACCCGTTTTGTGGGCCCGATTACATTTGCGGGCCTGACCGGAAAGCCAGCCGTTACCGACCTTTGGGCCGAAGACTATGCGGGCGAAGTGCACGTCGAGCTCGGCGAGTGGGCCGACGCAGTCGTCATCGCCCCGGCCACCATGAACCTGATGGCCCGCGCGACCGGCGGCCAAGCCAACGACGCGCTGCTTGCAACGCTCGCCTGCGCCCGCGGCGAGGTCTTTTTCGCACCGGCGATGCACCAGCGGATGTGGTCACATCCCGCCACCCAGTCGAACGTTCGCCTGCTCACCGAGCGGGGCGCGATCGTGCTCGGCCCGGTGAACGGCCCGCTCGCCAATGGCGAAGTCGGCGAGGGGCGAATGCTGGAGCCCGATGAGATTGCAGACGCCGTCGAGTCACACTTGGCGCACACCAGCGATCTCGAGGGAACACGCGTCTTGATCACCGCTGGCCCGACCTACGAAGACCTCGACCCGGTCCGCTTCCTTGGCAACCGTTCGACGGGGCGCATGGGGTACGCGATTGCGGCTCAGGCCCTGCGGCGCCGCGCTGAGGTGACCCTCGTGACGGGGCCCGTGCAGCTGCCGGCCCCCGCCGGCGCAGAGCTCGTTCCGGTCCGCTCGGCACGACAGATGCACGAGGCCGTGATGTCGCGCTTTGAGCGATTCGACGTCGTGATCATGGCGGCGGCCGTCGCCGACTATCGCCCTGCCGAACGCGTCGCGCAGAAAATCAAAAAGGGCGGCGGCCTGAAGCTCGACCTCGTCCGCAACCCGGACATCTTGGCGGATGTGGGCGCAAGGCGGGTCCAGCAACCGTCGGTCCTCGTCGGCTTCGCCCTCGAAACCGAACACCTCGAGCAGGCGGCGCGGGCCAAGCTCGAGCAAAAGGCGGCCGACCTCATCGTCGCCAACGAAGCCAGCGTGGGGCTCGGCGGCGACCGCAACCGCGCCACCCTGGTGGACGCGACCTCGGCCACTCCGCTGCCGGAGATGAGTAAGCGGGCCCTCGCCGACCAGATTCTCGACCGCGTGCGAACGCTGTTGAAACACCCTTCGCGAAAACCTCGGCACGAGGCGGAGCGCGGCGCCCCCAACTGACTGGAACGCACTTTGACCCGCCCCCTCATCGCCTCCTTTTTGAGCCACCTCGACGGCGACGCGTCACGCGAGGTCGCGCTGCAAGCCTACCGCGAGGCCGAAGAGAAGCACGGAGTTCGCGTCTACGACGACCACGACGCGCGGGTAGCACCGGGCGCGTTCAAGCCGCACATGCCAATCTCCGAAGAGCGCGTCCGGACTTTGACTCGGAGCTGGGAGCAATTCGACCGTGCGCTCGAGCCCCTGGGAAGGGCGGCCGAGCGGAACCTCGTCATTCGATCCCTTGGCCCTTTCATTTCCGACACCGGCCTTTGGGTCGCCGGTGCTGACCTCGCCGACGATCACTTGTTCATTTTTCGCTCGGGCGAAGTGGGCTCGTGGACGGCGGAACAATGGGACCAGCACCTCGGCAACTGGGCGGCGGTCAAGCAGTACAACGGGCGCGACGACTGGACCGCAGAGCGACTGGTCGAGCAGATGCGCCGAGCCCCTCGCTACGAAGAGTGGACCAAGCTTCTTCGGAGCCTCATCGCAGAGGCGCGTGCGACGGCGATTCGGAGCTAATCAGAGAACGTCGACCGGCCCCGCGCCTTCACGCAGAATCACCGCCTCATCGCCGCTCAGGTCGATCACCGTCGAAGGCTCGATGCCACCCCAGCCACCGTCGATGAAGGCGTCGACATGCGCGAACCGCGCGTTGAGCTCGTCCGGGTCGTTGAGGACCTCGCCGTCGACCATGGCCGAGCTCGACACAATCGGGCTCCCGAGCTCGTTCAGGAGCGCGAGGGCGACTACGTCATCGGGGACGCGAATCCCGACGGTCTTCTGTTTACGCACCAGGAGCTTGGGGACCTCGCGGGTGGCCTGCAGCACGAAGGTGTACGGCCCCGGCACGAGGCGTTTCATGATCCGATAGGCGAAATCGTCCACGTTTGCGTAGCGGGAGATCTTGCTGAGGTCCGGGCACATGAAGCTCAGAGGGTGGTCCTTTTTGAGCTTCCGAATCTGATAGATGCGCTCGATCGCCTTCTTTTGGTGGATGTCGCAGCCGAGCCCATAGACGGTCCCCGTGGGGTAGACGATCACCCCGCCGCGGCGGAGCACCTCGACCGCTTGGTGCACCCGTCGGGCCTGTGGGTGAGTGGGGTGAATCTCGATACGCATCGGGCGCCGCTCCAGGTAGCGATCGGGCCCCTTGTCGTCAAGGCGACGAGGGACTACCCAAGCGCTCGCAAATGCGCTAACTAGTCGCCCGCCAATGAACGATGAGCGAGACCCACGCCCGTATCTGCTGATCACGGTGCTTTTAGACAGCTCGGCGCGCCCTGCCGACATCAGCCGCAGCCACGGCGACGCCTACGAACGCTCGCTGAACGCGAGCCAAGGGCAGGAGATTGCGGGGCTCGAGCTGGTCGAGCTGCCGATCGCCGCGCCGGTGTTCAAGGCCCTCCGCCAGCCGCTCGCTGTACCGGGAGACGCCGTCGGGCTTTACGACGTGTTTCCTTTAGCGAGCCACCTCAAACCGGAGTACCGAAAAATCGCCGGGCAGTTTCTTGCCGCAGAGGCGCTGTGGACGCTCGAGGAGCAAGGCTTGCTCGGCGGCGTTCCGGTCAACGTGAAGCTCGAGGTGCCGAAGGGTTGGAAGTCCGATCCAAAGGACATCCATCAGCACCTCGTCGGCGAAGGCGCCCTCGACCTCAGCCCAAGCGGCATCGAGACGTACAAGGTGATCAAGACCGCCTGGGACAGCGGCAACTAGTTTAGGGAGTACGGCCGCTCGAGGAGGAACGGCGCAATCTCCGCATCGAACTGGGCGCCGTCTGCGCGATGCATTTGGTAGGTGCCGTGCATCGTTCCCCGTTCGGTCGGCAGCACGGCGCCGCTGCTGTAGCGGAAGCTTTCGCCAGGGCTGAGCACGGGTTGCTCGCCGACTACGCCCGGGCCTTTCACCTCTTCAACGTCGCCGTGGCCGTCCGTGATGACCCAGTGCCGGGTCTGAAGCTGGACGACTTCGCGCCCTGTGTTGGTGATCGTGATGGTGTACGCGAAGACGAAGTGTTGCCGCCCCGGATGTGACTGTTCTTCGAGATACTGGCTTTGGACTTCGACGAGGACGCCATTGGTTTCCGCTCTCGAGCTGGTTGCGGGCGAGCTCATCGCGGTGCACCTCGGAGATGACGCACGTGGCTCACCCAGGGCGAGCCCGCGATCGCCAAACGCCACTCGGCGTGCTGATGTTCGGGCTCCGCATAGCCGATGCCGATCCGCGAGCCCACGATGATTTCGCTCGCGCGCGTTCCTTCGCGCACTTCGAGGCCACCGCGGCGGTAAAGAGGTTGTCCGCTGAAACTCGTATCGAGCCCCAAGGCTTGACCGACCTTTCCGGGGCCGGTCAGCAGCACCGGTCCGTCCTTGCCGCCGCGCCTGCGCCGAATCGTGGCTGCCCCTGCGATCGGCTCGCAGGATCGAATCAAGACCGCAGCGCCTTCCCCATCGCGATTCGTGACGAGATTCAACATCTGGTGCACGCCGTAACACAAATACACGTAGGCGTGACCGGGCGGACCCCACATCGGCGCGTTTCGCGCGGTAAGGCCGGCACGACAGTGGTTCGCGCTGTCGTCGGGAAAGCGATAGGCCTCGACTTCGGTGATGCGAAGGCCGACGCCGCCATGCCAGATTTCCTGGCCGAGAAGATCCCGGGCGACGTCGAGGGCATCGCGCGCGTAGAACTGGCGTGGGAGGAGAGGGGCCGGCACGGGGGGAGTCTAGCCGATCTCCAAGGCGAGGCTCACGATCAGCTGGTAGTCGTTCCTCTCAGGCACGGTGCCGTCGGCGCGCGGCGGTGGGCGTTCCGTTCGATAGAACCTAAAGGTGGTTTCCAGGTCGAAGATATCCGTAATCTCGACGCTGAAATTGGCGGTTCCGATGTGGTTGGTGAGGCCGATCTGGGTGTAGACCACGTTGGTGAGCCAGTCGATCGTCAGCTCCACATCGTCGGTGAAGTCGAAATCCGCATAGGTTCGGACACTGACGAAGCCGTCGTTTTGCGGATTTTCCAGCCCTGCAGCGGTGCTCAGGAAATTAATGTACTGGTAGCCGAGCGCGCCTCCGATGTCCCACGTGACCTTTTTCGTGTCAAACACGTGTACTCCCACCCCAGCGCCCGGTGTGGCGCGGAGCTTGAGGTTCTGAAACCGGTCGTTGAGAAACTGCGCGCTTGCGGGTGAGAAGAACAGGCGCCGTGAATAGTACACCGTCACACCGGCTTCTCCGAGGTGCCGATTCACATTCTGCTCTCGGTTGGAATAGCCAAACGTACCGTCGTAGCTGAGAGCAGACCGCGTACGCGGGTCGGCGCGCACCAGGTCCCAGTGAATGTTCAGCTGGCCTTGATTCGTGTTGCCGGCATTGGCCGACAAACCGACTCCGAGCTTCGTCGACCACCAGTTGCGCTCTCTCCGCGCGCCCTCGAGGATCGCGAGAAGCTCATCGCGCGGGTAGGTCACCACTCCGTTCGCCGTTTCGATGATCACCTTCTCCTTTGTCACGACCGCCCGCCCGGCTACATCGAGCCTCTCTTCGAACACGTAGGTGTTGACCCTTGGCGAATGCAGCTGGCTCACCTTGCTCCACGAAAAGGTCAAGAGGTCGAGCTTGTCGCTGTCAAACTCGATGTCCTTCTCCCGCATCCAGTGCACTTCGCCCTTGAGCCACTCGCCCGAGGTCAATCGAAGCCAGTCGCTCGTATCCCCGAATTTAATTGTGAACTCCGAGGGAAGCTCTGCTTCGGTGTCCTCCTCGACTTGCTCGATGGCCTTTTCGACCTCCGAGACCCCCTCGTCTGGCTCGACCGCTTGGTCGGGCACCCCTTGTTCGGTGACCCTGCTGGGATCCGCGTCCTGAGCGAAACCTCTCGGCGAACCACCGAACAGCCCTGCGCTCAAGGCCAGAACCGCGGCAGCAAAGAAGCGCTTCAATGTACCACTCCCCCATTCACATCAGCGTCGGTCTATCCGGGGCCGGGCGGAGCGACAAAAAAGCAGCACGGACCGCACGAGCCGTGAAAGTGCGTCCCTATGGTCCTCCTTCGACGCGCTCTGCAGATCCAAGCGACAAATGACGAATTTCGGACGATTCCGGATCCTTAGTCGGGTGAAACAGCAAATAAATCGCCCGAGCTGAACTCTGCTCGATGCGCCTTGCCGGACGCCGTGCAACCGGACTTCGCGTGGGCACTCCACGAACTCGGCAACCGGTGCTACGGTCCCGGCGTTTACACCAACTTCGAGAAAGTTCGCGTGACTTATGTTCAACAAGCTTGTCCTCGCCGCCCTGCTGACCGTCCAGCTGGGATGTACTAGCTCCGATACGTCAACGAGTGGGAGCGCGCCTCTGAGTGCCGAGATAAGACGCACCGAATACGGCATTCCACACATCACAGCGAACGACTGGGCGAGCCTCGGCTATGGCTTTGGCTACGCCTACGCTCAAGACAATTTCTGTGTGACCATGCGCGAGATTGTCTTTGCTGTCGGGCGCTCGGCCGAGCTCATGGGTGAGGAGATGGGAAGCGTGGACTCCGATTTCCTCTTCACCTACCTCAACGGTGACAAAGACGCGTTCCGCGAACAGTTCGTAGACGCTTTGCCACAATACGCTCAGGATCTCGCAGCCGGTTACACGCGCGGCATGAACCGCTATCTCGAAGAGACGGGAGTGGAAAATCTCCCCGAGGGAGACCGCGGCTGTCGGAATGCAGAGTGGGTGTTTGCCTTCGACGACGTCGACTACTTCCTGTTCTTGCGAAGGATCGCCCTGCAAGGCAGCTCCGACCAGGGGATTTTTCGGACGGCTATCATCGCGACCGAGGGGCCGTCGGCGGCTCCAAGAGTAGATATCAGCCCCGGAGCGATGGAAGCGGCGCGTGGGGCGATCCGAGGAGTTGCCGCGCAGCTCCGGCACGACGATGGCGGGAGCAATGCGTTGGCGCTCGGCAGCGGCGCGACGCAGAACGGCCGCGGATTGCTCCTGGGCAATCCGCATCAGCCCTGGTTTGGGGCTGGAGCCTGGTACGAGGCACACCTGACGTTGCCGGGCATCTACGATGTCGCGGGCGCAGCACTGCACGGCTACCCCTTCATCGCCATCGGCTTCAACCGCGACGTGGCCTGGACCCACACTGTGTCGTTTGCGAATCGCTTCAGTCTCTACGAGCTTACGCTCAATCCCGAGAATCCCCTGCAGTACGACTACGATGGAGCGTGGCGGGACATCACCACGTCCGAAGTCGAAATCAAGGTCAAGCTGGAAGACGGGACGCTCGAGACCCGCACCAAGACGATCTACGAGTCTCAGTATGGCCCGGTCATCAACCTCAAAGGCGTGACCGAGCTGCTGGATGGCTGGCCGATTCGCCTCACAGGCACCTCTGTCCTCGCCTTCCGGGACGCCAACCTACTGACGGGTGTCCGCGGAATCGAGCAGTGGATCACCAAGGGTCAGGCCACGAACCTCGACGAGTACAAGGATGCTCTCGCCGTCATTGGTAACCCACTGTTCCACGACGTCGCAGCGGATCGGAACGGCAATGCGTTCTACGGCGAGGTTTCCGCGATCCCGTACCTCACCCAATCTCAGCTCGACAGCTGCGTCAAGCCACCGATCGGGAGTCTATTGGCTAACTTGACCACCAACGTCATCATTTCGCTCGACGCTTCGGACTCGGCCTGCGAGTGGGGCAATGATCCGGAGGCGCCCGAGGGGAGCAACTTGTATGGGTCGAGTGCGCTGCCACAGCTGACGACCACCGACTATGTCGGCAATAGCAACAACAGCTATTGGTTGTCGGACGCGAACAATCCGCTCGAAGGGTTCCCCACGATCATGGGCCCGATTGGGTACGAGGGCCTGCAGCAGTTCCTCCGCACACGCATTGGGCACCTAATGGTGGCAGAGCGAAAAAGCGCCTCCGATGGCCTGAGTGACACGCCGCTGTTCGATCTCGCGACCTTGAAGGGCATGATGTACCGCAACCGCGTGTACGGAGCGGAGATCGTCTTGGATGACGTCCTTACCGTGTGCGCAAGCGGTACGGCCACGGCGGTCGCCAACGCGTGCACAGTGCTTGAAAACTGGGACCGCAAGGTCGACCTCGACAGCCGCGGCGCCCAGGTGTTCACGGAGTTCTGGAAGGTCATCCGCGACGAGCTGGAGAACGATTTTCAGAACGTGGTCGAGAGCGACGAGTTCTGGGATGTTGACTACGACTCCGGCGATCCCCTCAACACGCCAGCTGGCATCGATACCTCACTGACCGCCAACCAGGAACGCGTCATCGCCGCGCTTGCCGAGGCCACTCGGCGTCTGCAGGAGGCGAACGTTCCGTTGGACGCGCGCTGGGGCGACGTGCAGTTTCTGGTACGAAACGAGGAGAGAGTTCCCATTCACGGCGGCGCGGGCACGATGGGTGTCTACGGGGCGATCAGCGTTGGGCTCAGCGACGGTGGCTATGCGAACCCCGGAAGCGGCAACTCGTACATCCAGGCCGTGACCTGGGACGAGAGCGAGTGCCCGATCGCCGACGTCATCCTGGTGCCTTCGCAGTCTACCGACCCGACGTCACCGCATTTCGCGGACCAGACCAAGCTCTACTCCAACAAAGAGTGGGTGCGATTCCCCTTTTGCGAGGATGACATCACCGCGGCGCAGATCGGCGAGACCCTGACCCTGAAGAACTGACCTCGGGATTGACACGGGGGCTCTCGCCCGTATACGCGAGGCTGATATCGTGTGAGCCCCTGACCCAAGACCCCACCTGGAGGGAGGCGACTTCAGGCACCTCGAACAAGTCCGACATGAAGACGCGAACGAAGCAAGTTCTGATCGCAGTCGCCGCGCTGCTGGCGGTGCTGCTGGTCCTCGGTGGGATCAAGGGCGCTCAGATCGGCGCGATGATCAAGGCGGGCGAGTCGTTCAAGCCTCCACCCGAGGCCGTGACCACCGCGCCCGTGGTGAGCGCACGATGGGGGTCCTCCATCGCTGCGATCGGCTCCATCCAACCGGTCATGGGCGTGATGCTGACCGCCGAGATTCCGGGAACCGTCCATGAGATTCGCTTCGAGTCGGGGCAAAAAGTCAAAGAGGGCGACCTGCTCCTGCGGATGGATACCTCGACCGAGCGCGCCGAGCTGACCGCGGCGCAAGCCGACGCCACGCTTGCGGAGGCAGAGCTTGGTCGCACCCGAAACCTGCTCGAGAGGGACGCACGAAGTCAGGCCGACCTCGACATCGCTATCGCCAACGCAGCGCGGGCACGCGCGGCCGTCCTCAACGTCTCCTCGGTCATTTCCAAGAAGACCATCCGGGCGCCGTTCTCGGGCCGCCTCGGGATCCGCAAGGTCGATGTTGGAGAGTTTCTTCAGCCGGGCACACAGATCGTGGCGCTCGACGCGTTGGATCCAGCGTACGTCGACTTCCGGGTTCCACAGCAGGCCTTGGCAGAAATTGACGTCGGGCAAGAGGTCACGGTCACCGGCGACACGTTCGGCGATCGTGCGTGGACCGGCAAGGTCGACAGCATCGATGCGCGGATCGACCCAAGCACTCGAAACGTGCTCATTCGAGCCCTGGTGGACAACCAGGACGAACGGCTTCGGCCCGGCATGTTCGTCGACGTCAAAGTGACCCTTCCCGACATGCGGGACGTCTTGTTGATTCCGGAAACCGCCCTGCTCTATGCGCCTTACGGAGACTCGGTATTTCTCGTCCGCAGTGGGGAGAAGGACGCCGACGGGCAAGGCGAGCTCACCGTCGCGCAAGTGTTCGTCCGTGTCGGGGAGCGCCGAGGCGACCTCAGAGCCGTCGTTTCGGGGCTCGAGGCTGCGCAAACCATCGTCTCGACCGGGGCCTTCAAGCTACAAAACGGGAGTGCGATCGTGGTCAACAACGCGCTTGCGCCCAAAGTGAGCGAGAACCCCACACCCGACGATCGATGAACCAGGGCCATTGAACGAGTCATGAAGCTGACCGACCTCTTCATTCGCCGCCCGGTCATCGCGATCGTCGTGAACCTCGTGATCGTCATCGCAGGTCTTCAGGCAATCCGTTCTCTCAACGTGCGCCAATATCCGCGCAACGAGAACGCCGCGATTACGGTCACGACCGCGTATGTGGGCGCCAACGCGGAGCTGGTGCGCGGCTTCATCACGACTCCGCTCGAACGCGCGATCTCGGCGGCCGACGGCATCGACTACATCGCGTCGCAGAGCACGCAGGGGGTGTCGATCATCCGCGCCAATCTGCGTCTCAACCAGGATTCGATTCGCGCGCTTTCGGAGATCAGCTCGAAAGTCGACCAGGTGCGCGGCGACTTACCGCCCGAGGCCGAGGTTCCGATCCTCAACATCGAGTCGGTCGAAAGCCAGTTTGCCTCCGCTTATCTGAGCTTCTCGTCCGAGTTCCTCGCGCAGAACGAAATCACCGACTACCTGGTTCGAATCGTTCAACCGCGTCTTTCCGCGATTCGAGGTGTGCAAAAAGCCGAAATCCTCGGTGCACGCACGTTTGCGATGCGGATTTGGATCGACCCCAGCAGGCTTGCGGCGCACGGCGTCTCGCCCACCGACGTCCAGCGTGCCCTCGCCGCAAACAACTATCTCGCCGCGGTCGGGCAGACCAAGGGCTCGCTGATTCGAGTGAACCTGACGGCAAACACCGACCTCGCGTCCGTGGAGGAGTTCAAAAGGCTCGTGATTCGCGAAAAGGACGGGGCGATCATCCGGATCGAGGACGTCGGCACCGTAGCGCTCGGTGCGGAGAGCTACGACGAACGCGTCAACTTCACCGGTCAAACGGCGGTCTTCATCGGCGCCTTTGTGCTTCCAAACTCCAACGCGCTCGATGTCATTCGTGACGTCCGAACAGAGCTCGAAGCAATCAAGAAAGACCTTCCGAGTCAGCTTGAGGCGACGGTTGCGTACGACGCGACGGCGTACATCGAAGACGCGATCAAAGAGGTCGTGACGACGCTCCTAGAAACGCTCCTCATCGTGATCGTCGTCATCTTTTTCTTTCTTGGCTCGTTTCGCTCCGTCCTCGTGCCCGTGGTCGCGATCCCCGTTTCGCTGATCGGCGCCGTGTTCCTGATGCAGCTCTTCGGGTTCACCCTGAACCTCCTCACCTTGCTCGCCGTCGTTCTGTCCGTCGGGCTCGTCGTCGACGACGCGATCGTCATGGTCGAGAACGTCGAACGGCACCTTCGAGACGGCCTCTCGAGGACCCAAGCCGCGATCGTCGGTGCCAGGGAGCTCGTCACGCCGATCATCGCGATGACCATCACGCTGGCGGCGGTTTACACGCCGATCGCCTTTCAAGGCGGCCTCACCGGCTCTCTGTTTCGAGAGTTCGCGCTCACGCTGGCTGGCGCCGTGATGATCTCCGGAATCGTAGCCTTGACCTTGTCCCCCGTGATGTCCGCCCGATTCCTGAACGAGCACAAGAGCGACCGCGGCCTCAGCGCGCGGATCGATCGGGGCTTCCAGCGGCTCAGGACGACGTACTCGCGTCACCTCGCGTTTGCGCTGGACAACCGAATCAGCGTCTACATCGTGTGGCTCGGCTTGAGCGCGCTCGGGCTCGTGATGTTCAGCATGTCGGCGCGCGAGCTCGCACCCGCCGAGGACCAGGGCGTGATCTTCGGGATTCTGGAGACGCCGTCGAATGCGACCCTCGACCAACTCGGTCCCTTCGTCGATGCGATCCACGAAGAGGCGATGTCGACACCCGAAGCGGAGTTCACGTTTCAGATCACAGCGCCCGGCGGCGGTTTTTGGGGCGTGGGCTTGACGCCGTGGGCCCAGCGCGACCGCACCGTCTTCGAGGTCTTGCCCGAGCTCACCGAAAAGATGTCCGCGCTTCCAGGGATCCGCACCTTTCCGGTCTTGCCGCCGGCGCTCCCCGGCGGCGGACAGTTCCCGGTCGAGTTCATCATCGCCTCCACCGCTGAGACGTCGCAGATTCTAGGGCTCGCTGAGGAGCTCAAGCGGCGGGCTACCGAAAGCGGGATGTTCGCGTTCCCACCGATTATCGATGTCAAGATCGACCAGCCGGAGTCCGAAATCGTGTTCGACAGGGACGCGGTGGCGGAGCTCGGCTTGGACCTTCGGCAAGTGGGCCAGCAACTGGCCGCGGCGGCGGGCGGCAATTACGTCAACCGGTTCAGCGTGGCCGGCCGCAGCTACAAAGTGATCCCCCAGCTGGCGCGCAAAGAGAGGCTCACCCCCGAGCAGCTCGAGGACATCTACATCAACGGCCCGATGGGGGAGCTGATCCCGCTCGGCACCTTCGCGACCATCAAAGACACCGTGACCCCGCGATCGCTCAATCGCTTCCAGCAGCTCAACGCCGTGACGCTCTCCGGCGTTGCGATTCGGCCTCTCGACGAGGCTCTCGGCTTTCTCGAAAGCGAGTCTGAAAAGATTCTGCCTCAGGGCTACACCATCGACTACACCGGCGAATCGCGTCAGCTTCGCAAAGAGGCGAACACCTTCGTTCCCGCCTTCGGCCTTGCGATCTTGCTGATCTTCTTGGTCCTGGCGGCCCAGTTCAACAGCTTTCGCGATCCGTTCGTGATTCTCGCGGGCTCGGTCCCACTTGCCATGTTTGGCGCCTCGATTTTCACGTTCTTGAAGATGCCCGATCCGAACATGAGCTTTTTCACCGACGGCTGGACCACCACGCTCAATGTCTATTCGCAGGTGGGACTCGTGACGTTGATTGGGCTCATCGCGAAAAACGGCATTCTCATAGTGGAGTTCGCCAACGCGCTTCAGCGAGAGGGCCACAGCAAGCTCGACGCGATCAAGCAAGCCTCCGCCACGCGACTGCGGCCGATTTTGATGACCACGCTGGCGACCGTGTTTGGGCATTTTCCCCTGACGCTCGTCTCTGGACCGGGCGCCGAGGCCCGGAACAGCATCGGCCTCGTGCTGGTCGGGGGCATGACCATCGGCACCGTCTTCACCCTCTTCTTCGTTCCTGCGATCTATCTCTTGGTTTCGCGTGACCATCAGAGCGCCGTCCTCGATTCAGACAGTCCTCTCGCAGAGCCAAGCTCCGGCCCGAGCCCAGCGCTTGGCTAGTGCGCGCCTCTTGGTGCCCGTCACCAGGCGTCCGCTTCTTCCTCGGCGGCGGCAACCTTGACCCGCTTTGAATTCACGAGATCCTCGATCTCCCTCAGATAGCGAGCGTATTCCGCGGAGTCGTCGGGGCTGTAATTCAGGTTCTTGTAGAGGCTGATGAGGCGCGTGAAGAAATCCTGCGCCACGTCGCGATCGTCGATGTCGAAGTCTGCCTCGACGACCTCCTTCACCATCTCGAAGCTCCTCTTCTGACGCTCCAGAGGCATGGACGAGTCCACCGGGTCGTATGCGTCCTGCTGGAGGAAGACCATGTCCAAAAACACTGACTTCTGCCAGGTCAGGAAGTCGTCCATCGTGGTCCCTTCCTCGCCTGTGACCTGCATCATCTGGTAGATTTCGTCGCCCCGATGAAGGAGCGCGTGGGCGGCCTTGACGTCCTCCACCCAGTTCGGGGACAGATTCTCGGCGTACCAGTCGCGCATCTGATCGAGGTAACGCGACCAGGAAATCAGCGGATCGATGGCCGGGTAGAAGCGCTTATAAGCGCGTTCGGCCGACAGGCCCAAGAACGTCTTCACCGTCGCGAGCGTCGCCTGGGTCACCGGCTCCTCGAAGTTGCCACCGGCAGGCGACACCGTGCCGATGAGCGTGACGCTCCCGGTCTGGCCATCGGGCCCCTGAATGAGACCGGCGCGTTCGTAGAGGGTCTTGATGGAAGAGTCGAGGTAGGCCGGGAACGCTTCCTCCCCCGGGATCTCCTCCATGCGTCCGGATGTTTCGCGCATGGCCTGGGCCCAACGCGACGTCGAGTCAGCGATGCACAACACGTTGTACCCCATCTGCCGGTAGTACTCCCCGAGCGTGATCCCGGTGTAGATCGAGGATTCCCGCGCGGCGACGGGCATCGAGGACGTGTTGCAGATGATGATCGTGCGGTCCATGAGCGAGCCCCCGGTCCGGGGGTCCCTCGTCTCCGGGTACTCGGTGATCGTCTCGACGACTTCGCCCGCTCGTTCGCCGCACGCGATGACGATGACGATGTCCACCGCGGAGTGTCGCGCAATGAGGCTCTGGAGAACTGTCTTTCCCGAACCAAACGGTCCCGGGATGCAGGCGGTGCCTCCACGCGCGACGGGGATCATCGTGTCGATGATGCGCTGCTGGGTGGTGAGAGGTTCCGTGGGGTAGATACGCTCGGCCACGCGCCGCCGGAGCATGCGTTCGGGCACCGGCCGGCGCACCGGCCAGCGCTGAGCCATCGTGAGCGTCCTTTCTTCGCCGCTCGGTCGGACGATTCGGGCGACCGGGTCGTTGATCCTGAGGTTCCCCCGGTTTATCCAGGTCACCTCGACCGCCGAGGGTTCGTCGAAGGGCACCATGATCTTGTGCTCGAAGATCCCTTCGGGGGTCGTTCCCAAGATCTGTCCCGGCTCCACGGTGTTTCCCGTGCTGACCTTGGGTGTGAAGTCCCAAAGTTTCTCGCTGTCCAGAGGGTCCACTTCGACGCCGCGCGGGAGCAGGAAACCGTATTGCTCCGCCAACAAGGACAACGGGTTCTGCAGCCCGTCATAGACCTTCCCGAGAAGGCCGGGCGCGAGAGTCACCGAAAGCATTTCGCCGGTCAACTCGACCTGGTCCCCGACCTTGACCCCGGAGGTGTCCTCGAAGACCTGCATGTCTGCGACTTGGTTTTGGACGCGAAGCACCTCGGACTTGAGACGCCGCTCTCCGAGCAGAACATACCCAACCTCGTTCTTCATCACTCGAGTGTCGCTGACGTTGATGCTGACCAGGCTCTCCTGCACCGCCACGATGGGGGCGCACCGGGATCCGTGGCTGCGCGCGTCGCCGGGATCAAGCGAAGAGATTTTGGTGGTCACTTGTCACCTCCAGTATCAGTTCTTCAAAGCGCTGACGCGCCTTCTCGGCATCATAGGAGAGCCAACGGTGGAGGATGTCCCACTTGTACACGAAGGCGAACACCTGCTCGAACCCGAATGGATGCGCATCGGAGATCTGGCTCAGCTTCTTCCATGACTCACCCATCATCAGCGTCTCGAGCCCCAAGGCGTCGCCCTGCTCGAGGAACCCCTGCGCCTCGACAATCCAAGGGAAGGCGGCGCTTAGCCCAAACTCCGCGTCCGCCCAGCGAGACTCGATGACGCGCGTGTACGGTCCGGTGCCCCATCGCCCCGATGGCGGGGATTTCCCCTGACGTTTGAGGCGCAGCGCCACCATCAAAGTCCGTATGTTCATCCGGAAATCCACGATGTTCAAAAGCTCCGGAGTGCGGTTGTTGGCGACAACTTCCTCGTACATGGCGGCGATCTGCTCGTTTGTCCGACTGACAGGTTGGCGATGCCAGCTGACGAGACGCTCGGTCCGCACCAGCTCCTCCAAGTCATCGGCGTGGAGGAGCGACAAGCGCTCCTCGAGGCGCCGACGGCTCATTGGCAGCAGCTTGCTCTGCCTGAAGTCGGGAAGCGCGGGAAGACTGGCGACGAGCTGATAGTAGCGTCGTCTCACTGCCCTGCCTCGAGCAGAATCTTTCGATAGCGAGGCAGAAGCAGCTTGAGCATCATTTCGGACAGTGCCTCGTCGCTCAAGTCGATCTCCAAGTCTTCCCCGACCAAGCGAATGCGCGCCCCGCCGTGGACCTCGTTGGAAGGAATGAGCTCGATCCCCTTGCGTAGAACATCGGCTGAGAACGACACGGCCGACCGCTGGAGAAACGCATCGAGCTCCGCGGAGACTTCCTCGGCCAAGCGCTTGGGAACGAGAATCACGGCATCCTTGTCTTGGATGAAGTCTTCGGCTGCCCTGCCTGCCAAGACGAGGATCATGTCGCGAAGCACGGAGCCGTCGGTGGTCACATCGGTCACTAGGCGTCGCACGTGCTCTTCGAAAGCGGACATGACCGCCGAGCGAAGCTCCAGGCCGGTGTCCCGCGCGGCCATGCGCAAGGCCTCGATGCTCGCGGTCTGCTCCCGCTCCGCTGCCGCCTGCGCCTCGTTCTTGATGGCCGCAGCTTTCGCTTTGGCATCCGCCACGGTCCGGGCAGCTTTCGCTTTGGCATCCGCGAGAATCCTGTCCGCCTCAGCTCGGGCGGCGTGGACTCCCTCGTCACGAATCCGGTCGATCAGGTTCTTGACGCCCGAGGATTTCAGATCTGGCTCGGTCATGCGCTACCTCATTTCGGAATGGCGCCTGCAAGCACCAGAGCGAATACGAAAACGAAGACCGCAAAGCCCTCGATCACCGCCGCTGGGGCGATCGAGATCCCGAATACCTCGGGCTTCGACTTCGAGGTGTTGATGGCGGCAGCACAGGCGCTTCCTTGCGCCGTCGCGCTGACGAGCAGCGCCACGCCAGTCAACGTCCCCAAGACGAAAAGGCCCGGCGAGCTTCCCAGCGTCACTGAACGGTTGAGCGACAGCATCACCACGATGCCGTAAATGGTTTGGGAGGAGGGCATCGCAGCCACCCCTACGAAACGACCATAGCCGCCCTCCACTTCGAGCATCGCGCCGGCGGCGGCCTGCCCTCCTCGGCCGACGCCGATCATGCTGCCGATCGCACCGAGCGTCAGAGGGGCGAAGATCCCCAGCCAGCCCATGGTCAAGACCAATGGTTCCACGGATCACACTCCTTTCTTTTTGAAGGGCCGAAAGAGAGGACCCTCTTCCGGAAGTCCCCAGTTGAAGAATTCGATGACATTCAATCGAAGCCCGTGGATCACTCCGCTGGCAACGGCTAGTAGCAAGTTCAGGGAGTGCCCGATGACGAGGATGATGAACGCCACGAGTAGACCCACACTCGGAATGGCCGCCCGAGCGCCGGCGGCCATGTCGTTGAAGGCGATCGCGAGCGACGCGGAGGCCAGGCCCAACGCGAACAGCCTCAGGTAGCTCAGGACATCGCCGAACACCGCAATGATACGGGTCAATCCGACGAGCCCCTTCCCCAAGCGAGCCACAGGAGGCGCGCCGTAGCCGGAGAACGCGAATACCAGGACCAGGCTCACGACGGCCACGGAAACGGCGGGCGGCCTCAACCAGTCGACGCCCGCCTGAACCGCGAGGAACAGCCCATAGCCAGCGAGCACGAACATCGCCCAGCCGAGCGAAGGCAGGGCATGGGGGCTCCATCCATATCGCCGCGCATCCATGAGGTTGCCGAGCATCACGTGGATGGCTCCGATCGTGATCGACAAACCCATCATGCTCCTCGCGTCGTTGATGTCCAGGACCGCCAGCCTCGAGAGGAACGTGTCCGAGGCCGGCGCCACCCCGAAGAATGAGCCCACCAGAACGCCGTAGGCGACCGTGGTCACCACCAGCGTGACAAGGACCCAACGCCAGCGGCGCCCTTTGGCCGAGCTCGACAGCCTCTTCCACAAGTACGCCGTCGCAAGGGCCAAGACCAGCCCGTAGCCGGCGTCGGAAATGATCATGGCAAAGAAAATCGCAAAGGAGTAGAGGACCACCGAAGAGGGGTCCCAGCTGCCGTAGCCGGGCGTTTTGTAAAAATTGACGAGGTTCTCGCCGCCTTCCGTTCGCTCCGAGTTGCGAAGGAGCGTAGGCGGCTGGTCATCGGGGCCGGGGTCGCTGACCTCCACGGCAATGCCGTGCTTCGCCGCATACGAGCCGAGCGCCTCCACCACCTCGCTGGGCGCCCAAGCCCTGAGTGCGAAGAGAGGAGTGGAATCGTAACACTGATCGGCGGCGAGCTCGCGAGCAGCTCGGTCCTCGAGGTCAGCTAGGCTGCGTGACAAGAGGAGGCTCCAGCGAGTGAAGCGGATCCGCTCGAGCGACGCGTCCCCGAGCTCCAACTCCACGTCCTCGAGCCTTTGCTCGAGCTTCTGCCGCGATACACCGCCGGTTCGAACGCGCGGGGCCGGTACGCCCTGGGGCTCGAGCTCCGAGATTACGATCACATAGGCGTCCCGCCCATCGCGCTTCACCTCTTCCCACGTCAGGTCAGATGCTTCGAGGTCACTCAAGCGGTTCTGCGGCAGCACGTAGAACCATAAGCGGTGTCCCGCGAGGCCTTCTTCGGGCGGAAACTCGAAGTCGCCCCAGGAAGCCAGTGCCTCGATGTGATGCATGAGGCCGTCGCGCTCGAGCTCGAGCTGGTGAGTATGATCTCGTAGCGCGAGGACGTCCTCCTCGACTCGCACCGGATCGAACTCTGCGGCGTGGGTCACCGGGCGCTGCTTCTGAGGACATCTCTCGAGGTAGCTCAGGGCTTCGCGACTTCGTTTCGAGGGGTCCGCGACTGGAGCGACGTCGTGCGCAAGGGAGACGATCTCGAGGCAGCCGAGCTTTTGCAAGTCCTCGAGGACCCGTTCCTTTTCAGCCTGGTGCCCCACGAACGTGAGTTTGCTCAGCGGGACTATGGCCACGTGGCCACCTCTTGCTCTGCCTGATCCGAATCCAAAACTTGCCGGGCCTTCGCCAGCTTCGCCTGAACCACGGCCGCCCTTCCCATGTCGCCGAGCCAGATCTGGATCCGCTCGATATGGTTGCGAGTCCTGGGGATGAGAATCTTCTCGAAGAGGTTCACCCGCTGTGTGATGCGGCGCTCCGCACGCGCAAGGACGCGGACCCTCTCCGCAGCAACCTGGATGCGCGTTCGCGCCTCTGCTGCATCGCCGAGGCGTTCGGCCAGTGCGTCGACCCAGGCGGGTTTTGCAAGCGGCGAATATTCGGCCACCTGGCACTCGACCTCCTTGAGCACCGGGAGCCTCACCCCAACCACGTTTTCTTGCTCGAGCTCGAAGGCGGTCATCTTGACCAACCCTTTCAGATCGATCTCCGAGTTGGCCAACATGGGCAGCTCCGCCCCCACTCGCGCCTCCACGCGCTCCACATCGGCCCGCGTTGCCGCATGCTCTTTGCGGGCCTTATCCAGCTCGATGGTCAACTGCCTGCGCTTGAGCTCGAGCGAAGGAAGGAGCTTCTCGTACAGCTTGAGCTTGGTCAGCTCCTGCTGTAGTGCGGCCTTGCTGAGCTTCAGTCGCGCCATTCCTCAACCGACCCCTTTGGCGTCTTCGTTGTCCAAGTCCGGGAAGTAACGATCGATGAGGTCCTGCTTCATGAGAAGCTCGTGCGCCTCGAAACATTCGGCGAGTGTGTGCCAACTCAAGTCCAGGGCCTGCAATAGCGGCAAGGAGACATTCACATCCATGAACCGGCGCCGAAACAGCCCCCCAAACTTGAGAAGCTTCATATCGAAGTCCGATAGCTCGAACGCCATGGCCTGCTTCTGCTCTGCCTCTCGCGCAGCGGCGTAGAAGCGCACCATCGTGTTCATGATCTGACCGTGATCCTCCCGCGTGGCTTTCCCCACCACATGCTGTTTGAGGCGCGACAGCGAGCCGAAGGGGTCGATGACCCCATCGTGTAAGTAGAACTGCCCCTCGGTGATGTAACCGGTGTTGTCCGGCACCGGGTGGGTCACGTCGTTGCCCGGCATGGTGGTGACCGTCAGGATCGTGACCGAACCCGCCCCGTTGAAGTCGCACGCTTTTTCGTAGCGCCGGGCGAGCTGCGTATAGAGGTCCCCCAGGTAACCCCTGGTAGCCGGGATCCTGGACTGGGACACGCCGATCTCCTTCATGGCATCGGCGTACGCGGTCATATCGGTCATCAGCACCAGCACCCGCTTGGACTGCTCCATCGCGAATCGCTCGGCGACCGCCAAGGCCATGTCCGGGACCAGCAGCCGTTCGATGATGGGGTCGGAGGCCAAGTTCACGTACATGACCGTGCGATGGGAGACCCCGTGGTCCTCGAAGGCGGTCTTGAAGAAGTGGAAATCGTCGAAGATCAGTCCCAAGCCTGCGAAGACCACGATGTCGGCGTCTGCCTGGAAGCCCACGCGGGCCAGAAGGGCGTTGTAGGGCTCGCCGGCCACCGAGAAGATGGGAATCTTCTGGCTCTCCACCAAGCTGTTGAAGAGATCGATCATCGGGACTTCGGTCTCGATCATCTTCGACGGCATCACCCGCATCATCGGGTTTACGGTGGGACCCGCCACCGGGATGGTCTCCTCGGCATCGAGGGGCGGCTTGCCATCGATGACTTCGCCTGAGCCCCGGAAGATACGACCCAAAATGTGGTTGGAGAAAGTGACCTGCTGGGGATGCCCGAGGAAACGAACACGGGCATCGGTGGAGATGCCCTTGCCGCCGGCGAACACCTGGAGGCTGGCGATGTCTCGGTTCAGCTCGACGACGCTGGCGCTGGACACCTGCCCATCGGTGTTTTCCACCGCTGCAAGGTCGCCAAGCGCTACGCCTCTCGCGCGAACTCGGATGACATCGCCAATGATGTCCAGAACGCTTGTGTGCCGGACGAGACTGTCGAGCATAAAAGACCTCGGAAGGTGTGAAGGCGTCGGAGGAGTCTGGCCCATCTAAGCAGATGGGCGCCGTAGGGCAAGATCCCCGAGCATCTGGAAAGTTGCGACCAAGCGTGCCCGTCGCTAGGAAGGTTTGCCAGTGTCTTGCGCTCAGTCGAGAGCCACGGTGACGCTCTTGAGCTCGGTCCAGTCCTCGAGCCCGGTTGACGCCGACCATGCCAGGAGCGCTCGTATCCGCGCACGAGGGACTGGTCGGGTAGAGTAAATGACCTGCGAAGGTGTGATGGCGTCGGATGAGTCTGGCCCATCTGAGCAGACGGGCGCCGAGGGCCAGATCCCCGAGCATCTCGAAAGTTGGCGACCAAGCGTGCCCGTCGCAATGACGCGCTGCCAGTCGCTTGCGCTCGGTCGAGCGCCACAGCGAGGCCGCGGCCCACGATTCTTCGAAACATCTCGATAACAAACCCATCGGACGGGTGGTGGCGTGGGTGCTCGAGGCATGGGACCTACCCTGCTAGACAACAGCCCGGCGGCGCGGCGAGGCCGCACTCGTGGTGGACTGGCGCGCGGAGCCGGGAGGATGTGATGAAGGGTTCCGTTGGTTCTGGTTTGAGCAGCTTGGGTGTGCTCGTGATTGCGCTTGTGCTCAGTCCCGGCTGCGACCCGGACAGCGGCGATGCGGATCCGTGCGCGGGGCAAGCCTGTAGCGATGGCAACGAGTGCACCTCCGATGTGTGTATCCAACGGTCGATGCAGCAACCCAACGGTCGCAAACGGCACTCGCTGTGATGCGGATGGGGAGGATGGCAGCTGCCAGGACGGCCTGTGTCTACCGGCTTCACCCTCCGTCGAGGAGGGTCTCTATCGCCTTTCTCGCCCAGCAGCAAGATCCGACCACTGGCCTGCTGGAGGGGTTCGTGCGCCACCCCGACTTGCCGCCCGACTTCATCGCGTTCCTCGATGCGCGGCCCTCGTTCACCTACGACAACGCCCTGGCCGCACTCGCCTGGCTGGCGCGGGGCGAGCCCGACGACGTCGACCGCGCCATGCGGCTGCTCGATGCGCTGTTGGCTCTGCAGCGCGACGACGGCGCCCTCCCCGACTCTGCGAACGCGGTCACCGGCGCGCCCTTGGCCACGACCACCGGCACCGGCAACCAGGCCTGGGCGGTCCTCGCATTCCTCGCCGCCTGGGAGGTCGCGGGCGAGGAGCGCTGGCTCCTCGCGGCCGAGCGCGTTGCCGCCTTCCTCCTCGATCCCGCCCAGGAGCTCGCAAATCCCGCAGGTTTCGGCGGCCTCCGCTTGGCGCCCGGGCGTACCGGGGTCTCCACCGAGAACAACCTCGACGTCTACGCCGCCTTCGTGCGCCTAGCCGACGCCCTGCCCACCTCCGCGGGTCGGCTCACCGCGGCCGAGGTCCGCGAGGTCGGCCACGGCGCCCGCATCTTCTGCGAGTCCCAGTTCGACCCCGTCACCGGCGCAATGCTTACCGGCACCGACGGAACGGGCGTCACCACCTTTCGGGGCGTCGTGCCTCTAGACACCCAGAGCTGGTCGGTGCTGGCCCTTGGCCGGAGCAAGTGGGACCGCAGCTATGCGTGGGCCCGGCGCGAGGTCCCCGAGGGGCTGTGGATCAAGGAGGGGGCGTGTGCGGACGCTGGCCCGGAGGTCGCTATCGAGGGGCCGCCGTTCTCCGACGCGTTCACCGGCGACGTGTGGACCGAGGGCCTGGCTCAGATGCGGTTGGCGGCGCGGGCCCTCGGCGACGACGACACCGACGCGCGCGCCGCGGCGGTCCTCGAGGATCTCCAGCGAGCGGCTCCCCACTCCGACGGGCAGGGTCTGGTGGCCACCTGCTCTGAGGTCGAGACAGGGTTCGGCTCGAGCTACTACAATGCGCTCGCCGTCGCGCCCACCGCATGGGCAGCCATGGCCTCGGCCGGCCTCGACCCATTCTGGTTTCGCGCGATCGACGACGATGCGCACCCCGCCGCGGCCCTGCCGACCGTGAGCCTCACCCCGCCCGCCGAACTGCAGTACAGCTGCACGGGCACAAAGCCCTGCCGGTTCACGGCGACGGGCACCAGCACTGGGGTCGTCGGCACCGCCCACCGCGTCTACCTGCTGGTGGAGCCGACCTCTCCTGCTCCTTTCGGCCGGTTCTTCACGCAGGCGGTGCCGGCCGCCGTGGCTGCGGACGGGACGTGGCTCGTGCCGGGGCAGTTGGGCGACGAGTTCTCCGGGGTGGAGCCTGGTGATGGCATGCGCCTGGTCGCCCTCGTGGTGGAGGGCGCCGCACCGCCTCCGCAGCTGGAGGTCGTCACGCAACGCACCGTTCCTAACCTGGTCACCGTGTCGGGCGTGCTGGACGCGAGTGTGCGCTGAGCTACGCGCGTCAGCCGACTGGGCGGATGGTCTCGGCCCCGAAGTCGCGATCGACGCGCACGGTATCGGTTGTGAACCAACTTCGAGAGTCCGACATGCCATCAAGCTCATCATCGAAGCGCTGGTTGACATTGGACCGTCGTCGTCGATGTGGCTTCCACATTCGTTCCGTCGCAGCCCTCCGGATCAAATCCATCGTCGGATATCGAGACAGTCACGGCGCAAGACGCCGCGCGATCGCATCGGACGGTCGTGCTGCTCTCACCCGGTCCGCGTCCGCAGTCTGCAGAGGATCCGCAACCTCGCCGCAATCCGAAGTCACGAGGACATCGACCGCGTCGCCGTCCAGATCGAGAACACGAGTGTCGACGTCGATGAGGTTGCCGACGGACTGCGAGAGCGGGCTGACGAGAACACTGGTGTAAAACGGGCACCGATTTTCCGGCATGCCGCCAGTGCCAGCCGTGCCACCGCTCCCGCTTGCGCCGCCTTGGCCGCCTGCGCCACCTTGAGCGCCGGCGCCGGCCATGCCGCCTGCGCCACCTTGACCCCCAGCACCGGCCGAGCCGCCCGCTCCACCTTGACCGGCAGCACCGGCCGAGCCGCCTACGCCACTTTGACCGGCAGCACCGGCCGAGCCGCCTGCGCCACTTTGACCGCCAGCGCCGGCGATGCCGCCCGCGCCACTTTGACCGCCAGCGCCGGCCGAGCCGCCCACACCTGCAGTGCCCCCGCTTCCGCCGTTGCCTCCAACGCCCGCCATGCCGCCCATGCCCCCGATACCGTCACCACCTCCAGATCCACCGCACCCCGACATCACGAGGGCAAGCGTCAGGAGTACTAGGGGGGCCTTGTTCATCTTCTCTCGAAACCGCGGTAGGCAGAACGTCGGCCGATTTCCGCACGATCGAGCCGCGCCCGTCAACCCTGTTGCGTTTCGAGATGTCGCAGCGGAGTGCGTTCGTGCCCTTCTAACGGGATTCGACCGACGTTGGCGAGATTGGGGTCGGATCCATTTTACGACACCACCTTCAGGTCGATGAGGCTTTGGGCCATGGCCGCCGCCGGCGGTCAAGGTGTCGCGCGGGGCGCGGCGCAGCACGCGTTAGCCCGGTCAATGGCAGGGCTGTGGTGGTTTCTTCAGGGCATCTGAGGTAACTGCTGAGCCATGAGAGTACTGCGCACGCCCGCCGATCGCTTCGGCGACCTTCCAGATTTTCCCTGTGAGCCCCGGTACACCGAGGTGCCTGATGGGGACGGTGGGACGCTTCGCATCCACCACATCGACGAAGGCCCAGCGGACGGGCCGATCGTGCTCTGCATGCATGGCCAGCCGACTTGGAGCTTTCTCTATCGCAAGATGATCCCGATCTTGGTGGACGCCGGGCTGCGTGTCGTCGCTCCGGACCTCGTCGGGTTCGGTCGCTCCGACAAGCCCGCTGCGCTCGAGGACTTCAGTTACAACGCGCAAGTCGCTTGGATGAACGCCTGGCTGATCGCCAACGACTTTCGAGGCATCACGTTCGTCGGACAGGATTGGGGCGGCCTAATCGGATTGCGTCTGGTGGCCGAGAATCCCGAGCGCTTCGATCGAGTCGTCATCTCGAATACGGGGCTCCCTCTTCCGCGAGCCCTTCCCCAAGATCGCATCGACGCGGTGAAGGACTTTCGGGCCAACGCGCCGACGCCTTCGATGTCGGAGATGGGCAAGGCCCTCAGTGGCCGCTTATCCGTACCCAACGAGCTCCGCTTTGCTTATTGGCAGAAGTGGGCCTGGGAGACCCCGGACATCCCGGTCGCGATGATCATCGCGGGCACCATGCGAGACGCCCCCTTGTCGCCGAGAGAACTAGCGGCCTACGACGCGCCCTTCCCCGACCCTTCGTACAAGATGGGCCCACGCGCGATGCCGAGCCTGGTCCCCACCCTCCCCGACGACCCCGCGATCCGCGCGCAGGAGGCAGCGTGGAAGGTATTCTCAGAGTGGCGGAAGCCGTTTGTGTGCGCCTTTACCAATGATGACCCGGTCACCCGCGGCGGGGACGCACCCTTTCGCGAGAACGTCCCAGGGGCGGCCGGCCAACCGCACACCACGATCGAGGGTGGCGGCCACTTCCTGCAGGAAACTCGCGCGGAGGAGTTCGCGAAGGTCATCATTGAAGCGATGCAGCGGTCGAACCAACAAAGGGTGATACAGTGAGAGCCGTTGCCGTTTTTGCATTGGTGCTTGCCATGTCGAGTACCGCACTCGCTGGTCCGCAGTCCACAATCGGAGGGAAGCGGCTGGAGTCCGACATGGTGCACAACACCGGGGTCGGTTGGCCAAGCCTGTTCTACGAATGGTGGAACAAGGGGCGAGGCAAGCTCGACTGGGCACTCGGCGCAGAGCTGTTGTACGGGGATTGGTCAGGCGCGTTCTCGGACCTGAGCGTCGGCTTTGCGTTCAACGCGCCGCTCCGCTGGCACATCCACGACAGGAAGCATGCCAAGGCCAGAACCGACGTTGGGATTCGGTTCACGCCGGGTGCCATGGTCGGCGGTAGCGACCGTGGACGAGGCCGAGTGCCTCCTGTCGGTTTTCGGTCTGATCGGCGGGTCGTGGGTGGCGTGCGCGCCGAGCTTGCGATTCCCGTTTCGATCGACGTGCATGACCGGGTCAGCGTGGTCACAGGAGCGACGATTCCGTTTACCCTGATGTTCGCAGGAGACGTCGGCCCCTGGGGGATCATTCCACTCATGGTTCGCATGGGGGTTGAGATCAACGCCGCCCCGAAGGTGGCGCCTTTCTTTCTGTTCGAGCTCGGCCCGGCCATCGGCATCGGAAACGGCACCGCAGATGTCGACTTTGCCTTTCGAATCTGGGTCGGGACGGCTTTCTGGTCAGTGCTCGGGAACTAGCCCTCCCTGCGCGACTGGACCGCCCGCCGGGAGTCGGCATGACCTCTGGACCGAGCATTGGCGGTGCAAGCACTCAGATCTCGGCTCCCAGCACCCAAAGGCGAAGAGCAGTCCTCCGGATGATATCGACGATGGATCGGCCGATGAACTGAGTGTATCGTGAAACGCTATGCTGAAAGCCCGACCGGAGTCGCAGCCTCGAACGAAGGTCGGAGCCCACCCCTCCGAAGCGTCAGAGTCCCAAATCCTAGTCGCGTCGGCTTTCGAACTCGCCCGCAAGTTGGCAATCCCGCGCATTCTGGTCCTCGCCGACTTGATTACCGACCGCCGGACGGTTGAGCACGCACGCCAGGACGAGACGGTCATCTGGTTGACGCACGGCGGTGAGCGCGAAAGCTATCCGGAGATCCGCGCAGGGGATGCATGCATCGCATTGCCACCCACGGCGCTGGGTCGCCTGGATCAAGTCAAACTGGGCCTGACACTGGCGGTACTGCAGCGGCACGTCGACGTGGACACGAGCGTCGTGTGCCTGACGGGCGTCGCTGGGTCGAAGCGCTTGGACATGCTTGCAATCATCAACCCGAGCCGTGCGTTCCCGTGGTTTCGGGGCCGCGAGCTCGCCAACGCGGACGAGAAGCTGCTGTCGCGGGAGTTCGTGCGACTGCTGGAGATCGCGATTCGCTTGTCGGCCGAGGGGCGCGAGGGCAAGCCGGTCGGCGCCGTTTTCGTCCTCGGCGACCTCAAAGACATCGAGCCGCACACGCGCCAGCTGATCTTCAATCCCTGTAAGGGACATGCCCACTCCGTCCGCAACATCCACAACCCGGAGTTTTTTGAGACGCTGCGCGAGTTCACCGCCCTCGACGGCGCGTTCCTGATCGACGAGCGCGGCGTGGTGGTTCGGGCTGGGGCCTATCTGGATGCTCCGGCCAGCAAGAAGATTCGCGTGCGCCGGGGGCTTGGTGCACGTCACGTCGCCGCTGCCGCAGTGACGGCGCACACCGATGCGCTGTCGCTCGTCATCTCAGAGTCGTCCGGGAATATCATCGTCTTTGCTCGGGGGGCGGCGCTCCTCGAGCTGGAGAAGCCCCCGCCTAGATGACCGATAGGCGCGACCCGGCGACGACGACGGTCCGCCGGACCGGAGCGCGACGTCACGACAAGCGCAGCCGACACCGCCTATTGCTAACCTCGGCTGGCGCCACGACCACGGTCGTACGCTGCTCGCAGTTGCTTTTCGTCAAGACCAAGCCGGCGCATTTCAGAAGTGATCGTCCGAACCTGGCGGCCGTACGCACTCTTGACCGGCATGCCGGCGAGTCGCTCGATCTCGGACATCAGTTGTTCATCGAGACCGACTTCCGCGCGCTGCTTCGGGGACAGTTGCGCAATCGAACGAACCAAGCGCCCCATCGTGGTCTTTTCCGCGCGGTCTGCTGCGCGGTCCGACGATCGCGATTCGTAGATGACTTCTTCTTCGGCCGTCGTCGACAGGAGCCGTGATTTCTTCTTGGCCACGCCGCACCATGACTCACTCGAAGGCGACAAACCACGCTGTTGTTGATCTGGTCTTTTTTGCGAGCGTTCGACCTACGGGCCTTGAATTGAGGTGCCTTCCGGTCACCGCAAAGAAGCAGACGTTCCTGGATTTCCGCGAGGTCGCTGCTATCAGAGTCCTGTGAGTAGAGCTAGATGTGAGAGCTCTACTTGGCCGGATTTTGCAGGTTTCGATCGGAGAGAAGCAGGCAGCGAATGATGAGGTTCAATCTCCACGCACTGCTCTCGGTGTGCGCCTCCGGCCTCTTGGCTTGTGGCGGCGTCGGAGAGTACCGAAAGACGGGAGGCACGTATGCGGCCCGCGGTCCGGCTTGTGACTACCGCGTGATTCGAAATCGGATCGTCGAACCCTACGAAGAGCTGGGCGTCATCGACCTCGATGCGTTTACGATGAAACAGCTACCCGACAACGAGGAACGATTCCGCAGGGTGGTTGGGCCGATAGTATGCAGCGCGGGCGGCCATGCCGTGATCGCGTCCCTCGACATCTATGGGCACTGGGTTCACGGAACCATCATCCGTTTCAATCCGGCCCAATGTGACCGCTGCGCGACACAAGGCGTCATGACAGAGGGAGGATCGTAGTCCATGTTGACGGCTCTGATCGTGATGCTCATGAATGCCGCGGGGGTGGCTCCCACCCCTGCCCAGATGCAGAAATACGAGCTCGACTACCGCGAGCGCATGCATCACGTGCATATCGACTTTTCGGGCACTCGAACCGCCTTCAGGCAGAAAAACATCACCATCGGCATCGGCTACGAGTACCACATCGATCGCCAGTTCAATGGGGTCTCGTTCGAGGTGCTTGGCCAGAAGATCGGCCGTCTCCTGTTCCAGGGGCCACAGGACTGGTGGGTCGGTGGGGGAATCGGCTGGTGGCCGATCCGCACCGTCAAAGTCTTCATGCAAGCAGGCGCGCTCTTCGACGACCTCGGGACCGCCACGCAGGGTCGGGTCGGAGTCGGTTACAACCTGAAGTTGTTCATGGTTGCGATCATGCCCTACGTCTATTTTCAAACCACCGACGGCGCCCGGTCGCCCGACGCAACCCCGCTGCGGGGATTTAGCTGGGCCATTGGGGCACGAATTCAGTACTGAGAGTCAATGAACCGAATTCAAAGAGCGCTGTGGATTCTGACTGGCGTCGCGACGATGGCGGCGGGCTCGCTCGGCTGCAAAGGACCTCCACCGACGAACTCCGCCGTCATCGCGAAGGAGCCGAATCGGCTCCTCTGGGGCGATACGCACGTCCATACCAGCTACTCGGCGGATGCTGATTTGCGTGGCAAGCCTGCGGCCGATCCGAACACCGCGTACCGCTGGGCCAAAGGGCTTCCCGTGGTTGATCCCTACACCCGGGCGAAGGTTCAACTCCAGACTCCACTCGATTTCCTGGTCGTCGCCGATCATGCCGAGGGGCTCAACAAGGCCGCATGGAGTGGCATGGTCGAGACCGCGGAGCGTCACTACGAACCCTGCGCCTTCACCACGTTCATCGGCTGGGAATGGAGCTCGGAGCTCGGCGGCCACAACCTTCATCGGGTCGTTTTCACAGACGGAGGCGCCGAGCAGGCGCGCCAGCTCGTCCCCTTCAGCGCCCTGGACGGCCCGCGGCCGGAAGACCTTTGGAGCTGGCTCGAGGAAACCAGCAGCCGACTCGAGACGGACTTCATCGCGATCCCGCATGGTCCGAACCTCAGCGGCGGCATGATGTACCCCGAGGTCGATAGCGAAGGGCTGCCGATTACCGCGGCGTATGCGCAGACGCGGATGCGATGGGAGCCGGTGGCCGAGGTCACGCAAATCAAAGGCGACTCTGAAACCCATCCGTCGCTCTCCCCGGACGACGAGCTCGCAGACTTCGAGACGTTTCCGCAAAAGTCAGAGCAAGGGGACGCGCAGGCGAAGATCCGCAAAGGTGCCTACGCCCGCACCGCGCTGCTGCGCGGGCTTGGGATCGGGCAATCGGTCGGAGTCAACCCTTTCCGATTCGCGATGATCGGCTCGACCGGCTCTCACACCGGCCTCGCGTCGGCAGGTGAGGATTACTTCTGGGGTGCGGCGCCTTCCCAGTCGAGCCCGGAAAGCCAGCCCCCAATCGGGGCCGCGGGTCTGAAGGGGAGCGACTTGAGCGCGCAAGGCCTCACCGCCGTGTGGGCTGAAGAGAACACACGGACTTCCATCTTTGAAGCCTTCAAACGCAAAGAGGTCTACGCCACCACGGGGCCCCGAATGCGGGTGCGCTTCTTTGGCGGTTGGAACTTCAACGCGAAACAAGCTCGAAAGGCGCTCATGGTCAACATCGGGTACACGTTCGGGCTCCCGATGGGAAGCGATTTGACTAAGGCGCCCGAAGGCAAGGCCCCGACCTTCTTGATGTATGCGGTCAAAGATCCGGAAGGCGCCAATCTCGATCGCATCCAGCTCGTCAAGGGCTGGGTGGATGCCGAGGGCAAGACATACGAGAAGGTATACGACGTCGTCTGGTCTGGCGGTCGCGAGCGCGGGCCGGACGGAAAGTTGCCGCCGGTGACGGACACCGTCGATCTAGCGACGGCGAAGTACGACGACACGGAAGGCGCGGCCGCGCTGTACGGCTTTTGGTCTGATCCGGAGTTCAATCCCGAGCAACAAGCGCTCTATTACCTGCGCGTCCTCCAAATTCCGACCCCAAGGCATACCCTCTACGATGCGGTCGCACTCGGAATCGACCCCAACGAAACCGGACAGCCGCCGACGATTCAAGAGCGCGCGTACACTTCGCCCATCTGGTACACACCCTGAGCACTGGACGGGCTGAGCGCGTGACACGGCGCGCACGTCAGAACGTCAAACAGACCAGCACCCCGGCCAGCGAGGGGCCCGCGAAGAAAGGAGCGAACGAGATGCGAGGAATCACCCCATACCTACAGGTGACGAACACTGCCGAGGCCATCGCTTGGTACGAGCAGGTGTTCGGCGCGAAAGAGGTCCGCGCGCGCTTGGTAGCACCAGACGGAACCTGCATGAATGCGGAGATCGAGATCGAGGGTACCCGCCTAATGCTCTCGGACGAGATGCCCGACATCGGCTCGACGAGCCCGGCGTCACTCGAGGGAACGTCTGTTGTTCTCGACTTGCATGTCGCGGATTCCGACGTGGTTTTCCAAAAGGCGCTCGACGCGGGCGCGGAAGAAATCTACCCGCTCGCGGATCAGTTCTATGGCGACCGAGCCGGACGCGTGCGTGACCCCTTTGGGCACCACTGGATCATCGCCACCCGCCTTCGCGAGATCCCAGAGGAAGAAATGGTCACCGCCTTCCAAGCCATGTTCGAGCATGTCTAACGGCGAGCCACGACCTGGTGGCCCCAACGACGCACAGTTGGAACTTGGTGGTTGTCTTCCTTCGTGACGGGAGCGCCCTCCGGGAATCCGCATGACCTCGCTGGAACGGCGCTCTTCCAAACCGCCAGGACAGGCTCCCGCGCCAGGCTCTCCCGTTGTTTCGGATCAGAGTGAGTTCAGTTGGGGCGACGACTGTGGCTGCGAGTGATCTTTCTCTGACCCGGAGAATCGAGAAACAAACGCTGCGATTGAAGACCAGGCGTCGCGGCTCTCGTCGAGCCAGGGCAGTGTGAGCGGCCAATCGTGCTGCATGTGTTGCCCCACATGGAGCGTCGATGCCACCCCAACGGCCAAGGCGTTCTCGTGAACTTGGCGGGCGTCATCGAAGAGGACCTCCCGATCGCCGACCAGCAGCAACATTGGCGGCAGACCTTCGAGACTCGCGTAGATGGGGGAGACTCGAGGGTCGCAGGGATCGACGTCACCAAGACAGTAACCCGCCCAGATCTTGCAGTGCGCGCGACTCAACCAGACATCGCTCCGATCGTTATCGTGGTAGGAGGCTCCTGAGACGGTCATGTCCGTCCAGGGTGAGAACAACACGGCCCCTTCAGGAAGGGGAAGCCCCTGATCGCGAAGCGCCACCATCATCGAGATCGCGAGGCCCCCTCCCGCGGAATCACCGGAGACGAACATCGGCACGCCTGGGCGGAGCCTTCGCAGTTCGCACCAAGCATCCAGCGCATCGTCAAGGGCGGCGGGCGCAGAGTGTTCGGGTGCAAGTCGGTAGTCGGGTGCAAAGACTTCCGCGTTGCACCGATAGCTCAGCCGCATCGTGCGGCTCCGGTATGACGCGGGCGTACCCATGAAGTACGCCCCGCCGTGAAGATGCATCAAGACGCAGGAAGGCGCCTCGACCGCCGTGACGGCTTCCATCCCGCGGTCTCCAAAAGCGCAGTCCTCGAAGACGAGCGCGGGGTACTTTCGGGATAGCTTCTCGCGAGGCGTTCGCGCGAAGCGTTCGAAGCGCGCCCGCATGGCCAGCGGAGATCCGTGGGCCGGGAACAGACTTCGTGTCACCAGCCCGTAAGCTTGCACCGAAAGCCAACGCTTCCACGCCGGCGACCGATGGCGCGTTCCGTGGAACGCCATGGTCTGCATCGTGTCTATGTTCGCCATATGATCCTCCCGGGGGAAACCCCGATGGAGTTCACGCTAGCGAAGCCGACGCCCAAAAGACTTTGGGGGATCTGAGCCTTTTCTGAAAACTTCCTGAATGCCGTTCCGGCTTAGTCGTGCGCGGCCAAGAAGGCTTGCATTTCGCTCTCCATCCGTCCCCACGCGGGATCGCCGGCCAACGGAATGTGACTCTTGGTTTCGAGGGGCACGAATCGAGCGCCGGGGATCCCGTCCGCGAGCTCTTTTCCATCATTGAATGGAATTACAAGGTCGTTTCGTCCATGGATCACCAGCGTAGGCGCGTGCACCTCGGAAACCTCCGGACGGAGATCGATGTCCCCAATCGTCGACAGAATCATGATCGCGTTTTGCGGTGTGGCCGAACGGCGCTGAAGCTCATTGAAGCCGTCGATCTCTTCTTTTGAAGCATCGGGGAAAAAGGCCGTACTGAAAATCTGACGGAAAGCGGGATTGTCCTGCCCCCAACCCCCTTCCATCAGCGACAGAAGCGCTTCGAAATGCCGCGTCACTCTCGGGAGCTGCTTGACGCGCCAACCCCGTACGAGGCCGCAGATCAAGACGAGCGCGGACACGCGCTCCGGGTGCCTTGCTGCGTACGCTGCGGCGACCGAAGCTCCTTGTGAGATCCCGATCAACGGAAAACGATCCAAGTTGGCCTCCTCGATCACCGTGCCGAGGTCGCTCACCCATCGTTCGAAGCTCACTTCAGGGACGTCATGGTCCGAGAGCCCATTGCCTCGCGCATCGTACCGAATCAAGCGGCGCGAGTTGCTCAGTGACTCCACGATGTGGTGCCAAATCAGGCTCGATCGATCGAGCTCTAGGTGGCCACACCAGTTACCCGCCTTGACGATCGGCGACCCCTCGCCGAGCTCAGCCCATGCCAATCTCACGTCGTCCGATGTTCTGCAGAAGTGGATGTGCTGATGCTTGGCTGAACCGTGTCGTGGAGCAGTTGGTGTTCGTTTCACCTCGGCCACGAGCCGGTAGCCGCGGCCACGAAGGGTTTCGATCTGCACGGACGAACCGGCCAACGCCTTGCGCAGAATGGATATGTTGTGCTGCAGATTGTTAGGCTCGACGCTCGCGTCCGGCCAGAGTCTGTCCATCAGCTCCCCTTGCGTTTGGAGGCTGCCGGCCCCCTCGACCAGGAGCACCAAGGTATCGAATACCTTGTCGCGAAGCCGCACGAGCTTGTCATCCCGCCAAAGCCGACGCTCCTGCACTTCGAGCCGAAAGCGATCAAACGCGTAGGTGACTTCGCCCATCCTTTCCGCCAGGTATAAAGGGACACACAAGGCGCCGGCAAGCTCCACGATTGAAGCAAGTTGAGAAACACGCCCCTAGAGCCTCGGGCCGCCCGCCCTCGAACCGGTACTCCGCCAAGCCGAAGGCATTGCCCGGTCGAGTGCGGTCGTGTTCCGGCTAAAGTTGCGGCGGGGACGCTTTCGCGAAACGGTGCTCGTCTAGCGCAATTCGTCGATGGACTCCTCCCACCGTTTCCCGTCGAAGGATCCAATGTCGAACGCGTCCAGGTTCGCGTCATCGAGGCAGCGGAGGTTTACGTCGATCGCGTCTGGGTGGGAACGTGGCCTGTAGAAGGAGTGGATGCCGCACGTACTACAGAAGTGGTGCTTTGCGGTGTGCGTACCGAACGTATAGGTCGTGAGGTTGTCGTGCCCGCGGACAAGATCAAAGTCCGCGTCATCGACGATGATGTGAATGAATCCTTTCTTCGAGCAGATGCTGCAGTTGCACTCGACCGCCTTCGCATCGCGAACGGTCACGCGGTAGCGCACTGCGCCGCAGTGACAACCACCTTCGTAGGACGTCATCGCGTACTCCCTAACTCTGTGTCATGCATTTTGGACTCCAGGATCTGAATTCGATGGTCGCGCAAGGCTCATGGGCTCCGCTCACAGGAGGGAGTCGTACCTGGGGATTGCAACGCTCTTCTCCGCGAGCCGAGTCCACTTCGCGACGGAGGGTTGCGCCCAGATGCGCGCCTCCCACGTGGCAACTTGGCCATGAAGCGGCACGCCGTAGGTTCGGAATCGACTCAGGACGGGCACGTACATGCAATCGGCGATCGAGAAGTCGCCGAACAAGTACGGCCCTGGTGATGTGGCGAGCGACGCGTTCCAGATGTCGAGAACGCGTTCAATCTCCCGCGAGGTCTCGTCACTAGGCGAAAACCGACTCGACCTACCACGGTAGTTCATCGCCATCTCGTTTCGGATGCTCATGAACCCAGTGCTCATCTCGGTGCTCACCGCCCGTGCGCGTGCACGAAGCGAAGAATCGTCTGGCCAGAGTTTGGCAGCGGGAAATCGTTCGGCCGCGTACTCGCAGATCGCCAGCGCCTCGTGAATGCTGAGATTGGCGTCGATGAGGACCGGCACCTTCCCCGCACCCGAGAACCGGAGAACTTTTTCCCGCCAACCGGGATCGACGAAGAGCGCGATTTCATGCGTCTTAAAATCGGCGCCCGAATGGTCCAGTGCGAGCCAGGCGCGAACGGACCAGGAGGAGTAGTTGAGCGGAGCGATCACCAGGCGGATCATTACCGTGATCTAGCGCGATTTACTAAAGGACGCTCAGCGAGGCGACAACTTGTGCGCCGAAACGTGCGAATGAAGCGACCGTTCGAACGGCGCCAGGGCACACGTCTACGGCAGACGGCAACCGTGCATCGCCTCAGCGGCCACGATCTTACCTTCGGCGTCAAAGTGCATGAACTCGCAGGCTCGCTTTCGTCGGCCGTCGATGTTTGAGGTGTACACGATGACGATGTCTTGTCCGGCGACGTCTTCCAGCACCCGCTCGACCTCGAACACAATCGATTCGACGCCTGCCACGGCGAGCCGCCAGTAGTCGCGCAGCGCTTGGCGCCCGAGGACCACTGGGTTGCCGGTCACCTCCGCAGCCCTCGGACTCACGAACCGGACGTCTTCTGAGAAGCATGCGGCTACGGCGTTCACATCTCGGTTTGACCAGGTGTGCGCCCACCATCGAGCAAACTCTTTTCGGTTTTCCATGCTCGCCTAGAGTACCTGAGATCACCTATCCAACGACCAGATTCCCGATTGCTAGTACACGTCTGGATATCGGTCGGAAAATGGCATGGGCAGAGGTCCGACCGACCTTGAGCAGAAAATGGGACTGTCACCCGACCTGTTGGCCTCGATGACCGATAAGCGTTGCCCTCGTTTCGGGGAGACCTCCTACAACGAAAACCCCGGCCGCAGCCGGGCTATGATGGTGACCCCAAGTACGCGAAGTTGGAACGAATTCTCCGCTTTCATTGAAGAGTGGGACGAGCTTCGGACGGGAGCGTGATGACTGACGCCCGGTCCGTCGCGCGTTACCTTGCGCCCATGCAGCGCAAGTATCTAGACCTCTTGTTCTCCATCGGCCTATCTCTTCTGCTCTGCCACGAGCTCGATGCGGTGGCCAAAGCCGAATGGCGCCTGCTGCCCGTGCTCCGCACGTTGACCGACGCTAGCGCGTATCCGATCTTCGTCTGGCTTCACGTGCCCCTCTTCGCGCTCGTGCTCTGGTGGACCGGCAGCACCTCGCTTCCGGTCAGGCGACGCGCGCAGCTCGTGGTCGACGCCTTCTTGGTGATTCACGCCGGCCTCCATACGGCTCTGCGCTCGCACGACGACTACAGCTTTCACTCGACACTATCTATCGATTGCATCTACGGGGCTGCGGTCATCGGTGCCGTGCATGCGCTGTTAACCTGGCGCATGCTGGCTTCGGGGCGATCAGGCGCGGGCCTGTTTCACTTGAGGAGGCCACGTTGGATCAACACCTGGTGTACAGCTCAGCGTCTGCCAGTGACGGCGAGGCGGAAGGCTAGAGCGCAACGGCAAAGGTCAGAATGGCGCCGAAGCCAAAGGCTCCAGCAGGCCGGCTCGAGCTACTTCACATTGGCAAAATAGTGGCGTAAGTGCTTCCGGACGTAGCGCTTGCCCGAGCCGCTCTTTAGGAACACCTCACGGGCTTTGGCGTCTTTCGGTGACAGGTAGGCCTCGCAGTAAATGAGTCGGAGAGGGCGGCGGTGGCGGGTGGAGGAGACCCGGCCAGCGAGGTGGTCGGCAACTCGTTGGCGGAGGTCGGCGGTGTAGCCGGTGTAGAGGTTGCCATCCTTGGTGCTTCGGAGGACGTAGACGTAGTGCACGTCTCGGTATCGGACGGCCCCCAGCGTGGTTGCCAACTGCTGAGGGGCCCGTAAAATCCGCGCTGCGCGCGAGACCACGGGCCTCCCGTAAAGGCGGCCGCTGCGCGCCCGGCCACGGCACTTCGCCTCAGGGCGAAGCCCCGTGACAAAATAGGGAGCAGCGCCTGCTGCTCCCTATTTTGTTTTACGGGGTGACCCCAAGGACGTGGAGTTGGAACTCGGTGGTGGGGTTCCTCACAGATTGGAACAGGCTCCGGACACGCACGGTCTGAGATTGTCGAGAACAAGGTTTCAACCAGGCACTGGCTACTAGCGATCTAAATTTCGCGTAAGAACGCCTGGATCTCGCTCAGCACCGCCCGAATCCGCGGGATTTCCGAGAGGACGGTGGGCACGACGATCTGCAGCGGTCGTTCGCGTCCTACCTCGTCCGGCAGCACCGGCACCACGCCATCTGCGGGAGTGTCTGACCGCGGAATTCCCGCATCAGGCAAGAAGGCGATCCCCATGCCGGCCGCAGCGCAGCGACGCAGCATGTGGATGTCGGGACTGATCATTCGTGGCGCTACGCGCAGGGTCGTGCCCTGCCGTGTGGGCCAGATGGTCGGATCGCCGTCAGGACAATCCCAGGCCAGCAGATCGTGCTCTGCCAAATCATCGGGCGTCTTCGGGACGCCCTTGCGTTGGAGGTACTCGGGACTCGCAAGCAACCATTCGCGTACTTGCAGAAGCTCGTACGACACCCAGGAGCCTGGTGGACTGCGGGTGCCGAAGTGCACGGCCACATCGACGTCTTCGAGCAATCCACTGAGCGGATCCTCTGAATAGTGCACACGCAGTGACAGGTGCGGGTACTTCTTTTGCAACGCGGCGAATAGCGAGGTCACGCCCTCTGGTGGCAGTCCGACGGGAAAGACGAAGCGAAGCTCGCCTGCCGGCTCCGCCCCCACTTCCCGAACGGAGCTCAACAGCGCGTTGGCTTCCTGTAGGATGCGGCGACCGCGGGCGGCCAACACCGCACCCGCCTCCGTCGGTGTCGCGCCGTGCGCGGTGCGGTACAGCAAGGGTACTCCCGCCCGCGCCTCCAGCTCGTCGAGTCGCCTGCGCAACGTCGCCCGCGCAAAGTTGAGCGACCTCGCGGCCGCTACGATCGACCCTGTTTCGGCCACCGCGACGAAGGCCCGAAGCTCGTCCAAGTTCATCATCGGTCCACTGTGCCCCGGATGGTAACTTTTTGTCCAGCTCATGCCCACCCTTGGACATTCCCATGCCATTGTTCAGGTCATAGGGTGGGAGTGTCCAAGCCATCGCAAGGAGGAATTGAAATGTCACTCACCAACTATGTCCCCACTCCGAAGTTCGAGGAATACAAGGAGCTCTTCAAGGAGCACTTCATCATGGAGCGCCGCGATGGGATCATCGAGCTGCGCATGCACACTCTCGGAGGCGACGTCCAGTGGAACTTCGAGCTCCACCGCGCCCTCTGGCAGGCCTTTCAGACAGTCGGCGCTGATCCCGAGAACCAGGTGATGATCCTCACGACTACCGGCGATACCTGGATCGCAAACATCGACGACTCCAGCTTCTCCAAAGAGGAAGAAGATCGTCCCTACTACAGCTACGAGCACATGTACTACGACGGACGCCGGATGTTGATCAGCTTGATCAACGATATTGAGATTCCGACGATCGGCGTGATCCCCGGCCCCGGGGCACACACGGAGCTGGCGTTGATGTGTGACATCACCATCTGCTCAGACAACTCGATGATAGTAGACCCACACCTCGACCTCGGCCTGGTGCCGGGCGACGGCATCCACAGTGCCTTCATCGAGCTCATGGGCGTCAAGCGGGCGGCCTATGCCCTTTTGACGTGCGAGCTCATGGACGCAAAAAAGTGCCTGGAGTACGGCCTCGTGAACGAGATCGTACCTCGGGACAAGCTCCACGCCCGCTCCTGGGAGATCGCCAAGCGAATCAACGCACGGAAGCGAACCACAGTGCGCATGTCGGTGCCGGTCATCCGAAGGCCTTGGAAGCAGCGCATCACAGACGACCTCGATGGCGGCTTCGCCATGGAGATGCATGCCTACCTGTGCGACAACCCCGAGCACAGGGACGACATCGGGAAGAAGACCTATGAGAGGTCGGACGCGTACACAGAAGCGGACCGCAAGAAAGGCCTCCGAGCGAGCGCGTCCTAGCAGCGCCGTCGGCGTGGGACCCGCTGCCGATCGTTGTGCAGCGGGTCTCTGCGTGGGTGAGGTCATGAGGAGCCGGCCATGAGATTGCGAAGGCGCGACGTCGGAAGCCACACGTTTTCGCAGATCGCTCGTGTAGCCTGTGTAGAGGTTGTCGTCCTTCAGGCTTCGGAGGACGTAGACGTCGTGCACGTCGAGGTATCGGACAGTGGCAAGGCGGTTGCCGGCTGCTTTGGGGGCCCGGAAAACCCGCGCTTCGCGCGAGGCCACGGGCCTCTGCCCAAGGGCGAAGCCCCGTGACGAGAATAGGGAGCAGCAACTGCTGCTCCCTATTCTCGTTGTACGGGGTGACCCCAGCGACGCGAAGTTGGAACTCGGTCGTGGCGTTCTTGAGGCATTGGGACGCGCTCCGGACGCTGCAGGCCTGACCGTTTCGGGGGAAAAGCTCGAAAACACGAAGCTCTCGGCGGTTCCGGCCGAAACCACATCATGATTTCGCTCGTGCTACAATCTGGGCGATGACTGACGCGGCCAAGAAGCTCCTCGAGGCGGCCAACGCCCTCCCCGAGGACGAACGGTTGGCGCTCGCCTCGGAGCTCATTGCGAGCGTAGACGGCCCACCGGATGGCAACTGGGAGTCCGCGTGGCTCGCTGAGCTTGATCGCCGCGTGGAAGCCGCTCGTGACAAGGGGGAACCTGCCCCCGAGTGGAGCGAAGTCCGTGCGCGGGTGCTCAGCCGACTCGGGCGATGAAGCGAACGCTCCGCGTATTGCCCGACGCGGAAGCCGAGCTTCAGTCGGCAGCGATGTGGTACGAGGAAAAGCGTCGCGGCCTCGGCATCGAGTTCGTCGCCGTCGTGGATAGAGCTTTCCGAGCCGTCCTCGAGAATCCCGAAGCGTGTCCGGTCTGGCGACCAGATCGACCGTATCGGAAGCGCCTGCTCAAGCGCTTCCCATACGTCGTGGTTCTCCGCATCGACGCGGCAACCGTCGAAATCGTTGCAGTGGCGCACGCGAAGCGACGCCCTGGTTATTGGCTAAATCGTCAGCCTTAGGACGCTTAGCGGAATCATCCAAAAAGAGCCCGGCCGAAGCCGGGCTATGATCGCGGTGACCCCAACGATGCGAAGTTGGAACTCCGTTGTGGGGTTTCTCACAGATTGGGACGGACTCCGGACGCTCGCGGTATGAGGTAGTCGGGAACAAATCCTACTGCCCATAGCGCGCAGAAGCGCTTCTTCGTTCTCGAGAAAGTCGAAATCAGGAACTAGATCCAGGCAGTACGGGTGCCGAAAGAGCTGCAGGAGCGACACCTGCTGGCGTGGCTGTGACAAGCGCGGGCGTGGCGTGAAAGGAAGTGCGCACCGATCAGGGATCAGCGTCCAACTTTTCGCGACCATGCCTTCCGTTTCGCGAGGAGATGCGGGCTCTTGCCAGAGCCACGACGCAATAGTAAGCGTATCGCATGAAAATGCTTACTCTTCGCTCTGTTTGGCTCACCGTGGGGCTAGGGCTCCTAGCGTCGTGCTCGACTGAGTCCAACAACGACCCTGCGGACGGCGGGGTCGACGAAATCTGCCTCGCAGGTGAAATCTGCGCCACGGTCATGGCGACGAACGTGACCGGCGACGAGCTCCGGTTGATTCTTTATGCGACCGAGGAGGGCGACTGGCCACAGAAGTATCGGACGCTGCCGACGCCCACCGCGATTGTGTCGGAGTCTCCGCCCGTGCCGGACAGCTGGCCCATTCGAATTCGGATACCCATGGCCGACAACCTGTTCGCCTTCTCGGGGGAGCTCCCCGAAGGAACGCGGCTGGGGCTGGCCGTTGCGACCGGTGTCGCGTCCACGTTCATCGTCGCACCGACGGACGCCCGCGGGTTTTCCGAGTCGACCCTCCTCTACGAGCCAGATTCGGCGATGGAGTACGGCAACATCGAGCTCGGGCTGCCATTGGGGGACGTCTGTGAGCTCAATGAGTTTAACCCGAACTGCCTGACGGGTTCGCTCTTCTGGAAAGAGCGATTCCTCGGCGACGAGGACTTCGTGCCCGGCGCGATCTACATGGACCTGGCCGACGTGGATGGGGACGGCACGGACGACCTCTTGACGGTCGGCGAACCGCACTTCGAGGAGCCCGACCTGCCTCTCACCGTGCTCAAGCTAGGCGTGTACTACCTCAACAAGGACTTCTCGGTTCGCGAAACGGAAATCATCGACGAATGGACGGAGGCGGACCAGACGTTCTACAGCCCGTGGGGCGTCAGGGTGATTGACCACAGCGGTGCGCCGATGATTATCGTGGGCACCAACATTCCCGAGTTGGCGCCGCTCGAGGACGGCACCGGAGCCATCCTCTCCTACCGCAGGGTCGAGGGCGAGTGGGTGCGGTCCATCTTGAGGGCCAACCCGAATCCGACCGAGGTCAACTACAACGCCATGATCGTCGTGACCTGCGACATCGACAACGATGGCGACGACGACCTCTCGCTGAGCGGCGCCTTCGGCTCATCTGCGCTTGGGAGCTGGGCGGAGAACACCGGCGATCCCGACGCGCCCTGGATCGAGCACCTGACGGAGCAGGCGCCGGATACCGACCCCAATATTCGGGGGACGCTGGGGTACAAGTGCGCGGACCTGAACGGTGATGGTTATCCCGAGATCGTCTACAACGGCATGTTCGATGTTCCCAATACTGATCCGCCTCAATTCCGTGGGGAGATCTGGCTCGGGTTGAATCCGGGGCCGGACGGGTGGGACGAGCGATGGGATAAGGTCGTCATCGATGACGACAACTGGGCATCGGCGGACATGTGGTTCCATGATTTCGACGGGGACACGTACCCGGACCTGATCGCCAACCAGATCTTCAACTCGACGGTGACCCGCTATCGTCACCCGGGCGCCAACATCGAAGACACCTGGGAGCAGGACATCATCATCTCCGGGCTGGCCTCTCCGAGTGACTTCTGGTTGGCCGATATGGACAGCGACGGGCTGGTCGACCTCGTGAGCGCCGACCACACCGCCCATCGCGGGGTCTGGCACAAAAACCCAGGGCCCTTGAGCAACGAACTCTGGCAGCTGCACTCGATTTACCGCGACATCCGGCTCCCCGGCGACTTCGAAATGAGTGACCACGACGAAGACGGCGATTTGGATTTGCTGGGCATCTCGTTAACGCGCGGGCAGGCCTTTGTCGTGGAACAGGTCGAGCCAGCCTCGAGCCTCGTCGCCACCATTCGACTGCCGGCAGGTTTCGACGAGACGATCACCAGGCTGGTGGTGGCCTTGGCAGAAGACGCAGTGCCGAGCGGCATTCCCGCGGCAATCCTGGCAACCATCGACAACGTCGACAAGGACAGTGACGGCGAGCTGGACGTCGACCAGATCTTGGGGCCGTCCCGCGATTTGGTGCTGCCATTCGAAGACGTCGGCGTGACCGGCGAGTTCCATGTGGTGGTCGCGGTCTACGTGGAAGGTGGCGCGGAGTTCATTCCGGAGCCGGGCATCGACTACCAGGTCATCAGCGAAAAGCGCGCCTTTGGCCAAGGCAAGGTCGAAGTGGCCGTCGAACTCGCTTTGGCGCCATGAAGCGAGCGCACGTCGGGCTGATGCATCAGCCCGGCGCTTCGCTTTCTTTCCTTCCGCCAGATTAGGATGCGCGGTGAGGTCGGCGCCTCAACAGCATCACACCAAGCAGCCACATCACGGCAACCACGGGCGCTGACCCACCGTTCGACGGACGGATGCTGCAACCCGACGAGGACGAGGTGCTGCTAGTCTCCTTTTCGCAGACCTCGCTGATGTAGCCCTCGGGCAGCTCGTCGTACGGCGGCGTGCAGTCGCCGTGAATCAAGTTGAAGCACTCGATCTCTGCGTTGATGTCGAGCCGGTCGACGTAGTGTGCGTCGGTCACGCCCAAGTTCATGGTGTAGTCTTGCGCCTGGCCCGCTGGATCCCAGACGGCGATGTAATAGGGCTCGCCGACGTCGATGTCGTCCTGCGGGTCGTAGGCATAAATCGTATTCTCAAACGTCTCGCAGTCGACAACGGGGATGCTCGGCGGCTCGAGGCAAACCTGCGTGAGCCCATCGGGGAGGAACCAGCTCAGTCCGGTCACCACGTCCTCGACGAAGATTTCACGCGGATCCACCTCCGGATTGGGAGCGAAGATCGCACCGTTGTCTCCGATAGCGGGCTGCGGAACCTGCGCCGGGTCGTCGATGTCGAAGGGCAGCGCGCTCAGGACGGACGGGTCTCGCGGAAGGCTGGGGCCGACCACCGCGACCACCGGGTATTTGTCGAGGAGCTCCGCGCAGGCGGGAGGCAGAACCGACGCCAGGATGGCCGAAGGCGCAAACGGGAAGCCGTCGTTCGCCGCGGGCACGACCTTGTAGACGTCGATGTCCCCGGGGGTGAGATAGGCGTTAATCGCCATCGAGTCGATTCCATCGAAGGCGAATGCATTCGTGGTGATTGTGGCCTGAAAGTCGAGGTCTTCCTGCAAGGGGAAAGGGTTCTCGAACGAATAGTCTTTGGCGGCCCGTTCACTCTCAGACAGCGAGGCTGGTGCGTCCTCGAGCGCTTCGGGCTCGATAAACGGAATGTGCGCCTGCGCAGAGCTCCCGAAGAGCGTCGCAAAACCAGCAACCAACGCTACGGCGGCTTTATTCAGCCTCATATCAACCTCCTGAAACGGCCTGCCCGAATTCCCTTACATTGACCGACGCCAGCCGCGAAGGCAAACGCGTGGCCTACGTCGAGTAAATCGGCGACGAGAGCTTTGAGGTTGACCACAATCCCGATCGATCCCGTGCGCGTGCGCTCAGCCAACTCGGGCGATGAAGCAAGCGCTTGCCTGACTCCTCGGCGTTAGGACGCTTGGTCGTCATGCGACGGTTTGCTCGACCAACGAAAGGTAGCGGCGCAATCGTTGCGGAGGACGTAGACGTAGTGCACGGATGGGGTATCGGACGAGGGGCGCTGTCGGTGCTGGGGTGCTTGGCGCTTGCTTCCATCAGCGCACCATACGTCGGGCCCCGCAAAGCTGGCGCTTCGCGCCTAGCCACGGGGCTCCCGTAAAGGGAGGCTGCTTCGCAAGCTCTCCACGTGCCTCCGCCCAAGGGCGAAGCCCCGTGACAAAAATAGGGAGCAGCAAACGCTGCTCCCTTCCTTGTTTTACGGGGTGACCCCAACGATGCGAAGTTGGAACTCGGTTGTGGGATTTCTCACAAATTGGGATGGGTTGCGGAGGTGCGCGCCATGTGGGGCCCGATAGGCAGGAGCTGCTCAAGTGCTCCTCAATTCCGGTCTGATCCACGGTTCTCTTGCGCGACGTCTGAACATTACTCGTCGATGGGTAGACGGGAGTTCTGGACGGCTTTCTTGCTGCGTGGAGGCCCGTGGGCCGTCGGCTGCGGTGATTCAGGCCCTGAATCAGACCCGAACAGAGTCGCTGAGATCGAGGGAAGCGGGGTGTAAGTCCAGCTAGTGGAAAGTGGCGGTTGCCGCTGCCAAATGACATATGTTGGATCGAGATGTTGCGTCGAAGGGAGCTCGCTTGGGTGATGCTGACTTGGCTTGCGGCTTTGTCAGCTGGCTGCGATGGCGCGAGCGTGTTCGACACGCGAGAACTCGACCTCCGCTCGTTCCAGCGCTTTCGAATCGACCAAACGCCCTCGCTCACGCCTGAGGGTTGCCCCACTCCATACCTCGTCGACCCTGCCGAAATCGAGAGAGTCGGGGACGGCGAATATCAGTTGACCTTCTCGATGGCGTTTGCTTCCGAAGAGCAGTTCTGGGAATGCCTAGACGCGGCGGTCGACCCAAACGAGTGCGACCACGCTGAACCCCTCCCCGGTGTCCCTCGCACACTGAGCGAGGCGGACCTGTCGGAGCTGATGGCCCTGTTCGCTTCCGTGTCCGTGAACTTTGCCCCAGACCCCTGCGACGGCATCGGCGACGACCCTTGCAACATCAATCGACTGGAATGGGACGACCTGACATCCACCGATCGCTCTTGCACGCAGACCGAACCCTGGATCAGCACGGAATTCGCGAACCAGGTTCTCCAAGCGGTCACGGACCTCACGCGGCCGGAGGCTCAGAAGTAGGGGGCGCTGACGACCGACCAGCGCAGGGAGCCGCGACCGATTGGGGACGGCGACGAAGATCTGTCGTCATCCATCGAAGATCTGACCCCGGATGAACACAAAGCAGGATTGTCACGCAACCCGCCGCCCTCGGTGAACGATAAGCGCCGCTCTTGATTGAGGACGTCACTCTGCGACAAGAAGCCCGGCCGAAGCCGAGTTCTCTCTTGGCGGTGACCCCAAGTACGCGAAGTTGGAACTGCGTTGTGCGGTTCCTCACAGATTGGGAGAGGCTCCGCACGCTTCCAGTGTGACCGGCTAGTCCGAGGTGCGTGCGCGGGAAATCGGATTCGAACCGACGGCTTCAACTTTGGCAATATTCCCCTTGGAGTTGACCCGGTTTCGTGGACACTCGCCCGCTTTCGGGCAAAGGAGTCCACATGCCTCAAAGACACAGGCCAGCGTACCCCGCGGAGTTCCGGGAGCGACTGGTGGAGCTGGTCCGCTCGGGACGCAGCCCGGAGGAGCTCGCGAGGGAGTTTGAGCCCTCGGCCCAGGCGATACGCAACTGGGTGGCACAGGCCGAGCGCGACACGGGCAAGCGAAGCGACGGTCTGACGACCCAGGAGCGCGAAGAGCTTCGGCGTCTTCGACGCGAAAACAAGACGCTCAAGGTTGAAAAAGAAATCTTGAAAAAAGCCGCCGCCTGGTTCGCGCAGGAGACCGATTCGGTTCCGCCCAAGAATTCGAAATTCGTGAGAGCGCATCAGGCTAAATATCCCGTGCGGACGCTTTGTCGGGTGCTCGGTGTCTCCCCGAGCGGCTACTACGCGTACGTGAAGCGTCCGGCGTCACGGCGTGCGGTCGAAGACGCGGGGCTCCTCGAGCGCATCGAGCACTTCCATGCGCGCTCTCGGGGTACGTACGGAGCGCCGCGCATCCACCGCGACCTCCGCGAGGAGGACGCGGTGCGCGTGGGCCAAAAGCGCGTCGCACGGCTCATGCGGCAAGCCCAAATCGTCGGTATCAGTCGCCGCAAGCGGCGCGTGACGACGACCCGACGCGACGTCAACGGCCGACCGGCGCCTGACCTTGTCGATCGCGATTTCACGGCGACCGGCCCCGACCAGCTCTGGGTCGCGGACATCACTTACGTCCCGACCCACGCTGGCTTTTTGTACCTCGCGGTGGTCGTCGATGCGTGGAGCCGGCGCGTGGTCGGCTGGTCGATGGCCCATCACCTGCGCACCGAGCTCGTCCTCACGGCGCTCGAGATGGCGCTTCAACAACGGCGGCCGGCCGACGTGATTCATCACTCCGACCAAGGCTGCCAATACACGTCGTACGCCTTCGGCAAACGCTGCCGACAAGCGGGCGTCCGACCCTCGATGGGCTCGGTCGGCGACGCCTACGACAACGCCATGTGCGAGAGCTTCTTCGCCACCCTCGAGTGCGAGCTGCTCGACCGACGGCGCTTCCGCTCTCAGACTGAAGCGCGAATGGCCATCTTCGACTTCGTCGAAGGCTGGTACAATCCCAAGCGACGCCACTCGGCGCTCGATTACCTCTCACCCCTTCAATTCGAACGAATCAACCGAACCCCAATGCGCGCAAGCGCTTAACCGTCCACCGAAGCGGGTGAACTCCACCTAGCCCCCAACACCATTCGGGAAATTCAGCAACATCCACCACAACGTGTCCCGGGGCGTTGCGTGCCATCCCGTGGTGTCCCCTGGAAAGTGGAAGGTTGGGTGGAAGATCTCGGGACAGGCGCAATCATTGGGCACGCAGGCACCGGCGCACGTGCCCAAACGCACAAGACTCAACGAAACCCAAACATGAACGGGACTTGCCGGCATCGCCATGTTTGCGATTCGTCACTTGATAACACTCGACTACACATCGCCACGTCAACGGCAGGTCAACGAGGGGGACCGTGGCGACGCAAGCTTGATCAGCGATTGGTCACGCGACTCCGCTTTCCGAGGCCTAAGCGCGTTACAGGACATGCTATCCTCGAGCGACGCCGCTGCATTGCCAGTCGCGCCTATCGACTGGCTGGCAGCCGCCAGCGAGCCGCCGCCACTTCGCCGCCCCGCTCCACGACTAATTGTCCCAAACGCGCCGAACACAGATCGGCTGACGACGGCACGCCTCCTGATGGCAACTCGTGCAGCTTATGGCGCCTCCGCCAGTGGCGCGGACTCTCGATCCTATGTCGGGCTGGCTCCCGAGAACGGGGTGTTGCACCACGTTGTACGCTGGCACCTGCAGACCTTCCTTTGGGAGCTCTACCGGATGGCACGATAAACGCGGCTCCCCCCTCTTCATGAAGCCTGCGTTTGAGCGCTTCGTTCGCTGCGGGGTGCTTGCGCACTGGTTTGCGCGCTAAGCGAGGTCTTCTTCTCGCCGACGGGACGCGATGTACGCGACACCACCGAGCAACAGGACGATGGCGCCGCCCGCGGCACTCGGGTCGAGCTCCGGAACTCCGGTCTTGTTCCCGTTGCTGTTTCCGTTGCTGTTTCCGTTGCTGTTTCCGTTGCTGTTCCCGTTGCTGTTCCCGTTGCTGTTCCCGTTGCTGTTCCCGTTGCCACGTCCAGCGTTCGCCTCAAGGGCGGGGCTCAATACCCAAGCACCAGCAACCAACGACAAAATGAAGATGAGACGCTTCATGGCTTTCCTTTTTTCGCCGGGAGGCGATTACAATGATAGACACTTGTACGCCGTTGGAGCCCACGACCGCAAGCAGAAATCGGGGTTGGCATGCATCTTATCGCGATTTGGGCACCTTCTTCCTGAAATTCCCGGGATTTGCGATGGACCTTGCACTACCGCACCGCGTTACCCCTTTAGGGCCCAACAGCCGCTGCAACGACGTATTCCCTCAATGCCGCTCGCGCGCCCGGCGCCATGACGAGCACGCTTGCCTTGGTGACCTGGCCGGTGCTCATGATAATGACTCCGGTGCCAGACGCGTGCGCGCGTTCTTCCCGTTGGCAGGACCTTTCGAACGCGCACGCCAAGCGATGGCCTCTCGATCGGTCGCCAGGAACGGAATCAAGCCCACGATCATCAGCATGTGAAACAAGAACAGGTTCATCGTGTACTCGAGCGCAAGGTGGAACACAAAGGCGGCCACCACAGCGACTCTTCGCGTTCGAGGGATCCAGAGCGCAATCGGCAAGACCGCTTCGAAGACGAGTGTCCCCCAGGTCAAGGCGCGAATCATCGCAAGCGTCTCGAAGAGCGCGTCTGGCAGCGGGAACTTCCCGAAGGTGTCGTCGAGGCGCGAGACATACCACATCGCGATTCCGCTCCTCCATTCGATGCCCTGCCACTTCGCGACTGCGGCCCCCACATAGACCAAGGTGGTCTCGATCTGGAACAATCGAAACGCCCACGCACATCCGACGGATTGCGGACGATCTTCGTTGCGCCGTCTTCGGAGCCAGGCGTGGACCGAAAAGAAATGGTGAGTGGGCAAGAAAACGAAAAAGAAGGCGAAGAGGCGAAACAGCTGATCTTCCCCATCGAAGATCATGATGTTCCGATGGTGAAAAGCCACCATCCAGAAGAAGGCCCCGGCCGCTTGAAGGCGCGGAAACCAACCGACCAGTAGGCCCGTGATGTTCATCATCGCGAGCCCGTAGCAAATCCACAGAGTGGCTCTAGACTGAGGCCACCATCCGAACGGCGACGACGTCTCGGAGTCGATGATCGCCCGCGATGCTTCGAAAGGCATGAGGTTGTCCGGCCCGAACCAAAGCTCGAGGTCAAGACCCAAGATCGTGAAATTCACAAGCAGTAAGGCTGCGTATGCGATTCTCATGACGGCCGCGAGCTCCAAATCGAACGCGGCAAAAAAGAACTCGTTCCAGACGCATTGAAAGCGTGTGAACAGTTTCGCCCAAGTCATGGCGAGATTCGTATCTCATGGAACTTGATCCGTTGATCGGGGCGGAATGACTCCGATATCGGACGCAACGGCTCTTCGGGAGGCGGAATGACGGTCCAATGCCTCCACAAACTCACCGTGCCCGGTTTGGGCGGGGTGTCACCCGTTGCGTCGCTGCCAAGCGCGTAGACGTGAGCGGCGAGCGCATCCCATGCGCCCGCGTTGTCGTCGAGGCGGACTCCGTCGGCGTACTCCATCATTCGGAAGTGCCGGAACTTTTGCCAGGGGGACCGTTGGCTCCATTCGGGACTTCGCCACTCGTAGGTCGTCCCGTCGTCGTACTCAACTACACCGACGATGGCGCTGTTGACCTTGTCGGCTTCCGGGGCAAAAAGCTGCCATTGCCCCTGCCAAAGACCGAGGGCATCGACCAGGGGATTCAGCCACTGCCGTAACCGAAACTGCGCCGGGTGGAAGGTCGGAAGCGCCGTCCCGCAAAGCACGACGAGGATCACCACGAGAAACCCGTCTATCGTAGAGCGCTTGGCGCCGCTCGGCGCGTCATCCGCTTCCATAGGCGAACTCTAGCCGGCGGCTGCCGGTTCGGGCCAGTCGCTTTCGAAACCATCGCGGGAGCAACCTTTCTGGGCGTGTGTCGTATCTTGATAATATGAAGAAGATCTGACCGAGGTTGACCAGAAATCTGGAATGTCACGCAACTGCGTCAGCTCTCTGACCGATCAGCGGTGCGCCCGCGCAGCGGTGCGCCCGCGCAGCTGGACTGAGCCGGGGACCGGCCCGCAATGAAAAACGGCCCCGCAAAACGGGGCCGCCATCGCCATTTGGAGCGGGAAATGAGATTCGAACTCACGACTTCAACCTTGGCAATATTCTCTTAGCCCACGACACCATTCGGGAAAATCAACAACATCAACCACTTAGTGTCCCGTGGCGTCGCGTGCCGTCCCGTGGTGTCCCGTGGAAAGTGGAAGGTTGGGTGGAAGGTTGCAGAGGACATTCTCGCGAAGTCAGAGCGCGGTCGTGCGCCATGCAACTGGTCCATCGCTGTGCGCCAAGGCGCTTCGTTGTTCGCGGGATGTTACCCTCGCGACTCATGGGAAGCGCTAAAGGCCTTCTGAATCGTGTTGCGCTGTGGGTCCCAATGACTCTGACAGTGATCGTCGGTCTGGGATGGGCGGGGCTGACGTGGCTATATTGCGAAACCTCGCTGGTTCTGGGCGATTGGCCCCGCCCGAAGGCAGACGATCCCAAGGATTTCCTGTCCGAGCTACAGTACCAGTTCGGTGGGTATTCCGTTGCCGCGCTGGCGTTTGGGAGTCTCGCGATCCTCCTCGTCCTAGCCGCCCTTGCGGCGGCAAACCAGAAGGGCAGTCGTACGGCGAAGCTCGTGGCCTTCGGTGCCGCGATCTTGTCGCTGCTGATGGCATACATCGGACCTTGGGTGAGCTGGTACCTAGACTGACTCCCAAACGCGGCCAGGAATCACTGCCCCCCCCGACCAGAGGATTTTCTTTTTGACCAGCGTCCGTCGGATCTTCCTTTTCTCCGCCTTAGCGGAACAGGCGCCCACCTCCGTGCGTTCACCGACAGTGCGTAATCGTCTATTCGTGTGGGCTGCTTTTTCGTCTGTAGCTGCGGCGCTTTGCCTCTGGACCTGGGACGCCATCAGCCCGAGTGCGGCCGCCGATCAGACCGCCGTGGCGAAGATCACCAAGCTAGTCGTGGACAAGTCGGACGGCGTGATGACTGCCTACTCGGAGGGTCGCATCGTCGCCCGCTATCGCGTCGCCGTTGGCGCCGGTGACGGACCTAAACTGTTCGAAGGCGACAAAAGGACTCCTGAAGGCAGTTACAAGATCGACTCGCGACACCCGAGCAAGCGCTTTCACCGCTTCCTCCACGTCTCCTACCCCAACCAGGCAGACCGCGAGCGCTACGCTCAGCTTCAACTGACGGGTGAGGTGCCAGCCGGGGCGGGAATCGGTAGCGCGATAGGAGTTCACGGAACGCCTCGCTTCGTCGAGCTGCTTCCGATGGCGTTGCGAGCGAAGTGGACCAGAGGGTGCATAGCCGTCACCAACGCCGAAGCGGAAGAGCTGTACGCGACGGTCGTGGAAGGCGCCGAGATCGTTATCCGGCAATAGAGAGTACTAACGAATCTCTTGGCTCCCACGCCTCTGGGCAAGACCTATCGGCTGTGGACAGCAGCCTGACCGGCGTCGAGGTCAACCTCGCGACGGTCGTCGCGAGAGGCCACGCACATGCTAGCGTTACCCAACATGAACGACGCTCACCTGGGTTCGAATCGCATTGTGTGGTGGATCTCAGTCGGCCTGACGGCGGGCATGGTGCTGGGCTGGGCGGGCCTCTTGTCGCTGTACGTTCGAGGCAGGTTGATCTGGGGCCATTGGCCACGGGGTTGCATGGAGGACCCGAAGAATGTCGGCGAAGGCTTTCACTACATGCTGGCCGGCTACTCCACTGCGACCCTCGGAATATGTGCAGTCGGAGTCTTCCTCGTGTTCCCTGTGCTCGTCGTGGAGCACAAGGGGAGTCGTTCGGCCAAAACGATAGCGCTCGTGACGGCAGTCGCTTCAATACTCATGATCTTCATTGGACCATGGGTCTCTTGGTATATGGATTGACCGGGTCGATAGGGCAGCCATGGTCTGAGGCACACAGACCGGTCTCAACAGGAACCAAGTCTTTCCACGGGGTACGCGGAACGATGCGGCGCTCACGTTTTGGAGGTCGCTTGGCTTCGAAGACTACGCGTGCACCCTGGAACTCGTAGATCGCTGAGTGTCGGACGTCTCTGAACACGAGGGCGATCCTCGCCCCGGGGCGGCGTTCGTATCCGACGACGGCGGCTCGAGTGCTCAACGCCGAGGCGGTGGTGTAGCGCCCTCTGCTAGTATGGGGTCATGGGTGAGCACGACGCGACCGACCTCCGCAAGCTACGGATCGTCTCCTGGATCCTCGCCGCCTCTCCGGCAGTGCTCGTCGCGCTATTCCTGACGCTTGGGGTGCACGTGCGCCTCGGACTCGGACATTGGCCCATGCCCATGTGGGAGAACTACGACACCGCTGCGTACAACGTGCACGAGTTGCTCTTCACGGGATGGCTACTGTTCGCCCTGTTCGGGGCGGTACCAATCTGGCTCGGGTGCGTCCTCCTAGGGTGGCGCACCCCAGGCATGCGACGCGTGTTCGCGGGCCAGTTCCTCGCCCTCTTCGGCGGCTGCGCCCTCATCGTCGCAACGGTCGCGCTCGACCCGATGCGGTTCGTCGAGTGGTTCATGGACTGATCCCCGATGAAATGCCGAAGGACCCCCACGGACAGAAGGTACGCAGCCACCAAGGCTTCTCTAGCGCCCATCACGGTCCGCACG
>CAVQHC010000004.1:0-225996 GCA_963712235.1 uncultured delta proteobacterium
CAGCTGAGCTCGATTCGGTGCTCGGGCGTGAGGACCGCGTTCGCCGCAGAGCAGGTGACATGGGTGCCCGGCCACACGACACATCGGTCGAGTTGGACCCCCGCCGCAATGTCGACCTCGGGGCCGATCACGCTGCGGCGAATGCTCGAGGAGGGCTCGCGGGAGTCCGGCAAGATGCATCCGTCGCGCGGCTCTACGCCGGGCCAGGTGAATGAACCTGAGGCGAGCTCTAGGTTCAAGCGCTGGTACTCCGATACGGTTCCGAGATCCGCCCAAGGCGACGCGTCGATCACTCCGAGCACGGGCGCGCCGCGGTCGACCCAGTGCCGGTAGGCGCTCCGGATCACGCAGCCCGACTCTGGCATCGCCGAAAATGCCTCCGGGGAAAGGATCTGAACCCCGGTGAACATCAGCGCCTCGCGAACACGCCCGTCGGATGGGGTCCCCAGCAGACTCCGGACCCAGTCGTTTTGGTCGATTCCGATCGCCCCGAAGTGCTCCGGGTCGGCGGTTGGGCGCAGTATCATCGTTGCAACCGCGCCCTGGGCGAGGTGCGCCGCATAGGCCCGGCGGAGGTCGGGTGCGAAGAGGGTGTCGCCGTTGACTACGATCACCGGGCTCTGTGGGTCATCGAACGAAGGCCGCGCTTTTCGGAGGCCTCCCCCGGTGCCAAGAAGCTCGATTTCACGCGAAAAACGCAGGTCTACGCCCCTGGGACAGACAGCTTGGAGGGTGGACTCCACCAGCTCGGGCTCTGGGTGGGTATTGGCTACGATGCTTCGGACGCCGCTTCGCGCTAGGTGGTCCATCGCGAACCCCGCGAGCGGGCGGTTCGCGACCGGGACGATGGGCTTGGGGCGACGGTCGGTGAGCGGCCGGAGGCGCGTCCCCAGTCCGGCTGCTAAGAGCATGGCTTGCACCGGGATATGGTATTCCCGACTGCGCAATCGAACCAAGCAACTTGGGTCGACAAGGGCGTATACTCATCGGGCACGAGGGGGAGATGAAGAAGATCCTGCTGACGGGAGCCGCCGGGTTCATTGGAAGCAACGCCGCGACGGCGCTGCTTCGCCGCGGGGATCTCGTCGTCGGCGTGGACAACCTCAACGACTACTACGACCCGGCCCGTAAACAGGCGAACTTAGAGGAAGTTCGCCGCTCGGCGCCCGATCCAGAGAAGTTCATCTTCCACCGAATGGACATCCGGGATGAGGCGGGGATCGACGGGCTATGTGCCAAACATGGCTTCGACGTCATGATTCACCTCGCCGCCATGGCGGGAGTTCGCGCGTCCATCGACGACCCGAAGCTCTACCTCGACGTCAACCTCGTGGGGACGCTGAATCTGCTCGAGGCTGCACGGCGGCACGGGCACCCCCCGTTCGTCTTCGCGTCGACCTCGTCGGTGTACGGTCCGACGAAGGTCATTCCCTTCATCGAAACCGACCGAGCCGACCATCCTCTGGCGCCGTACCCGGCGAGCAAACGAGCCGCGGAGCTCCTCGGCCATTCGTATTTTCACCTGTTCGGGCAGGACTTCACCGCGCTTCGCTTCTTCACCGTCTACGGACCGCGCGGCCGTCCCGACATGATGGCCTACAAGGTCCTGGACAATATTTTCGAGGGGGTCGAAGTTCCTCTCTACAACAACGGCCAGATGCACCGCGATTGGACCTACGTTGACGACATCGTGCAGGGTGTGGTCGCCGCCGCAGATCGCCCGCTTGGGTACGAGGTCATCAATTTAGGGCGAGGGAAGCCGACGCTTCTCGCGGATTTCGTGGCGCTCATCGAAGGTCAAGCTGGCAAGCGTTCGAACCTGGTCGACCGGCCGATGCCTGCTGCCGACATGGAATACACCTACGCGAACATCGATCGCGCCAAAGATCTCCTCGGCTACGAGCCTACTGTTACCGTCGAACAGGGCGTCAAAGCGTTCTGGCATTGGTACCGGGATTCCGTATTGGAGGCACGGAGATGATGAGCCGGCTTCGGACTCGGACCTCGCAGTTCTTGATCGACATCACGGTGCTGATGCTCGCTTTCTTCCTCGCGATGCTCGTCCGCTTCGATTCGAACGTGCCGGCCCCGATGTTTCGGCAGCTGATGATCGTGCTGCCCTACGTGGTGATCTTGCAGTACGCGTTTCTTTCCGCGTTCGGGATCACCCGCTTTTCCTGGCGCTACATCAGCCTTCGCGACGCGGTCCGGATCTTCGCCGCGATTTTGTCGGCAACGGCGGTGCTGGTCGCGCTTCGCCTCGCGAGCCCGATGCTGGTCGACCGCTTTGCGATCGCCCGCTACGGCATCGTTCCCCTGGGCGTCTTGCTCGGCGATTTCGTCTTGGCGTTCATCGGGCTCTCTGGCGTGCGGGCGCTTCGTCGAATGCTGGGGGAGCGGCTTGCAACCAGGCAGCACGGGCGCGCGGAGAAGCCCCGGGTGCCGACCTTGCTCGTCGGGGCCGGTCAGGGCGGAGTTCTGATCGCGCAGGAGATCTCCCGCCGTCCGGACCTCGGAATTCGCCCAGTCGCGTTCATCGACGACGACCCGGTGAAGCAGGGTGCCGTGATTCACGGCATCAAAGTGCAGGGGACGAGCAAAGACCTCTTGCGCGTCGCCGAACGGCATGGCGCGACCCAAGCCCTGATCACGATTTCCAACGCGCCGGGGTCGGCGATTCGTCTCATCACCGAGCGCTGCAAGCAAGAGGGCCTCAAAGTGAAGATCGTACCTGGCGCCTACGAAATCGTGGGCGGCCGGGTGAACCTCTCGCGCATTCGTGAAGTGGCCATCGAGGACCTGCTGCGCCGAGAACCGATCAAACTTCAGGCCGAGGTCGTGAGCGAGCTCGTTCGGGGGCAGTCGGTGATGGTGACGGGAGCGGGCGGGAGCATCGGTTCGGAGCTCTGCCGTCAGGTCGCCGGCTATCGCCCTTCCCGACTCGTGCTCGTCGAGCGATCCGAGAACGCCCTGTTCGAAATCCATTGCGAGCTTTGTACGCGTTTTTCGGAGCTCGAACTCGTTCCTTGCGTCGCAGACATCACGGACGTGCCTCGCGTCACGCAGGTCTTTCGCGATTACCGGCCGATGATCGTGTTCCATGCAGCCGCCCACAAGCACGTCCCCATGATGGAGTGGAACCCAGCCGAGGCCGTGAAGAACAACGTGCTCGGCACCCAGATCATCGCAGACTTGGCCGACGAGCTCGCGGTCGAGCGCTTCGTCATGATTTCCACCGACAAGGCGGTGAACCCAACGTCGATCATGGGCGCGACGAAGCGAGCCGCCGAGCTCTACGTGCAGGCCCTCTCGAGCCACAGCGCGACGCATTTTGCGACCGTCCGCTTCGGCAACGTGCTCGGCTCGGCGGGGAGCGTCATTCCGATTTTTAGGCGGCAGATTGAAGACGGCGGTCCGGTCACGGTAACGCATCCCGACATGACCCGTTACTTCATGACCATCCCGGAGGCCGTTCAGCTGGTCATGCAGGCAGCCGCGCTCAGCCAGGGCGGGGAAACGTTCATCTTGGACATGGGACAACCCGTTCGCATCGTTGATCTCGCGCATGACCTGATTCGGCTCAGCGGGCTCGAGCCTGAGAAAGACATCGAAGTCCGATTCACCGGCATTCGGCCAGGCGAGAAGCTGTTCGAGGAGCTTTCGAACACCAGCGAAGGCATCGAGCGAACGACGCACCCGAAGATTTTCACGGGCACCTACGACTCGCCGCACCTGCCTGGGCTCCGCGCCCAGTTCGACACGCTGGGCGCGCTCTGCACGACGGCAAATCCAGGCTCGATACGCCCGGCGCTCGCGCAGCTCGTCCCCGAATACGAAGACGAGAACCTGGAAAGCGAGCCGCCCGCGCGAACCGGCCAAGCGTTCCGAGAGTCCAAGCCTGCGGGGAGAGCGTGAGGGTCTTGGTGACGGGAGGCGCTGGCTTCATCGGCAGCCATGTTGCGGAAGCCGCCCTCGAAGCGGGCCATGACGTGATGGTCGTCGACGACCTGAGCACGGGCCGAATGGAGAACCTTCCTCCAGGCGCGGAGTTCCACTCGATCGACATCCGGAATCGCCATGCATTGCGCGAGATTGCGCTCCGCTTCGCGCCGGATGCGATCAGCCATCACGCCGCTCAGGCGAGCGTCTCAGTCAGTGTGCGTGAGCCTGTCCTCGATGCCGAAATCAACGTCCTGGGGTCGCTCCACATGGCCGCGGTCGCCCTCGAGTGCGAGAGCCGTTTCGTCTTTTCGAGCACGGGCGGAGCGCTGTACGGCGAGGTCCCAGAGGGCCAAGTAGCCGCAGAGGGCTGGCCCGCCTTGCCCTTGAGCCCCTACGCTTGCAGCAAGGCGAGCTTCGAGCTCTACCTGCGTGCCTATGGGGAGGTCTCGGGGTTGCGCTACACCATTCTTCGCTACGGGAACGTGTACGGTCCGCGACAGGATCCCCACGGCGAAGCGGGCGTCGTCGCAATCTTTTTGCAGCGGCTGCTTCGCGGAGAGCCGATTCAGGTGAATGCGCGCGCGACCGAGGGGGACGACGGCTGCGTTCGCGACTACGTGTTCGTGCGCGACGCGATTCGGGCGAACCTCGCAGCGTTCGATGGCGCGCTCGAGGGCCGCACGATCAACATCGCGACGGGCGTTGGGACCTCGACGCGCACGCTTGCGGAGCAGCTCGTACGCCTCGTCGACCAGCCGGCCGTCGTCGACGATGGCGCCTTCCGCCCCGGGGACTTGCAACGATCGGTTCTGGACCCCTCCGTCATGATCTCCGCGCTCGGCGATCCGACTCCGCTGGAGCGCGGCTTATCGGACACGACCGAGTGGTTTCGCGAAGAGGTGCAGTCGTCATGAGTGAACGGATCGCGGTCGTTGGGCTCGGGTACGTGGGTCTTCCCGTGGCCTTGGCATTCGCCCGAAAATTCGAAGACACCGTCGGGTTCGACGTGTCGGAGGCTCGAGTCAAAGCGCTGGCCGGTCATCATGACTGGACCGGCGAGGTGACCCCATCGGAGCTCGAGGACAGCAAACTGCGGCTCACGAGCGACCCGGCGGACCTTCGCGGCTGCACGTTCTTCGTCGTCGCGGTGCCGACACCCATCGACTCGGACCGCCGCCCCGACCTCGGGCCGCTTCACTCTGCGACACGAATCGTAGGCAGCGCCCTCGCCCCAGGCGCCGTCGTGGTCTACGAATCGACCGTCTACCCGGGCGTGACCGAAGAGCAGTGCGGGCCGCTCCTCGCCGAAACCTCCGGCCTGCGCCAGTCGCGGGATTTCAAGCTCGGCTACTCGCCCGAGCGAATCAACCCCGGCGACAAGCTTCATACGTTCGAGAAGATCATCAAAGTGGTTTCCGGTGAAGACCCCGAGAGCTTGGAGCGCGTGGCTCGTACGTACGAAGCGGTCGTGGAAGCCGGCGTCCATCGCGCCTCTTCGATCAAAGTCGCCGAGGCCGCAAAGGTCATCGAGAACACGCAGCGCGACGTCAACATCGCGCTGATGAACGAGCTGGCCCTCATTTTCGACCTCCTCGAGATCTCGACGCGGGACGTGCTCGAGGCGGCCGGAACGAAGTGGAACTTTTTGCGCTTCACACCGGGTCTCGTCGGTGGCCATTGCATTGGGGTCGACCCGTACTACCTGACCGCAAAAGCCGAAGCGCTCGGCTATCACCCCGAAGTAATTCTCGCCGGCCGTCGCATCAATGACGATATGGGCAAGTTCGTGGCGCAGCGAACCGTGAAGCTGCTCCGCAAGCAAGACCGCCCCATCAAAGGGGCGCGCATCGGGGTGCTAGGGCTGACCTTCAAAGAAGACGTGCCGGATTTGAGGAACAGCCGGGTGCCGGACATCGTTGGAGAGCTTCGCGAATACGGCATCGAACCGGTCGTTCACGACCCGATGGCATCGGCTGAACAAGCGGTTCGCGAGTACGGCATCGAGCTGAGGCCATTCGACGCGATTGCCGACTTGGATGCCTTGATCCTCGCCGTGCCCCATCGGCCGTATCTGGAGCAGCTCGACCAAATCGTTGCAAGCGTTCGCCACGGCGGCCTGATCATCGACGTGAAGTCGGTGCTGAGAGCCGACGCGCTCCGGAGTGACCTGGTCTATTGGAGCCTCTGAGCGGCTAAAACATGCGCTCGGGGACGAAGATGATATCGCCGGCTGCAACTTCGATGTCGGCCGCCTGGCCCTTGGTCACGCGATCCACGGGAACGCGATAGCGAATGATCTCGTCGTCGACTCGCCGCGTGACGACGGTGGCATCGCGGTCGGCGAGCGAGGAGAACCCGCCAGCCATGCTGATCGCCTGCACCACCGTCATGCCAGTTGCGAGCGCAAAGGTGCCCGGGTTTGCCACGGCACCGACTACGCTCACGCGCTTCGAGGCGTACTCCTCGACGTAGACCGAGACATGTGGCGCGCGAAGCAGGTCTCGCGCGACGAGCTCGGTCTGAATCTTTCGCGCGACTGCGCTCGGCTCCAGGCCGCTGACCTGAATCGCACCGAGGAGCGGGAAGTTGATCGTGCCATCGGGCGCGATTTGGTGGCTGCCGGTCATCGCGGCCTCCCCATAGACGCGAACCGAGAAGACGTCTCCCGGACCGAGTGTCGTATCGTTGGTCGCAGGCGGCGGCACTTCGGTCACCTGGACGCCACGCTTGCTGCATGCGGACGATCCAAACGCCAGAAAGGCAAGTGCGCCGATCAGTAGAAGACGCGAAGACCAAGCCATGCTTCAAACCTCTGATAGTTCGCGACCGGATCGAGCAGCGGGCTGAGTCCGACGTAGCGGAAGTCCGTGAAATCCGCGAGGTATCCGAGGTCGGCAAACAGTGCGAGCCAGGGCTTGAATCGATACTCGCCAAAGATGCCGACGTAGACCCTGGTGTCTTCGCGGAACGGTTGGTTGCCGAGCAAGGTCCCATCCGGACTCAGCGCCAGGCCCGACTTGTCGAACGAAACCCAGGCCTGCACCCCCAGTTGGAGCGCGCCCATCAGCGTGAACGTCGTGTCGGCGTGCAGTCGGTTGATCAGGACGAAGTTGCCGATGTAGGACGGGCGGACATCGCGATCATAGCTGAGGGAAAGACCGATCGTGGGTCGAGCCTGCCAGCGAAGCTCGACGCGGGCGATGACGTCGTCGAAGTTTTGTCCGATTTTGTAGAAGCCGGCGGCATATCCAATCATGGCGGTGAGCGAGAAGCGTTCGGTGATCGCGCCGTTGTATCCGATCATGTTCGAGACGCGGTTGTTCTTGGACAGCAAGGTCGGCGAGGTCGCAATCTCTGTGGGGTTCACGAAGTCTTGGTTTGCGTATTCGACGGTGTAGACCAGAGCCGAGGTCGGAAAGAACAGCCAGCTGAAGGTTGCCGGCACCCGATGGCTGATGTTGTTGCCGTACCCGTAGATGTTCGCGTCGAAGAACACGAGCCTGTTGGTGTAGCCGATCGTCCCCTCGAGCACTTGGCTCTTGCTTCGGCCAACCAGATCGAGCGATGCGGTGTTGATGTTCCGGCCGTAGCTGATCGTGGGGCCTTGCAGCGTATTCGGGTCCGAAAAGGGCCTCACCGTACGCCGGAACTCGTCGTTGATGACCAGGCTGAAGACCTTGGATGGATTGTAAGCGAAGTTGAGGTGCGCATCTGCTCCGACGGTGTCGCCGACGCGCTCGGTGAAGTAGTGAAAGTAATCCGCCGCAATACCGGCCCGAAATTGAATTTTCTGAGGCTCGGCGGCAGCCGGCATCGCCTTCGTCCTGACGGATGCTCCCTTCAGTCGCAATGTCGAGATAGCCCTGGACAATCAGGATGAACGATGACAGCTCGCCGGCTGCTCTGAAGGAACACGTTCGAGTCGTAGCCGCCGCCGACGGCAACACCGGGGTGCAGGACGAGGCGTCCCGACCTTGAACCCCGGCCCTTCCCGCGCTGCGCGGTCCGGGTCGAAGACCTGCGCGCCGGCCGTTGCGCTCAACGAAGCCGTGCCCACGATGGCCGCAAAAGCCAGAGCAAGCCCTAACGTCGAGCAACAGCGCATGATCCCTTGTTCCCCCCGCTCATACGAACACCAATCCGCTAGTTAGCTCACTCCACTGACTGGTGGCGGGATGAATGGGATCGGCCAGTCGAGCACCGGAGTCGTCACGGCAGGATTCTCGTCTGGGACGAAAAGGTCGACGTCTTCTCGCACTTGGGTCTCGCCTGTGTCGAAGAGGTCTTGCCCCACGCACTGGTTGGCGGCCTGGGCCAACGCTTTGAACTTCTGGGAGAGGACGGCGATCACGGTGGACTCGTGGTTGCTGCTGCCGGAGTCGCGGGCGGCAATCGCTTTGTCGAGCGCCTTCTGCCGGCGCTTCATGCTCTGCAGGCTGGCGTTGCACTGGTCGAGCTTGTCCTTGAGGCAGGTGGCTCGAATGATGTCCTTCTCGCGCTTCGCGCTCTTGAGGGCCTCCGATTGGGCCGCGCAGCTCGCCGATGCGCTCTGCACCGCAGACTTCGCGGCCTTCGCCTGAGCTGCCGGAGAGAGCGCTCCGGCCTCGTTGGGGGCGCGCAGTGGCTCGACCTGGATGACGTCGACGGTCGAGTCGCCGGCCTCCTGGGCGAAGGCATAGCTCAGGCTCCCTACGACCAACAATGTGGCCACAAGCGCCTCCCCCACGGTTCCCATCCGTCTAAACATCAACGATCCCCTAAACTTGCGAAGATTATACGCCGCACGATTCTCGTGTCAACGTACACCCAATTCAGTTAAGCAAGAAATATGCACCTATGACGAACTTAATTTTGAGGCTGGAAAACAAAGGGATAACGGAAGGTCACGCTGCCTCCGTCGGGCCCGGGGTTGAATCGGAAGCGGCTGATGGTTCGCGTGACACAGTCAGCGACGGCGGGGCTGCCGGTCGTATTCTCACTGGCTTTGGCATTGGTCACATTGCCGCGCTCCTGGATGGTGAACGTCACGGTGACTTTGCCAGACAGACTTGGGTTCTTACGAAGCTCGGATTCGTAGCAGCGCGTGATCGACTTGAGGCGCTGTTTGATCTGACGTTGCACCAGCGCCTGATCGAACTCCCCGCTGCCGCCGATGTCCCCGCCCGTGTTGAGCCCGACGTTTCCGCGGACTTCGCGCTCTTTGACCGCCTGCCCTTCCTTCGCGGCGGTTCCGGCGCCCTTGCCCTTCTTGAGCGAGCCGAGGCCGGCTTTTTGCCCGCTGCCCCCACCGCTTCGCGTCCGCAGCGTGCCCGCTTCGCTCTTGGTCGCGACGCCGACACCGGACGCCTGCGCGAGCACGTCGGCGGCATTGCCCGTGACCGCGCCGCCCGAGAGCACGTCACCAAGAGCGCCGCCCGAACCGCCCAGCGCTCCCAAGAGCATCGCTTCGGCCTGCGCGGCTGCCTCTTGTGCGATGCGTGCGCGACCTTCAACGGTGGCTCCGGCCGCCTCTTCACCCGCCGGCTCCCTGCCCTCGGCCCTCGCCGGCTTCTTGTCCGGAGCCTTGCTCGCGGCCTTTTTCTCTTCTTCCTCTTCCCCCTCGCCTTCTTCGATCGGTTCCTCTTCGACCGTGGGAGGTTCCATGGGGGCTTCGAAGATCAGGCGCGCCAGGTTTTCCGGCACCTCCTGGGCACCCTTGTCGACCTTCCAGTCGGCGTTCTCCATGTAAATGATGAAACCGAAGAACAGCATGTAGGAAAAGATCACCCAGGTGGTGAAGGTCCAGTCGATGTTCTTGACGAAGCCGCGCTGCACCGCGGCCGGGAGCTGCGGCTTCGGGGTGATGGGTGGCGCCGAGACGAACTCGAAGAAGACCGTGAACTCGCCGATCTTGATGTTGCCGCGCGACGTGTCTGCGAGCTTTATCTGGTAGTGGGTACCGGCGTTGCGCGCGGCGCCCGTGTCGCGGAGGTGCTCGAGCTTTTGGACGCCGCCCGGCAGGGCGATCTTGCCGGTCATCTCGCCGGTGAAGTTCAGGATGTAGTCATCGCCGACCAGCTGAAAGAGCTCGAAACGCGACTCGAGCTTTGCGGGGAGCGTTCCGGCACGGATGATGAGGTGGTTCTTTGCAGCGGTGCCGATCGAAACGGTCTCCCGCCTTCGAACGATCCGTTCTTCGACGATCTTCTTGTCTCGAAACAGGCCGACGCGCAGGACCTTCGACCCCGCCTGCTTGCCGGGGACGGCCTGCATCGCCTGCGTCATGGCGCCGGGACGGGTTCCTTGCCTCGGACTCTGCGGGTGGGCCACTAGAACGGCTCCTTTTGGACGCTGCGAACGACTTTGCGAAGGAAGCTCGTGCGCAGCTCGAGCACTTCGTAGCCCAGGTTGGAACGATTCAGAATGTAAAACGCGTTGGGTTTTTGGACGCGGCCCTCGATGACGATTTCCTCGAGTTGGATGACCCGCGGTTGCCGCTTCTTGGCGCCTTGAGCCAGCGCCGCGCTTGCCGCCATCGCAACGAGCATCAGAGCGAGCAAAATAGCCGAAGTCGCACGTTTCATGAGGCGCCTCCCTGTTCGCGTTCCATCTGCCGCCGCGCACGCTTGATCATTCGGTCCAGGTCCCGGAGATACTCCTCCGATTGATCGTCTTTGGCCAGGCGCGGCCCCATTTCGCTCCGATATCGATTCAGCTCGTCGACCGCCTTCTCGTAGGCGGTGAGCGCATCGAGGCCTGGAAAATCGCCAGCGGCCGAGAGAAAGAGCAGACCGAGGCCGTAATGCGCTTCAGGGAGCTTCGACTGAAGCTCGAGGGCTCGCCGGTAGGCCTGCTGAGACTCGGTCCACTGCTTGGTGGCTCGGTAGGCGTCGCCCAGGTTGACGTGGACCGCCGGAAGCGTCGGCACGAGGCGCTCCGCAGCCTGGAAGTGAGACAGCGCGCCCGGATAGTTGCCGCCCGCCAAAAGCTGAATGCCGAGCGCCATCTGCGCCTCCGCATAGCTGGGGCGCAGCCGAACGGCCCGCTCGTAGGCTGCCATCGCTTCGCGCAGGCGTCCGGGCTCCGTCTTGAGCCTTTCACCGTCGAGGAAGTGAAGCTCGGCGACGCTCGGGTCGACCTGCAGCGCCTGATCGAGGATCGAATCGGCGAGCTCGTCGCGGCCTTGCGCGCGGCTCGCTTTGAGGAGCGCGATCAGCGCCGGCACGAATCGCTCGTCACACTTGAGTGCACGTCTCGCAGCCATCCAGGCTTCGTCGTAGCGCCTCGCTTCGACCAGGACCTCGGCGTAGAGCGCCTGCATCTCGAGATTGGAGCGATACCGATTGGCCAAGGGCTCGACGGTCGTGACCGCGGTTTGCACTTGGCCGCGACGGAGTTGAATCGTCGAGATGCCGCGCGCCGCCGGTTCGTAGTCGGGCAGCATCTGCAGGGCGCGTTGGTACTCGTTGATGGCATCCCGTTCGTTGCCCGCACGGTCGGCGAGCACGCCCAGATTGTAAACCGCTGGGTACGCGTTCGGGTCGCGCTTGAGCGCGTCTTGGAACTCCGCCTTCGCCTTAGCCACATCGCCGGAAGCTGCTGCGATCACGCCGGCGTTGAACGACCTTGTCGCCTTCGAGGACATCGTCGGGCGAGCCGGCCGGCGGCATTGCTCCGCCTGCGTTGCGCCCCAAGGGCTTTGGTCGGGTTTGCTCGTCATCTCACCCTCGCCGTCTGGGCCGGGCTCGGCTTGCCCGGCCTCGCCGACGCCAGCGGGCACCTCGCCGCCCGCGCTCGGCTCCAGGTCGACGGGCGCCGAAGCCGACGAGCCCTTGCAGCCGTACGTGGCGGAGAGCATCGCGGCGATTACGATCGTGGCCTGTACCCCAATTCGCATCAGTTGTTCTCCTTGCTGATAGCAGGCGGGGCGATTCCAGGTCGAATCTCGAGCGGTTTGCCTCTGGGCGAGCGGGCGAACTCGCCTGGGCTGTATCCCTGGAAGGTGGCATCGGCGGCCTGAGCCTCGGCGATGCACTCGGCGATCCGCTCGTCGCCGTAGGCTTGGAGCCGGTCGATGGCGATTCGCGTGAACTGGTCGTCGAAGCTACCGGCCCGGCCCGCGCGTGCGGCGAGGGCGTAGCGCGCAACCGCGAAGCACTCCACCGGACGAACCTGGGTGTCCAGCACCTGGCGAACCTTGTCCTCGAAGTCGAGCTGGTACTCCTCGCGCTCGTATTCGTCCGCCTTGCGGAGCACCCGCTGCAGGTCGCTCGGAATGATGACGGGTGTGTTGAGGATCGAACGCGCCAGGATCTCATACGCGCGCCCTTGGCGTACGTACGACGCGATCGTCCAGCGCGGGCGGCGGTAGGGGAAGACCGGCTCGTAGCCGTTGGCGACCGCTTGTGCCTGGCTGGCGCCGCTGCTCATCTGTTTGGTGATGGTGTTGATGTAGCCTTCGACCGTCTTTGGTTTGCCCGGCTTGATTTGGAATTTCTCGAAGCTGGCGAGCTTGCCGTCGACCAGGATGAAGCGCGCTTCGGCGGCGTAGCCGGCTGCAATGGACCCGGCGGGTTGTCCGGTGCGCTGGAACGCCGCCGTCACGTCCTGGAGCGCGTCGCGGTAATCGCCCATTCGGCCGCGTGCCTTCCAAGACTGCGCGATGCGCCAATAGGCCTGAACCAGGAGATCACCGGCCTCCCCATCGCCGCCGTAGGCTTTGATGAACTCTCGCATACCGCTGATCGCCTGCGGGTAGCGTCGCTGCCGATACGCCATCTCGGCGATGCGATACAGCGCGTTCCGCTTCGTGCTCGCGTCGTCGACCGTGGTGTACACGCGGCGGTAGTACGTCGTCGCCTCGGGATACCGCTGGAGACGTTCGAGCAGAATGGCCGAGTTGACGAGCCCGTCGGCGCGCTTGCTCTGAACCTCTGCGTCGGTCGATTTGGCGAAGCGCTGCGAATCCGCTAGCACGCGGTAGTTGTCGACCGCGCGGTCGAAGTCGAAGTTGCGGCTCGCCGTGTAGGCAAGCTTGAAGTGCGCGTTGGCCAAAATCGCGTCGAGGCTCTGCTGTTCTTCGGCGTCGGCCGCTTCGCGAGGCCCGACGTCGTCGATGATGCGTTGGTAGAGCTGAGCGGCGGAGTCGAAGCGGTTGGTGGCCTCGAGCGCAAGAGCCGCGTACTCGAGCGCGAGCGGCGCTTGCTTGTCGTTCGGGTTGCTGTTGACCGCGGCGAGCAGCATCGTGGCCGATTGCTCGTAGAGAAGAACGCTTTCGCTGCCCGTCGTTTGGCCGGCTCGCTTGTAGACGTCGAGGGCATCTTGATAGACAAGCGCGTTGAGGTCTGCGCCCGCGCGACAGATCGGCTTGTCGCGGTTGGAGGGCTTGCTGCAGTCGATCTTGGTGGCACCTGCGGCGAACGTGCAGCCGCGCTCCTGGATGTCGGTCGCGAGGCGGCGAATCTCGTCACTGTCTTCGGTGGCCATCGCCATGGCGCGTAAATTCTCCCAGGCGATTTGGCCGGTCGCATCAGCCTCTGCGCCGGAGCAGCGTTCTTCGTAGATCCGCATGAAGCGGCTCTCGGCCTGGGGCCAGTAGCCGTACCAGTAGAGGAGCAGCGCGTTGTTGTAATCGTAGGCCGTTCGGACGCCTTCGGTGTCGCGTTCGGGGCTCACGCGACTGAGGTAGATTTCCCTCGCGCGCGCGAGACGCTGCACCGTTTCCGGCATCGCGGTGGGCTGAACCATGGGCGGCTCGCCGACGGGCGGCGGCGCTTCGCTTCGAACCACCAAGCGTCCCTCTTCAACATCGCGATCGGCGATTCGCTTCAACGATTCGACCACGCGCCGCGCGGATTCGGCGAGGTAGCTGTCGTCGACGTTCGAATCCCGAACCTCGGCGTACTCGGTTGCGGCCTGCTCGTAGCTCTTCGACCAGTAGAGGGCGTCAGCGAGATTGTAGTGAAGCTCGTAGCCCTGCGGGTTGTTCGGGTAGCGTTCGAGATAGCTGCGATAGGCGCTGGCCGCCAAGCCGTACTCGGACTGCGAATCGCTGCAGAGCTTCACGTTGCGCTCTTGAACGCAGCGCTGACGCAGCCGCTGAGCGGCCTGGTGGTGGTAAATCGCCGTGACGATGAGCGCGTTTTCGGCAAGCTGCTCGGCGGCCCGTTGCTCCGAAGGTCGGTCCATGTTGGCGTTCCACCACGGGCTGCCTTGCACGAACTGGGTGAGCTCCGAACGCGCAACGATCGCATCCTCGAACTGGTTGTGCATCTGGTGCGCGTTCGCGATTTGGTTGAGAATCTCGGGCGTGCGGTGATGGTTCGGCCACTTCGAAATCGCCATCCGCCACGCCGCGATGGCTTCGGGGTACTTCGCTTCGTCGAAGTAGACCTGCCCGAGCTGGAAGTAGACTTCGGGGGTCCAGGGCCTCTGCTGCGGCAGGAGCGAGCCGTCCTGGATGCGCTCGAGCCCCGTCGGCCGGCCCTCGACGGGATCGGCAATCTGATTCTCATTCCAGTCGTCATAGGCGAACGCGATGCCGAGGTATTCGATTGCCTCGGGCCTGAGCTCAGAGCCAGCCCTGCCGGTCTCCTTGCGCGTGTCGTCCGACCATTGGACCAGCTTGCCGAAGTTCTGAATCGCCTCCGGGTAGCGGCTCGCGCGGTAGTAGGCCCACGCGACTTTGTACAGAGCGAGGTTGTAGTTGCGGTCTTCGCTGTTCTCGAGAATGCGCCCGTACGCGGCGATTGAAAGATCGAGTGCGTGATCGCCTCCGAAATCGTCGAAGTGGTACTCGCCGATGCGGAACCAGGTCTCGCTGACGAAGCGTGCCTCCTCCGAGCCGGGCTCGCAGCGTGCATAGGCGTTGACGAACACGCCGCGGACGGTCGCGCCAAGGGGACGGCCATCGAGTGTCAACGCGGGATATTTGGCTTGCGCGGCGAGCGCTTGATCGACGGGCGGCGGGCGCCAATCGGGGTTGTAGTCGTAGGTGTTGGCACAGACGAGGGCGAGCCAAGCGGCCAGCGCTTCCTCGGGCCGTCCCATCTCGTTGAGGGTGTACCCGATCAAGTAGTACACTCCGTCGGAGCGTTCATAGTCGGGGAAGCGACGGGCCAAGGATTTGTAGAGAAGGACCGTCGGCGTGAAGTCGGGCGAGCTCGGAAGCTGGTCCTCGGCGGTCAAATCGCCGGCCTCTCGCGCAGCCTGTGCTTCGTCGTAGAGATTTTGGAACTCGACCGCGCTGCGTTCGAAGTAGAGCTCACCCAAGCGGAACATCGCGTCGGGCGTGTACTTGGGGTGGCTCGGGTAGCGCCGAAGAAACTCTTCGAAGACCCGGATCGAATCCTCACGGGCCTCGTTGAACTGGAGCTCCTCGGCCTCGAGCTGCTCGCCGTACCAGCGGTCGCGCTCCCGTCGCTGCTGAAGGTACTCTCGGCGGACGAGCGAGGTCACCGTGGAGCGAAAGGCTTCTCCCGTTTCGCCAAATCGCTCGACCTCTTCTTCGAGCTGTCTCAAGGCCTCGAGCTGCTGCTCGGTGGGAGGCGGGCGCTGGTCGACGATGCGTTTACCGGTGTCTTGCAGGAAAGGCGGAAGGCTGACGTCCGTGGCGCCTTCCCAAGGTGCGGCCTCCTCGGCTTCCGGCTCCGCGCTCGACGCCTGGGCAAGAGCCCCGGTGGGAGGCCAGCAGGCTGCGGCAAGTGCAGCGATCGAGAGGAGCGACACGCGCCGATGACAGCTGCTCATGGCTCGCCCTCGCCGCCTTGGCTCTCATCCATCACGTCCCGGAACTCGTCGTCGAGCGCCTGGAGCTCACGCGCGCGTTCGCGGGTCAGGGTGTCGATCCGTACCCTGTGGTCTTCGCGGCGTGCCCAAGAGACGTCGATTTTGCCGACGTCCGCGCGGAGAACCAGGTCGTAGAACCGATCGTGGACACGGTTGAAGTTGAGGTAGGTGATCGCGCCGACGACGTCTTCGGCCTCGCCTTCGAGCGAGCCGAGCGCGCTCCGATAGCGCCTCAAGTTCGCGGTTTCCTCATCGACGGTGGTTAGCATTTGAGCGACGCGTCGCTTGACCACTGCGGCCAGCTCGGCGTCACGCTGGTCGAACAGGCGCTCGAGGGCAGCCACGCGCGAGAAGGCGTCGTCGAACTGGGGGCCGCCAGAACCGGCCAGCTGGCGCTCGCGCCCGACCAGGTCGATGAATGTGTTTCGCTCGACATCGTCGGCCTGGTAGCGCTTGTCGCCAACGCCCACATGGAGACGGCCGACTTCGAGGCGACGACGAATCCAAGTGAGCTGCTCTTCGTACTCCTTGATTTCGTCTTCGTGCTCCGCGAGCTGGGCGGCCAGGGCCTGCGGGTCGGCCTTCTTTGGGTCGATGGCGGGCAGGCCGGCGCGGGAGGCCACGATGCGCGCTTCGAGGCCTAGGATTTCAATTCGCAGCCCGTGCAGGTCGCGTTCGGCGGCCCTGAACTCCCCCAGTCGTTCCATGTCGCGGTCGACGAAGTCCTCCGTGTCGACCGGCATCTTCACCACGTCGGCCTGGACTTCTCGACGACGCGTGCGCACCGGTGTCACTTGACCCGCGCGATTGCCCCGGGCTTGGCTCTCGGCCTCGATCAGACTCCCGCGGGCGCGCGCTGCCCGGTTTCGGAGGCCGGTTGTCCTTTCGCGCTGACGCCGGAGGTCGGAAAAGACGCTGATGCGATTCGGCGCGCTCAGAGCGGCGGTAATCCGTTCGGCGAGCTCGTTGGTCTCCTGGACGAGCTGCTTGGCCTCGCTGAGGTCCGCCAGCACCTCGAGGGCACGCGCGTAGTCGCCTTCGAGCTCGATCCATCGCCTGGCCGACTCCGGGAGGAAGTCGTCGATGTCGAAATTGTCTAAGTTTTCGCGGACAATGTCCCGGAAATACGCGTGAAGATCGGGATGTTCGATGCGCTTGGCCGCGAGCTCGTCGCGGATGATACCGAACGTGGCCCGCACCTCGTCGAAGACGGCTTCGGCTTCATCGTAGCGGCCGTTTCGGGCCAGAAGGTCACCTCGCAGCACTTTGCCATCCGCATTTAGGGGGCTGTCCGGAGCCGCGACGGAGAGCACCTCGAGGGCCCGCTCCGCCTGGATGGCGTCGCCCATCCGAATGTAGGTCCAGGCAAGCTCGAAAAGCGCTTGGTCGAACTGAGCCGAGGTCTGCTCGATGGCGCGGTACGCCTCGACCGCCTGCTCGAGCTGCTCGGTTTCGTAGTAGAGACGCCCGAGTGCAAGATAGGTGAGTTCGAGGATTTCCCCCTCCTCCTCGTTGGCAGGCTCGTGCCCGAGGATGCTGCGGAAGGCTGCGATGGCGTCGAGGTACTCGCCTCGAAGCGTGTGAATCGTGCCGACGAAATACTTCGCGCGAAGGGAAAACGCGGTGCCACTCGGAATGCCGAGGAAGCCTTTGCGCGCCTGCTCGAGGCGGCCCTGATCGACCCCGCGAATCGCCGAGCTGACCGGGACGTTGAGCACGTCATCGACGGGCACGGCGCGGTTGTAAAGATACTTGGCGCGGAAGTACGCCGTCGTGACGGAGAGGGTGGACGATGGGATGGCGTCGAGACGCGAAAAGTAGCTGTCGACGTCACGGAAATCGCGCGTGTGGATCGCGATTTGAATGAGACGGCTGAGCGAAGGCTGCAGGTACGGGGAAAACGTCGGCTCGGCGCCGCGGTCGATCACCTGGGCGTAGCGCCGCCGTGCGCCCAAGTAGTCGTCGGCGAAGAACAAGGACTCGCCGAGAAGAAAGAGCGCCTCCGGATACGCGCGATGCGTTGGGTAGTGTTCAACGATGTCCGTGAGGAGAATGGCCGCGCGAAGGTAGTCCTCGAGCCGTAAATAGAGCTCTCCGTCCGTGAGCCGCTCCTCGACGAAGGTCTCGCTCTTGAGGTCGAGGGCGCGGACCGGGTCGGCGAGCACGCGCTGGGCATCCGCTTCGAGGTCCGACAGCATGCGATTTGCCGAGGCCAGATCCTGGGCCGCCGCTTGCGGGACGTGGGACGCAAGGAGGCTGATGGCCAGGAACAAACCCAGCCGAATCCTTTGCGCTCGCCCCCTGCCTAGTGTCGGTGAGGGCGGCGAACCGGTCGCGCCGCCAGGTCGCATTAGCGATCGCCCTCACCCATTTCGTCGGGTCGAACGGGACGCTCGACGCGTTCGATGTATCGGACCGCCGGCCGCTCTTCGAGCGGGGTCGCCGGACCACCCTTTTCGTAGCCGACCACGTGGACCGTCGAGACCCGGCCCTCCGGCACGGAGAAGGTGTAGGTCGACCGTACCTTGAAGCGATATCCTTTGAGATACGCGAAGACACCGTAGCCGTGTCCCCGATACTCGAGGTTGACGGTGAGCGTGTGCTCGCCCGGAACGATGCTTCCGTTGTAGATCTCGAACTCTTTCTGATCGCCGAGCGTGCCCTCTTCGTCTGCCTTGGTGAAGATCGGAGCACCGTCCAGGGCGTACACCACCCTGACCAGCTTGTAGGACTGCGACATGCGATTCTCGTGGACGATAGCGGCCTGGCCTCCGCCCACGACGCCTTCGAGCACGGTTTCGGCTAGCAGCGAGAGCCGAGCCTTCGACCGAAAGATTTGCTCTTTGAGCTCGTTGATCCGCTGCTCGAGGTCTCGTAGGCGTACCGCATACGTGCCCGCGTCGATCGGCTTGCTCGGCGCGCTGGGCACGGCCGCTTCTGCGGGCGTCGAAGCCTCGTCTCCGGTTTCCGGAGGCGCGCTGCCGCCGGCCTGCGCCGCTGCAACGGCGCCGCCCACCCCAAAACACGCTGCCACAAGGCAGAGCGCAACTATCCTGCGCATCGCCATTCCCCTCTAAGAGACCACCATCTGGCGCGAAATTGCCCCTCCGGCGGTCTCGGAGCTTATACCGCAGCGCGAGCGGCTGGGTCAATGAAGGTCGCCGGCATTCGTGACTCTCGGCGATCGCCGAGAAGTCGTGCATTGTCGTTCACTTGCATCGAGGCGATCGCCTGGGCGAGGCTCCCCTCAGGGCAGGAGCCGGCTCAGCAGCGCTCGCCACTTCGCTGACCGCGGTTTGGCGGCCCGATCGGCCGAATTCCGCGCGGCTGCAAGGGCATCTGCGAGGTTGGGCGCGATCTGCATCGCATCCAGGGGAATGCGGGCATCGCTCGCGGCGGCCCGCCAGCGCTGGTCGACCCCTGCAAAGATGCACTGGCCGCCGAGCATTTTGGCGATCTCGTCGGCGGAAAACACCGCGATGGCTCGCTCCCGGTTCGGCTCGCCAAGCTGCGTGAGATCGACGATCGCCAGCTCGACGTCGGCGTCGAGCATCGCCCGGCCGAGCGCGTCGACGCAGTCGCTCAGGACGGCGGGCTCGTGCGCTCCCGAGATGACCAGCGCAAAGACCGAGCCGTCGATCCGCAGGGGCCGGAGGCAGCTCGCCGCGCGCTCCATCGCGACCTGGGCGACGCGCTCTTCTCGGCCAAGCACGAAGCCTTCGACCGCCGCGGCGATGGCATGCTGCGCAAATCGTTCCACGCCGACCTCGCGCGACGGGTCGATCGACTGCAATGCGAGGCGCGTCACGCGAACCGCGCTGGTCGGCGTGAGGTCGAGGAGGGCAAGGCGCCGACCGACGAGGGTGAGCACGGTGAAGCACTCCCGAAATTCGAAGGACTCGAAATCGCCGCCCGCCCGCTTCTCGACGGGCAACTCGCTCAACAGGGGAAGCAACGGCATTACCTCGGCAAGAACGTCGTCGAGCGGAACGCCTCCGGTGGCTGGCCCGGCCGCTTCGAGCTCGGCTCGGAAGCGCTCGGTGGCGGACTTCGTCTCACTCTTTGGCTCGGCCATCGTCTAGCGTGGTATAAACCGTTGCTCCATGGCTGCCACCATCCTCGTCGTCGACGATGAAAAGAACATCCGACGCACGCTTCGGATGGTGCTCGAAGGTTCCGGGTTCAACACGCTCGAGGCGTCGTCGGCCGAGCAGTGCTTGGAAACCGTCCAAACGGGTGACGTCGATTTGGTCATCCTCGACGTTCGGCTCCCCAAGATGAGCGGCATCGAAGCGCTTCAGAAGATTCGCAGCGAACCGGAAACGCGAAAGCTCCCGGTGCTGATGGTGTCGGGACATGCCTCGCTCGCCGAGGCGGTGCAGGCCGTTCAGCTAGGCGCGACCGACTTCTTCGAGAAGCCGCTCGACCGCGACCGTGTCTTGGTCACGGTGCGCAACGCACTCAAGACCTGGCAACTGCAGCGCGAGGTCGAGCAGCTCAGGGCCGACGTCGAGCATCGCTACGAGATGATCGGCGAGAGCGATTCCATTCGTGCGCTGTTTGCGCAACTCGAGAAGGTGGCGCCGACGAACGGTCGGGTTTTGATCTCGGGGGAAAGCGGCACGGGAAAGGAGCTCATCGCCCGCGCCATCCATCGCTTGAGTCCACGCGCAGACAAGCCGTTCATCAAAGTGAACTGTGCGGCCATCCCGGCGGAGCTCATCGAAAGCGAGCTGTTCGGCTACGAGCGAGGAGCATTCACCGGTGCGCAAGGCCGCAAAAAGGGCATGTTCGAGCTCGCCAACGAGGGCACCCTTTTCCTAGACGAGATCGGCGACATGAGTGCGAGCGCGCAGGCCAAGGTGCTGCGGGCGCTCCAAAGCGGAGAGATCTCGCGCGTCGGCGGCGAAAAATCGATAGCGGTCGACGTGCGCGTCTTGGCCGCGACCAATAAAGACCTCGAGCTCGAGGTCCGTGACGGCCGCTTTCGGGAAGACCTCTTCTTTCGGCTCAACGTCGTTCCTATCGTCAGCCCCCCGCTGCGGGACCGCAGTACGGATATTCCGCTTTTGGCCAAAGGCTTTCTCCGTGAATTCTCGATTGAAAATGGGCTTCGAGAGAAACCGATCGACGAAGCTGTGCTCGAGGCCTTGAGCAAGCGCTCCTGGCCCGGGAACGTTCGCGAGCTTCGCAACGTCGTGGAGCGGATGGCAATCCTGAGCGGCGACCAAATTACGGTCGAGGATCTGCCGGAGGAAGGGGTCCTGAGCGACGCTCGGCGCACCTCGTCCCCGCCGTCGGACATGCCTTCTACGCTCGACGAGAGCGGGGAGCGGCTCACTTTGAGGGAGTATCGAAGCCGGGCCGAAAAGGACTACATCCTGCAAACGCTCGATCAGGTGGGCTGGAACATTTCGCGCGCAGCGACAATTTTGGGGGTTGAGCGCACCAACCTTCACAAGAAGATGCGCAGCTATGGTATCCGTCGAGAAGAGGAATGATCCGACGGACGATTAGGCTGGTTTGGACGGGCGCTGTTCTGGCGTTTCTGGCCTATGTCCTCTTCTTCGTCAGACTCGGCGAGCGTACGCCTTTTCAGCACCTGATGCGCGTCGCCGGCACCGAAGAAGCCCAGGAGCTCGGGCGAGAGGTGGGCGCCGCGACCGAGCGCATCACCAAGAAGATCGGCGACCAGGTGCACGAGGCGACCAAACCTCCCGAACAGGATGCGGGGACGAGCCAGGTTCCCAAGGCGGTTTCGGACAAGCTGGGAGGCATGGTGGGGGACGCTCAGGAGCGTGCAGAGCGGCTCGACGCCGCTCGCGAACGAGATTCCGAGTAACGCGCTCACGGCCAATCGAGCTGCAGGCGCTTCATCTTGCGCCAGAGCGTGGTTGGGCTGAGCCCCAGGAGCTCGGCAGCACGCTCTTTGTTGCCATCGACGTGCCGGAGGGCGCGCACGATCGCGTCGCGCTCGACTTCTTGCACGATATCGGCGAGCGATTGGCGCGCTGGATTCGGAGTGCGGACTTTCCCGTTTCCGCTCGCGTTTGGCAGGATGTCCGACAGATGAACCTTGCCATCCTGTGCGAGCGCGACGCCCTGCTCGATCAGGTTTTCGAGCTCGCGAATGTTCCCGGGGAAATCGTAGCCGAGCAGATGGTCCATCACGCCGGGGCCGAGCTTTGCTTGCCTGCCCATCTTCTTTCCGTACTTCGCGAGGAAGGTGTCGACGATCGGCGGGATGTCTTCTTTGCGCTCTCGGAGCGGAGGGAGCTCGAAACGTGCAACGTTGAGGCGGTAGTAGAGATCCTCGCGGAAGCGCTTCTCTTCGATTTGGCGCCTCAAGTCCTGGTTGGTGGCCGCGATGATGCGTGCATCTACGTTGATCGAGCTGTTGTCGCCGAGCCGCCGAATCTCTCCCTCTTGAATCGCGCGAAGCAACTTCGCCTGAAGCGAAGGTGGAGTCTCGGCGATTTCATCGAAGAAGAACGTCCCGCCGTTCGCTTCTTCGAATAGGCCTTTGCGCGTTTGCACCGCGCCGGTGAAGGCGCCGCGGACATGGCCAAAGAGCTCGCTCTCGAGAAGTGTCTCGGTCAAGGCCGCGCAGTTGATCGACACGAACGGCCGCTCGGCGCGCAACGAGTTGGCATGAATGGCGCGCGCGACCAGCTCTTTGCCTGTGCCGCTCTCGCCGGTGATGAGGACGGTGGCGTCGGTCGGCGCGATCCGAACGATGCGGCCCAGAATGTCTCGGATCTCGGCCGACTGACCGATGATGTTGCCGAAGTTGTATCGCTCCCGGAAGTCCGACGCGACGGCCCTGTCGGCGGCCGCAAGCGAGCGCGTCCGAGCGGCGCGAGCGACCTTGGTGAGAAGCTCTTCGACGACGAATGGTTTTTGAACGAAGTCGTGCGCGCCGAATCGCATGGCTTCGACCGCGTCTTCGATCGTACCGAAGGCGGTCATCACGATCACGTGCGTGAGTGGCGAGGCTTCCCTCGTGCGTCGCAGCACTTCGAGGCCGCCCACCTCTCCCATGCGGAGGTCGGTGACGACGAGGTCGTAGTCCTTGTCGCCGACCATCACGCACGCTGCCTCGCCGCTTTGTGCCTGGTCGACGTCGTAGCCTTCCGCCAACAGCATCTCGGAGAGCATGCTGCGCGCATTGTTCTGATCATCGACGATGAGAATCCTGGCCATCCCCCAACCGGTTCCGTCAGCTCAGACCTTACCCCAAATCGCGCTTTGGCGCTTGGAGGGTCAGTCCAGGACGTCGCGGATGGCCGCGAGCACCTCGCTCCGAAACTCTCCGGGGAAGATCAGACGCGGATGCTCGATGCGCTTGTTCCGGAGCTGCCCCAGGATGAAAGAGGCGTCGCCGAGGCGCTGAAGCGGCTTATGGCGCAGCGTCACCCACATCCCATCGGTGCCGCCGTCCGTGGGCTCCTGGTAGGGAATGTCATCGGCGATGTCGAGCCAAACGGTGAGGTCCGGGCGGAGCCCCTTGTCCGCGACGATTTGCCCTGCACGCGCTTTCGCCTCTTCCCATTGCGGGCGGCGACCCTCGTTGAGCGGCACCGTCTTTGGAAGATCTCGGGAGCGAAGCCGTTTGCTCAGCTCGGCGAGCGTCGGATCGGAGCCGCGCTCCCATGCGCTCAGGCAGGTCAGCAGCTCGGCATCGTCCATGCGAAGGTACTCTTGAAGGGACAGCGACTCGCCAAGCGCTGCAGCGTGAAACGCGGGCAGAAGTGGATCGGGCGGTGCGCCGTCGAAGATCAGCTCGCTCACCCGCATGAAGATCGCGCGCACCAAGGCCTCCGCGGCGCGCGTCGCCTTGTGATGGTAGACCTGCTGATACATGAAGTGGCGCCCGAGAAAGAAGCTCTCTGCCGGTGGCAAGCCCTTGCGACCCTGGATGGCGAGGACCCAGCGGCCGTCGACGCAGGCGAAGGTCAGGGCCTGCAGCAACCAGTCGAGATCGTAGAGCCCGTACCGCACGCCGGTCATATGACTGTCGCGCAGAAGATAGTCGGCGCGGTCGACGTCCAGCGTGCCGCTCACGCTCTGGCTGAGGTAGCCGAGCCGGTAGTTGCCACTGAGCAGGCCTGCGACCCTTTCGGACATGCCTGCCGAGATCGACTCCAAGGTCTGATGCACCTCCGTCGACGGGTCGAGCACGATGTCCTGTGTCCAAAGCTCGTGATGCTTGGCGTGGGGCAACACCTCCTCGAAAAGGTGCGAAAACGGTCCATGGCCGAGATCGTGCAAAAGCGCAGCAGCAAGGGCTTCTGCCCTCGCCTCGTCGTCGAGCCGCTGGTCAACAGGAAGCTCGTCGCTGCACGCGTCGATTCTGTGCAGCAGCGCCTGCATGACGTGAGCCGTGCCCACCGCATGCGAAAAACGAGTGTGCTCTGCGCCGGGAAACACGAGCGAAGCAAGCCCGAGCTGCCGCACGCGGCGTAGTCGCTGCACTTCGCGCGTGTCGAGCAGGGAACGAATGACCCGCTCCGCCATGCCTTCGAACGCGATTAAACCATGGACCGGGTCCCTGAGGATCACCCTGCACGGTACCACTGCGCGTTCAGAACGCCAGCGTCCCGAAGCGACCGTCGCGGGGCACATCGAAGCGAAAACCGCGTCGGACCACCGCGACCGTATCGGGTTGCCACAGTGGCAAGACGGGAACGTCACGAGAGAGGATGCGTTGGACGCGCTCGTACGCCGCGCGGCGGTCGGCCCGATCGATGGTGGTCCGGCCGAGCTCGAAGAGGCCGTCGAGCTCCGCGTTTTGGTAGCGCCAGCGGTTGGCGCCTTCGCTCTGCGGGCCGGGGATTCGCGAGGACTCAAAGAACCAGCTGAGCACGTTGGGCTCGATCACCTCGGGCACCTGAAGAAGCGTCATCTCGAAGCGCCCGCGGTTGAGGTCGGAGATCAGCGTCGCCGCTTCGGAGGGTCGGACGTCGACCTCTACGCCAACGTCCTCGAGCATCGCCGCAATGGCGCGTGCCACCGATTGGCGAAAGCGCTCCGAGGTGGTTCGAAGGACGAGTCGCATGCGTGGCTCGTGGCCGGCGGGATCGGGAAACCCCGCTTCGTCCAAGAGCGCGCCTGCCCGAGCGGGATCGAAGGAGCGCGGCGGCTCGGCGGCCAGCTCTGCCCAGTGCCCGTGCGGAATCCAGCTGTCGGTGACGCGAGCAAGGCCTTGGTACTTGGCCTGGACCAGGAGCTCCCGATCGATGGCGTAGCCGATCGCGCGTCGCACGCGAACGTCCTGGAGCTTGGGCGAGCTCGTTTGAAAGCCGAGGTAGAGCGTCGAGATGCCGGGGGCGCTCCGCGTCTCGAAATGCGCGTCTTCCTCGAACAGTGGAAGCAGGAGGGGCGGAATCGAGGCGATAGCCAGGTCGCCCTGCCCGGCCAACATGCGCAACGCCCGCGTGTTGTCGTCGCGGATGACGACCATTCGCAGGCTTGGAAATTTCGGCACCCCGCGATGCCAGTGCGGGTTTGCGCGAAGCTCGAGGACCCCCGGCTCGCGCTTGACCAGACGGTACGGGCCCGCGCCAATCGGCAAGGGCTCTTCGGGGGTCGCGATTCGCCGGAAGGCATCTTGACGTCGCACGATGGGAAGCTCGAGGTCGGTAAGAAACGTCGAGTGCGGCCCACGGAGGACGAACACAATGGTACGTGGGTCGGGGACCTGCATCTCGGCGATCCGTCGGTAGTTCTGGGCGTATCGACTGCGAAGCTTGGGGTCGACGACCCCCTCGAAGGTGGCGACGACGTCGCGCGCATCGAGCACGCTGCCGTCGCTGAAGCGCAGGCCTTCACGGAGACGCACTTTGAACCGCGTCGGGCTCAGCGCTTCTACCGACTCGGCGAGGTCGGGGATCACTTCCAGCGTTCGCGGATCGATTGTCACGAGGGAGCCGAAAAGCAGCCGCGAGACGCGAAGGCCGTACGGGTCGCCGACGAAGCGTGGGTCGAGCTGCTCGGCGTCCCGGGGGAGCATGACGACCAAGGCGTCGGGGTCTTGCTCAGCGGGGCGACTGCAACCAAGGCCGATCACTAGGAGCAGCGCTAGAGCACTGCTAGGGTGCGGGCGATGGCGCACAGAGCGCTCCTTAGTCTTGCGATTGTTGGCCTGCTGGTCGTGAGCCCCGGTGCGCGCGCCAAGGGGCCGGAGCCCGTTGCGCAAACGATCGCGAGGCTCGTCAGGCAGGCCGCGCTCGGCGATGGAATCGGGATTCATGTGGTTCGGCTGCACGATGGCGAGCAACTCTACAGCAATCGAGCCGAACGCCCTCGGAATCCGGCGTCGAACCAGAAGCTTCTGACCTCGGCTGCTGCTCTTTGGCGTTTGGGTCCGAGCTTCGAGGTGTCGACCCGTGTGGAGGGCAGCATCGAGCACGGTCGAGTGGCCCGCCTGGTGGTCCGGCCCGCTGGAGACCCGACCCTCGGCTACGCCATGCTGGCGGTGCTGGCGGAGAATGTGCACCTCCGCGGCGTGGACGCAGTCGATCGGATCGTCATCGACGATGGCTACTTCGATGACCAGATTCTCCCGCCGGCGTTCGATCAGCAGCCCAAGGAGGCTTCTTCCTTCCGCGCAGCAATCTCCGCCCTTGCAGTGAACCGAAACAGCTACATCGTGCACATCGCGCCCGGGCCCGAGATCGACGGGCCGGCGCGCGTGCGTGTGCTCGCCGAGGACTATGTTCAGGTCGACAACCGGACCGTGACCACGGCCGCAGGCCCACCTTCGCCGCGCATCGACCACGCGGTCACCGAAGATGGACATCTCGCCGTGAGGGTCGAGGGCGCCATCCCCGTTCGCGCGCGCACGATGTACTACCGGCGCCGCGTGCCTGCGCCCCGCGCGTACGCTGCGAGCCTCTTGGTTCGGGCGCTTCGAAGGGCTGGCATCGAGGGCGCCATGTCCGTCGAGCACCGCCTGGTGGCTGAACCCGGGCCTCTGCTCGGCGAAGTGCGGTCGCCTCCGCTCAGCAAGATGCTCTATTCGGTGGGCAAGTGGAGCGACAACTTCACAGCCGAGATGCTGTTGAAGGTGATGGGCGCACAAGCCGAAACGCCGGGCACCTCTGCGCGCGGCGTGACTTTTGTTCGTGAAGCGCTCAACCAACGGGGCATCGATACGAACGGCCTCGTGATGGTGAACGGCTCGGGGCTTTTCGACGGAAACCAGGTTGCGCCGCGGCACTTGACCCAGACTCTCGTCGCAGCCTATCGGGACCCTGCGATCGCGGCCGAGTACGTGGCGCACCTCGCCGTGGCCGGCTCCGATGGAACGCTCCGGACTCGCCTCGAAGACCTGCCGCGCCCGCGCATGGTGCGCGCGAAAACCGGCACGCTCAGGGATGTCGTCGCCTTGTCGGGCTACGTCCTCGGAGAGCCGGGCCATTCGGTCGCGTTTAGCTTTCTCGCGAATGGGATCGCAGGGAAGCAGGCAGAGGCGAGAGCGCTCGCGGATGACATCGTGCGGGCACTGGCGGACTATGCCGTACAGCCGGATCAGCACCGCTGACGCTGTCCCTACCCCCTGCTACACCCTCGACTCATGCTCCTGATCTTCCTTTTTCTGCTCCTCGCCAGTTGCGCCACCGTCCCCAGGCCCTCCCCCGGGCCGCCCGACATGTCGCCACCCGTCGCCGCAACCAAGCCCCACAGCGTCACGCTGCACGGCGATACGCGTGTGGACGACTACTTCTGGCTTCGCGACAAAGGCGCGGCGGACGTGACCGCGTATCTCGAGGCCGAAAACGCGTACGCCGACCTGCAGATGGCGCCGACCGCCAAGCTTCAGAAGACGCTCTACGACGAGATCGTCGGCCGGATTCAGGAGACCGACCAGAGCGCGCCGTATCGCAAGGGCGCGTTCGAGTACTACCACCGCACCGAGGAGGGGAAGCAGTACCGGACCCATTGTAGACGCGCGCCCGGCAAGCCCGAAAGCGAGCAGATTCTCCTCGACATGAATGCGCTCGCCGAGGGCCGCCCGTTCCTCGGGCTCGGCGTGTACGAGGTATCCCCGGACGGCCACCACCTCGCTTTCTCACTCGATGAGACCGGCTTCCGGGACTATACGCTGCAGATCAAGGACCTGCGCTCGGGCGAGATGCTTTCCGAGCGGATCGAAAAGGTGAAGTCGGTCGCATGGGCGAGCGACAGCAAAACGTTCTTCTACACCGTCGACGACGAAACCAAGCGGGCCCACCGCGTGCGGCGACACCGGCTCGGCGCTGCGGGCGACGACGCGCTTCTCTATCAGGAAGACGACGAGCGATTCCGGGTTGCGGTCTGGCGTTCGCGAAGCGGCGAATACGTCTTTATTGGCGCGTTCAGCCATACCACGAGCGAGATTCAGTTCCTCCCGGCGTCCGAGCCGAGGGGCGCCTGGCGAATGGTCGCAGAGCGAAAGCAAGACCACGAATACGACGTTTCACACCGGGGCGGTGACTTCCTGATTCGTACGAACGACCGCGGGCGGAACTTCCGCGTCATCCGGGCGCCGGTCGACAGCCCCGGTCGGTCTTCCTGGAAAGAGCTGGTTCCGCATCGCAACCGCGTGATGGTCGAGGGGCTCGACGTTTTCGAGGGCTTCTACGTGCTCCTGGAGCGCGAGACGGGACTTCCTCATATTCGCGTTTCGCACTTCGACGGTGAGACTTCCCACCGCATCGGGATCGAGGAGCCGGTGTACGCGGTCTATCCCGGCAACAACGAGGAGTTCTCCGCAAGCGCCTATCGCTTTCGATACGAGTCTCTTACGACGCCGGATTCGGTGTTCGACTACGACGTTGCATCGAACGGACGCACTCTCGTGAAGCAGCTCGAAGTGCTTGGCGGCTACGACCCTGCCGCGTACGAATCGGAGCGACTCTGGGCGACCGCCGAGGACGGCACGCAGGTCCCGATTTCGGTCGTCTACCGAAAGGGCACGCCGAGAGACGGCTCCTCCCCGATGCTTCTCGCCGGGTACGGCTCCTACGGCTACCCGTATCCGACCGGCTTTTCGCATTCCCGCGTGAGCCTGCTCGACCGCGGGGTCACCGTGGCCATCGCGCACATCCGCGGCGGCGGCGAGCTCGGGAAACCTTGGCACGACCAGGGCCGCATGGAGCACAAGATGAACACCTTTACGGATTTCATCTCGGTTGCCGAGCACCTGATTGCGAAGGGCTACACGAGCAGCGACCGACTCGCGATTCAGGGCGGCAGCGCCGGTGGCTTACTCATGGGCGCGGTCAGCAACCTGCGCCCGGACCTGTTCCGCGCCGTCGTCTCGCTCGTCCCATTCGTGGATGTGCTCAACACGATGCTCGACGACAGCCTGCCGCTTACGGTCGGCGAGTACGAGGAGTGGGGAAACCCGAACGAGCGAGGCGCGTATTTCCGAATCAAGGCGTACTGTCCCTACACGAACATAAAGGCGCAGCCCTACCCGACAATGCTGATCCGGACGTCGCTCAACGACAGCCAGGTGATGTACTGGGAGCCGGCGAAGTACGTGGCGAAGCTGCGAGCGCACAAGACCGACGGCAATCCGCTCTTGTTCAAGATCAACATGGACGCGGGGCACGGCGGCGCGTCCGGGCGGTATGACTATTTGAAGGAAACCGCGCTCGATTACGCGTTCTTGCTGACGGAGTTGCAGCAGTGACGTACCGGGGCGCGGAAAAAAGCCGACACGGGGTTCCGTCGAACGGCTCGGCTTGCAGAGGTGGTCGGAGGCACTTGGGAGCCTGGACCACGCAAGCCGTCGCCTCGGAACTCGCGCCAATCGGAGCGGGTTGCTGTCTTGCCGATTGTCACTCTTACGTCGACTCCACCCCATGACGCGGTTTTTTCCGCGCCCCTCCATACGGAGACAGGAGCCCAAACCTCCCCACCACCGGCAGGCGGCAGCGCGAGCCCGAAGGGCGAAGCCCGGCGCGAAGCGCCGGCAAGGCAGAGCGAAGCGAATGCCGCGCCAGGGAGGATTACGGGTGGGGGTGGGCGGGGCGGTGTCAACAAGCCGTACCACCCAACCCACCCAACACCCGCCCCCCAACATCTGCGGCAGCACAAGCCAAACGGCGACCCCCTCTCCCCCAAACGCCCGCGGCAGCACAAGCCGAACGGCGACGCCCCCCCGCCCGCAAACATGCGCGACACCGCTCCCCAATTGAAAAACGCCGGCAGCTCTCACTACCGGCGTCTCAGTCGTGCGAGCCGCTCAGCTCACTCCTTGATCTGTCGCCGAATCTTCCCTAGCGCCTGCTCCTGCAGCTGCCGGATGCGCTCGCGGGACAGGTTGTACTTGTCGCCGATTTCCTTGAGCGTGAGCTCATCTTCGTCGTCGAGGCCGAAGCGCCAGCGGAGGATCCGCGCCTCCATCGGGGTCAGCGTGTCGAGGAGTCTGCGCACCTCGTCGCTCCACTTGCGGGAGACGAGCTGCTCGTACGGGGTCGGCACGTTTTCCTCTTCGAGGAAGTCGATGAACTTGCGGCCGTCCTCATCGTTGACCGGACGATCGAGCGAGAACGGGGTTTCGGCCCAGTAGCCCTTGATCTTCTCGAGCTTTTCGGCAGCGATGCCGGTCTCTTTTTCGAGCTCTTCGGGCGTCGGCTCCTTGCCGGTGCGCGTCGCAATCGCCTGAGTCGCACGCGCGACGCGGTTGTACGTGTCGAGCATGTGCACGGGGATACGAACCGCACGGCCCTTGTCGGCGAGCGCGCGGCTAATCGCGTGGCGAATCCACCACGACGCGTAGGTGCTGAAGCGGTAGCCGCGGTTGTGGTCGAAGCGCTCGACGGCCTTCATGAGGCCGATGTTGCCCTCTTGAATGAGGTCGATGAGCGGGAGCCGACCGCGGTTGTAGCGGCGAGCAATCGAAACCACTAGACGAAGGTTGGCTGCGACGAAGCGGTTCTTGGCGCGCTGCTGCGCCTTTTGCGCGCTCCGCACATGCTGCAGGTAGCGCTTGAACGACGGGGTCATCCGGACATGGTCGCCGACGATGTCGCGCTCGTCCGCGAAGTCACCGGCCAGGCGATGCACGGCGCGGTCGGACTCCTGAACGAAGAGACGATCGCTGTCGAGCTCACGCATCTTCGTAGAGAGTTGGAGACAAAGAGCAGCCCAGCGCACTTCTTGGCGCTTACCGAGCTTGTCGGCCTTGGAGCTCTTGCAAAGCTTGCGCAGCGAAGCCAGCTCGGGGAGCGGCTGCTCCTCGACACGGCGTTCGATGACCGCAGCGACGCTCTCGAAGCAGGCCGGATGGCTGAGCAGCGCTTCCCAGTACGCGATTTCGAGGCGCTCGACCTGCTTGGCCGCTTCGATTTCTTCTTGAGGCGTGAGCACGCGATGGCCGATCATCTCGCGGAAATACCGAGTGAGGGTTGAATCTCCGGCACCCTGACGCTCGAACTCCTTGAGGGCCTTTTCGCTTTCGACACGGGCCTTCTCGAGCTGCTCCTTGCTGGGCTCGGCGGACGGCGCCGCCACGGCCTGCGCGGGCTTCTGAACCTGCGCCTCAGCCCTCGGTTCCACCGGCTTGGATGCCTTGGCCCTCACCGCGCTCTTTCTCGTGGTTTGTCTTGTCGCTGCCTGTCGTGCCATGTTCCCTCTTGCCTCCCGGTGGCGCCCTCAATCTGTGGCGACCCGCCTCATTGGGCTGAACAACTGAAACCGCCCGACGCTTCCGTCTGGCGTGAACCAATCGCTCGACTGGAAGCGAGATGCACGCACCGTGCCGGAATGCCTGGTGGTCCAGACCTCGCCCTTCGCGCGCTTGTATTTTGTCGTGGGAGTAACTCGGTCTATATGGGTCCGTGAGTGGAGATGAGAAGGGGTATTCGACGTGTTTATGCGGAGAGATTCCAGTGAGAGCCGTGCTCGTACCGAGCTACTAAAATCGGTCCGGACCCGGATACCCCTCGCCTCGGCCAGCGTCCTCGCGATGGCCGTCTCAGCCGCGGCCACGGCCGGCTACGCCTGGCTCGTCGGGCCGCTCGTGCGCAGTTTGGAAGGCAATTCAGGGGCCGGAAGCGCCTTCGGGACCCTGCCAATCCCGAGCCTGAGCGTCCCGCAGATCGTGGGCTTGCTGGTTGGGCTCGGGCTCCTGAGAGCGTTCTCCGAGACGGTCCGGACCCACCTCGCGTCCAAGCTCCAGCTTGGGGTAATTCGTGAATTTCGGGGCAATTTGCTGGCGCATGTGCTGGCGCTCGAGCCCTCGAAGTTGCTCACCTGGCCGCGCGGGGAGCTCTCTTCGCGGATCCAGGTCGAGGTGCATGGGGTCCGAGTCTTCCTCCATCTGGGTGTCGGCCAGGGCATTCGAAGCGTGTTGGTGGCTACCGCACTAGCCAGTGTGGCGCTGAGGGTGGATACTGCACTAGCCATCCCGGGGCTTCTCGTCCTGCCCTTCGCCGTCCTGCTCATCTTGGTGGCGGCCCGACCGGCGAGGAAGCTGCAGCGTGAGCTTTTTGCCGCCGAGTCGGCGGTGGTGGCCAGCACGGCCGAGGCCATCGACGGGGCGGCGGTTCTTCGCGCGTACGGCGCGACGGCGTCGACCTTGGAGAGCGTCGACGGCGCCGCGACCCGCTCCGAGCAACGCGGGATCGCGGCGGAGAGCTGGAGCGCCGCCGCAGGGCCAATGGTGGAGCTGGCGGCAGCGCTCGGCGCTGCGCTGGTGTTTGCATTTGCCTGGTCCGGACAGAGCACCGTCGACCTCGCGAGCACCGGCACGGTGCTGGTCGCCCTGCTTTTGATGTACCGGCCGTTGCACGGGATCGCCCAGGCGGTCTTCGGCTGGTGGTCGGGTTTGGCGTCGCTCGATCGGCTCGATGAGCTCTTCGGCCTGCCCGCCGAGCCGGCCGAACCGCCCGACACTCGGAGAGAGCAGATCGTGTCGCTTGGATTCGACGGCCTGCGCTTCGACTACGATGGGCGGACGGTGCTTCGGGGCGCGCACGCGTCGCTTCGGGGCGGCGAGCTCGTCGCCATCACCGGCGAGAGCGGCGTGGGCAAGTCGACCTTGCTCGGGGTTCTCGCTGGGGTGCTTCCGCCGTCTGCCGGACATATCGCCATCGATGGGCTGCCGGCGTCTCGCCGCGCGCTCATCGCCGCGACCGCGTGGATGCCGCAGAACCCGGCGCTGTTTCGCGACACGATCGTTGGCAATGTGGCGCTCGGCGTGAGCCGACCCGACCGCGACCGGGTACTCGAGGTCTGCCGGCGCGTCGACGCCCATGACTTCATTTCGGCGAGGCCGCAGGGCTACGATGGCGTGCTTCACGAAGGCGGCACCGACCTCTCGACCGGTCAGCGTCAGCGCATCTGCCTGGCCCGCGCTCTCTACACGAGCGCTCCCGTATTGCTCTTGGATGAGCCGAGCTCCGCGCTCGACGACGCGCACGAGCGCAGCGTGATTCGTGTTTGCAGAGAGCATGCCGACGATGGGGGGCTCGTCCTCGTCGCGACGCATCGCGAGGATTTCCTTCGTCACGCGGACCGCGTGCTAGAGCTGCGGGACGGGACGGTAACCGAGTGGGAACGACGAACCGCAGATCTGCTCTTGCATTAGCCGCCGCTCTCTCGCTTTTCGCGGCTGCGGGGACGGCTGCTGCGACGGCCGATCCTACCGCGGTGGCAGATGCCGTGCGCCAGCTCGACGCCGACCACGACCGCGCCATCGCCGCGGTATACCTGCTTCAAGCCGGCGGCGAGCGAGCGGCAAAGCAAATCGGCAGGGCCTGGCCGACGATTTCGCTGCTTGGCAAAAAGCGCGTGCTCGGCGCGTTGACCCGCCTCGCGGTCAATCACGACGCGGCGCTCGACACGCTGCTCGAGGCTGCTCGATCGGACGACGCGGACCTGCGTGACAGGGCCTTCGAGGCGTTCAGGCAGCTCGGCTCGCGAGGGCAGCGCGCCTTGGCCGCCCTGGTTGCCGATCCAGCTGTGGGTGACCGCGCTGCGCCGCTTCTCGCGCGCGCAGATCCCGACTTCGCAATTTCGGCCCTGCTCGACGCGATGGCCGAACCGCCTGGCGAGAATCGTCCCGCGCTTCGTGCAGCGCTCGGCATCGCGCTGCAGCGCTCCGCGCGAGATCCAAACGCCACGCTTCTCGCCTGGCTCGCAAAAGAGCCGGCGGTTTCCGCCGTTGCAAGCGCGTCGATGGCATTGGTCGGCCTGGAGGCGCAGCGCACGCCGATGACTTCGTTCGTCGCCTACGGGGCGCCGCGGTCGAAGGATTTTCCCTCGACGTGGCGGCTGCTTCAGAGCGCCGCATCGGCCGGCCCGAGCCGCGAGATCGACCGCTGGGTGCAACGCCAAGTCGACGCGGCCGAGCGATGGATGCTGCGTCAGGCTGCGGTCGAGGCGAGTGCGGCGCGGGGACATCGCGAAGACGCGCGGGCTGCCTTGAAGGACAGCTACCCTAGGGTGCGCGCAAGCGCCGCATCGGTTTTGTCCGGGGACGACGGATCCATGTTGGAGCGCGCCACCCTCGCCCGCCGCGACCCGTGGCCGATGGTGCGGGCCGCGGCCGTGCGCAGTCTTCGGAGCGAAGGGGACGCGCTTGCGGTGGTCGTGGCTTCGGTCGACGATTCGATGTCGCAGGTGCGCGCGACCGCCATCGAGGTGCTCACTTCCTCGTCGCACGACGAAGGTTGGGGGCGGATTCACCGAAGGCTCCGCGCCCGCGACGAATGGCCGATGGTGACGGCCGCCGCCATCGACTACGCGGTCGCCCACTGCCGGACCGATGCTGCCGAGGCCCTGTTCCGCGTGGTGATGCGCGCGGCGCCCGGCAATGCCCCCACCGAGGACTTGAACAACGCCGCGAGGGCGATCGAGGCGCTCCGCGCCCTGGGCAGCCCGGAGGCGGTTGCGACCATCGAGCAGCTCCGAAGCACCGAAGGCGTTCCGCCCACGCTGAAAATGGCGCTCGAAGAGCCCCTAGCCGAGGACGGTCGCTGCCCCCGAACACCCCCCTAGATTGTCGCTCCCGAATCGGCCGTGTTACTTTGTTCGGAACAGGGGGAAACATGCGAGCTCGTCTAATAGGCCTGATGGTGGCTGGGGTGCTGCTGGGCGCCGGTTGTGAACAGATCACGTCCGCTTCGGAGCCCGAAGCCGAAGCGGAACAATTGCCCGAAATCGTTCCGAACCTTCCCGAGGTTCCGACGCTGCCGCCGCCGCCGTTTCCAACCACGTACGAAGATGAGTCGTACAGCGTGTACGGCCTGCGTCAGCGTCCGAGCAAGTTGCTCGACGTGGACCTCGGCGTCACCGGGTACATCATCGAAATCTACGAGCCGCCGGCTTGCAAGAAGCGCAAAAAGGAAGAGTGCCCCAAGGTCGCCGCGCCGCACATGTTCATCGCGGACACGGCCGACCAGACCGACCGAGCCGAGCAATTGCTGGTCGTGGGGTACGCCGACAACCAAGAGCAGCTCCAACGCGCGCGCCGCGGTCGCAGGACGACCACCATCGCCGGTGAGGTCGTGGTGCCCAAAGACCTCGCAGTTGGAAACAAGGTTCGTGTGAAGGGGCACTTCACGCTAATTTCGTCCGGTGGCTTCAACACGAGCAACGGGCTTCTTGAATACGCATCGCACGAGACGCTCGCCAAGGGCTCAGCGGAGTAGTCAGGGCGCGGCAACGCCAGAATCCGGCTCGGCGACAGCCGCATCCGGCTCGGCGACGAGCAGATCCGAAAGATCCGGTGCGCCGGCATCCCCTTCGAGCTCGAACGCCTCTGCGTTGCGCTCGAAAAGCGCGACGACGTCTTTGCCGACGACCGAGATCTCTCGACGGTCATCGATGCGTACGTAACCGCCTCCGTCGACCGGCGTCCCCGAACCGAGCGAGATGCGCACCTTGGCGCGACCCATCTCGAAGCTGACCTCCGCCTTGGGCGTCTCCATGCCGAAGTTCTGCAGGTCTTCGGGGCTTGGGCTTTGGAGCGTGCGAACCGGGATCGCGAACTCCCAGTTGCGCAGGTAGTCCTCGATGACCTCTGGGTCGCCGGGTGCGTCTTTCGGTTCTTGGAGCGTCCAGGCTTCGTCGAAGCCCTCGCCGGTTCGAACGAGCGCGACCCGTTCATCGCCCGAAGCGATTCGAATGCGGGTGATCCGGTCCCGGACGACCGCCTCCAAGAGCAAGCCAGAACGGGAGTCGATTTCTTTGCGCCCCGGGCCGCCGCGCTCGAACAGCATCACATAGGCGAACAGGACGGCCGCCACGACGAGCAAGACGATGGGGGTGCGCGCGCTCATGAGCGCCTCGACCACCAAACGCCAAAGCCAGCGATGAGGGCGGCGAGCGGCAGGAGAACCACGACGCGGAACAAGAGGTTCTGCAGGTCGGCGTCACTCATAATGACGGCGCGGGCATTGGTCTTGCGCGGCGCGATGTTGATTAGGGCCTCCCGCTGCGTGAGCCAGCCGACGGCCGACGAGAGCAAGTCGATGTTCGAGAGCTGTGGGTTTTCGAGGAGCTCGGAGCTCATCCAGTCGCTGTCGCCCATGACCAGCAAGCGGCCCGGGGTTGGGTCGTCCGTCTTGACCGGCTGGAGGTCATCGCCGAGCGGCGGCACGAACTCCCAGGCGACCGCGAGCGGAACGGCGCGAGGCGGTGTCCGCTTACCGTTGGCGTCCGGGTCGAGCGCGCGGGCGAGGTCGGTTTCCGCAACGGCGGCCGGGCTCGTGCGGAAGAGAACTTCGGTTTCGCCGCCCTCGGCCGCGTCGACCGAGCGCGCAACGGCAAAGAGGACCCCTCCGCCGCGCTTCCGAATCGTGTCGACGAGGCGATGGGTGCCGACGTTGGTCACGAGGAACAGGTCGCCAGGGTTTCCGGGCAGCTGCTGCGCGGTGTCGTTCTCGATGACGAGGTCCGCGCCGACGAGGATCCCGCGCGCTTTGAGCGAGGTTTCAAAGCCTGTCCCGGTCAACTTCTCCTTTTTGAGGACGGGGTCGAAGCTCAGAAGCAGGTTCCCGCCCGAGGTGAGGTAGCGGTCGACGAGGTCGACCTCTTCTTTGGAGAACGGGCGCTGCGGGCTGATGACGAAGAGCGCGTCGCAGGCCTCCGGAACCTCGTCCGTACGAATCTCGAACGGCTCGACTTCGATTTTTTCCCATTCGAGCTCGCGGGCCACCGGGTCGAAGCTGCGTTCGCCGTAGGCTCCGACCTCCCACTCGCCGTGCCCCGTCGCGACGCAGACTTTGTTCGGCTCGCCGGTGGTCACCTCGAGAATCGCTCCGGTGAGGGCGCGCTCGGACTGCAGGTCGAGCTTGTGTCCATCGGCGTCCTCGAAGGTCTCGAAGTCTTCGACGATGAGCTGATGGCGCTCGACTTTCCATTTGCGCTCGCCGCTCGTGACGACGACCGGCACTTGTGAAAGCGTCACGTCCCCGGCAAGCCAGCTGTCGATACCGAACTTGTCGGCGAGCACCTGGTAGCGCGCGCGGTCGCGGTCCGGGTCGACCCATTCGACCTGGATTCGGTCGGTGACCGCTTTGTACTCCTCGAGCAAGGTCTCCACGTCGGCGAAGTCCTGCTCGTCGCGTCCTAGGAAAACGTAGATCTCGACGTCCTGGTCGAGCTCCTTCAAGGCCTGTTTGCTGCGATCCGAAAGCGTGAACAAGCCGTGGCTGGTCCAGTCCCATCGCTGGTAGTGCCGCGAAGATATGTAGTTCGCGAGGACTACGACCACGAGGCCGAGTACGGCCGTGAGCAGGACGTTCAACCGTGCGCGGGGCTGCGCGCTCATCCGTGCCTCCTTGCCTTCATCGCCCCGATGCTCAGGCCAACGGCCAGGACCGCGATCGAAAGATCGAAGACCAGGTACCGGGTGTCGATGACGCCTTTGGCGAAGCTCTGCATGTGGCCGAGCATGCTCACGTAGGCGCAAACCTCGCGCGCCGTCCCATCGAGGACGAACTCGCCGATACCCACGGTGAAGAGGACGCCGAGCGTGACGAACGCGAGGACGGCCGCCACGATTTGGGTGGGCGCCAGCACGCTCATGAGCAGGCCCACCGCCATGAAGTAGGTGCCCAGGCAGAAGATGCCGAAGTAGCTGGCGGTCACAGCCCCCCAATCGACGCTGCCGTGCTGGCTCATGATCCAGGCGTAGATGATCGTGGGGATCCAGAGCACACACCAGATGACGAGCGAGGCGGCGTACTTGCCCAGAATCACCGAGCTCTCCGAAACCGGGGCGGTCATCAAGGTTTCGATCGTGCCGGCCTGCTTCTCACCGGCGACCAGGCGCATCGTCAGGACGGGGACGAACACCAGAAGCGGAATGAAGAACAGCGCGCTTCCGCCGAAAAAACCGGACAGTGGCGTCGATGCGCCGGAGGATACGGCATTGCGGGCGTAGAACTCGGTGAGCATCCAAAACCAGACGCCGTTCCAAACCAGCCACGAGGTCAGCACGACGTAGGCCAGCGACGAGACGAAGAACGACGCGAGCTCTCGCTTCAAAACGACCCAGGCGCTGCTCACGAAGCCTCCTGCGTCGTGCCGGTGGTCGTCAGCTCGGCGAACACCTCTTCGAGGCTGGTCTCGGAATCCCCGGGCACCAAGTCGGCGACCTTCTCGCCCTCGCGAATGATGATGACCCGGTCGCAGACCGCTTCGACCTCGGACAGAATGTGGGTCGAGAGCAGCACCGTCTTTTTGCCGCCGAAGCTCCGGACCAGCTCACGGAACTGCCGAACCTGATTTGGGTCCAAGCCCGACGTCGGCTCGTCGAGGATCAGGATGGGTGGGTCGGCGATGAGCGCTTCGGCGAGACCGACGCGCTGGCGGTAGCCTTTGGAGAGCTGGCCGATGATTCGGGTCCGGGCATCTGCGACACCGGCAAGCTCGAGACAGCGGTCGACGGCGGCCGCGACCGCGGGGACGCTCTTCAGATGCCCCCGGTGGCGCAGGTACTCCCGAACGCGCATCTCGCGGTACAAAGGCACCCCTTCGGGCATGTACCCCATTCGCTCTCGCGCCTGAATCGAGCTTCGGACCGCGTCGATACCGTCGATCCGAATCTCGCCCGAGCTCGGCGCGAGGTAGCCGGTCAGCATGCGGAGGGTCGTGCTCTTGCCCGCCCCGTTAGGACCAAGAAATCCAACGATTTCCCCCGGTTCCACCCGAAAGGACAGATCGTTGACCGCGAGTCGGCTTCCGTACAGCCTGCTGAGCCCTTCGACTTGAATCACATCTTGCTCGTTGGGCGCACGGGGTACTCGATGCGATCGAGCCTTGCAACTGCAGACCTGTCCAGGTTCTGCGCCTTTTTCGCATCTCCTGGCTGCGCTTCCCTACGATCCAATCGAGATGTCCTTCATCCCCTGGAAGGTTCGACTGAGCGCGTGCGTCCTCGCGTTGGTGGCCGGAGGCTCGCTTTTCGGCGCCACCGAGACGCGTCGCGCGCCGATGGTCATCGAGCCCATCACGATCCGCCCCTCTCCGGTGCTCGAGCCGCGGCACCAGGAGCCGGGGCCCGAAGTGCAAGGCGTTGTCCCCATCGTCAATGAAGATGTGACCGGCCTCCGCTTTCCAAGCGGGCTCACGATTCATGGCGGCACCAAGCGCCGCGCGATTCTTTTCACGTTCGATGACGGCCCTTCGAGCCGAACGACGCCGCAGCTCCTCGACCTGCTCGACGACCTGGGCATCAAGGCGCTCTTCTTCGTGACCAGCGAGAGCTTCGGCAATGGAAATCCCTACGAGCGCCGGCACGCCGAGATCGTTCGTGAGATCGTGCGGCGTGGGCACGTCGTCGGCAGCCATACGGAGACTCACCGTCAGCTACCCCTGCTCGGCAACGACGAGATTCAAGCGGAGCTCGCCATCACTGAGCGAAAGCTTCGGAGGGCGGTCGGCCGAACGCCTCGACTGATTCGTCCGCCCGGGGGAGCCTTGTCCAAGCGCGTCGAGCGCCTGCTGGGCGAGCTTGGCTATACGAGTGTGATGTGGGCGGTTTACGCGGGCGATTTGGAGGCAAAGACGCCCGACGACGTCGTTCGAACCTTCTTTCGGGTGCTCGAGCGCCGCGAGCGCGAGACGGGGGACCGCGGCGGCATCGTCCTGATGCACGACACCAAGCGCCACAGCCTCGATGCCCTCCCGCGCCTGGTTCGCGCGCTGCAAAGACGCAATTGCGCGCTGCTCGAACGAGGCGAAGAACTCTACGACATCGTCGACGACCTCGGCTACTTCATCCCCGGCCACGAGCCGGACCAAACACTCGAGGAGCGTCAAGAAGAGCTCGCGCGCGACACCCTGCGGGCTTGCCACACCATTGCGCTTCGGTAGCTGGGCATCAGTCGCGCGTTGCGAGGATTCGCCAAACCGGCAGGCCGTCTTCGAGGGCGCGCTTCTCCCGATTCGAGCGGGCGCCAAACGGGTTCACCTCGACGTACCCTTCGGCCGAGGCGAGCGTGAAGCCCGGCGTGTCCTGAAGCTGCGCCAGGTACTGCTCGGCTCGGTGCTCGACGTCGGTCTGAATGAAGAGCTCGCCGCCCGGCTTCATCAGGCGGGCCAGCTCGCCGAGGAGCGCTTTCCCGATGACCCGCCGCTTGTCGTGTCGCTTCTTCCACCACGGGTCCGGGAAGTGCAGAGCGACCCGCTGAACCGATCTGCTCGGCTCAGCTCTTTTCAAGATTTCCCGGGCATCCCCGCACAGGACCTTCACTTTTTCGATCCCACGCTTTTCGAGCCGCTCGGCCGCTTTGTAGGCGAGCTTGGTCTTCACCTCGATGCCGACGATGCGACTTTCAGGTGCCGCCGCCGTGCGCTCGAACAGCGACAAACCACGGCCAAAACCAATATCCAGCTCGAGCGGCCCTGATCCGGCGATCAGGTCTTCGAGCGAGAAGCAGCCCTCGGGGGCTCGCGGAGCCTGCTCGCGATAGAGCCGGCGTAGGTCCAAGTCCGACACCTTGGCTCCCTACCGGCGGCCTACGAGGGCGTCAAACCGGATACGCTCCTTCTTGACCGCCAAGGTGCCGATCGCGTATGCCAGCGACATACATCTTGGTGAACGGGGCTTGATGTCGATGAGGATTCTAATCGTCGAAGACAGCGTAACCATGCGCAAGGTCATGGAGATGACTTTCGCTGGTGAGGACGCGGAGTTGCTGGTCGTGGAAAACGGCGAGCTTGCACTTGAACGAGGGGCGGCCTTTGCTCCGGACGTGGCGTTCATCGATTCGTCCCTTCCGGGAATCGACGGGTACGAAGTGACTCGGTCGCTCAAGGGCGATCCCGGGCTTTCGGGCACTGCGGTGATTCTCATGGCGAGCCAGCATCGCCCGCTCGATGCGGCGCGGGCCTCCGAAGTCGGCGCCGACGACCACATTCTAAAACCGTTCGACACCCAAGAAGCGATCGACAAGGCAAACGCGCTAGCGGGCCAAACCGAAGCCGCCGGCTTCTCCGACATGCCCTCGATTCCAGTGGCCCGTCCCGCGACGACGCCGCCAAGGCCGGTCGCGCAGCGCACCCATCGGCCTACGCCACCTCCTCTCCCTGTGAGTTCCGGGATGCAGCCGGCCCGACGCTTGTCGGGAACGCCCATCACCGGCGCACAGGTTTCGGTTGCGCCTGGGACAGCCGGCTCTCTTCATTCCTCCGCGCCGCCCGCGAAGATCGTATCCGCCCCGGCCGCGAACATTTCATCCGCTCCGCCGGCCCAGTTTTCATCCGCCCCACCCAGCTCTCCGCTCCAGGCCTCAGGCGCAAGCGAAGCTTTGTCGCATTCGGTGGTCGCACGACTCGAAACGCTCGGCCTCACGCCCGACCAGGTAGAAGGCGTGCTCAAGCTCTCGGCCGAGGTCGTGGAGCGCGTGGTTTGGGAGGTCGTGCCCGAGCTTGCCGAAGCGATGATCCGTGAGGAATTGCACCGTCTCATCGGCGACTGAGGCTTGACTGCCCAGCCATTTCACCGCACACGGTCGGTCGGATGAGCGATTCGACTGACGAGATGCCCAAGCAGTACTCGCCCACCGAAAGCGAGTCTCGCTGGTACGAGTTCTGGGAGACCTCGGGTTTCTTCGCGGCTTCCGAAGAGCCGAGCGATACGCGGCAGACCTACACCCTCGCCATCCCGCCGCCGAACGTCACCGGCTCGCTCCACATGGGCCATGCCTGCCGAACGACCTTCGAGGATGTGCTCTGCCGCCACAAGCGCATGCAGGGCTACAACACGCTCTGGGTGCCCGGCATCGACCACGCGGGGATTGCGACGCAGGTGGTGGTTGAGCGGCAGCTCAAGCAGGAGGGCCTGACGCGCTACGACCTCGGCCGCGAGAAGTTCATCGAACGGGTCTGGCAGTGGAAGAAAGAGTCGGGCGAGCGGATTCTCCAGCAGCTTCGCAAGATGGGCGCTTCCTGCGACTGGCCGCGGACCAAATTCACGATGGACCCGGACATGGTCCGAGCGGTGCGGGAGGCCTTCGTCCGGCTCCACGAAGAGGGGCTCATCTACCGCGATACGCGCCTGGTCAACTGGGACGTCGAGTCGCAGACCGTGCTCTCGGACCTCGAGGTCGAGCAGGAGGAAAACGTCGAAGGGGCGATGTTCGACTTCGCCTATCTGCTCGCAGACGGCGGCGGTGAGGTGGTGGTTTCGACGACGCGCCCCGAGACGATGCTCGGCGATACGGCGGTGGCGATTCACCCGGACGATGCACGCTACCGGCATCTGCACGGCAAGTACGTGCGGCACCCGTTCGTCGACCGCTTGATTCCGGTGATCCTCGATGCGGAGCTGGTCGACCCCGAGTTCGGCACAGGCGTCGTGAAGGTGACGCCCGCCCACGACCCCAACGACTTTGCGACGGGCAAGCGACACGGCCTCGAGGAAATCAACATCTTCAACCTCGACGGCACGATGAACGAGAACTCGGGTCCGTTTCAAGGGCTCGACCGCTTCGAGGCGCGCAACGCCGTCGAGATCGAGCTCGGCAACCGTGGGCTCGCCCGCGGACGCAAGAAGCACATGATGACGCTGCCGCGCTCGCAGCGCTCCGGGACCATCGTCGAGCCGATGATTTCAACCCAGTGGTTCGTCAAGATGAAGCCGCTCGCAGCGCCGGCCATCAAGGCGGTCGAAGACGGTACGATTCAGATTCTGCCGCCCGAGTGGAGCAAGACGTACTTCCACTGGCTCCGGAACATCCAGGACTGGTGCATTTCGCGTCAGCTCTGGTGGGGCCACCCGATCCCGGCCTGGTACTGCGCAGACTGCGAGCACGTCACGGTGTCACGCGAGGACGCGACGACGTGCGGCGGCTGCGGCGGCACCTCGATTCGCCAGGACGAGGACGTGCTCGACACCTGGTTCAGCTCGGGGCTGTGGCCGTTTTCGACGCTTGGCTGGCCCGAAAAGACGGTCGCGCTCGAGCGCTTTTATCCGACGCAGGACATGGAGACGGGCTACGACATCTTGTTCTTCTGGGTCGCGCGCATGATCATGATGGGCCTTCACTTCATGGGTGAGGTTCCGTTCACGCGTGTTCTACTGGCCGGCTTGGTCACCGATGAGCGCGGCGAGAAGATGAGCAAGGTAAAGGGCAACGTCGTCGACCCGCTCGACGTAATTTATGGCGCCACCAACGAGCAGCTCGTGGCGAAGGCCGAAAAGGCAGGCGCGAAGAAGTCGGGCATCAAGTACCTAAAGAGCACCTACCCCGATGGATTCGCGGCCTACGGCGCCGACGCGCTCCGCATGACCTTGCTCAGCTATTCGCCGCAGTCGCGCCGCATCGCGCTTTCCATCAAGCGCATCGAAGGCTACCGAAACTTTGCCAATAAGCTCTGGAACGCGTCGCGCTATGCGCTGATGCGGCTCGACGGCTCCTCGACCAAGGCCTCGCAGCAGTGCCCAGGGCCCAAGGCGCTCGCGAACCGCTGGGTGCTCTCGCGGCTCTATCAGGCGCTCGACGTCGCGGCCTCTGGGCTCGACGCCTACCGTCTCGATGAAGCCTCGGGCGCGCTTTACCACTTCGTGTGGGGCGAGTTTTGCGACTGGTACCTGGAGCTGAGCAAACCTGCCCTGGATAGCGGCGACGCGGCGCTCATCGAGGAGACCGAGGCGACCTTGGTGCATGTGCTCGAAACGGTGCTGCGCGCCCTCCACCCGATGATGCCGCACATCACCGAGGAGATCTGGCAGCGGGTGCCGAAGTGGGATGGCGCCCCCAAGAGCATCATGATTAGCCGATTCCCGACGGGGCTCGTCGACGCCAAACTCGACCGAAGCGCCGAGCGCGATTTCGAAGTGGTCCAGGCCTTCGTCGGAAGCGCGCGGACCATCCGCGCAGAGCACGACGTTCCGAGAAGTCAGCCGATGCGCATCCACTGGCATACCGAGGACCAGGACAAGCGCCGCGTCCTCGACGCCGAGCGACGGACCATCGAGGCCCTGGGCCGCTGCGAGCTCTGCTTCGAAGCCGACCCCGCGAAGCTCGACGATCCGAACGCGCATTTCAAAAACGCCGCCGTGTTCGTCAACCCGGGTGTTCGGGCGGCGGTACCGGACGTCATCGACACCGAAAAGGAGCGCGATCGTCTGCAGCGCGACCTCAAGAAGGTCGAGAAGGAGCTCGGCGTGCTGGAGAAAAAACTCGCCAACCCGAGCTTCGTCGAGCGCGCGCCAGAGGCCGTGGTCCAAAAGTCGAGACGGGATTCTCTCGAGCTGCGAGAGAAGCGTGAGCGCTTGGAAGCGGCGCTGCATAGCCTTTGAAAGGGGACTTTGAGCGAAGCGGCCACAGATTCGACCGACACCGACTCCGAGCGGCCGCTTTGCGTCGACCTCGATGGGACGCTTCTGGCGACCGACACGATGGCCGAAGGTTTCATTGGTTTGCTCAAGAGCGCGCCGTGGAAGGTCCCAGCCGCACTCGCCGCGCTCAGAAGCGGCCGCCCCAAGCTCAAGCGATACTTGGCGGAGAACGCGCCCGTCGACCCCGCGACCCTTCCGTACCGGCCTGAGGTGCTCGACGCGATTGGCGAGGCGCGCGCGGCGGGCCGACGCGTGCTGCTGGTGACGGCCTCCGACCAGAGCACTGCGGATCGGATTGCTGAGCATCTGGGCGTCTTCGATGAAGCGATCGGAAGCGACGGACAGAACAACTTGAAGGCCCAGCGCAAAGCCGACTATTTGACCGGCCGCTTTGGCGCCGGTGGCTTTCAGTATCTGGGCGACTCGTCCGCAGACCTGCCGGTCTGGAAGGCAGCGGAGGAGGCGAGCATGGTCTGCCCGAGCCCGAGCACCCAGCGCGCCGCCGAGCAGTTGGTGTCGAGGGCGACGGTCCTGGTTCCGCGGCCTTCGAAGCTCGAGGCGGCAGTCAAAGAGCTGCGGCCCCACCAGTGGGCCAAAAACATCCTGCTCTTCGTCCCGCTCTACTTCTCGCACCAGTACACGGCTCCGGGGCTTGTGTTCAAGGCCTTCATGGCCTTTGTCGCGTTCTCCCTTTGCGCCTCGTCGATCTACGTCTTGAACGACCTCGTCGACCTTTCCGCAGACCGTCAGCATCGGAGCAAGCGCAACCGGCCGTTAGCCGCCGGCACGCTGTTGATCCCCGAGGCCGTTGCGCTGGGCCTTGCGTCGCTCACCGTGGCGGTCGCTTTGAGTGCCATCTTCGTTCGCCCCGAGTTCGTCCTCGTGCTCTTCGGCTACGTCGCGCTCACCACCGCCTACAGCTTCGTCTTCAAGCAGCAGATGATCGTCGACGTACTCGCCCTCGCCTCGCTCTTCACCTATCGGGTGGTCGCCGGTGGCGTCGCGGTCGACGTTAAGCTTCTCGCCCTGGCTGCTCGCATTTTCGATTTTCTTCTTCACGAGCTTGGCTTTTGTGAAGCGCTACAGCGAGCTGATTCAGGTCAAAGGCGACGGCGGCCAGTCCCTCAAGGGCCGCAACTACGTCCCGGCCGACATCCCCATCATCACCTCGGCTGGACCGGCGGCAGGCTTGCTCGCGGTCCTGGTCTTCGCGCTCTACATCAACAGCCCCGTGGTGATGCGATACTATTCGGCGCCCGAAGCGCTCTGGGGCATTTGTTTGATTCTGGTCTATTGGATCATCCGCATTTGGTTCCTCGCCGCGCGCGACCAAATGCACGACGACCCGGTGCTGTTTGCGGTAAAGGACAAGATCAGCCTCCTCGCGGGCGCGCTCGTCATCGTCTGCTTGCTCGCGGCGCGCTAGGGCCGGCTCAAAAGAGCTCCATCTGGCCGGGCTGCACCACGCCCTCGTGAAAGCGCACACCTTCGAGCGCGAGCAAGAGCTCCTTGCGTTCGAGCCCGCCGCCGTAGCCCCCGAGGCGGTGCCCGGCCTCGACGACACGATGGCAGGGCACGATCACCGGGATCGGGTTGACGTGGTTGGCCTGCCCGACGGCGCGCATCGCACGCGGCGATTGGATCTCCTGCGCGACGCCGCCATAGGTGCGCACCTGGCCCCAAGGGATGGCGCGGAGGGCGTTCCAGACGCGAATCTGAAAGTCGGTGCCCCGAAGGTCGAGCGGCACGGCGGCGAAGTCCTCCGGCTCGCCGTCAAAATAGCGACGGAGCGGCTCGGTATAGACGGCCGGCACAGCTTCCTCATCTGCCAGCGCACCATCGAGACGCTCGAACGAAAGGCGGAGCAAGCCCTTTGTCGGTCCAGGCGAGCCAAAGCGTGCCGAGGCCTTTCGCGTCGAAGGTGCCCCAGCCCGTGACGGGCGCTTGGTGGGGCTCCTCGGCGGTGGTACCTTCCGCGCTCATGGTTCGCTCGGTCCTTGCATCTGCCTTGCTGCTTTCAATTGCATGCGGACACAGTCTTAAACAAGCGCAAAGAAGCGAGGAGGCGTACGAGCAGTGCTACGGCGCCGACTACGACCCCGCCGTGACCCCCGCGCAGCGGCGCCACTGCTGGGCAGAATGGCTTGGGAACGCATGCCGCAAACGAGCCCCCCGAGCGACTCCGCTACGCCGAAATGCGCCTCGATCAGCTCGCCGTCGACGGATCGACCCGGCCACTCCCCGTCGACGAGCCGGAGCCCATGCCTCGCTATGAGCACGCATACCCACGACCGCCGCCGGGCGAATACCAGCTGTCCGGCTGCAACCCGCTCTGCAACGACCGCTGGGCCAACTGCAACAGCCACTGCGACCTGAAGAGCAAGACCTGCGTGGCGGCCTGTGAGAGCGAGTTTCGGGTTTGCGTGGATGGGTGTCCGTAAGCAACCGGGGCGCGGAAAAAAGCGCGACACGGGGCTCTGTCGGACGGGGCGGCGTCGAGTGGCCGGAGCGGCTGCGGGTGTTGGGCGGCCGCGTCTTGAGTCGGTTGACGGAGGGGGTTGTGTCTTGCCGATGGTCACTCCCACGCCGTAGTCCCCCCTATCGCGCTTTTTCCGCGCCCCTCCATACGGAGACAGGGCCCCAGGCTTCCCAACGGCAGGCGGAAGCGCGAGCCCGCAGGGCGAAGCCCGGCGCATGCGCCGGCAAGGCAGAGCGAAGCGAATGCCGCGCCAGGGAGGATCTACGGGTGGGGGTGGGCGGGGCGGTCAACCAAACCGTACCGGCGCAGCTCCAGCGCCGAGGCTTGACGCCCCAACCCCGCGGCCACAGCCGCTCGACGCCTGCCGTTCGACGGAACCCTGTGACGCGTTTTTTTCGCGCCCGATCCCCGAACGGTTCCGGGCTAGACTTCGAGCACCAGCTTGCCGAGCTTGTCGCCGCTGAACAGTCTTAGGAAGGCGCTCGGAAAATTCTCGATGCCTTCGACGATGTGGTCTTTGGCCTTGAGCTTGCCCTCGGCCATCCACTGCGCGATTTCGGCGGCGGCCGCGCCGCAGTCCTTGGCGTAGTCGAAGACTACGAAGCCTTCCATGCGCGCGCGGTTGGTGAGCAGGGCCATGTAGTTGTTGGGGCCTCGGAAGCGGGGGTTGTTGTACTGGCTGATGGCGCCGGAAATGACGATGCGGGCGTGCATGGCGATTTTGCTCAGCACGGCGTCGAGGATTTCGCCACCGACGTTGTCGAAAAACACATCGACGCGTTTCGGGCAGAGCTCGCTCAATCGGTTGCGGATGTTCTCGTTCTTGTAATCGATGGCGCCGTCGAAGCCGAGCTCGTCGACCAGGTAGGCGCACTTGTCCGGGCCGCCTGCGATGCCGATCACGCGGCAGCCTTTGATTTTTGCGATTTGCCCGGCCACGCTGCCGACCGCTCCGGCTGCGCCCGAGATGACGACGGTGTCGCCTTCCTTGGCCTTGCCGATGTCGAGGAGGCCGAAGTACGCCGTCATGCCCGGCCAGCCGAGGACGCCCAGGTAGCTTTGGATAGGCGCCAAGGTCGCATCGATTTGCAAGAGGTCCTTCGGCTTGGCCACCGCGTACTGCTGGACGCCGAGCACTCCTTGCACCGTGTCGCCGACGCGGAGCTTCGGCGCTCTCGGACTCGATGACTTCGCCGACGCAGTTGGCCCGCATCACATCACCGACCTTCACGTCGTCGATGTAGGTCGCACCTTCGTTCATCCAGGCCCGCATCGCCGGGTCGAGCGAGATGTGGCTGATCTTGACGAGCACCTCGCCGTCATCGGGCGTGGGCGATCGGACCTTCGTCGAACGACCAGTTGCTGTCGGTGGGGAGACCGTTCGGGCCGGGATGCCAGCCGCACCTGCTTGTTCATCATGGTCATGCTCCTGAAATCAGAGTTCGGCCGGCTCAGGCCTCGGTCCAAATGCGTTCGCCGGGGATCCACTTCGCGTGAAAACCGGACGGTACGCGCGACGGCAAGCGCACACGTGCGACGGGCCCGCGCTCGATTTGCTTCGCGTCGAAGACCCAGGATTCGGATCGGCCGTCGCTATTGGTCATGATGGTCACCACGTAGCCGTCGTCCTCGCCCTGCGCGCCGACGCGGCGGGCGTACGGGGACTCGCTCGCAAACCATTCGTCGGGGTAGTCGTAGCGGACGCGAGTCCCGTCTTCGTGGTCGTATTTCACGAGCGCACGGAACTCGACCGTGTGCATGTCGGGCGGCAGGTACTGGTGGTACGAATACCGGGTCTTTTCCCCGTAGCTCAGCGTATCCGGCAGGCAGAACTCGGTGTTCAGGTCGTCGAGCTGCTCTTCTTTGCATTCGCCCGTGACCAGGTTCATGCGCCAGCGCCTCAGGTGCGTTTGGATGCGAAGGTAGGCGAGCATCGACGCAAGCGGCCCTTCCTCGGGGTTGCGCCGAATCACGGGGTCGGGCTGAAAGCAGCCGTCCATGACGATCCAGTCGCCCTCTTCCCAGGCGTTCACCATGTGAAGCACGTAGCCCGGCTCGAACTCGAACCAGCGGACCTCATCGTTGCCGCCGCGGCGCGGAATGACGCCGAAGCGCGAAGGAATGTCGCGATGGAAGCGCGCCACGCGGAAGCCGTGCTTCTGCAGGAGCTCCGGGTCTTGAAAGAACGGGAAGTCGTGCAGGATGGAGTAATTGCGCGTGATGGTGATGTCGTGCGACGCGCGCACGCCGGGCAGGTCGATGGGGACCTGGTGCACGAGCTTACCGTCTCGGTCGCAGACGCCGTAGGTCATGTACGGTGGCTCAAAGTCGTCCAACGTGAACCAAACCATCTCTCCGGTGCGCTCGTCGACCTTGGGGTGCGCCGACACCGTCGTTCGCCGCTTGCCGCCGAACTCGTCGACGCCCGTCGGCTCGAGCGTTAGCGGATCGAGCGTGTACGGCTCCCCGCAAAGGTACCAGAGCGCGTAGAGCTTCCCGCTGTGCCAAACGACATCGGTGTTCGCGGTGTCTTTGGCGCGAAAGTTCATGCCCGCCTCGTTGAGTGGCCCCATGATGCCGTTCCAGAGCGCGCGGCCCGCCTCTTGTTCCTTCCGGAGCCCCGCGGTAGGCACGAGCCGGCTTCGGTACGACGCCTTCCCATCGCGAAAGTAGACCGCATGCACCATCCCGTCGCCGTCAAACCAATGGTAGGCGTTGCGAGGCTCGAACACCGAGTTCGGCCCGTTGCGGACGTAGGCGCCGAAAAGGTCCTTCGGCAGCTCGCCCTCCACTTTCAGGTCGAACGAGCAGCTCTCATGGACGGTCGGCCCGTAGAGGCCGTGGAGATAGGGGTTGTCGACCTTGGGGGTCCAGCTAGGAGCGTCGGAAGGGGCCGAAGGCATCGCTGGGAGGGTACGTGACGGCCACAGGCAGCGCCAGTTGCGCGGAGGGTCGCGAACGAACAGCTCGTCGTGGTCCAGAGCTAGGAGCTACTTGATGATCCCCAGCCCCGTCTCACCGGCCTTCTTGGCCGCCTTCGCCGCCTTCTTCGCCTTCTTCTCCTTGGTCGTGAGCTTCGGCTGGTTCTTCGTATCGGTTCTCTTCTGATCCTTGCTCATGGAGACCCTTTCGTCGTTCGACCGCGCCCCAGCCGGATTTCGACCCGATTCGCAGAACGAGCTCTAGTATCCGGCGACCGCAGGAGAGAGCAAGTCAACCTGACATGGCCTCTCTTGTCCCAGGAGTTTAGCCGTCAATGCCGGCCGGCTGCTCGTGCCATCTACTTTCGGAAAGCAAGGTCGCCCCGTCTGGCGCCCTCGAAGTTGAGCTAGGCTCGGGGCGAGGAGAAGAAGCATGGCGAAATTGATCGAAGAGCCGAAGCGCATGGAAGCTGCGGGCACGATGCCGAAAACCATCGACGAATTCGTCGGTCGCGCCAGGTCGGGCGATACCGACGTCAGCATTGCCCGCATGGTCAGTCCGGCCGGCTGGGAGGAGCCCAAGCAGACGCCGGAGTTCTCGGAGTACACGGTGGTCTTGCGCGGGATGCTTCGCGCCGGCGTGAGCGTCCCTCCGAGTGCGCTACTGTGTGCTCATGCCCGCGCCGACGCATCAGGATCCGGGACGTCTCTCCAATGATGTCGCTCGCTTCATCCCGCCCGGCGTCGACCCCGCTGCGCTCCCGCGTTCCTTCGCTCTCGTCGAACCGCTTCCCGCTCTCGGCCCCGTCCCCGAGCCCTGGCGCACCACTCCGATGTTCGAGCGCGGCACCGACGCATTCCTCGCCACCATTGCCACCGATCCCGAAACCAGCCTTTACGGAACCGGTGAAGTCGCGGGCCCCCTGCTCCGCAATGGCTTCGTCACCGAGTGCTGGGCGAAGCAGCCGTTTCGCATCGAAGCGGATGGGAAGCCGGCGCCCCAGTACGATGAGAAGTCCAAGAGCCTCTACCATGCGCACCCCTGGGTCCTGGCCGTTCGGGCGGATGGCAGCGCGTTCGGCGTGTTGGCCGACACCACGTATCGGCTCGAAATCGATCTTCGCGAGGGGATCCGGCTCCGCTCGGCGCAGCCCTTCCCCGTCCTGGTCATCGAGGCCGCCTCGCCGCAACGACTGGTGCAGCGCCTCGCCGACCTAACCGGCCGGATCGAGCTCCCGCCTCGTTGGACGCTCGGCTACCACCAATGCCGCTTCTCGTACCATCCCGACGCACGGGTGCGCGAGCTAGCCGAGGAGTTTCGCGCGCGGAACCTCCCCTGCGACGTCATCTGGGTCGATATCCACTACATGGATGCGTACAAGGTGTTCACCTTCGACCCGGACGGCTTTCCGGATCCCAAGGCGACCAACGACTTCCTGCACCGCCTCGGCTTCAGGTCGGTTTGGATTCTCGACCCGGCGGTCAAGGCCGAGGTCGGGTACTCGGTCTACGACGAAGGCGTTGCCGAAGGTCACTTCCTGAGCGACGCCCAAGGCCTGGAGCACCAGGCGTGGACCTGGCCCGGCGACGCCGCCTTCCCCGACTACACGCGCCCGGAGACACGCGCCTGGTGGGCGCGTCGCACGGCCGAGTTTCTCGCGCAGGGGATGGACGGGGTCTGGGTCGACCTGAACGAACCTTCGCCGATTCTGCCCCTCGGCGCCGAGCTGCCCGAAGCTCTGCGGCATCGCGGAGGCGGCGACATCGCGCCCGGAACCCACGCCCAATACCACAACGTTTACGGGTTCTTGATGTCTAAAGCTACACACGATGCAATGCGTGAGGCCCGCCCCAACCGGCGCCCGTTCGTGCTCACACGCTCGAGCTACCTGGGCGGCCAGCGCTACGCAGCAACCTGGACCGGCGACAACAGCTCGACCTGGCAGCACCTGCACTGGTCCGTCCCGATGGCCTTGAACCTCGGCCTGTCGGGGCAGCCGTGCTCCGGGCCCGACGTCGGCGGATTCGCCGGGACGCCTTCGCCGGAGCTCTTCGCCCATTGGATGGGCGTCGGCGCCCTCTTGCCCTTCTTCCGGACCCACAGCGCCTTGCACGGCGATCAGGAGCCCTGGTCGTTCGGCGCGCGCACCGAGGAGCAATCCCGACTGGCCTTGGCTCGCCGTTACCGGCTGCTGCCGTACCTCTACACCCTCTTCCGAGATGCGGCGTCGAACGGCTTGCCGGTCGTGCGTCCGGTCTTTTTCGCGGACCCCAGCGACCTCTCGCTTCGCGCCGAAGACCATGCGTTCCTCTTGGGGGACGATGTCCTGGTCGAGCCTCAGCTCGTCGAAGCCGAGACGCACACCTTCGCCGCGCCCAAAGGACATTGGCGTTCCTTCACCCTAGTCGGCGAGGACCCCGATGCCGACGCCGCCCATCCCGCCTTGCGCCTGCGGGACGGCGCCATCCTGCCCGTCGGGCCGGGCGGGCAGACCAGCGACGAGGCCTTCGAAGGCCCGCTCACCCTCATCGTCTCTCTCGACGCCAAGGGAGAAGCCTCAGGTCGCCTCTACGAAGACGCGGGCGAAGGCTTCGGGTACCGCGAAGGTGACTATCTGCTGACCACGTATCGGGCGGTGTTGAGAGATGGAGTGGTCGAGATTGGTGTCGCCGAGCAGCAAGGGCATCGCCCGCGCCCCGAGCGCGAGCTGCGTGTGGCGTTGCTGACGGACGCGGGGGTTGTTCGGGGGGCTGGGATCGACGGCCAGGTCGTGATGGTGCAGTGACGGGGGTTGGGGAAAGTTGGTTGGATGGTTTGGTTGCGCCGGGCTTCGCCCTCGGCTCGCGATGCTGTCATCCGTCGTGCTTCTCGAGCACCCTCTTCGACAACGGCCGCAGCAGCAAGCCGTAAAACATCTCCAAGTACCGTTTCGTCTCGGCGCGTTCGAGTGACGAGATGTAGCGCCAAAAGCCATAGATGCGGGAGAGCTTCAAGAGCGTCGAGGCATAGAGCTGCCAGTTGTAGCGCTCTTCGACGCGTTGGATGCCGCCCTTGGAGATCGCTTCCCAGATCCCCGGGTCTTTTGCGTCGGCTCGAAAGAAGTCGAGCATCTTCTGCGCCGCGTCGGCGCCTTGGGTCGGGTCGATGTGGAAGCCGGACTTGCCGTCCTCAATGATCTCGAGCGGGCCGCCGTAGCGGGTTGCGAACGTCGGCAGGCCACTGCTCATCGCTTCGACGACCGTCAGACCGAAGGCCTCGAAGAGCGCGGGCTGCACGAAGGCGCCGCGCTCGTCCGCGACGAAGCGGTAAAGCTCGCCCACCGTGGTCTTGTCGGTCTGCATTTCGATCCATCGGACGCTCCCTTCGAGCTCGTACTCATCGAAGAGCCAGTGCGTTCGTTCGATTTGCTCTCGCTCGTCGCGGTCGTTGGACTCCTCGGTCCGAAGCCGACCGCCGACGATGACCAAATTTGCCGCCTCGCGCAGCTCTTGGTTCTGGGCGTACCATTCGACCAGGCCGGCCATATTCTTGATGCGATCGAGGCGCGACATCGAGAAGAGCAAAGGCTTGTCTTGATCGGTCAACAAACCCCGGTAGGCGCAGTCGGGCGATCCGTAGACCATCGTTTTGATTTCCTGCCGAATCTCTTCGGGTCGGTGGGATTCCTTGAAGTACGGAAAGAACACCCTCGGGTCGGCGCCCGGTGAAACGATGTTGAACTTGGGGTCGAAGCAATCGATCCCCGAAACGACCCGGTAGAGCCGCGGCAGAGAAAACGAGCTGTAGCTTTCATACTGACCGACGCTCTCCGCCGTGCCTGCGATCTCTTGATAGGTGCTGGTGATGATGAAGTCCGCCGTGTTCATCGCCATCAGATCGGCCGTGTACTGCGCGGAAAAGTGATGCTCGGCCTCGTGGTGCTGCCAGTGGAGGTCCGAGAGCAGATATTTCGTCTTCTCGAGGGCGTGCGCGATGTTGCACTGGGTCACGCCGAGCCGATGGGCCAAGAGGCTCGCCACGAGGTTGCCGTCGGAGTAGTTGCCGATGATGAAATCCGGGCGCGCCCCCCCGAGCTCGGCGAGCAGCTCACGCTCAGCATCCACGGCGTAGCGCTCGAGGTAGGGCCAGACCTCGAAGCGGGAGATCCACTGAGGAATGACCTCGCCCGAGTGATAGTCGCGAAACGGCACCCGAAGGATGCGCGCATTCTCGGTTCCGAGGATGGGTTCGAGGCGCAGGTCGCAGGTCGTTCCGTCTGCTTCCGGAATCAAGCGCGACAGCACCACGATTTGCGGCTCGATGTCGAGCCCCTGGTCGTGAATCGACTCGCGCATCTCGCGTTCCAAGGCGCGCACCTGATCGAGGATGTAGACGACCTGCCCGCCCGTGTCCGGCTTACCGAGAACGTTGGACTGCCCGAAGTAGCCGTGCGGCGAGACGATGGCGATCGAAAAAATCATCGGCATGCGTGCCAAGAAACGTTCCAGATTGCCTGGGGATGGGGCCTCGAGGATGTCGAGCAGAAGCTCCATCGTTTCGCGAATCTGCGCGGGTGCCCGGCCCCAACCCGGCTCGAAGCCTAAGCGTCGAAGCACGCGGCTGAGGTCGGCGCTTTCTTCTTCATGGCCTTCGAGGGCCTCGAGCGCATCTTGGAGCGCCTCACGGAGCTCGTTGACGTCGCGAAGCGTCCCGTTGAGCATCAGCTGCTGTCCGCCAAGCTGGTGGACCTGCAAAAAATCGAAGAGGAGCTTCTGACCGCGACCGCCGTCCATGAAGAGGCGGCCCGACAAATGCCGGTTCAGGAACTCGACGCCACGTCCGATGTTGCGCGGGTCTTTGAGCTTAGGGAAGCCGCGTTCGAACGGGCTCAGGTCGATCTCGAGAACGTAGCGGTCCCCCGGAGGGATCCCAGCAGCAATGCGCTCCTTGATGTCGAGGAACTCGGTCACGCTCAGCTCACGACTGTGCATCTCCTCGGTGTTCACCTGCACGTACTGCCACCGTCCGACCCGCGCCCGCAGTGCGAAACAGATCAAAGGCTCGTCGACGACGGCTTCCTGAGCGTGCCGCATGATCGAAGGCATCGCGGTGTCCCGCAGCGGCGCTCCGACCTCGGTGTTGGAGAATTGCTCGTATTCGTGCTCGAGATCCGACCAAAGTAGAAACTGACGGTCGAGGGCCTTCAATCGCTTGAACAGCAGATAGACGGGCTCGCGGTGCGAATGAAGGAGATCGTCGAGCTTCTGGATCATTCTTGTTCCTCGGCCGGGACGCGAATGTCCCCTAAGAAATCATACCAATCGATCCCCTCTAGGATCCCCCGTGCGTGGGGGCTCTTAGCAAAATATACACGCGGCCGCCCGCGAAGCCGGTCGAGCTCCGGCGTGTGGTTGCTCACGACCACGCCCAGTGTGTCTCCTGAAAGCATGTCCCAGTCGTTCCCTGAATCGCCGGCGACGAGCAGACGCTGAGGCTCGAGGTTCCACTTGAAACAAAAAAACCGAATCGCAAATCCGCACGAAGCGCGAATGGGGAGCACGTCGAGATAGACCTCATGGTCCAAAATGGTCGTCACTCGAAGCCCCTCTTGGCGAACTCGACGCCGGATCTCTTTGAGATTGGGTGCGCGCGCGGGGTCGAGCCGGTAGCGGAGCCGATATTTCGTTTCAGACTGATGAACGCGTTTGAGGCCGGCGATCCCGGCCATCACGCGGTGCACTTCGTTCGGGTCCCAGCGGTAGCGAATCTGACGCTCCCAGGAGCGGTCGGGCAGCAAATGGGTTCCGTAGTGCAACTCCGTTCCCGCGGCCGTGATGAGGACATCGGGAACCGGCATGTGGAGCTCGTTCATCAAGGCGAGCGCTTCGTTCAAGGTTCGTCCGGTCGCGATGCCAAAACCGACTCTGGCTTCGGTGCTCTCCAGGCGTTGCATCAGCGTCGCCATCGCTTCGTCGTCTCCGGTCAGTGTGTCGTCGACATCGGTGACCAGCAGCCTGTCCATTCCGGCGAGCCTCGTCGTCGGTCGGTGGACGGGCACGTGACGCGTGTCCTTTATGATCTTTCTGGCCTCTTCGACGTAACGACTCGCGTGGCTGTCCCAGGAGTAGTTCGCGTGCGCAGCAGCCAGTCCGTCGTCAGACCAGCGCGACCAGCGTTCCGGGTCGCTCAGCGCGTCTCGAATCGCTTCGCCGATCGCCTTGGAATCGAGCGCGTCGACGAGAATACCGTTGTCGCAGGTCCCGATGATGTCCTGTGGTCCGCCGTCGTTCGTGGCGACCAGCGGCACGCCGGTGGCCGCGGCTTCGAGCAGCGTGAGGCCGAAGGGTTCGGTGAGCGCAGGGTTGACGAACAGCCCTCTCGTCTTGGCAGCGAGCCGATAGAACTCGGGTACGTCGCTTGGCTGGTGATGCTTGGGATAGGCCACGCTGCCGTAGAGGTCGTAGCGATCGATCAGCGTCAGGATCTGGGTCAGAACTCGGCGCGGGCCGGCGCCCATCTCGCCGATGTCGTCGCGGTTCCCGGCCACGATGACCAAGTTTGCCATGTCCCGGAGGCCTTCGGTTTCGCCGAACGCGCGCACCAGGCCTTCGAAGTTCTTCCGCTCGTCGGCGCGGGCCAGGGCCAGGACCATCGGTTTGCTCGGTTCCCTCAGGAATCGAGCGAGCTCGTCGGCGATTCGCGGGCGCTCCCAGGCCTCGTCTGGCGGTGAGAATCGCGAAAGGTCAACGCCCGGCGGAATGACCTGCATCCGTTCGGGCTGATAGTGGTCGTAAAGCTCATACTGCTGCCGAACCTCTTGGCGCGTGCTCGCAATGACGAGCGCCGCGCTTTCGAGCGTACGTTCCTCGGCTTCGATGCGTTGGGCGAAGCGGTAAGTCTGCTCGCTTGCTTCATCCCGCGTCGCGAGCCGCAGTTGTTTGACCCGGCCGAGCGAGTGGCCTGTGAACACGAAGGGGACCCCGAGGAGCTTCGCCAAACGCGAGCCCACGTAGCCCGCATCGGCATAGTGCCCATGGATGAGGTCGGGCGGACGCTCTTGCATCCGCACGTAGCGGGTTAGCTGGTCGAGCAGGCTGTCTAGGTGCTCCCAGAGCGATTCCTTTCGAAGGTAGCGCCTTGGGCCGAAGGGGATGCGGACGATCTGGGCGCCCCTGCTGATCGGTTCGAAGGGGCGCGCGTAGATCGAATCGACGCGCTTGTCCTCAACCAGCCGTGTGATGACATCGACGCGCTCGACCTCAGGATTTTCGGAAAGCGCTTTGGCCTGGTCGACGACATACGAGACTTGTCCACCGGTGTCTGCATCGCGTCCGAGCTCGATGTCGCTGGCTCGAACCAGCCCGTGGATCGTCATCGACAAGATGTACAAGGAATGCGCGCCAGGCGCGCTGATCGTGCCAGCGCTGGTGTCCTTGGACCATTCGGTCAAGTGCCTTTCGTAGAGCGCAAAGTCGGTCGTGGTGGCGCCTCGGATCCCGCAGAGATCGGCTGCAAAAGCGGCGGCACGGTCGAGGGTGACCTGATCGCCCCATTCTTGTAGGAGCCCCAGGCACACGACCGCGCTGAATGCGTCGCCTGCGCCCACCGTGTCGATCAGATTCTTCAAGGGCGCAGCACGCGCTTGGAAGGTGTCCTTCCCGTCGGCGATCGAGAGCGCCCCTTTGGATCCTCGCGTGACGATGACGCGGTCGATCGAGTGCTCGCGCGCGAGACCGAGCGCCGCATCGCGACAGTCTTCAAAAGATGTGGTGGGTTTGGAGGTGAGCTCAGACAGCTCGTCGTCGTTGAGCTTCACCCAGTCGCCGTTCGCGAAGCACCAGTCAACCTTGTCCTTTGTCCACCAGGGGTCGCGAAGGTTGATGTCGACGAAGCAAGGCGCGTCGGTCTGGGCCCTGAGCTTGCGAAGCGTCGCATGGCTTTCGTCGGAGCGAAGGGCGAGCGTGCCGTGGTAGAGGAGCCCTGCCGGTTCTTCGAAGGCGCTGCCCAGCGCCGGCTCGGCGCGGATCGCGTCCCAGGCTTGGCCGGGCGCGATCTCGAACCGGTTTTGCCCGTCCACGACCGAGGCGGTCACCCGGCCGGTTGGGTGCTTCGAGTCGACCTGCACCCCGAGGGTCATCAGGTCCCAGCTCGTCATTCGTTCGAGGATCTCGCGGCCCTCGGCGTCGTCACCGACCGCGCTAATCACCAGCGGGTTCGAGTTGAACCCTCGCAAATGCCAAGCGACGTTGAATGGAGCGCCCCCTAGGACACGGCTGCCATCCGCAAAGTGATCGAACAGCACCTCTCCAAAGATGACAGGTCGTTTGTGGAATCGATGCACAGGCTCTCAGCTGAAGCTTTCCGGGGTGCAGGCGGGTTCAGTCCTCGCTAGGCTCGCTCCGAAATGAGCATAACACGGTCACTGCTGGCGTCCGATCTGGATGGGACGCTGATTCCCCTCGAACGTCATCCCCAGCGGTTGCGCGAGGTCGCGGAGTTTGTACGCGCCGTCGCCGAGACCGTCAACCTGAGCTTGGCGTACGTCACCGGCCGGCATTTGTCGCTCGCGCGGGAGGGGATCGCGGAGGTGGGCCTGCCCTCGCCGGACTGGTTCGTCTGCGACGTCGGGACGAGCGTTTTTCGAAAGGCCGAGTCGGGCTTCGAGCCGGATGAACAGTACCGCGCGGCGATGAGGTCGGCGTTCGGCGGACTGAGCGGCGCCGATCTGCGCGCGGCGATCGGTCCTGTTCAAGGTTTGACGCTGCAGGAGAATGAGAAACAAGGCGAGTTCAAGGTCAGCTACTATACGCAAGGCCGTCCGGAGCCCTTCGTCGACTCCGTGCAAGCCAAACTCGACGCGGCCGAGGCCAAGGTGAACCTCATCGCAAGTCACGATCCGGTCAGCGATCGCGGGCTCGTCGACCTGCTTCCCGCCGGGGTTGCCAAAGACTACGCCGTTCGCTACCTGCACGATCAGAGCGGTGTCGACGAGCAGCACCTGGTGTATGCAGGCGACTCGGGCAACGACCGCGCCGCGATGGTGGCCGGCTTTCGGGTCATCGTCGTGGGGAACGCCGACGAAGCGCTCAAAAAGGATTTGGGTATCGAGGCCGTCGGACAGGGCATCGCGGAGAAAATATATTTCGCGGAACATCCCTACGCGGCAGGGGTGCTCGAAGGCCTTCGGCACTTCGGCTTCGTGGCCTAAACGCCACCGATCAGTGCGCCGCGCCCCAGTTCGCCCCCCAGCCCGCCTCGACCGGAAGCGGCACCGAAAGCGGCACTGCGTTCTGCATGCGGTCGAGCACGAGCCGTTCGAGCTCGGTCTGTTCGTCCGCGGGTGCTTCGAACACCAGCTCGTCGTGCACCGTCAGCACCATCCGGCTTTCCAAGCGCCGTGTTTCGATCTCGTGTTGGATTTGCACCATCGCGACCTTCATGATGTCCGCCGCCGTGCCCTGAATGGGCGTGTTGCGCGCGATTCGCTCGGCTGCGGCGCGCAGGTTGTGGTTCTTGCTTCGGATGTCGGGGAGCGAGCGGCGGCGGCCGAGAAGCGTCGTCACCAAACCGTTGGCGCGGGCCTGTTCGACGACCTCGTCGAGGAACGACTTGACCCCGGCGTACTGATCGAAAAACGCGTCGATGTAGCGCTGCGCCTCGCCGCGCTCGATCTTGAGGTTCCTCGCAAGCGCGAACTGGGTTTGCCCATAGATGACGGCGAAGTTGACCGTCTTCGCTTCGCCGCGCATCTGCTTGGTGACGTTTTCGGGCGGCACGCCGAACAGCGCGCAGGCGGTCTGCACGTGGACGTCGTCTCCACGCGAAAAGGCGTCGACCAATGCCGGGTCCCGGCTTAGGTGCGCAAGCACCCGCAGCTCAATCTGGGAGTAGTCGGCCGAGAGCATCGACCAGCCCTCCTTTGGCACGAACGCATCGCGCACCCTGCGGCCCATCGCGGTCCGGATCGGGATGTTCTGCAGGTTCGGTTCGCTCGAAGAAAGGCGGCCGGTGGCGGCGACCAGCTGGTTGTAGCGGGTGTGAATGCGTCCGGTTTCCGGGTTCACCTCCCGTGGCAACGCGTCTAAATACGTGCTCTTGAGCTTCGAAACAGAGCGATATTCGAGAATCGCCTGCGGCAGCGGGTGCAGGAGCGAGAGGTCTTCGAGGACCCCCTGGTCGGTCGAGCGCGCGGTCTTCGTCTTTTTGACGACCGGCAAGTCGAGCTCGTCGAACAGGATGGTCTCGAGCTGCCGCGGAGAGGAGACGTTGAAGTCGTGGCCGGCCAGCTCGGTGCACCGCGCGTGGAGATTCTGAAGCTCGGCGTCCGCTGAAATTCGAGAGCTCTTCGAGCAGGCCGGTGTCGACCCGAATTCCGGTCAGCTCCATCGTCGCCAAGACACTCGCGAGCGGCAGCTCGACGTCGAAGAACAGCCGCTCGAACTCACCCTCGTGCATCCGCGGGGTCAGGAGCTCGCTGAGGCGAAACGTATAGTCCGCCCGCTCGTTGGCGTGTTGGGCCACGGCCACTACTTCGACCTCGTCCCAAGTCAGCGCCTTTTTGCCCTTCCCTCGGACCGCGTCGTCATCGCTCAGCGCGCCGTCGAGCTCTTGTCGCGCGAGGTCTTCGAGCCGGTGCGCGTGTCGTCCCGGGTCGAGAAGATAGCTCGCCAAGGAGGGGTCGAACCGAACCCCCCGAAGCGTGATCCCGCGCCGCGCCCAAAATACCTCCTCGCGTTTTGCCAGCGTCCGCTTCGGGATCAGCGAGTTCTCTAGCAGCGGTCCAAGAACCGCCCTCGCATCGTCGACGCTCAGTTGATCGGGCGCGCCGATGTACCGATGGCCGAGAGGAATGTACGCGCTGACGCCCTCCACCCAGCTCAGCGCGACGCCGACGAGCTCGGCGCGGATCGGATCGTCAATGTCCATCACCGTATACATGGCAAAGCTTCCGACTTCCCGAATGATCGTTGCAATCCGCGCCAGGCCTTCCTCGGTCGCAATCGTTTCGTAGTGCCCTTCGATCGCGGGCGCAGGGTCGAGTTGAGCAAGCAGGCGGGTGAGCTCGAGCTCGCTAAAAAGCGTCCGCAGCGCGGCGGTGTTTCCCCCGCCGTATTCGCGGGTCACGGCATCGGTCCCGATCGGGACGTCATCGCGAAGGGTCACGAGCTCGCGCGAGCTGAGCGCCTTGTCGCGGTGCTCGCCCAGCTTCGCCTTGAGCGCTTTGCGCGTGATACCCTCGAGGTTCTCGTAGATACCGTCGAGGCTCCCGTACTCGGCGAGGAGCTTCGCGGCGGTCTTTTGTCCGACCGAGGGAACGCCTGGGACGTTGTCCGAGCTGTCGCCCATCAGCGCGAGCAGGTCGCGCACTTGTCCGGGCTCGACCCCGAGTTTCTCCCGGGTCTCCTCGGCGCCAAAGACCTTGTCTCGCATCGTGTCGTACATGACGACGTCGGGGCCGACGAGCTGGAGGAGGTCCTTGTCCGCGCTCACGATGACGACGCGACGCCCCTTACCCCGCGCCTGCTTCACGAGCGTCGCGATGATGTCATCGGCTTCGAAACCGGGCGCCTCGAGGGGTGACATCCCCCAGGCTTCGGCGATCTCGCGAACACGAACCATCTGCTGCTCCAGATCAGGCGGCGCCGGAGGTCGATTGGCCTTGTAGTCGGCGTAGAGCTCTTTGCGAAACGACTTCCCTTTGGAGTCCATCGCGACGATGACCCCGTGAGGTTCGCGCTCCCGGAGCAGCTTGAGCAGCATGCTGGCGACCCCCGCAACCGCGTGCGTGGGCTCGCCTTTGCTGTTCGAAAGCGGCGGCAGGGCGTGATAGGCGCGGAAGACGTAGGAGCTGATGTCGATCACGTAGATCGTCTGGGGATCTCCCTTCTTCGGCAGCGCCTCGGGCATGGCTCGGCACCATCCAACGCCCGAATCCAGAGGTCAAGGTGCTAAGCAGGTTGCGCGGCGGCTTTGACGCATGCTACGCGCCGAGCCGCAGCTTCTGGAATCATTCACGCATGTTTGAGACGCTTACCAAGGGTTTTCGCAACGCCCGCAATCGCCTCTCGGGAGTCACCGAGCTCACCGAGGAGAACATCGATCAGGCGCTCCGCGACGTGCGCCTCTCCTTGCTCGAAGCCGATGTCGAGTTCGGCGTTACCAAGGCGTTCCTTTCGCGGGTGAAGGAGAAGGCGGTTGGCACGGTCGTCGAGACCAGCGCCAAGTCGGGAAAGCGAAAGGTCAAAATCGGACCCGCCGAGCAGTTCGTGAAGATCTGCCAGGACGAGCTCGAGTCGATGATGGCCTTCGAAGGCGAGCCGGTGGTGTTCGCGAAGAAACCAAAGCCCACCGGCGTCATGATGGTCGGCCTTCAAGGTTCCGGTAAGACCACGACCTCCGCGAAGCTCGCCCGGCTCCTCGAAACCAACGACGCGCGAAAGCCGCTTCTGGTCGCGGCAGACGTCGCGCGCCCGGGCGCCATCGAGCAGCTCCAAGTCCTCGGCGAGCAAATCAACGTGCCCGTCTTTTCGATTCCCGGCGGGCTGCCGGTGGAGATCTGTAAGCGCGGCCTTGCCCACGCCAAGAAGCTCAAGTGCGATTTGGTCATTTATGACACGGCGGGCCGCCTCGCGATCGACGAGCCGCTGATGAAAGAGCTCGAAGAGATTCGGACGTCGGTCGATCCCCAAAACGTGTTTCTCGTCGTCGACGCAATGATCGGCCAGGACTCCGTCAAGACGGCGAAGTCTTTCCACGACCTGCTCGGTTTGAGCGGTGTCATCCTCACGAAGCTCGACGGCGACGCCCGCGGCGGCGCGGCGATTTCAATCAAAAACGCTACCGGGACTGCGGTGAAGTTCGCTGGCACCGGTGAGACCCTCGACCGGCTCGAAGAGTTCCGCGCAGATGGCATGGCGAGCCGCATTCTCGGCATGGGTGACGTCGTCGGTCTGATGAAGGACTTCGAGGACGTCGTCGACGAAAAGAAAGCCGAGCAGGACGCCAAGCGCATGCTTCGCGGCCAGTTCACACTCGATGATTTCCTCGAGCAGCTGCAAACCTTGCAGAGCATGGGCCCGCTCCAGGACCTTCTCGACAAAGTCCCCTTCTTCGCCGACAGCATGCCCGAAGGTTTCCAAGTCGACGAGCGCGAGATCGGTCAAATCAAGGCCATCGTCAGTTCGATGACCCGCCAGGAGCGAGCTGGAGCGGAGCTCTTTCAAAAACAGCCGACGCGTCTGGTGCGAGTGGCCAAGGGCTCGGGCACGAGCGAGAAGCTGGTCGCCGAAATCCTTCAGCGCTTCACCTTCATGAAGCAGATGATGGGGAGCATCGGATCGCAGGCCGGCATGCTTTCGAAGATCCCTGGCATGAAGCAGATGGCCGCCGCGAATCGACTTCGCGACGCAGTCAAGACAGGCGGCCTCGAAGGAAACCCGATGATGGCCAATTTGGCCGATTCCCTGCTGGAGGCTGCGGTCGCACAGCAAGGCGGCCCCGGCGGTCCCCCCTCGCCGCGCCGCGCCATCGACAAGAACAAAAAGAAGTCGAAGCGAAAGATGCAAAGGAAGTCGCGGCGCAAATCGCGACGCTGACTCTCACCTGATGCGTTCCACCCGCGGCGTTGCCTTGGTCATCCTCGCTTTGGCCGGGGCCTGCACGAGCGACGTCGAGCCTCCGACGCACGCGCTGGTCCCAGCGTTGCCGAGGCTTGCCGTGCACCGAACCGCACAGTCCCCAGAGCTCGATGGCGCGCTCGACGATCCTGCCTGGCGGGTCGCGAAGACCAGCGGCGCCTTCGTCGAAACTAGAAACGGAGGCGCTGCGGCCGTTCAGGCTTCCGCAAAGCTTCTGTGGGATGCGAAGCACCTCTACGTGGGTGTCGACGTGAACGACGCATGGCTTCGCGCGAGCGATCGGACCCGCGATGCCCATCTGTGGGAACAGGACTGCGTCGAGCTGATGCTCGATCCCGATGGAGACGGAAAGAACTACTTCGAGATCCAGGTTTCGCCGCGCGGCGTAGTCTTCGACACGCGCTATGATGCCAGACGCGTTCCAAAGCCGTTCGGCCACCTCGATTGGGACAGTCAGAGCCGCATTGGCGTGACGACCCGCGGAGCGATCGACGATCGCGAGGCCGACGCCGGATACACCGTTGAGATCGCGATCCCGTGGCAGGCGTTCAGTCTCGATCGGAAACCCGTTCTGCCCCCTGCGATCGGGGACGAATGGCGGGCAAATCTCTATGTCATGGACCTTGGCGCGAAGCGGCAGCAGGCCGCCGGCTGGTCGCCGCCGGGAATTGGCGATTTCCATGTGCCATCGCGATTCGGTATCCTGGCGTTTGAGGGGCCAGCTCACTAGGGTTCCGCTCAGCGGGATGACCCCGACACGATGCTCCGCACACGTCTCATTGCTGGTCGAACTTCGGGCTTGATTCTAAGCGCAGTCTTCGCGTCGATCATCATGCTCGCTAGCCAGGTCGAGGTCGTCCTCGAGCCTCTCCGCGTCGATCCGGCCCGGCCCGCGCCCGTCACGCTTCGGATCCCGAGCAGCTATCTGCCCCCGGAGCTGAGCCCGCATCATCGCGGGATGCCAGAGCCGCTCGTCATCAACCGGGGCGAGGTCGTGAGTGACGGGGGAGTTCAGCGTCTGGTTCGGGCATTCGAAAGGGAGCGTCGTCCGCCGGAGCCGCGCACGCTCCTCGGAGTCTGGCTCAGTTACTTCCTCGTCGCGTACATCTTTCTCGCCTACCTTCGCGTGTTCACCGGGGGCCGGGGCGGATTGCTGCGCACCCAGGCCGGTCTCTTGGTGCTGGTGGGGGCGACCTGCCTCACCGCCAAGCTGCTCCTCCTGTTCAGCGGGTTCTCTCCCTTCGTCTTGCCGTTGGCAACGGTGCCGCTCTGGGCGGCCCTCTACTTCAACCGGGCGACAGCGACGGCGTCAGGCCTGCTCATCTCGCTCGTCTGCGCATCGTTCGTGAACTTCTGGATGCCCGTGGTCGTGGTCTATCTGGCGACGACCCTCGGCGTCGTGGTCTTTTTCCACGACCGGAAGCACGCAACGCACATGCTCGTCGCCGGCACGGCGGCCGGACTTTTCGCGGCGCTAGTCTTGATCGTCCTCGCCATGGCTGCGGGCAGCCCGATCGACGTCATCGGTGATTTGGCGAAGCTCAACCAATCGGCTTTGCTCTCCGCGATCGCCGGAGGCATGATCTCCGGCGTCCTCGGTCTCGCCCTCCAGCGGGTCGCGACGGCCGCGCTCGGGGTGGTCACCCGAAGCCGCCTCCAAGACCTGACCGACGTCGACCATCCGCTGTTGCGCAAGATGTCGCGCGAGGCACCGGGGTCATGGCAACACGCGCGCGCCATGGCGAACCTCGCCGAGGGCGCGGCGGCCGCCATCGGCGCCGATGCGTTGCTGACCCGGGTTGGCGCCTACTACCACGACCTCGGCAAGACGATTCAGCCGAAGTACTACGTCGAGAACCTGGTCGCGGGCGAGCCTTCGCCGCATGCGGATTTGGAGCCCGAGGTGAGCGCCGACGCGATCATGGCTCACGTGGTCGAAGGCGCGCGCATCCTTCGTGAAGGCGGTATTCCCGAGCCGGTGGTCGAGTTCGCGTATACGCACCACGGCACGAGTGTCATCGAGTACTTCTGGCACAAGTGTCTGGAAGACGGGAACGCGAAGGGCCTCTCCGATTCGGCGTTTAGGTACCCTGGCATGCGGCCGCGCACCAAAGAGACGGCCATCTTGATGCTGATCGACGCCATCGAAGCTGCCGCGCGCACCGTGGACGAACCCAGCCGCGAGAAGTTCGAGGCGATCGTGCAGCGGGTGATGAACGTGAAGCTGCGCCAGGGGCAACTCGATGTCTGTGGGCTGACGATGGAAGATCTCAGGGTGATTCAGATCACGCTCATCGACACGCTCTGCAATGCCTACCACAACCGCATCAAGTACCCGTGGCAGGACAAAGAAGACGACGGCGAGGCGCCACTGCCCGTGCCGGGCATCGCCACCGAGCGAGACGTGGCGCGAGAGCGAAGCCGTGAGTCGACCTAGCGGCGCTTGGCTCGTCGCTGTCCTCATTCTGCTCGGCGGCTGCGACCAGCTGGGCAATCCTCCACAATTTGCAACCGACCCGACCCAATGGACGGACGGCAACGGACTCATCGTCACGACGACGCGATCGTTTCGCGACGAGAAAACCATCCTGCGGCTCGCAGCCGACGGATTCGATCAACTCGACTATGCCGATTCGTCCGTCGGGCCGTCGCAAACTCTGACGCTGGTCTCGGTCGAGCCGCGGAGCCTGGGGATGACGGGCCGCCCCCGGGTCACGCTCCTGACGACCTTCCGATTGAGCAATGGCAAACCCCTGACGCGACGCTGGTCTGCACCGGCGTCTTCGAGCCGCTGGACCGCCGCGTTTGCCTTGCCCGAACCTCCGCAGGGGGCCGTTACGTCCGTGGTGCCATGAGCCCCGAGCGGGTTTCCCGCACATCGGGGAACTCTTCGAGCGACCTTCCCTCACTGCGAAACTCGTCGAGCGATTGCAGAAACCCGTGCGCAAGCTCCGGGTCGAACTGGCTCCCGCCGCAGCGGTGGATTTCGGAGATCGCGATGTCGTGGTGGAGCGCTTTTCGATACGCGCGGTCACTCGTCATGGCATCGTAGGTGTCTGCGACCGCGATGATGCGCGCGATTAGGGGCACATCGTTGCCCTGCAGCCCGAGCGGGTACCCGAGCCCGTCCCAGCGCTCGTGGTGCAAGTGCACGCCCGGGATGAGCGGATGCAGAAACTCGATGGGCTGCAGGATGTCACGGCCGTGCTCCGGGTGCTGCTTGAAAATCTCGTATTCCTGCTGCGAGAGCCTCCCGGGCTTGTTGAGGTTCATCACGCAGCCGATCTTCCCGATGTCGTGCATGAGCGCCGACTGGCGGACGATTTCGATGTCGCCGTCGTTCAGGCCGAGCTTGATCGCGAGAATCTGCGCGTAAGCCGCGACCCGCGCCGAGTGGCCTGCAGTGTACCGATCCATCTTGTCGATCGCGCTCGCCAAACCGCGAATCGTTTGCTTGAACGTCGCTTGAAGGTCCTCGTAGAGGCGTGCGTTCTCGATCGCCGCAGAGGCCCGGTCTGCGGTTGCGTGCAAAAGCTTTCGCTGACCCTCGTCGAAGCGCTTGCCCTTGGTGTAGCTGAGCGCGCACAGGAATCCGATCGTGTCGCCGCGCGCCGTCAACTGGGCCACCGCAAGGGACTGCGGCGGCGGCTCCTCTCCCGACGCTTCGAAAAAGCGCCAGCACCGCTCGCCGTGCTCGAGGAGTGCGGGCGCATGCACGAAATGCTCGTCCAGCGCCTCGACGCTGAGGGCGTCGGGCTCGCGACGCAGCCGAAAGTTGGGGTTGAGCTCCGTATTGCGCCTGTAGAAACTCCCGCCGCCGTCGCTCAGAAGCACGGTCACCACGTCGGAGTCCACTTCGTCGATGGCGGCGCTCGTCAGGGTGTGCACCACCTGCTCGAGCGAAAGGCTCGCGGCAATGGCTTCGCTCACTTTGTAGAGCGAGAGCGCCTCCTTGAGCCGGAAGTTCTCTGCTTGGAGCCGCTGTTTTTCGAGCCCGCGTCGTATCGTATGAACGACCTCCTCGACCTTGAAGGGCTTGAGGACGTAGTCGTAGGCACCCTGCTTCATCGCTTCGATGGCGGTCTCAACCGTGCCGAAGCCCGTCATGATGATCGTCACGACGTGAGGCGTGTGCTTCCGAATGGCGCCAAGCAGCTCGAGGCCGCCCATGTTCGGCATCTTCAAATCGCTCAGGACCAGGTCGAACCGGTCTCGCGAAAGCTCGACCAGCGCGCCGCTTCCGTCTTCCGCGGTGCGAACATAGAAGCCCTCCATGGTCAGGAAGTCCGCGAGAATCTCCCGAATCACTTCCTCGTCGTCGACCACGAGGACCTTCGCGACGTCTTCGCCAGGCAGCTCGCTCATGCGCGTATGGCCATGGCTAGTACTCCGCCCCGCGTTTTCCTGTCAACTGACTGTCTCGCCTGCATTGCGGTGTGTACGGCACTTTGATACATCCCGCTCGACCTTGCCATCGCCAACTCCGATCACCAAGCTCGCGCTGATCGTCTACGTTCCGCTGGCCTTGGTTGCGCTGGCCTGGGCCTGGTTCGGCGGCCATCGCCTCGCCTGGTCGCTCGACGCGCCCTGGCTATCGGGGCCGTATCCGGTTCGTCTCGGGCTTTCGCTCGCACTCGGCCTCGGTCTGGCGCTCGTCGTCGTCGCGGCCACCCCTGTTCTGGTCGAACGAACCGCCTGGGCGCGCGCGCTTCATTCAGAGCTCAAAGAAATCATCTCGCCGCTCTCGCCGACCGAGATTTCCCTGCTCGCCCTCGCCTCCGGCCTTGGCGAGGAGCTGTTCTTTCGCGGCGCGCTGCAGCCCGTCCTGGGCCTGCTTCTCACCTCGCTGATCTTCGGCGCCCTTCATGTGGGGCCCAAGAAGGTCTTTTTGGCGTGGACCTTCTGGGCCTTCGTCATGGGGCTCCTCTTCGGTTCGATCTTCGAGCTGACGGGCGTGCTTTGGGGTCCGGTCGTGGCGCACGTTGGGATCAATCAGCGCAACATGACCTTCATTAGGCGACATTGACGCCCGATTGGGGCCTCTCTACCCTGAGGGGAGACCCGTGGACAGCGAGATCAAGACCAGGGTTGCCCCCTTTTCGGAGCCTCACATCACGGCGGGAGCAGGCCAGGACTGCCTCGTGGTGATCTATGCGCCGAGCAGCAAGCAACTCGGGAAACGATTTTCCCTGGTCGACGGTGAGGTCAGCATCGGTCGCGGCATCGACAATACGGTCGTCCTCAATAGCGACAGCATCTCGCGGCGCCATGCCGGCATCGAAATCCGGACCGGCGGCTACTACCTGATCGACAGGCATTCGACGAACGGAACCTACGTCAACGACGAGCTCGTACACGACTGCCAGCTCCGTCGGGGCGACCAGATCAAGATCGGCGACACGATTCTGAAGTTTCTGAGCGGCGCCGACCTCGAGTCTCAGTACCACGAGACGATTTACAGAATGACGATCATGGATGGCCTCACCGACATCCACAACAAGCGCTACCTCGTCGAGCAGCTCGATCGGGAGCTCTCGCGCGCAACTCGGCACGGCCGCCCGCTGAGCATGGTGATTTGCGACATCGACCACTTCAAGCTGGTCAACGACGAGTTCGGGCACTTGGCCGGGGACTACGTGCTCAAGGAAGTCGCGCAGCTCGCCAAGAGCCGCATCCGCCCCGATGACGTCATCGCGCGATACGGCGGCGAAGAGATCGCGATCGTCTTGCCGGAGACCGATCTCATCGGGGGCGTTCAAATCGCGGACCACCTTCGGCAGATGATCGACCAGGAGACCTTCGTCTTCGAGGACGAGTACATCGATGTCACGATTTCCTGCGGTGTCGCGCAGCTTCAGCCGGGCTGGCGCGCGTACGAATTCGTTCGGGCAGCCGATACGCAGCTCTACGAAGCCAAGCGCGCGGGCCGCAATTGCGTCTGCCCGAGCTAGCCAGTCGCATCTCCGGGACGTGCTAGGCTCGCCGTTGAATGCGATCGATCGCAGAGGCCCTCGCTTCGATGCTCCCGGCGTTCGCGCCGCTCGGAGAAGAAGAGGTGCATCTCCTCGAGGCCTCCGGGCGCTATGTTTCTCGAGAGCTCAGGGCTCGCTTCGATTCGCCGCCCTTCGACAACAGCGCGATGGACGGGTACGCCGTTCGCGCCAGCGACGTCGCGGCGGCAGGCCCGGGTCACGCCGTGGAGCTTCCGGTTCGCGGCGAATCCCGCGCCGGCGTGCCCCTTGTCGGGCCGCTCGAGCCGGGCGCCGCCTGCCGCATCTTCACCGGAGCACCGATGCCCCCGGGCGCCGACGCCGTCGTCATTCAAGAGGACACCGAGCGCGTCGGGGACCGCGTTCAGATTCGCGAACCATCGCCCGTCTCGAAACACGTCCGTGCCCAGGGAAGCGACGTGTCGCGCGGCGCAGCGCTTCTGCATCCAGGTGACCGCCTGGGGCCGGGCGAAATCGGCCTCCTCGCGAGTCAAAACATCGACCGCGTCCAGGTCTATCGACGGCCCGAGGTGGCGCTTCTTTCGACCGGCGACGAGCTCCGCGCCCTCGGCGAAGACCTCGGGCCCGGCTCGATCGTCAACTCCAACGTCTATGTCTTGGCCGAAATGCTACGCGCACTGGGCGTCATTCCGGTGCCCCTCCCCGCTGCGCCAGACAGCCTGCCCGAGATCGAAGCCGCGCTCCGAAAGGCACTCGAGTCCGACGTCGTCATCACCATGGGCGGTGTGTCGGTGGGTGCCTATGACTTCGTGCACGAAGCGTTCGTGAACGTGGGGATCGAGCCCGGGTTCTGGAAAGTCCGCATCAAGCCCGGTAAACCCCTGGCCTTTGCCCAATTCGAGGGCAAGCCCGTCATCGGTGTCCCGGGCAACCCGATCAGCGCGATGGTCACCTTCGAGATTCTGGTCGCCCCCTGCCTTCGGAAGATGCTCGGCGACCCGCGGCCGCACCCGCAGCCGGTGCTCGCCCGGCTCCGAGATTCCTATCGTCGGCGCCCGGGCCGCGTGGAAATCGCGCGGGCCATCGCCACGCGCGAGGGGAACGAAATCGTCGTGGCGCTCCACGACCGCCAGGGCTCAGGCTCTCTGCCGTCCTTCGTGGGCGTCAACGCCTTGGTCCTTTTGCCCTCGGACAAGGCCGAGCTCGCCGCCGGGGAGCAGGTAGAGGCGATCCTTTGGGGCAGCGGATTGACGTCGGAACGCTCCCCATTCGAGGCCCTCGCCTAGCGCTTTGCCCCGTGATTCCAAACGTTTGTCGGTTCGCTTCTTGACTCGGGACCGGCCGTCACTATTATCGCGCTCCCTCAAAGGGGGTCAGAAGAATGAAGAAGACCGAGCTGAAGAGATTTCGGGCCGACCTGGAAGAAAAGCGGGACGCCGTTATTCGCCGCGCGCGCGAAACAATGGACCAGGACATGACTCTCGACGCGTCCGAGCTTCCCGATGAAATGGACCTCGCATCGAGCGAGTACATGCAGTCGTTCACCTTCCGTCTCAGGGGTCGGGAGCGGGTCTTCCTTCAGAAGATCGAGAAAGCCCTCAAGAAGCTGGACGACGGCACCTTCGGCGTTTGCGAGGATTGCGAAGAGCCGATCAGCGCCAAGCGGCTCGAAGCGCGCCCAGAGACCGAGCTCTGCATCCGCTGCAAAGAGGACGAGGAGCGGATGGAACGCGACTTCGCGTAGCCCCTGCGTCTCTATGCGTCGAGCTGAACCCGGCGTTTGACCCTGTGGATGACTCGCCAGACCAAGAGCATCACGACCGGCACGGCGACGGCGAAGCTGATCTTCTTGTTCACGTGAAGGCCTGCATAGGCAAGCCCTTCATAGAGGTAGCCGAGCAGCCCCATCAGGTAGTACGTGATCGCGACGATCGAGATCCCTTCGACCGCCTGCTGAAGGCGAAGCTGCACCTCGCTTCGGCGGTTCATCGAGGACAAAAGCTCCCGGTTCTGCGCCTGAATCGCCAGCTCGACGCGGGTGCGCAACAGGTCGCTGGCATGGCCAATCCGGGCGGACAGCCCCTCGAGTCGATCGCGAATCGCGTTGCAGGTTCGAATCCCCGGCGCCAAGCGCCGCTCGATGAAGAGCGTCACCGGCTGCAGTCCGGGGATCTTCTCCTCGCCAAGCTCGCCCAGGCGTTCGCGAACCAGATCGTAGTAGGCATTCGTCGCGGCAAACCGATAGGTGGTGTCCGAGCGGTGCCGCTCCACGCGGGCCGCCAGGTTTGAAAGCCTGCGCAGCAAAGCCTGCTGCCCCGGCTCGTCTTGCTCCTGGGCGAGCTCCTGATTGATCCACGCCAGGTCCGCCTCCGTAGAGGTGACCTCCGGGCTGATCTTGCGTGCGACCGGCAGCCCGAGGAGCGCCATCAGACGATAGGTCTCCACCTCGAGCACGCGCTGCACGAGCCGTCCCGCCTGAAGGGGCGTCAGATCGGCCGCCTGAAGCACGATGCGCCCGAAGCCATCGGAGTGAAGCCGGAAGCTGCTGTACAGATAGGCCGTCCCCTGTCGAACGAGCCCGCCGCGAAGCGACTGTTCTTCGAAGTACCGCTCGAGATCGCCCGCATCGAGGGGGCTGTTGGCGCAGCTGAACGCCAGATGCAGCGCCGTGGTCACCCTGCCGGGCATCTTCCCGAGCCAGTCGCGGGGGATGTGCGTCAGAGCCGCAGGCTGTCGAAGCGGGTCACCCATCACTCTGTGGATGAACGTATAAGTGGAGAACTCCGTGTGCCTTTCCCAACGAAGCTCGAAACTCTCGAAGGTTTGATAAAGGCAGGAGGCGTTCTCGGAAGGCGGGTTCGCCCCGAACTGCGCACAGAGCGAGGCCAAATACGCATGCTCTTCCCCACGCTCGCTCGGCGTGATTTGCACCGCGATGTGACTGATGCTGCACGGCGTCTCCACCAGCGGCGAAGGCCGGCTGTGAAGCTCCTCGTAGAGCTCGTCGCGGGCGGGGTGGACGTCGAGTAGGTGGTCGGTCGGCACGGACGGCAGCTTGGGGGGAGGCCCGTGCTTTGGTCAACTGGTGGGGGTGTTGGGGGGGCGCTGGCGTGGATATTGGGGGGCAGGGGGTTGGGTGGTCGCGTGGTTTGGTTTGGTTACACCGCCCGCCCGCCCCCACCCGTAGTCCTCCCTGGCGCGGCATTCGCTTTGCTCTGCCTTGCCGGCGCGTTCGCGCCGGGCTTCGCCCTGCGGGCTCGCGCTGCCGCGGGTTTTGGAGGGGCAGGTCTTTGGTGGGTTGGCTGGTATGGCTTGGTTACACCGCCCGCCCACCCCCACCCGTAATCCTCCCTGGCGCGGCATTCGCTTTGCTCTGCCTTGCCGGCGCATTCGCGCCGGGCTTCGCCCTTCGGGCTCGCGCTGCCGCCTGCCGGTTGGGAAGGTTGGTGGTCCTGTCTCCGTAGGGAGGGGCGCGGAGAAAACCCGTCATGGGGTGGAGTCGACGTAACGAGTGACAATCTGCAAGACAGCAACCCGCCGCAGATTGGCGCGAGTTCCGAGGCTCGGCTTGCGTGGTCCAGGCCCCCAAGTGCATCCGACCACAAATGCAAGCCGAGCCGTTCGATGGAACCCCGTGACGGGTTTTCTCCGCGCCCCGTTATTCCTACTCCGCCGCCGCCGGCCGCGCGCTGCTCCTCGGCTGTGGCTGCGGGAGCACGATCTGAAACGCGGTCCGTCCCGGTTCGCTGTCCACCGTCACGCTCCCGCCGTGGTCCTCCACGATGCTCTGCACGATGGCGAGGCCCAGACCGGTGCCGCCCTTCTTGCCGTGCGTCGTAAACGACTCGAACAGCCGCTCGCGGATCTCTTCGGAAACGCCGGGGCCGTCATCGGCGAAGGTCAAGACGAGGTCGCCGCTTTCGGAGCGGTCGACTTCGAGGCGGCAGACACCGCCCCGATCGCCAATGGCCTCGGCTGCGTTCCGGGCGAGGTTGTGAAAGACGCGCTGCATCTTCTCTTCGTCGAAGTGGGCCACGCCGCGGTCGCTCAGAGCGAGCTCGAGGCGGATGCCACGTTCGGCGAGCTCGGGCTTGAGTTGCTCGGCGAGATCTTCGAAGAAGGTGTGCAGGTACACGCGCCGGATCAGAATCCGCCGCTCGCCCTTCGCGAAGGCCAGGGTCTCGCCCATCATGGTGGTCAGGAGCTGGACCTGACGCCGGACCGACGCGGCGAGCGCCCGCCGTTCGTCTTCATCTCCCTCTTGGACGAGCATCTGCGTGTAGCCGGAGATGACCGTCAGAGGGGTCTTCAAATCGTGGAGCATGCTCGAGAGGAAGCGGCCGAGGGTGGTCAGTCGCTCTTGGCGGGCCTTCTGCGCGCGGGACTGCGCCTGGGCGATCGCGGTCGATAAATGCCCGGCGATCACCGTGGCCATCTTGAGGTCGTCGTCGATGAATGGGGCACGGCCGCCCGATTTGTTCAGGAGCTGCAGGGCGCCCGAACCCTCGTCCCATCGAAGGGGAACGCAGAGAACCGACTTCGGATGATAGCCTACCTCGTCCGAGATGTGCGCCGAGTGTCGCGGATCGGCCGCTACCTCGTTGACGATTTGCGGCCGTCCGTTTTCAGCAACCCAGCCGGAGATTCCCTGGCCCGCTTTGATCTTCATCCTCTTGACGCGGTCCGGCTCGCCCCCGACCGCCGCGCGAAAGGTCAGGTCTCCGGTGTATTCATCCGCGAGCAGAATGGACGCGGCCTCGGCGTCGGTGGCGCGCATCGTTCGCGCGAGCACCCCGGTCAAGAGGTCATCGAGCTCCATCGCGCTCGCAGCGACCTGGGTGATCTCGAACAGAACATCCAGCTCGCGGATCTTCTTCTCGAGCTTTTCTTTGGTGTCGAGCAGCTCGATGTTTTTGCCGACCACCGAGAGAAACAGCTTCGAGTTTTCGATCGACACCGCCGCGTGGCTTGCGAGCGCCGTCAGCAGTGCCTCGTCGCCGACGGTGAAATGCCCTTCATGCTTGTTGAGCACCTGGACGACCCCGATGGTGCGACCGTGCTGGTTCTTCATCGGCACGCACAGGGTCGAGCGCGTCCGGTAGCCCGTCTCCCGGTCCCAGGCCGCGTCGAAGCGCACGTCCTGGTAGGCGTCCTTGATGTTCAGGGGCCGCCCCGTGCTCGCCACCGCTCCGGCGAGGCCCTCGCCAGGTTTCAAGCGAATCTCATGGACCTCATCCCCCTGGACCACCTTGGACCAGAGCTCGTCGGTCTCCTCGTCGAGCAGGTAGAGCGTCGACCGGTCGGCTTCCATGAGCTCCGAGATTCGGTCGAGGATCATGTCGAGCAGCTCGCCGAGGTCGAGCGTCGAACCGAGGGCCGCGCTGATGTCCTGCAGCGCCCGGAGCTTGGCCCGCTCGCGCTCTACGACGTTCTGCAGTCGTAGCGCCTCCGTGCCGTCTCGGTCGCCGTCTGAAGCCATACGGGGTCGATACTCTCCCAAAGCAGGGCATGGAAGCAACGACCTTCGGGCGGGCTCTATTCCCCTTGGCGCAATTCCGCGCGATCGCCCATCCGAACGGCCCTCGTGGCCCGCTCGAGGAGGATCGCCGTGGTGTGGGGCTGCACATTGACCGCCCGTCCGATCGCGATGACCTCATAGGGGTACTGCTTGGGCTCGTCCGGCAACGGCACCGTCGTCTCGATTTCGCGGCCGATGCTGCCCTCGGAGCTCCTGCGCCACTCGTCGCCTTTGCGAACCACGTAAAAGCGGTTTCCGAGGACGATTCCCTCTTCTTCGCCGACGTTCACGAAGACGATTTGATTGGTCGACGGAAGCTTGCGTGGGTAGAGGCTCGCCACGACCGTGGCGCGAAGCGATCGCTCGGCGGGAACGACGTCGACCCAGTAAAAATTCCGCTCCATCGGCGCGAGCCGAAAGCCGCGCTCCAGACCTTCGAGCGAGTTGACGACGACAGCGTGACCTATCTGGCGCTGCTCGTCGTAGTCGTCGAGCCGGATCTCGCCGAGAAGACGCACGAGTGTCCCCCGTTCCCAGGATTCACGCTCGGACTTCTCGATCGTCCGGAAGACCGTATACAGGCGGCCGATCTCGGGCTCCACACCTTTGTCGAACCGGACGTACAGCACGTCGGTGTCGACCATCATCATCTGCTCTTCTTTGGCGCCAATGATGTATCCGGCGTCCTCGAGCACGTTCTGGTCGAGAAACCCGTACTCCGCCTGGTAGACCGCGTGCGCGGTGGAGGGCCGGTACTTCGTCCGCTTGAAGCCGCTAGGCGCCGTGTCCACGGCGGAGCCATCGCCGGGGCGAAGCTGAACCGTCGCGTCAGGGTAGATCCAGTGCGGGTTGGTGATCTCGGGGTTGTACGACCAGACCTGCGGCCACCGGTACGGATCGCCGTAGTACGTCTGCGTAATGTCCCAGAGCGTGTCGCCTTCTTTGACGGTGTGCGAATTCGGCACGTCCGACGGGACCCGCACGCTTGCCTCCGCCGTTTCCTGCTCTTCACCGCCCTGTGCGATTGCCGTGCCCGCTATCAGCACAGCCACCATGCTCGTCCATCCCACCAGCTTCATGATGCGTCCTCCCGCAGCGCCAACCGCGCCGCCGCGGTATTCGGGAACTGCTCCCTAACTTTGTCGAAGTAAGCCTGAGCACGAGCAGTATCACCGCGCCTCAGATAGATTTGCCCGATGCGATAGAGCGCGTCCGGAGCTTTGTTCTCCCAGGAGTGCAGCTTCTCGATCCGCTGAAAGTACGCGAGCGCGCGATCGTATTCGTGACGCAAGTAGTAAATCTCGCCGCTCCAAAAGAGCGCGTTGTCCGTGTACGGGTGACTTGGGTGCTCCGAGGCAAACGCGTCGAGCTCCTGAAGGGCTTCGTTGAACTTCTGCTCTCGGATCAGGCTCAGCGCTCGGCGGTATCCGTCGACGTTGACCTCTTCGCGGACGGTCGCCTCGGCGGGCCCTGGGTCGACGAAGTCGGGCATCTCCGGGATGTCCGCGGTGGTCGGCAAACGTTCGTCGACGATCTCGCCGTCGATTCGAAGGACAGGCTCCATCGCGAGATCTCCCCCTCCGTTGCTTGCCCACGGGAGCCCGACGTCGCTCGCGCTTCTCTTCGATCGCTCCGACGAATGGCCCTTGTCTCCCTTGAGCTCGTGCACCTCGGCACGCGCCAAGGCGAGCTGGCCGCGAACCGTCCGAAGCTCTTGTTCCTGATCTTCGATCTGTACGCGAAGGGCAGTCAGCTCGGCGCCGCGCTCTGCCTCATCGGACGCAGTTCGGGCGCTCGAATGCGCTCCCACCGAGCTACACCCGAACAAGGTCGATACACTGGCCACTGCGAAGAGCGTCTTCACGGCATAGTCCCGCACCCGAATCGTAGGTAAGTCAGCGGACTCACGTCAAAAAAGGCGTGCCCTACTGCCAGGTTCCAAGTGCCCGAAATCGCTGATATCGCTGGGAGACGAGCTCCTCGCCGGAAAGTCCGCGCAATCCGCCCAGGTGATGGCCGAGGCGCTCACGGAGCGACTCTGCCGCTGTTTCGGGCTTTCGATGCGCCCCACCCGCGGGCTCGGGCACCACTTCGTCGACCACGCCGAGGCGCTTCGCGTCGTTTGCGAGCAGTCGGAGCTGTTGCGCCGCGTCGGCAACCCGGGTCGCGTCCCTCCAGAGAATCGAGGCACAGCCTTCCGGGGTGATCACGCTGTAGGTGGCGTACTCGAACATGAGCACCCGATTGGCCACACCGATCGCGAGGGCGCCGCCGGAGCCGCCCTCGCCGATGATCGTCGTGAGCACCGGCACGCGCAGTCCACTCATCGCCTCGATCGAGCGGCCGATCGCCTCCGCCTGGCCTCGCTCTTCGGCGCCCAGCCCTGGATACGCTCCAGGCGTGTCGATGAACGTGAATACGGGCCGCCCGGCCCTCTCGGCGAGTTGCATCACGCGGATCGCCTTTCGATAGCCCTCTGGATGCGCCATGCCGAAGTTTCGGTGCGCCTTGTCCTTTGCGGTTCGGCCTTTTTGATGGCCGACAATCGCAATGATTTCAGCTTCGAAGCGAGCAAACCCAGCAATGATCGCAGGGTCGTCGCCGAACATTCGGTCGCCGTGCAGCTCCGTGAAGTCCTCGAACAGCAGCGCGACGTAGTCTAGGAAGTACGGCCGGTCCGGATGCCGACTGAGCTGGACCTTCTTCCAGACGTCGAGGTCTGCATAGAGCTCGCGCTGCAGATGCTCGGCCTGTGCTTCGAGGGCGTCAATCTCGCCGTCGATCGCATCGGCCTCTGGGGCGCCCGCCTCGGTCAGTGCCTTGAGAGCGGCGATCCGCTCCTCGAGCTCGACCAGGGGTGCTTCGAATTCCAAGTGGGCCATCCCCCAGCTGCTTCGCATATCTGTCCGGGGCGGCAAGCTCCGGGTCGCTCACTCGGGTTCGGCGCAGTCGATGAGCTCGAAGACTCGAATCGGCTGGGCTTTGCCCTTCACCTTCTCCTGCGGGAGCTCCTCGAACGCAAAGCCGCCGGTGAGCTTCTCGACGGTGCCTTCGCTCAACAGAGTCTGTCCGGGCTTGGCCAGCGAGCAGAGCCGCGCACCGGTGTTTACCGGGTCACCGATGACGGTGTACTCAAGGGCCTGGCTGCTTCCGATGTATCCGGCAACCACCTCCCCCGTGTTGATGCCGATGCCAATTTCGAAGGGCGGCAGGCCGTGCGCCTCGTGACGCTCGTTGAGGTCGGAGAGCGCGTCTTGCATTTCGAGCGCCGCGTGAACCGCACGGTCTGGGTCGTCGTCATGTGCCACCGGCGATCCGAACAGCACCATCATCTCGTCGCCGATGAACTTGTCGAGCGTCCCTTCGTAGCGGAACACGATCTCGACCATGCGTTCGAAGTACTCGTTGAGCGCGTCCACCACGATATGAGGCTCGTGCGATTCGCTCATGCTGGTGAAGCCGCGAATGTCGGCGAACAAGATCGTCGTTTCACGAAGCTCACCGCCCTTGGCCACCTCGAGCTGTCCCGAAAGCACCTGCTCGGCAATGGCCGGCGAGAGCAGCCGTCGAAATCGCTCGCGCATGACGGCCTCTTGCTCGATGCGTTTGGCAAAAAGGGTGTTCTGGACCGCAATGGCCGCTTGGCTCGCCACGGTTTCGAAGAGCGCCAAATCCTTCTCGGTGAACGCATGGGTCGCGAGCTTCGAGTCGAGCATCATCACGCCCAAGACGGCGTCTCCCTGGAGCAAGGGGACGCACATCGTCGAGCGAATACCTTGCATGATGACCGACTGCGCGCTTTGAAAACGAGCGTCCGCCGAAGCGTCGTGCGAGAGCACCGCCTCCTTTTCGCGAACGACCGTATCGAGTACGGTTTTCGAGACCACGACCTCTTGGTTCGGGTCCGCGTCCTCGGCCGATCGCACCGACACGGGCTCCAGAACGTTCTGCTCGTTGTGCAAGAGCACGACCCCACGGTCGGCGGGTACCAGACGAAACGCTACCTCGAGAATCTTGCTGCACAGGGCCGTAATGCTAGTGCCGAGCTCGATCGCGCGCGTCACCTCGTAGCTCGCCCGAAGCTTCTCGTAGTCGCGACGCAAAGACGCGTCGTCTTGAACGAGCTCCTCGGCAAAGAAGGTCTTGTCGGCGAGCACCGACACCTTTGCGCGGATCAGCGGTCCGGAGCCCGTGTCCCCGATCTTGAACCGGTTGGTGGCCTCGCGGGGCTCGTCGCTCAGCAGTGCGTCGAACGAGATCGAGGTGGCCTGTTCGAGTGGGTCGAAAATGATGCGTGTCGATCCGATGGTGATCTCGTCACCGGGCTCGAGCGGATGCTGTCCCTCGACGCGTTCTCCGTTGATGTAGGTGCCGTTGAGCGAACCGAGGTCCTTGAGGACATACGCGTCGTCGACCAGCTCGATGTGGCAATGCTCCTTCGAGACCACCCGGTCCAAGACCTGGTGGGTGTTCCTAGGATGCCGCCCAAGCGAGTTGTGACGGAAGAGCTGACGCTCCTGCCGCCCGCTTGGCCCGATGATGCTGATGCGAGCCATGACCCCAACATCAGGCTACCTGGGGCCTTCTCAGCCTGCAAAGATGGGACGAACGCGGGTCCGAAGACCGCGCACCCCTGACCACGCTCAGGCCTGGGAATCGTTGGCTTTGGTCTCGATGATGAACTCTTCGACCGCGGCCCTGACCGGGCTGGCGAAGTACACCTTTTGTTCCGCGATTTCGCGGAGCGCCGTCACGATGGGACGATTTCTGCTCTGGACCAGAGCTGGGGCACCCTTGATGAGCTGGCGAGTCCGCCGCGCAGCCAAGATGACCAGTGCAAAACGATTTTCCTCGTGTACCAAGCAGTCTTCGACGGTAACGCGTGCCATAGTCGGCGGAGGCTAGCAGGGGGATCGGGCACCAGCAAATCCGGCGTTGCCGCCTTTCGAAAAAGCGGGCGGACATCGCTTGACTCCCGAAGGTTCGTGACTAGGTTGCCCGCCCATCAGCACTCTCCATCATCGAGTGCTAATCAAGCTAGCGGGCAGCGAAACTGCCCGATTACGGAGGGATAAATGGCCATTCGTCCATTGCATGACCGGATTTTGGTCAAGCGCGTCAAGGAAGAAGAGACAACTAAAGGCGGGATCATCATTCCGGATACCGCCAAAGAGAAGCCGATCGAGGCAAAGGTCGTCGCGGTAGGTACGGGGCGTATCCTCGACAGCGGCGAAATCAGGGCCCTTGCTGTGAAGAAGGGCGACCTCGTCCTGTTCGGCAAGTACGGCGGCACGGAAGTGAAGATCGACGGTGAAGAGCACCTGATCCTCCGTGAAGACGACATCCTCGGAATCATCGAATAGGAGACTGCGAATCATGGCTGCGAAAGAAATCATTTACGATACCGCTGCTCGCGACAGCATTTTGCGCGGGGTGAACGCACTGGCGAACGCCGTCAAGGTCACGCTCGGTCCCAAGGGCCGCAACGTCGTGATCGAGAAGAGCTTTGGCGCACCGACCGTCACCAAGGACGGCGTCACGGTGGCCAAGGAAATCGAGCTTGCTGACAAGTTCGAGAACATGGGCGCACAGATGGTGCGCGAGGTCGCTTCGAAGACCTCCGACGTCGCAGGCGACGGCACCACCACCGCGACCGTCCTTGCCCAGGCCATCATTCGCGAGGGCACCAAGATGGTCGCCGCGGGTCACAACCCCATGGAGATCAAGCGCGGCATCGACGCCGGCGTGACCGTCGTCGTCGAGCAGCTGCACGCGCTCTCGAAGGAAACCAAGGACCCGAAAGAGATCGCGCAGGTCGGCACGATCAGCGCGAACGGCGATCGCATCATTGGCGAGATCATCGCTGAGGCGATGGAGAAGGTCGGCAAGGAAGGCGTCATCACCGTCGAAGAGGCCAAGGGTCTCGAGACAGAGCTCGATGTCGTCGAGGGTATGCAGTTCGACCGCGGCTACCTGTCGCCCTACTTCGTGACCGATCCGGAGCGCATGGTCGCCGAGATCGAGGATCCCTACATTCTCATCGTCGAGAAGAAGATCTCGAACATGAAGGACCTTCTGCCGGTTCTCGAGGCGATTGCCCGTCAGCAGAAGCCCCTCATCATCATCGCCGAGGACGTCGAGGGCGAGGCGCTTGCCACGCTCGTCGTCAACAAGCTCCGTGGCACGCTGCAGACCGCCTCGGTCAAGGCGCCCGGCTTCGGCGACCGCCGCAAGGCCATGCTTCAGGACATCGCCATCCTCACCGGTGGCACTGTCGTGAGCGAGGACCTCGGGATCAAGCTCGAGAATGTCACCCTCAATGACCTTGGCCGTGCCAAGCGAGTCACCATCGACAAGGACACCACCACCATTGTCGACGGCGCTGGCAAGAAGAAGGACATCACGGGCCGCATCGACACCATCCGCAAGCAGATCGAGGAGACCAGCAGCGATTACGATCGTGAGAAGCTGCAGGAACGCCTCGCGAAGCTCGTCGGCGGCGTCGCGGTGATCAAGGTTGGCGCAGCCACCGAGGTCGAGATGAAGGAAACGAAGGCGCGCGTCGAAGATGCGCTGCACGCCACACGCGCGGCCGTCGAAGAGGGCATCGTGCCCGGCGGCGGCGTTGCGCTGATCCGCGCCCAAAAGGCGCTCGACAAGCTCGAGGTGAGCGACGAACAGAAGGTGGGCACCGCCATCCTTCTTCGCGCCATCGAAGAGCCGCTTCGTCAAATCGCCGGCAACGCCGGCCTCGAAGGCTCGATCGTCGTGAACGAAGTTCGCAACGGCAAGGGTGCCTTCGGCTTCAACGCGGCGACCGAGGAGTACACCGACCTGGTCAAGGCCGGCGTCATCGACCCGACTAAGGTCGTTCGCAGCGCGCTGCAGAACGCGGCATCGGTCGCGGGTTTGATGCTCACCACCGAGGCACTGGTTGCCGAGATTCCGAAGGACGAACCGGCGATGGGCGGCGGCGGCCACGACCACGGTGGCGGCATGGGCGGCATGGGCTTCTGAGCCACTGACGTTCACTACAGGGAAAGCCGGGGCATTCGTGCCTCGGCTTTTTCGTTTAAGCGGCGATCACCGGGGCGCGGAAAAAACCCGACACGGGGTTCCATCGAACGGCTCGGCTTGCAGATGTGGTCGGAAGCACTTGGGGGCCTGGACCACGCAAGCCGAGCCTCGGAACTCGCGCCAATCGGAGCGGGTTGCTGTCTTGCCGATTGTCACTCGTTACGTCGACTCCACCCCATGACGGGTTTTTTCCGCACCCCTCCGCGCGTCGACGAAGTGCTCAGCTTCAGGGTCAGCCGTGCGGGCCGTGCCACGCACCACCCGCGGCCGCACAAGCCAAACGGCGACACCCGCCCCCCACCTCACCAAGCCACCCGCGGCAGCGCGAGCCGGAACGGCGAAGCCCGGCGCCGGAGGCGCCGGCAAGGCAGAGCGAAGCGAATGCCGCGCCAGGGAGGATTACGGGTGGGGGTGGGCGGGCGGTGTAACTAAACCTAACCAGGCAACCCACCCAAGACCCTCCCCCCAAGCTACCCGCGGCAGCACAATCCGCACGGCGCCCCCCTGTAGCTGCCGCTGTAACTGTCCCTGCCCTGCCCCCCCTGGCGCTCCCCCCTCCCCCGGCGCTACGATCCGCCGGTGAGCTCCACCAGCGGTAGACTCGCCGAGTATAGGCGGCGGCTTCGGGTTGCTGCCGCTACGGTGTTGGCGCTTCGGGTCGCTGCGGCCGCGGCGGCCGTCGGACTGGTCTCGTTCGTCCTGGTCGCCTGGGTACTGGGGCCGATGACGCCGCTGGTTTGGCTCTGCATGGGCTGGGGGGTCGTGTTTGGGATGACGACGGGGGCGGTGGCCTGGTCGCTTCAACCGCTTCGTGGGCTTCGCGGACACGGGGCCCTTGGGCTGGTGGCCGCCGAGCAGCCTTCCCTCATGTCGCCGCTTCAAAGCGCATACGAGCTTCAGGAGGAGAACGCCTTCTCGCGCGAGCTCGTGATCGCGCAGCGCGTCCGCTTGCTGCGCTCGCTCGATGATTCGCCGGCGCGTAAGTTCATTCCTTGGCGATGGCTCGTCCAACCCGCGCTGGCAGCGACCGTCGCCTTGGCCGCCCTTGCCTGGTGGTCCTTGGACTTCGATCGGGCCGCGGCCGGCCGCTACGCACTCCTTCACACCGAAACGGGCGACGTAGGCGGCCCGCAGACCGGGCACGTGGTTGCGAGGACCGACGCTGAGCTTCTCTTTCCCGAGTACATGGAGCGCGCCAACGAGCGGGTCGAAGATGCCGACCGGCTGAGCGTGCCCCGAGGGACCTCGGTCGAGTACACGATCACACCGATTGGAGACGCCGCGCGCGTGGTGCTCGAGCTTCCCGGACGCCATGTCCAGGCGGACCGAGTGGGCGGTCAGTTCGTCGCTTCGTTCGTCGCAGATACCGACGGGCCCCTCGAGATTTTCGTCGAATCGACGAGCGGCGAACGCCGGGTCGATTATCGCGCTCGGTCGATTCAGGTGCAGCTCGATGAGGCGCCGCAGGTCACTCTGGTGGCTCCCGAGGAAGACCTGGTGGTCGAAGCGCGGCAGCCGATCGAGTTGCAGCACCGAGCGACCGACGACCACGGCGTCCAGGAGCTCACGCTGATCATCAAGCTTCCGAACGGCGAGCATCTTCGAAGGGCCATCCTGACGCCCTCCGACCAAGTGCAGACCGAGCTGTTCGGCGACTCCGTTCTGCACCTCGACGAGTTCGGCCTCGCTCCAGCCGACGCCGTGACGGTTTGGCTGGAAGCCAAGGACGCCAATCGAGTCGATGGTCCTGGCATAGGGCGCTCTGCGGTGCGGACGCTCACCCTCGCCTCAGACATCACGCGCCGGCGCGATCGTATCGTCGAGCTCGAGAAGCTATTGGATGCACTGCTCGTGACCTTGGCGACGCGCCTCGAGCAGCCCGTCCCCGAAAGCTTTCGCGGGGCTCTGGAACGCCGTGCGGCGATGTTCGTTCCCTACAACGGTGTCAAAGAGCTGCTTGCCGACGTGGGAGACCACCGCGGCCCGAGGACCATCCCGCTGCTTCTGGACATGAAAAAGCGGCTGGAGCGGACCCACCAGCGGGAAGCCGCTTCGTACCGGAGCCGCGGGCAAACCAAAGCTCGACAGCAGCAGGACAACGCGATCGTGGCCGAGCTAGAAAAGGACACGCTCATCGTGGCCGATCTCATCAGCGAGGCGCGCTTGAATGACGCCGCCGAGATCGCGCGAGAAATGCAGCAGCTGCGCCGCGAGATCGCCTCGCTCATCGGTGAGCTCCGGCGCGGTCAGACCCCAGAGCTGCAGCGAGCACTGATGGCCGCCCTCGATCGCGCGGACCGCAGGCTCGACGCGCTGCGCGAACAGCTTCGGCAGGCCATGCGATACGTGCCCGGTGAGTTCGTCAACCAACAGTCTCAGCAAGCGAGCAAGTCGACCGACGCCCTTCAGAGCCTTCGCGAGGCGCTTGCCAGCGGCGACCTCGACGCGGCGGAAGCCGCACTGACCAAGCTCGATCAAACGATCGATGCGATGACGCAGGCCCTCGCGCAGAGCGAAGATTCGCTGGTCGAAGCGCGCTTCGGGCCCCGCGAGCGCGCCCTGATGAAAGCGATGGATACGATTCGCGACCTCGAAGTGGAGCAGCAGCGTCTCGCCGACAAAGCGCGGCGCGTCGGCGAGAAAGCCGTCGACCGGGCGGCCGGCGACGAGGAGTCGCTCGCAGGCGAGCTCCGCGGCCAGCTCGAGGATATCGCCAAGGACGTGTCGAAGCTTCTCGGCGGTGTCGATGACGAAGCGCTGGGGCCCTACGAGTCGGGCCTCAAGGGACGGGCAGCCGAGCGCTTGAACGACTTCGAAAAAGCGCTCGAAGGCGGCGACCTCGGCGAGGCCCTGTCGATGGCGAATCGGCTTGCCCAGGCGGCGAGCGCGCTGGCCAAAGACCTCGAGCTCTCGGCCATGATGTATCGTGGCAAGAACGGTCAGACCTCCGAAGCAGCGTCGAAAGCAAGAGAGGTTTCTGCGCGCTCGCAGGACCTGCGGGACGCGGCCCGCGGGGCAGTCCCCGATGTCGGCGGGGCGCTGACCGACAAGGAACGCGAACAGCTCCAAAAGCAAGCGGAACGTCAGAACGCGGCTCAGGAAGCCACTCGTCAGCTCGCGCGCCGACTGCGCGAAGAGGTCGGGGGCGTGCCGGTTTCTGAAGACGCGGCAGAGCAGCTCGAAGCCATCCAGCAGCCGATGCAGCGGGCCGCTCAGTCGCTGGAGCAGGCCCGTCCGCTCGAGGCCAATAAGCAGCAGGAGGCCGCAGCCGATCAGCTCCGGCGGCTGCGACAGAACCTGGAATCCCAGAGCAAGAACTCGGTTGGCGGCGGTGGGCAAGAGCGAACGCAGGGCGGGCGAGCCACCGAACGCGTCGAGATTCCAGGGGTTCGATCCAAAGCCGACGAGCTTGCTTGGCGGCGCCGAGTGCTCGACGCCATGAACGGGACGCCTCCAGATGGCTATCGAAAGGCCGTCGACGACTACTACGAAAGGCTTCTCCGATGAAGCGCGCTCTGTTGTTCGCGGCTTGCGTCTTGCTTGCCTCGGTGTCGAGGCCGGTTCCCGCCGAGAAGGTGAAGCGCTCGGACCTTCTCGAGCTGCTCGAGGCATCGCTGAGCGCCGGCGAAGGCGTGCCTGCGCAGGTTCTGCTGCGCCAGTACCTGGTCGACTCCCCACGCACCCCGAGGGTCATCGAGCTCGAAGTGCTCACGGAGTTCTACACCGGCAACTACGAGGCCGCAGCCAAGGGCATCGCCGAGCTGCGCGCGACCCCGGGTTATGCGGCCAACTTGGGCAGCCTTGCCGACGTCATCGTGGATACCTACGAGACGACGAAGACCTTCGAGACGTTTCGACTCGACAACATCGAAGTGCGCTACTCGCCTGGAAACGACGAGATCCTCGTGCCCTATGCCGTCGACGCGCTGAAGGCGGTTGGCAAGGCGCTCGAAGCGGAGCTCGGTGTAAAGATGGTCAGTCCCATCCGCCTCGAGATTTACCCGGACGCCGATTCCTTGTCGCGCGTCTCGACGCTCCCCGTCGAGGCCATCCGCAACACGGGGACGATCGCCTTGTGCAAGTGGGGCCGCCTGATGATCGCGTCGCCATCCGCCTTGATGCACGGCTACCCCTGGCTCGATACGATTTCGCACGAGTACGTTCATTTGCTACTCACCAAGGCATCGCTCGACCAGGCTCCGGTCTGGCTGCAAGAAGGACTCGCAAAGTTCCTAGAGACGCGCTGGCGGCGGGATGCGCCCACCCTCCGCCAAGACCCCGCGTCGGCGCAGTTGCTCTTCGAGGCGATGAACGCGGATCAGCTGCTCAGCTTCGATCAGCTGCATCCCTCCATCGCCCTGCTTCCGTCCCAGAAGGCAGCGTCCCTCGCGTTCGCGCAGGTCTCTTCGTTCATGGAGACCTACTACGAAGACCACGGGCGGGAGGGAGTGCAGCAAGCGCTCTATTTGATCGGCGAAGGGGAGGACGCGAAGAAGGCCTTGGCCCACGTTGCCGGCTTCCCTTGGAAGAGCCTCGAGGCGCGTTGGAAAAAAGCGCTTGCAAAGCTGCCCAAGCCCGTGCCTGCGAGGTTGCTGCCACGTCGGCTCAGCGGTGAGGCGACCGAGCAAGACGAGCTCGCCGGAGTGGAGCTCGACCGTGCGCGCAACTACCTTCGCCTCGGAGACCTTCTGTGGACGCGCTCTCGGCCAGCGGCCGCATCGATCGAGTACGCCAAAGCGCACAAGGCCGCGCCGGCGGATCCCGTCGTCGCATCACGCTACGCCCGTTCAGCCATCGCAGGTGGTCGCCCCAAGGATGCCATCGCGCCCCTGATGCTCACTCTCGAGAGGTACCCGACGCATGCACCGGCGCTGTCGAGCCTCGCGACCGCGACGTATCGGCTTTCGATGCGCGACCGTGCACAGGAAGCTGCAAACGCGGCGATCGCCCAGAACCCATTCGATCCACAGCCCCATTGCATCCTCTCGAAGCTCGGCGTTCCTCATGCCGAACACGAAGCAACCCTTTGTTCCCGGCTCGGCGGGATCCGCGAGTGATGTGGCGTTCGTTGCCGCCAGGCGCTAGAAGGTCCCGGTGACCGAACCCGTACGCAGCACTCCGCCCCCCGCGCCCAGCGGCGCCGCCTCCGACGTGCTGCGTGTGCAGCAGCTCGCAAGCGCGCGTGATGAAATCCTCTCGCGGCTCAAGCAGCGAATCGTCGGGCAGGACGATGTGATCGAGCTTCTCCTGATCGCGTTGTTCGCACGCGGCCACGGTCTGTTCGTCGGCGTGCCGGGTCTGGCGAAGACCCTTCTGATCACCACGCTCGCCGATGCTCTCTCGCTTCATTCGAATCGCATTCAATTCACGCCGGACCTCATGCCGAGCGACGTGACCGGGACCGATGTTCTCGAAGAGGACTCGACGACCGGCAAGCGTCATTTCCGATTCATTCCGGGTCCGGTCTTCACCAACATCCTGCTCGCCGATGAAATCAATCGCGCGCCACCCAAAACGCAGGCCGCGCTGCTTCAATCAATGGCTGAAGGGCAGGTAACCGCGAGCGGAAACACCTACGCGCTGGAGCAGCCGTACTTGGTTTTTGCGACCCAGAATCCAATCGAGCAGGAGGGCACCTACCCCTTGCCCGAAGCGCAGCTCGACCGCTTCCTTTTCCAAATCGACGTTCGGTACCCCAGCCCGAATGAAGAGGTCGACATCGTGAAGCGGACGACGGCGCCGATGCCCACGTCGATCAGCCCAGTGCTCTCGGCCGCGGACATCGTGAGCTTTCAGGACCTCGTTCCGCGCGTTCCCGCCGCCGACCACGTCGTTCAGCACGCGGTGGACCTGGTCAGGGCCTCGAGGCCCGACGAGGGCAAGGCCTCCGAGCTCGTTCGAAAGAACGTCGCCTTTGGTGCCGGGCCGCGGGCCAGTCAGGGGCTGATTCTCGGCGCCAAGGCACGGGCAGTGCTGGACGGTCGCTATGCGGCCGAAGTCGACGACGTGCGCGCCCTGCTCGACCCGATCTTGAAGCATCGGCTCGTGATGAACTTCCGCGCGGAAGCCGAAGGTGTGACGCCGGCTGACGTCATAGACGGCATCCGCCAAAGCATCGTGCCGTGACCCAGGTGCTCGAACCCGAGCTCGCGGTACGTCTGGCCGGGCTCACGTTTCGTGCGAAGCGCACCGTCGAGGGTCTGCTCGCAGGCATGCACCGAAGCCCACACCGTGGCGCTAGCGCGATCTTCAAAGAGCACCGGGCGTATCGGCCGGGGGATGACCCGCGATGGATCGACTGGCGCGCCTACGCACGTTCGGACCGGTACACGATCAAGCACTTCGAGCACGAGACCCAGCTTCGCGGCACTCTGGCGCTCGACATCTCCCGGTCGATGCATTGGGGAAGCGCCGAAGTCAGCAAAATCGATCACGCCGCGACGCTCCTTGCGGCCATAGCGTACCTTCTGACCCGCCAAGGCGATGCGGTCTCGCTCGTGACCTTCGACGAGAAGATCCGCGACCGATTGCCGGCGCGCTCCGGCCCTGCGCACCTCGAATACCTGATGCGCACACTCGCCGAGCCGATGCAGTCGAGTGCGGGGACGGCCCTTCATGCCTCGCTCGACAAGCTGATCGAGCACGCCGGACGTATGGGGCTGGTCGTCATCGCAAGCGATTTGCTCGACCTCGACGACGAAGCGCTCGATCCGATCGCGCGGATCGAGGCGCGAGGCCACCAAACCATCGTGCTTCACGTCATGGATCCAGCCGAGCTCGAGCTTCCCTACGAGCAGCCGATGCACTTCGAAGGACTCGAGGGCGAGTTGCCGGTGGAAGTCGATCCGAAGGGGCTTCGGAGGCAGTACAGGGAGGCGATCGATGCCTTCGTCGAATCCTGTCAGCGACGCGTCGTCGCCGCGGGCGCCCGGTATCTCCTCGCGCGGACCGACACACCGCCGGAGCACACCCTGCTCCAGCTCTTGCGGGATGGCTGAGTCATGGGCTTTGGTCTGCCATGGGCGCTCGCCGGGCTCGTCGCCGTTTCGATTCCGATCCTCGCTCACCTGCTGAGGCGACAAAAGCTTCCAAAGCAAACGCTGCCGACCATCGCGTTCCTTCATCGGATTCATGCCACGCGTGCTGCGCGGCTCCGAGTGGTAGACTTGCTGCTGCTAATCGCGCGGACCCTGCTGATCGCGGCTCTGGTCTTCGTCGCGGCGGCGCCCTACCGCGTCGTCCGGTCGAACCTCCTCGACCGGCAGCATGCGCTTGCGATCATCCTCGACGACTCCATGTCGATGGCCGCTATTTACGAGGGCAATACACTCATTGAACGGGCGGCTGAGCTTTCGACCGAGCAGGTGAAGGACCTCCCCGCAGGCTCCGAGGTTTCGGTCGTGCTGTCGGGCAAATCTCCCCGGGTCTGGGTCCGTCGACGTTCGGACCTCGAGATGGTCGAGACGGTATTCGGCGAAATCGAGCGACGCTCTACCCGCGGCGATGCAATGTGCGACGCCGTGCAAACAGCGGTGGAGCTTCTGCTCGAAAGCGAGCTTCCGGATCGGCGCCTGCTGGTCTTCTCGGATTTCACGGAAGGCACGCGCGCCGAAACCTGTCAATGGCCGGCCCGCGGCGTTCGGGTTGCCTTCGAAACGGTCTCCACCCCCAATCCCGACAACCGCCGCATCGCGTCGGTCGAAGTGATCGGCGAGCGCGACGCGCCGGACGGAATGCGGCTCGACGTCCGGATCGAAGGGACGTCGACCCAATCGCAGCAGACCGTCCGGATGCGTCAGAGGGGTCAGGAAACGCAAAAAGCGGCAGTTCAGCGCACTGCCGACGGCTCCGAGGCGTCCCTGGCCATCGCGCCGGGCTCGACCGACGCGGTCGTCGAGCTGCAGCTCGATCCCGACGACGTCCTTCCTGCCGACAACGTGCGAGGTGCCCTATTGGGCTCGGACACGGTCCACGTGCTGCTCGTCGACGGTGACCCTCACCCCGATCCGCGCAAGAGGGAGACCGCGTTTCTGAGTCACGCGCTGAGCGTCGCGCCGCGCATCGGCCGTTTTTTCGCGGTGGAGACCCTCGACGCCCAGGACCTTTCCGAAAGCGCCATCATTCGTTCCGACGTGGTCGTGATGGCGAACGCAACGCTCGACGAGAAGTGGCTTCCGCTCATCCGACGGTTCGTAGGTGGCGGGGGTAGCCTTTGGATCACGGCCGGAGACCGGGTCAATCCGCGGGCCTATGGGAGCGTACTCCGAGAGCTTCTTCCAGGACGTTACACCGCGACGCGCATGGAAGCGCGACCTCTGTCTCTGCGTTCCAAGACCCTTCCCGAGCTCAACCAAGCCAAGGTGCGCGGCCGCACGCCCATTGCGGAGGCCTCGCTCGATGCCGTGGTGACCGCGCGCTTCAGCGATGGCGCCATCGCCATGCTGGAGCACCGGTACCGAAACGGCCGTGTGGCCATGATGGCGACCAGCATCGACGATGCGTGGACCGACTTGCCCTACCAGCCCGTGTTCGTGCCTTTTGTGCTCGACACGCTGCTCCGTCTTGCGGGACGCACGGAGCATGCCGTCGAACCTCATGGGTCCGTGTCGCTCCCAGGGTCCACCCAAAGCCAGCGCATTCAAGTCGTGACCCCGACGGGTCGGACGGTGGATCTTGGTGAAGCCGACCGCGTGGCGTTTAGCGACACCGGGGAGATTGGCGCTTATCGAGTGCTCGTAAACGGCGTCAACGGCGCCCGCTTTGCCTTTGTCGTCGACGCGCCAGCAGGCGAGAGCGACCTCGTCTCGAGAGGAGCGCCCGAAGTGGAGAGCCGCTTCGAATCCGTCGCACTCGACGCTTCGAGCGGCGTCGAGCAACCGCTGGCCCCCTGGCTCCTCGCACTTGTCGTCGCGCTGCTCTTCAGCGAGCTTTGGCTGCGTCAGATTCGACGAAGGTGAACGACTCGCTCGATTCGGTTGAGGTCCCGGTGCACGGCAACCGGCTGCCAGGCGGTGTTGCCCGCAGCGAAATCCAGGACGGAAACGGCCTGCCCGGCGCCGACTTCGACCAGCAGCTGCGCCCCCGTCGCCGTCGCGGCCTGTGTCGCCGTCAACAGGGCCCGGACAACGTCCAGCCCGTCTTCGCCCGCCTCGAGCGCTCCGACGGGTTCGTGCTCGCGCACCTCGGCCTCTAGAGATTCCATTTCGGATCGAGCGATGTAGGGCGGGTTCGACACGATCAGGTCATACTGCTCGGTGCCGCTCAGGAGGTTGACCCGCTCGAACTGGATTCGGTCTGCGACGCCAAGTCGTTCGGCATTTTCCGCGGCCACGCCCAACGCACCTTCCGAGATGTCGGTTGCAGTCACCGTCGCCAAGGGACGCTCGGCCGCAATGGTCACCGCAATGGCTCCGCTTCCGGTCCCGATGTCGAGCACGCGACAGGTCTGGTCTGCAGGGATGCAAGCGAGCGCGTGCTCGACGAGGGTCTCGGTATCGGGTCGAGGGATGAGCACGTCCGGGGTCACGCCGAAGCGACGGCCGTAGAAGTCCCGGTGCCCCAGGATGTAGGCGACCGGCTCGCGCTCCCTACGGCGTGCCACGAGCGGACGAATCGAGCTTCGCTCGCGCTCGACCAGCGGCCGATGGAGGTCGAGATAGAGCCCGACCCGATCGGTGCCGAGCGCTTCGGCGACGAGGAGCTCTGCGTCGAGGCGCGGGCTTTCGATGCCCCGCCCTGCGAAATCCCGCGTCGCCCAGTCGAGGACTTCCCGGATGGTCCAGGTTCGATCGGTCACGAGCCCTCAGCGCGTACGCACGCGCATCTTCTGCTTGGGCAGCGCGCCACCGCTGGCCAGGACCTGCTTGGCCAGGCGGCTGAGCTCGGGGCGCGTCCCCTTCTGCATGAACGCGGCCACCATGTTCGGGTCGACTTCGAGCAGCTGGTCCATCGCCTCACGCGCGCGCCCGCGCTTCTTGGTCGCCGTATAGGTATAGACCTGCGCGCGAAGAAGCATTCCGGAAACCTGTCCGAACTCCTTGTCCTTGGGGTCGTAGGTTTCGAGTAGCTTGCGCGCTTCCTCAGCGTCCCCGGTCCGCGCCAAAGATTCTGCCACCACCGCTGCATACATCGCCTTGGCCTTGGCCTGCGGCTGGCGGTCGAGGCGGATCTCGTTGGTGAGCTCGCGTGCCTCGCGCGCTCGCCCTGTCATCAGATAGAACATCGCGAGGTTCGCCCGAACATCGTCCTGGACCATTGCCGGTGCCTTGCTGATCTCGATCCCTTCGAGGATCCGAATCGCTTCGGCGGGCTCCTCCTGAGCGACGAGCTGCGCCTGGGCAATGGCGTTGAGCGCGTCCTTCCCGCCGGGCGTCTGTCGGGCGCGAAGTTGCTCCAGGGCCGCCAAGCGCCCCTCCTTGTCGGTCGCGCCCCTTAGAATCGCCGCGATGTCTGCCGATTTGCGGGTTAGCCGCCAGATCCAGATCAGAAAGCCGAGCGCGATGACCGTGAGCACCCCCGCCACGATCAGGCCCACGTATCCAATGCTTGGCTGAAGGATGCCGGCGATGACCCAGATCACGGCCAGCGCCACGCCGATGAGGCCCAAAACCTTCCAGTTCATCTTGGGCTGCTCGATTTGCTCGAGCGCCTCGGCCGCGTCTTTCGGTGCTGCGGTGATTTGCTTTTTTGCCTTCGCCACTCACGCTCGGTACCGCGACGACCGGCGGACGGCAAGCCAAGAGGCCCTGGCGTCGGACGAAAATGGCCTGTAAATCCCTAGGAAAGCGGCCTTTTCGCCAAGCGCCTTTTCCAAAGGTAAGCTAGCTCTCATACTTGAGGTCCCCGAATCGACCCGCCGCCAGGCCCCCTACTCGAACTGCCACTTGAGTTTGCCGGACATTTGTGAATAAATATACTAAGACTGTATCTGAGTTGGGGATTGAACGGGTATGAGCAGAAACAGACTGGGTGAGCTCCTCGTCAGGGAGAAGAGAATCAGCCTGGAGCAATTGCGCGAAGCGCAGAAGCATCAGAAGGACGACAACATCAGTCTGGGTTACGCGCTCGCTCGTCTCGGCGCGATTTCCGATCAAGAGATCACCGACTTTTTGAGCGAACAGTATCGCGTCCAGTCGATCGACCTGTCCGAGTACGAAATCGACCGCGAGATCTTGAAGCTCATCAGCCCGCAGGTCTGCGAGCGTCACAAAATCATCCCGGTCTCTCGCGCCGGAAGCTCGCTCATCGTGGCGATGGCCGATCCGTCGAACCTGAACGCGATCGACGATGTGAAGTTCCTCACGGGCTACAATGTCGAGCCTGTCGTTTCCTCGGAAAGCGCCATCTTGGCCGCGCTCGAAAAGGCGTACGCACAGCCGGAGATTTCCTACGACGACATCATGGAGGGCTTCGATGAGTCGGAGATTGAAGTCGCGACCACCGATGATGACGACAATCTCCTCGACCTCGAACGAGCGAGCGAGGACGCGCCGGTCGTTCGGCTCTGCAACGCGATTCTGCTGAACGCGATCAAGCAAGGCGCTTCCGACATTCACGTCGAGCCCTACGAGCGCGTCCTCCGTGTTCGGTACCGCGTCGACGGCGTGCTCCACGAGGAAATGACCCCGCCGATCAAGCTCAAGAACGCGATCGCCTCCCGTCTCAAGATCATGTCCTCGCTCGACATTGCCGAGCGCCGATTGCCTCAGGATGGGCGTATCAAGCTCAAGCTCGGCAAGGGCCGTGAGATGGACTATCGAGTTTCGTCCGTCCCGACGCTCTGGGGCGAGAAGATCGTCCTTCGTCTTCTCGACAAGTCGAATCTTCAGCTCGACATGACAAAGCTCGGTTTCGAGCAGAAGCCGCTTTCGGATTTCCGCGATTCGATTCATCAGCCCTTCGGGATGGTGCTGGTCACGGGGCCGACGGGCTCTGGCAAGACGACGACGCTTTACTCCGCCATGTCGGACCTCAATGAAGTCGGCACGAACGTCAGCACGGCCGAGGATCCGATCGAGTTCAACCTGATGGGCATCAACCAGGTGCAGATGCACGAGGACATCGGCCTCAATTTCGCCGCCGCTCTGCGGTCGTTCCTGCGTCAAGATCCCGACATCATCATGGTCGGTGAGATTCGAGACTTTGAAACTGCGGAGATTGCCGTCAAGGCAGCGTTGACGGGTCACTTGGTCTTGTCGACGCTGCACACGAACGACGCGCCGAGCACCGTCACTCGTCTCCTCAACATGGGCGTGGAGCCGTTCCTGGTGACCGCTTCGGTCAATTGCGTCGTCGCACAGCGTCTTGGACGTAAGATTTGCGAGGAATGCAAAGTGCAGGTTCCAACCGACGAGCAGGTCCTGATCGACGTCGGCTTCGAGGAGAGCGAAATCGCCACCGCGGTCGCATTCCGAGGCACAGGCTGCAAAGTGTGCAACGACACCGGCTACAAAGGCCGTATCGCCCTCTACGAGGTCATGCCGTTCGGCGATCGGCTCCGCGAGATCGTGCTCCAGGGCGGGTCCACCGCCGAGGTGAAGGACGAGATGGTTCGGGGCGGGGTTGCCACCCTGCGCCGCGCCGGTCTGAACAAGGTACTCGCAGGGGTCACGACAATCGATGAGGTCGTCCGCGTGACCGCCGCGGACCACTAGCCCGACGCTGCTCACCCGCGCTCGTACTCGATTTGTCAACAGCTCTTCGCAGCTTCGACGGAAACCAGCGATCGTCGGTCGCGGAGTGGGCAGGGCTGGGAAGCATGAAATTCCGAGGCCTTGGGACAGAAACCTGGAATGTTGATGACATCTTGTGGCCCTACATCTCACGTCACTGATTGTCATGCACACCGAGCGGTGGTAGATCGGCAGAATGCGCATCAGCAACAGTTTCTCTGAAGGCGAGATTCAAGTTCTCGAGTTCATCCTGCAAACCCTCCTGCGCGGCGGCACCCCATCGATGGCCACCCGCAACAAGGACTTCGCGTCGGTCTACCGCAAGGTGATGACGATGAAGAAGCGAGTCGAAGAAAAGAAGTCGCAGTCGAAGCTGTCTTCTTCCGTCGGCACGGTGGCGGCGGCGGACGACGGGGTGGCTGACGACGACGATCTTCAGCGCAAAGCCGGCTGAGCGGGTTGACTGGTTCGGGTCCGTCACGTAAGCGCGGACCGCTATGCTGACCGAGCTGATCGTCTTGCGTGGCGGGCGCGTTCTCGACCCCTCCCAAGGGCTCGACGAAAAGGCCGACGTCGTGATCGAAGCCGGGCGCATCAAGGAGCTCGGTCGCGATGCAGGCGCCGCCTATCGGACGGGCGACGACGTGCGCATCGTGAATGCGTCCGGGCACTGGGTCTGCCCGGGCTTCCTCGACCTCCACGTGCATCTGCGCGAGCCCGGGCAGGAGTACAAAGAAGACATCGGCTCCGGCTTGGACGCAGCGGCGGCCGGAGGGTTCACCGCCGTGTGCCCGATGCCCAACACGAAGCCGACGAACGACACGCGTGCGATCACCGAGATGATGATATCCCGGGCCAAAGAGCACGGTGGTCCGCGATTGCTGCCGTTTGGAGCCGTGACCCGAGGGCAAAAAGGCGCCGAGCTCACCGAGATGGCCGACTTGCGCGAAGCCGGCGCGATTGGCGTCAGCGACGATGGCGTTTGCGTGATGAACGCCGCGGTCATGCGGCATGCGATGGAGTACGCGCGCACGTTCGACCTTCTGGTGAGCCAGCACTGCGAGGACCACAATCTGACCCAAGGCGCGCAGATGCACGAAGGCGCGCGCTCGACCCAGCTCGGCCTTCGGGGATGGCCGCGGGCAGCCGAGGACATCATCGTGGCTCGGGATTTGATTCTCGCGGAGACGACCGGAGCCCGGTACCACGTTGCGCACATTTCGAGTTTCGGCGCGGTTCGGCTGATTCGCGAGGCGAAGTCGCGCGGGCTGCGCGTGTCGGCCGAGGTGACGCCGCATCATCTACTCTTCACGGACGAGGCCCTCCTGAGCTACGACACTTATTGCAAGGTCAACCCACCTCTTCGCGAAGCAGAAGACCTCGAGGCATTGCGAGAGGCGATCGCCGACGGCACGATCGACTGCATTGCGACCGACCACGCGCCGCACAGCGAGCTCGAGAAGGACTGCGAGTTCGAGGCAGCGTCCGTCGGCATCAATGGGCTCGAAACCGCGATCGGTTCGATGTTTCAGCTCGTGCGCGATGGCGTGCTCAAGCCGCTGCGATTCGTCGAGGCGCTGTCGACCGCCCCTGCGCGTCTGCTCCCCGATTTTGAAGGAGGCTCGCTGAAAGTCGGGCGACGCGCGGACATCACGGTCCTCGACCCAGAAGCCCGATGGATTCTCGACAAAGAAGCGCTACGCTCCAAATCGCACAACACGCCGCTGCTCGGCCGCGAGCTGATGGGAAGGCCCATTTTGACGATGGTTGGGGGCAAGGTCGTGCACGAGCTGAGAACATGAGCAAAGAAGCACACTTGGTACTTGCGGACGGAACCCGCTTTTCGGGGACCAGCTTTGGCGCCGAAGGCGCAGCCACCGGTGAAGCGGTGTTCACGACCGGCATGACCGGCTACGAAGAAGTCCTCACCGACCCTTCGTACTGCGGCCAGATCGTCACCATGACGGCGCCGCAGATCGGCAACACCGGCATCACGGTTGAAGACGGCGAGGCGAGGCGCCCCGCTCTCCGCGGCTTCGTCGTGCGCGAGCTTTCGGCCATCGAGAGCAATTGGCGTACCAAGGAGTCGCTCGATGCCTATCTCGCGAGAACGGGCATCGTCGGAATCACCGGCGTTGATACCCGGACGCTCACACGACACATCCGCGACCAGGGCGCGCAGATGGCAGCGGTCGGCACCGAAGACGCGGCAACACTCCATGACCGCGCCAAAGCAGCGCCCCCCATGACCGGGCAGAACCTCACTGGTGAAGTGTCGACGCCGGAGGTTTACCAGTGGACCCAAGGCTCCGGCGTTTGGTCTGTGCCGCGCGAAGACGCCCGCCCTTGGCACGTCGTCGCGATGGACTTCGGGGTCAAGCTCAACATCCTGCGGTGCCTGGTGGACGAGGGCTGCAAAGTCTCGGTCGTTCCGGCGACCGCAAGCGCGCAAGAGGTGCTCGCGCTCGATCCGGACGGCATTTTCCTGTCAAACGGCCCCGGAGACCCCGCTGCGGTCACCGGAGGCGTGGCAACCGTCCGCGAGCTCTTGGGCCAGCGTCCCATCTTCGGCATCTGCCTCGGTCATCAGTTGATGAGCCTTGCGCTTGGTGGGCAGAGCTACAAGCTCAAGTTCGGCCATCGCGGTCTCAATCAGCCGGTCAAAGACCTGCAGACCGGCCGCATCGAGGTCACGACGCAGAACCACGGCTTCTGTGTCGACGTCGACTCCCTCCAAGGCAAGTGCGAGGTTACCCACCTGCACCTGAACGACGACACCTGCGAAGGAATCCAGCACCTGGAGACCGGGGCGTTCAGCGTTCAGTATCACCCGGAGGCGGCAGCGGGGCCGCACGACTCGCGGTACCTCTTCCGGCGGTTCACCGATGCCATCGCCCGCGCACGCAGCTAGCCTCGAACGCCTGCTCTCGCGCGCCGCCGAGGAGTGCGCGTCCAAGCAGGGCATCTGGTTCGGCCGCGGCCTACCGCAGGCGCTGCAAAGCGCGATTCACCTGCACGGCCAAGGACCGAAGCACGGGCCCACAGAGCTCGCGTTCATCGAAGTGAGTGCGGTCTCGCCGCAGGGGCGCGCGGTGAGCGAAACGGTCCCGGCCGGACTCGCCTGCCCGATTGTCGGCTTGAGCCAGAGTAGCGTCGAGCAACTCGGCTCACTCGTTTGCGCACGCGACGATACTGGTGTCCAAATCACGCGTCTCATTTGTCCGTTCGCGGTCTTCGATTTCAGCGCCGAGGGGGTTCGCGTCCGCGAGGTTCTCCACGGGCTAACGGCGGCGGACCTTCAAGCCGAGCTGTCGACGACTTTGTGGTCGGGGCCGGATCTCAAGGAGCTTGGGGCGCACTGAGGGGGGGCTGCCGCCTGCTGCTGGGGGGGCGGGTGTTGGGTGGGTTGGCTGGTTTGGTTTAGTTACACCGCCCGCCCACCCCCACCCGTAATCCTCCCTGGCGCGGCGGGCGCTTTGCGCCGCCTTGCCGGCGCATTCGCGCCGGGCTTCGCCGTTCCGGCTCGCGCTGCCGCGGGTGTTTGGGGGGCGTGGGTTCGGGTGTCGCTGTTCGGCTTGTGCTGCCGCGGGTGTTAAGGGGACGGGTTTTGGGTGGGTTGCCGGGTATGGTTTGATTGAACCGCCCCGCCCACCCCCACCCGTAGTCCTCCGTGGCGCGGCATTCGCTTTGCTCTGCCTTGCCGGCGCGTTCGCGCCGGGCTTCGCCCTGCGGGCTCGCGCTGCCGCGGATGTTGGGAAGCCGGGTTCGCCCTGGCCCCGATTCCTACCCCCGCGCCACCTCCCGCCGCAGCACCTCCCCCGTGTGACTCCGGTTCCGCTTCGCGATCGTTTCCGGCGTTCCCTGCGCCACGACGCGCCCGCCGTGCATGCCGCCCTCCGGCCCAAGGTCGATGATCCAGTCTGCCGCGAGCATTACGTCGGGGTGGTGCTCGATGACGGCGACGGTATCGCCCCGCTCCACCAGACGATCGAGCACGGCCAGCAGGCGGTCGACGTCGTCGCGGTGAAGCCCGGTCGTCGGCTCGTCCATGACATAGAGCGTTGGACCCGTGTTCAGCCCCGCCGCGAGCTCCGAGACGAGCTTGATTCGCTGCGCTTCGCCGCCGCTGAGCGTGTTCGAGGCCTGGCCGAGATGTAAGTAACCGAGGCCGAGCTCGTCGAGGAGCTCGAGGGGTTCGCGGATCTTCCTGACGGGCGAGAAGACCTCGACCGCTTCGGAGACTTCGAGCTCGAGGAGCTCGCCGGCGTTGAGGCCCTGCCAACGTACCGAAAGCGTCTCCGGCGTGAAGCGCATGCCGTTGCAGGACTCGCAGGGCACGTCGACGTCGGGCAGGAAGGCCATTTCGACGTGAATCGAGCCCTGCCCTTTGCACTCGGGGCAGCGGCCTTCTTCGACGTTGAATGAGAAGCGGCTGGCGGTGTAGCCGCGCGCGCGAGCCTCTGCGGTTCCGGCAAGGAGCTGGCGTACGGTGTTCCAGATTCCGATGTAGGTCGCGGGCACCGAACGCGGCGTGCGTCCGATGGGGCTCTGGTCGATCTCAATCGCGCGCTTGAGCGGCGCAAAGCCCATGATCTCGGCGAACTCGCCGGCCGGCAGGTCGTTGACCATCCCCACGGCGTCACGAGTGGCGCGGAGCAAGACCTCGCGGACCAGCGAGCTCTTTCCCGAGCCGCTGACGCCGGTGACCGCGACGAAGCGTTCGAGGGGAAATCGAACGTCGACCCCCTTGAGGTTGTGGTGGTTCACCCCGCTGAGCTCGAGCCAGGATACGTCTCGCACCGGGCGCCGTTGGACGGGCACCTTTGCCGGTCGCTCGAGGGCGGCGGCGGTGACCGAGCCCTTCATCTGTTGAAGTTTGCCCTGCGAGACGATGCGGCCGCCGTGTTTCCCGCCTCCCGGTCCGACGTCGATGACGTGATCGGCCGCGCGGATGGTGTCGGCGTCGTGCTCGACGACGAGCACCGAGTTGCCCCGGTCGACCAAGCCCCGAAGCGCGCCGAGGAGACGTCCGGTGTCGCGCGGGTGAAGTCCGATGGTCGGCTCGTCGAGGACATAGAGCACCCCGGTCAGGCCGCTCCCGAGCTGCGCGGCTAGGCGTACCCGCTGCATCTCGCCGCCGCTCAGCGTGTTGGCCGCGCGGCCGAGCCCCAGATAGCCGAGGCCCACCTCTTCGAGAAACGAAAGACGGCGAACCGCCTCGTGGAGCGGGGTCTTTGCGATCGTCGCGTCGCGGCTCTGGAGCTCGATCTCTCCCAAGGTTTCGATCGCTTCGGTGACGCTTTGATCGAAGAGCTCGGTGATCGACATTTCGTCGACGGTCACGCCACGGGCCAGCGGCGAAAGGCGAGTCTGGTCGCACTGATCGCAGAGGCGCCGTTCGACCGTCGGTTTCCGGCGACGTCCGCGCCCACGCTTCTCGATGATCTCGCCGCGCCCCTCGCAGACCGAGCACTGCCCCTGCCGCGTGTTGAACGAGAAGAACCGTGGATCGAGCTCCGGGTAACCAACGCCGCAGCTCGGGCAGGCGCGCTTGCTCGAAAGCTGCATTTCATCCTTGCCCGCGATGGCCCAGGCGGCGCCATCGCCGACTTTCAACGCCTTTTCGAGAAGCTCGAGCAATTCGCTGCTCTTGGCCTGCGCGCGTCCGACGACGAGCTCCACATCGTGTTCGGTGTACCGGTCGAGCTTCATCCCGGCTTCGAGCTTCGAGATTTCGCCATCGATCCGCGCTTCGGTGAAGCCGTCCTTCATGGCTTTTCGGAACAGCTCGCGGTGGATGCCCTTTCGGCCCCGCACGACGGGCGCGAGCAGCGTGACCTTCTTCGCCCCGAAGCGGCGCCTCAGGGCCCCGACCAGTTGGGCCGCTGGCCTGGCGGTGATCGGCACCTGGCAGTCGACGCAATGCAGCACGCCAATACGGGCCCAAATCAAACGCAGATAGTGGGAGACCTCCGTCACCGTGGCGACCGTCGAGTTGGCCCCAGCTCGCGTCATACGTTGTTCGAGCGACACGCTGGGCGGCACGCCGACGACCTGGTCGACCGCGGGCCTCGGAAGCTGGGGCATGTATTGACGCGCGTACGGGGAAAGGGTTTCGAGATAGCGACGCTGCCCTTCGGCGAAAAGCACATCGAACGCCAGCGTGCTCTTTCCGCTGCCACTCGGTCCGGTGAGCACGACCAACTCATCACGAGGGATGTGAACCGTGATGTTCTTCAAGTTGTGCTCTCGCGCGCCAGCGATTCGGATTTCAAGCAGCGGTGGTCCCTGGGCATTCGCCTTCTTGGGTTTCCGGTTCGTTGCGCTCTTCGTTCCAGTCCCGAGGGCGCGCGCGAGGTACGGGGCCGTCTGCGACACCTTCTTCTTTGCCACCTGCTCGGGCGTGCCCTTTGCAACGAGCTTGCCGCCTTCGTTCCCGGCGCCCGGCCCAAGGTCGATGACGTGGTCCGCGTGCCCGGCGACCTGCATGTCGTGCTCGACGACGATCACGGTATCGCCCCGCTCCACGAGGTCGTCGAGGACCCTCATCAGGGGTTCGACGTCGTTGGCGTGGAGGCCGGCCGTTGGCTCATCGAAGACCAAGAGCGAGCCCGGCGACGCTCGCAGGAGCGCCTCGGTCAGCTTGAGGCGCTGTGCTTCGCCTCCCGATAAGGTGTTGAGCGGCTGTCCGAGACGCAGGTACCCTAGGCCCACGTCGAGCATCGGCCGAAGGGCCCGGCTGATCACGGCGTCCTCGGCGAAGTGCTCGGAAGCCTGCCGGGCGGTCAGCTCGAGCACCCCGGCGATGTCGAGGCCCAGGTACCGGACATCGAGGACCGGACCGACGAAGCGGCGCCCCTGACACTCCGGACAGCTGAACACCACGTCGGCGAGAAACTGCATCTCGACGGTCTCGGCGCCATCGCCCCGGCAGGCTTCGCAGCGGCCGCCCGTCACGTTGAACGAGAAGAATCCGGGCTTGTAGCCACGCTCTTTGGCCAGTGGCTGCTGGGAAAAGCGGGTTCTAAACACATCCCAAATCTTCAAGTATGTCGCCGCGTTTCCCCTCGAAGTTCGCCCCAATGGAGCTTGGTCGACGCCGATGGCGCCGTGGAGGGCTGCAAATCCGGTGATGCTCGCGTGATCGAGCGGTGCGCCGTCCGACTTCAGGCCCAGCTTGCGTTGGACGGCCGGCAGCAGGGTCTCCAGAACCAAGCTGCTTTTACCCGAACCGCTCACGCCGGTGACGCAGGTCATGACCCCACGCGGGAAGGCGGCGTCCACCGAGCGAAGGTTGTGCCCGGACGCACCCTTGAGCTCGAGCCAACCTTTGGCTTTGCGCCGGCGTCGCTTCACCCGACCGTTGGATTTGAGCGCCGCGCCGGTGGCGGTCTTGGCAACCCGAAGCTGGGCCGGTGTTCCGTCGAAGACGATCTGTCCACCGTTCTCGCCGGCTCCGGGACCGAGCTCGATCACGCGGTCTGCGCCGAGAATCATCTCCCGATCGTGCTCCACGACGACGGCGATGTTTTCATCCCTCGACAGGGCGCGCACCACGCCGAGGAGTCGCTCGACGTCTTGTGGGTGAAGGCCCACGGTGGGCTCGTCGAGGACGAACATCGCACCATTGAGCGTCGCCCCGAGCGCGCTGGTGAGCGCGACGCGTTGGGTCTCGCCGCCGGAAAGCGTTCGAGAGGTGCGATCCAAAGAAAGGTAGCCGAGCCCCACATCGTGCAGGGCTCGAAGGCGCCCGATGGCTTCGCGCCAAAGCAGGCCAGCTCCGGCATCGCCCGCGAACCGGGCCTCCTGCTTTTCGAGAAACAGAAGCGCATTCGATGCCGGCAGCCGGTAGAGTTCTGGCAGACTCAATCCATCGATGTGCCATGCGAGCGCTTCGGGCCTGAGACGGGTGCCGTGGCAAGCCTCGCAGGTTTCGTATTTTCGGTAGCGCGATAGGAAGACGCGAACGTGCATCTTGTATGCGCGCGATTCCATCCACTTGAACCAGCTTCGAATCCCCCACCAGCCCTTGGGGTAGCCGATCTCGTCCCCTTCGATGAGCCAGTCGAGCTGTGCCGGCGTCCAATCACGAAGCGGCTTGCCCAGCGCAATGTCCGCCTTCTTCGCTTTGTTCTTAAGCTCGCGGCGCTCCCAGGTCGTCGCTTTCCCTTGCCAGGCGCGAATCGCGCCTTCGTCGGGCGACAAATCGTAATCCGGGATCACCCGGTCGAGGTCGATTTCGATCGTCCGACCGAAGCCGCGGCAGGTCTCACAGGCGCCGATCGGGCTGTTGAAGCTAAAGAGCCCCGGTGTTGCGCGTCGAAACGACCGGTCGCAGTGGGGGCAGTGCAGGCCCTCGGAAAATCCGAGGTCCTTGCCCTCGGCGGTCCAGACGGTGGCTCGGCCAGACCCTCGCCGCATCGCGTCTTCGAGGGCTTCGACCAGGCGGGCCTGGTCCCTCGGCCGCGCGACGGTTCGGTCGGCGATGACGTCCAGGTGCGTGCTCCGGCCGTTGGTCACCTCGCTCGGCCGAACGCCGTCGAGGTCGCGGACTTTGCCGCCGACCCGGACGCGCCGGTACCCGTCACGCAGCAAGCCTTCGCGAACGCCGATGAAGTGCTCTGCGTCGGCCACGGCAACCGGATAGGTCACCAGGATCTTTTCGCCTGCGAGCTCGGTCAGCACGCTTTGCGCGGCGCGCGTCGGAGCATCGCGATGCACGAGGGCACCACAGCCCGGGCAGTGAAGCTCGGCTGCATGGGCCCAGAGATGCTTCGCGTAGTCCGCGATCTCGGTCATCGTGCCCACGGTCGAGCGACTGGTCCGCACGGGCGCCTGGCGATCGACAGCGATTCCGACCGGAACCGGGTCGAGCTCATCGACGGGCGGCCGTGAAAGCCGTTCCAGAAACTGCCTCGCGTAGGCGCTGAAACTTTCGACGTAGCGTCGCTGGCCCTCGGCGTAGAGCGTCTTGAACGCCAGCGACGACTTGCCCGCCCCCGATGGCCCTACGATAGCAAGGTAGGTCCCCGGTTCGATATCGAGATCGATCGCACGGAGGTTGTTCGTGCGCGCGCCGCGTAGCTTGGTCGGGAGCATGACTAGCGTCGCCCCCAGCGCCTTCGGAGCACCCAGGTGGCGCCGAGCAGGAGCACGATCACTGCGATGTACCAGGGATTCGAGAGAGGCTGCTTCGAGGTCAGCCCAGCGGCACGACGGGTGGTCGCCGCCAACTCAGACAAAGGGGGGACGTCGTCGATGCCTAGGAAGAGCCGTCCACCGCTCTCCTCGACGAGCGATTCGAGCTCCGAAGGAGCGACTTCGAGGTCGGCGAGCTCATCACCGCTTTGTTCGACGATGAACACCTCGCGCGCGACGTCTTCGTTGTCCACCGAGGCGACGATCTCGTAGGCCCCGGGCTCGGAAGGGGCGCGCACCGTGGCCTGGAGCAGCCCGTCTTGGTCGGTCTCCACGACCGCAACGGCATCATCTTGAGCTGCGGGTTGGAACTGGAGCTCGACGCGCGTTTTGTCCATCGGCCGGTAGCTCTCATCGCGAAGCTTTCCGGAGACGACGAGCTCGCCGCCAAGCCCGTAGCGTGCCCTGTCGGTCGAAATTCGCGCCGGCTCGAGGAGCGGATCGTGGGTGAGCCAGCGAATCATCCGATCCCAGAACAGTTCGTATTCGTCGGAGCCCACCGTGCTTTCGTCCGCAGCAAAGCGCCATCGCCACGACGCATCGGTCGTCATCGCCGCGACTCGCCCCCGGCCCGCCTCCCCCACCGCGAGGATCGGAACCCTGGCGCCGCCCTGCAGGCGGGCACGCGGATGCTGAAGCAAGACCTGCGCGCCGTCTTTGACCGCAGCCACCATGTTGGCGCCGTACAGGGCTGGGAGCGCCCTCCACGTCTGCCGCGTCAGCGTGGGGTCGGGGCCAAGGGCAACGATGGGATGTCGCGCAAGCGCCTTGTTGACCACCGCGCGGTAGCTTCCCTTGAGTACGCTTGGTGCGCCGAGCTTGACCGGCAGGATCTGTTCGATGGCCGTGCCCGCGTACCGACCCTCCGCGAAGGAGCGATCACCGCCGATCATAAGGAATGAGCCGCCGCGCTGCACGTACTCCTTGATACGGGGCAGATACGTCTGCATCTCGTAGGGCGCGTAGTCGAAGTTCTGAAAGATGACGACATCGAAGCTGCCGAGGTGCTCGCGGAAAAGCTCGTCGGTTGGAAAAGGAATCAAGGCCAGCTCATCGGTTGGCGCGGCGGTCAGATCTGCCGCAGCCCGTAGAATGAAGAACGACACCAGGTCGACCGAGCCGTCCCGCTTCAGAAAATCCCGGAGAAATCGGACGTCCCAACTCGGTCGTCCCGCGACCAGTAGCGCGCGAAGCCGCTCTCTGCCTACCCGCAGGAGCGCCGCCCGGTCGTTGTTCTGGGGCACCTCGTCGTTCGAGGCCGCTGGAATCAAAAGGCGATAGAGCGCGCGCCCGGTTCGCTGGGGAGTCACCTCGAAGGTCAAGGTCCCGCGACCGTCTTGGTCGAGCTCCGCGACCATTTCCTGTTCGAGCCGGCTCTCGTGCCAGAGCTGCACGCGAAGTGCGTTACTTCGCAGGTCGCCGACGGCGCGCACATCTACTCGGATGACCGCCGGCACGCCGACGTACGCGGTCGGATCGGCGTGCACGGAGACGATGGCCTGGTCATCGAGCGGATCGTCGCCCCCTACGAGGACGCTGTGAATCACCGCTGGAGTCGGCCCGAGCGCAACCGCCTCGGCGCGGAAGCTCGCGTCCAGCCCATCGGTGATGAGGACGACAGAGCCGATCTCTCGGTCGACGCCCTTGGCGAGCACGTAGTTGAGCGCGTTGCGAATTCGCGTCTCGTCGTCGGAGGGTTCATAGCTTTCGCCGAGGCCGTCCCAAACCGCGGCACGCACACTGGAACCGAAGAGGTAAACGATCGGACTGACGCGGTCGTCGTCTTGCCACTCCCCGATCAGCGCGTTCACGGCGTCGCGCCTGGGCCCTTCCTTGCCCGAGAGCGTCATGCTTCGAGAGTTGTCGAGAAGAATCGCCGTACCGCCAGCGACGTCTTCGAAGGTCTCGCGCACGAATGTGATCTGGAGGGCGAGCAGATAGACCGCCAAGATGCCGAGGCCGCCGAGCGCGCCGAGCATGAATTTCCTCTGTCGGTCGCTCTCTCCGCGGATCGATCGAATCTCCACGAGCCAAAGCGCGAACAGCCCCAGCCCGAGTACCCAGGCCGTCGTGTTTCCTCCCCAAATGCCGAGTTGCCACTGCCAGTCCGTCACGCGCAAACCTCAGCGGCCCGAGCCACGGCGACGCATGATGAACGGCGCGTGCACCTGGTCGTCTTTGTAGTCGGTGCACAGCGAGTACATCACCAGGTTCACGCCGAGCCGGATCGCCTGCTCGCGCTGCCGCTCCCCGCCCGGAACGACCGCGTGACTCCATGCGCCGAGCTTGTCCCGCTGAAGTGCACCACCGAGGTCATGACGCGAGTACACGATGGCGATACGGTCCCCGTACGTGATGCCCTCGAGGAACGAAGGCCCCTGTACGCGACCTACCGGCCGTGTAAGGAGATAGAAGGATCGATAAATCGTGTGCTCTTCGGCGATCGGTTTCAACGGCTGCGCCGGAAACGCGCGAAGGAGCTCGCGACGCAGAGCGCGATCGAACCCTTCGCCTCCGGCCGTTGCATCGTCGATCAAGATGAAGCCGCCTCGATGGATATACTTACGAAGACCTTCGACGGCCTCTTCGCTCAGCGGAGGAAACTCCTCACTCCCGCGCCAGTATACGAAGGGGCTTCGATAGAGAGACGCCTTGTCCAGTCTTGCGCGTCCGGGCTCGAGGATCGGCTCGACGCTCGATCGCTTGCGCACCTCCCAGGCAAGACGCTCGGTCACGCTTTGGCCGCCCGCCGCGCCTTTGCCGATGTCGAGCGATACGAGCTCCACGTCCGTCGCTTCACCAAACGCAGCGGCGCGTCGTGCCGAGGACACTGAAAGGCAGGCCAGTACCAACAGAAGGCGACCCGACTGCACCCCAAAGATGGCCCGCATGATCAGAGGAGTACCAATCATGCGTCAAAGCGCAAGCCGGGTTGACCTGGACACGGTTCGCGATGAAAGTGGCGCCGTGTCGAAGGGCCCAGCTCCCGCTTGCGCCGCGATCGCATTGCTCGCGATTGGATTCGGTTGCGAAGGCAACGGCGCAACCACCAGCTCGTTTTTGCCTGCAGCAACGTCGAAGAATGCGCCCGAGGTGCTTTCTCGGACGCGCCCGCTCATGAGCACGGTGTTCCAGATTCAGGTCGACTCGCCTCCACCAAACGCCGAGAACATCGTCCGACAGGCCTTCGAAGAAATCGAACGATTGGAAACCGTCTTGTCCGAATGGCGAGACGATAGTGACATCGCGAAAGTGAATAGCCTTGCCGGAAAGAAATCGGTCCAGGTCAGTTCCGACACCTTGCGCGTCGTCGATGCCGGTATGGATGTGTCCGCCTGGTCGCGTGGCGCTTTCGATCTTTCTTGGGCGGCGCTCTGGGGCCTCTACGACTTTCGACCGGACTCGATCAAGATCCCGACTCCAGAAGAGATCAAGGCACGCATCGCCTTGATCAACTACAAGAACATCCGCGTGAGCAAGAAGTACCAGACCGTGTACTTGAAGAAGCGCGGAATGGCCATCGGGACGGGCGGCATCGCGAAGGGCTACGCGCTCGATCATGCCGGTGCGATCCTCCGAGGCGCCGGCATCGACAACTACATGATTTTCGGCGGCGGTCAGGTGCAGGTGCACGGCAAACGCGACGGCCGGCCATGGCGTGTCGGCATTCAGCACCCTCGCGACACGGGCAGCTATTTTGCGGCCCTAGAGTCGACAGGCGCGTCCTTTTCGACATCCGGCGACTACGAGAACGCCGTATTCGATGGAGCAGGCAAGCGCTGGCACCACATCATCGACACCAAGACAGGGCTCCCCGGGGACAAGTCCCTGTCCGTGACGATCATGACGTCTGAGGGCATCTATGCGGACGCCCTGAGTACGGCGGCGTTTCTTCTTGGGCCACAGAAGGCCCTCCAGATGCTCAGCCGAATCGCCTACCCCGCCGAAGCGGTCATCGTCGGCGCCGACTGCAAGGTCTACATGAGTCCGAAGGCTGAAAAGAGGATTCGGATGAATGTGGATCTCGTCAACGGCCGGCTGCCGAACTGCAAGCCTTAGCCCCGCTCGTCCATCGGCACGAAGGCTCGGTCGGCTTCACCGACCCAGATCTGCGACGGTCGAAAGATGCGATTGCCCTCGAGCTGCTCGAGCAAGTGCGCAAGCCAACCAGCCACGCGCGAGATCGCGAAGATGGGCGTGAACAGATCCCTCGGGATCCCGAGCTTCTCGTAGACGATGCCGCTGTAGAAGTCGACGTTGGGGTAGATCCCCTTGCCTCCGACGAGATCGGCCATCTGGCTTTCGAGCTCGAGGGCGACGTCGTATTCCGGCGTGTTCCCGAACTTCGCGAAGAGCTGAGTTGCCAGCCCTTGAAGAATCGTCGCGCGCGGGTCTTTGATCTTGTAGACGCGGTGCCCAAAGCCCATGACTTTCTCTTTGCGCGCGAGGTGATCCTCGGCCCAGCGGCGTACGCCGTGCGACGAGCGGTCCGTGATGCCGTCCAGGGTCGAGAGCACCTGCTCGTTGGCGCCGCCGTGCAGCGGGCCCGCCAGGCTCCCAATCGCTGACGCGACGACCGCATAGGGATCGGTGAGCGTCGAGCCGGTCACCCGAGCCGTGAACGTCGAGGCGTTCATCGAGTGCTCCGCATGGAGAATCAGGGCCACGTCGAAAACCTTCACGGCGAGGCTGGTCGGGACTTTGCCTTCGAGCATGTAGAGGAAGTTGGCCGCGTGGCCGAGCTCGGTGCTCGGCCTGATCGGATCGTCTCCTTTTCGAATCCGATCCCAGGCCGCGACGATCGTTGGGACCTTGGCGAGCAAACGGATGACGCTGAGTCGAAGGAATTCGGGGTCTGAAATGTGATCGCCCTTGTAGAACATGCCCATCGCAGCGACGGCTGCGGTCAGGGCGTCCATGGGCTGGCCACTCTCGGGAAGTGTCTTTAAGAGGTCGATGATGCGGAACTTGAGGCCCCGCTCGGCGATCATCTGGTTGCGAAACTCGTCGAGCTGGGCGGAGGTCGGCAAGCGTCCAAAAACAAGCAAATAGGCGACCTCTTCGTACGTACAGCGCTCCGCGAGCACTTCGATCGGGTAGCCTCGGTACTGGAGCTTCCCGACGGAGCCGTCGATCAAACAGATGCTGCTCCGGGCCGCGGGAACGCCGGCTAGGCCTGGGATGTATTCTGGCAATTCCGTCATCCTCTCCACTTTCGGGCTCAAAGGTCCGGCGGCAACCTAGTCGTTCACCCAAGGGGCGCAAGCCGATGCGAAAAGCCTTGCAAACGTAGGGCGAGCGGCGCCGAGGATCAGGTCTGCGGATTCCTCCAGCACCTCCGCACGACGGCGCGCTTCGGCCGAAGTCGGCGCACCGCGAATCACGATGCGAAGGTCGGGGCTTGCGTCGGCGCTCGGCTCGAGGAGCGTCGCTCCGGCTTCGGTGAGCATCTTCGCGAACCGACGGCTTGGCGTTCCATCTTCGGTGTCGATAATCGACACCAGTCGATTTTCGATGCGTAGTAGACGGGGCGTCCAAACCGGAGGATCCCGGTCTTCATCGACCACGCGGAGCGAACGCTTCACCCGCGTTCGACCTCGAGTCCATCGGCTTCCCAATGCAGAAACCCGCCGGCGAGGAAGCCGACTTGGACGCCATCGGCCTGCAGCTTCTCGCCCCACTCTTTGGCCTCTTCACTGCGGCCGTAAAGCACGCGCACGCGTCCATCGAAAGGCTGCAGCTCTTCGACGCGGCCTGCCAGCTCGCTTGCGGGAATGTGGATTGCGGAGGGGATCCGGTAGCGCCCGTAGGAGGCTGCATCGCGGATATCCACCGGCAACGCCTTCCCCTGTGCGAGCCAGGCGGCCAGCTCTTCAGCACGAACCTCAGCGGCCGCTCGAGGCATCACCGGCTCGAGCAGACGGAGCAGGCCCGGCTTGTCGAGTACGCCGACGTGTTGCTGTGCCACCCTGCCCTGGGCGATGACGAGCAGCATCGGGATCGACTGCGCTCGGAAGGTCTGCGCAATCATGGGGTTGCTGTCGACGTCCACGTTGACGACCTTGATCTTGCCAGCGAGCTCGTCGGCGACCTGCGCGACAATCGGTGCGAGCTGCTTGCAGGGCTGACACCAGTCCGCGTAGAGGTCCACCAACACCGGGAGCTCCGAGCGAAGAACCTCGGCTTCAAAAGTTGCGTCTGTGACCGACTGAACTGCCATTTCAATATCCCCTGTCTGCGTCCTTCGAGTCTGTCACGATCGCTACGCCTGCGCTCGTTCCGAGCCGGTTGGCGCCCGCTGCGATCATTTTGTCCGCCGTCTCGGCGTCGCGAATTCCGCCCGACGCCTTCACGCCAAAGTCCGGTCCAACGACGTCGCGGAGCAGCCTTAGGTCGCCCTCGGTAGCCCCTCCCGGTCCGAACCCGGTCGAGGTCTTGACGAATGCGGCCCCCGCTCGGCGGGTCCACTGGGCGCCTCGTCGCTTTTCGTCGTCGCTGAGCAGACAGGTCTCGAGGATGACCTTGACCGCGGCGCCCTTCGCAGCGGCGACGACGCTCCGGATCTCGTCGATGAAGGGCCCTTCTCGGCCTTCCTTGAGAGCGCAGATCTGGCAAACCATGTCGATTTCGCCGGCCCCATCCGCCACGGCCTGGGCCGCCTCGGCCGTCTTCGCGGCCGGACTGCTGGCTCCAAGAGGGAAGCCGACGGTCGCGACAACGGGGACCTGGCGGTCCGCCAGCAGTGAGGTACAAAGCGCGACGTGGGCCGAGTTGACACAGACGGTTGCAAAGCTGTGCTGAACAGCCTCGTGACACAGGCGGACGAAATCCGAGCGGGTCGCGTCTGGTCGCAGAAGCGTGTGGTCGATGAGCGCAGCCAGGTCTCGACGCATGGTCGGCCTGTTCTTAGCAATGAATGGGGGTTGCGACCAATCCCACACCCGCACGAGCCTGGGGGGCTTTTCGACTGATGGACGTTACCTGCGAACGCTGCGGCACTGAATACGAGTTTGACGAAACACTGCTTTCCGGCCGCGGAACCAGCGTAAAATGCACCAATTGCGGGCACATCTTCAAGGTGTACCCAACGGCAGGGGCGGACGCGGACCGGACGACCAGTGTCTGGCGTCTAAAGCTAGAGGACGATTCGATCGACATGATCGACTCGCTCCGAGAGCTTCAGCGCCGCATCGGCTCCGGGGAGTTGACCCCTGAAAACGAAATCGCACGGGGCGATGAGAGCTGGAAGCCTCTGGGGTCCATTCCCGAGCTCGAGACCTTCTTCCAGGCGGCTGGCGTGCAGGTCCCCGCGGCGCTCACGGGGCTCGGCGCGACCTCCTCGGAATCCTCGGGGCCGCAGGCGCAAACCTCGAAAGAGTCGAGCTTACCCCCTGGGAGACGTCCGCGGCAGCCAACCTTGCTCGGCGTGATGCCGGCCGAGAAGATGGTTCCCGCCGAGCCGGCCCCTGCCGGCCTCGGTTCCGCGCCCCGTATTGCCGCCCAGGTCGAGGCCGCGCCCGATCCCGAGGGCCTGACGGAGAACGCGGCCGAGCACGGTACCGCGCCGAAGCGGGCGTCCGCGCAGGTTTCGGACCGAGGGTCCCGGGCCGTGCGCCCGGTTTCGTCCTACTCGTCCGATTCCTCGGCCGACCCTTCGATCGTAGAGGCCGCGGACACAGCGCAGGCCCCGGCGGTGGCTCGTGCGCCTGCGCCCGGCCCAGACATCCAAGAGGCCGAGTTCGAGGAAAAGCCGGTTTCGATGGGACGCCCAAGCACGCCGCCACCGGCCTACTACGACGATGATGACGACATTCCGAGCCTGCCGGGACGAGGCGGCTCGCCGCTGCGCTGGCTGATGCTCATCGTCCTCGCCGGAGGCCTGGCTCTTATGTTCGCACAGTGGCCGCGCGTGGCGCAGCTGCTTGGCATTGGGGGCGACCCCACCCTCATCGCTGCGAGTGTCGCAGACGGCGACGCCAGTCTCTTCGAAGGTCATTCCGGAGCGTATGCGAGCGCAATTGAAGCCTACGGCCGTGCGGTCGAATCAGGCGGGGATCGCGACCCGGAGATCCTATCGAAGCTCTCCCAGGCCTACGCGCTTGCGGCGCAGGCCCAGATCGACGATGGCGCCACGCCCGACAGCATCGATCCACTCAAGACGGCGGCACGGATGACCGCACAGAGCGCCTTGGAGCTCGACCCGCGCGACTTGGACGCACGGCTCGCCGAGGCTGACGCGTTCCGTCTCAACGGGGACGTCCCCCAAGCACGGCGCGTGTTGGAAGAGGTTCGGTTGATGTCGTTTAGCCGCACCCCGGAGTTCTTCCGGATCGACGCGCGGCTAAGCGCCGACGAGGCGAATGGTGACATGCAGGCCGCCCTCCGAAGCGCCAGGCAGGCCGTCGAGCTCGCGCCCGATGGCATCGCGTACCTCCTGCTTCTGACGCGTGCGCAGCGCGCCGCGGGCGACGATGCCGGCGCAAGGACGCAGTTGGAAACGATCTTGGCGGACCAGCCAGCGCACCCGACCGCGACGAAGCTGCTCGCCGAGCTTGATGCAGCCCAGGCCGCCGAGGCACAAACGGACGCCGGAGTCGAAGCCGACGCAGGCCCAACCCCAGACGCCGGAACCGAATTCAATTCCGAGCCCGAGCACCGAGACCGAGAACACGACCGAGAACCAGCAGGAAACCGGGAACGAGAAGGCGACCCCAACCGCGATCGAGACCGCGATCGAGCCCGAGACCGAGAAGGCGAACGAGATCGCGAACGAGACCCCGACCCCGACCAAAACCCCGAAACCCACACCCGCGTACGACGAGTATGACCGACTGGCCGAAGCCGCTGGCAGCGATGCCTTCGTCGACGGCCGGCCCCCCGTACGGGGCTACGACTGGTACATGCAACAGGGACGCGCCGAGCTTGCCGCCGACAACTACGCCCGTGCGCGCGCCTACTTCGACAGCGCTTTGGAGGCTCGCCCAGGCTCTGCCGAGGCGATGGACGGTCTCGGCGACGTCATGACCGAGCTCGAGGACGACATCTCGGCGGCCCGGTACTTTCGAGTCGCAGCGCAGCGAGGCCACCCGGACGGCTACTTCAATTTGGGCCGGACCTACGAGCGTCTCGGACGAAATGAAGAAGCCGTGTCGGCGTACTACACCTACGTCAAGCGGCGGCCATCGGGCACTCATGTCCGTGCGGCCATCGCAGCGATCAAAAGACTAGAACCCCGCGCAAAGCTTCCCCCGGACCTCGAGCCAGACCCAGAGCCCGGGCCAGGCGTGAAGCCCGACCCGTCCTCGGAGGACGAGCCTGCGCAGAACTCGGGAACAACCACACCATGAAGCAACGCGCGCGCCGGATGGCGCTGATCCTCCTATCCGTTCTTGCATCCCTGGCCACGGCCTCCTGCAGCTCGAAAAAAGAAGAGTCCGACGAGCCGGTGGTTCGCGAGCTTCGGTTCTTGCAAGCTTTTCCGGACGGCGCGGAGCACGATCCCTTCGCACCGCCCCAGCCCACCTTGCACGACGTCCTCGAGCGGGTTTGGGAGGCGACCGATGACGAGCGGGTCAAGGGCCTCCTGATTCGTGTGGGACCCCTGCAGAGCGCATGGGGAAGCGTTGAAGACCTGATCGAGGCGCTGGGGGAGTTCCGCTCCGAAAACCGTCCCGTCCACTGCCATTTCGAGACCGCGGACAACGTGGGCTTTCTCTTGTTAGCTTCGAGCTGCGACCGGATCAGCATGTCCCCCGCGGGGACGCTCGACTTGATCGGCCCGGCCGCCGTCATGATCTATGCCCGTGCGTTCCTCGAGAAGATCGGGGTCGAAGCGGAAATCATCCATATGGGCCGCTACAAGGGCGCCGGAGACATGTTCATTCGAAACGACATGCCCCCGGAGGCCAAGCAGTCGATGGACGCCATTCTCGACGACCTGCAGAGCGCGTTGCTCGCGGCCACGCAGTCCCGGACGGACGGTGACCTGAATCGAGCGAAGGCGTTGATCGACCAAGGCCCCTACGGCTCGGACGCGGCGATGAAAGCCGGACTGGTTGATTCGGTTGGCTTTCTCCGGGAATCACGCGAGGAGATCAAAAAGGCCGCCGGCGTCGAGACCATTCGCCACACCCGGATGCTGCCAAAGCAAGAGCAGCTCACCTTGGGGCAGTTCTTGGGGCTGCTGAGCGGCGAGAGCGAAAAACCGAAAAGCAGCGGCGAGCGGGTCGCGCTGGTCTTCGTGAACGGCAACATCACCGATGGAGAATCCGATGCGAGAGGAAACGCCGTGGCGGGCCCGTTCGTGCGCGCGATGGAGCGTCTCGAAAACGACGAGAACGTCAAAGCCGTGGTCATGCGCATCAACTCGCCGGGGGGGTCCGCGCTTGCGAGCGATCGGATGTGGGAAGCCGCGCGCAATCTGGCGGAACGAAAACCCTTGATCGCGAGCGTTGGAGACATGGCGGCAAGCGGCGGCTACTACATCGCATCGGCCGCCGGGGAGATCCTGGCCCACCCCAACAGCCTGGTTGGTTCGATAGGCGTGGTCGGCGGCAAGTTCAATTTCGCCGGACTCGCCGAAGACATCGGCGTCAGCACGTTCATCTTGCAGAGGGGGAAGCGCGCGGCCTGGTCGACCCCCGTTCGCGCCTTGAATCCGACCGAGCGCCAGGCGTTCGAGACCTTGCTTCGTGATACCTACGACCGCTTCATTCGTCGTGTGGCCGCAGGTCGCGAGATGGAGACGGACGCCGTCCGGGCCGCCGCCGAGGGCCGCGTCATGACGGCCCAGGACGGCAAGGAGCTCGGTCTCATCGACGGCATGGCCGGCCTCAGCGAAGCGCTTGAAAAAGCCCGTGCCGCCGGCGGGCTTGGGCCGGAGGCGCCGGTCGAGATCTGGCCGGCCCCTAAAGGGATGCTCGATGCGATCAACGAGCTCCTCAGCGGAAACGGAGAGGACGATGCGCGAACGCTGGAGCGCATCTGGATGCGTCGACACCCGCTTGCCGCGCGGCTACCGCTCGAAACCTGGGCGCAAGCGCTTCGCCTCGTTGCCGAAGAGCAAGTCGCGCTCATTCCGCCGTACCTCTTTACGCTGCGCTAAAGCGGGCAGTAGGGCCAAACGTCTTGGCCTGCAAGGCAGATGTTGACGTCTTCGGCCGCGCAAAGGTTCAAGCAACCCTCGCAGATCGTGACCGGCCAGACAAACGGTGCGGAGCGCTGACTGAAGCCGCCGGCGGTCGTTCCACCGGCCCGAATGCTGAGCAAGATCTCGCTCTCGTCAAGGGCCAACAAGGCCTCTTGGTAGCTTGCGGGAATGCCCGTTCCAGCGCCGACTCCGGGAATCGGGTCACCGCCGGGCTCGGTCGGCGGAATGACAGCGCTGGTCCTGACGCGGTACGGGTTGGTCAGACCACCGAGGTCGGGCTTGCTCCCATCCACCAACAGAATTGTGATGTCGTAGTTGTCGACCTGAATGTTCGCTTGTTCTCCCTGGAACTCCAGCGAGTTACTCACTAGATAGCTCAGAAGCTGCAGGGCGATCGTGTAGTCCGCGGGGTCGCCGTCGCCCGGGTTGCGATAGCTGACATCCCAGAGGCCGCCGAGCAGACGTTCTTCTTGGGCTGGGTCCACGACGCAAGAATCGTCCGGGCGCAAATTCGCGCTGATTTGAAGTCCGTTGTCGGGAAAGCGATTGCAACCGGCAACCGTCACCGCGAGCACCATGGCCATGAGGATGATTCGACGCATAAGGCCCCTCCAAAGGGTGTCCTCATGGTATCGAGGCCAGGTGTCCGCCGCCAAATTTCCGCTGCCTAAGATTGCGCGAGCGCACCCCGCACCTCATCGAGGCCGAGGATCGCGATTTCCGTCTCGCCCGGAAACCTAGGAATTACGAAGTGAATTCTGTCGCCACGACGCTTCTTGTCCGAGCCGATGAACTCCAGCGCACGGCTGTTCAGTCTTCGATCGAGATCTGTCGGCAGCCCCAATTTTCCCAGAAGTCGCGTGAGGCGCTCGGTCTCCTCACGGCGCCCTCGCCCGAGTCCGGCGGCAACCCGCATGGCGGCGATCATCCCAAGCGCCACGCCTTCCCCATGTCGAATGCCGCGGTATCCGCTCGCAGCTTCGAGCCCATGACCAACCGTGTGACCGAGGTTGAGTAGCATCCGGCGGCCGGACTCCTGCTCGTCTTCGTGAACGATGCGCGACTTGAGGGAGATCGACATGCGCACCGCGCGAATCGTCGCATCGGCATCACCTGCCAGGAGCGCTGCGGCGTCGCGTTCGAGCATGGCGACCGACTCCTCGGAGTCGAGCCAAGCGCTCTTGACCGCCTCGGCCAGTCCTGCGATCCGTTCTTCGCTCGGCAACGTCGACAGGGTCTCCACGTCGCAGAGCACAAACTTCGGCTGATAAAACGTCCCGACGAGGTTCTTGCCGCGCGGTCGATTGAACCCGGTCTTGCCTCCAACGGAGCTGTCGACCATGGCGAGCAACGTGGTGGGGATCTGTCCGAGGGCCACGCCACGCAGCAAGGTCGAGGCCGCGAACCCGCTCAGGTCGCCGATCACGCCGCCGCCCACCCCGATGACGATCGCGCGACGGTCGACCTCGGCTTCGAGGGCGCTGTCCCAAATTTGCTCGACGCTCGCGACGTTCTTGTGCGCCTCGTCCCCCGGGAGTCTGACCTCGATGGGCGGCTTCGCAGCCAGCGTGAGGTCGCGAACAGCGTCCCGCGGCCAAGGACGCTCATCGCCTCCGTCAAACACCACAATCGCGTCGCCCGCAGCGTACTGGTTTGCGCGGATCCCAACCCGATGGCGAGCGCCGCGGCCCACCTCGACGCGATAGGTCCGCAGACCCAGCGGCACGACGATCGGCGAGAGGTTCCGGACGGCCACGACCTCTGCGGCGATCTCTTCGGGCTCTAGGGCGTTAGTATCGATGACCGCATGGGCTTCGGCGTACGCGGCCGCTCTGGCCCTGAGGATGCGCTCTAGGTCGGTTTGAGGGTTCTCGCCGAGCAAGGGGCGCCCCCGATCCGCGCCCACCCGTGCCGCGAGCACCGCAGGCGCGGCGGTCAGGGTCACGAGGAATCCTTCGCGCAGCAGGGTCTGACGCGTTTGTTCGTCGACCACCGTCCCGCCGCCCAGCGAAACGACGCCGACGTCAGCAGGAAGGGCCTCGAGCGCTCGTTTTTCCAGCGCTCGGAACGCAGCTTCTCCGCCCTCCGAAAAAATCTGGGGAATCGAACGCCCCCCGAGCTCGGTGACCCGTGCATCCAAATCGAGCGCACGGGTGCCAAGCTGCCCGGCCACCAGACCAGCCACGGTCGACTTCCCAGCCCCCATGGGCCCTGACAGGTAAACACGCACGCAGGGAAGCATACTGGGCGGTTAGGCGTCCGTCACGAAGGCGGTCGGTCCCAGGGACAGTGGCAGTGTTAGGCCCTGGTTCAGGTTTAGTTTCAGGAGGAGGAGTAGTGCTAGGCGGAGCGATAGAAGGAGTTAGCGTTCTAGTTCAAGGGGTAGCGGTGAATGCAGAGCTAGGCCCAGCCTCGATCCTCCGAGACCACGGTCACTGAGACTGCTCCTATCCCTGGAGCTACCCACTACAACTGGAACCGCACCTATCCCTGGAACTAGCCCTACAACTACCGCTACCCCTGAAACTGTCACCGGACCGAAGGGCCGGTGACCTTACTCCGGCAGCGCGAGCGCCCTGTTGACGATCCTGGGCGTGAGGAAGATCAGGAGCTCGTTTCGATCCTCACGGAAGCGGCGGCGCTTGAAAAAGACCCCTAGAACCGGGATGTCGCCAAAGAACGGCACTTGGTCGACGTTTCGGCCGGTGTTTCGCGTGTAGATGCCGCCGATGACGGCGGTATCGCCATCGTCGACGAGGAGCTGGGTCTGGGCCTCTCGTTCGAGAATCGTCGGATCCCCGTTCGCTCCGGTTCGACCGAAGTCAGGCTCGTTACGGGTGATCTTCACATCCATGGCGACCGAGCCGTCGCTCGTCACATGCGGGGTGACGTTGAGCTCGAGCTTGGCTTCCTGGAAGGCGGTGTTTACGCCCTGGGCGCTGACCTGCGAGAAAGGGATCAAGGTACCCTGCGAGATCGAGGCCTCGTTGTTGTCCAAGGTGAGGACGCGAGGCGAGCTGATGATGCGCACGGAGCCCGCCGCCTCAGCAGCGCTCAGGCGAACGTTGAGGTTCACCGCGCCGCTCAAGCTACCGAGGGCCAAGCCGAGCGCACCACCGGAACCGGCGCCGGTGACCGCCGGCAGGTTGACCGCGAAGTTTGGATTGGCCACGGCGGGGTTGAACGGAGAGAGCCCAGCGGTGGGTGCTTCGCCGACCGGAGCACCGCCTGCGATGCCGATGTCAGACGGGAAACGCAGCCCGGTCGGATTGCCGGTGGCGCTGCTCATCACGGCGTTGCCACCCCACTGAATACCGATGTCTCGCGAGTACGTACTGCTCGCTTCGACGATGCGCGACTCGATCAGGACCTGCGGCGTCTGAGTGTCCAGATTCCGCACCAGGTCTTCGACGTCGTCGAGCTGGCCGACGATGTCGCGCACGATCAGCATGTTGGTACGCGTGTCGACGGACACCGTACCACGCTCGGTGAGCAGCTCACGAACGCGCGGCTGGAGCTCGGAGGCAGTTGCATAGCTCACCGGCACGAGACGCGTCTCGAGCGGAGCCAGCTGCTGCTGCTGCTTCTGGCGGGCGATCGCCGCCTCACGCTCTTGCTCCAGCTGAGCGAGGGGAGCGACGCGAAGCAGGTTGCCCTGACGAATCATGCCGAGGGACTTCGCCTGCAAGACGACGTCGAGCGCCTGATCCCAGGGGACATCCCGCATTCGAATTGTGACCGTGCCACCGACGTTGTCCGCGGTAACCACGTTCACCCCACCGACCTCGGAGAGCAATCGCAAGATGTTGTGGATGTCGGCGTCCTTGAAGTCGAGGTCGATGCGACGACCGGAGTAGCGTCGGCTGGTCTTGCCACCGGCCTGCATCGGCATCTTGCTGAGGAAGCCTGCCACCTCGGGGCCGTCCACCTCCGCCGCGTAGTCCTTTTCCCTGGCGATGGTCCGCGTGTGCGGCCGCGTGTCGCTCTTGGTCGGCGAGAACATCCAAACGATCTGGCCGCCTGAGCGAATCGCGGTACCGGCAGCGCCTTCCGACCCATGGACCTCGATGACCGCACGGTCGCCCCTCTGTTCCAACTCGACGGACCCGATGAGTGAGCCACGGGGCGCTTTGATGCGTCGGTTCGCGCTGGAATCGATGCGGGCGCCAAGCACCTCGAGTCGAGGTGGCGCGCCTGCGCGAGTCGAAACGCGGAACTCCGGTGCACCGGCAAGCTCGACCACCACACGGTCGCGACCGTCCTTATGTTCGAGGCGAATGCCTTCGACCTTCGGTTCCGCGGAAGCCTTCGACTTCTTCGACCTGGCCGCGCTGGAACCATCGCCCCGTTGAAGCTTCACGCGGATGCCGCTCTCCGTGGAGCGTGCTCGGTAAGTCGCTTTGCCTGTGAGCATGAGCTCGATGCGAGCGCCCTGCGCCGTGTTGCTCGCAACGCTCCGAGCGACGAGCGATGTGCTGCCCGTCGTCTTTATTCCACCAGGCGGTAGCGCCGCATCTTCGATGTCGATGATGATGAGCCGTCCATCGTCCCGCGTGCGAACCGCATACTTCGGATTGTCGAACACGCCGTCGATCGAAACTTGTGCTTCGTCACGTGCGCCGTCGATACGGACACTCTCGATTTTCGGCCCTGCCGCCTGGGCCGGATTGACCCACACGAAAGTTGCTCCCAAGGCGATTGCAAGACCCCAATGAATACGCATTCCTGACTCCTCTGCCAGCTGACGTTAATCATCGAACGCCAGCGACGGCCGGGGCAAGAAAACGACCGATTTTCTGCGCGAAAAGTTTTCGGCGACTAAGGCGTCGTGAACTGCGGTGCTTCGCCGCCTTCATGAAGCGGCATCACGCGGGTCAACGGCGGCTTGTCGGGCGCAGTGGGGTCTTCGCGGGTCAAAACGACAGAACCTGGACGGATGCGGTCCACACGCCAGTTCAGTGTGACTGGCATACCCTCTGAACCTCCGGTCTGTACCACTTCGGGACGACCGATGTAATCACCTCGACGGATGACATGTCCGACCTTCGCGGTATCGGTCAGCATCGCCCTCGGTGTGGCGATGCCCGTCACAATCGCGATCAGATTCATCTCGTCCAAGCTGGTGCTTGGCAAAAGGACGCGGCGCTGCGCGGGCGCGGCTGATTGAGCCTGAAACGCCTTGGAGTAGGAGCGGAACGGATCGCGATTTTCGATGTCGCGCTCCGCAAAATCGTCATCGGTGTATACGATCGGGCCGGAATCCAACTCGGCGGCGGCCGCCTCTTGGCCGTCCTCGGCCGAACTGGTGTCTTCGGCGCTGCCCTCGGTGCCTTTGCCGAGTCCAAATCCGGTGCCGAACTCGTCCTCATTGTCGCTACAGCCCGCCGCGGCCACGCCCGCGACGAGAAGGACACATGCGAAAACTCGAATCTTGGAGCTCATGGCTGCCTACTTCTTCCCTTCGGCTGGCGGACGCCGGTAGGTGGTCGCGCGCACATCCACATCGATGAGCACCTCCCCAGACGGCATCAGCTTCGGCTGCGTCATCCGGATGTTCTCCAGGCTGATCGCCCGGTCCAGCTTGCTCACGTTGTAAAAGAACTTCCCCATCTGGTGGAATCGGCCCGTTAGAGCGAGCACCACCGGGATCTTCGCGTAGAGCTCTTCGCGCTGCTCGGGGCGGGGCTCGACGAGTCGAATGGTCAGACCGCTGAGCTCGGCGACGCGGTTCAGATCCTGAAGGAACGCAGCGATCTCGGCGTTCTCGGGCAGGATGCGTCGGTTCTGCCGGTCTTCGACCTCGCGGTTGGAGAGCTCTTGGGTGAGCTGGAGGTACTGCTTCTCGCGACGTTCGGCATCGCGAATCTGATCCTGAAGCTGGGTCTGCGTCTGACGGGCGCGCCGGACTTCACCCGAGATGTTGCTGTAGACCAAGGCGTAGTACCCGATGCTGAGCAGGACGAGCAGGCCGACGAGCACGAGCGCCTTGCCCCAACCCGGTATGGCGACGAATCGATCTTCGAGACTTGGCATCAGTACTTCACCTTACAGGTAATATCGAAGCCCACCATCGTGAGTCCGGTGTCCGTGTCGGTCGCGGCGCGCGTCCTCTGAAGCGTCACGCCGTCATAGATCTCGCTAAGGGTCAGTCGACGCAAGAACTCGGCAACATCTTCGTTGGACCGCCCCATCCCCGTAATCTTGCAATCGCGTTCGACTTCCTCGAAGCGGGAGATCCAGAGCCTGCGCACGTCCCAGGACTCGTTGAACCCGGCGAGCGGGTTTTCTTGCCGCATTCGCTCGAGCTCAGCCGGATTGATCGTCGGTCCGCCGGGGCTGCTCAGCACCCGGGAAAGTTCCATGACCGCCCGCGTGGGCCCGCGTCGCGCCCGTTCGAGGTCTTGAACGACTTTTTCGAGTCGCCGGCTTTTTTCGAGCCGGCCTTCGACGTCCGCCAAGCCCTTGGTTTTCCGAGTCAGCTCGTCGCGGCGCGCCTCGAGCGTTTTGTTCTCTTGGGCGATCGTATCCATTTCCCCGCTCTGCGCGAAGTAAAGGACACCGAGCACGACCAGCCAAACGGCGATTGCGCCCCCATAGACGATACCCCAGGTGCCCAGATTGAGATCGCCCGTCGGAAGAGGTGACGGCGCCATGCGGCGTGTGCGCTTCTTCTTGTCGCTTGGCAGCAGGTTGATGCGAATCATTAGTTACGCTCCCGCTCTTTGCGAAGCGCCAGGCCGATGCTGACCACGGCTTGCGAAGCTCTACCCTGCAGCTCCGCCACGGCCCGCTCATCCACATCGGCCACACGGGTGGGGTCGAGCGCCTCGACGGGCACCTGGGCACGCTCTTGAAGGATATCGAGAAGAGATTGAATGTTGGCCGTTCCGCCCGACAAGCAGATGCGGCTAAGCTCGCGGTCGCCGCTGGTTGCCAGATAGAAGTCGAGCGAGCGCTGAATCTCGCCCGCGAGCTGCTCCACCGCCTGATTGACGATTTCGGGCACCTCGCGTGGAACGATCCCGCGTCCTTCCCCTCCGCATTTGTACGACTCGGCCTCGTCGCGACCGATCCCGAGCTGCCGCTGAATCTCCTCGGTGATCGAGTTGCCACCGTTGGCGATGTCTCGCGTGAAGGCGGTCGTGGCGTCGGCGAGGATGTTCACCGTCGTCGTGGACGCTCCGCAGTGCACCAGCACGGTCGTTTCGTCCTGTGCAGCGGCGCCGTACCCGACTTCGAAGACGTTTTGAATCGTGAACGCGTCCAAGTCGACGACCATCGGACGAAGTCGAGCTTCCATCGCCAGGTTCGTGAGATCGGTGATCTCTTCCTTCTTCGCAGCGACGAGCAAGACGTCCATCTGACCATGATCGGTCCGCTCGTGGAGCACTTCGTAATCCACGTGCACCTCCTCGAGGTCAAACGGGATGTGCTGCTCGGCTTCCCAGTTGATCTGCTCGGACAGCTCGGCCGAGGTCATCAAGGGCATCGAGATCTTCTTGATGATTACGCTGTGGCCGCTGGCACGAAGCGCGACGTTTCGGCGCTTGCTGCCCGCAAACAGCTTCTCCAGCCCCTCCACGACCGCGCTGGAGTTGATGATGTGGCCATCGACGATGGTTTCGGCAGGAAGAGGGTGATAACCGAACCTCGTGATGGTTCGAGCTCCCCGTCGCCCCTCTTTGATTTCACAGACTTTAATCGCGCTCGAACCGATGTCGACGCCGATTAAGTTCTTCCCCTCAGACGCCATGCAGGCACGCTACTCCTCCTCGCCGAACACACGCACCCGATCGGCGAGCCTCAGACCCAAAGCTTCGAGAATCTTTCGTTTTGTGTCCATCCGACATCCAAAACCCTTCTCGACACGATCAATCGTCAACACCGATAGGTTCGCGCGTCGAGCCAACTCAGCCTTGGACATCATGCGTTCGATTCGAATCTTGCGAACATTGTTCGGCTTGTTGCCGCTTTTCTTGTTCGCCTTAGGCTTCACAGCCTCTTCTCGTTCGCTCGCATCAGAGGCCGACGCAGCCAATGCGTTTGGCTTCTGCATCGCTTCGTTTGCCTCTGGGTCGTAGGTCATGATTTGGCTCGCCGGGGGAGGCACGCGCACCGCGCCGTTCCTCAACCAGGCTATGACCGAACCACCCTAGGGTCAAGCAACTTAGGAAAATTTAGCACTAAATTATGTGCTAATTACCCCTAAATTAGATGAACCTAGTGAGCGGAACACTGACATCCGCGATCGTCGGGCACTGCTTGTGCTCGACGCGCGAACCCACCGAATGTCAACGAACGAAGGTGTCTGAATTCATGGTCGCAACGCTCGAGGCCGAAGGCAAAAAAACCGGGATCTTCGTCGCTTAGTTGCCCTGACCGCTGACTCGACAATACTCCCGGGGTCGTGATCAGCTGGAACGGGGCGTGCCGCGCGGTCGCCGCGGTGTTTTTGGTCTTCCTTCTGCACTCGCCTGCACATGCGCAGCGGAAGCACATCGTGCAGCAGGGGCAGACCCTCGGCGCGATTTCGCAGCGCTATCGGGTCTCCATAACCAATCTGGCGGCGGCGAACCGCCTGAAAAAGACGTCGAACCTTCGTGTGGGCCAGGTCCTGCGCATTCCACCCAAGGGCGTGATCTACGTCTACCCGGGACAGACGCTTACGGGCATCGCTCAGCTCAACAAGGTGAGCGTCAAGGCCTTGGCCAAGGCCAATGGTCTCAAGCCCGATTCCACCCTTCGCGTCGGGCAGCGTCTCGAGCTCCCCGGGTACAGCGAGAGCGCCAAGGCGAGCAAGGCGCGCGGCGCGGTCTTGTCCGGCCTGGTCACCCTCGAGCGTCCAGCCAGCCAAGAGACGCTGCGGCTGCACCTTTTCGACAAAAGCGGGAAACCCGACCCAAAGGCTCGGCAAAGGCTCGCACGATTTCTCCGCGACCGAGAAACCGATGAAGCGAAGCGCCCACCTCCGAGGCTGATGCGCGCGCTGGCGTATCTCGCGGATCACTTCAACGGTCGGACGATCGTGGTGGTAAGTGCCTACCGTTCCCAGAACGGAGAAGAAGCAGGCGCGAGCCGGCACTCGACCGGCGAAGCGATCGACATCCGCGTCGAAGGAGTGCCGAACGAAGTCCTGCGCGACTACTGTTTGACGCTCACCAAGGTCGGGGTGGGCTACTACCCGCGGAGCAGCTTCGTCCACATCGATGTCCGCTCGAAGGCGGTGTACTGGGTCGATTGGTCGCGTCCCGGTGAACCACCCCTGTACCTGCCTCCCGGAGAGTCGCCCGAGAAGTACGATGCGGGTGTCTCGAGCGCCGTCTCGCCCGCCAGCCTCTAGGCTCGCGTATCGTCGTCCTTCGTGCCCTTGCCCTGCGGAAGCACGATTCGGTGTTCCTTGAGCCGTCGGTAGAACGTCCGCCTCGCCATACCAAGGGCCCGCGCGGCCTTCGCGCGGTTCCAGCCATGGATGTTGAGCGTAGAGAGGATTCGATCGCGCTCGGCGTCTTTGAAGGACGTGTAGTTGCCAAGGTCTGCGCTCGACGGCGGTGACACTCGGCCGGGCTCGATCGCGAGCTCCTCTGCCTCAATGCAGTCCGACGCCGCGAACACGGTGGCGTTGACCAAGAGGTGCTCGAGCTCTCGGACGTTCCCAGGGTAGCTGTGGGCGCAGAGGCGCTGTAGGGCGTCGCGACTCAGGCGCTTCATCGGCTCCGCCCGCTCCTCGGCAATGCGCCGCAGGAAATGGTCGCAAAGAAGCGGTATATCGGAGCGTCTTTCGCGAAGCGGCGGCACGGCCAGCTCGACCACTGCCAATCGGTAGTAGAGGTCCTCGCGAAGCGTGCCTTCGTCGATCAGCTCTCTGAGGGGGCGTTTCGACGCCGTGACGAGGCGGACATCAACACGCTTCTCCTCGGCGCCACCAACCGGGCGGACGCGCCCCTCCTGAAGCACGCGCAGCAAGTCGAGCTGCATGCGTGCAGGCATGTCCGCAATTTCGTCCATGAACAGCGTTCCGCCATGGGCCTGCACGAATACCCCTTCGCGCGCGTGCGTGGCTCCAGTGAATGCGCCGGCCACGTGGCCGAAGAGCTCGCTCTCGAGGATTCCCTCGGGGATCGCGCCGCAGTTGAGCGACACGTACGGGCCTTCGGCGCGCAAGCTCCCTCGATGGATGGCGCGGGCGACGAGCTCCTTGCCCGTCCCGCTTTCCCCGGTGACGACCACGGGCACTTCGTTGCTGGCGATCCGATCGAGCAATTCGTACACCCTGCGCATACCGTCGCTGGCCCCGACGAGGCCCCAGCGCTCGCCTCCCAAAGTCGACACCTGCAGGGACGCGATCTCCCTTTGCGTTCGGTGCAGCGCTTCGGCTTGGCCGTGAAGTCGCTGCTCGAGTTGCGCGTTAGCATCTCGCAGCGCGTTGTTGGCACGCTCGAGATCCTGCTTCTGTGCCTCGATGCATTCGAAGAGGTGTGAGGTCTCAATCGCAATGGCCGCCTGGTCGGCGTAGGCCCGGAGCACCGTCAGGTCTGTGCCTGAAAACCTCCCACTGGCACTTCGGTGCTCCAGGTACAGGACGCCCCAGGTTCTTCCTCGCGACTCGATGGGAAGACAGGCAACCGACTTGAGCATCAACTGATGGACCGACATGTAGTCCTGAACGCGGGCGTCGTGGCTTGCATCGACAGTGACGACCGGGTCGCCGTCGATCAGGACCGTCTCAGCGATCGAGCGGCTGAACGCAGCGGTCTGCTCGCCCAGTTGGTTCTGTGCGCCGCGAATCGTCGTTGCTTCGAGGGCGCCCTCTTCATCGACCAGCAAGACGAAGCCGCGTTCGGCGCCGCTCAGGGCGACAGCGCCGTCGGTGATGACGGAGAGCAGCTTCGGGAGATCCCGTTCGCTCGCGAGTCTTCGCAGATTGGCGAGCAGGGGCGAAAGTATGTTCTTTGCGGACGGACGTGGATCGGCTTTCTTCTGCTGGCACTCTGCGCGCATGGATCGCCGCTTCGCCTCGGACCAAAAGCCGGCACGAAGTGGCGGTGGCAGCGAAGTCGCCATGTCGTCCCAAAGCTCGACCGCGCGCAGCGCCGACTTTCGCGCTTCCTCGGTTTCGCCTCGAGCGCGATGGAGCTCGCTCAGATCAGCCCAGGCTTCCGCGCAGATGCCGGCGGCGCCATGAGCCTGCGCGCGTTCGACGATCCGGGCTAGAGCCGCCGCAGGGTCATCGTCGCAGAGCCGCGCACGCAGTGCAGCAACGGCCAAGGCTGCCATGGGGCTATCTTGCTCCGTCCGGTCGAGGAGTCCGCACGCCTGTTCGGCGCGGCCCAGCTCGACGCCTGCGCGAGCTGCCAAAACAAGAGCGCGGAAGGAGCCCCGCGCGTCCTTCGTTGCTTGGAGCGCATGGTCGAGGGCCGGCTCCCAGTCACCGCGCGCTGCCGCGACACGCGCGCGAACCATGGAGTTGGAGGAGGAACCGGGCCCGTCGACCAAGTCCGCGATCAGCGCGAGCGCCGCATCCTCGTTGCCGCAGTAGGCCTGGAGCTCAGCTCGGGTTCGCTGCCGCTCCGCCGCTTGCCCGGGAACCTCTTCCGCCTCCCAAATCAGCCGAAACGCTTCTCCAAGCTCGCCGCGCTCAGCCTGCTCCCAGACGGAGTCGGCTAGCGCATCCAGGCTCACAAAGGCACGGTCTGACACACCCGCAGTCTAGCGGATTGTCACTTGGCGCCCAGGTCGATAATAACGACACCGCGGTCCGACTCGTCTTTGCGCTTCGGTGCTCTGGAGCCCTCGGGCATCGGCAAAGGCAGCTGGATCTGAGGACTTTGACGCTTAGCCTGCTCTTCTTCCTCACGCTGACGGATCTGGTCGATGATGAAGCCTGGAAGCATTTTTTCCTCTGCCTTTAACGTAGGTCAATCTACGCCTGAGACCAATATAATAACGCCTTCACGCCTGACAACGCCTGTGCCACAACTGGAATTCCGGTGCCGCTTTTCCACCAAAATATGCATGATCTTAGAGACTTGAGCCGATGAAGGGCGATCGAAGCACGCCGCCCGATCCGAGGGATCTGCTTAGGAAATACGAGCTGCGGCCGAAACGGTCCTTTTCTCAGAATTTCCTCATTCAGCCTGGCTCAATCGCGCAAATCGCGGACGCGGCGCTGGCGATGGGCGAACGGATCGTCGAGCTCGGCCCGGGTCTCGGCGCTCTGACCCACGCCCTCCTCGAGCGCGGCGCTTGGGTTCTCGCCGTAGAGCTCGATCGAGACATGGTTCGCGTGCTCGATGCGGAGTTCGCGGAGCGGGACCGCCTAGAGGTTCGTCTGGGCGACGCTGCCGACCTCGATCTCGAAGCGTATTCAAAGGCTTGTGGGTCAAAGCTCGTCGTTACGGGAAACCTCCCCTACCAGGCGACCGGTGCGATCATCCGGCAGGTCGTCGCCCATCATGCGGTCCTCGCGGGTGCGATCCTCATGGTGCAGAAAGAGGTGAGAGATCGGTTGATCGCAGCCCCAGCAACCAAAGAATACGGTGCGCTCACCGTGTTTACGCGCTCGGCTTTCGAGGTCCAAACGGTGTGCCGGCTGCGGCCCGGCTCATTCTATCCGGCGCCGAAGGTCGACAGCGCCGTTGTCCGCTTCGTTCCCCGCGAGGACCGTTTGGCCGAAGAGACCGAGTCGTTTCGCACGGTCGTTCGCGCCGCGTTCCAGATGCGGCGAAAAACGCTTCACAACGCCCTGCGCGCGCTCGGCGACGCGGCCCGGGCCGCGCGTGCGCTGAGCGAGGCGGGCATCGATCCAGGGCGTCGTGGCGAGACGCTTTCGGTCGAGGAGTTCGCCAGACTGGCCGAGCGTTGGGATGCGGGTGTGTGACCGGTGGCGTCGAGGCATGTATCGTGCGCCGGGATGTTGAGAAGCGCGTTGTGGTGTGTGGCCCTGCTGCTTTTGGCAAGCTGCGCGCCAAAGAAGGTCGAGAGTCCCCTCGAAAAGGCCCCTCCCTCCGAAATTTCGCGGGCGCGCGCGCTCGCGTCGAACGGGGACCTTGGCGGTGCACAACGCGCCTACGAGGATTTCATCATCAACCATCAGGGGACGACGGAAGCCGATCTGGCGCGGCTCGAGCTGGGTGTCTTGAGCTCCGACCTCGGTCGATGTGAGAGCGCGGTCCCGCACTTCGAGCAGGCCGAGCAAAGCGCGGACCAAGCGATTGCCCTTCGCGCGTCCCTTCATTTGGGCTCGTGCCAGTTGAAGCTCGGGGATCCGGAGCGGGCGCTCGAAACGGTGGGGCCGCTCGCCGGCGAGCGCTTTTACCCCGAGGAGGAGACGCTGCTTTGGGACACTGCGGTGATCGCCGCCGAACAGACCACGAGCGCCGGTCTTGGCCTGCGCGTCCTCGATGCCTTCATCGAGCGGGGCGGCCCTGCGCCCGACCCTGCACGCAGCGATGCCGCCGTCGCACTGCTCGTCGAAAAGCTCACCATCGAACAAGCCACGGCGCTCCTCGACGAGCTTCGACCGGGCGCCCTTCCCCAGGTCTTCGTGTCGATGCGAATCCTTCGCCACGCGCTGCAGACCCAGGACCCGGACCTGGTCGCCCGGAGCTCTGAGTTGTTGCGTTCGAGCGGGGACGCAACGAATCCCGACGTGGCGATCTTGCTTGCGCGCGCCGACGAGTTCCTTCACGGCAACCCGTACGTCGTTGGCGCGCTCCTTCCACTGAGCGGGCGCGGGCGTGAAGTGGGCCGTCAGCTGCTGCAAGGCATGCAGCTGGCTGCGCTCGACGAAGGCGGCCCCGAGCTCGTCGTCGAGGACACCGCAGGCAACGCGGCACAGACCAGCGCCGCAGTCGAGTCGCTCATCGGCAATCAGCGCGTGGTCGCAGTCCTCGGCCCGGTCGGAAGTCGCACGACCGAGGCCGCCGCTCGTTCCTTTGAGCGTTCAACCGTGCCTTTGCTGAGCTTCTCCGCGTCCGAAGATGTGACGAGCGCGAGCGAGCGGGTGTTTCGATTTCTCTACAGTCCTCGCGATGAGCTCGCCGCGCTGGTCGCCAAGGCGCGGGCCCGTGGCCTCTCGCGGTTCATCGTTCTTTACCCCGACCATGGGTACGGCCGCACTATGGAGCGCCTTTTCGATCAAGAGGTCGCCGCGGCCGGCGGAGTCTACTGTGACGGCGTGGCGTACCCGCCTGGAACCAAGTCGTTTGTAGACTACGTACGCACGGTGCTCGAAACGAGCTGTGACGCGATCCTCTTCGCCGACGTCGCCGACCAGGTCGCCCTGATCGCGCCCACTTTCGCGGCCGAAGGCGCCTGGAGCGTCGGTGGCGGCGCGCCGCCCGAGCACGCCGAACGAGAAGTACACTTTCTTCTGCCGAGCCCGAGCTGGTCGGCGAAGCTACTCGGCCGCGCGCAGCGCTATCTTCAGGGTGCGCTGGTCGCGCTGCCTTTCTACGAGTCGTCCGAGGCCAGCCTCAATCTGCACTTTCGGACGGCCTACGAAACCCGATACGGCTCCACTCCAGAGATGTTCGCGGCCTACGGCTACGATGCCTATCGCTTGATCTCCAACACGCTGCGCCAAGGGAACCAAACGCGAGAGGCGCTCAGCGAGGCGCTCCAAAACGGCTCCTCGGTGATTCCGGTGACCTCCATGGGAGCGTTCTGTGCCGAGCGTACGCCGGCGGAGCCGCCGCAGCTCTATCGGGTGCGCGGTAGCCTGCTCGAGTCCGTCGACTGACCGTCAGGAGCGCAGGAGCAGCCAGGCGCCGAAAATGAGCACGCTGGCGAGAACGACGACAATGGCCAGCATCGTACCGCGCCGCTCGCGTGTCGGGAGCTCCGGAGGAACGCTGCTCGTGAATGGAGGCGGAGATGGCGAGCCCATCGACGGCGGTTCGGGTGCATCCTCGATCGCGGTTTCGATCGCGTTTAGAGGCGCGCTTGCCCAGTGTTCGACATCCGGGTGCAGGCCGAAGGCGCTAAGCATGGCTTCGGCGAGCTCGATGCTGCTTCCGAAGCGCTCGCGCTTTTCCTTCTGCAGCCCCTTCCTGACTACCTCTTCGAAGGACCAAGGATAGGCTGGGTTCGCGATGCGGACGAGCGGCGGGTCTTCGCCGATGATCTTGTTGAGGATTTCCGGGATGGTGTCCGCAGCGAACGCGATGTCACCGGTCGCCAGCTCGTACATGATCGCGGTTTGCGCGAACACGTCGCTGCGCGGGTCCACGTCGAGCTTCCCCATCGCTTGTTCTGGCGACATGTAATAGGGCGAACCCAAAATGGTGCCGAGCATGGTCAGCTTGGGTCCGGTTTCTAGCTGAAGCTTGACCGAACCGAAATCGAGGACGCGAATCTCGTCACCGTCCGGTCGCGCGCAGATGAAGATGTTGTCAGGCTTGAGGTCGCGGTGCACGACGCCATCGGTGTGCGCGTGATGAAGCGCCATGGCGAGCTGGCAGACGATGCGGACCACGCGCGCCGGCCGCATTCCGCCTTCCCTCTCGAGAATCAGGCTCAGCTCCTCGCCCTCGAGCAACTCCATCGTCATGAAATCCGCGCCGTCATCGGTCTCGCCGAAATCGCCGACGTCGATGATATAGGGGTGTCGGAGCGATTTGGCGGTTTCGTACTCCCGCCTGAAACGCTCTGCCGCGATCCCGTCGCGCGCGACCCGGGGATGAAGGACCTTGATCGCGACGCGCTCCCCGGTCTCGTCATGGCGCCCCTCGTAGACGGCTCCCATCGATCCGTCTGCGATGTGCCCGCTTACCGTGTATCCGCCGAATCGCTGGCCCGTCCGCTCCCCCATGCCGCCCCATGCTAGGCACGGCGTCGCAGTGACAGCAACTCTGCGGCAGCGTGGTCAGTCCGCGCGCTCGGGAAGGCCGGGCCGCGCGAGGAGGCGCGCGACCCCCTCCTCGTCGTACCGGACCAAACCTTCGGCCTTCAGCGCCTGGACGGTCTGGACGAGCACGGCGGTGCGTTTGCCCTGGCTGATTCGGAGTCGGCTGGCCTCTTCGACGTCCGCCAGGCTGCGCTGCTCGGCGGGCAGGATTTCGGCCACGACGATCGCGTGCCAGCCGTACGAAGTCTCGACGAGGTTCTTCAGTAGCCCCTCAGATTTAGCGCCAAAGATCTCGTCTTTATATGGTTTTTCGAGCCCTGCGTCCTTCGTCACAGGCGGAAGCTCCTCAGCCAACACTTCGAGTTGGATGCCTTTGGGGGCGCCGTCCGCGTAGCGCTCAAAGACGGTGTGCGGGTCCTTGGCTTGCTGCAGCTCGCGGAGGATCGAGGCGGCCAGGGCCTCGGCCTCCGCTCCTTTGTCCCTCACGAGGATGTGCCAGCTCCTTCGACGCTCCGGGATGTGGAACTTGTCCTCGTGCAGGGCATAGTCCTCACGAAGCTCCTGCTGGGAAATCGACTCCGGCGTATTCTCTTTTTCCATGTCGTGGAGCATCGCGCGAACCATGAGCCGTTCGATCGCACGCTCTCCCTCCCGCTCCACGGTGAATCCAAGTCGCTCGGCTTCCTGCGCGAGAATCTCTTCGTCGATCAGCCGTTGAAGCGCGGCCTCGGGGAGGATGGCATCGGCGGATGCGAGATCCTCGACTTCTTCCGCTCCGATGGATCGGCCGCCCACGCGGGCCACCGGTCGGTCAACGACGTCGGACGCCGACTCGCTTGCGAGACCGTGCTGAGAGTCCCTCCCGCATGCGGCGAGCGTGACGGCTCCGAGCATTCCGATGGTGACGATGATGCGCACCAGGCCTCACCTCTTTGCTCGGTCTAGCCGGCGCTCCCACCGCGGCTTCGCAAACGCGCCTGGATGGGTAAGGCCTCGACGCGGAACCGGGTCCAGACCGACTGACCTTCTTCGCGCGTCCGAAGCTCATCGATTTTCGAAACCGCCGCAGAGCTACCTTTGTCTGCGATGTGATCGAGCGCCATCAGCGCAGAAAGTCGAACTCCGAGGTCATCGCTGCCGAGCTGGCCCACCAAGGCATCGATCGCCTGGCCTTTGCCACTCCCATATCGCCCGAGCATGTAGGCACCCTTACGGGCCTTGTTGTTGTCCGCGCTCGCGGCTTTGGAGACCCAGCAGTCGACGCTGGTGTCACACTCGTTCGCAAGGTCGAGCAGTGGCCTGCGCTCTTCGAACTTCTCGCGATAGCCCCCCGCCTCGGAGGCTGGCTCCGCCGCGATGGCCTGCGAGAGCTGCGCGGCCTCGGCTTTGTTCGCGAGGAGCGCGTAGTTCTGAACTGCGATCAGGCGCAGCTCCGGGTTGGCCTTCTTGTCGACTACCTGTTCGTAGATGAACGGCATCAGGTCGGGGTCGTAGGTGTGCGCGATCGCTGCGAGGAGTTGACCACGCATGGCGATGCCGGCGAAGCCCTTTGGCAGCTCGCCGTAGACCTCCTTCAAGGTGGACCGGACGCGTGCCTCATCTGCTGCCGGCACATCGATGCGAACCAGTGCGATGGCGGCGTTGAGCTTGCGAGGCGTGTCCGAAGAGCCGGCCTCCCGCAAAAGAGGCTCGAGCGCTTCGGAGAAGCCAAGCGCCCCGAGCGCAAAGCTCGCTTCCCCTCCGGTGACTTGGCGGAGGGTCATCTTGTTGGCCAGATCGGGGCGGCGGGCCTTGACCGCGTTGATGTATTGCTTCGCAATCGCGTTCGCCGACGGATCGGCGCCTTCGAGCACAGCGAGCAGCGGCTTTAGCGACGGGCGACCGATGAGAATCAGCGCCTCGGCGGCGACGTCGTTCATCCGAAGATCCGGGCGGTTGGGCGCAAAGAGGAACAGGCACTTGATCAACGATGGAATCGCGGCAGGGTCGCGAAGCTCGCCGAGCTGCTGGGCTGCCAATCGGTTGATCAAGAAGTTCTGCTTTTCGTCTTGCTTGGTCGCAATGCTCGTCAGGATGTCGGTTGCGCCTTTGTCCTTGAGCGAGCCGAGCGCGCGAATCATCGCGACGCGCATTTTGTTGTCCTCGGAGCGAGCGTCGGTGATCCGCTCCAACGAGCGAGCCAGCGCTTCGATTACCTTGGGCCGCTCCGCTGGGGGAACGTCCATCCCCTGGATCGTTTGCGCGGCGCGAATCGCATGGTCCTCCGAGACCTCGGTGCGCCAGTTCAAAGCTTCGATGAGTGCAGGAATGCTGCGCGGGTCTCGCATCTCGTAAAGAAGATCCAAGAGGGCCAACCCATTGATGCGATCCTCGGGGTAGTCGAGGTAGGTCTGCGTCAGCGGTCCGACGGTCACGTCGGCCACGGCCTTGACGTCGGCGCTGCTGCGGTCCCCTCCATTTGCGGCGAGCGTTTCGGTGTAGATCGCTTTCAGGTTGAAGATGGCGTTCTCTCGCCGAACGGGATCCGAAAGCTCACCGGCTTGTCCTCCCGGATCGTCGTCGGCTGCATGACAACCCAAACCAAGCACTGCAACGAGAACTGCAGCAGCCCACCCCCTGTGGCGCACAATCATTCTGAACCTCCCCACGCGGCCCGTTTCCCCATTTGTTACAAAGGTTTACGAGACCAACGAATGATAGCGAGCCCGAATCGACGCTGTCAAACCTTCTTCAGCCGGTCGGAGAGGGCCGGAGCCGCCATCGAAGGTCCGCCCTGCCCCGGGCGCCGGTGAAACGCAGGGTGATGGACTCGGCGCCGTCGGGGATAGTCCTGCGCCCATCTGCGTCGACCGCGGGAAACGTGAGGCGAAACGTCTGTCGGTAGGGGCTAACCTGCGGGAAGTAGACCCGATCGACCGCCGTGGGCCGCCTCACACGCTCGATGAGCAGGGGCACGGTCTGCTTTCCCTCCGGATCGATCAGCAGGACCCGCCAGGCGGATGTCTTGCCCGCGAGATTGGATTCTTTGAAGTCCATCCCCGAGAGGGTGACGAAGAATCGGTGCTCCTGTCGGGAGCTCGCGAGGCTCGCCTGGAGCATTTCGTCGCGCGCCTCGGGCTCGAGGCTGTAATCGTAGGCGTACCGAACCACGTAGGCCCATCGGAACTCCCAGGACTCGAACGTGGCAGAGACGAAGATCTCGTGGGCGAGCTCTTTCCAACCGAAGGTCTCCTTATCGCGCGTCCAGGCTTCCCAGACGCCGGGGTAGGAGTCTGGGGTGAAGGTGCGGGCCCCGGGCTGAATCGTGATCGGCTGCGGTTTGCAGCCCATGAACGCGAACGCCGCCATCAGCAGCATGGCCAGGGATGCGTGCCTCATGCGTCCCCCATGAAGTCGGTGCGGTCGTAGAGCGTGCTGAAGGTCACGCCTGCGTCGCGGATGGCTGCGGCGCCTCCCTCGAGACGATCGACGACGGCGATGACTGCTGCAACCTCGAAGCCAGCGTCGCGGACGGCTTGCACTGCGCGAAGCGTCGAGCCGCCCGTGGTGACGGTATCTTCGACGATCACGAGCTTTGCGGTCGGACCCAAGCGGTCGGCGCCTTCGAGCAACTTTCGAGTGCCGTGTGCCTTGCTTGACTTCCGAATGTAAACGGCGTCGATGGGGTCGCCCTCCGCCCAAGAGGCGCAGGCAACGGCCGACGCCAACGGGCAGCCCCCGAGCTCCACTCCGGCAACCGCCGAAACCGAGCCGAGCAAATCGCGAATTCGTTCGAGCAAGGCGCTGCCGACCAGGGCGTGCCCTTCGGCCAGAAGCACGGCGGGCTTGCAGTCGATGAAGAAGTCGCTCTCTTTGCCAGAGCTCAAGACGAAATGACCGCGGCGAAAACCGCGATCGCGCAGAAGGTCGAGCAATCGATCCACCGGCCCGTTCCACCACGTCCGGGCCGCTCGTGCAACTGCGAACTGCGCTTGGGTTTCGGCCTAGCAGCGTGCGGCTAGCCTTCGTGGTAGGGTCCCGCGCCCCCAGGTTGAGCTCAGAGGACACGTTGCCGAAACCCGATGCCCCGCTCGGCGGGATGGATGACTTGCTCGTGCTGTTTCACGACGCGGAGAAGCCGCGGGAGCGTTGGCGGATCGGTACAGAGGCCGAGCGCATCGCCGTCCAAAGAGCCGACGGCGCGCACCTGCCCTACCGGGGCTCGGTCAGCGTCGTTTCGATCTTCGAGCAACTGATCGCCAGCCATGGCTGGGCGCCGGTGCGCGAAACGGAGTCGGGGCCGATCATCGCCCTTCGCCGTGACGATGCCTCGGTGACCTTGGAGCCCGGCTCCCAGATCGAGCTCTCGGGGGCGCCCTACCGAACGGTTCACGCGGGCAAGGCAGAATCGGATCTGCACTGGGCCGACCTTCAGCCGGTCATCGACGATCTCGGGCTCGTCTGGCTCGGCCTCGGCTGTCACCCTTTCGCGTCTGTTGAAGAGCTCGGCTGTGTGCCGAAGATGCGATACGACGTCATGCGGGAGTACATGCCGACGCGCGGCGTGATGGCCGGCGACATGATGACGAAAACCTGCACCGTGCAGGCCAATCTCGACTACGCGTCCGAAGAGGATGCGATGCGCAAGCTCCGTGTGAGCCTACGGGCGCAGCCGATCGTGACCGCCATGTTCGCCAACAGCCCCTGGGAGGGCGGCAAGCGAAGCGGGTACCGCTCGTACCGCGCTTTGGTCTGGCTTCACATGGACCCAGACCGATCCGGGCTGCTGCCGTTCGCCTGGAAAGACCGGTCGACCTACCAGGAGTACGTCGACTGGGCGCTCGATGTACCAATGTTCCTCGTGAAGCGCGACGGCAAGGCCTACTACAATACGGGGCAGACGTTCCGTTCGTTCATGCAGGACGGCTTCCGTGGTCTTCGAGCGAACTATGGAGATTGGGTCGTACATCTGAGCACCCTCTTCCCCGAGGCCAGGCTCAAGAACACGCTCGAGTGCCGAGGCGCCGACGTCCAGCGGCCGGACATGCTGTTCGCGCTGCCAGCGCTTTGGAAGGGCCTTCTGTACGACGAGGACAGCTTTCGCGGGCTCGAGGGCCTGGTCGACTCCTGGTCCTTTCCCGAGGTTCAAAAACAGCGTGACGCGCTCGCGAGACACGGGGTCCGCACCAAGTTCATGAATCGAGAGGCCGTGGATTGGGCTGGCGCAGTCCTCGAGCTCGCAGAGTCCGGGCTCCGTCGAATCGGCGACCTCGACGACGCTGGGGAAGACGAGTCGGTTCTGCTTCGCCCCCTGCGCAAGCTCCTCGAAGCATCGCAATGCCCCGCGGACGTGTTGCTCGAGCAGGTTCGGGACGATCGCCCGTCGCGCGACGCTGTGATCAGCGTCGCAGGGCTCTAGTCCGACGCAGGTATCACGTCGTCGAGAGGCGGAAACGAGAGAAGCCTCGCCAGCAGCGCCGAACGCTCCACCATCTTGTCGAGGACCAAGTGCTCGTTGACCGCGTGAGCACCTGCGCCCACCGCACCGAGGCCGTCGAGCGTCGGCACAAACTGGCTGGTCGTGTTGCCGTCCGAGCCACCACCAGCGGCCGCTTGTTCGATTGAGATGCCAAGCTCTTCGGCCCCCCTCCGCGCCAGTTGCCAGAGCCGCCGGTTGCCGGGGGTGCGTTCCATGGGCGGCCGGCGCACGGAGCCTTCGATCAGAACTTCGGTTCCCGGGGTCTCGGCCTTGATTCCATGAATGACCTTCTCGATGCGCTCGGCGTCTTCCAGCGTCGGCACCCGTACGTCGACCGTGGCTTTGCTCTCCGGGGCCACGACGTTCGCGCTCAGTCCGCCGTCGATGGTACCCACGTTGACCGTGATTCCCTTTTCGGCGTCGTTGAGCGCGAAGAGCTTCTGGATGACGAGCGAAAGCTCCAAAATTGCACTTGCGCCCTTCCCCGGATCGAGCCCTGCGTGCGCGGCCTTCCCGCGAACGGTAATCGAGAAGCTTCCCACTCCCTTGCGCGCGGTCTTGAGGTCGCCGTTCGGGCCCAGAGAGGGCTCCAACACGAAGCATCGGTCGGCGCTGCGTGCGAAACGAGTGATCAAGCGCGTCGATTCGTGGCTACCGATCTCTTCGTCGGAGTTGATGAAGAACACCGGGGTCACCTGCAAGGTCTCGGCGCCGGACGCGGCAAGTGCCTCGATTGCAAACAGCCCCTGGGTGAGCCCTGCCTTCATGTCGTAGGAGCCCGGCCCCCAGAAGACGCCCTCTTCGGTCTTCGCGGGCATCGTTTCGAGGGTTCCGAGGGGCCAGACCGTGTCGCAGTGGCCGAGCAGAAGCTGATGCGGGCGATGGCGTGGACGATCCCTGGGCATCGCCACGAGCATCCCGCCGCTCTCTCTACCCGCAAGGATATTCGGTCGGAACCGACGCTCCGAAAACGCGTCCGAAAGGACGTCCAGCATGCGCACCAGAGACGCGCGGTCTTGAGAGGGCGATTCGCAGAGGACCAATCGCTCGAGAAGCTCGGCCATCGCGTCGCGATGGCGATCGAGGTAGTCGAGGATTCGCTTGGGAAGGTCCTGGGACACGGTCAAGGCCTCAGCGCCTGAAGCCAACGTGGTACGGGAAGGCATTGGTTTGAACGATCTCGGCGAATCGTCCCGGGTGCAGGTACGCAAGCATGGGCGAATGGGCGATCATCTCCTGTGCGTCGCGGTCCGAGTCTCGCAACGCATCCTCGGCGGCTGCGGCCGCGACGATTCGGCCGATGATGAGGCTGTTTTCGCCAAGGTCGTCGATGACGCGGTCGAGCTCGCATTCGAAGTGCAGGTACGCATTGTCCAAGAGGACACCGTCGACCTTCGTCGCCGAGATCGTCGGGATGGCCTGCAGCGCGTACTTCTGGTCGTCGTCGGACCGCGGGGCAGCCGCGAGACTCGTCAGCAAAATTTGATCCGGCCTCGGGAAGCTCACGGTGAAGCAGCCCTCTCGCATGGCGTTCGCGTAAGTCGCATGGGACGGCGTACAGACGAAGCCGTAGTGGTCTTGCCAACTCATCGGAATCGCCAGGTGCTTTGGAGCCAAGTCGTACGTGCCGTCTGGCTCGCGCGTCCCGACGATGGTGAGCGGAGCGACCATGTAGACCTGCTCCCAAACCGCGTGCTCGAGCTCGAGTGGAATCATAGCCCGCGTAGCATACCGAATCCGATGGATGCCGCGAGACGAATGCCGCGCTAAGCGGGCGCAGCTTCGTGCGGGGTCGGGGCTTTGTCGCGCAAGGTTTGCGCCTGGTGTTTGAGCACCTGTCCGAGAACGTTGCCTCTGAGCACAGCGGAGCTGCAGATGAAGCCACCCATCAACGCGCCTACCACCCCGGCCGAAACGACGTCGGCGCCGCTGAGATAGAGGCCCTTGATCGGCGTCTGCGGCCGGAGCCATCGTTGTTCGTAGCGCTGCGCATCGTGGGACAGACCGTAGATCGCGCCCTCGGGGTGGGCTGCGAAATTGCGAGTCGAGAGCGGCGTCGAGAGCTCGGCAACCTCGACCCGACCCCGGGTTGCTGGGGCGTGCTTGTAGATGGTGTCGAGCAGGCGCTCCGAGAGGCTCGCCTTGAGCTCGTCGTACTCTGCGCCGCGCTTCTTCCACGAGGTGTTTTCCCAACGGCGGAACGAATCGTAGGAGCCCATGGTGATCGCCTCGATCGTTGAGCTTCCTGGGTACCTCCGTTGGAAATCCGGGTCCTTGGCCGATGGAAACGACAGGTACACCAGCGGAAACGGCGCGCTGAGGTCCCCGAGGAAGCGCTTGAAGTTCTCGTCGTGGCGGTGGTCCGGATAGACCCAGAGGTTGGTCTTTTCGAGTTGAAGGTCCTCGGTCGTGCCCTTCAATCCCACGTAGAGCGAGAGGTGTGCGACCGATGTCCCCAGCTCTCTCGCTTTGGCCGCGTATCCAATGGACTGCGCCAACGGGGCGGGGAGCAGCCGTTCGAAGGTATTGATGACCCCGGCATTGCTGATGATCACCGAAGCGCGGAGCTCGTGCCCGTCCGCCAGCCGGACACCGACGGCTCGTTCGTTCTCGACGATGATCTCCGTCACCTCTGCATTGGTCAGCACCTCGCCGCCCGAACGTTCGATCACCGGTACGATGGTTTCGGCGATTCTGGAGGAGCCCCCCACCGGATAGGCCGCGCCACGGAAGTAGTGGGCGACGACCATCGAGTGAATGAAGAAGCAGCTCTCGGAGGGAACCAGTCCGTAGTCGCCAAACTGGCCGGTCAGCACCGCGATGAGCTCCTGGTTCTGGGTGATCTCTTCGAGGACCTCCCGGGTGGTCCGAAACGCTTCTTTGCCGATGCCCCTGCGCATCAACCCTCCGAATAGTTTCGAGACGAACGGAGGCATCGCCTTTTCCGCGAAGAACATCTGCGCCTTCTTGACGGTCGTGACCACTTTCTCGAGGTACTGGTTGATCGCGTCTTTGTCCTGCGGGAAGTACTCGTGCATTTGCGCGCGGAAGTTTTCGAACCCCTTCACGAGGTCGTACGCGTTCTCACCCAGAATGATTCGGTCGTAGACGTCGCCCATGTCGGCCCAGTCGAGCTCGCCATCCGTAATGAAGTCGAACAGGCGACGCGAGGTCGCGCGTGGGTGGTTCACGTCTCCGATGTAGTGAACCCCAACATCCCATTCGTAGCCGGGCCTGCGGAAGGTGTGCGTGAAGCCACCGGCGGTGTAGTGCCGCTCGAGGACGAGAACACGCTTTGCGGCGAGCTTGGAGAGAGTGGCGGCCGCTGCCATGCCGCCGATGCCTGACCCAATCACGATCGCATCCCAACTCTCGGCGAGACCGGGGTGCTGCTTGTACGATGTTCCAATTCGCATTTCTCTCTCCTACGCGCGCTTCACTGCGCTGCTTCCGGTCGTTCGAAGACCAGTGAAATCAGTTCGTCCAAGGTGCAGCCCATCACGAGCTTGCCGGCGAGGTGCAGCGAGACGAGCCCATGAACCTGAGCCCAGAGCAGGTGCGCGCGCTGCAAGGGCTCACCTTGCATCAGGCCCGCGGCCACGGCGGCGGTCACGGCTGCGTGAAGATACGAGAACGCCCGCGCCTGCTCGGATTCGAGCTCCGGATAGTTCCCCGACTGAGCCTGCAGGCTATCGAATATCGTGTGGTAGGCGTCGGGCTCATCGAGCGCGAAACGGACGTAGACCCTACCCAAGGTCCGCAGCGCTTGCTCGGGGTCATCGATCCCGGCGACCGCATCGCGCTGGAGATCGGCAAACCTCCGCAGCGCTTCGGTTCGGACCCTCGCGAAGAGCTCTTCCTTGTTCTCGAAGTAGCGGTACGGCGTCATCGGGCTCACGCCCAGCGCCTTGGCCAAGGACCGAAGCGTCAACCCAGCGTACCCTTGCTCCGCGAACAGCTTCGCAGCGGCGGCCACCGCGCGACCCCGAAACGCACCCAGCTCTTCTGCCGTCAAAGCTGCCCTAGCCACCCAAAGCATTTACAACGTAAATCTTACTGAGTCAACGGGACGACCCTCCCGTCGATTCTAGCGAAGCAGTTGCGATCTTTGTCGAGAAACCCTCATTCGGGAGTTCGCTCGCTGGAGAGTGCCCCTATTTGAGGGTGACGGCGGCCCAGCTGCGTTTGCCGGCTTTGATGATGTAGCGGCCTTTGGGGAGCTTGGCTTGGGGGTCGGTCAGACGGTCGCCGTCGATCTCGACGCCGCCTTGCTGGATTCGGCGACGGCCGTCGCTCGAGCTCTTCACGAGCCCGAGGTCGCTCAAAAGCTTGGGTACCCAGACCGCATCCTCCTCGAGCGCGACTTCGTGCTCGGGCATGTCGTCGGGGATCTGACGCTTCGAAAACTGGGCGAGCCAGGACGCTTCGGCCGCCGTGGCCTGCTCCGCGTCGTGGTAGCGAGTCACGATCTCTTTGCCGAGCGCGATCTTTGCGTCGCGCGGGTTCATGTCTCCCGCGGCACAGGCGCGCTTTCGTCGCTCGACTTCGATGCTTTGTTCCGAGGAGAGCAGCTCGTAGTAGCGCCACATCAGGTCGTCGGAGATGCTCATCAGTTTTCCGAACTGTTCCTTGGGCGGCTCGGCCACACCCACGTAGTTGTCGAGCGACTTGCTCATCTTCGCGCCGACGATCTTGCCAGTTTCGAAGCGCGCGTTGATGCCTTCGAGGATCGGCGTCGTCATCACGATTTGCGGTCGCTGCCCCATCTCGCGCATGATCTCCCGACCGACGAGCAGGTTGAAAAGCTGGTCGGTTCCACCGAGCTCGACGTCGCACTCGAGCACCACGGAATCGTACGCCTGCGCGAGCGGGTACAAGAGCTCGTGAAGTGAAATGCTCTGGTGCTCCGCCCAGCGCCGCTTGAAGTCATCTCGCTCCATCATGCGTGCGAGCGTGTACTTGCCGGCGAGCCGGATGACGTCGTCGAAGGCCATCTTGCCGAGCCACTCGCTGTTGTAGACGATCTGCGTGCGGTCCCGGTCGAGAATCTTGAATGCCTGATCGGCATAGCTGTGCGCGCCTTCGAGGATTTCGTCGCGCGTCGGGACGGGGCGTGTGCTGCTCCGGCCTGAAGGGTCACCGATTTGCGCCGTGAAGTCGCCGACGATGAAGATGATCTCGTGCCCCAGCTCTTGAAACTGGCGCATCTTGTTGAGCAGCACGGTGTGACCCAGGTGCAAATCCGGTCGCGTCGGGTCGAACCCGGCTTTGATTTTGAGAGGGCGTCCTGCGTTGAGACGCTCGAGGAGCTCGGATTCGACGTGCACGTCGACCACACCGCGCTTGAGCTCGGCGAGCTGCGCTTCGGGTTTCATCCTCAGCCTCTATTCGCCGACGTTGGCAGCGTCGGAGACGCCGCCGTTGACGAGCTCTTTGAGCTCTTTGCCGACCTTGAAAAACGGCAGTCGCTTTTCGGGAACCGGGACCGGCCTCCCCGTACGCGGGTTCCGCCCGCTGTACGATTTGTACTCACGAACCGTGAAGCTACCGAAGCCGCGGATTTCGATCCCCTCCCCCTGCTCGAGCGCCGACGTCATCGAGTTGAAGACGCAGTTTACAACTTGTTCAGCTCGGCTTTTGGTGATCTTCGTCCGCTGGGCTACAGCGTCGATGAGCTCCGACTTCGTCATCGATTCTTTCCCCATTGGCCGCCCAGTATATCTACGGCCTCCGGCGCGTCAACAGCAATTTCGCGCACTTGCGCACTTCATCCACAGGCTCGAGACGGACGCCTGCCAGTGAGGAGGGAGAGTTGCAGCGGTGTTTTGTGAGGCGAATCGCAGTGTCGAAGGCGCTGCCTCAGGCCGTCCGGTCCAGCGCAGCGACCAGATCCGCGATCAGCTCCTCGCCGTCTTCGATGCCCACCGCATAGCGAATGAGGTTGTTCCGGATGCCGATCGCCTCGCGCTCTTCGGTGCTGAGCTCGAAATAACTCATCAGCGCGGGCTGCTCGATCAAGGACTCTACACCGCCAAGACTCGGCGCGATGCGCGGGATCTGGCACGCGTCGACGACTCGACTGGTGCCGTCGAGATCTGCGTCGACTTCGAAGGTGACCACGCCGCCAAAGCCCGTCATCAAGCGCTTGGCCGTCTCGTGGTTGGGGTGAGACGGCAATCCCGGATACCAGACCCGGCGCACTCTCGGGTGCTGCTCCAAGCGTTCCGCGAGCGCCTGCGCCGAGGCGTTCTGCTGTTCGACTCGAAGCGCCAAGGTCTTCATGCCTCGGTGAACCAGATAGGCAGCGTGCGGATCGAGGCAGGCGCCGAAGACGCTTCGGAGATCTCGAGCCAGAGAAACGATCCCGGCCTTCCCCGCCACGACACCGCCGAGGACGTCGTTGTGGCCCGCCAGATATTTGGTCGCGCTGTGCACAACGATGTCGATCCCGAAGCTTGCCGGCCGGAAGTTCACCGGCGTCGCAAAGGTGCTGTCGATGAGCGTCTTGACCTTTTTCTCTCGGCAGATTTCGGCGAGCTGTTCGAGGTCCGGAACCGTCTGGTAGGGATTGGTCGGCGCCTCTGCGATGACCAAACGCGTCTCGGGTCGAATGGCTGCGCGCAAGGCTTCCAGGTCAGCAGGGGGGATGAGGGTGCTCGAAACCCCAAAACGGTCGAGAAAAGTCGTGACGAACTGACGCGTTCGACGGTAGCAGTCGGCGAAAAGGACCACGTGGGACCCGGACTTGACCAGCGCTAGAATCGTCGAGGTCATGGCGGCCATCCCGCTCGCGAACGCGGCCGCATCCTCGGTGTCTTCGAGCGCAGCGACCTTCTCTTCGACCAGCCGCACCGAGGGGTTCCCGTAGCGCCCGTACTCCTCGCGATCTTTGCGCCCTTCGAAATACGCAACCAGCTCCGCAGTATCCGCAAACGAGTAAGTCGCCGTCTGCGTGATCGGGGCGACCAGCGCGTCGTAGGGATACGTCCGCGGCTCACCACCATGAACCGCAAGCGTCTTCTGGGAGATATCCATTTTGTTGGGCACCAAGGCCGGAGCCTAGGTGAGCGGATCTACGGGCGCAAGCACCGGTTCGGAACACGCGACCGCCCCGTGCTTCCTTCTCGTGCGTTAGAGCTGCGTGCAGGTTCCCGCGGTCGCGTCGCGTACGCAGTCGAACGAAGGGTCGCCGGCGCCGGGGACCGAAGCCTGCCCGTTGCGGACGTAGAGCCGATCGGTGGACGGGCCGGTGAACATCGGAGCAGACCCCGCGTAGATCACCGCGGCGTACTCCTCGGAGTGCATTAATGCGGCGACCCCAATGGTCGCTACCGAGCCGCTTCTGAAGTTGACGTTGCCCGTGCCGGCGCTGGCTCCGCCGTAAGAAACGATGACGTGGTCGAGAGTCGATCCGTCCGAGCCCTGCGCGAAGTCGATGCCACGCCAGAACGCGGGCGTGGCGATGTCCATGCTGGTGAAGGCGATCGAATCGGTGCTCGTGCCCTGGGCATCGAGAACCCCATCGTTGCCCTCGCCCACCCGAAGGCGTGCACCGCTGGCAAAGCGAAGCTCACTCCCGGGCTCGATGGTCCAGATCGGGACGGGATCGAACGGATTCGACTGCCGGAGCTCGAAGTCGCCGTGCATCATGTACGGAACGTCGTTTCGAGGCCAGGTTGCGGTCGTGTTGACGACGTCGCCGACGACCCAGAAGCCGTCGTGGCCGAAGGTGCCGCTCGTGTTGTTCCCAGCCAATGCGTTGCCCGGGCCGAAGCGTCCGACGAAGTTTCCGTGCATTCGAATTGGGGAGAAGCGCGAGCCGATGACCGTGTTGTCCGTGCAGTTCCCGCCACAATGCGTGGTATCGGCGAAGGTGATGCCGTAACCGTTGCTGCCCGCGATCACGGTGTTTTCGATAGCCGGGGTTGCGGGAACGCCGCCGTTGGGCTCGACCGTGATCGCAGCGCGCGTGGTCGCAGAGCCTGCCGTTGGGCTCGAGCCGGCCGACTGCAACACCGAATTCGCGATTCTGGTGACGCCCGCCCCGCGACCTCGAAGACGGATTCGATCCCAATACTCCGCTCCAGCAGCCGGCTCGAACACGACCGGCGCGCTCGCGGTTCCGTCGACCACGAGCTGGCTGTCGGTCATCACGACCGCTCCGTTCAGGGGCATCTCAATCCGGTTGCCCGCCTCGATGTTCAACGAGCCGTTGGTGATCGAGAGGCTGCCCGTAGGACGAATCGGCTGCGTCGAAGCATCGCTCGCCGCCGGCCTATCCCAAACCATGTTCGCTCCGCTGATCGACCCTGCACGAACCTCTAGCGGCGCCTCGTAGCGGTTCGTGGTGCTGAGAACGTCGTCGAAACCGGCCATCGCGGCGCTGACCGAGGTGCCCTTCACATCGAGCACATTGTTCTCGAACGAGCTCAGCCGGGCATCATCCGAAACGCGAACCCCAAACGCGCCAGCCTCGTCGCTCTGAAACAGGCAGTTTTCGACGATGGCGATACGGGCACCCGGCGTGGCAGGATTGTCCACCCGGAGACCCCCGTTGACTCCCGCGGCGAAGCCCTCGACGCGGACGTTTCGGAGCACCGTGCCCGCTCCGATTCGATCGTCGAGGTAAATGCCATTCCAGTTGCCGCTGTCGGCCAGCATTCGAATCGGCGCTTGCGGGCTGCCCCCCGCGACGAGCGTCCCGTCCTCTCCGTTCGTAGAAACCGTGAGTCGCCGGCCCGGGGCAAACCGCATCTCGGTTCCGGGCGCGATGGTCATGGTGCTTCCGGCGCGAACGCTGATGTCGTTGCTGAGGTAGAACGGCACACCGTAGTTTGCCCACGAAGCGTCTGCGCGGGTGACGAGCGAGCCGCGCACGAAGACCCGGTCCTGCCCGTTGCCCAAGAGGTCGAGGTCCGGACCTAGTGTCGAGACTTCGTCGGAGCCGATGTTGATCGGGGCCCTTCCGTTGGAGATGAGCTGATTGCCGTCGAACCAGTCCACGCTCTCCGAACCCGCCCCCGACTGGGCGTAGAGTCCGTAGTTGAGACTTTCCCGAACGATCGAGTCGACGATGACGGGCGCGGACCCGCTGAGCACTTCGACGGCCCCACGATTGATGTCCGTGTTCAACCTTCCACCGAATTCGACGACCACATTACGAAGCGTCGTCGTTCCCGCGATGATATTCGCCCCGAATCGAAGGCCTCGATAGTGACTGTTTGGCGCCGGGCCGGCGATGGCCTGAAAACGCGTGAACACGATCTGATCGTCGACACCGGCCTGTCCTCCATCGGCGACCAAGGCGCCCGCAGTTGCGGTGCCGACGTCGATCCGTCGGTTGGTTCCACCGGCCAGCATGACGACCGCGCCCGGCTCCACCGTCAGGGTTGCCCCATTCTCGACGACCAGATCGCCGGTGATCACGTGTGGGCTGTCGATCGCACGGAGCGTGATGTCCACACCTACGCTGCCACCCAAGGTCGTGCCGTTACCCTCTGTCACGGTGAACCGCTTCGCGAGCGTCTTGGTCGATCCCTGGTCGACCACGACGTCGTAGACGCCCGAAGGCCGCGCCCCATCGATGGGCACCATCGCCGTCAGGGTCGACTCGTCGACGAAGGTCGTGCTGAGTATCTCGCTGTAGGCCCCGAGCTCCAGGCGGATGACCGGCGCGGCCGCAGCGACGAAGCCGGCGCCGCGAACGAGGATTGGTACATCGGACTGCCGACGGCCCGCCGCAGGCGTGATCGAGTCGACCGTCGGCGGCGCCGCAATCACGGCAATGTCGATCGTCGCGCTATCCGAACCTTCGCTGTTGGTCGCCACGATATCGAAGGAATAGCCTCCAATGTCGGCGTTCGCGGGCGCTGGCTTGCTCGGCGAGGCCGACAGCAGCCCGGTCAGCGGATCGAATTCGAGAAAATCCGGAAGCGTGCCGGATATGCTCAGAACGGGCGTCGGGTTGCCAGTCGCCATCGCCGATGCGCCGGAAAAATTCTCCCCGACGGTCAACGCGAACGTCGTGTCGGGTGTGACAGTGAGAATCGGCGTCGCCGGTGGATAGACCGCATCCACCGCGATCGTCGCCTCATCACCCTCTCCAAGCACGTTCTCGGCGCGAATCGTGTAGCTGTACTCGAGCTCGCCATTGCTCTGTGAAGCGGTGAAGCTGACCTCCCCGCTGTTCGGATCGATCGTAATCGCCAAGTCTGCGGGAACGGTCGCGCCCGTCAGGCTCCAGGCGACCGCCGGACTCTCGCTTTCCGAAGTGAGATTCACGTCATATTGGTATGCGGTTCCGACGAACATGGTCGCGGGCGGTGGCACGGTCACCAAGTCGATTTCCGGGGCTGGCGGCCGCGGATCCACCGTGACGGTAAACTCCTGAACGTTCGGATCGCCGAGGCCATTGTCCGCCTGCAGCGCGACACTGTAGTCTCCCGGCGCGGCGCCTGCGGAGTCCCAGGCGACTACGACGGCCTCACCTTCGGCTGGGGTCGTGACGATCGTGACGCCTGTGGCAGGGGTGCCTGCCGACGGGTCTTGCACGCGTCCATTCAATCGTAGGAGCGCCTGCGGCGGTCGCATCGTAGTGAAGCACTTCGCCCGCGTAGACGCGTTCCGGCGGCGCGGAGGTGATCACGGCAGGACCGCCGGTATCGACGACGGTGATGGTGAGCTCTTGATCGCCGAACACTCCGCTTTCAATCTCTGTGGCACGAAGGACGACGTCCTGGTTGCCCGCTTGATCGAAGGTGGGTGTCCAACGAACCGCCCCGGTATCCGCGTCGATGCTCAGCCCTTCGGGCGCGACGGTCGCGCTCCACGAAACAGGACCGCTCGCAACGACTTCGGGATCGTACGCGTACGGTGCACCCACGGTGGCCTCTGTGGGCGGCTCGGTGACGAACACCGGTCCGCTCCGTCCGCTGACTTCCACATCGAACGACTGCGCATCAGACCCAGCGAGATTCGTAGCGCTCACTTCAATCGAAACCGTGCCGTGGTTTTGCGGCGTCCAGGTTACGATGCCCGAAGCGGGATGGATCGCGAATCCCTGAGGGCCAGACACCAGTGCAAACCGCAGCGGCGTCATGCCATCGGCGACGACCGTGTAGTTGAAGGGTACTCCGACGATGGCGGTCCCAGGTGGTGTCGTGGTGATCTCGGGAGCGACGCGCGCGTTGGGCGTGGATCCCCCACCACAGCCCGCAACTGCGACGCAAACAGCCGCATACGCGGCAAGCCCATTACGCATAGGTCGAATCATCCGGTTCTCTTCCGCCCGAATTACTATGCTAACAGATTGTTATGCTTATAACGTCAAAACCGCTCGACTTTCAGGAGCGAGAGGGCACCGGCCTCAGTTACCGGATCCAACGGGCTTCGGAGCACGTTTCCCGACTCTTTTCATAAGTCATCTGAACAGCTTGGCGCCCGAGCGAGATCCTGGGCCGCAGGAAGAAGACGCAGTTCTGCAGTTGCATATTGGGGGATGGGCTGCGATGATGCAGGCCATGTTCAACTGGGACGACGTGCGCTACTTCCTCACCCTGCAGCGGCACGCGACCCTGGCCGCGGCCGGCACTGCACTGTCTCTGGACCCAACGACTGTCGGGCGTCGCCTGGTGAAGCTCGAGGAGGAGCTGGGCGCGCGCCTCTTCGATCGGACGCCCACCGGGTACGTCCTAACCGATGCCGGCCATCGCCTGCTGCCCCGAGCCGAACGGATCGAGCGTGAGGCTCTGGGCGTCGAGCGAGACGTCGCGGGCGAAGATCAGAAGCTCGAGGGCGTCGTCCGACTGACCGCCACCGAAATGCTGACCACGCGGTTCATCGCCCCGCATCTGCGGCGCTTTCGCGAACGCTATCCGGAAATCCAACTCGAGCTCAACTGCACCAACCTGGAAGTGAACCTTGCCCGGCGCGAAGCGGACATTGCCCTGCGCCTCGCCCGCCCGACCCAAGAGGACTTGATCATCAAGCGGCTCTCGTTCATTCACCTCGGTCTCTACGCATCGCGCGACTACGTCGATCGTTTCGGTCTGCCCAAGGACTCCCTCGCCGGACATCAGGTCATCCTCTTCACCGACGTGCGTCCGTTTCGCCGCGAGAACGAGTGGGTCGAGGCTCGCATGGACGGAGCGCGGGTGGCTCTGCGGTCCGACAGCGTGTCAGCGACCTATTCAGCGACCGCGGCCGGCACCGGAATTGGGCTGCTCCCCTGCCTCGTGGCCGACTACGACCATCACCTGGTCCGTGTCCCGCTCGAAGGTGCGCCCGAGCCTCGACAGATCTGGCAAGCGGTGCACAAAGATCTTCGCGATAGCGCACGCATCCGCGCCGTCCTCGATTTCCTCGGGAAAATCCTGGCCGTGCCAGTCGACAGCGCCTCCGCTGCCTAGTCGCGCAGGGCGCTACGAGAGCGCGATTCCGTCCGCCCCCAACTTGACCGAGAGGCGACGCGCGCCCCAGGCCCCAGCGCTCGGCTCGAAAACGCCGACACAGGGCGTGCCGCATGTCGGGCAGCACCCTTCCCGGAGGTTCCATTCGAGAACCTCGTACCAGTCTCGGGCGATCAGCACCGATCCGCACTTGGCGCAACACGTGGTGTCGCCTTCCCGGTCGTGAATGTTGCCGGTGTAGACGTGATGAACACCTTCTTGCATGGCGATCTGTCTAGCCCTGTGCAACGTCGCGCGAGACGTCGGAGGCACGTTTAGCATCTTGTAGTTGGGGTGGAAGGCCGAGAAATGGAGCGGCACGTCGGGGCCGAGCTCTTCGACGATCCATGCGCTCATCCGCCGGAGCTCATCCTCGCTGTCGTTGTGATCGGGGATGACGAGATTGGTGATCTCGAACCAGACGTCGGTTTCGTTTCGAAGATAGCGAAGGGTATCGAGCACCGGCGCTAGTCGACCGCCGGCAATGCGCCGGTAAAAGTCTTCGTCGAAGGCCTTCAAATCGATGTTGGCCGCGTCGATGAACGAGAAGAACTCGGTCCTCGGCTCCGGGTTGATGTAGCCGGCCGTAACCGCGACCGTTCGAATGCCCACGTCCTTGCACGCCGCCGCCACATCCCGCGCATACTCGAGGAAGATCACCGGGTCGTTGTACGTGAAGGCCACGCTACGGCAGCCAAGGCGCTCCGCCGCCTGAACGATTTCCTCGGGCCCCGCGGCATCGGCGACTGTGTCCATCTGACGGGACTTGGAGATGTCCCAGTTCTGGCAGAACTTGCAGGTCAGATTGCAGCCGGCCGTGCCAAAGGAAAGCACCGGCGTTCCAGGCAGAAAGTGGTTGAGGGGCTTCTTCTCGATCGGGTCGACCGCGAATCCACTCGACCGAGCGTAGCTCGTGAGCACGATGGCATCGTCTTCGCGCGCGCGGACGAAGCAAAGCCCGCGTTGCCCTTCGCTCAGCTTGCAGGCTCGCGGGCAGAGCTCGCACAGGAGTCGCCCGTCGTCGAGTCGGCTCCAGTAATCGGTCGCTACCGTGGATCGGAGTGGAGGAACCATCAGGAACACAGTGCGCATCCAGAGGTCTAGGCGCAAGTCTGATCGCCTTGCGTTGACAATCGCTCGACCCGGCGCAGGTTCACGGGGTGGCGACGGTGAGACCAGCAGCAGTAGCGGGCTCCTTCTATCCGGCCGAGCCCCGCGCGCTACGAACCCTGATTCGCAAATACCTCGATGCGGCGCGCGAAACTCCGGCGGCTCCTGACCCTTGGCCGAAGGCGCTGATCGTGCCACACGCAGGCTACACGTACTCCGGGCAGGTTGCCGCCGCGGCGTTCGTACGAGTCGAAGCTGCGCGGGAGTTGGTTTCTCGCGTCGTGCTGATGGGGCCAAGTCACCACAGGCCGTTCGCCGGCCTCGCGGTGCCGAGCAGCACGGCCTTTGAGACACCCCTGGGCGCCATCGCGATCGATGAAACCGCGCGCCGACAAATCCTCCGGTTTTCCTTCGTCGATGTTCTTGACGATGCGCATCACTGGGAGCACTCGCTCGAGGTGCAGCTGCCGTTTCTTCAGGAGGTGCTTGGTGCGTTTTCCGTTCTCCCGATTGCGGTCGGCCATGCGTCGCCGGGACAAGTGGACGAAGTCTTGGAGGCCCTCTGGGGCGGAGACGAAACCCTCATCGTCGTCAGCTCGGACTTGAGCCACTACTTCGACTACGCCACCGCGGGGCGCATGGACGCCGCAACCGCGTCGGCGATCGAATCCTTGGAGCCCGAACGGATCGGTTCGGAGGACGCCTGCGGGCGCACCGGGGTCCAGGGTCTGTTGAAAGCCGCGCGGCGGCACCAGCTCGTGGCGCGCACCTTGGATCTACGCAGCTCGGGCGACACCGCGGGCGGCCGCGCGGAGGTCGTCGGCTACGGCGCGTGGGAGCTCACGGTCGCCAAGAACGGCTCGCCGTAGCGCTCGATCCGTGCCGGTCCCATCCCATGAATGCCTGCGAGTGCCTCGATCGAGGTCGGTTTGTAAGCGGCGATCTCGAGAAGCGTACGGTCGTGGCAGACGACGTACGCCGGAACACCTTTGGCTCGAGCGAGATCGAGCCGAGTCGCGCGCAGGCTCTCGAAGAGTGAGGAGTCGACATTGTCCGGAAGCTCCCGCTCCGAGGCTCTGCGCTCCGTTTTGTGCGCCCGCGGCCGGCCGGCGTCTGGCGGAGGGACGAGCACGCGCACCGGCTCTTCGCTCTTCATCGTGGCGATGCCGAGCGGCGTCAAATAGGGGATCGGAAACTCGCCTGTGCTGAGGTCGACCAGGCCGGCTGTGATCATCCTTCTCAGGAGCGCGAGAACCCAGGCCTTCGGATGGTCCTTGAGTAGACCGTGCGTGCTGAGCTCGGTGAGGCCCAGGCGGCGCAGCCGTTCGTTGTCCGTACCGTGGAGCATGTCGGATACGGCCGTGAGGCCCGCGCGCCCCTGGTTGCGAGCAACACCGGCCAGAGCCTTTCGGACCAGCAGCGCTTCTTCGTCGGAGGCGGCCCGCGGCGCGCCGTCCCCGCCTCGTTCTTCGAGACGCTCGCATACGTCGCAGTGACCACAGCCGCCGAGAGTCTCTTGCTCGTCGCCGAAGTACCGCAGGATGAAATCGTGGCGGCAGCTGCCCGCTTCGACGTATCGCATCAGGTCGAGAAAGAGGCGCCACTGCTGCTGCACGTGCGCGGGGTCTTGAACGCCGCCCGGGTCTCGCCCACCGCTGAAACCGATCAGGCGCCGCCGAAGCCCGAGGTCCCCCGAGCTGGTGAGCAAGAGCCCGTGCGCGGGTTGCCCGTCGCGCCCTGCGCGCCCCACCTCTTGATAGTACGCCTCGACCGAGCCCGGCGCCTGCACGTGAACGACGGTTCGTATGTCGGCCCGATCGATTCCCATTCCGAACGCGTTGGTAGCGACCACCACATCGAGGGAACGATTCGCGAAACGCCGATTGACGTCCTCGCGCACCGAGGCCGCAAGGCCGGCGTGATAGGGTGCGGCACGCCAACCTTCTCTGGACACGGCCTCTGCGACTTTTTCGGTGTTGCGACGAGTCGCTGCGTAAACGATGGCGCCCCCTTTTGGCTCGTCGGGATTGCCGAGCGCGTCGCGAAGCGCGCGAAGCATCAGCTTGCGCCGCTGCGTGGAGCTGTCGCTCTCGACGACTGCAAGATGAAGATTCGGTCGGGAGAAGCCGCGCAAGATGACAGCGCTCTGTTCGGCGCGCAGACCCAGCCGCTCCTGAATTTCGCGACGGACGATCGGCGTCGCCGTCGCCGTGCAGGCGATGACCCGCGAAGGCTTCAAGCGCTCGATGATCTCGCCGAGCCTCAAGTACGAGGGGCGAAAATCGTGGCCCCACTGGGAGATGCAGTGCGCCTCGTCGATGGCGAGCAGCGCGGGCCGAAGCGCCGCCAGCCTGTCGACCAGCCACGGCGACTCGAGACGCTCGGGCGCAACGTAGACGAGTTGATAGCGGCCCTCGAAGATTTCACGCTCGCGCCGCTTCACCTCTTCGGGCTCGAGCGTCGAGGCCAGAAAGGTCGCCGCAACCCCACGCTCTGTCAGAGCGCGCACCTGATCTTCCATGAGCGCGATGAGCGGGGAGATCACGATCGAGGTCCCTTGAAGGACAGCAGCCGGAAGCTGGTAGCAGAGCGACTTGCCGCCGCCCGTTGGCGCGATGACGATCACGCGCTGCCGCCCTTCGAGGAGCTCCTCGATGGCCTCACGCTGCCAGGGGTGAAACGAACAAAGCCCGAAACGCTCCCGCAAAGCCACGTCGATGTCGGTCATGAACGAAAGGCACCGTAGTGCGGCGCGTGACGGCATGCCAGACCTATCGGACGCCCGTCGCCGAAGTTGCCTGTCAGAAACGGCCAGAGATGAGGGCGGCGACCTCGGCGGCGCGTTCCATGAGAAGCATGTGGCCGGCACCATCGAGAATGTGGAGCTCGTTGCCTGGAATGTGAGCCGCCAGGTACTGAGCGTACTTGACCGGGGTGAGGGTATCCTGGGTGCCTGCAACGATGAGGGCGGGGACTTGGATGTTCGCGAGGTCTTGCATCCGATCGAAGGCGTTGGCGGCTTCCCAGTCGGCGGCCCCGGTTTGAATGGGAGTAAGCTCGCGCTGCTTCAATGCGTCGGCGATGAGCCCCGGATCGGCGCCCTGCGCGTAGAGGCCGGGAGGGACCGGTGGGATGGCGGCGCCGGACGTTGCGGCCTGCTGGAAAAGCTCGAGAATCATTGGGTGGACCCGCAGGCGTGCGCCGGTGGCGAGCAGGACGACGCCCGCGAGACGCTCGGATCGAGACGACAAGGCGTGCTCGATGGCGACGCCGCCGCCGAGGGAGTGGCCGATGACCAGGTACTCGCCCTTCACTTCCGATTCGAGAAATCGCGATAGGAACGCTTCCATTTCCGCCGCGCTGCCCAGTGCCGGCCCGTCGGTTCCGGCTCGGCCCGGAAGATTGATCGCATAGCGATCACGACCCGGCATCGCGTCGAGAAGCCGGTCATAGACATGGTGATTGTCCGCCGAGCCGTGCACGCAGACCAGGGCCGGCCCGGTCCCCGGCTCGTGTCGAAACGTCACGGTGCGCCCGTCGATTTGCCGGGTCTCTACCAAAGCGAAAGCTCTTCGCTGGCGCTTGCCAATCCTACGGCTTGGAAGCGAAAGAAACGCTCACGCGTGTAGGTGCCCGTGTACTCCAAGGCCAGCTCGTCGAAGCTCACCGTCCGGAGAAACCGATAGCCGCACTCGGCCATCAAGGGTGTAGGGTCGTCGATGCCGAATCGCATGGGCTCGCCGAGCTCCTCGATGATGCCCTTCATCGCCCGGTCTTCTTGCCGGAGGCGCGGGCTCGACTTGGCCATCTTGCTGTTGAGATAGTCGAAGACCAGGAGCGAGCCTGGGTCGAACTCCGAGGCCAGACGCTCGAGCGTCGAGCGGGCGGCCGCCTCGAGCAGGTAGTAGATGACGCCCTCCCAGACGAAGCAGGCCGGAGATCGCCGGTCGAGCCCGGCGGCTTCGAGGAGCTGAACGAAGTCGTCCCGTTCGAAGTCGCAAGGAACAAACGTTGCCGCTTCCATCGGATAGGCCACAAACCTCGAAAGGCGCTCACGTTTGTCTGCTTGGCTGGCAGGCTGGTCGACTTCGAAGAAACGTACGCCCTCACGCCCCAAGCGCGCAGCCCGCGTATCGAGCCCGGCACCGAGAATCACCACCTGCCCTACGCCGCGATCGAGCGCCCGCGTCACGCAGTCGTCGAGGTAGCGCGTCCGAAGTGCCATCCAGAGCTCCATCGAGGGCGAGTGCGCGTCCCAGCGACGGGAAAGCGCTTCGCCCTCGGCTCCCGCAAGGCCAAGCGCCCAGGGGTCATCACAGATCGGCGCTGCCGCGGCGGAGGCCCGGCCGCGGTAGGCGGCGACCATGATCGCCGTCCGGCTGGCCGCGCGCGATTGGGCCACGCCTAGTGTCCGCGCTCGCGATCGACGCCCGGATGACTCGGGTCGCCTGGCTCGTGGCGGGGGTTGGCGGTCAGGTAGGAACCGTCGCGGCCTGGAATCGAGAGCAGCGTGTCTTTATCGAAGATGAAGTGCTCCCGTCGGGTCGACGGCGGCATGTGCATGCCCGTGTCCATTCGAATGGCATCGCAGGGGCAGGCTTCAACGCAGTATCCGCAGAAGATGCAGCGGAGCTCGTCGATGGTGAACACCGCGGGGAACCGCTCGTAGCCGTAGCGTGGGTCGTCGGGCTCGTACTCCGCCGCTTCGATGTGAATGCACTGGGCCGGGCAGGCGGTGCTGCAGCAAAGGCACGCAACGCAGCGCGGCGAGCCGTCGGTTCGCTGGGTGAGCCGGTGAATGCCGCGGAAGCGTTCCGGGTACTCGACCGTCTCTTCTGGATACTTCACCGTGGCGATTTCGCTCGTCGCCTTCGGGCCGAAGGTGTTCTTGAAGAAGCGGCCCATCGCAAGGCCGAGACCCTTGGCAATCTCGGGGAGATAGACCTGCTCTGCAACGGTGCGACCCGGTTTCTTGATGACTTTGACTTCAACCGCCATGCGTGACCTCAGAAGACCTTTTCAAAGAATGCGACCCAGCCGTCCAGCCAGCCCGACAGAATGAAGGCGCCGACGACCAGGATGTTGAGCAGGGAGACGGGCAGGAGGCCCTTCCAGCACAGCGACATGAGCTGGTCGTAGCGGAACCGCGGAAGGGTCCAGCGAATCATGAGCTGGAACCAAATCAAGACGATGATCTTGAAGAGGAAGAAAAGGAACTGAATGGCCACGACGAGCCAGTGGACCAGAGGCACGGAGAAGCCCGCGGAGACGAACGGCAGTGAGAACTCGAAGCCGTCGCGATAGAGGAACGGCACGTCCCAACCGCCGAGGAAAATTACCGAGGCCAGCGCGGCCAGCGAAACCACTTCGACGAACTCGCCCATGAAGAACATGCCAAACTTCATGCCGGAGTACTCGGTGAGATAGCCACCGACGAGCTCGCTCTCGCCCTCGGGAAGGTCGAAGGGAACGCGCTTGGTCTCGGCTACCGCGGCCACGAAGAAGTTGATGGCCGCGAGGGTCAGCGGCGGGACGAAGATGCCCCAGATGTGATCGTATTGCCACATCGCCATGTCCTCGAGCCGAAGCGAAGCGTAGACCATGAAGGCAGGAACGAGCGTGAGGCCGAGGACGACCTCGTAGCTGACCATCTGGCTCGCAGCACGAATCCCGCCAAGCAACGAGTACTTGTTGTCCGAGGCATAGCCAGAGACTGCAGCGCCAATGATGCCGGTGCTCGCGATGGCAAAAATGAATAGGATGCCGACGTTGATGCTAGCGATCTGCATGGGCACCACAGGGCCGGCGATTTCGCCGGTTCGCGGGAGCACCTGATTGAGGTAGTCCCAGTGCAGGCTGCTTGCGAACGGGATGACGGCAAAGGCCGCGATCGCAGGGATGAGCGCGATGATTGGACCCGCAGAGAACAAGAGCTTGTCCGCCTTGGGCGGAACGAAGTCTTCTTTGAAGATGAACTTCACGGCGTCCGCCAAGGGGTGCAGCAGACCGAGGAGCATGATCTTGCCGCCGTTGCGGACGATCATGCCGTGCACGGCGTAGCCGACGCGGAGCAGGACGGAGGCAGCCCCGAAGCCGACCAGCGTCGCGGTCAAGGCGGAGGTCGAGAGCGGAAGCGGATTGCTGCCTTTGATCGCAACGAAGGTCAGCGTGAGGAGCGCAAGGACTGCCACGATGCCCGTCAGCGCGGCGAGGCGCCACATCGGAAGGCGCGCGCGATCGATGAAGCTCACCGCCGAGGCCGGCAGGGTGATGGCGGCGCGACTCGGCCCGAGCCGATCTTGAATCATGGCGCTTTGGCGCCGCTCGGCCCAAATGATGATCGGAGCAAAGGTGCCTACGGTGATCACGAGGACGACCAGCACCTTCACCAGCGAAGAGACGACGAGAAACGTCGTGGTCATTGCGCCGCCTCCGCCGCGTCGACGAGACCCTGACGCAGGCTCTCGAGGCTCTCGAAGCCGAGGTCCTTGCCGAGCTGACGCGCTAGATCCGAAATCGTCTTCCAAGCTGGCTGGACGCCCGCGGGCGTGGGCAGAACCGGTCCGAAAGACTGCGTCATGCCCTTGGCATTGATGAAGCTCCCGTGGATTTCGTTGGTGTCGCCGACCGGTATCGCGACCGCGGCAACGGCGGGCAGTGCCCCCACATGACTCGTGAGCGAGACGACCCGGTCCAAGGCAAGCAGCGGCGCGAGCTCTTCGAGCGTTTGTTCAGTGGCCCAGCCGAGCGCAAGCACGGCCTCCACCGATCCAGATTGCACGTCGGCCAGCAGATCGGCGACCGGCTTCAGCGCCACCCCAGCCGTCGCCAGTATCGCACCGGCGCGATTCGGGTTCTGGTCTTCGCTCCGAAGAATGTCGTCGCCCTCCCAGTTTGGCAGCGCCGCCAGGTAGAGTCGCTCGGCGCCCACTGCAGAGGCGAGCCGGGCCAAAGCAAGATTGTCCTCGGTGCTGTGCTGAGCGCTAAGGACGACGCCTATCTTGCCGCCGTCGACGTCCTTGAGCTTCCCGGCAGCCAGAATCAGCGCCTCCTCTTCATGGACTGGCATGCGCGCATCGCCACGGCCTACGGTCGGCATGAGCAGCCGGTCCTCGTCGTGGCGCGTGTAGGTCATCATCCCGTCGTCGCACATCCAGAACTTGTTCACGTCGGCGTTGTCGCGAGGACGAAGGCGGTAGATCTTGCCATTGCGCGGGTCGTAGTCGGCGTGGCTGTTGCAGCCGGTGGCGCATCCGGTGCAAACACTCGGCGCCGACTTGAGGAACCAGACCCTTGCCTTGAAGCGAAAATCCTGGCTCGTGAGTGCGCCGACCGGACAGACGTGCTCGGTCATGAGCGTGTACCTGTGGTCGAGCTCTCGGCCAGGTGCGAGTATGATTTCGTTTCGGTTGCCACGCTCCCGCATGTCGAGGACGTGATCTTTGGCGACTTCGTCGCAGACGCGGATGCAGCGGGTGCACATGATGCATCGCTCGGCGTCGTACACGATGGTTGGGCCGAATCGGACCCCTTTTGGCTTGTGCACCGGCTCGGTGAGCTTTCGCTTCAGGGTGCCCTGGTGCTCGTAGTAGTAGTCTTGGAGCTTGCACTCGCCGGCCTGATCGCAGATCGGGCAATCGACCGGGTGATTGAGCAGCAAGAACTCCTGCACCGAAGCCTGTGCGGTCTTGACCTCGTCGCTGGTGGACGAAATCACCATGCCCTCGGCAGCCTCGAGCTGACAGGCGGGCTGAAGCTTGGGCTTGGTGGCTGGGACGTACTCACCTGAGGCTTCGTCGAATACGAGCTGCGGCATCGCCATTTGGCGGCCGCTCTCGATGTGCACCAGACACATCCTGCAGTTCGCCGCGATCGAAAGACCGGGGTGCCAGCAGTAGTGCGGAATCTCGATGCCTTCGCGCCAGGCCGCCTGCATCACGGTCTCTCCAGGCTCGAAGCCGATCTCCCTGCCATTCAACGTGAACTTAGGCATCGGTCATCTGTCGCACTCCCCACCGATCATGTTCACCGACCCGAACGTTGGAATGATGTCGGCGATCATTCCGCCGAGGAGCATTTCGCGAGACGCCGCGAGGTTGTACCAGCACGGCGGACGGACGCGGACCCGATACGGAGTGCCGCTGCCGTCCGAGACGATGTGGAAGCCGAGCTCACCGTTGCCGCCTTCGGTGAAGCTGTACACTTCGCCCTTGGGCGTTCGCAGCCCTTCCATCACGAGCTTGAAGTGGGCGATGGTGGCTTCGATCGTCGTGTAGACCGCATCTTTTTCTGGGTAGACGATGCGCGGGTCATCCACGTTGATCGGCCCGTCGTCGGGCATCTGCTCGATCGCCTGCTCGATGATGCGGACCGACTGCCGAATCTCCTCGAGGCGGACCATGAAGCGGTCCCAGTTGTCGCCGTCCTCGCCGACGGGCACGTCGAAATCGAAGCGGTCGTAGACCAGGTAGGGATGATCCTTGCGCACGTCGTAGGGAATCCCCGTGGAGCGGGCCACCGGGCCGGTGACCCCGTAGGAAAGCGCCTGCTCTTTGGTCAAGATGCCGACACCCTGCATGCGGTCGAGGAAGATTCGGTTTCGGAGAAGCATGGTCTCCGTTTCCTTCACGACTTTGTGAAGCTCCGGAATCAGGTGCAGCACGTCGTCTTTGAAGGTGGCCGTAGGCGGCTCGGCCATGCCGCCGATTCGACCGAAGCTGTGGGTCATCCGCGCGCCTGTTTCGCGCTCGAGAATGTCCCAGACCCAGTCCCGCACCTTGAGGAGCCAGAGGAAAGGCGTGAACGCGCCGAGCTCCATCGCCGAGGCACCGTTGCACGTGAAGTGGTCCGCGATGCGCGAAAGCTCCCCGAGGATGACGCGGTAGTACTGGCAACGTTCGGGAACTTCGATTTCGAGAAGCTTTTCGACCGCGAGCGCCCAGCCCACGTTGTTGAGCATCGGCGATACGTAGTTGAGGCGGTCGGCGTAGGGAAACACCTGCGCCCAGGTGCCGCGTTCGCAGGATTTCTCGAAGCCACGGTGCAGGTAGCCTGGCTGGACGTCGAGGTTGATGAGGGTCTCGCCGTCGAGGTCCATCACCATGCGAATCGTGCCGTGCATCGCGGGATGCGAGGGCCCCATGTTCAAGCGCATCGGGTCTTCGGAAAGCTCGAGCGCGGCCTGGTCGTTCAACAGCTCGTCGGCGGGTTCCATCTACGCCTCCGAGCCTTCCTCAGGCGCCGCTTCGGCTTCCGCCGCCATCCGTGCTTCGATCCGCGCTTGAATCTGCTCGGCCGCCTCCGAATCGCTCAGGGTACGCCGCTGGCCTTGCTGGACTCCTATCGAGGGGGAGACCTGCTCGTCGCGACCGGCCAGGCGTGACTCCCAGTCGATGCGCGCGAATGGTTGACCTTCTTCGATGCCGAACGGCGCGAGCTTTTCGATTTCGCTCACCTCTCGGTAGGGCACCAGGGGCTGCGCCTTGTCGATCGGATAGTCCTTGCGAAGCGGATGCCCGACGAACTCCTCGTAGAGAAGGATGCGTCGCATGTCAGGGTGGCCTTTGAACTTGATCCCGAACATGTCCCAGACCTCGCGCTCGGCCCAGTTCGCGCCGGCCCAAAGACCACTGAGCGTGCCCGGCTCCTCACCGTCCTGGACCTGTGTCCGGAGGCGAATGCGCGCCCCGTTGACCGAGGAACGCATGATGAGGGTGACATCAAAGCGTGCGGACTTTCGCTCTGGATAGTCGATCGCGGTGAGGTCGATGAAATGGTCCATCTGTAGCTCGTCGTCGTCTTTGATGAACTGTGCGGCCTCGACCCAGTCTTTGAGCGCAAACCGAGCTTCGTAGTCGCCGAACGCAGCACTCGTCTCGAGAACGCGTTCGCCAAACTGTGCGCTGAGCCGGTCGACGACCGCCTGGCTCATGACTTGCCCTTCCCCGTCCGGCCCGGCGCACGCTCGGGGACGAGATGAGGCGGCACTACGATCGGCTTGCGGTCGTTCGCCTGGATCTTGTCCTGCAGCAGCATCAGCGCATCGAGCACGGCCTCGGGACGAGGCGGGCAGCCCGGAATGTACACGTCCACCGGGATGACTTTGTCGACGCCGGGGATCGTGGTGTAGTTGTCGTAGAAGCCACCGCAGGACGCACAGGTGCCGAAGGCGACGACCCACTTGGGATCGGCCATTTGCTCCCAGATGCGGCGAATCACCGGGCCCTGTCGCTGGCTGATGGTGCCGACCACCCAGAGCACGTCAGACTGACGCGGGCTGAAGCGCGGCGCCTCGGCACCAAAGCGCGCGATGTCGTAGCGGGGGGCCGCCGTGGCCATGAACTCCATGCCGCAACAGGCGGTCACGAACGGGTACTGAAACAGCGACCACTTCCTAGCCCATTGCAGCAGGTCGCTCAGGCGTGTGGTCACCGCGACCTCGCCGCCGCCATTGAGAACTTTCAGCTCTCCCATTCGAGCGCTCCTTTTCTCCAGGCGTAGACCAGAGTCACGCCCAGAACGACGAGGAAGAGGAGCATCTCCACGAACCCCAGCCAGCCGAGCCTGGTGAACAGGCTCGCCCAGGGGTAGAGAAAGACCGCTTCGATGTCGAAGACGACAAACAGGATCGCCGTGAGGTAGAACTTGATGCTCAAGCGGATGTGGCTTGCGCCGGTCGTCTCCGAACCCGACTCGTACGGAATCGCCTTCTCGGCCGTCATGTTCTTGGGCCCGAGGATCGACGTCAGGCTGAACACGCTCAGCGCGACCAGCAGGGCGACGCCAAGCATTAGGAAAACCGGGAAATAAGCCGAGAACATAGAGGGGCGGACTCCGAGACGCGGCGGATGGCGCCCGTCGGAAGATGCTTAGTATCAGCCCCAGGGGGTGTCAATGAAGGCAGCGGCGGCGTTTGTGCTAGGCGCGGCGCCGACGGATGAGGAGCGTCAATCCCAAGAGCAGCACCGCTGGCCCGAACGGTCCACCTGCCCTGCCCGAAGGCTTGATTTCGCAGCCGGAAGCCGAGCCCGGCCACGCGTCCGGGACACGACCTGATTCGCCGGTCACATCATTGGGCGGGGAGTCGATTCCACGATCGACCGGCGGATTCGGCTCCGAAGGGGCGACTCGAAGGCGGAGCGCCGGATCGCCGAGGAGCATGTACACCTGATGGAGTTGCACCGGCTCGCCGGCGGCGGCCCGATGGGCGCGAAGCATGGCCTCCCCGATGGTCTCCGCGTCCGAGGCGAATGCCGCTTCGGTGAAGCCCCTTCGCAAGGCGTCGGCATCGACGTGGTTCGACCAGCCGGTTGCGCTGAAGATACCCGCGCTCGTGCCCTTGGTCAGCAGGTCCTCCCCGAGCGAGGAGAAGCCCGGGATGTCGAATCGGAGGATGTTGCAACTCCAGCTGAGGACCACCGGTCGGCTCTGCAGCTCGACGAGCTCCGGTGACGTCGGTCTGTGTGAGCAAGCCTTCGTCGGCCAGCCGATCGAGCCCGCCGTGCCCGACGTAGCTCACCCAGCCGAGTGGCCCATTCCACATCGAGAACAGCCGATCCCGCGCGGCTTCGAGATTCTCGGTGTTTAGATCGATTTCTCGCCGTCGCTCGGGCGCTACCCAATCGGCAAGGAGGCGTCCGGCGGCGGCAAACTCATCGCGCTCGGAGTCGTCGGCGGCGAACAAGGCGTCCATCGACTCGTGATCCGCTTCGAAGGCTTCGATGGCGTCCAGGATGCGGCCGAGCTCTTCCCCGCTCTCGATAGGCAAGCGGCCGATCGCGATCTCGGGAACGCCGTCGTCCCCGATGACGTCGCCGAACATCGAGTCCGAGGGAAACAAGCCACCGTCGGTCGTCGCGAGCGCGGGCGAGAGCCAGTTGCCGCCGAGGCCCATGAGGTCACGGTAGTCGAGGCTGCCCTTGCCGACGAGCGTCGCAAAGCGAGGCGCGTTCTGCCAGTGGAGCCACGCGAACCTGAGAAAATCGCGAATCGCCTCTGGGTCGGATTCCCCGTCGCTGAACGCCCAATAGACGTCGTCGACATCGACGAGGAGGACCCGGTAGCCGTCGGCTTCGCGATAGTCGGCGAGAGCGCGAGCGTCCTCGAGCAGATGCGAGGCGCTGATGATCAGGTAATCGACGTTCCGGTCCATGGAGCGAAGGTCGGTTGCAGCGTGTGCCTGCACCAGGCTCGGGGCGGAAATGTTGCCCGGGGCGGCGGCGAGGAAGCGAAGTCCGGAGCCTTGGGCCGTGAAGCTCAGGTCGCCGGAGGCGCTCAGCAGGGCCTCGCCGTAGTAGCTCGGCTCCTGGGCCGTCGTCACGTCGTAGAGGTACACCGTCTCCGACGGCAGACCGGTCACCGAGTGCTCACCGTCTTCGGCACCTCCAAAGCGGAAGAGCGGTCCGTCCGCCTCGGCCCGCCTGAGGTAGTCTACTTCGACGGCATCGACGTAGAGGACCGGAGGAGCTTGGCCTGCCACGTGCTGCTCGACGATGAGCTCGTTTTCGACATCGGCCGTCATCTCCGTGAGGGGCACGCGAATCGTGTGACGTCTCCGTCCGAACAGATCGAAGACGCCGAGGCTCCGGCCGTTCCAGTGAAGCTCGACGCGGTGAGGCTGGTCCGGGTGAGCGGTCGCCCCGTGAACGAGGACGCGCAGCTCCTGGGCGCCTGGGCCGTCGAGGGCCGGCAAGGACACTGGAATCACGACCTGCGCGTTGGACGACAGCGCATGCCAGAAGAACAGATCCTGCCGCGGGTCCGGCGCGCCGCTGGGGCCGGGAAATACGTTCTCCTCGAAGCGCTTGGTATCGAGGAAACGGTGGGGCTCGGTTGGCGTGCGTTCGACCAGCGATCGCGTCTCCATCGTGACCCCTTTTTGCATCGACACGAGGTATCGATGATGGCGGGAAAACGGCGAGTCGATCTCAGGCGCGACGAAGCGCATCGCGGCGCCGTCCTGCGCGGCGTGCCAGGCGACCGACTCCCCAGCGACGCGAAGGTCGAGCTCGCCCGACCGAATCAGCGCCGCGACGGCATCACGGCTGATTCCGAGTGCGTCCGCCAGGGCCGACGCATCCGCTTCGATGAGTCCGGCCTGCTCCACTCGGAGCTCCGCAACGGAATCGATCCCTGCGCTCTTCCGCGCGAACGCGAAAGAAGCGCGTGCATTCGCCGGCCGCAGCCGACGTCGAAGCACCACCGGATGGGGCGTCCGACCGAGACCGGCCCTGGCGCGAGGCCGCTCATCGCGGGCGCTGTCCCATCGGACCGCTCGTGTGTAGGGGCCGTACTGAACGCTTCCCCCGCAGACCGTGCGCTCCTCGATGAGGTATTCGAGGGTTCCATCCGCAGGGGCAGAGTCGTCACGAAGGGAGTAGCTGGCGCCATGCGGTGAGCCCTCCGGTGAGGCAGCGAGCTCGCCTACGAGAACCAGGCCGCCGTTGGCCTCCACGCGCCAAAGCCGAAAGGCGGCCGTGCCGACCTCGGTGCTGGTCTCCCAGCTGACGGTCAGTGAATCGCCGTCGCGCGACACATCGAACCCAGCAATCGCCGCGAACGTGATGGCGCTGCAGTTGGAAAGCCGCTGCGACGTTCCGGGAACCTCCTCGACGCAGGAGTTGGTCCCCTTGCCGCCGTCGAGCGTATCGATACCAGCGCCGCCGCTGAGGGCATCGTTGCCGTCGTCGCCCTCGAGCGTGTCGTTGCCATCTTCTCCACTGAGTGTGTCGGCACCCTTGTCGCCGATGAGAACGTCGTCCCCGGCGCCGCCCATGAGGATGTCGTCACCGTCCTTGCCATCGATCTCGTCGTCGCCGTCCCCTCCCGAGATCCAGTCGTTCCCTTTGCCGGCGTCGATCACGTCGTTGCCCGCGTCACCGTAGATGACGTCGTCGCCATCCTTGGCATCGATCTCATCGTCGCCGTCCCCACCCGAGATCAGATCGTCACCCTTTCCGGCGTCGACCTTGTCGTCCCCGCCTTCTGCGTAGATCTGGTCGTTGCCATCTCCGCCTTTGAGCTTGTCGTCTCCCGCGCCCCCGCAGATGTAGTCGTCGCCTTTGCGACCGTCGATGTCGTCGTCGCCCCCGAAGCCGAAGATGCAGTCCGCACTGTTGGTGCCGCGGAGCTTGTCTTTGCCGTTGGAGCCGCCGATGTAGTTCGAGCCAGCGGGACAAACGTCGGGCACGCCGTCCGCGTTGAGGTCGTCCGTCGAGCATTGGGCACGCGCTTGCGCCGAGGCACCCAAAACCACTAAACCAATGAACAGCACTGCGAGCCTACTCCCCTCATGATTGGGGGGGGCGTTGGAGTCGTTTTGGCGGGGTAAAGCGACTAAGGCGACTGGCATCAAAGAAAACTATTGCAGAAATTTTGCTCTCAGGCAAAATGTTCAGTATAAGCGGAATCACTGGCTGGAGGGTCTGCCGGGGTCTCAGGCGCGTGCTGCGCGGCGCCGGCGGACGTAGAGGGCCAATCCCAGAGTCAGGAGAACCACCCCAAAGGGTGCTGCTGGACTGACCGGGGGCTGATTTTGCTGTATTTCGCACCCCGGAGCGGCATCGGCCGCAGCGGGGCTGGGCCCTGGAGCCAAAAGTCCCTCGGGTGCATCACTTCCAACGTCTTGCGCTGGGACGCTGGCTGCCGTTGGACCCGGCGCGGGCGGCGTTGAGGCGGCGTGTAGGCGAAGCGCCGGATCCCCGAGCAGGGTGTAGACCCGGTGCTGCGGTACCGTCGCATCGCTGGCGCCCTGGTGAGCTCGAATCATGGCCTCGCCAAGGGTCTCGGCGCCAGCGGCGAAGACGGCTTCGGTGAATCCGGTTCGAAGCAGATCTGTCTCGAAGTGGTTCGACCAGCCCGTGGCGCTGAAGACGCCAGCGGTCGCGCCCTCCACGAGCAATTGCTCTCCGAGCGACGAGAAGCCCGGAATGTCGAAGCGGACCATGTTGCAGGTCCAGCCGACAACGATGGGATTGCTCGACATCGATGCAAGGGCGGGAACGTCCGCCAAGGTTAGCAACCCTTCACTGGCCATGCGGTCGAGGCCGCTGTGCCCTGCGTAGGTCATCCAGCTCAAGGACTCCCACATCGAAAAGAGCCGGGCGCGGGCAACCTCTCGAATCTCGATATTCAGGTCGATCATCCGCACCCGCTCCGGCGATACCCATTCGGAAAGCAGCTGCACCGCGGCAGCGTACTCGTTGTGCTCGGAGTCGTCCGCTGCGAACAGTGCATCCATCGACCCGTGCGTTGCCTCGAACGACTCGACGACGTCGAGGATTGGGGCGAGCTGCGCTCCGTCCGTGATAGGAAATCGGCCAACGGCGATTTCTGGTGCGCCATCGACGCCGACGACGTCGCCCAGCATCGAATCGGAAGGGAACAGGCCATCGGGCGTTGGCGCAAGCGCGGGCGGAAGTGCATTGCCTCCAAATCCCAAGATGTCTCGGTAGTCGAGGTGCCCCTTCCCCACCAGTGCGACGAATCGAGGTGCGTCCTTCCAGTGCGCCCAGGCAAACCTGAGGAAGTCTCGAATCGCGAGGGGATCCGGCGCGCCGTTGGCGAACGCCCAGTACACGTCCTCGATGTCGACCAAGAGAACGCGGTAACCGTCGGCTTTGCGGAAGTTGGCTAGCGCTTCGGCGGCCGCGACCAGATGGGATGCTGCGATAATGATGTACTCTTCGTCGTGACTCAGCGCGCGCAGAGTGGACCTGAAGTGACCGGACACCGCGACCGGAGCAGAAACGCCGTCCGGGGTCGCCGCGAGAAACTGAAGCCCCGCGCCTGGCTCCGTAAAGCGCAGCCGGCCCGGTGCGTCGAGGATCACTTCACCGTAGTGCTTGGGGGCCGCCGGAACGGTCACGTCATATAGATGCACAGCCTGAGATGCGAGCCCAGTCACGCAATGGGCCCCGTTCGCAGCGCCGCCAAACTCGAACCCGGCCGCATCGGCCAGGGCCAATCGAACGTAGTCCACCTCGACCGCATCGACGTAGACGACGGGCGCCGCGTCTCCGGCGACGTGCTGCTCTATCACGAGCTCGTTTTCGAGCGTCGCCGGGAACGCATCGAGCGGAACGAGAATCGTGTGGTGCTGTCGGCCCATCAAATCGAACACGCCGACGCTCTGCCCGTTCCAATGAAGCTCGACGCGATGAGGCTGCTCTGGGTGCTCCGTGGCGCCGTGCACGTAAACGCGTAGCTTCTCGACGGACGAACCCCAGAGGCCCGGCAAGGACACGGGGATGACGGTTTGTGCGTCGCCGCTCAGCGCGTGCCAAAAGAAGAGGTCTTGTCTTGGGTCCGGTCCACCGCTCGGACCCGGGAACAGATTCTGTTCGAAGCGCTTGGTTTCAGCAAAGCGGTGAGGCTCGACCGCTTCGTTTCGGACGAGGGGAGGCTCGTCCATTGTGACGCCCGGGCCGATGGCCACGAGGAACCGGTGACGAGAAGAAAACGGAGAGCGGATTTCCGGCGCGACAAAACGAATCGCGGCTCCGTCGTCTACAGCGTGCCAGGCGATGGATTCCCCACCGAGGCTCAGATCGAGCCCGCCCGTGCGAATCAAGGTCGCGATGTCCTCGCTGCCGGTCTGGAACGCCTCCGCGAGCGCCGCAGCCCCAACCTCGATGACGCCGGGCCGGTCGACTTCCAGGGCCGCGCGGCGGGCCTGCGGTTGCGCTGTGGCTCCCGGTGGCATGGCCACCGCGCCGACGAGGAGCAGCAACGAGACGAATTCGAGCGACCTCACCATGTAAGAATGGCAGAAATTCGCGCAAATAGGAACATTACATTGCTATTGAACTTGAGTCAGACCCGATGTTGGATGAGGCGCGCGCGTGCCCATCCCAGATGGGTAGCCATCTCAACGGTGTTCTGGTGCGTGCCTCCTTCTACGACGCCGCCGAGCGGCGATGGAAAACGCGATGCCAAAGACCAAGAGCGTCACGCCGGCGGGATTCTGCCCCGCCCCGGGCGCCCCGATCTCGCAACCCGAACCCGTCTCGGCGGCCTGATCCGCAGCCCTCGGCGTCCCGCCGGGATCGCCTGGACCCGGTTCCGCTTTGGCCGCGCGAAGGCGGAGCGCCGGGTCACCGAGAAGCATATAGACCCGATGCATGGACACGGGGGCGCCACGCGCAGCCTCGTGCGCGCGGATCATCACATCGCCGATCGTTTCCGCATCCGACGCGAACGCCGCTTCGGTGAACGCGGTTCGAAACGCCTCGGTCTCGACGTGGTTCGACCAGCCCGTTGCGCTGAACACGCCGGGGCTTGCACCGTCGATCATGAGTTGCTCGCCGAGTGACAGTGTGCCCGGGATGTCGAAACGCTGCAGGTTGCAGCTCCAAGCCAGCACCACGGGGCTGCTCTGCATGGCTGCGAGCGTCAGCACGTCCTCGGATGTGAGGAGACCTTCGTTGGCCATTCTGTCGATGCCGCCGTGCCCGACGTAGCTCATCCAGTCGACGTTCTCCCAGATCGAAAAGAGGCGGTTGCGCGCTTCTTCCAAGCTCTCCGCATTCAAGTCGATCTCGTGTTTACGTTCGGCCTTCACCCACTGCCCGAGAGCTCTCGAGGCGGCGGCGAACTCGTCGCGCGTGGATCGGTCGGCTGTGAACAACGCATCCATCGATTCGTGATTTGACTCGAAGGACGCGATCCTGCCGACGATGCGGCGCAGCTCCTCTCCCGTCGTGACCGGCAAGCGGCCGATCGCGATCTCGGGAACCCCATCGTCCCCGACGAGGTCGCCGAGCAGCGAATCCGAAGGAAACAGGCCGCCCTCAGTAGGCGCGAGAGCGGGGGGAAGCCAGTTGCCCCCGAGCCCCATCAGGTCGCGGTAGTCTAGGCTGCCGGCGCCGATCAGTGTGGCGAAGCGAGGCGCCGTCGCCCAGTGCTGCGATGCAAACGCGAGAAAGTCCCGAATCGCGAGTGGGTCTGGTTCCCCGTCAGCGAAGCTCCAGTACACGTCTTCGATATCGACCAGCAGGACACGGTAGCCGTCGGCCTGCCGGTGCTCGACCAAAACCTGTGCCTCTGCAACCAGATGTGACGCCGCGATGATGACGTAGTCCGCTTCGTGAGCGTTCGAGCGGAGGTCCGTAGCGAAGTGCGGCCGGACCTCGAGCGGGCGCAAAATGGCCTCGGGGGCGGCTGCGAGGAAGCGCATTCCAGACCCCTCTTCGAGGAAGCTGAAGCCGCCGGATGCGTTCAGCGCCACCTCTCCGTAATGCTTTGGCTTGCTTGGGTCGGTCACGTCGTAGAGAAAAGACCTTGCCGACGATGTGAGCCCGGTGACCGTCTGAACACCGCCTGGCGCCCCTGCAAACTGGAACACGGGCCCGTCGGCCTCCGCTCGCCGCGCGTAGTCCACCTCGACGGCATCGATATAGACGACGGGCGGCGCCTCGCCGGTAACATGCTGCTGGACGACGAGCTCGTTCTCGAGCGAGGTAGTGAACCCGTCGAGCGGCACGCGAATGGTGTGCCGCGTTCGCCCGATCCGATCGAAGGTGCCGAGGGTTTGCTCGTTCCAGTGAAGCTCGATGCGATGTGCCTGTTCGGGGTGCTCGGTGGCGCTGTGCACGATCAGTCGAAGCTCCACGGCCTCTGACTCGCTGAGGCCTGGAAGGGCGACGGGGATGGCCACTTCAGCTTCCGACGTCAACGCATGCCAAAAGAAGAGATCTTGCCGAGGGTCCGGGCCGCCCGACGGACCTGGAAAGATGTTTTCCTCGAAACGCTGGGTGTCGACGAAGCGGTGGGCCTCGGTCGCAATGCCTTGAACAAGCGCACGCGACTCCATGGTGACGCCCTCCGCGACCGACAAGAGGTATCGGTGATGACGAGAAAACGGTGAGCGGATGTCTGGGGCGACGAACCGAATCCCTTCACCCTCGTTTGCCGCGTGCCAGGCGATCGACTTGCCGGCGAGCCGCAGATCGAGCCCGCCCGAACGAACGAGGCTGGCTACCGCATCGCGGCGGATCTGAAGCGCCTCTGCGAGCGCTTCGGCCTGGACCTCGATTACACCCGCGCGATCGACGAGGATCAGCACCGACGAGGGCGTCTCCGCGCTCTTCTCCTGAAGCGATTGGACCCGTGTCTCGACAGCGGGGCGCGAAAGACGACGGAGCGCAACCTGACGCGGCACTCGGCCTACGTCGCCGCTCGATTGCACAAGCGCCGGGTGCGCTTCGACGCGCTTTGGGGTTCGTACGAACGGCCCGTACTGCACGCTGCCGCCAGACACCGTGCGCTCCTCGAGCAGGTACTCGACGTCGCCCTCGGAAGGCGCTCCATCATCGCGTAGAACGTACCGTGCGCCGTGCGGCGATCCGTCCGCCGCCGCTGCCACCTCGCCGACCCAAACCAGTGGGCCATTCGCGGCGCGTCGCCAAAGGCGAAACGCGACGGTCCCCACCTCCATCGTCGTGTGCCAGGTGATCAGCAGACCAACGTCCGCCCGAAGCGCGTCGAAGCCAGCCACGGCAGCGTACGTGACGAGCGCACAGTTGGTGAGGCCTCCGGAGCTGCCGGGCGACTCCTCGACGCAGGAGTTCGTTCCCCCGCCGCCGTCCAGCGCATCGTTGCCGTCGCCGCCGCTCAGGGCATCGTTGCCCGTGCCGCCGTTCAACGTATCGTCTCCGGCTTCACCACTGAGCGAGTCCGCGCCGCTGCCGCCGTTCAGGATGTCGTTCCCCGCGCCGCCATTGATCGTATCATCGCCGCCGCCACCGCTGATGAAGTCATCCCCTTCCTCGCCGAAGACCTGATCGCCGCCACCGCCGGCGAAGATCAGGTCGCCGCCACCGCCGCCGCAGATGTAGTCATCCCCACCAAGCGCGAAGATGAAGTCATCACCGCCCAGGCCGAAAATGCAGTCGTCTTGGTTGCTGCCCACCAGGAAGTCGGCGCCTGGAGACCCCTCGACGTAGTTCGACCCTGCCGGACAGACGTCAGGGACCCCGTCCATATCTAGATCGTCGGTCGAGCACTGGGCCTGGGCATCCAAACAAAACGCCATCCATCCCAGGGCAAACGCGCACACCCAGAGCCCCTTCCGAGGCAAGCCCGCGTGGACGCTTCGGACGCTTCTCAGCCCTAAAACGACTAAGTCGACTCCCATCAGGGAAAATAAAGCACAAATTGCCGCACGCGGCTAAATTTTCGCCGCTAGCGGAACCCCGCGACGCCGGTCGGCTCAGGAGCCGGTGCGGTCCGGCAGGATTGCCGTCGCGTGGACGTCGGGCATATCGACTTCGACCCGGACGCAGAACAGGGAGCCGTCCATGCTCACGTCGAGCCGGCATCGCGGCGAGGAGGCAACCTGCAGCAGGCCAATGCCTCCATTGCTTCGAATGTCGGTCGAGTTGATCAGGTGATTGGTCAACTCGTGCCAGAGGACGTTCGAGGTCTTGCTCGAGACATGCTTCCGGATGAACTGCAGGGCACGTTTCGCTTCTTCGATGTCTTTGGCGACGTTCGTCGAGGACACGTAGACTTTGGGTTGCCCCTTCTTCAGTCGATAGTTGACGAGAAGCGACGGCTGAGGGCTTTGGTCCCAGTCGGCGTGGGTGACGATGTTATCCACGATTTCGCGCACAGCGACGACCACATCCCGGACTGGAAACGGGTCTTCGAACATCGCGCCGAGGGTCCATTTCAAACCAAAGATGATCGACTCTGCGAGCTCGGGGCTAAATCGAAGCGGGCTTATTTCAAGTTGATATTTTATTTCGGAGTTATTGTTCATGAGGCCCGCCGGATTTCCGTGAGCTTCACGGGAGCGCCTGGTTGTTTGGAAACGCCTTCGACGAAGAGTCGAGACATGCGAAGATGTTCGGATTGCTCGGGCGCCTCGCCCGTGGCGTAGATCGTAACCGAGCGCCCCTGCGCGCGAATGGCATGCAGCATGCGGTAAATCGCATGCTGCGCGCGCGACAGCACCTCTCCAAGGTGCTCCAAATGGCAATGCACATGGGCTACGTTGGCCTCGTTCGCGATCTGCGCGAGCTCCTCCAGGTGAGTCAGATAGCGTTCGAAACGATCGCCATGCCGAACGACGAGCCCCCCGTAGAACCAGATGGAGAGTCCGTCCTCATCGTCGAGCCCATGCTCGATTTTGAAGTCCGTGTTGCCTTCCAACTTGAATGTGCCGCTGTCTTGCACCTGCTTACCTCGGCCCTGGAATCTCGATGCCAATCAAGGTGACGTCGTCCAACTGCGGGGTCGTGCCGCGAAACCGATTGAGTGACGCCATGACCGTCTCCGTCGCAGCTCTGATGTTTGAACAATCCCGCGTCATCCCCCATGCCTCCATCAACCCGCCTTCGTCGCGGAAAGTCCTCCCTGACCCGTTCGTCTGAGTATACAGCCCATCGGAGTAGAGAAACAACCGGGTCCCGGGAGAAATCAGGAGCTCGCTGGACTGGTAGCTCATGTTGGGAAAGAGGCCGATCATAAACCCCGCTGCGGCGGGTGGTTCCGTGGGGCCCGCGCCCGACATGACGACGAACGGCATTTCTCCTGCCCTGGCGTAGCGGATCGACACCGCTCCGTTGGAGCTGGCATCGAGGTCCATGCACAGGAAGCTCCCGGCCAGGTCGGCGTACTTGGACGTGGCCACTTCGTTGAGACGCTCGAGGACGCCGGCGGCATCAAGTTCGGAGTGATCGAGGCCGGTGTATTCGGGCAAGGCCGCGGCGGCGCGTATCGCGGCTTTCACACCGTGGTCGACCATGTCGGCGAGGAACAAACGAACCCGGCCGGGCCCAAGCGGCGTGAGGTGATAGAAGTCGCCACCCACCACATCCGCTGGGTGGAACTCGACATGCGCGGTGAGCGCCGCCGGCATCTGGAGCCTGGGAAGCAGGTCATTTTGAAAATCACGGGCGAGCTCGAGATCGGACTGCACGTACTGGTGCTGGGCGCGCAGCATCAAATGGGCATCGAACAGCGCCCTCTCCTGCCGACGCTTGCTCACCAGGTTTCGAACTCGAAGCAAGAGCTCCTCTTGAAGGAACGGTTTGAGAAGGTAGTCGTCCGCGCCATAGTCGAGCCCACGCAGCTTGGTTTGTTCTTCGGTTCGAGCAGTCACGAGCATCACGGGTGTCCGTGACAAACGACCGCCCCCATCTTTGATCGCCCTGCATAGGTCGGGCCCCGACATCAGGGGCATCATGACATCGGAGACGACGAGATCGGGGTCCCAGGCTTTGGTGACCACCAAACCCTCGGCCCCATTCTTCGCGGTCTTGACGTCGTATTCGTTGCGGAGGAGTGACCGCAGGTAGCTGCGCATGTCCGCGGTATCGTCGACCACGAGCACCCGTGGTTTCTCGCCGTCGGACTCGCTCGAATCGGGCAGCCAGTCCGCATCCTGGTGGGGCTCCTTGGCGTCACGCTGCGGCTCCTGCGCCTCCTCTGCTGCAGGCTCCAAGACATGCCCGTCTTCCTCGTCGACTTCGAAATCGACCATCTGCGGCGGCCGTACGCTCGTCATCGTTGCAGGCCTCGAGGTTTTCCGGATCTGGTCGGGCTGAAGATGCGCTTTGCCATGAGGCAGCGAGATCGTGAACGCCGTGCCGATGCCAAGTTGGCTCTCGACCTGGATGGTGCCACGGTGAAGCTCGACATAGCTCTGCACGAGCGCCAGACCGATTCCCGTCCCCGGGTATTGACGAGTTTCCGAAGAATCCGCCTGCGTGAAGCGATCAAAAATGGTGTGCAGCTTGGATTCCGGGATTCCGACGCCGGTGTCGCGAACCGCGATCTGACTGGAGCCCGTCCCGCGCATCACCGACACCTCGATCCGCCCTCCTTTCTCGGTGAACTTGAATGCATTGGACAGGAGATTGAGCAGCAGCTGCTCGAACTTCTCGCGATCGATGTAGAGCCAAACGGGCTCCGATGGCACGATGACGTCCAGGCGAAGTCCCTTTGGCCCGAGTCGCGTCGTCGACCTCGCCGACCAGCTCGCGGACCACCGTGACCACGTCCTCTTTGCTGTATTCTGCCTGAGCCTTGCCCGACTCGACTTTGGCGACATCGAGAAGCTGATTGATCAAGCGAAGGAGCCGCAGCTGATTGCGATGAAGCGCATGAAGGTGCTCGTCCTCCTCTGCCGTGTGTTCCATCTTGAGAAGCGATTCCAACGGCCCCAGGGACAGCGTCAAGGGCGTGCGAAGCTCGTGTGAGACGTTCGCGAAGAAGTCCGATTTCTGTTCATCGAGCTCTTTGAGCCGCTCGTTTGTCAGCTCGAGCGAACTCTTCGCCTTCTCGAGCTCGAGCTTGCCGTGAAACGCGTTTTGTTCGAGGCGGAGCCGAAGCAGCTGCGAGACCATGATGACTAGGATCATCCCGCCGACGAACAACTGGTGACCGACGAACTCAGCCGTTTCGTGAACGCCACCAAGGCCGATCAAGGCGGGAATCCAATTCACCCCATAGATCGTGAGACCCCAGAGCGCAGCGATCTTCAAGGGCCACAATGTGACAAAGCCGACGCCCACCAACATCATGACGAGCACGTGCGAGTAGGGAGAGTCGTAGCCTCCATCGAGGCACGTGACGGAGATGATGAAAGCTGAGCAGGCGGCGAACACTACGAAGATGACCAAGTCGACGTTATGCTGGAGCCAAACGTTCCGATTGATCATCAGGCCCGCAACGACCGTGGGGCCGATTAAAACCACGCGCAGGAGTTGCACGGTCCAAAAGTGATCCCGGACGCCAATCCACTCATAAAACATGAACGGGACCTGAATGAAAAGCGTGATGAGAATGCCGGTCTTCAACGCGGCGAGGTTCTGCTCGAGCCGGTGCTCTTCGAACGCATCGATTTCGTCAGAAAAAGGATTCAATATGACGCCGTTTGCTTCCATCCGTTTTTCTAGGAGGCCATGGGTCGGCGTTCTCCTGCCCGGTTGAGTAATCCTTCGATGATCTCGGAAGGCCAGTTTTTGGCGATGACCTTGTCCCTCGCGATCGGTGTGGCCCAGCCCGCGGTGTGCTCTCCGACGGCCAGCTTGGTTTCCGAGCCATCAGGCGCGACACGGAAATATTGAAAGGATAGATCCGCCGCACGCTCGTAGAGCGCCACCATGCGCATCTCGACACGGACCCGGTCAAACGGCATCGCTTCTCGCAGCTGGGTCATTCGGAAGTTGGTGCAGATGAGCTCGGCATCGGGTCGACCGCAGAAATTCCCGGGCGAGAGCTCGTAGAAGAATCGATCTCGCACGCGCCCCTGCCAGACGCCATAGGTTGCAAAGTAGATGTTGCCGACGACGTTGCCGTCTTCGAAGGAGGTATCAAAGACCTCGTCTGCGAGGAGCACGCCGGCGGCTCTCGGACCAGGCGTCTCCTTGAAGTGACAAACTCCGTGGTCGTACGCGTTGCTCGGTGCCCGGGACGCGCCGGTGCCGCGCGGGCCCATGAGCTCGAGGAAGCCATAGAAGTAGTCCGGCCATTTCGTCGCCCGCACCGCTCCGGTGGGAAGCACCTCCACCGCCGAGATCGTCATGTGGCTCCAGGCGAAGAGCTGCGCATCTCCTTGGTTTGGGGCAAACGGAATGGCCCACCACTCGCAGACAGCATCGCAGTCGACGGCCGAGGCCCGCTCGACCCAGAGACGACCCTCGATGATGTCATTGCAGCGTGGCGTTCTGAGGATGGTCGTCTCGAATGCGTTGGTTGCCGACGTGATCTCATTGGAGCGCAGCATGTCGAGGATCTTCACGTAGGCCCCTGGCGTGTTCAGACCGCAAACCTCCCGCATCTTGCCCATCCACTTGAAGAACCGAGTGAAATAAAGCGAGCGAGTCGCCGATTGGGAGTCCTGGGCGGTAAGGGGAAACCGGAAGGAGAAGGTGTCTTGGTTCTGATAGCCGTACCGTTTGAGGGAGTGGACCCTATGTGCCTGCTCGGTAGCCCCGGTTTCGCTGTCCTCGGTCAGCGCAGCGAGGACAGGGGTCGAGCCTCGTGCGGCCAGCTCGTCTGCAGCCGGCCAGTCCGGACGTCGCAGCAGCGTGCGCGCACGGTAGCCGCTGAGCAGCTCGATCGGCTTGCCGTCCGTGCTCACCGAGGAGACGGTCCCAAGGTATGTGTCGCCTTCTTTGCCGTCGATGGTCGCTTTGCAAACTCGGCTCAACGGTTTCGTGGAGCCTGCGTCGACGATGTCCCATCGATCGATGCGCACCGGGAGGCACTGGTCGGGCACGACGCAGAGCTGCAGGCTCTGCAGGAGTGCGTCCCGGAAGTACGGATCACCGAGAAGCCAGGTCTCATCGCTGTGCCCCTGGCTTGCTGCGAACAGGCAGTGCTTGGCGTCGAGCGCGTTCACCTCGTCGATGCGTTGAAAGCGCGGCCCTTGGAAGAGGACCGAGCCGTACAGGTGCTCCTTGGGTCGAATCGGCAGTGCGGCGGTCGGAATCTCGACCGTTTGCTCCCGCACGCTCCCGCTGGCCCCGAGAACGAAACGCGCTGCGAAATGTGACTGCTCGAAGCCGGTCTGCTGGCAGCGAATCTTGGCAAGAACGCACTGACGATCGGGCATCCCCGCATCATCATTTTCCACCACGGCGTGGATCTCAATTTCCAAACCTCGATCGGGATGGACCACAAGCGGGCGCGTCAGCTCGACGTCCTCGATCGACAAGGGGAACGGGAGCTCGGCTTGCCCGGTCACGAACGCGACGGCCTCCGCCATCGCTTCGAGACCGAAGACGGCTGGCAAGAGGTGAGAGCCTTCGTACACATGATCTCGGACGTAGGGATCGCGCTCTAGATCGAGCTTGGTCCGGCAGACCAGCTCGCGGCCGGGGTCGAGCGAGAGAATGCGATCGACGAACCGATGCGCACGCGGAAGCGGGGGCATCAGGGGCTGCCAGGTATCGAGCGCTCCCAGGCGCGCCGTGACGACGACTTCCCGTACGCCGGGATCGCGCGTCACCAGCTCCACAAACCGCGCAGCACCCTCCTCGACGGGGATCGCGTCGATACCGAGCTTGGCGAGTCGTTCGACGCTTCCGAGCTTCGCCCCCATGCCAACCTCGTCCCAGACGCTATAGGCCAACGATACGCTTTCGACCGATGCGTGACGGGCGGCGAATCGGCCCAGGCTCCGGTCGAGCGCTTGGTTCGCAAACGCATACCAGGCGTTCTGCGGCATCCCCACCACCCCGATGACCGAAGTCAGCGCGACGAACAGCTTGGGCGGCGCGTCCTCGAGCGCTTCGAACAAGTGCAAGGCGCCCATTAGCTTAGGCGCGATTTCGTTCAGGACCTCGGAGGGGTTGGGCTCTTCCACACGGCGCGGCTGATTGAGCCCTGCCCCGTGCACCACCGCGTCGAGCGAGCCGAAGTCGCTTCGGACGCTGGCCACGAGACGCTGGACGTCCTGACGCTCGGTGAGGTTGCACTGGCGGTACTCGCAGCGGAGCCCCTCGGCGCCGAAGCTCGAAAGCGTCGCGCGGATTTCGTCCGCCCCGGCGCTCACTTCTGCAGCATCCGGCATCGGCGAGCTCCCGACCAAGACCATGGTCGCGCCGGTCTCGCGGGCCAGGGCCAAGGCGCAGCGCGCCGTGATCCCTTTGGCTCCGCCGGTAACCAGCACGACATCGTCCGCGCCGATCGAGTTTGCGCGTGGTGAATAGGCAGCACGACTTTGAAGCCGCGGTTTGCCGATGAGGCGTCGACCCTTGGCGTCGTATCGAGCCGATGCAAAGCTCCGCTCATCGGCGAGCTCCGCGACGAGAGCCTCTGCGACGCGCGCAGGCTGGCCCTCGGCACCCAGAAACTCGAGCGATCGAACACGAAGCTGCCGGCGCTCGAGGTGAACCGTGGCCGCGAAGGCGTCGGGCGACCAATCATAGTGACCCTGGCCGCTCGCGTCTGAGGAACGCAGGCAAACCAAGGAAAAGCTCGGGGCACGGTTGCGCGCAGAGGCGGCCGACGGCAAGAGACGGGCGGCGCCCGTGAGCAGGTCGACCACGTCGCTCAGCGCTTCGGCATCGGCGGATGCGCTCAGGTCGGGGCAGAGGACCAGCAAGTGATCAAACTGAGTTTGGTCCTCATCGCCGTCGCCGCCTTCGCGAACAGACACGACGGCGTCCTTGGTGGATAGTTCCTCAACCAGCCCGAGGACGAGCGGATCGTTCGAATCCTGCGTCAGCACCAGGACCCGCCCCTCGAGCGAAGCCGAGAGCCTCAGGCTCTTGGGCAAGGGCTCCGCTTCCCAGTCGAGGGCATAGTTCGCCACCCAGGGCTTGGCGTCTTCGCTGCGAATGCCTGAGGCCGACCGATCGGCGTTTGAACCGTTCGATGGGCCCGATGTCGCATTGGCCTCGAGCAACTCCATGCGCTCGACCAGCTCTCCGAGCGTGGCGTCCGCAAACTGCGCGGCATCGAACGCTTCGGTGATCCCGAGCTGATCCGCCAGGTCAGAAACGAGCTCGACGGTCTTGATCGAGTCCAGGTGGAGGTCGTCCACCAGTCGGAGGTCGAGCGTCAGGCTTTCGATCGGAAAGCCGGTTTGGGCGCCGATCCCCGCGAGGACCGCGCTTCGCACCGTGGGCTTCGTCACCAGCTGCGACTCGGCCACCTGACGATGCGGCAGCTCGGGCTCGCCGCCCAGCGAATCGGGCGGCGGCGGAATGAGCGTGAACGCGCGCTCGGCCGGAGCGGCAACCACCGTCCCCGCTGCACGGGCGGCCACATCCGGGAAGGGACGTTCGCATGGGTTTTCGATGAAGCGTCGCTCCGAGGCGGGAACGAAGGGGCGACATAGCCGACTGTCGTACAGGGCATCCAAGCGGAGCCGTTGACCGTGCGCAAAGAGCGCAGCGACTGCGAGATTGAGGTCCTCGTCGTTGCCCGCTTGGGATTCGACGGGGAAGCAGCGCAAACGATCGTCGCCGACGGTGCCCTTGACGAGCCCGCTCAGCACGCGTCCCGGCCCCACCTCGAGGAGAAGGTCGCAGCGAGTCGCCATCGATCGCACGAGGCTGACGAAGTCGACCTCCGAGCGCATCTGCCGCGAAAGGTAATCCCGTATGGGAACTCCGGTCCGCATCGGCGCGCCGTCGATCGCGCTCAGCATCGCGGTGTGAAGCGGAGCGGAAATTTCGGGAACGCCCTCGGCTTCTCGAAGCGCGCCTGCCGCACTTTGAAAATGAGCAGAATGAAACGCACCGGAGACCTGCAGCCGGACGGCCGCGATCGACCGGGCTTTGGCCATGTCGACGATGCGCTCGACCGCGTCGACGTCCCCGGAAATCACCGTCTGCCTGGGCGCGTTTAGATTGGCGATCGTGCAGTATCCCGAAGCTTCCGCGATCAGCTGATCGGCTTCCGCACGGCCGCACGCAAGGCTGGCCATCGTGCCAGAAACGTCGGTGACCGCCATCAGCTCACCCCGGGTCGCGGCAAGCTGCATCAGCGTCCGCTCATCGAATGCGCCTGCTGCATGGAGCGCGCTGAGCTCCCCCAGGCTGTGACCCGCGACGACGGCAGGAGTCACGCCTAGGCGCGCGAGATACTTCAACCACAGGACGCTTGCCAAACAGATCGCGGGCTGTGCATGCTGGGTCTGTCGAAGGGTCTCGCGCCAGCCGAGGATTTGGTCGTCGTCCCGCGCACGATCCAGAGGCTGATAGATGAGCTCCGTCACCGGCTCGTGGCCGCGCTCGACGAGCCAGCCGTCGGCCTGCTCGACGAAACGCTTTGCCCAATCGAAGCGGCGCACCAAGCGGCGTGCCATCGCGAGCTGCTGAGAGCCCTGACCGGGAAACAAGAACCCGACGCGCGGCCGCTGTGGTGCGTTCGCGATCCATGCGCGACCCTTCGCCGGGGCGCAGAGCCGGACCGTGCCTGGTTCAGGAGGGTCCTCGCGCAGCGCCTCGAGGACCTCCCCGAGGGTTGCTTCGAGCTCCTCGGGATCGCTCGCGACGATTGCCGCTCGGGCGCTCGCGCCGGGTTTTACCTCTACCGAAAGCTCGGCCGCGAAATCGGCGAGCTCGCCCATGCTCAAGCCATCCCCGCGCGCGACGACCTGTTCGACGCGACTCTTCAACGCGTCCACGCTAGTCGCCGAGATCACGAAAATCTCGCTGTCTTGTGCGGAGCTCAGCAGGACCTCCTCGTCGAGCGAAGGTTTCAGCCGCGAGGCCGGGGGGTCCCCCGACTCGAGGGTCACGTGGGCGTTGATCCCGCCAAAGCCCATCGCCGACACGCCCGCCCGGACTACCGTATCGGGAGATTCCACCCGCCCGTTCCTCAAGGGATAGAGCACACGCGCGTCGTCCGCGAAGGTCGCGCTCGGGTTCGTGCAGCCGGCGGTAGGCGGGATGACGCGCCGATTGGCGGCAATGGCGGCTTTGATGAAGCCCCCCACGCCGGCGGCGGCCTTGGTGTGCCCGACGATGGACTTGAAGGAGGTGATCCCGCAGCTGCGAGGCGTTTGTACTCCGTACGCCTTCATGGCGCTCGCAATCGCCTTGAGCTCGACCGGATCCCCAGCGGGGGTCCCGGTGCCGTGGCCTTCGACGAAGTGCAAGGTCTCGGGCGAGTATCCGGCGCGCTTGTACGCCCTTCGAATCGCCAAGGACTGACCCTTCACACTCGGCGCCGTAATGCCGCCGGCGCCATCCGAGGAAACGCCCCAGCCGCGCAGCGTGGCGTAGACGTAGTCGCCATCGGCACGGGCATCTTCCAAGCGCTTGAGCACGACGAAACCGCAGCCCTCGCCAGGCAAAAAACCGTTCGCCGCGCGATCGTACACGCGCATCTGCGTTGGGCTCAGGGCGCCCACCTTGGCAAAGCCCACGAGCTCGAACGGGTCGAGGCTGATGTCGACGCCGCCCACCAAGGCCACGTCGAGGTCTCGACTGCTCAGCACGTTCGCCGCTGTGGTGACCGCGAGCAGCGAAGAGGCACAGGCGCCGTCGACGATGTAGCCGCCGCCTTGAAGGTCGAGAAAATTGCAGATGCGCCCGGCGATCGTATTGGACAAGGAGCCGGCGAGCGTATCTTCGTCGACCGGCGGAAAGACCGACTTGAAATACGTCTGCGTGGAGCCGACAAGAACGTCGGTCGCGGCCGCAGTGAAGCCCTCGCTGCTCGCAGCCGCGCGAATCGCCCGTTCGACGAACGGCCAGCGCACCCGGAGGCTCAGCGAGCGGCTTTGTTCGCCGGTCAGGGTGTTTCCAACGATGACGCCCGTGCGCTGTCTTGGCAGGGTATCTCTGCTGTAGCCCGCGTCGTCGAGTGACTGCAGGGCCACCTCGAGCGCAAGCCAGTGCGCAATGTCGGTGCCTTCGAAGGTTCCTCGTGGAATCCGCCGCCCAACCCAATCGAAATCAAAGCCGTCGATGACGGCGGCTTTTCGGCCGTAGGTTTTGTCGGGTGCATGTTTGTCCGCATCGAAGTACGAGTCGAGCGGGAGTCGCCCGGCGGGAAGGCGACGAAACGCCCTTCGGCGCGCAAGGATATTTTCCCAGAGTCGCGCCGGATTGGGCGCGTCTGGATACCAACAGCCGATTCCGATGATCGCCACGGCTTCGTTTGCAATAGACGAGAGCGTCGTCACAGTGTCCATCCTCTCAGACGTTCGAGATCGGGATCACGGCGCTGACCGTCTCCCGCGCGCTCCGCGAAGTTGCTTCTGCAAATCCGCAAACCCTTCCATCCCCCCAAGTCGCGATCCGTAGCTCGGCACATCGGGCCACGGACCTCTGCCTCCCAAAACCAGCGCAACATTTCTCTCGCCGCAGGCCGCCCCGACGGAGGCAACGACGCTGCGAAGCAGAGCCGGATCGAGGCAAGCCTCGGTCGCAGAGAGACCCACGAGTCGAATTCGACTATCCATGCGAAGTCGCTCGATGATCGCCTCCACGGGTGAGCGTGCGCCCATCCAGACGGACGCCCAGCCCATCTCGCGAAGGCAAAGCTCGGCGAGCGAGAGCCCGAGGGTATGCTCCTCCGATTCGACGCAGGCGAGAAGACAGGTAGGCGCGTTGGGAGCCAGCGGGAGCGATTCGGAAATGCGAGCCAGCGCACGCGAGAGGCGCTCCGTGAGGATGTGCTCTTCGCCGATGCTCATCTCGCCTTCGGACCAGCGGCGGCCGACCTCGACCAGGACGGGGTCGAGCTCTTCCGCAACGCGCCGCCAGGAGCCCAGCCGACTGCGCGCCCGAACCAGCGCAAGCTCGTGGCTCATTTCGGAAGCCAGGGTATCGAGCCAGCGGTCCACCTCCGTCGCCATCGGCTCTTGGTGGGACTGCAGCCGGATAAAGCGGTCGAGTGCATCACGTGTGAAACGTCGATGCCCGCCGGCCGTTCGCACACAGTCCAAAAGCCCGGTGTCAGCCCAGCGCTTTACGCTCGTCGTCCCTACGCCGATGATCCGGGCGGCATCGGCCGTGCTGAGCAACGGGTTCACATCACCAGACTACGGACGATTTAGTCGGTTTACAATTAGAATGATAAATTACTTTATTGAACAAAAGACCAATAAAGACATATGGATAAGACTGAATAAACCGACGCATGAGGTTTTAGATCGATGCATTGATGCCTTGGGGCGATCGCATTTGGGTGATCTGGACGAGCTGCGCGACGATTTTTGAACCCAGCGAGCCGCTTTTATCGAGCTAGAATCCATTTTCAAAGGAATTTTCTTAGTTCGACAAAACTGGAGTGATTTGCCTCACTGTGCCATCTTTCGGGTCCGGGATGGGGAAACGCCTGAGAACGATTGCGGCCTTATGGGTGTGTTTGAGGCCAGGCGTCGCGCTCGCCGAGGCCGAGCCAGCGCAGGCGTCCAGCATCGGCAGCGTGCTCAAGTCGGTCGATGGCTGGTTCGGGGCCAACGTCGTCGGCCCGATGGCGCAGGTTCTCTTTTTCGACCTCATCTTTTGGGACAACGGCAGCGAGAACGATCTGCGGCTCCCGTTCATCGTCTTTTGGCTCATCGCCGGCGCCGTCTTCTTCACGCTTCGGTTCGGCTTCATCAACATCCGCGCGTTTCGGCACGCCTGGGTGGTGACGACCGGCCACTACGATGATCCCGACGACCCGGGCGAGGTCACCCACTTTCAGGCGCTCTCCTCGGCCCTGTCGGCGACGGTCGGGCTCGGCAACATCGCGGGCGTTGCCGTCGCGGTCGCCATGGGGGGCCCGGGGGCGATCTTCTGGATGATCGTCGCCGGCTTCCTCGGCATGTCCTCGAAATTCACCGAATGCACGCTCGGACAGATGTATCGCGAAATCGGCGAAGACGGACACATCCTCGGCGGACCGATGCGATACCTGCAGGGCGGCCTCGCAGAGCTCGGTCTGCCGCGACTTGGGAGGTTTCTCGCGATTCTCTTCGCCTTGATGTGCATCGGCGGGAGCTTTGGCGGCGGCAACATGTTCCAAGCGAACCAGAGCTATGCACAGGTCGCCGACGTGCTGCCGTTTTTCGCAGGCGGCTGGGGCGCGCTCGCGTACGGGGTGATCCTCGCGTTTTTGGTCGGCGTCGTCATCATCGGAGGCATCCGCCGCATCGGTCAGGTCGCTGGCTTCATCGTTCCGGTGATGTGCGGCATCTACCTGGTCGCCGGGCTTTTCATCATTGTCACGAACTTCGATCAGGTCGGAGCGGCGTTCGGTAAGATCGTCGGCGAGGCGTTTACCCCTGAGGCGGGCTTCGGCGGGGCGCTGGGCGTCCTGGTCACTGGCTTTCGGCGCGCAGCCTTTTCGAACGAAGCCGGTGTGGGTTCCGCGTCGATCGCGCACTCGGCGGCGGCAACCGACGAGCCTGTCCGCGAAGGCATCGTCGCCCTACTCGAGCCTTTCATCGACACGATCCTGGTCTGCACGATGACGGGTCTCGTCGTGGTGATCACCGGCGCGTACGAGGGGGGCGACCAGGAAGGCGTGCTGATGACGTCGAAAGCCTTTGCCACGGTTCTTCCCTGGTTCCCGAAGGTGCTCAGCCTCGCCGTGTTCCTTTTCGCATTTTCGACGATGATCTCGTGGAGCTACTATGGCGAGCGCTGTTGGACCTTCCTCTTTGGCGCGCAGTTTTCGATGGTCTACAAGGTGCTTTTCCTCGCCTTCGTCGTGTTTGGATCGGTCTTGAAGCTTGGGAACGTCATCGACTTCTCGGACCTTATGATCCTCGGCATGTCGTTCCCGAACATTCTCGGTGCGGTCTTGTTGAGCGGCAAAGTCCGCGTGGCTTTGACGAGCTACTGGGGCCGCTACAAGAGCGGCCAGATGCAGCCCGGGGCCTAGCTGCTAGGCTGGGTCGATGTCGGAGTTTGCAGCGCGCCGAGAGCAGCTTCTCGAAGCTATGGGTGATGGCGTTGCGCTGTTTCCATCGGCTCCAGTGGCACTCCGCAACCACGACGTCGGGCACCCGTACCGGCAGGACAGCGACCTCTTCTACCTGACGGGGCTCGACGAGCCCGAGAGCCTGCTGCTGCTCACCAATCAGCACGAGGAGCACAAGGTGGTCCTCTTCGTTCGCCCAAAGAAACGCGAGCGAGAGATCTGGGACGGTCCTCGCGCCGGACTGGAAGGCGCGGTTACAGACTTCGATGCGGACGCTGCGTATCCGATCGAAGAGCTCGCAGAGAAGCTCCCGGACTATCTGGGCAATGTCGATCGACTTCACTATCGTCTCGCTCAAAACCGCGAGGCCGATGCAATTGTCTTCGATTGTCTGAACCATCTCCGCCGAGGGGGCCGTCGTGGTGTGAACGCGCCCGAGACGATCATCGACTCCGCCGTCCACCTCCACGAAATGCGGCTCCGCAAAAGTGGAGATGAAATCGCGACGATGCGCAGGGCGGCTGCGATCACCAGGGACGCCCACCTGCGCGCGATGCAGCTCGCACGGCCGGGCATGCACGAGTACGAAATCGACGCCGAGCTTCTTCACGTCTTTCGCAAGCACGGGAGCGAGCGCGCCGCCTACGAAAGCATCGTGGGTTCGGGGCCAAACGCAACGATCCTTCACTACAGGGCGGGGAACCGCGTGTTCAAGGACGGCGAGCTGCTCTTGATAGACGCGGGCTGTGAGTATGACTACTACGCAAGCGACGTGACCCGCACCTTCCCGATCAATGGCATATTCTCCGCGGAGCAAAGGGCGATCTACGAAATCGTGCTGCACGCACAGAAGGCGAGCATCGACGCGGTGAAGGTGGGAGCAACACTCGAAGAGATTCACCGGCGCGCCGTGCGCTCGATCACCGAAGGCTTGCTTGCCGTCGGCTTGCTCGAAGGCGAGCGCGATACGCTGATCGAAGAGAAGAAGTATGAGCCGTTTTACATGCACCGAACCTCGCACTGGCTCGGGATGGACGTGCACGACGTCGGTCATTACTTCGTGGCGGGTCACCACCGCCCGCTCGAGCCAGGGTTCGTGCTGACGGTCGAACCCGGGATCTACATTGCGACCGATGCAGAGGACGTGGACGAGCGCTGGCGCGGCATCGGCGTACGAATCGAAGACGATGTCGCGGTCACCGAGGCGGGCGCGGACGTGCTCACCGACGGGATTCCAAAAGAGATCGACGAAGTCGAAGCGGCCTGCGCCTAGCGGTCGGCTCCGGCATGTCCTTGACGCGCCTTGTGTGGTATGCCGCCCGGGATGTCCGTGGAACATACGATCGCATTTGTCGGTGGCGGCAACATGGCGCGCGCCCTGATTCGAGGCCTGGTGGGCACAGCGACCGTGCGCGCCGACCAGATCATCGCAGCCGACCCCGACGCAGTTAAGCTCCGCACCTTGGAAGAGGAGCTGGGCATCCGCTGCACCGGCGACAATGCCGAAGCGGTGCAAGAGGCAAACGTCGTGGTATTGGCGACGAAGCCTCAGGTGTTCGCGCAGCTTCTTCCCGGCGTTGCGGCTGCGCTCGGCGGGGACACCGTGCTGATTTCGGTCGCTGCCGGGATTCCAACCGGACTCATCGAACGGGCTCTGCCGGCCGGCACACGCGTGGTTCGCACGATGCCCAACACGCCGGCGCTGGTCGGCGCGGGCGCCACTGCGATCGCCGCGGGCAGTCATGCGACCGAGGAGGACCTCGCGCTTGCCGAGATCCTATTTCGCAGCGTGGGGATTTCCGTCCGAGTTCCTGAAGAGCAACTCGACGCGGTGACCGGCCTCAGCGGCTCCGGACCCGCCTACGTGTTCGCGATGATCGAGGCACTTCGGGACGCAGGGGTGGGCGAAGGTTTGCCCGAAGACACCGCGCTCCAACTCGCATCCCAAACCGTCTTCGGTGCCGCTCGTCTTCTGCGGGACGAGAACGAATCGCCTGAGGCCCTGCGAGAGCGAGTCACCAGCCCCGGCGGAACCACCCGAGCGGGCTTGGACGCGCTCTTCGAGGCAGGTTTCGCAGAGGCCATCCTCGGGGCCGTCCGAGCAGCGACGCGTCGCTCGGTCGAGCTCGGAAAGATCGCCGGGGACGCTGGGAGCTAAGGCTTCGTCGCGGGCCGCGGCCCAAAGATCGCCGTTCCGATTCGCAGCATCGTCGAGCCTTCTTCGACCGCCTGCTCGAGGTCGTGCGTCATCCCCATCGAGAGCTCCGGAAGCCCGTGCGCCTCGGCGAGCTCGCGGAGAGCTGCGAAAAACGGCCGCGTCGCTTCGGCGTCCTCGAGGTGCGGGGCCACGGTCATCAGCCCTTGCAGCGACACGTTCGGCAACGCCCGCACCGCTTCGACGAGCGAGGGGACCTCAGCGGGCTTGCATCCGGATTTCTGTGTCTCGTCTCCGATGTTGACCTGGATCAAGACCCCCACGGTCGCTCCCCTCGACGCCGCCCGCATGGAAATCGCCTCGGCCAGTCGCGAAGAGTCCACCGTGTCGACCGTCGCCCGAGCGCGTTCGATGAGCTTGATCTTGTTTCGCTGCAGGTGGCCGATGAAGCGCCAGCGGATCTCGGGCAGGTCGCTCAGCGCAGTCGCCTTTGCCGCGAGCTCCTGTGCATAGTTTTCCCCAAACACGCGCATTCCCTGATCGTACGCAACGCGAATGAGCTCTTCGGAATGCCCCTTCGATACCGAGACGAGCTGCACCGAGCCCGGATCTCGGCCCGAACGCTGGCAGGCGAGCCCGATGCGTTCACGGACGCGCTCGAGGGCAGCGGCGACGTCGTGACTCATGGCCATTGATCCAAAGCTTGGTGATCGAGAAGGAGCGCAACCACCTCGGCAGCGGGGAGGCCGACGACATTGCTGTAGGACCCTTCGAGTCGAGTCACGAAGCCGCTCGCAAGCCCTTGGACCCCGTAGGCGCCCGCTTTATCGAGGCTCTCGCCAGCGGCCACGTAGCGTTCCAACTGCTCGCGCGAGGCCGGCCCGAACCAGACCTGGGTCTCCACGATGCGGCAGTCGAGCGGGCCCTCTCCGACTCGCCCGAGGGCGACTGCGGTCCGTACCAGATGCGCGCGCCCGGCGAGGAGCTCCAGCATCCGCACCGCGTCTGGCTCATCAACCGGCTTTCCCAATCGCTCGCCGCCGACGCAGACGATGGTGTCGGCCCCGAGGACGAACGCTCCTCGGCGGTCGCTGCCGGACAAGACGGTCTCGAGCTTGACCAACGCCGCGGCCCGGACGAACTCGAGGTGATCTTCCATGGTCAAGCTAGCCTCGTCGGCGCCGCTCGGCTGCACCTCGAACCGAATGCCAAGCGACGACAAGATCTCGCGACGCCTGGGCGAGGCCGAAGCCAAGATGATCGAGGCGGGCGACGCGCTCACGAGCCCTCCCCCTTCGCTTCCATCCGTGCCTTGTGCCGACGGAGATAGCTCTGGCTCACTTGTTCGGGGTCGAGCCTCAAGCACTTGGCAACCTCGGTGACGAAGCCCCGCACGTAGACTGCGGCCGGCAGCTGCTCGAAGTCGTCCTCCTCGATGCACCGCAGATAATTGGTGCCGACCTTCGTTCGTTCACTGATCTGTTCGAGGCTGGTGCCCTGCGACTCGCGTACGGCTCGCAGCAAGGCGCCGCTGAACTCGGTTTCCGGCGTGATGCCCGGCGCAGGGGGAAGCTCGCCGGTCGGCGTCAGCTCCCGAGCACTCTCGGCCTTGGTTGGTTCCGCCTCGGGAAAGACCGAAATCTCGTACGGACGGCGACGGGCTGGATCGAGGAGCACGTCAAAAGCCTCGTCGATTCGACTGCGGGCGACGGCGAGCCCTTCTTCATCGAATAGGCCGAACGTCACCAGATTCTCCGTGTCGAAGACCGCGCACATCCGCTTGTAGGCGCGCCGGATCTCCTCGTCGGTGGCGCCACGCTCGACTTCGAGGACGTCGTGATGCGAGCTCTCGGGCACTTCACGCCAGGGCGCGCGATCTCTTTGGGCCTCCTTCGAGGCAAACAGCCGACGCGCGATCTTCTCGATGTTGCGACTCGCTCTGCTGCCAGGGCTTTCGAGCAAAAGCGGCCGCCGCTTTCGCGAGCAGCTTCGAACCACGTCGTCGTGCTCGACGTAGCCTAGGTATTTCAAGTGCACGCCGTACCGCCTCCGCACGGCCACCGTAACTTGATCGCCGAGCTCCAGATCCGCGCGCAGTCTTGCTTGGTTGACGATGAACGGGAACTGAAGCTCGTCCATGCAATCGTGCAAGGCCGCTCCAAGCTCCGGCCATTCGCGCCGCAGCAAGGCCGCGATGTCGGACGGTGCCGGTGTCTGACCCGCTTTCGCAAACGCGGCGTGCAGCGCAGCCTGCTGTCGCTCGTCGGTCAGGCGCTGCTGGGCCATGGCGGCGAAGGCTTTTCGAACTAGGCGGTAAAGCCCGCTGACGGCGTTGGGCTCCGGCATCGTCAAAGCCAAGCGGTGGTCTGCCGAGCACCAGAATCGAATCGCGGCTTCGGTCGCCGACGAACCGAGATCGACAACCGCGAAATCCGCCTCCTGCTTGTCGAGCCGGCTCTGGAGCTCGCGCAAGGAGCTTCGGCGTGCGCTGCCTCGGTAGGGCTCGCTCAAGCCTCCGTCCATCAACTGCAAACCGGGGATCGGTCCATCCAAAGGCGTGCGTGACGGCAGGGTGTTGGCCGCATCGTGGTCGAGCCCGCTCGCCAGGCTCGTCAAGCTTCGCTCCGCGCCGAACGCGGGCGTCGGCGCGATGTACGGTGCCACGCGAGGGCCAATCCCCAACATCGCATGAAGGTCGGCGCCGGATGGGTCCGCATCCACGGCCAGAACGCGCTTGCCAATCGTCGCGAGATAGATCGCGAGGTTGGCGCCGAACAGAGAGGTGCCGACGCCCCCTTTTGCCCCAAGAATGGCGATCGTCGTTGGGGGCATCGAGCGCTCTTACCAATCGCTCGATAGCAGCGCAATCAAGTCGCGGTCGGGCTCAGTCTTCGCCGTCGTCGCCGAGGCGAGGCGCAAACGGGTAGTAGTGCGGCAGGGCGCTCTGTTCTTCGGGCACGCTGGTTTCGTCGGCTTGTGCGTCGCAAGGGGTCTCGGCGGCCTGGACACGACCGATCGAGGACGCCACCCTCTTTCGAGCCGAGGTCCCGATCTTCAGTCTACCAATGGGTGCGCTCATCCGTGGCTGGGTGCTCATCCCCCTCCGATCCAAATCCGTGCTGGTTTTAACACTAACGGATGTTTCCGAAGAAAGCACAACAGCAGGGCGTTCGCCGCGCAAGGCTGTTAGATTCGCAACGAATCGTGGGGTCCAAGGAGTCAGAAGAGGTCCTGGAGGGCGTGGTTGAGGACGTGGTTTTCCGCAGTGATGACGGAACCTTCGCGGTCATTCGTCTCGCGCCCAGCGAAGAGGAAACGCTCGCGCCTCCGAAGACCGCGGTCGGGGATCTCGGTCAGGTCGCGCCGGGCGAGAACGTTCGCCTGATCGGGCGATGGACGCAGCACGCGGTTTACGGCGCGCGGTTTCGGGTCACCTCGTTCACCCCGACGATTCCCGCCACCGAACAGGGGATGACGCGTTATCTCGGCTCCGGGCTCATCCCGGGCATCGGCCCTGCCCTGGCCGCCCGCCTCGTGGAGCGCTTTGGTACCCAAACCCTGGATGTGATCGCGACCCAGTCGGCGCGGCTTCGCGAGGTGTCGGGCATCGGCAAACAGCGCGCCGAGTCGATTGCCCAAGCGGTTCGCCAACGCCGCGCCGAAGCGGAAACGATGAGCTTTTTGCACGCGCTCGGCATGGGTCCAGCAACGGCGCGCGAGATCGTTCGTAAGTACGGAGCGGATGCCCCTCGGATCGTGAGAGACGATCCGTACATCGTTGCTGAGCAGATTCGCGGCATCGGTTTTCGAACCGCCGATCGGATCGCAGAAGCGCTGGGAATCGCCGGCGATGATTTGAGGCGTGTTCAAGGAGGCGTACTGCATTTGATCGGCAAAGCCGTCGATGAGGGCCACGTCTTCGCGACGCGCGAACAGCTTCACAATGGGCTCGGGCAACTCGACGTCCCATCCGAGGCGCTCGACGAAGCCCTCGTCGCCCTGCGGGCGCGCGAGCTCGTCACGATTGAAGACGACGCGATTTACCCGCCCCTCTTGCATCGCGCCGAAGTCCTGGTCGCCGAGGCACTGAGCGGATTTGCCAACCGTCCGAAGGTCCAACAACCCGTCAAGACGTATGACGCTACCCTGAGCGACATGCAGCGAAGCGCCGTCGACGCGTCGCTTGGGACTCATCTGCTCGTGCTCACGGGCGGACCGGGTACCGGCAAGACGACGACGGTCCGCGCAATTGTGCAGGCACATGCGGCTCTCGATCGCCGCGTTGCTCTGTGTGCACCCACCGGTCGAGCCGCCAAGCGGCTTTCCGAAGCCGCCGGCATCGAAGCCAAGACGATCCACCGTCTCCTCGAGTGGAATCCGGCCACGGGGCACTTCAACCGCAACCAGCGCTCGCCGCTCGACGCCGATCTGATCCTCGTCGACGAAGCGTCGATGCTCGACATTCGCCTCGCCTCGCAGCTCCTGGCCGCCATCCCCCGAAACGCGACGCTCGTGCTGGTCGGCGATATCGATCAGCTGCCGCCGGTTGGACCGGGGCAGCCTTTGCGAGACCTGATCGCATCCAAGGTGTGCAAGACGATCCGACTTCACGAGGTGTTTCGCCAAGCGCAGCAGAGCGCGATCGTTCGAGGAGCCCATGCAGTGCTCGAAGGCGGCATGCCAGAGCCGACACCGAGCGGAACCAAAGGCGATGGGGACTTGTTCCTGATCTCGGCGACCGATCCGGACACGATTACCGAGCGTCTCATCCAAACGCTGCGTCGAATGTCGGCGGCCTATGGATTCGATCCGCTTTCCGACGTTCAGGTCATGACGCCGATGCGGCGCGGCCCGCTTGGCACGATCAAGCTCAACGAAGTGCTTCAGGAGACCTTCAACCCAGGAAAGCCAGACGGCGCCCTTCCCAGCTCGTTTCGACGAGGCGACAAAGTGATGCAGCTCAGGAACGACTACGACAAGGAAGTTTACAACGGGGACCTCGGAGAGGTGCATCGAATCGAAGGTGGAGTGACGTACGTGCGCTTCGACGGACGCGAGGTTCAGTACAAGGCCGACGAGCTCGACGCGATCTCCCTGGCGTACGCTTGCACCGTTCACAAGGTTCAAGGCAGCGAGTTCCCGGCCGCCGTGATCGTATTGCACAACGCACATTTCATGCTGCTCAATCGGGCTCTTTTCTATACGGCGCTAACGCGCGCGAAGAAGCTCGTCGTGCTGGTGGGCGACCCGCGTGCGATGGCGCGTGCAGCGCGGAACGCACTCTCGTACGAAACCAACTCGAGGCTCCTCGACCGGCTTCGCAGGCTTTCGGCCTAGCTGCCCCAACAGCCCTAGCGGCCATCGAAGGCGCGGACGATGGCCTCGTGAAACTCGGGGCGAAACCCACGAATCGCGGCATTGTCGTCCGAGATCGCCACGCGATTGGTCAAGAGCACCATCACGAGCTGACGACGGGGGTCGCACCAAAGGGAGGTGCCGGTAAATCCGAGATGGCCGAACGCGTCTGCGTCGATCGACGTGCCGGCAGAGCATCCTTGCTCAGCTTTTCCATCCCAGCCGAGTCGATGTGTTCCGCCTGGCCTCGCTGCGGTTGCGTGCCGAACGAGCTCTTCCTCCGCAGCTCCTCGTCTTCCATGCCAGGCGGCCACGTACGCAGCGCCAAAGCGCGCGACGCTCTTTGAAAGCCCGAACATGCCCGCATGGCCGGCGACGCCACCGAGCGCAGCGCAGTTGTCGTCATGGACTTCGCCGGTGAGCGTTTGCTTACGCCAAGGGGACCAGCCCGTCGGCGCGCAGCGGGCCTTCCAATCCTCGTCGAGTCGACTCGCTCCGAAAAAGACACTGTCGTGCACTCCGAGCTCCAGAGCGACGCGCGCCGCCACGATTTCGTTCAAGGGCTTGGCGGCCGCGCGACTCATCGCCATGCCCGCCAGGATGTACCCGAGGTCGCTGTACAGGGCGCGGCCAACGGCGCCCGCGTCCCAATGCGGCAGGAGCTGCGCCAAAATCCAATCCCGCGCTGCATCGGTTCCGGGTTCTTCGGGGAGCGTCTCGTAGAAAGGGACCCAGGCCTCCAAGCCCGAACGATGGCTGAGCACCTCTTCCCAGCTGCGCTCGCCAACGGGCAGGCCGTGCGCTTCAGGGATCAGCTCCTCGACGCGCTCGCCAAGATCAAAGAGCCCAGCCTGATGCAAGCGCAGCGCCGCGCTGGCCACCCATGGCTTGGTCAGCGAAGCCAAATCATAGAACGTGTCGGCCGTGACCGCCGAACAACCCTCCGCACGCAGCCCTCCGACCGCATCGACGTACCGCCAGGCACCTCGGTCCCAAAAGGCCACCGAGGCACTTGCTCCCGGAAACACCTGGGCTGCGCATCCCGCGGCGAGTTGCTGCTGCAATGTCCGCTCGATCCGCATCGCGAGGTTGGCCGTCACGCCTGCTGTCTACCCAATCGCGCTGCGATGGTCTACAGGAAGCGGCCCCTATGACGCTCCCCTATCTCACGCGCTCGATCGCTCCAATCGAAGCCGAGTTTCGATCGACCCCCGAGGATTTCGAAGTCGAAGAGATACCGGCGTATCCAGCGACGGGTACCGGCGAGCACGCATTCGCGCTCATCGAAAAGCGTGGCCTGACGACGAAGGACGCGGTTCGTGCGCTTTGTGAGCAGGTAGGCGCCGACCCGAACGGCGCAGGTTGGGCCGGTCTGAAGGATCGCCACGCGGTGACCCGGCAATGGATCAGCATTTTCGGCGCCTCCCCAGACGCGCTTCTGCAGGCAGATCTCGAAGGCCTACGGGTGCTCGAGGCCACACTTCATCCGCAGAAGCTTCGAACCGGCCACCTTCGAGCAAATCGGTTTCGGATTCGGCTGCGGAAAATCGACCCATCGAGAATAGACGAGCTTCGCCGGCTGTTGTCCGAGATCAAACAGCACGGTCTCCCCAACTACTACGGTGAGCAGCGATTTGGACGTGACGGGGACAATGCCGAGCGCGCTCTTCGTTGGGTCCTCGGCGAAGCCAGAGCACCCCGAGCAGGTTTTCAGCGAAAGCTTCAGATGTCCGCGCTGCAATCCGAAATCTTCAACCGATGCGTCGCCGCGCGGGTGCAAAGCTCGACGCTGGGAAAGGTCTACCCGGGCGACCTCGTGAAGAAGCACGAGTCTGGAGGCCTGTTCGTTTCGCCCGATGTCGAGGACACGCAGGCCCGAGCCGACGCTTGGGAGATCAGCCCGACCGGGCCGATCTTCGGCGCCAAGATGCGCTGGCCCGAGGGCGATGCCCGCCAACGCGAAGAGGCGCTGCTCCGGGAGTCGGGCTTGACGATGGATCGCTTGGCCAAGTGGAAGCGGGTCGCCCCAGGCACCCGGCGGTTCGTCCGTGTACCCGTGCGAAATCTCGACCTGACTGTGAGTGACAATACGGTGGAGCTGGATTTCACCCTACCCGCTGGCTCCTACGCGACCATATTGGTCCGGGAGGTTCTCAAGCGGGATGCACAGCCGCCCAAGACCGGCTAAGAGCGCGCTTCTACCAGAGGAAAAGTATGATCGACATTCAAGAGAGATTGACCGCATTCGCCATGCTTGGCGCGACCTGGGTCATGTGGCTTCTGATTCTCCTCTCCGTGTTCGGCGTAGCGATCATTTTCGAGCGCATCTACTACTTCTTCGCCTCCCGCGATGACGTGCGAGCCCTTCAAGAGGACCTTCGACTGCATCTGGCGAAGAACGACATCGTCGGGGCCCGTGATCGTCTCGCCCAGTCGCGCTCGTTTCAAGCCAAAATCGTGCACTCCGGGATCGAAGTGGCGGACGAGGGCTCCGATGCGGTCGAAGAACGGCTCCTCGGTGAGACAGCCGTGGCGCGCACCCAGATGGAGCGAAATCTCGGCTTCCTCGGTACCGTGGGCAACAACGCGCCTTTCGTTGGTCTTCTCGGAACCGTCATCGGCGTCATCAAGGCATTCCACGTGCTCGACGAGAGCGCGGGCAAGGTGACGAGCGGCTTGATGACCGAGGTCGGTGAAGCACTCGTTGCAACCGCGATCGGCCTCCTGGTCGCCCTGCCTGCCGTCGCCTTTTACAACTACTTCCAGCGCTTGATTCGATACCGCCTGACCTGGGCCGACGCGCTGGGCCGCGACCTGCTCGCCTACCTCAAGGGCAGCGGCCGCGACGGGAGCAAATAAGATGGCCGGCGGCGCCCGCTCCGGGGATGACGACGACCTGATCACAGACATCAACGTCACGCCATTGGTCGATGTCGTGCTCGTTCTGTTGATCATCTTGATGGTCACCGCGACAGCCATCGTTTCGAAGACCATCCCTATGGAGCTCCCAAAGGCCGCAACTGGGGAGCAGACACCTGCAACTCTCGCCGTGTCGATCGACCAAAACGGTCAACTCTTCCTCGACACGATCCCCGTCAACACCGACGAGCTTCGAACCCGCGTGCGAGCCGCGCGTGAGATCGACGAGGACCTCCGCGCGGTCATCGCGGCCGACGGCAGGATTGCGCACGCCAAAGTCGTCCAAGTGATCGACATCCTGCGCCAGGAACGAGTTACGAAGTTCGCCATCAACGTCCGGCCCGAGGAGATCGGGCGCTGAGCGACGCTGTTGCTGACCCGATGACCAACCCTTTCGAGAATGTGGCCCCGTGGGCGCTCGACTCGGCCTGGGTCATGTTGGCCATCGCGACGCACGCCGCTTTCTTGGCCCTGACGCCGAACGTGGGGGCTGGCGCAGGGCCCGTCGAGCCCCTCGATGCCGTCGCCGTAGCGATCATCGACCAGGAGCCCCCCGAGCCCGAGCCCGAGCCCGAGGAGCCGCAGGAGGCCCCGGAGCCCGAGGAGCCCGAGCCGGTCAAGCCCCCGCCAAAGCCCAAGACCTTCAAAGCCCCCAAGGAGCCGCCCAGCGGCGCCCGAAGAGCCGCCCGCCGCTGCGCCCGAGACCCCGGTCACGTTCGACAACATCGTCCTCACCAATGAAGGTGACGAGCCGTCCTCCTGGGCGATGGACCCAGGCTCTGGCGAGAGCCGCGACGGTCCGATCGGCAAACCCGATGCCGTCGTGACCGGCAGGAGCCGGGATGGCGTGCTCGGTGGGATTATCGGAGGCACCGGGATCGGCGTCGTCGTCGATGTGGGCGACCTCTCGAAGCGTCCGATTCCGCCTAGTTTGAAGCAAAAGCTAGAAAGACTCTACCCCAAGAAGGCCAAGCAAGAAGGCGTCGAGGGCCAAGCCGTGGTGCGGCTGCAGATCGGGCCTGATGGCTCGCCGAGCAAGCTCCGACTCATCTCCGAAGACCCGGTCGACTACAAGTTCGGGCAGGTCTGCAAACAGGCCCTGCAGGGCTCGACCTGGAAGCCCCCGCTCGACAAAGACGGCAAGCCGGTCAGCACCCGGGTCACCTTCACCTGCGGCTTCGAGATTCGCTTCTAGGCGATCGCACGGTCGCGCTAGGCGGCAGCGGGCACAGCCCACAAGAGTCCACCAGCATCCGCGTTTTTTGACTCCCGCCGCCGCGGAACGGTACCTCAGGTCCATGCGGTGGATTCTGCTCAGCTTGATGGTGCTCACCTCTGCCTGCTGGGGCGAGGACGAAGAGCCGCCCGGCGAGCTCGTTGGCAGCTTCCAGGCTCTTGGCCTGATGGTCGAGCAGAGCTGCGGCGCGGCGGTGCCCGCTCCCGATCCCCTCGACCTCAAATTCGATCTCCGGTCGGAGTCCAACGGGCGCGCCTACTGGCGCCTGTGGGGTGGCGCGACGTTTGCGGGACTAGAGAAGAACGACACCTACACGTTTCAGACGAGCCAGAGCTGGATGGTCATCGAGCCCGACCGTTTCCGCGGCTACGTCGGCTGTTCCGTCACGCAGCGTGACGTGTTCACCTTCGAGGTGTCCGTTCCCGAGGTCGAGCCTGACCTGGACGCCGGGGTTGAAGAGGACGCCGGGGTCGACGCCGGTGCCGAAGACGAGGGCTGGATCGATCCGACGCTGGTTCTGATCACCGGCTCGCAGACCACCGAAATCGTTCCACTGAGCGGCGCGGACTGTACGCCCGCGGTGGCTGCGCTGGGCGGCCCGTTTCTCTCGCTGCCCTGCCGGGTCGAGTACGTGCTCAGCGGCAACGGCGTCGCTTCCGAATAGCGGAAGGCTAGTCTTCGTCGTTGGATTCCGGAGGGAACTGCGAGGGCTTCAGCGCCCCTAGGGGGACCGGTGGTCGCACGGAGGGCGGCGCGGACGGAGCCGTGGAGGGTCGGACCGGCGGGATGCTGCTCGCTCGCTTGAGCGAACCCGGCAAGCGCTCGGCCCGAATGATCATCTTGGGTGAATGAACCCCGAAGAAAATCCCGAGTGTGGCCTCCCGTCCGCTGATCTCGTCGACCCGGAAACCATTCTGCTCGAGGAGCGCGCAGATTTCGTGGAGCGCATAGAGACGAATCGAGTAGAGCCGATCGTGCTGCTGACCGCTGTGGTTGGCTACACGACGCTTCACGCGAAGGCGCGAGGTTGCGTAGTCGAAGTCGGTTTCTTCCATGCAAACCGCGCCATCCACCTCGAACCAAACCTGGTTCGGCTGCGAGCCGATCATGAAATCGCGGTTGACGACCTCGAGCAAGAGGGTGCCGTGCGGTCGGATCGCTTCGTGGAACATTCGAATCGTGCGCTCGTTTTCCTCTTCGCTGAAGTAGCCGAACGTCGTGCCCCAACAGAGCATTGCGTCGAACGGTTGCTCGAAGGTGACTTCGCGCATGTCGCCGCGTACGAAGTCGATTTGCAGTCCGCGGTCCTCTGCCTCGTCGTAGGCGCGCGAAATCATCGTGGGCGAGATGTCGAGGCCGACCATGTGATAGCCGCGCGAGGCGAGCTCGACGGTTTGCACCCCAAGCCCGCAGCCGACGTCCAGAATTCGCGACCCGACGGGCATGCGCATCGCGCGCTCGATGAAACCGCATTCGACGGCGACTTCCTTCGGTGTCGACGTTCGCACCGTTCGTAGATACGCCTCGCCAAAGAAATGCTCGTGCCAGGGTCCGTCCTCGTCCGATTCGACCTCGGGCGGCACGGACTCCATCGAACCGGCTGGCGGAGGCGGCGGTTTGGGGATCGGAATTAAGATATCCGGGCCGGAGTCGAGCGGCGGTGCGATGTCGCTTCGAGAAAGCACGTCCGCATCGTCGAGGAAGAGCTCTTCTGGCGGGTCGCTGTATCGCGCCGTGCTGGGCGGCATCGTCGAGGCGCGGATCTTGGGAGGCTCGCTGAAATGCACATCGATCGACGGCGTTGAGGGTTCCTCCGCGACGGGCGGCGGTTCTCCCTCCAAAAAGGGATCGGGAATGGTCATGAACGAGGGTTCGGTGGGTTCCCGGTCATCGCTCGGCTCGACCGCAAACGTAACGCCGCTCGGGGGATCGAGCTCGAGCAGGTTCGAGGCGTCGTGCGAGGCGCCGTTGCCATCGGTTACGGACGCAGCAGCATGGTCACGCATGCTTGCGCGAGGAATGTCCGTGATCGGAACCCGCAGGGCGCGCCGCCTTCGGCGAGCTGGCGACGAGATCACGTCTGGCTCATCGGCTGGCTCACCGCTCACCGCTTCTCCCCTTTCGCCATGATTTCACCCATGCGAATCGGCGAACCGGCCTTCGCAACCACCTCGAGCGCACACGCCGGAGGTGTCATCACGATCGCGGTGGAGCCCATGTGGAACACACCGAGCTCTTCGCCGCGGTCGCGCGGAATCGGCGAATCGGCGTAGCTTCGCAGCCCCGGAGTGTCCCCCCGGTTCGTCTGCACATCATCAAAGCTCAAGCCGATGCGTCCCACTCCGATTGCTCCCACCATGATCGTCGTCACAATTCCGTGGACGACGCTCTCTTGCACAATAGCAAGACGCTCGTTTCTTGCGAAAAGCTGAGGGATAAACTCGGTCCCAATTCGGTTCACGGGGAACAAAGTGCCCGGAACGTAGCGCATGCACTGGACGCTTCCGCAGGTCGGCGCGTGTACGCGGTGGTAGTCGCGCGGCGAAAGATAGACGATGAAGTAATGTCCACCTTCGTACGCTCTTGCGGCCGCCGGGTCGCCGAGAAGCGCCTCGGCCGTGTACGGCTGCCCTTTGACGATGAGCTCGCCCTCTGCCGAAATCTCTCCAAGGTCTTCGATCCGCCCGTCCGCGGGGGAGACGAGAGCGCTGGGGTCCGAATCCACCTGCCTCGACCCGTCGAGGAGCCTTCGGGTGAAGAAGTCGTCAAAGGTGCGAAAGCCACCCGTTGGCACGTCGACCTCGCTCAGGTCCACGTCATAGACGCGCACGAAGGTAGCCACCGCGGCGTCCACGAGCGCCTGGGGAGCTTTGGACGCCGCAAGCCCGCCGAGCGCCCTGCTCAGTCGCTTGCGCGGCAGAGCACGGAGCGTTTGAGCGGCCAGCCGTGAAGCACTCATCCCCATACCGGTGCAGTTCAGAAATGGTATCTGACTGAACGAGGCCCCGTCAAACCTCTGCGAGCCTACAAACCTCTGAAATCCCGCAGATTTTTGCTTCTCAGACGCGAGAATGCCCCGTCGGGGCTGGACCCCAACGAGGCACTCACAATCGCCGAGATTAGGCTAGACCGCCGCTTCGCCGCGCTCGCCCGTACGGATACGCACGGACTCTTCGATCGGCGAAACGAAGATCTTGCCGTCGCCGATCCGGCCGGTCTTGGCCGCATTTTCAATCGCTTCGATCACCGAAACGACGAGTGAATCGGGGACGACGATCTCCACCTTCACTTTGGGGACAAAGTCGACGACGTACGCGGACCCCCGATAAACCTCTCGCTTGCCGCCCGTACGGCCGAATCCTTTGACCTCCGTCACGGTCATGCCTTTGATGCCAACTTCGTTGAGGGCATCCTTCACCTCATCGAGCTTGAAAGGCTTAATAATGGCTTCCACCTTCTTCATGGGACCTCCGAAACTTCAAGCAGCCCAACGAGAACCGCCGATGCGAATGGGTGTACCCCCCGATTATTTCTGAATTGTTTCGGAGGCGTAAATACGAAAGCGGAAGGCGGAACTCGGTCGGTTTGCCCGGTCTGGGGTCACTCAGAACTGTTCCCGTCGTTTCGCCGTAGGGTCGACCTGGGGCGGCCGGCGGTAGAGCCCCGTGGCCTTGGTCATGAGCGTGTGGGCCTTGCACTCGGGTCGCTTGTCGTCGAGGTACAGCACCGGACATCGGCCAATTTCGACGACTTCCATGCCAAGCTCTCGTGCGTGAGCGACGGCCTGTGGATGCCCCGTCCCGAACGAGAACCAAACCCGCCGGCAACCTGCTTCGTGCGCGAGCTTCACCGCCGCGGCCGCGGTTTTCGGATGAACCCAAATCACGGCTAGGTCCCCGAGGTCTCCGGGCAGCTCGGCGGTCGAACCATAGACTTTGCCGCCTTTGCTTCGACCCCTAGCTTCGCGCAGCCCGCCCATGTCGAGGCAGTAGAACTTCTTCCCGATCCGCGTGTACGCGTTGTACGAATAGCCGGGAAAGCGGTCTTCCTGCGAGTTGCCGATCAGGAGCAGCGGCTCTGGACTGTTGATGACTCGTTCGAGCGGATGCATGTGGACCTCCCTAGGCGACGCTAGCACGGGGCCATGCTGTAGGAATGCGCCGGACGCTGCAACGGAGCGTTGGTGTCTGCGTCCCCACGCCCGGGCCAGAGTGCTACGCTGTGCGGCCGATGGCGTCGATTCTAACCACGGTGCGGGACCTCGAGCGCCTGCGGCAGATCGCCGGTGTCTTGGCCGTCCATGGCTTTGGTGAGGTGGTTGAGCGGACGGGACTCAGCACCCTGATTCCCGGCCGCAAGCGGGGCGACGGCGCACGGACGCCTGCGGGCATTCGGCTTCGGAAGGTCCTGGAGGACCTCGGGCCGTCGTTCGTGAAGCTCGGCCAAATCATGTCCACGCGCCCGGACCTGATTCCCGAGGACATCTTGGTCGAGCTCAAGAAGCTGCAGGACGAGGTCCCGGCGGAGCCTTTTGAGGTAATTCGAGACCAAGTCGAGCGTGAGCTCGGCTGTTCGCTCTCGGAAGTCTACGAGTCGTTCGAGGAGACCCCGCTCGCCTCGGCTTCGATCGCGCAGGTTCACAGGGCGCGTCTTCGCACGGCCGATCAGAGCACAGAAGTCGTCGTGAAGGTGCAGCGCCCGCAGGTGCAGGCCCTGATGGCGAGGGATGTGGACCTGCTCTACTGGCTCGCCAAGGCCATCGTACGCTCGATGCCCGAGTCGCATCTCTATCGTCCCATCAGCCTCGTTGAAGAGTTCGACCGCTCGGTGTCCGCCGAGCTCGACTTCTCGCTCGAGGCCGACAACCACGAGCGCTTCACCCAGAACTTCGAGCAAAACCCACACGCGAAGTTTCCAAAGGTCTATCGAAGCGCAAGCGCAAAACGGGTCTTAACGCTCGAATATCTCGAAGGGCGGAAGGTTTACGCCGCGCAGCGCGCCGGAGTCAGCGGCGAGCTGATCGCGAAGCGCGCTGTCGAAATCATCATCCAGCAGATCTTCGAAGACGGTTTCTTTCACGCCGATCCCCATCCGGGGAACATCATCATCCTCGGCACGGACGATGCCCCCGTCATCGGCATGATCGACGTCGGCATGGTGGGCCGGCTCTCGCCCAAGATGCGCGATCGGACGATCGATCTAATGCTGGCGGCAGTTCGCGAGGACTACGGGGGCATCGCGGACGCGCTCTACGCGATCGGTCGGCCGGTCCACAAGATCGACCGTGACGCGTACGATGCCGAGGTCACGACTTTGGCACAGCGTTACCTCGGGAAGCGACTCAAAGAAATCCAGCTCGGCTCCTTGATTCGGGATCTCGTGATGGCGTCGCGAAAGTTTGGCGTCGAGATTCCGACCGAGTTCCTGATGCTCGGCAAGAGCCTGATGACCGTGGAGGGCGTCGGGAAAGAAATCTACCCGGAGCTCGATCTCCTCGATGAAGTGCGCCCCTATTTCATGACGCTCTTCCAGCAGCGGTTTTCGCCGGAGCGCATGACCCAGGATGCGCTTCGAGGCTTGCGCAGGCTCGGTGCCGCTACCTCGGAGATGCCCCTGCAGCTCGAGGAGATTCTCGAGGATCTGCGTCAGGGCGCATTCACCGTTCGGACGCAGCAAACCCAACTCGAATCGGCGGCCGATCGCCTCGGACGGCGCGCGTTCAGCGGGATGGTCGTGGGCTCGCTGATCGTCGCCGGCGCGATTCTGCTCTCGCAGGAGAGCTATTGGCTCGGAGGCCTGGCTGTGGGAGCTGGGGCCATGTACGCGCTCGGCCATAGCGCACGCGTCTGGCTGCTCGGCAAGCCGGCGCCTTGAGCTAACCGCGAATCGCGCGTCCGAGGATCAGGCCGAGCGCACCTGCAACGAGACAGACCAGGACGGTGCCCGCCATGTAGAGCGCGGCCCGCCCGAAGGCCTCGCTCTGCATGAGGCCAATGCTCTCGAGATTGAACGCGGAATAGGTCGTGAAGCCGCCCATGACGCCGGTGCCCAGGAGCAAACGCAGGTCGGCTCCGAACCAGGATCGGTCCTCGGCGAGGATGAACACCAAGCCGAGCCCAAGCGAGCCGAGCGCATTGACGGTGAACGTCGCCCACGGGAACCCTTGCTCAAGGGTGATCGGCGCGAGCAACAGGGAGACCCAGTACCGAAGACAGGATCCCGCCGCACCCCCGATCGCAACCAACACGAAACCCACGTTCGCGTTGTAGACGACATGTTCGCGCCAGCGCAAGGTTTGCTGACTTGACCGTGCTAGAGTCCGCGCCGTGATCAGCGACGACTTCGCCTTCTATGGCTTCGACGAGACGTCCTGGGATCGGCTCGTCGCCCTCTTCGTGCGGGGAGATCGCCCAGAGGCCGGCGGAGTGCTCGTCGTCGTGGTGGACACCAACCGCGCGCCGGTGGCGAGCTTTCACACCGCAAAGGGCTGGCTCGACCCCGCAACGCTGCCAGCGCTGATCGACCTCGAAGCGCTGTGCGCGGCGACCTCGGCCGGCGCCTGCATCCTGATGCGCGAGCGCGCGATGGCGGACCTGGTGGACTACCTCGCCGAGCCATTGGACCCCGATCAGGACTTCGTCACACGGGTCATGCGCTTTGCACACGTCTTGCGTGAGCTTGGCAATGGGAACTGGCTTCGCGTTTGGCCCAATCCTCTGCCCCATCTCTTGCTTGCGGCCGCACCGGCGGCCAAACCCGCGATCGACTTCTTCTTGCCCGACGGGATGAGCGTCGTGCTCGGTGTGTTTGAGGAGGGCGAGCTTTGGACCGGCGCGGTGGTTCGACGGAAGTCAGGCAAGCTGGACGTCTTCGCGGGACCCGAGGCGATTTCGCGCTGGGCCGGTCCTCTCGGCGGGGCCTGGCGCCGCGATCACCGCGTCCTGGTCCGAGCCATCGAACGCGAGCTTGGGCCGGTCCACGTCGGCCTTTTCATGGAGCGGTCCACGGCCCTCGCTCTGCTCGCCGGCGCCGAAGCTGGAGAGTGGGCCATGGCCTATGCGACGCGCGAGATGATCCTCCATCCGCTGCCCGCGTACGCGGCTGCCGGGCTCGGAATCGACGTGCTCGGCGGTGCGGCCAAGTACGTGCTGCATGCGCTCGACGACATCGACAGCGAGGAGCTCGTGACGATTGCTCAAGGGTTCTGGCGCGGCCTCACCGACGGCAAGGGCCTCGAAGGCTTGCTCGGCTTCTCTCCGGTCCAGGCTTTCTCCGAGGCCCTGAGCAAGCGCCCGAGCAGGCCAACGCCAAGCGAAGAAGAAGCGGGCCCGGTCCCCTCCGACGAGGACCCAGGACCGCTCAACTGACCAGACCTGCACAGATCGTCGCTTCTTTGACAAGATTGGCGACAATATGTACCTTTGTCCCACCTGCTCAACAATGCAGGGTACGTTTGTGCAGGAACCAGAGGCTAACGAGAAGGCGGTGAAAGATGCGAGCGGGGGAAAGCATGCATAAGTTAACGGCGCGCCAAAAGGCGGTGCTCGAGTACATATCAGATTCGATTCACTCGCGGGGGTACCCACCTACGCTCCGTGAAATCGGCAATCATCTCGGCATTCGCAGCACCAACGGGGTGAACGACCACCTTCGCGCGCTCGAGCGCAAGGGCTACCTGACCCGGGAAGACATGAAGTCGCGCACCCTTCGCCTGATGAAGACCCCGGATGGCAGGCCGAGCAGCCGTCCGCCGGCCTCGAACGACGACCTGATCGCGATTCCCATCGTCGGCCGCGTCGCCGCTGGCGCTCTCAGCGAGGCCATCGAGCACCCCGAAGACACCGTGCACATCGACCGTATGCTCATCGGCGGCCAGCGCGATGTATTCGGTCTTCGCGTCACTGGCGAATCGATGATCGAAGCGGGTATCTTCGACGGCGACTTCGTCTTTGTTCGCAAGCAGCTCACCGCCAACCGCGGCGAGGTCATCATCGCTCTCGTCGGCGACGAAGCCACGTGCAAATACTACTTCCCAGAGCGTGAGCACATCCGCCTTCAGCCCGCCAACAAGGACATGGCACCGATTCTCATTCCGAAAAACGACTGGCGCACCACCCAGGTGCTGGGCGTCGTGGTCGGCGTTTACCGCCGCCTCAACTAAGAACTCACGCCAGCCTTCGACAAAAAGGGGTGCAGTCCCCTTTTTCCCAGGACGAACCCCTCGAAAAGCTCTTTTTCGACGGGTTTTGTCTTGTATGGTGCACGGATGAATTCGACCCACCGAGTCTTGATGGGGCCTGGGCCTTCGGACGTCCCAGCGCGCGTGTTGGAAGCTCTCGCGCGTCCCACGATCGGACATCTCGATCCCGTGTTTCTCCAGGTCTTGGACGAGACCCAGGTGATGCTTCGCCAGGTGTTCGGCACCGAGAACGCCTTGACGCTTCCGATGTCGGCGACGGGCTCCGCCGGAATGGAAACCTGCTTCGTCAACTTGCTCGAACCTGGCGACCACGCGCTGATCTGTAAGCACGGGGTCTTCGGCGGACGGATGGCCGAAGTGGCGCGACGCTGTGGCGCCGAAGTCACCCTCGTCGATGCGCCCTGGGGACAGTCCATCAACCCCGGTGACGTCGCCAAGGCGGCGAAGACCGGCCAATTCAAAGTGCTCGCCATCGTACACGCCGAAACGTCTACCGGTGTCCTGCAAGACCTCAGCCCTTTCCGCGCCATTGCCGATTCCTGTGGCGCGCTGCTTCTCGTCGACACCGTGACGTCGCTTGCCGGCGTCCCGATCGACCTCGACCGCATGGGTATCGATGCCGTGTACTCGGGGACCCAGAAGTGCCTCTCCTGCCCACCGGGCCTATCTCCGGTGTCGTTTTCGGAGCGTGCGCGGCGCGTCTTGTCGACGCGCGAAACCCCGGTGCAGAGCTGGTACTTCGACCTAAACCTCATCGGCCAGTACTTCGGCGGCGAGCGGGTCTACCACCATACCGCGCCGGTCAACATGATCTTCGCCCTACACGAAGCGCTTCGACTCGTCCTCGAAGAAGGCCTCGAAGCCCGCTATGCCCGTCATCGTCAGCAAGCGGAGGCGCTGCGCGAAGGCCTCGAAGCGCTGGGGCTGGAGCTTCCCGTCGCGGCGAAGGACCGTCTGCCTCCCCTCACCCTGGTTCGAATTCCCGAAGGCATCGACGACCGCACCGTGCGCGCGCAGCTTCTTGCCGAACACGACCTCGAGATCGGCGGCGGCCTTGGAGACTTCAAGGGCAACGCCTGGCGCATCGGCCTCATGGGCGCCTCGGCCACCCCCCGCCACGTGGAGCTCTGCCTCGGGGCGCTCGAAGAAGCGCTTCGGTGAACCTCGCCACCCGGCGGCCTCCCCCTGGTGCCGTGCCGCGTGCATACCCTCGCGACTCCTGAACGGTAAAGCGCCTCACCACCCCAGGCGCCTCACCCCAGTTGGCGTCCGCCACCACGGTCGACAGTATCCGCCGATCTGAGCAACCCCAACCCCTTGAAATCACATCCTGGGAACTTGGCGCGCTTGATGCGTACCGCTCGACCATGACTCAACCCCGCCTAGTGCTCCCCGGCGACACCCTGATGATCACCCGCCGGACCCTTCGGCGCCATCACCTCTTCCGCCCCGATTGCGCGATCCGCCAGCTTTACCTCTACACCCTCGCTATCTGCGCCCGACAGTTCGGCATCCTGGTGCACGCCGTCACCCTCATGTCGACCCATGAGCATCTGATCGTGACCGACCCCCAAGGTCGATACCCGGACTTTCTCCACCGACTCCACCGGCTCGTATCGCTGGGAACCAAGGTGCTTCGCAAGTGGGAGGGCCCCACTTGGGACCATGAGCCATCGTCCGTCGTACGCCTGCTGACCCATCAGGCAGTAATCGAAAAGCTCGCCTACGTGATGGCCAACCCCGTCCAGGCAGGCCTCGTGCGCCACGCGCGAGACTGGCCCGGCATCACGGTGCTGCCACACGAGCTCGGGCGCCGCTCGTGGACCCTCCAACGCCCCGACGCGTACTTCAATCGCAAGAATCGACAGTGGTCCGACACCATCGAGCTGTCACTCACCCTGCCCCCGAGTCTCGAGCAGAACTACACGTCAGATGCCGTGCGCGATGCAGTCCAAGCCGAGCTCGAGCGCCAGGAACGCGGTGCACAGTCCGAGATCAAAAAGCTGGGTTGGCGCATCCTCGGCGCGGACCGCATCCGACGCCTCTCCCCCTATCGGCGCGCCAAGAGCTTCCAGCCGCTGCGAGATCGAAACCCCACCTTTGCCGTAGGCCGCGGGCAGCAGACGGTATTCTTTCAGGCGGTAGCCGAGCTTCGTGCGTTTCGGCGGGCCTACCGACACGCGCTTGAACAGTGGCGCGCGGGGCTGAGAAGCGTGGTGTTTCCACAGGGCACCTGGTGCATGTGCCGCGTGCACGGCGTCCGGCTCGACACGTAGCGCGACTCGCCAAGTCGAAACGAACTCGGTCCGCCGATTGCGTTGTGGGACGAGGCACGGGTACGTTCCTGGCGGCGGCGTGCATGAAAGATCACCCCAATCAGACATCGCAAGAAGCTATCTGCGCGGATCGGCGACTTCGCGCACGGGAAAGCCTCCGCGTGAAGCCCGCCGCCATGCGCCCGAATCACACAGCCGCCGAGCTCAACCTCGGTGGGTTTGCTGCGTTTCCAACGCGGATGAGCTCTCGGGAGGCAACGCCAGGGCAGCAAGGGAAGCATCCAACTCCTTGCACGCCGCGCTGCGGTAGACCTCAAGGGCGTTCGAAAAGCTTTCGGTCCAATCGGCATCGGCGGCGTGCATTCTCTGATCTTGCACTGACGGCTCGGGTGACGTGGGTAGCCCGCAGCCTTCGCGAAGCTCATTGCAACACGCATCGAGCGCCGCACGAAGTGAGCCTGTCTCTACTTCGAGCTCAGATCGCGAAGGCTCCCGCCCCACCACTTGTGCAGCAGTCAATGCCTCGAGATCCGCGATCGTTTGACGGACCACGGGACGGATTGCATCGAGCCTGAGGATCTTCCAAGCGCTTCGCAAAATGCCACCAATCCGTGTCTGGGTCACACGGGAACAGTACCACGTAATGTGCCGCAGCGCCGGGAAGACCCGATCGGTCGAGTCGCGCAGGATTGGAATCGGCAAGACAAGCCCCCCACCCCGTGCGACAGTGCGCTTATCCGGCGGCGCGCCATCTACGATTCGCTTCCGAGCATTGGAGGTGCACCATGGGCGACAAGTCCCCGAAACAGAAGAACCGCAAGGCGAACCAGAAGCAACAGACAAAAAAGGACGACAAACAGCGCCGAGAGGTAGCGACTGAGGTCAAAAAGGCGGCACTCACCGGAAAGAAGTGAGTGACGGCGAGGGCGAGGGCCCAAATATAAACCTCGGCGCAGTCCATCGCGTAGCCCTCCTTGGAAACCATCTGCCGCGGCAGTGCGGGATCGCCACCTTCACGACCGACCTCGCAAATGCGATCTCGACCGACGTTCCCGAACATCGAGTGCGCGGTCGTCGCGATGAACGACCTGGCGAGAAGCCACGCCTACGGCGATCGAGTTCGATTCGAGATTGCCGAGAGCGATCTGGCGTCGTTCCGCCGCGCGACCGACTTCTTGAACGTGGGCGGGTTCGACGTGCTGTCCCTTCAACATGAGTACGGCATCTTCGGCGGCAAGGCGGGCAGCCATATTCTTGCGCTTCTCAGCAAGGTGCGCATGCCGATCGTCACGACGCTCCACACCATCCTCGGCGAGCCCACCGTGGAGCAACGCCGCGTGATGGACGAGGTCACCCGGCTCTCCGAGCCGTTTGGTCGTGATGAGCCACTGCGGCGGCGAGCTCTTGCGCGAAGTGCACGGGGTGCCGGCCGACAAGATCGACTTCATCCCCCACGGGATCCCGACCTTGCCGAGCAGTCGAGCGAGCAAGAAGCGCCTGGGCGTCGAGGACATGTCGCTGATCCTCACCTTCGGCCTGCTCTCGCCGGACAAAGGGATCGAATACGTCATCGATGCGCTCCCCGCGATCGTCGCACGTCACCCGACCGCGGTCTACGTCGTCGTCGGCGCCACGCACCCCCACGTGAAGGAGTGGCACGGCGAGACCTACCGGCGCAGCCTCGAGCTCCGGGCCCACAAGCTCGGCGTGGAGGAGCACGTCGTCTTTCACGATCGCTTCGTGAGCGCATCCGAGCTCGCCGAGTTTTTGGCTGCGACCGACATCTACATCACCCCGTACCTGAACCCGGAGCAGATCACTTCCGGGACACTTGCCTACGCGCTGGGCAACGGGAAAGCGGTCGTTTCGACGCCTTATCGATACGCGCGCGAGCTGCTGGCGGACGACCGCGGCCTCCTCGTTCCGTTCAAAGATTCGTCTGCAATAGAGCGAGGCGGTGAACGAATTGCTCGACGCATCCGGCGGAGCTACAGGTGCGACGGCGCGCGCGCGGCCGAGTACGGGCGAAACATGGCCTGGCCGTCCGTCGCGCGGCAGTACGTCAACGAGCTTCGAGCGGGCTCGCCGAGCAGAGCGCGACCTTGCGACGCTCATTCATCGCGCCCAGAACGGTCGCGAGACGTCTGGTCGACCTGCCGGAGCTCAATCTCGCAGCACCTGCGCACGCTGACGGATGACACAGGCATGCTCCAGCACGCTCTCTTTTCGCGTTCCACGCTACGACGACGGGTACTGCCTCGACGACAACGCCCGCGCCCTGCTTCTGACGACCTTGATCGAGGACGCGGGCACCGACGACCGGTCGACCACTCGCGCTTTGTCCTCGCGCTATCTCGCATTCATGAGTCATGCGTTCAATCAAGACTCGCGGACGGTTCCGGAACTTCATGGCGTACTCCCGGGATTGGCTCGAGGAATGCGGCAGCGAGGACAGCCACGGTCGTGCGCTTTGGGCGCTCGGGGCGGTGGTGGGTCGTGCTCGCGAACCCGGGAGTAAGAACCTCGGCAGCGAGCTGTTTCACGCCGCCCTGCCGGCGGTCAAAGAGCTCGAGAGCTCCAGGGCTTGGGCCTTCGCGCTCCTTGGTATCCACGAGTATCTGCGCGCGTTTCGGGGAGAGAGCGCGGTCGAGGTATTGCAAAAGCAGCTATCCGAGCAGCTCTTGTCGAGATTCAGGACCAACGGAGCCGAGCGCTGGCCGTGGTGCGAGGACATCATTGCATACGACAACGCGCGCCTGCCGCAGGCCCTGATCGTGTCGGGCAACCAGATGGGTGATCGAGAAATGGTCGCGGCCGGGCTCGAGTCTCTTCGATGGCTCAACGAGCTGCAGCGCTCGGACGGAAGGTTATTTCGGCCCGATCGGCTCGAACGGATTCTACCCGCGACACGGTGAGAGGGCGCGCTTCGACCAGCAGCCGCTCGAGGCCTGCGCCACGATATCGGCGTGCCTCGATGCATGGCGCGTCACCGGGGACGAGGAATGGCCACGCGAGATGTGGCGCGCGTTCAGTTGGTTTCTGGGTGAGAACCAACTGCAAGCGCCGCTCTACGACCCGACCACCGGGGGCTGCCTCGACGGGCTCCACCCAGATCGACCGAACGAGAACCAAGGGGCCGAGTCGACGCTCTCGTTCTTGCTCGCGCTCACCGAGATGGGCGCGCTCGACTCGGAGAAGCAGATGCGCGACGAGAACGCACGCTCCTCTCCCACGGGCGAAGGCTCCGGGTGACGTCGCCTTCGCTCGACGCCCGAGCCGCGCTCCGCGTGGCGGTGCTCGCCCCGATCTCTTGGCGCGTCCCTCCCCACCACTACGGGCCCTGGGAACAGTTCGTCTCTCTCTTGACCGAGGGCCTTGTGCAGCGTGGACTGGACGTCACCCTCTTTGCCACCGCTGACTCGATCACCAAGGCTCGGCTGGTCGGGATTGCGCCACGCGGATACTCCGAAGACGCAACCATCGACGCAAAGGTGTGGGAGTGCCTGCATATCTCCGCCGTCTTCGAGCGCGCCGCGGAGTTCGACCTCATCCACAACAGCTTCGACTTCTTGCCCCTCAGCTTCTCTCGCTTGGTGGACACCCCAGTCATCACCACGATCCACGGTTTTTCGTCCGAGCGAATCCTTCCCGTCTACCAGAAGTACGACGGGCGCACGCACTACGTCGCGATCAGCGACGCCGATCGACACCCTTCGCTCGAATACGCGGCGACCATTCACCATGGCATCGACATGGGCGCGCTCGCGATCGGCACCGGCCCGCGCGACTATCTCCTGTTCTTCGGTCGAATTCATCCGGACAAGGGCACGGAGGAGGCCATTCTCGTCGCTCGACGCGCAGGTTTGCCGCTCGTGATCGCCGGCATCATCCAGGACCGAGGCTACTTCGAGCGTGCGGTCGAGCCTCACCTCGACGGAGACCGGGTACGGTTCGTCGGCGCGGTCGGGCCCGAAGGAAAGAGCGAGCTCCTCGGCGGCGCGCGCGCCCTGCTCCACCTCGTGAGCTTCGACGAGCCGTTCGGCTTCAGCGTGGTCGAGGCGATGGCCTGCGGGACCCCGGTGATCGCGACCCGACGCGGATCGATGCCGGAGCTCATCGCGGAGGGCGTGAACGGCCGCCTCGTCGACTCGACCGCCGAGGCTGTGCAAGCCGTAGCCGGGACGATAGAATTGAACGCGAAGGGCGTGCGCGCATCGGTCGAGCGCCGCTTCGACAAGGAGCGGATGGTCGACGAGTACATCGCGGTCTACCGACGCATCCTGGGCCAATCCGAATCCGAGAGCCCCGCGTGACCGCCGACGTGCGGTCGACCCGGCCCGCGCCCTTTCGGCTCGGCGTGAACTACTGGCCGGCTCGGACGGCGATGGGCTGGTGGACCGCATTCGACCTGGCGGAGGTTGCGGCGGACTTCCGTCGCATCGCGAGTTGCGGATTCGACTCAGTCCGCATCTTCCTCATCTGGGACGACTTCCAACCAACCCCTTCGCGCGTCGACTCGACGATGCTCGATCGCCTCGTCTCGACCCTCGAAGAAGCGAGCACCGCAGGACTCTCAGTCATGCCCACGCTCTTCACCGGCCACATGAGCGGCGTGAACTGGATCCCCTCGTGGGCTCTCGGTGAACAGGCGGGCGACGAGCGATTCCGCGTCGTCTCCGGAGGCCGAGTCACCGCGCCGCGCATCGCGAACTGGTACTCCGACGCGTCCATTGTGCGGGCGCAGTCCTCACTTGCTGGTGAGGTTGCCAGTGCGCTCGCAGGGCATCCGGCTTTGTGGGCATGGGACCTCGGAAACGAAAACTCGAACTGTGCAGTCCCCCCGGATGGGATTCTGGCCCGTGAGTGGCTCTTACGAATGACGGACTCCATCCGCGGCGCCGACGCCGGCGCGCTCGTCACGCTCGGGCTCCACATGGAAGACCTCGAGCAGGACAGAAATCTCGGCCCGAGGGAGGCCGCCGAAGTCTGCGACTTTCTGCAGATGCACGGATATCCCGGTTACGCCGCCTGGGCGGATGGCCCGACCGACGAGCGGGTCTTGCCGTTCCTCGCTCGGTTGACGCGGTGGCTGGGCGACGGGGCCGACGTCCTCTTCGCAGAGTTTGGTGTGCCAACCACCAAGCGTGGTGACCCAGACTGTGAACGGGCCATCGCCCCGCCCGGGCCCGCCCTCGTTGAGGAGCAGGAGGCTGCCTCGTACGTCGGCCGGGCTCTCGCAGCGCTGCGCGACTGCGGTACGACGGGCGCCATGCTCTGGTGCTACTCCGACTACGCGGAGGCCATCTGGGGACTTCCCCCGCTCGATCTCGCGGTCCACGAGCGATCGTTCGGGCTCTGGCATGCCAACGCCTCCCCGAAGCCGGCAGTCGCTGTGGTCGAGACGTTTGCGAAGCGAGTCGCCACGACCGACGCCGGCCGCTCCATCGAGGACTCGGCCTGGATCGACATCGATGCCGCTGAGTACTATCGCGCGCCTTCGTCGCAGCTGCGGCGCTTGTTCCGGCGCTACTGCGAGGCGATGGCCGCGTGGGACGGTCCGCGTGCGACCGTCAACGAGCCCGGGTGAGCTCTGACAGAAGATTGTCGAGGCGCACCGTCGCGATGCGAGTACCGATGTCGGCGAAACCGTAGGGCAGCACGAGGAGCCCGCCTGAAATCATGCTACCGCACGAGTAGACGACGTTGGGCACGTAGCCGTCGCGTTCGTCGGCTGCGGGTTCCAACAGGGGCTCGGCGAGGTGACCGATGACGCGTGCGGGGTCCTCCTTATCGAGCAGGATGGCTCCGAGAGCATACTGTCGCATTGCCCCGACGCCGTGCGTGATCACGAGCCAGCCCGCTTCGGTTTCGAGAGGGGATCCGCAATTGCCGAGCTGCGTGATTTCCCAGGCGCGCTTGGGCCTCTGGAGCACTTCGCTCTGGTGCCAGAAGCGGACGTTGTCCGACCACATCAGGAAGTTGTTCTCGTTGTCCAGCCTGGAAAGGGCAGCATAGCGCCCGTCGATCATCCGGGGAAAGAGCGCAATGCCCTTGTTCTTGGCGGACGCGCCGTTCAGCGTGGCAATTCGGAACGTCACAAAATCGGCTGTTTCGATCAGCTGCGGGAGGATCCGATAGCCATCGTACGCCGTATACGGAGCGAAGTACGTCACCGTTCCGTCGTCCTGGGTGAAACGGACGAAGCGAGCATCCTCCATCCCGTGACTCTCGGCGGGCCCCGCTGGAAAGAGGACGCGCTCGGAGATCTTCGAGTCTGGCGGGAACGAGCTCTCGTAGTTCGAGGACGCGAGCCAGTGAATCGTTCGGGTGACGTGCGCGGCGTCCGGTCTGTGACCGTGTTGCTGGTCGACCTCGCGGATCATGGTCTCGAGCTGCTCCAGGGTGAACCCATCGGGAAGCGCGTCGAGGACGGTGGCGGCGATCTCGTTGTATATGTCGAGCTCACGAAGTTTGGTATGGAAGATGTGCTTCTCGTAGACCGGATCTCGGTGGCGCGCGGTGCCCGCGCGCCGGCTCGGCGCTTCCATTTCGATTTGGCCCCCGGCGTCGATGACGCCCGAGCGAAACTCGATCGACGAGATGTGCCCTTCGCCGATTGCGCGCAAACTCAAGATAAAGCGCTGCTCGCCCGGGGCTAGGCCCTCCTGGTTGGGCGCCGGCACGATCGAGGGATTGCTCAGGGCGGCGGCCTCGATCGAATACTCGTGGGTGAAATATGCGCCGATGAGCAGCTTGCGCTCCAACGAGAGCTCTTCCACTCCGGCGACATGTGCTTCCGCGACGCCCGCGAAGTTCGCCTCGAATACCGATCGCAAGTCGACGTGACGCGCAGAGAATCGGGCTTGCGTCGTGCTCAAGGTCGTCCTCACCTCTGACTCGGACAGTGCCAGGATCCGCGAGAGAATGCGCGCGCGGCGGGAGCGCCCGTCCACTGAGTGTTCGCTTCCAGGCGTGAAAGGCTTCGTGATCACCCGCGCCGGATCGGGCATGAAGCGCGCGGAGGTTTTCGTGACGGGGATGGGTCGCATCGCGGGAGTCTCCTCCGTGCGGAACGGCGTGGCTAGGTGAAACCTCTGAAGCAGCGTTCCACATCGCCGAGCAGATTAAACAGCGCGCACCAGGACGCTCGATGCAGGCCAGGTCGACCTGCGGGGCGCTCCCGCATCGCCCTATGCTATCTTGCTCCGCTCATGCCCCCCGCGACCCCTGAGCACTTCGGTGACTACGAACGGGTCGAACGCCTCGGTGTCGGCGGGATGGCCGAGACCTTCGTCGCCATTCGACGCGGCCCTGGTGGCTTCGAGCAGCGCGTCTGCCTCAAGCGAATCCTGCCCACCTTCGCGGACGAGGCGGACTTCATCGAAATGTTTCGCCGAGAGGCCCGCATGTCGGCGCTCCTTCACCACGGGCACATCGCCCGCGTTCTGGACTTCGGCATCATCGACGGCGCCCACTATCTGACCCTCGAGCTCATCGAAGGCACCGACCTTCGCGCGGCGCTGCGCCACCTGCGCCGCCGCGGCGAATCACTCGACCCTGGGCTCACGTCGTACCTGGCACACGCCCTCGGTGCGGCGCTCGACTTCGCGCACACCGCAGACGAAAGCGGCGTCGCTGCCGGCATCATCCATCGCGACGTCTCTCCCTCGAACGTGCTCCTCAGCAACGCAGGCGAGGTCAAGCTCGCCGACTTCGGCATTGCCAAAGCCACCAGCCTCCCTGGCAGCATCCAGAGCGGCGCACTCAAGGGAAAGGTGCCCTACATAAACTGAGTGACCAGGATCATTGAGAAATCCCCGCAAAACAAAGGAGAACCTGTTTCCGGGTGTTGCGTGCCGTTTCTGGTTGTTTCGTGCTGTGTGGGAGAAATTGTGGGAGCCGTGTTTCGTATGCGGCCGGCTTCAAAACAGCAAGTGGAGCTGCACGTTCATTCGAATAAAACTGCGCAAACCGGAGTTCCAGCGCTGCGACAGCCATGCAGCCTCTGCGACGACCTTGAAACTGTTGCCGATGATGTGTGCCGTGCCCGCCACCACGAGCTCGGCATTGGTGGTTTGATCGCCGTTGCGACCGTATTGCGCTAGCGCTTGGGCCGTGTCGGCGGCGTTTGTGATCTGGAACTGCCCATAGTTTCTGGCGTCGCTTCGAACCCAGGGTGTGAGGTAGACGATGCTGTAGCGAACTGCGAGCTCCCAGAGCAGGCTGAACCGATAGCCCGCCTCTCCCATGAACCCAATCGGGCCGAAGAGTAGCTTCCCTCCCTGCCACGGCTTGTACCAAGCGACGTAGCTGACGACGTTCATGTCAACGCCGCTGACCTTGGCGAGCCACTCGGCGGAAAGCCGCAAGCCCAAGTCCTCGATCGCATTGGGGCGCGCGTCCCATGCAAGCCCGGCGCCCACGCTCTGCCGAAACTCTTTGGTCCCCAACAGGTCGCTGTTCATGTCGGTGGTGATCTCGCCGAAGTTCTTGGCGAATCGACCGACAAGCTCGGGATGGAATTCGGTCACGACCTGCCCAGAGCCGATATTCGAGTCGTTTTGAGGCCTCTCGCCGTACACCTCGGTGATGCCGACCCCATGGGCGGCGCGCGCATTGGTCCCGCTGAAAATGCCGAAAGCATACTCCAGGTCGCGAAGCCTGCGCGCGAACATCTCGGCTCCGATTTGACGCCCGGAACCGAACATACGAGTGGTAGGCGGCCAGTCGACGAACGCGAGAGCCGCATAGGACTGCGCACGGTATCGGTCATAGGGGATCTTGAACTGGCCGATGCGGATCGTCGCCAACCTGAAGCGCGTGAACGCGAACCACATGTCGATCAAATCGAAGGCGCGGGGCGTCAGGTTGATCTGAAAGCGGCTTTGAATGCGCCCGTCGATGAACGAGCTCGAAAGCGTGAAGCGGATGCGGCGAAACTCGAGGAACTCGTTCGACTCCCTCACGAAGCCTGCGCTCTCGAGCTGCTGAGCATATTCGAACTCTAGCTGCGCGGCAAAGCCGATGCCGATCCAATCGTCCGTTTTCCCGATTCGGATACGTACGGGTCCGAGACGCGTAGGCAGCCTCCGGCCCTCGGGTAGGGCTACTTCGTCGAGCGCGGTCGTGCTGGGCTCGGCCGCTAGGCTGTCGCCCGCACCAGCCCGCACCTCTTCGCCGATCGATCCGCTCTCCTTGCCAAGTTCGAGGGTTGCCTTGTCCTGCTGTTCCCCGTCTACTTGGGCCGCGGGTTCCTCCGCGGTCTCGGTGAGCGATGGCTCTCCACCGATCTGCTCGTTCTCTTCTTGTTGGCCGTTGGGCTTGACTAGCCGTGGGCGTTCTTTCTGGGCCTCCGGCGGCGGCGTGCCCGCGTCCGGAGACTGGGCGCTCGCGCCGCCGCTAGGGCTTCCGAGCACGAGGACGAGCAACATGCATCGAATGGCGAAGCGCAACGACTAGTGCCTAACCTGGCGAGCTCCCCGGTTTGCCTTCGACGGACGCCCGCTCGGCGACGACTTCGTCATACCACGCGTCGTGGTGCAGCTGCGCCCAGCGCTCGTCGACGTCACCTCCGACCATGGATTCGAAGGTCCCCTCGTTGCCAATCGTGGCCATGTAGATGTGAACGAACGAGAAGCAGATCAGACCGACCCCGGAAGCGATATGGAATAGGTTGGACAGCTGCATGGTGGAACGTGTCCATTCGAAATTCGGTGTCAGCAGGAGGAGGCCCGAGACCACCACGACGATGCCAGCCAGGAACAGAAACCAGTACCAGACCTTTTCACCGGCATTGTTGAAACCCGCGCGCACGTGCTCGCGCGTCAGGTACCCGCCTAGCTTCTTGAACCATTCCCAGTCGTAGGACTTGAAGAAATTGTACTTCATCCAGGCGACCACGGTCAGCACCAGGAAGGCGATGAAGAAGGGTGAAACGTAGTCATGCACTGGCTTAGAAACGGCCGACATGGCCCCGAAGGCTTCTTTGCCCATGAGGGGCATCAGCACGTATCGCCCAAACAACAGGCCCAGTCCGGTCAATGCCAGTAACAGGAACGTAACGGTCAGGCCCCAATGGATGAAGCGATCGAAGAGCGACCAGCGCGTAATCGTCTTGCCGGTGCGGTAATCCAGTTTCCACGTTCCCTTGAAAATCTGAAACAGGCCTAGCGCAAGCAGTACGGCGGCCATGAGCCAGGCGCCGACGCTCGACGCGGCGCCGTTGCGCAGCTCACGCCAGGTCTGGCCGCTGTCTTGAATCAGCACGTTGGCTTCAGGGCCGGTAACGGCGGAGTAGCCCTCAACGCCGTGACGCACCGCACGCCAGTACTCGGACCGCGGATTCGCCGAAGCCTCGTCAGCCTTTTTCGTGTCCGACTCGGCCGCCGCGGTTGAGCCGGCCCATCCGAAATACAGCGACACCGGCACCGTCAGGATGACCAACCCGCCGAGAAACAGCGCCAGCCATTTTGACCGCTGGCGATCAGATTTCATGGCTTCCGTCCTTGTAAGCCACATCCCAACCCCAGGTGTCGGGACGGCTACTGCGCTTCATGGTGCGCTCCCGGTAGATATCCGCGACCTCGTCGCCATCGCCGGCCAGAAGCGCCTTCGTGGCGCACATCTCCGCGCACAAGGGGAGTTTGCCCTCAGAGACGCGGTTGCGGCCGTATTTTTCGCGCTCGACCTCGGAGCCGTCTTCTTCCGGCCCGCCAGCGCAGAAGGTGCATTTGTCCATCTTGCCGCGCACCGCGAAGGCTTCCTTCTCGGGGAACTGCGGCGCGCCGAAAGGACAGGCATAGGAGCAATAGCCGCAGCCAATGCAAATGTCCTTGTCGTGCAGCACGATGCCGTCGTCCGTGGTGTAGAAACAGTCCACCGGGCAGACCGCAGCGCAGGGCGCGTCGGAGCAGTGCATGCAAGCCACCGAGATGGATTTCTCTCCCGGTTCGCCATCCCCGAGCGTCACCACGCGGCGACGATTGACACCCCACGGCACCTCGTTTTCGTTCTTGCAGGCGGTAACGCAACCGTTGCACTCGATGCACCGTTCGGAATCGCAAAGAAATTTCATTCGTGCCATGACGTTCAGGCTCCTATGCTGGGCTGATGCGGCAAAGACTAGATTTGGTTTCCTGCATCTGGGTCACCGAGTCGTAGCCATACGTAAAGACAGTGTTGGCGGCTTCACCACGGATGTAAGGCGCGGATCCGTCGGGATACTTGTCCAGAAGGTCCTTACCCTCGTACCAGCCACCGAAGTGGAACGGCGTAAACACCACCCCGCGCGCCACGCGGCGGGTCACCATGGCCTTGACCTTGATGCGCCCACCTTCCGGACCTTCCACCCAGATATCGCTGCCGTCCCGAATGCCGTGGTCGTTCGCGTCGGCTGGATTGATCTCGGCAAACATGTGTTGCTGAAGCTCGGCCAGCCAGGGGTTGGAGCGGGTCTCGTCACCGCCCCCTTCGTACTCGACCAGTCGTCCACTGGTGTGAATCAGCGGAAAGTCTTTTGAATAGTCCGTTGCCTGTATCGATGCATAGCGGGTCGGAAGACGCCAGAAGCTCTTGCGGTCCTCGTAGGTCGGGTATTTCTCGACCAGGTCACGGCGATTGGTGTACAGCGGCTCGCGATGGATTGGAACTGGATCTGGGAAGGTCCAGACGACGCAGCGAGCCTTGGCGTTACCAAACGGAGAGCAGTTGTGCTTGATCGCAACGCGCTGAATGCCGCCGGATAGGTCGGTCTTCCAGTTCTTGCCCTCGGCGGCCTGTTTCTCTGTTGCGGTCAGATCGTTCCACCAACCCAGTTGCTTGAGAAGGTCCGCGGTGAACTCGGGATAGCCGTCCTTGATCTCCGAGTCTTTGCCGTACGAATCCTCGGCCAACAGGTTAACACCTTCGTACTCGACACCAAATCGCGCGCGGAACGTGAGGCCGCCCTCGGCCACGGTCTTGCTCGTGTCATACAACACCGGTGTGCCCGGGTGTTTCATTTCCGGCGTACCCCAGCACGGCCAGGGCAAACCGTAATAGTCACCGTCGCAGGGTCCGCCCTCGGCTTTCAGGGTGGTCATATTGAAGGTGTGCCGGTGTTCCGCATGGAGTTTCAGGCGTTCCGGGCTTTGCCCCGTGTAGCCGATCGTCCATGAGCCGCGATTGATCTCGCGCAGGATGTCTTCGACCAGTGGCTCGTCGCCGTTGACCTGAATGTTCTTGGTGAGTTGTTCGGCAAAACCGAGCTTCTTTGCCAAGCGATACAAAATGACGTGATCGGGCAGCGACTCGAACAGCGGTTCGATGACCTTCTCGCGCCATTGCAGCGAGCGGTTGGAGGCGGTGACCGAGCCATACGTTTCAAACTGGGTCGAGGCTGGCAGCAAGTACATGTTGTCCTTGCGGTCGGGAAGCACAGCCGAATGCGTTGGGTATGGGTCGACCACGACCAGGAGGTCCACGGTTTCCATGGCCTTCTTCATCTCGGGCTGGCGCGTCTGGCTGTTGGGTGCGTGTCCCCACAGGAACATGGCCCGGATGTTGTCTTTCTGAGCGATGTTTTCCTTGTCTTCGAGGACGCCGTCGATCCAGCGTGACACCGGAATGCCCTTGGTGTTCATCGCGCTGACCGGTGCACCGCCTACTTCTTCATAGCTTTCCGGATCGAAGCGGCTCTTGACCCATTCGAAGTCGAGGCCCCATACGCCGGACCAGTGACGCCATGCGCCTTCGGCCAGACCGTAATAGCAGGGCAGTGAGTCGGCCAGAACGCCCAGGTCGGTGGCACCCTGAACATTGTCGTGACCTCGGAAGATGTTGGCACCGCCCCCCGGTACACCAATGTTTCCCAGAGCCAGTTGCAGCACGCAGTAGATGCGTGTGTTGTTGTTCCCTATCGTGTGCTGCGTACCACCCATGCACCAGACGATGGTCCCGGGGCGATTCTCCGCCATGGTTTGTGCCACTAGCTTCACCTCGGACTCGGGTACGCCGGTGACGTCTTCCACGAGCTTCGGCGGCCATTTTGCGGCCTCCTCGCGAATCTTGTCCATGCCGAACACGCGCTGGCGGATGTACTCCTTGTCTTCCCAGCCGTTCTCGAAGATATGCCACAACAAGCCGTATATGAACGGCGTATCGCTGCCAGGCCGGAGACGCACAAACTGGTCTGCGTGGGCCGCGGTTCGGGTGAAACGCGGATCCACGACGATCATCTTGGCGCCGTTCTCTTTGCCCTTGAGGATATGCAACAACGACACCGGGTGCGCTTCGGCTGGGTTGGAACCGATGAAGAGCATCGCCTTGCAGTTATGCATGTCGTTGTACGAGTTCGTCATCGCCCCGTAACCCCAGGTGTTGGCTACGCCCGCGACCGTAGTGGAGTGGCAGATGCGCGCCTGGTGATCGCAGTTATTGGTGCCCCACATCGCGGCAAATTTCCGGAACAGGTACGCTTGCTCGTTGCTGAATTTGGCCGATCCCATCCACATCGCGCAGTCGGGACCCGAGTCCTTGCGCATGGAGAGAAGCTGGCCACCGATGTCGTCGAGCGCCTGGTCCCAAGTGACGCGTTGCCACTTGCCGCCCACCAGCTTCATCGGGTACTTGAGGCGCTTTTCGCCATGACCGTGCTCGCGCAGCGCCGCGCCCTTGGCACAGTGCGCGCCGCTGTTCAGCGGTGAATCGAAATCCGGCTGCTGCCGCGTCCATACGCCATTGCGTACTTCGGCAAGGCTGCCGCAACCAACGGAGCAGTGCGAGCATATGGTATGCTTGGTGACGATTTCGCCCGCTCCGGCCGTCTTCTGCTCGGCACGGGCTCGCCGCACCATCTTCGGAGCCAGCCCTGTGGCAATGGCACCGCCGCCAAGAGTCAGGCCGGTACGCTGCATGAACGTGCGGCGGTTGATGGCTTTTCCGAGCTGACCTTCCTGCGGGGTGTCTACTGCGGGTTTCCGATGTTTGCTGGTCTTTATGAGTTTCACGGCCGAATCTCCCGACTACGTGTTTGCCCGATCGTTCGAGCATTTAGGACAAGAATCAGAACCTGGCGGTTTCGTAATAGCGGCGGATGTGGGCAGTTTCTCGATAGCCCTTCTGCGGGCCTTCGGGTTTGGCCGATGCCGTGACCTCTGCGGTCGCCGGAGCTCCGATGGCGGCGCCGACCGCCGCTGCTGTACCTGCTGCTGCAATGGCACCCAAAAACCGTCGTCTCTCGGTGCGTTTGGTCGACATGTTTTCACTCACGAGGCTGCTCCTACGCCGAGATAACGGCCTTCGATTTCCACTAACGCCCGACCGAGCATGCCCACCGCCCGATAGAAGCGGGCAGAGGGGGCATTCACTAGATCGGTAAACAGAGTCTGCATCCATGGCCCGATATGCCGGCTGAAAAACCGCTGCTGTTGGTCTAGCTCATCCGGTGATGCATCGGCAACAATCAACGCCATGATTTCGCACACGGCAGCGGCGTGATCTTCGGGTTCGTGCACGCCCGGCTGACGTTCGAAACCCAGCTGGGCCAGGTCATCGCGCAGGTCCGCGAGCGGGCGGTCGTTCAGAAAGCCCGTCAGATAGCGCGAGGCATAGGGAACGATCTCACCGGAGCCGAGGCCGATGAAGAGCGCGTGGTACTCGCGCGCCAATTGTTCCGGGTCAACCGCGGTCGCGGCATCGCGCAAACCGCGCCAGGCCGTCGCTAAGTTGTCGCCGGCGTTGTCCGGGGTCTCGCTCTCTGTGCTCGTGATGCCGAGCAGGCGCTCGAGAGTCTCTGCGCTGGGTGCTGCGGAGAGAAGGTGCGCGATCAGGCCGTACGCATTCGCCCTCAACTCTTGGTCGCGGCGGTCGCCGAATTCTTCTTCCGCAATGTCCCTCTGAGCGGTCACAGTCCCTAGCCCCGATCGGCACGTGAAGAACGAGCTATCCGAATGGCCTGACAATACACCTTTGACCAAAAAACGATAGACCTATCAGGGCTGACCCCGACGGGTGCCATTCAGTTTTCAGCCTTTCGGCCGAGCGCCACGTCGCATCATGTCGCGGACACGGCAGTCACCACACATTTGCAGTCGGCGGAACGCTTCCTCGGACTGGAACATGGGGTTCCCTTGGAGTTTCCGCGCCAGAGTGTCGAGCATCGAGCGGGTGGCGAAGGGCTCGCCGCAGCTTATGCAGCGCACGGCCTCCTCTTCGTGCAGCACCCGGCGCGCATCGCGCAGCCTTTGGTCCGTCAGCAAGCGGGCGCGCAGGTCGATCGCGTCCTCTGGGCAGGCGTTCTCACAAAGACCGCACTGGACGCAGTTCCATTCCTTGAAGCTCAGTCTTGGAAACTCGCCGCCGGCCATCAGCGCCGAGGTCGGGCATACTCCTACGCAGCTCATGCAGAGGGTGCACTTGTCGGCATCCACCTGAACCTCGCCAAAGGCCGCGTCCGCCGGCAGCGCGATTTCGTCCGGTTGCCGCGGAGCTTGTTCCACCAGGTGCATCAGTGCCAGTTTCAGCGCGGTGCGTTTGTCGCCCAGTGCATCGAAGCTGGCAACGTCAGTCAGCGACGCTTCCGGTAAGCGATCGTCGGCGCACCAGCTCAAATCTGCGTCGCTCTCCTGGCAGACGATTTGCATCATGCGTGGGTCGTAGCCCAATCCGTCCAGCAGGGCGCGGGCATGGGCAGCCTGATGCAGCAATTCCATGCTGATGTTTTCGGGCGTATCTGGCGCAACGATGACCAACACGGCCCGAGCGCCATAGGCAAGGCAGCTCAGCCAGGTATCGAGGCCCACCGACCCGCATTCTTCGACCGGCACCGGCAGCAGATGGCCCGCGTGTTCCAACATGGCCGGGATTACGCTCGCGCTGCGCTCGTCATGAAACACGATGCAGGGGGCCGCGCCACCGTGCTCACCGTACGCGGCCAGGAAGCGCCTGATGTATGTGGCCAGGTCGCCTGCCTGCGGGAGTGCGTACGTAATCGCGCCTGTTGGGCAGGTGGCCGCGCAAATGCCGCCGCCCTGGCACAGGTTTGGATTGATCTGCACCGAATCGCCGAGCGAAATGATCGCCTCGGTGGGGCAGGCATCGATGCAGCGACGACAGCCCTCGAGACCTTTTTGACCGTGCGCGCAGATCGTGGTGTCGAGATTGAAGAACTTTGGTTTTTCGAACGAGCCGCGCATCTCGGCCAGGTCCTCGAGCGCCTGTTCCAGGGCCTGTGGGTCATTGCCGGCGTGGAAATAACCCAGCGGTGGCATTTGCTCGGTCATGCAAGGGGTGTCCGACAAATCCAGCACCAGGTCGGTCCCGGTTTTCGTTCCCGGCAGCAGCTCAGCCAGTCGCAGAGTCAGTCCACTACTGCGAATGCCGACGTCGAACTCACCGAGCCAGCCCCTGATCTCCAGCTGACCACCTGTGATGATCGTATTGCCCCTGATTTTGTCGACGTCGGGCTCCCGCGGGCCGGGCGTGAAAACCACGCAGGTAAATTCAGCGGGCATCCGGGCGGCCGCCTGCAAAGCGGCTTCCGGTTCACCAACGATCAGCAGCCGGCCGGCGGAGCTGAATTCCACGACGGAGGTCGGGGTGACCTCCAGGTCGCTCAGTTCAGCCAGGGAAGTGGCGCGGGCCTGGTGGTTGGCAGTGGTTGGAGGGGCCGCCGTGGAGTCTGGATCAGGGCTCATCCGGGCCGCCACGGCTGCGAGACGGGTCCGCATCTCGGCGGGCACGATGTCGCCGAGCGGAGCGTGCCGGCTGTAGTCTTCGGCGTAATCGTCCAGCCCGTCCGTGACATTGAACTTCGCGCTGGAGAACAGTTTGCGCAGGGCGTCGCGCCGCAGCTTGGGACTCACGGCCCGCGACAGAAAATCACTGTAATCCGAATCGGGGCCGAGGCTGTCCAACGAGGGCACGTCCTCGTCCGACACTTGCTTTTCTGATGACTCGTCTATTGATGGCTCGTCGGCAGGGGTCTCTGCTGCCGGCCCGGACTCGGGCTTTTCTTCCGAGCTCATGATGGATCGCTTTCGGTCCACTTCTGACGCTTGCGCTTCTTGCGTTCGCGCGGCACGTAATTGTCCACGACGAATTTTTCGATGCGCAGGTAGATTTCCGGCGGAATGGGCGCGCGGAAAACCTTATCGTCACCCTCGGTCGAGGCGCTGGCCTCCAGGCCGTCAGCGGTGACGATCATGGGTTGCATGCCTCCGCTCTGCGGTTCGGTGCAGATGACAAACAGCGAAGGCTGCTCGCCCGTGAGGTTGTGCCAATAGCTTTCGCAGCTGTCCAGATAGAGATTGAGGCGGTATCCGCCCCACAGGTACTGGTTGTCTTCGTCCCTGACGAGCACCGGTTCCGAGACCTCACTCCCACTGTGTTCGCCACCCAGTACGCCGACCACATTCCATTGCGGCACCGACCAGCCCTTACCCTGGACGATCTTCTTTTCCAGCAGTACGGCGACGGGAATGCTGAGCGAGTTGCCCATGGCTGTGTATCCGGATCGGTGCGTTAGTTCAGTTGGAGGTCGGCTTCGATCACCAGGGACTTGCCAAGATCAGGAAGCTCCATCGTGACCCGTGCGTGTACGGTGCCGTCGACGTCGAGTTGTCCGCTTTCGACGGCGGCATAGATAGCGCGTTCGATTTCTCGCTGGGAGCTGATTCCCACTCTCTTCAGAAACTTGCGGATCTCGAGGTTCAGCTTGTCGTCATCGGGTTTACCGTCACTCATGAGGCTTCCTCGTTGTTTGTTATTGGGCCGTCTGCGACAATACACCCGCTCCTAGTCTTTCGTAAACCGCCGAAACCCATTATCGAGGGTCCCCGATGAACGAGTTCTCCAACGCCTTTCGAACGGCGCTGCAACTGCTGGTCGAAATGGACTCGGGTCTGTTCGAGATCGTGCTGCTGTCACTGCGGGTCAGTCTGTCCGCCGTCATTTTGGCGGCCGTGTTCGCCCTACCCTTGGGTGCATTCGTTGCGCTGACGCAATTCCCAGGCAGACGCGGCGTCGTCATCCTCATGAACGCGATGATGAGCTTACCCCCCGTCGTGGTCGGACTGGTGATCTACCTGCTGCTGTCGCGTACGGGCCCGCTAGGTACCACGGGGCTGCTCTTCACCCCTACGGCAATGATCATTGCCCAATGCGTCTTGGTGTTTCCCATCATCGCAGCGCTGACCCGGCAAACCGTGTTCGATCTCCATGAAGAGTACGACGAGTACCTGCGTTCGGTGGGTGCCGGCACCCGGCAGAAAATCGCCACCCTGCTCTGGGACGGCCGGGCACGCTTGCTGACTGCCATCCTTGCTGGTTTCGGGCGCGCGATCGCTGAAGTTGGCGCCGTCATCATCGTCGGTGGCAATATCCTGCATAGTACCCGCGTCATGACCACCACGATTGCCCTGGAAACCAGCAAAGGAGATCTGGGAATGGCGCTCGGGCTCGGCATCATCCTGGTGCTCATTGCGGTGATAGTGAACACCGCCGTGGTAACCATCGGGGGCGGCGCGCATCAGCGCACCGTCTGAGCCCGTAACGGAATCCGCATGCAGTCGCAACCTTACATGTTGCCGCTCGTCGTAAACCGCGCGAGCTATGGCGTGAATGGCAAGGCCATCATCGAGGATGTGTCGTTCGCGATCCATGACGTGGGACTCACCGCTTTGCTCGGACCCAATGGCGCCGGGAAAAGCAGCCTGCTGAAGCTATGCCATGGCCTACTGCCCTTGAGCTCTGGTTCGATTCGTTGGGGCGAGGCCGATGTGCGTGAAGTGCAACAGAAGCAGGCGATGGTGTTTCAGCGGCCGGTGCTATTGCGCCGCTCGGCCGCCGAAAATGTCGATTACGTCCTCAAACTCCGCGGTGCATCGTCGGCGGACCGCGCCAGGGTGATCCAGGAATCTCTCGACTGGGCTGGCCTGGCCGACATCGCTCACATGCCAGCGCGCAGGTTGTCGGGTGGAGAACAGCAGAGCCTGACCATCGCGCGCGCTTGGGCATTGAATCCCGAGGTCTTGCTGTTGGACGAACCCACTGCAAACCTCGATCCAGGCGCGACCCGGCGGGTCGAGGACCTGATCCGTTCGTTTGCGCGGGCCGGCAAGAAAGTCATCATGGCGACACACAACATTGCGCAGGCGCAGCGCTTAGCCGATGAAGTCTTGTTCCTCAATCATGGCCGTCTACTCGAGCAAGCGCCGGCAGAGCAGTTCATGAACGGGCCATCGGATCCACTGGCGGCGCGATTCATTGCAGGAGAGCTGGTGGAGTGAAAGTCGACAAATCTAACAAAAAACTCTTTGTGGGCGCGGCTCTGCTGGCAGTGCTCGCAGCGCTGGCGTCCTATGCGCTCCTCTCCTCGCCAAAGGAAAAGTCCATTACGCTTGCGTCGACGACCTCGACGGAGAATTCCGGTTTACTCGGCTACCTGTTGCCGATCTTCAAGCGCGAAAGCGGCATCGGCGTGCGCGTAGTGGCTGTGGGCACCGGGCAGGCCATGCGCATGGCGATGAAAGGCGACGCAGATGTGATCCTCGTGCATGACCTGCCGTCCGAAGAGGAGTTTGTCAATGAAGGCTACGGGGTCGAGCGCATCGCCGTCATGCACAACGATTTTGTCATCGTGGGCCCAGCATCCGACCCGGCAGCCATCAAGGGCATCAAGGATGTGGCCGCCGCTCTCGGGCGCGTTCGTTCCAGTCGTGCGGCCTTCGTCTCTCGGGGCGACGACAGCGGCACGCACAAGAAAGAGCTGCGGCTGTGGGCGACGCTGGCTTTCCAGCCCGGTGACGACGATGGCGACTGGTATCGCCAATCCGGTTCGGGTCAGGGCGCGACGCTGAATATCGCCAGTGAAATGGATGCCTACTGCCTGTCGGATCGCGCCAGCTGGGTCACGTTTGCCAACAAAGGCAGCCTCGAGCTGCTGGTCGAGGGTGATCCGAAACTGTTGAACCCATATTCGGTGATTCTGGTCAACCCGCGGAAGTATCCGCATATCAAAGCGGCGGAGGGCCAGCAATTCATCGACTGGCTGGTCTCGGAGCGCGGTCAGCAACTGATTGCCGCTTACCGGGTGGAAGGTCAGCAACTGTTTTTTCCTGACGCGCTCGCAGTCGCCAGGGAGTGAGCTTCCATGGGCGGGGAGAACATTACCGGAGTAGTGTTGGCCGGCGGTCGCGCAACCCGTTGGGACGGGCGCGACAAGGGCCTCATTCAAGTGTCCGGCCGGCCGATGATCAGCCATGTGCTGGATGCGCTGGCGCCGCAGGTCGCGCGAATCATCATCAACGCGAACCGCAACCTCGATGAGTACGGCGCTTTCGGCTTGCCGGTGATCACCGACGCCAGCCGCGATTTCCGCGGGCCGCTGGCCGGAATCGCCAGCGGCCTGGCGGCTGCACGCACGGGGTGGGTGGCGATTGCGCCGTGTGATTCACCGCTTTTGGCCCCTGACTGCGTGGGCCGTCTGGCATCGGCTTGCGCGAATGATGAGCGCATCGATATTGCCGTGGCGCATGACGGTGAGCGTATTCAGCCCGTGTTCGCCTTGATCCGGCGCAGCCTCCTGGAGGATCTCGACGCCTTCCTGG